>NZ_JAMSLR010000020.1 GCF_023806485.1 Thermalbibacter longus
CACCGTCGTGGGGCGACCGGTCGTGCACTCGATCTCATGCACGTCACGCGCAAGGCGCACGAAGAGGTCGAGCACGCAGCCGGGGTGCAAAAGGAGCGGGCCCTCGGAGCCGAACCACACGACCGCTGGGGGCTCGACTGGGAGATGACAGTAGAAGCAGGCATGACCGACCAGGTGCTCGTAGGGCCAGGGGGCGCCAGGATGGATCACCGCCATCGCCGCCCCCTCTCGCTTGCCGGGGCATGCCCCCAGGGGGTATACTGACCACCAGCAGGCGCACCTGTCGCGGACGCCGCTGGTCGAGGTCGATGCCCCCGGAGCCCGGCCGGGGGCGTCGCCGTCTTACGCATCGCCGCTGCCCTCCTCTCCGCTCGGAGAGCCGGCAGCGGCCAGCTTGCGCCGCGCGCGCTCAGCGATCGGGCGCAGGAGGTCGTACACGGCCACGAGCGCCGCCGTCTCCTCAGGCGTGAGGTCGATGCGGCCAGCGCGCCGACGCGCCAGCTCCGCGTAGTGCTCGCGCTGCTGCTCGGGGGTCGCGGCGTACTTGCGCCGGTAGGCCTGACGCGCCGCGAGGGTGCGGCGCTGGTTCGGGGTGAGAGTGGTATCGCCCATCGGGCAGCCTCCATCTCACCCCCTCGAGCTCGATGCGGGAGGGAGTCGTCAGGCCCCTGATGGGCGCTACACCGCTATCCAACTGCCGCGAGTGTACATACACAGCGGCACGGGGTCAAGACGGCGGTTCTAGCCGGTTGATGGTGTGACACCGCTCGCACTCCATGAGGCGGGGGAGCAATACTGTCATCAGAGCGCCACGCTCTTCGTGTGTATCAGGGTCGCGGTACGGGATGATTGCCTCAGAGCCGGACTTAAGTCTGATCCGCGCCAAGCTCGATGTCTCGGCCTTGCGGCGTAGCTTACGCCACTCCTGCCGCCGCTTCTTGGTCGGGCGGATGACGTCAGGTGCTGATGGGTCGCCATCCCAGACGGGCATGAAACCAGGCGGCACTCCAAACATCCAGTGCAGCGCGTGGCCTGGGTAGACTTCAGCCGATGCGTCGCCCAGCTTCCAGCCGCAGCGCCAGCAGGCGAACTCGGCGTACACGACGTCTCCAACTCGGTAGTGGTGCTTGATGCGCGCCGGCACCTGGCTCTCAAACCGCATAGCGCGCCCTCCTCGGCGTCACGCGCCGGCCGCAAGGATGGCCAGCCGCACGCCCACCCCGCAACTAGTAGGCGGCACTAACCATAGTAAGGAGTGGTTCGATTACTATTCACAGCGACTCGGACTGTAGCGCAATGGTCGCTTCGCTCGCCCGTGCCCGCCTGGCCAGGCCCCAGGGCGGTCGTCCCGGCGGGCGGCGAGCGGGCGCGCCAGTGGGTGATCGGGCCGGTGCCCCGCTCTCGGCGAACAGGCGACGGGCATCGATCGCACGCTGGGTCACCACCCAGAGTGCCCGCTAGCGGGGATCGAGCGACTGCGAGGGCAAGAGGACTGATGCCCGGGATGCAGAGCACGTGGCAGGCGAGCCGTGTGACCAGTAGCTTGCCGGAGTCGAGTGCCAAGCGGGCGATGAGGAGTTAGAAATGGCCGGGTCGGTTCGACCCCTGGCAGTTGAGCGGCCGCGTGCCGGGCTCGCGAGCTGGCTGCGCGAGCACCGTCAGCTCGTGAGCGGCCTCGGGCTGCTCTTGCCCGCCTTCCTGACCTCGCTGCTGCTCTCGGTCGTCCCGCTGGTCTACCTCGTCCGTGTCAGCTTGACCCGCGAGGCGACGTTCTTCTTCACTGCGGAGCACACCGTCGAGAACTACCGCACGATCGCGGAACGCTATCTGCCGAATCTCTGGGAAACGATCTACCTGGCGGGCCTCTCCTCCTTGCTGGACCTGATCGTCGGCTATCCCTTCGCGTATATCCTGGTGCGCAAGGTGCGCTACCGCGACCTGGTGCGCGCGACGATGATGTTCCCGCTCTTCGGGCCCCTCTATCTCTCGCTCGGCATGCACTACCTCTTCCTCCCTAATGGCCCATTGGCTCCAGCGTTGAACCTGCTCGGGATCGAAGGGACGAGCCTTCTGTACTCGCTCCCGTCGGTACTCTTCGCGATGGCCATCTTCACGCTGCCGTTCATGGTGATGAACATCGGCGCCGCTCTGTCCAACGTGGATCCGATGCTGGAGGAGGCTGCGACCTGCCTCGGCGCGCAGCCCTGGCAGACTTTTTGGCGAGTACTCTTCCCGCTCAGCCGCAGCGGGATCCTGGCAGGCCTGCTGATGTGCTTCGGTTGGAACCTGGGTGTCTACGTGCAGCCCCTGGTGCTGGGCACGATCAGCGAGCAGCGCGTGCTGGCGATCGCGCTCTACCAGAAGGGCGTGATCCAGTTCGACTACGGACTGGCCGCCGCGATGGGCGTCGTCCTCATGGCGCTTGCCTTCGGCGTGACCTGGCTCTCGCTGCGGCTCTCGCGCGGGGCGTTGGGAGCGTGAGCGATGGTCACCGGAGGCAAGGCGCTCGCCGAGCGCCGAGACAGTGTAGCGAGGCGCCCTAGGCTTTGGACGAGTGTGGTTCGGCAGCGGCGGCGGATCCTCGACCTCGTGCAGCACGGGTACATCTGGCTCTGGATGCTCATCTTCGTCCTGCCGTTCCTGACAACCTTCGCCTACTCGCTGCGAACTCCCGACGGTATCTCGCTCAGCCCCTATCAGCATGTCTTCGGGAGCTTCAAAGACAACTTGCTGCTCTCGTTCGAGGTCACCGTCATCAGCATCGTGCTCAACCTGCTAGTCGCACTACCGGCGGCGTACGCCATTGTCCGCTTTCCGATCCCCGGTAAGGGCCTGCTCCTCGCGATCCTCAACCTGGCGCTCTACACGCCGGCGGCGGTCATGGGTATCAGCCTGGTCATCGTCTACAACTTCCTCTTCCACATCGCCCAGTCACTCACCGGGCTGATCGGTGCCTACGTGGTCGGCACCTACCCGTTGATGCTGATCCCGATCATCGTGGCGCTGCGCGACTTGCCGCAGGTGTACGAGGAGGCGGCGCGCTGCCTCGGCGCGAACCGGTTGCAGACGCTCTTCCGCGTCGAGCTCCCGCTGCTCGGCCCGGGGATCAGCGCCGGCATTCTGCTCACCTTCGTGATCGTCTTCAACGAGTTCCTGGTCACGCTCTTCGTCGCTGGGCCAGGCAACACCACCGCCGCGCTGCGTGTCTTCAACCTGACCCGCACGGCCGGCATCCAGCCGTCGACGGCCGCGCTGGCCTCCACGATGCAGATCGTCTCGTTCGTAGTGGTGATCGCCTTCTTCCGGTTCTTCGGCTCTCGTTACCTCAAAGGGACGTATCTGATCTGAGGCAAGCCGGAGGCCGGGACTGGGAACGACACTGAGGGCACGGGCACCGTCGTCGGAGCTCGTCGCTCAGGAGAAGACCGGGAGAGCGGAGAACCGATGGCACGGGTCGAGCTTGTCGAAGTCACCAAGCGGTACGGTCAGACAATTGCGGTGGATCATGTCAGCCTGGATATCGCCGAGGGCGAGTTCGTGACTCTGCTCGGCCCGTCAGGTTGCGGCAAGACTACAACGCTGCGGATCGTCGCCGGGTTGATCGAGCCAACCGAAGGGGAGATTCGCTTCGACGGTCAGGTGGTCAACCACGTGCCGCCGCACCGGCGCAACATCGGTTTCGTCTTCCAATCGCACGCGCTGTTTCCTCACCTGACCGTCGCTGAGAACATCGCCTTCGGCCTCAAGATCAAGCGCAGGCCGAAGGCTGAGGTGCAGCGCCGGGTCGAGGAGATGCTCGAGCTCGTGAACCTGCAGGGCTTCGGCTCGCGGATGCCCTCCCAGCTCTCCGGTGGCCAGCAGCAGCGAGTGGCGCTGGCCCGGGTGCTGGCGACCGATCCCCGGGTGCTGCTGTTCGACGAGCCGCTCTCGGCACTCGACCGGAACCTGCGTGACCAGCTCAAGTACAGCATCCTCGAGCTCCAGCGCCGCACCCGGAAGACAGCTATCTACGTGACCCATGACCAGTCTGAGGCGTTCGCCATCTCGGATCGTATCTGTGTCATGAACGCCGGACGAGTCGAGCAGGTGGGCACGCAGCTCGATATCTACTTGCGTCCGGCGACGGAGTTCGTTGCCAATTTCGTAGGGGACAACAACGTCGCTACCGGTGAGGTAGTTCGCGTGCACCAGCGGGACGGCCAACGCTCGGTCGTGGTGAAGAGCGGAACGCTCGAGTTGCAGGCGGTCGATACCCAGGGACTCCAGCCAGGAGAAACTGCGCTCCTGTTCGTGCGTCCCGAGAACATCGAAGTGCTGAGCGACGGCGTGGTGCCGGGGGACGAGCCGGTCTTCCAGGGGCAGGTCGACCAGGTCGTCTTCGAGGGTCCGACGGTGCGCTTCCTCGTGGATATCGATGGGAAGCCGTTCCGGGTGATTGCCAGCGGGCCGCAGCGGTTGACGCTGCTGGGCAGCACTCGGCGGCGCGTCCGGTTGCGTTTCCACGCGGTCGTGGCTATCCGGCACGAGGACGCCGGTACGACATCCGCGCGCATGGGCTGAGTTCTCGGTATTCCATGCAGCCACGCTCGGGCAGGCACGCCTGCGTCGCTTGGAGCGCATGCAAAGTGCCGCCTTGCGGAGCTCCGATGCCTCCTGTCCACAATCCGGACGCCTGGTGTGACAGATTACTCCTCAGCGAGCTGCCCGCCGTCGATGATCACCGACTCGCCGGTGATGAAGGAGGCCTCGTCCGACGCCAGGAAGGCGACCAGGTTCGCGACCTCCTCCGGGCGCCCGTATCGCCCGAGCGGAATTTTCTGCACGTACTCGCGAATGAATGTCTCATCGGCTCCGGCCTCCCGGGCCAGCTCGGTCAGGATGAAGCCAGGCGAGACGCAGTTGGCACGGATGTTGTGAGGTGCGAGCTCGATTGCCATGGTCTTGGTCAGCAGCACGACGCCGGCTTTAGAGGCGTTGTAGGCGGCCAGCCCGCGTTCGCCGACGTGACCGTTGGTCGAGGCGATGTTCACGATAGCCCCACCAGTACCCTGCTCGGCCATGAGCCGAGCCGTGTGCTGGCTTAGGACGAAGACGGCGGTCAGGTTGACCTGGAGTGTCCGATCCCATGTGTCGAGGGAGTGCTCGAGAAACGGCTCGAACCATCCGATCCCGGCGTTGTTGACCAAGACATCGAGCCCTCCGAAGCGCTCGCGTGCGCGCGCGACGAGCGCCTGGCAAAACGCGGGGTCAGTGACGTCCCCTGCCAGCCCCTCGATCTGCCCGAGCGGGCTGAGCTCACTCACCGCGTGTGTCACCCGCTCGGGCACGATGTCGCAGATCAGGACGCGGGCACCCTCTTCCAGGAACTTCCGCGCGATCGCTTTGCCGATCCCGCGCCCAGCGCCGGTGACGATCGCTCGCTTGCCCGGCAAGCGATACATGGTTCACCTCCGAGCTGTGCGATGCTGTGCGTCCTCTCAATCAGATTAACACCGCACAGGCGTGGTGTCGCCCGTCTGCATCGCGGCTCGTGCGCTCGTCGTATGGAATGCCGGCCCCACTTGCATGCAGAGCGCGTACGCTGGAGAAGGCAGCCGTGCGCCGCTACATCTGCACAGATGGCGATACCGTTGTGTCCTCTGGTCGAGCCCGTTACAGCATGTTTGCGGGCCGGAATCGAGCTTCCCCGGAAAATCGTTCGTGGTCGGGCTCGAGCGCTGAGGAGGCCGCCAACCCGGTTATCGACGCAGCACGCGGCGGGCGCTCCGGGCCGCGGCGAAGGCCAGGGCGCCCCACCAGAGCCGCGTGCCGGGCCGGAAGACGAACAACCAGCGCAGGGCTCGCGGCGCGCGGCTGAGGAGTCGTGCCAGCAGGTATCCACGAAGCAGCGTAAAGATGATGCCCATCGGTGTCCCTCTCGCTTGCGATCGCTCGGATAGCTTCTGCATTATGCCAAGGTACGGCGAGCTGTGCCATGTGGACGCCGCATCAAGACGCCTTATAATGCCGGGCGCGTCAGGGGCGTGTCAGAGAAGGGAGAAGACCGGTGTCGCATCAGGATATTCGCGGTGTCATCGTCGGCAGCGCCAATGCTCGGGTCGGCTTTCCGGCCGCGATCGAGATCCTGCGCGCCGGCGGTAGCGCGATCGATGCGGCTGTCGCTGCCGTGCGTGCTGTCGAGGATGACCTCGACGACCAGGGGGTCGGCACCGGTGGGATCCCGAACATCCTGGGCCAGGTGGAGCTCGATGCCAGCATCATGGATGGGCGAACTCTGGCGGCTGGGGCGGTGGGTGCCGTCAAGCGCTATCCCCATCCGATCGAGATCGCGCGCAAGGTGATGGAGGTGACTCCGCACGTGATGCTGGTCGGCGAGGGCGCCGAGCTCTTCGCCCGCTACCACGGTTTCGAGCCGGCTGACCTGCTGACGCCCGAGGCCGAGCAGGCCTGGCGCGCGGTCGTCGGCGGCGAGGCCACGACCCGCTCGAGCGTGTACGAGGACTCGTACCAGCTCTACATGCAGGCGGTGAAGGACTGGGTCAAGCTGCTCCACAAGGAGATCTTCGGTACCACCAACGTCATCGTGCGCGATCTGAACGGGGACATTGCCTGTGCGGTCTCGACCAGCGGCTGGGGCTTCAAGTGGCCGGGGCGGCTGGGCGATTCCCCCATCATCGGCGCTGGTAACTACGCCGATAACCGCTACGGCGCCGCGGCGTGTACCGGGCGGGGCGAGATGGCGATCCGCTGCGCCTCTGCCCACAGCGTGGTTATGTACCTCCGTCATGGGCTCTCGCTCGAGGAGGCGCTGCGCCAGGCCATGCTCGACCTCCGCCAGCTCGATGATCCCTTCGCCGAGCGCCACAATGTGATGAATATCGTGGCCATGGACCGCCACGGCCAGGTGCTGGCCGCCTCGACTTCTTCCGAAGCGACCTACGTCGTCCAGACGGTCGAAATGGAGACGTACGAGGAGCGCCCGCGGCTGCACGTCCCGCTGCACGAGGTTTAGAGTCATTGCGGCTCCTCAGTAACGGGTCGCTCGACCCTGCGCCGGCACGGTGCGAGGCACCCTCGCACCCGGCGCGGATCCTTTCTGCGCCCCTCCTTCCCCGTGGCCGCACTCCTAGTGGTCCTATAGATATTCTCCTCCCTGGTCCGTTCGAGCGTCCGTACATACGTATGCGTGGTCGCCCGAACGCTAACCGAACAGCCGCTCGCTACGCTCCTGGCCAGGCATTGGAGCCTCGAGCGGAAGGAACTGCGGGCACCGAGGCACGAGCTGGAAGGAAGGGGTCCTTCCCATCCTCCCCCCGGGCAGCTTTTCACGATCCGTTGACGCTGCCCGCGTAGTCTTCGGTGGGTGGTCGACGGGCCCGGCCCAAACCGGCCGGCAAGTGCGATGAGCACTGTTCGAGCAGAGGCTGAGCACGGATCGACCAGCCGGTGGACTGGCGTTCGGCCAGGAGAGCGCCTACAGTCGGCCTCAGTGCCGTGGGGCGCTGGCAGTTCGGGAAGTGGAGGCACAACGTGGCGATACCAGTCCAGGCGATGACGATGGCCGGCGAGCCGCGGGCGATTCCCGCCAGCGCCATCGATGACCTGCGCGCCAGGTTGCGCGGCACGCTGCTGCGTGCAGGCGATCCCGGCTATGACGAGTCCCGGCATGTCTGGAACGGCATGATCGACCGGCGCCCGGCGTTGATCGCGCAGTGCGCTGGCACAGCCGATGTCGCGCTCGCCGTCCAGTTCGCCCGAACCTACGATCTGTTGATCGCGGTGCGAGGCGGCGGGCATAGCTTCCCAGGACACTCGACCTGCGACGGTGGCCTCGTCATCGATCTCTCCCCGATGAGGAGGGTCGAGGTCGACCCACAAGACCGGCGGGCACGCGCCGAGGGAGGGGTGCGCTGGGGCGAACTCGACCGCGCCACTCAAGAGCACGGGCTGGCCGTGACCGGCGGTCAGGTCTCGCACACCGGGATCGCCGGCCTGACACTGGGTGGTGGCATGGGATGGCTGATGCGCGAGCATGGCCTTACGGTAGATAACGTTCTCACGGCCGAAGTGATCAGCGCCGACGGCGCTCAACTCAGAGCGAGCGCCGAAGACAACCCGGATCTCTTCTGGGCGCTGCGGGGCGGTGGCGGAAACTTCGGGGTCGTCACCCGGTTCGAGTACCAGCTCCACCCGGTGGGGCCCATGCTCTACGGAGGGCTGATCGGTTATCCGATCGCTCAGGCGGTGAACGTCTTCCGCGACCCCCGCGACTATCTGGCGACTGCCCCGGATGCGCTTTCGGCCACCCTGGCGCTCCTGCACAGCCCGGAGGGGCAGCCGCTGGCGGGCGTCGTGGCCTGCTACACCGGGGATCTAGGGTCGGCCGAGCCGGTCGTCGCCCCGCTCCGGCGTCTGAGCACGCCGGTGATGGAGCAGGTCGGTCCGATACCCTATGTGGCGGTCCAGCAGATGATCGACCAGGTCGCGGCACCAGGTCTCCGCTACTACATGCGCTCGAACATCCTGGACAGGCTCGACGAAGAGATGATCGGGATCGCCGCCGACCACTTCGCCAGATGCCCTTCACCCCAAAGCCTGGTAATCTTCGTCCAGATGGGCGGCGCAGTCGCGCGTGTTGCCCCGGAGGCCACGGCCTTTCCCCACCGCCAGGCGGCGTATTCCTTTACGGCTCTATCTATTTGGGCAGATCCGAGGGCTGATGACGACAACATCGCCTGGCTCCGGACGCTGTGGGCTGACGTTCGTCCCAGGCTGCCCAACGCGGTGTACGTGAACGAGCTGACCGGCGACGAGGGCGAGGCGCGAATACGAGCCGCCTATGGTCCGGCCTACGAGCGGCTGTCGACGGTGAAGCGACGGTATGACCCGGCGAACGTGTTCCGGCTGAACCAGAACATCGCGCTGCCAGCTTAGAGCCTGGCACGCCGGCCTCGATGCCCGGAGCGCCAGGAGATGCTCGACCATGAGGGCCGATGCGTGTCGTCACTAGCGCGACGTGCTAGAACTTGCGTGACGTCTAACCGGCCAGCATGACGCCGACCAGCCGGCCGACGCCGAAGGTGATCGCCGCCGCCGCAGCGCCGATCAGTACCTGGCGCAGGCCGGAGCGGAGCGCGCTCCGGCCGGTGATGAGGGTGATGCCCGCACCGATCACGAACAGCGCCAGCGCGCTCAACCCCAGGCTGACGCCGGCCGCGAGCAACCCACCGGTGAAGAAGTATGGGATGACCGGGATGATCGCGCCGACCGCGAAGAGCATGAACGACATGGCGGCGGCTTCCCACGCCGAGCCGCCTAGCTCTTCGGGGTCGATGGCCAGCTCCTCGCGCACGAGGGTCTCGAGCGCCGCTTCCGGCTCCTGGATGAGGCGATCGGCCAGCGCCCGGGCCTGCTCCGCCGGCAACCCTTTCGCGCGGTAGATGAGCTCCAGCTCTGCGCGCTCCTCTTCGGGGAAGGCCAGCAACTCCTCGCGCTCGATCTGGATCTGGTGGGCATAGAGCTCGCGCGCGCTCTGCACCGACAGCCACTCGCCCAGCGCCATCGAGAGCGAACCGGCGAGCAGGCCGGCCAGGCCAGTGACGAGGATGGTGCGCGGTGCTAGGTCGGCTCCGGCGACGCCCATGACCAGGCTGACGTTCGAGACGAGACCGTCGTTTGCACCCAGCACCGCAGCGCGCAGGGCGTTCCCGCCGGTCGCCCGGTGCCGGCCTTCGATCCGGGCCAGAGCGCCGCCGCTCAGGCCAGTCGGCCGCTCCCGGCTGATGAGCAGGAGGATACGCGCGTGGCTATGTTCAGTCGCCGACAATCCGGCCTCAGTCGCCTCTGGCTGCTGGCGGTAGCTGCTCTCGTCTACTCGCTCGCGGCCGGCGACTACTGGCAGCACGATACCTGGGCCGAAGCGACGGGCCAGCCAGATCAATATCCTGGTACGCCACCCTGGCTGTGGTGGCGGGATGGGCGCACCGCACTCGGCCAGGCGGCGACGCCACAGATCGGCGTGCTGCTCTTCCATCGCAGCCAGCCGGCGGTAGACCTCGGCGAGCTCGGCCGCCGGCTCGACCTCGGCCAGTGCCCGGTAGAGCGCGGCGCTGTCTACCTCGGCCTGCACGTTTGCCCGGTACCGTTCGATCTCATGGTCGTCCACAGGATGCCCCCTCGAGCTACTGCCTGCCGGCATGGTACGCACCTGCTCTCGAACTGGCCAGAGTGAGAGGCCGGCAGCCCGGCGGCATTCCCGGCGTCGCGGCGCTGGGGTATGCTGCGGAGGCTGCGGGCCGCTTCGCTCAGCGCGGCCCAGAACGTGCATCGAGAGAGCATGGAGCTATTTCCGACCGTCGCTGGAGGGCTGGTGGCCGCCGGAGCCGCGGTGCTCGCTGGCATGACTGGCTTCGGCTATGGGCTTCTCAGTACCCCGCTGCTCCTCGCCCTAGACTATCCACCGGCCGTTGTCGTCGCTGCGAACCTCTCCGTCGCCCTCGTCACCAGGGTGACGGTTGCCTGGAGGCTGCGCCCCTGGGTGAGCTGGCGGCGCGTCGGGCTGCTGAGCGCCGGAAGCCTGCCCGGCCTGGCGCTCGGGGCGCGTCTGCTGGCGACGCTCGACCCCGAGGCAGTACGCCCGGTGATCGGCGCCGCTGTAGTTGTCGCCGCGCTCCTGATGCTCCGAGCGCGGCCGCAGCCGAGGCGCGATCGCCAGCGCGGCGGCACGGTGCTTCCCCTGCTGACCGGGTTCCTGAGCGGTGTGCTCGGGACGACCACCTCGCTGAGCGGCGTGCCGCTGATCTTCTACCTCAGCCGGCTCGGGCTGGAGCCGGCGCGGTTCATCGCCGATCTGGCCGTCTACTTCGTGCTCACCAACGCGGCAGGGCTGTTCCTGCTGCTCGTCAACGGGGCACTGGCGCCGGATGCGCTGCTGACGACGACGGCGATCTGGCTGCCAGGCGCTTTGCTGGGAACCCTGCTCGGCGTGCGCCTGGGCACGCGACTGCCGGCCCCGCATTTCCGGACGTTGGTGCTGGCTGCCGCTCTGGGTGCTGGTGTCCTGACGGTAGCCTCAGCATTCCTCCGGTACTGTCTCGGGTAGCCTGTAGCCTTCTATCCCTCTCAACCTTATGGGCGCTGCTGCCGATGTTCTCCATCGAGAGCTCGAAGATCTACCGGCTCCCCCTTCCCGCCCGGCGCCGCTGCGTGGCTCGACCATTCAGCGGCGCCGGCCCGTCTCAGGCTGAACGTACGGCCTCAGGTCCGCTAACCTGCCGTATGATGGGGCGCTGTGTGACGTGATGCCCGGGATGGGGGACGCGGTGGATCCGGTCGAGCTGTGGACGCGTACCAGTGGTACCTGGATCAATGCGGCGACTGTGCTGGCCGGAACCCTGGCGGGGCTGGCGCTACGCGGGCGCCTGCCCGAGCGGATGCAGCGGATCATGGTCCAGGGGGTGGGCCTGATGAGCATCTTCATCGGCATGACGATGGCGTCTACCCTCGGGCGGGCTTCGAGCGGGCGAATCGACGGTGTCGTGCTCGGGTTGCTGGCGCTGGTGGTCGGCGGGCTACTCGGTGAGTGGTGGCGGGTCGAGGAGGTGCTGGAGGGTGCCGGTGATTGGCTCAAGCGCCGGTTCCGCGGTGGTGGAAGCTTCACCGAGGGATTCGTGGCAGCGAGCCTGCTGTTCTGCGTCGGGCCGCTGACGCTCATCGGATCGATCAACAATGGGCTCACCGGCGACGCCACTCTGCTCGTGATCAAGGCGACGCTCGACGGGCTCTCGTCGATCGCGCTGGCGAGCGTGTTCGGCATCGGGGTAGGGTTTTCGATCTTGGTGATCCTGGGTTACCAGGGCGGAGTCTCGCTGGCGGCCGGGCTGCTGGCGCAGGCGCTCCCCGATCCGGCCAACGACCCGCGCATCCTGCTCGTCACCGGCGTGGGAGGCGTGATGATCCTTGGCTTGGGCATCAACCTGCTCGGCCTGACCCGTATCCGCGTGGCCTCGTTCTTACCTGGACTGGCCCTGGCACCGATCGTCTCGATGCTGGCTGCCTGGATCGGTTGACGCCCGGGCCCTTGCACTCCCGGGTCAACCCTGGTAGACTTATGTCGGGTCCTGACCGGACCTGCCTCCTCCTCACGTCAGTTGCCACATCACCTCCTTCCCTGACCGCCGCCCCAGCTCTGCTGGGGCGGTTTTTCGTCTTCATTCGTAGTAGATCGTTACCGTCGCGATCGCGACCCAAGGCTCTTCCTGCGCTGCTCCGGGCGATGCGTTGGAAATCGTTAGCCGGATCGAGGAACCGATCAGCAGGGACGGATCATCGACGACCCAGGCGACGCTGCCCCAGTCCCCGAACGGGAATGGGCTCATCCCCTCCCAGAGCGTCAGCCCATTGACGCTGAACCGGAGTGTCGGCGTCACCGGCCCAGGGTTGGACAGTCCCTCGACGATGATGATGGCGCGGCGCACCTGGTCGCCAGTCGAGACGCTGGCCGACGCGAGTTCGTAGCCGCTGCCCTGGCCGAAGAGCACCGCTGCATGATACGGCAGGGCTTCGTACGGGCCATCGATCGAGAGCCGGTAGGGGCCGAGCAGTTCTGCGCCGTCCACCGTGACCTGGCGCATGCCGACCGTCAGGGCGGCCACACTGCTCGGCGAGACGTATTGGCCGGCACGAGCGGCTGGTGGCACCGAATTCCAGGGGTCGGGTGTCGGGCTCGGCGTTGGAGTGGGGGTGGGAACCGGCGTCGGCGTCGGAGCAGGCGCCGGGGGAGGCTCAGGCGTTGCAGAGAACACGGGAGCGGGTGTCGGTACTGGGGTGGTAGAAGGGCTCGGCGCTGGCGGCGGTTCGCTCTCGCCGCTGGGTGAAGGCCACGGAGTCGGCGCCGGGGTGGGTTGAACCGCCGGTGGTTGCTGGTAGGACGGTGCGGGCGGAGGAGAGTCCTCGGGCGTTACGGTATCGCGCGCGGGCGGTGCTGGCGCGGGCGCGGTGCCCGGGTTCGGGGTCGCGGCTGGAGGTTGCGGGCGCGTGGCGCTGCCGAGCGACAGGCTCGTGCCAGGTGGTGGATTGAGGGCCGGGGGTGGCGGTGGTGTCGGTGCTGGAGTCGGCCGCTCGGTGGTCAGCGTGTAGGCCTGGGCCGGATTCGAGCTCGTGGAGCGCTCGCCCGCTTCTGATCCGGGGCGAATGATGCTGCCCGGCCCACCGCTGGCCAGCGCGATACCGGCCCAAAAGCCGACGACCGCGACGACAGTCGCGACAATGGCCGTCACCGGTCGCCGGACCCAGAACGGCGTCGTCGCCTCGCGTCGAGTGCCCCGTGGGGCTGTTGCTGTTTGGACTGCCGAGCGGGGTGGGCCAGGGACGGCGCGGGCGCGCGCACGCTCGCGGTGCAGGAGATGCAGAAGCTGCTCGGCGGCCTGCTCCTGCCGGGCCTGGCGAGTGGCCTGGTACAGCGGGCACTCGTGGAAGGCATCGAGGCAGTAGTTCGCCTGCCAGTCAATCGCGATGGCCTGCTTGTGGCCAGCGCGGCAGACCCGATCCCGGCCGAGCGAGAGCGCTCGCGCCTCCGGGTCGCTGCTCAAGCGAAAAAACGGGCAAACCGGCATCGGACCCGGTCTGTCCTGTTCAAAATCATGCCCGTACATCCCGTTTCCCTTCCCTGGCCGCCCACGCAGATCCTGAAACTGGTGCGGTCAGGCGCGGGCGGCTGTGAGAGATGTACAGGCTTATCGACAAGGAAGGTACAGTACCCCGGTCCTGATTCGCGGAGGACACTGGGATAATGAGTGTCCCGCCGCTCGACCGGCGGAGATCAGCGAGAGGCTGGCGGGGACGGACTCGCCGTTACCGGCCGCTCGCTGGTGCTGCGCCCCAGCCGCCTCCCCCTGGAGTATGGATAGTCAGGCGGTCACCGGGCTGAGCGGTGAAGCGGTGCTTGCCGCGCAGCCGCACGGTTTCGCCGCTGGCACGCTGCAACACGTTCTCGCCGGGACTTCCTGGTTCGCCTCCGTGCAGTCCCCAGGGGGCGAGGCGTCGCCGCTCGGTCAGGAGCGTCACGTCGCTCTCGGTGAGAAAGAGGATCTCACGGATCAGGCCGTTGCCACCCCGCGCTGCTCCTGCTCCTCCAGAGCCGTCGCGGAGCTGGTAGCGGGTGATCCGCATCGGGTAGGCATACTCGAAGGCCTCCACCGGCGTGTTCATCGTGTTGCTCATGTGCACGTGGACACCGGAGATGCCGTCCAGCCCGGGCCGTGCTCCCATCCCCCCACCCATCGTCTCGTAGTAGGCGAACGGGCGGCCGCTCCGCGGGTCGATCCCGCCGGCGGTGAGGTTGTTCATCGTTCCCTGGCTGGCAGCCGGGATGACGTCCGGCAGCGCCTGTGCCAGCGAGCCGAAGACCACGTCCACGATCCGCTGCGAGGTCTCCACGTTGCCGCCGGCGACCGGTCGCGGCGGCCGGGCGTTGACCACCGTGCCAGCCGGAGCGATGACCCGCACCGGGACGAAGGCGCCGTGGTTCATCGGCGCGTCCTCCGGCATCAGGCAGCGCACGACGTAGTAGACCGCCGATTTGGTCACCGTCTCGACCGCGTTGATGCTGCCCGGCCGCTCAGGCGCGCTGCCGGTGAAGTCGACGACCATCTCGCTGCCCTGCACCGTGACCGTGGCCGTGATCGGCACGGGCTGCTCGCTCACGCCGTCGTCGTCCAGATAGTCGGTGAAGCGGTAGACGCCGTCCGGGATGCCGGCGATGGTGGCGCGGGTGATACGCTCGGCGTAGGCGATCAGCGCATCGCAGAGCGCCCGGAACTGCGCCAGCCCGTAGCGGCTCACCAGCTCCTGCACCCGCCGGATCCCGGTCCGGTTCGCCGCAAGCTGCGCCGCGAGGTCCCCGCGCCGCTCCTCCGGAGTGCGCACGTTGCGCAGGATCAGCGCCATGGCAGCCCGGTTGAGCTCGCCGCGCTCCCAGAGCTTGATCGGTGGGATGATGATGCCCTCCTGGTAGATCTCGGTGGCGATCGGCATCGAGCCGGGGGACATGCCGCCGACGTCGGCGTGGTGGGCCCGGTTGGCGGCGAAGCCGACCAGCCGCTGCTCGCCATCGAGATCGACGAAGATCGGCGAGACCATCGTGATGTCCGGGAGGTGGTTGCCGCCGAGGAAGGGGTCATTGAGCACGACGGTGTCGCCGGGCGCGAAATCCGGGAACTGCTGGATGGCGGTGGCGACCGAGTCCGGCATGGAGCCCAGATGGGCCGGGATGTGGGCTGCCTGCGCGACCATACGACCGGTATGGTCGAACAGCGCGCAGGAGAAGTCCAGCCGCTCCTTGATGTTGGGCGAGTAGCTGCTGCGCGCCAGCGAGGCGCCCATCTCCTCGGCCACAGCGGTCATCGCGCTGCGGAAGATCTCGAGCGCGACCGGGTCGATCACCAGTTCCTCAGCGCGCATCGTCGCTCTCCCGTCCGGTGGTGTCCCGCTCCGCGATCAGGTTGCCGACAGCGTCGACTCGCGCGGCCCATCCCGGCGGCAAGACCGTGGTCGTGTCATATTGGGTCACGATCGCCGGGCCGGCAATGACCGCCCCGGGGCCGAGCCGGTCGCGCTGGTAGAGCGCAGCGGTACAGGTCATCGGCTCACCAGCCTGTTCGAAGGTCACCGGGCGCTTCTCGCTCGGCTCGGGTCGCCAGGGGGAAGGTTCCGGCTGCCGCTCCAGGGCCGGCTTCGAGATAAGGCCGGTCGCCCGCAGGCGCACATTGACGACCTCGACCGGCTCTTCCTCGTCGGCGTAGCCGTAGCGGCGCTCGTGGACTTGGTGGAAGGCGGCGACCGTGCTGGCGACGCTGCCCTCGAACGGGACAGTCAGCTCGTACGACTGCCCGACGTAGCGCAGGTCGAGGAAGCGCTCCAACCGTATCGCGCCCGGAGCGATCCCCTCGGCGCTCAGCTCGCTCATCGCTCGCTCCTCCAGCGCGCCGAAGGCCGGCTCGATCTGTTCGAGCCGGCCATCGGGGCGGAGCATGACCGTGCGGGCATAGTCCTTGACGATGTCGGTCGCGAGCATGCCGAGCGCCGAGAGCACGCCCGGCGTCGTCGGGACGAGCACCCGCGGGATACGCAGCCGTTCCGCCAGCTCGCAGGCGTGGAGCGGGCCGGCCCCGCCGAAAGCGACCAGCGTGAAGTCGCGGGGATCGTAGCCGCGCTCGACCGAGATCACCCGGATGGCCGCCTCCATGTTCGCGTTGGCGATCTGCACGATGCCCAGCGCCGCTGCCTCCGCCGAGCTGCCCAGCCGCTCGGCGATCTTCCTCACGGCCAGCCGAGCGCGCTCGGCGTCCAGACGCATGGTGCCGCCGAGGAAGGCGTCCGGCACCAGCCGGCCTAGAACCACGTTGGCATCGCTAACCGTCGGCTCGCTCCCGCCCCGGCCATAGGCTGCCGGCCCGGGGTCTGCCCCCGTCGAGAGCGGCCCGACCCGCAGGGCCCCGCCGGCATCGAACCAGGCGATCGAGCCGCCTCCGGCTCCTACGGTGTGGATGTCGAGCATCGGCAGCCGCATCGGATAGGGGCCGATCTTGCCCTCGGTCGTCTGGGTGGGCGCGCCGTCGATGAGCGAGACGTCGGTGGATGTCCCGCCCATGTCGAAGCTGATGACGCGGCGGAAGCCGGAGGCCTCAGCGACGTAGGCGGCGCCCACCACCCCAGCCGCCGGGCCGGAGAGCAGGGTGCGTGCCGCCTCGCGACCGGCGGTCGCCGCCGAGATCGTCCCGCCGTTGGACTGCATGATGCGCACGGTCGTCTGCCGGGGGAGCGACTGCTCCAGCCGGGAGAGGTAGCGGGCCATCAGCGGCCCGACGTAGGCGTTGAGCGCCACCGTGCTGGTGCGCTCGTACTCCCGGAACTCGGGCAGCACCACGTGCGAGGCCGAGACGAAGAAGCCGGCCCGCTCGGCTGCCTCAGCCACGATGCGCTCGTGCTCCGGGTTGGCGAAGCTGAAGAGCAGGCAGACCGCGACCGACTCCACTCCGGCCTGCTGAAGCCGGTCGATCGCGGCGCGTACCGACTCCTGGTCGAGCGGGACGAGGACGCCGCCCCGCTCGTCGAGCCGCTCGGTCACTTCGAGGCGCAGCTCGCGGGGCACGAGCGGCGGCGGCTTCTGCTGGCGCAGGTCGTAGAGCTTTGGCCGGTTCTGCCGGCCGATCTCGAGGACGTCGCGGAAGCCGGCGGTGGTGATCAAGCCGGTACGGGCACCCTTATGCTCCAGCACCGCGTTGGTCGCGACAGTAGAGCCGTGCACCACGACGTCGACGGTGCGGTCGATCCCGAGGTCGGCTAGCCCCTGAAGAATGGCGCGGGCCGGATCGGTAGGGGTGGAGAGCACCTTGTGCACCCGTACCCGGCCGTCCTCGAAGAGGACGAAGTCGGTGAACGTCCCTCCGGTATCGACCCCGACGATGCGCATCGCTCTCCTATCCTCTTCGCCAGGCACCGCACATGGCGCTTTGCCATCGGTAGCCGCCGGTGCCTGCGGTGCCGTCTCTGTATTCTGCTACGCCTGTTCACCCGGTTCCTCGACGATGGCTGGTCGCTGGGCAAGCTCAGCCGCTCGGCAGACCGACCCGGCTCTCGGCGGCGTGGCGGACGGTGACCTGGATCGCGAGCCGCACCGCTTTCACCATCAAGTCGATGCTCATCGAGGCGGTATTCGCGAGCCATGGAGCTTGGCCGTCGCGCGCGGCCTTGAGCGCCGTGGCCACCTGGTCGGGCAGGCAGGGCAGGTGGATGAAGCCGCACGGTGTCTGCGGTGAAGTCCGAGCGAGGAAGAGGTACATCGCCGCGTTGCACAGGTATGTGCCAGCCGAGTTGGACAGTCGAACGGGGATGCCAGCATCCAGTAGCGCCGCCTCGATAGCGCGCAAGGGGAGGCGCGAGGCGATCGCCGTCGGGCCGTCACCCTGCAGCGCGGCGTCGGTGACGCGCGCGCCGTCGTTGTCCGGGGCCGAGAAGTCCGCCAGGTTCACCGCGAACCGCTCGAGCAGGATGGTCGATGCGCTGCCGGACTGGCCCAGGCTGATGACGATCTCGGGATCGGTCTCCTGCACGATCCGGTCGATGGCTGAGCCGATCTGCTCCAGCGAGACCGGCAGCGTGTGCCCGACGACGCCCATCCCTTCGATCGTCGTGCCGTGGAGGTGACGGGCGACCTCCTGGGAGGGGTTGACCGTGCTTCCCCCGAACGGCTCGAACCCGGTCAGCAACACCACCCCGCTCGCCACGTTCCCCGCCTCCTACGCTGCCGCCTCGCCACGCCGCCGGGAAGCGTAGAGGCGTGATGATAGCCACGTCAAGCCCGCTCGCTCGAGGTGGCGCTCCACGGCTTCAGCAGAACCCGAGGCAGTGGACGCTCGCCCTGCCCTGGTGTTTGATTGGCGCCGCACGGCATGTCTCACCCACCGATCCACACCGTGCTCGCGGGACGAATGGCCCGGCGACGCTCTGGCGGGCGGCTGCCGATGCCGAGCGGAGTGCCGCCAGCGCCATTTGGGTATCGAGGTCTTCGGCACGAGCTTGTGGGATGACGAATCTACTCGCGCTCGGCCCGCCGGTGATCGCCGCGGTCGTCCTGCTTCGCGGCGCGAGGCCACTCGTCGCTGCGCTCCTTGCCTATGCCGCCGGGGTTGTCTTGCTCACGATATTCCCCACGTCGCTGGAGTCCCTGCTCCGTGCCGAGTGGCTGGCCTTTCTGACCGCCGTCGAAGTCTCGGCGATCATTCTCGGCGGCATGGCACTCAACGAGCTGGCAAGTCGAGCCGGGACGACCACTGCCCTCACCGAGCTCGTGCGCGCCGCCGCGAGCGAGCGTGGCCAGGCAGTTGTCCTGGTCGTCCTCGGGCTAACGCCGTTCTTCGAGTCAGTGACCGGGTTCGGCGTCGGTGCGGTGATCGCCGTGCCGCTGTTGCGGGCTGCTGGGCTCCGGGGAGCACGGCTCGGCGTGCTGGCGTTGCTCGGCCTCGTAGCCGTTCCCTGGGGAGCACTAGCACCGGGCACCCTTGTGGCGGCACGACTCGCCGGAGTCTCGTTCGACGAGCTCGGGACGCTGAGCGCTCTGCTCTCGTTGCCGGTGTTCCTCACGTCCGGGGTGGCCGCGCTCGTGATCGCGGAAGGATGGAGTTCGCTGACTCGCCACTGGGCCACGCTCCTGCGCGGTGCCATCGGCCTGTGGGTCGGCATCGCTGTGGTCAATGCGTTGCTCGGCACGCCGCTCGCCGGGGCGCTCGGGAGCCTGCTGGCGGTCGCCGCTCTGGCACTGCCTGCGCTGTACCGCAGCCGGAACTCGGGGCAGCCACTGCAAGTCAGGGGATTGGCTCCATATCTCGCTCTGGTGGGCTTGTTGCTGGCGGGGCGGGTGGCATCGATCGCGGTTGCTGGCTGGAGCGCGCCACTCGCGGCGATCCTGTCTCACCCCGTGCTTGCATTGGGGCTGACCTGCGCCGGCCTGCTGCTCGTTCACCGGGACGGGCAGTCGCTGCCTGCCGGCTGGATTCAACTCGTCTTGCGGCGCTGGGTCCCCGTTGCTCTGACGACGGTCGCTTTCGTGCTCCTCGGGGGACTGATGGTCGCGTCCGGTATGGCGGCTGCGCTCGCCCGGCTGGCGACCGGTCTGGGCTCGGTGTACCTGCTCGTCGCGCCCTGGCTCGGCGGCCTCGGGGGCTTCGTGACCGGGTCGAACACGGGCTCGAACGCTATGTTCGCGTCGGCGCAGGCACAGGCCGCGAGCGCCCTTGGCCTCCCGCTGCTGCTCGTCGTTGCGGCGCAGAACGTCGGGGCCTCGCTGCTCACTATGGCCTCGCCGCCCCGGATCAGCCTGGTGCTCGCGCTGCTGGATCCCACCGAGCGCGACGCTTCCATCGGCCGTACCGTCTTGCTCGTCGACCTGCTCGCTCTGCTCGGGCTCAGCCTGGCGCTCGCTGCGGTCGGATCGCTCGGCGCAACGTAGGCGTTTCGCTGGTGCCCTGTCTGTCTGGGGTGTTCAGACTCTGTCACGACGCTGCGGGTACATGCCGTCGTCGACCGACGCGACGGATCACGCCAGCAGCTCGTGTAGCCCGGCGCGGGACTACTCGCGCTCGACCCTGCTTACCGGCCAGTCGGTGACGAACATGTGGCCGGGAGCGTGGGTGATCATCAGCGGTGGGCGGGCCGCCAGCGCGACCGCCTGCGGGGTGACCCCGCAGGCCCAGAAGACCGGGAGCTCGCCCTCGTTGATCGGCACTGGATCGCCCCAGTCGGGGCGATCGAGGTCCGCGATGCCCAGCCCGGCCGGGTCGCCGATCCAGACCGGCGCGCCGTGGGCCAAAGGGTAGCGCGCCGAGATCTCGATGGCCCTTGCCACCTGCCTGGCCGGGATCGGCCGCATCGAGACGACCAGCGGCCCGTGCAGCCGGCCGGCCGGCACGCACGCGAGGGCCGTCCGGTACATCGGCACGTTGCAGCCGCACTCCCAGTGGCGCAGCGGGATACCGGCCTCGGCGAGCGCGTCCTCGAAGGTGAAGCTGCAGCCGAGCAGGAAGGCGACCAGATCATCCCGCCACCAGCCGGTGATCTCGGTCGGCTCGTCGATGAGCTGGCCGTCCTGGTAGACGCGGTACCGGGGCAGGTCGGTGCGCAGGTCGGCGCCGGGCGCGGTCTGGGCTGGGATCGGGGAGCCGAGCTCGGTGACCTCCAGCAGTGGGCAGGGCTTCGGGTTTCGCACGCAGAAGAGGAGGAAGTCGTAGGCCCAGTCAGCCGGCAAGATCACGAGGTTGGCCTGGACGTAGCCGCGTGCCAGCCCGGCCGTCGGCCCAGCCCAGCAGCCCCGGCGGATGAGCCGCCGCAGCTCGCTTGGAGCGCTAGGAAGACGTTGCGAGGCGAGGTTAGTCATGCTCGCGTGCCCGTGGACGCATTCGGCTTCAGACCATGTGGCGCAAGATCAAGTCGTGCGCGAGATGCGCGCGATCCGCGCCTCGAAACTCGAATTCGTACTCGGTCTTCCCCGTCGTTAGCACTAATTTGCTCGTCGACCAGAAGCCGCGGTGTCCCCACCACGCTTCTTCGTCCTCGGCAGCGATGGCATAGATGCGACTGTACGGGATCGAGACGAGTGCCTTCATCTTGCGTAGAAACGCCTTGTCGTAGATGATGGCGCGCTTATTGGTGATCCCGATAAACCCCGTCCCGGCACTCTTGAGATCGAAGACAGCCTCGACTACCTCGCCAGGGAGTAGAGAGGCTTGAATTTTCTCCAACTGATCCTTCTTGTCATACACTGGCTGCGCAGTCGCTTGAGTTGCTTGGGTGTCCACGATGAGTCCTCCTCGCGAGACCTGCCTCTCGAATGGTCATCCGAGAATCGCCCCTCGGTGGTTCCCATCATATCAACGCTTGAAAGCTTCTCAATACTGCAGCTCCTCGCGATCGCATGCCGCCGTTGCCTCGTCACGCTGGCCGCACTGGCTGGTAGATTGCCCGCCAGACGTGCGCTCGTTTCAGCAAGGCTGCGCACTACAGGGCAGGTTACCGCAGCGGTCACACCCGGTGGCGCCGCTCTACTTCTCCTGGGCGGCAGCCCCGGAACAGGGAAAGTGCTACCAGCCGGGTAGAATCGCGCTACAATGCCTCGCGTATACGAGAGGAGTGTCCTGCAATGAGCGATATCCTGCGGGTTGGGGTCG
>NZ_JAMSLR010000021.1 GCF_023806485.1 Thermalbibacter longus
CCTGAGCCAGGATCAAACTCTCCATCAAGCGTCCAACCCCACCGTCGCGGCGGGTTGATGCTCGCCTCTCGCCGGCCCACGATGCGCCTTGCCAGCGCTCGTGCGCCGTGGGGTCCCGTCGCGTGCGAACCACACTTCAGTTGTCAAGGTGCCTCGCCCTCTGCAGGGCGGGTCGACTCGTTCCGCTCGACCCGGAAGGTTTAGTATAGTCAAAATCCGGTGTTCTGTCAAGCCCCGGTCTCCCTCCCCTGGTGACCAGGGCCGCTGCTCGTACCGGAGCAGCGAGGTGATAGTCTACTGCTCCGACTCCTGGCTGTCAAGGGGAAACGAGAGAGAAATCGGGCTCCCCTGACGGGTATCGCATGGAGGGTGGTGCTCGCGGGGCAGCGCTTGCTCTCCGCGTAGTCTCGGCCTCCTGGCCGGTGAGGTCGGGTATGATCTTCCCGGAGGTGGCCCATGTCGTTCGTCGAACGATTGCCGCGCCAGGTCACCGTCGTCGAGGTTGGCCCGCGCGATGGCCTGCAAAACGAGGCGCAGCCGGTGCCCACCGAGTTGAAGGTGGCCTTCATCGAGCGGCTCGCTGACGCCGGCTTCCCGGTCATCGAGGTGACGAGCTTCGTGAGCCCGAAAGCCGTCCCGCAGCTCGCGGACGCGGAAGAGGTGATGCGGCGCATCGCTCGTCGTCCCGGCACACGCTACCTCGCGCTGGTGCCGAACGAGCGCGGGTTGGAACGTGCCCTCGCTGCCGGCTGCGACGCGATCGCCCTGTTCACCGCCGCGTCCGAGGCGTTCTCCCAGGCCAACGTGCGTGCCTCGATCGAGGAGACGTTCGAGCGCTTCCGCCCGGTTGCCGAGCGGGCGCAGGCTGCCGGCCTCTGGATCCGTGGCTACGTCTCTACGGCCTTTCATTGCCCGTACTCTGGCCCGGTCGACCCCCAGCAGGTTCTCTCGGTGGCCGATCGTCTCTTCTCCCTCGGCTGCCACGAGGTCGCGCTTGCGGACACGATCGGCCGCGCGACTCCGCGGGACGTCGACCGCCTGCTGGCGCTGGCCACGCGCGCGTTCAACCCGGGTCGCCTGGCGCTGCACTTCCACGACACCGCTGGGCTGGCGCTCGCCAACGTGATGGTCGGACTCGACCACGGCATCACCGTCTTCGACGCCGCGGCAGGCGGGCTCGGCGGCTGCCCCTTCGCGCCCGGCGCGCCAGGTAACCTGGCGACTGAGCGTCTGCTGGCCCTGCTCGCAGGGCTGGAGATCGAGACCGGCGTCGATCGGGAGGCTGTTGTCGCCGCGGTGACCGAGCTTCGCCAATCCGTGCCTGGGATCGGAGCGCGCGCCTGCTAGCGTTGGGGACGGCCCTAGCGGCACCGGCCCTACGCCTCGCTCGCCACCTCTTGGTTCGCGCCGTCCTGCGCGCGGAGGAGGAGCAGCGGACCAGCGTGGCTGGTGAGGAGGTCTTCGGTGACGCTACCGAGGAGCCAGCGACCGAGCCTGCCGCGCCCATGAGCGACCATGACGACGAGATCGGGCTGCCGCGCGGCGATGAAGCGGCGGAGCTGCTCGCCCGGCTCCCCGTGGAGCACGTGCTGCAGGATCGTTCGCCCGGACTGGCCAGCGAGCGCTTCAGCCTTTTGCTGGAGGTAGACCGCCGCCTCGCGCTCTGAGTCGTCGCGGTCGACACGTCCGGCGGGGAGATCGACGACGTGAACCAGTGTCACCTCCGCGTGAGCCAGGCCCGCGAGTTCCATCGCCGCTGGCAGCGCGCGCTCAGCGAGCGGCGAGCCGTCGAGCGGCACCAGGATCGTCCGTAGTAGCACCCGTGCGGGATGTTCGGCCGCTGGCGCGGCTGGTACGACGAGGACGGGGGCCGGAGCATCGCGCAGGACGCGGTCAGCGACGCTCCCGAGCAGCAGGCGCTCCAGTCCACCGCGACTATGGCTGGCGATGACGATCAGTGGAGCAGGCCAGCGCTCGACTTCGTCCAGGATCTCGGCAGCCGGATCGCCCAGCCGGAAGACGGCGCGCACAGTGAGGCCGCCGCTGCGCAGCCTGCTGATGGGCTCCCCGAGAAGCTCTGGCGCCTCGAGCTCGACCCTGGGCTGCGCTGGAGAGATCCACACGACCTCGCCACGGCGCGCATCGAAGACCGGGCGCATCTCCTCGAGGACGTGTAGCACGATGATCGAAGCACCGACCAGCTCGCCGATCGCGGCAGCGTACGGGATCGCTGCCTCTGAGGGCTCCGAGCCGTCGAGCGGGAGGATGATCGTCTCGAACAGCGGCATGCAGACCAGCCTTTCGGTGGCTCCCGCAGAATCTCGCTGGCACCGGTTATCCTACCTCGTAGACCCGCAACGGTGCCGGGTGGGCTGGGCATACGTTCGACAGTGTATCCTGGCCATTTGGAGGATGATGGAGGCGCTTCCCCTCGGGACAATGGATCTTGAGCGGAAGATGGCGGAGCGAGAGAGGACGTGGCATGGAACGGCTCAGGATTCCATCTGACGTAGAATCGCGGCTGGCTCGCGAATTGATCGCCTGGTTCACGACCGTGCGCGCTGATGGACAGCCGCAGCCGGTACCGGTCTGGTTTCTCTGGGAGGATGGGCAGTTCCTCATCTTCTCCCAGCCGCGCACGCAGAAGCTACGCAACATCCGCGCGAACCCGAAGGTTGCCCTTCACTTCAACTCGGATGAGCGTGGCGACTCGGTGGTGCGGTTCGAGGGCGTGGCGGAGATCGTGCCTGACGGCCGGCCCGCCACCGCGTTTCCCGCGATGATCGAGAAGTACCGTGAGGGCATTCGCAGCCTGGGGATGACACCGGAGTCATTCGCGGCGGAGTACTCGGTCCAGATCCGCGTCCGCCCGACCCGCCTGATGCACTGGTAGCGGTCTGCTCGAATTGTTCTTGTGCAGAGGAGCGAGCGGCGCTATTCTGCTCCTGTCTCATCGTGATGTAGGAGCTAAGCAGCTCGCGATCGAAGGGAGGGAGCGGATGCCGGCCAAGGTCCACCGCGTCAGGATCGACCCGTTCAAACCGCTGGCCGAGGAGCCGCACACCGGCCACAACCGCTGGCACGAGGCGATCGAGCCGATCCTCGAGGTCGAACCGGGCGAGCGGGTCATCCTCGAGACGCGCGACGCGTTCGACGCCCAGCTCACGCCCCAGTCCACGGCCGACGATGTGACCCGGGCTCGGCTCGGCCCGGTCCATCCCCTGACCGGGCCGGTCTACGTGAAAGGGGCAGAGCCTGGCGACCTCCTGGAGGTCAAGCTGCTGGAGATCGAGCCGGATCCCTGGGAGCACTGGGGGTATACGGCCGAGGTGCCCGGCTTCGGCTTCCTGCGCGACGTCTTCCCCGACCCGTACATCATCCACTGGCACCTGGTCGGCGACTACGCCGAGTCGCCGCAGCTCCCGGGGGTGCGCATCCGGCGGTGTCCCCACCCTGGAATTCTGGGCGTCGCGCCCTCGCGCGAGCTGCGCGAGCAGGCGACCCGGCGCGAGGCCGAGCTGGCGGTCCGTGGCGGCGTGGCGCTGCCGCCCGACCCCACCGACGCGGTGCCCTCGCAGGGGCCGGTCGCGACCGAAGGCCTGCGCACGATCCCGCCGCGTGAGAATGCCGGGAACATCGACATCAAGCAGATCACGCCGGGAGCGAGCGTGTTCCTGCCGGTCTGGGTCGAGGGAGCGCTCTTCTCCACCGGCGATGTTCATTTTGCGCAGGGGGACTCTGAAGCTTGCGGCACAGCGATCGAGATGCGGGCAGCAGTACACGTCGAATTCCGCGTGCACAAGGGCGAGGCGCAGCGCCGCGGCATCCGCACGCTCCAGTTCCTCCGCGACGGCTACTTCACCGAGCCCGAAATGGCAGCCCCTCGCCGCTTCTACGCGACCACCGGGATCTGCGTGCGGGAGGACGGCACGAATGAGTCGGAGAATCTGACGCTGGCCGCGCGCGATGCCCTGCTCAAGATGATCGACTACCTCGGCACCCGCGGCTTCGATCGCCAGCAGGCCTATGCGCTCTGCAGCGTGGCGGTCGATCTCCGGGTGAGCCAGGTGGTCGACGTGCCGAACTTTATCGTCAGCGCCCTCCTACCACTGGACATTTTCGTTTGAGACTGGCAATGCGAAACCGGCGAGTACCTCGGCGCTACGAGATGCCTCGGGAGAATGTCAGAGTGCGAGAGGGCAGGAGTCCCGGCCGCGTGGCCGGGACTCCTGCCTTGACGCCGTTCTCGTTCCCGGGCACAGGAGCCGGCTGCGAGCTCTGCTCGCCCAGCGGATCCCGCAGCTCGCCCTGATCGCGGCGCCGCCTTTCATCCTGCCAGGCGAGCGGAGAGGACGACCTCATCTACGCCGCGCAGCGCCTGGGAGACCGGACAGCCGTTCTTGGCCTGCTCGGCGACCTGCCGGAATGTCTGCTCGTCGATGCCGGGGACGTCACCCTGGGTATCCAGTTCGATCCTGGTAATCCGGAAGCCGCCTTCCACCTGCTCGATCCGAACCCGGGCCGTCGTCTCGATCCGGTTGGGTTGGTACCCGGCCTGGCCGAGCGCGAAAGCCAGCGCCATGCTGAAGCAGCCAGCATGCGCTGCGCCGATCAGTTCCTCTGGGTTGGTTCCAGGGTCTTCACCGAAGCGCGTGCCGGCGCTGAAGCTCAGGTTGAAGGAGCCGCTGCCGGCCGTCATCTGGCCAGTTCCACCCTGGAACGGTCCATTCCAGGTCGCCGTCGCGGTCCGTACAGGCATGGCAATACCCCCCTTCCTCCACGCCAGGCCGCAGGCCCGGTCGACGCCCACACCCTACCGTGTTGGAACCGTTGTGAGTTTGCCCTGCAAATCTCCACCTAAGCTCGTGTAATCGTCCCCAGTGTAATGCGAGCGCGTGAGCATGACAAGCCCTGCGGTCTGCAGCGTGGCCGGTACTCTGTGCCCATGGAGGGCGCGATCGGCTAGCGGAACAGGTCCCGCTCGGGCGGCATGACCAGGTCGGCAGCCCGGCCAGGGCCCGGCTGGTAGCGGTAGCCGCGCACGATCGCGGCCGGGCAGCGCTCGACTTTACCCATCACCAGCTCCGCCGCCGCAGCCAACTCGTCGGCGACCGCCATGATCGTGATCCGGAGCTCGTTGCCGAAGGTGTCTGCCTGGCCGCGGTAATCGAGCAGCGGCTGCATGCCGGCGGCGCCGATCGCGATGTTGACGATGCCGTTGCGCCAGGGGCGGCCGAAGGAGTCGGTGATGATCACCGCGTGCTCGCGGCCGAACCGTTGGATGAGGCTGGCGCGGATGTGCGCGGCCGAGGCGTCGGGGTCCTTTGGGAGGAGCGAGACATGGCCTGGCGGCACGTTCGAGGCGTCGACCCCGGCGTTAGCGCAGACGAACCCGTGCCGCGTCTCGGCGATGATGATGCCTCGATCCATACGGACGATGCGGGCGCTCTCCCGGAGCACGACCTCGACCTGCCGCGGATCTTTGCCGTAGCGGTGCGCGACCCACTCGGCGAAAGCTGATGGCTGCACGGTCTCGAGGGCGACGAGCCGGCCCTCGGCCTTCGACACCAGCTTGTGCGTGACGACGAGGACGTCGCCGGTCTCGATCTCTAGCCCGCTCTGCTCTAGGCCGGTGGCGATCAAATCGGCGACGTCGTCGCCGGCGCGCGCTTCTGGGATGCCTTCGACCCCGATGATCCGTATCTCCGGTGCCACCGGTCACGTCCTCTCTGCCGACTGGCCAGTCCTCAGAACCCCGCAGATATCACCCGCTCGATGGTGACGAGGATGGTGATCCGGTGCTGGCCGCTGAACTGCTCTGCGATCGAGCGGGCGCGCTCCGCCCCATGGTAGCGCATCGCGAGCCGGAGGATGTCCGCTTGGGCGCGCTCCTGGTCTTCGATCTGGCACGCGCGGCCACTGATGGTGACGTAGCGATAGCCGTCCTCGACGCAGAGCGAGACGCGCGGGTTGCGCCGCAGGTTGTTCACCTTGACTCGCCCGTCTGCCGTGTTCATCAGGATGGCGTCGCCCTCGAGGTCGTACCACATCACCGTCTGCTGCGGGCTGCCGTCCTCGTTGATGGTCGCCAGTACTGCCAAGCGCGGCTCGGCCAGGAACGCGCGGATCGCGGGGCTCAGCATGCCAGCTCCTCCCTGCACTCACTCGGAGCGTTCCGACTACACCCACACGCGATAAACTCACTGAGCCGGTCGAGTATTCCAGGGTACCGCCTGCGCGGCTCGGCAACGTGGCCGGCAAGACCGGCGGTCGCCAGGCTGGTTCGTCTGAAGGAGGGCAGGCATATGACAAGACTCTCCCCGGGCCACCCAGCGCCGGACTTCGAGCTAGAAGACGTCCACGGGCGAACCGTGCGCCTGGCGGACTTCCTCGGGCGGCAGCCGGTAGTGCTGGTCTTCCTGCGCGGCTTCGCCTGACCGCACTGCCGGAGGCACCTGGCGCAGTTGCGCCAGGACTACGAGAAGTTCCGCGCGCTGGGCGCGGAGGTGATCGCTATCGGCCCAGATTCGCCGGAAGCGTTCCGCCGCTACTGGGCCGAGCACCAGCTCCCCTTCACTGGCCTGGCTGATCCGAAGCACCTGGTAGCCCGGCTGTACGGCCAAGAGGTCAAGCTGCTCAAGCTCGGGCGCCTGCCCGCGGTCGTCGTCGTGGACCGCGCGGGCATCGTCCACACCGTCTACTATGGCGACTCGATGCGCGATATCCCGCCCAACGAGTCGCTGCTCGCGACGCTGGCCGCGCTCGATGCCGGAACGGACCAGTCCGCTGCGCGAGTGGCGCCTGCGCGTGAGAGTCGGGAGGAACATCAGGCATGACGGAGTACGACGAAGCCATTGACCGGGCCGTCGCCCAGCGGGCATCAGAGGCCTTCGCCCTTCTGCGGCAGCTCATCGCCTGCCGGAGCCTCCCCCTGGCCGAGGGGCGTCACGACCAACCAGAGACCGCGGTAGGCACGATGGCTTCGGCCCTGGCGCGGCTCGGTCTTCCCGTCGTGGCGCTGCCGACTGGGCCCGATAGCGAGACGCTGATCGCCCGCTTGGGCAGTCCCGACGCGGCTGGCCCCGTCGTGATCCTCGATGCCCACCTGGACACCGTGCCGCCGGGCGACCCGGCTGCCTGGCTCGGGCTCGACCCCCTATCGACCCACGAGGGAGTGGCGACGTACCTGGGCGATGGGCACGTCCAGCTCCGCTTCCCGGCGACCGGAATCGTCGTCGAGCGGCGGCTGCGCCGCCGGATGGCACGGGTCTGGGAGGCTCGAGGCGGGGGCGAGCGCGCGGTGATTGCCGGGCGGGGCGCCTTCGACAACAAGGGCCCGGCGGTGACGCTCTGGCTGACCCTAGCAGCGCTCCGCGACTGCTTCGGCACGGGAGGGCTGGAGGGCTCGCAGGTGTTCGCTATCTTCAGCACCGATGAGGAGCAAGGAGAGCGCGGCATCCGCGCGGCGGTCGATTGGCTGGCCCGGCAAGGCTACCTCGACCGGCCACTGACGACCGGCGGCTACCGGCAGGGCATGGCAGCCATCGTCCTCGAAGGCTCCTACAGCTACCTGCCAGTGGTCGGGCATCGCGGCAGCGCGCTGTTCGCGCTGCGCACGAGCGGGCGGGCGGCGCACGCTGCGACGCCGGATCTGGGCGACAATGCCGTGTTGCGGATGGCTCGGCTGCTGGCCAGGCTGGAGGAGAGCTGGCTGGGCTTCCGGACGAGCAGTCTCGATCCCCTCATGCCTGACCGGTTGCTCGAGCCGGCGACGGTCGCGCTGGGGACGACGATCGCCGGGGGGGGGTCGTGCGGATAGAACCCGGGCCCGCGGGCCCGCGCGTGGAGCGCGCGGGGACGAACGTCGTGCCTGACTGGTGCGAGGCGACGCTCGATCTACGCTTTCCGCGCGGGGCCAGCACCGCCGAAGAGCTCGTGGAGGCGCTCGCTCGCGCCGTCTCGGACTGGGTGCGTGAGCAGGAGCCGGCGGCCACGGTTCGGCTCCTTCGCTGGTCGTCGCCGGCGGCGCTGGGCGACACGCCAGAGGCCGCACTTGCCGATCCCCTCGTCCAGGCGGTTGCCAGCGCGCGAGAGGCCGTGCTCGGCCTGCCGAGCTACCCGGAGACCGCGCCCGGCGGCACCAACGGGACGGTGCTACTGAACGAGGGACGGATCCGCACGCTGATCGAGTGCGGGCCAGGCGGTGGTCTCTCGCACGAGCCCTTCGAGTTCGTCGACCGCGATGACCTGGTCGACGGGGCACGCATCCTCTCCCGCGCGATCCTCGCGCTCCTGCCCGGTCTCGCCGCTCGCTAGTGACGCTCAGGGGCGGCGCATCCTCCTGAGCCGGCTCGCTTGCAAAGCTCATATGCTCATGATAATATCACCTTAAGGAAACGGAGGTGCCCGTGCTCAGCCAGACGTCTCGCTACGCGTTGCACGCGCTGATCGTGATCGCCCGCTCGAGCGGCCAGGCGAATGTCCGCGTCATCGCCGAGGAGACCTCTATCCCCATGAACTACCTCGGCAAGATCCTGCACGTTCTCGGCCGGCGTGGCCTGCTGCGTTCCTCGCGCGGGGTCGGCGGCGGCTTCTGGCTTGCCCGGCCGCCGCAGCAGATCCCGCTGATCGAGATCATCGAAGCCTTCGAGGATCGTCAGTTCTTCGCTCGTTGCCTGCTGGGCAGCGAGAGCTGCCCGGAGGGCCGTCCCTGCGCGGCCCATGCGCTGTGGGCTCCGATCGTCGAGCAGACCCGGCAGTTCTTCGAGGCCACCACCCTGGCCGATCTCCTCGCTGAAGGCCAGGCGCTGGAGGCGCTTGCCGGGCCGGCTCGGCTGCCGAGCGGGTCCGAGTTGTCGATCGATGGTGTGGAATGGTGAGCCAAGCGGAAGGAGCACGCGCGAATGCCGCTCACCACTGAGATGATTCGCCGTCATCACCGCGAGCTCTATGCCGAGCTCGAAGCACTCATGCCGGAGGAGCGTCCGGAGGGGGAGCCGGCGGCCGACCCGCGCGCCGTCGTGCACTTCTTGCGCGAGGAACTGCTGCCGCACGCGGCTGAAGAGGAGCGCGAAGTGTACGACGTGGTCGACGCCCTCGCTGGCGCTCCCTTCCGGGTAACGGAGCCGATGCGGCTGGATCACGTCGCGATCGGCGCGGGTGTGGAGCGACTGTCTTCGCTGGCGCAACAGATGGAGACCGCCACTGAGAGCGAGCGGGCTCTGTTGTCCCGAAGATTCTGGCAGGAAGCGGATCGGCTCGGCTCGATTATCCGGCTCCATTTCGAGAAGGAGGAGCTGGCATACCTACCGCTGCTGGAGCAGCGGGAAGGCGCAGAGCCTGCCGACGCCGAGGTGCTGGATGTGCGCGAGGTACCGCCGGCCCGGAGGCACGATCTGATCTTCGGGGCGTACGCTCGCTTGCGGCCTGGCGAGTCGTTCATTCTGGTCAACGACCACGCCCCGCGCCCGCTGTACTACCAGTTCCAGGCTGAGCATGCCGGCGAGTTCACCTGGGAGTATCTGGAACAGGGGCCGGAGGTCTGGCGAGTGCGCATCGGGCGACCGTGAGACAGGGCGGGGCCGGGATGGGTGAGACTGCCGCGGGGCGTCGCGCGCCGGCAGGGCTCTCGCTCGGCCGTGCTGCCGCCGCTCGCCTCCGGCTTCGCCGCGCGCTCCTCGGGACTGGGGTCATCGGGCTCGCCGCGGGCGTGTGGGCTGGGCTCGAGCGGATGGGGTGGGCGCTCCCAGGCGGGAGTGCCCACCTAGCTGCCGGGCACGGTCCGCTGCTGGTTATCGGCTTCTTCGCCTCGCTCATCGGTCTCGAGCGGGCCGTGGCGCTCGGCCGAAGCTGGGCCTTTGCCGGCCCGCTCGCCGCCGCGGTGAGTCTCGTTGCCCTCCTGGCCGGTCTTCCGTCGCTCGTGGTGCGGGCGAGCGCCACGCTGGCCGTGGCTGGCGTGGCGCTCGTCTTCGCCTATCTGGCCTGGCGGGGACAGGCACTGCATCTGAGTGTGATGCTCGCCGGCACGTTGGCCTGGGTTTGGGGAAACCTCGGCTGGCTGGCGGGTTGGCCAGTCAAGAGCGCCGTTCCTGCCTGGCTCGCCGGCTTCGTCCTGGTGATCGCGGGGGAGCGGCTGGAGCTAGGCCGCTTGGTCACTCGCGGAGGACTGGCACGGCAGCAGTTCGTCGCTGCGGCAAGTGCCGTGTTGCTCGGCGCTGCCCTCTGGCCGGCCTGGCAAGGAGCCGCCGCGAGGCTCTTCGGCCTCGGCCTGCTGGGACTCGCCGCCTGGCTGCTCCGCTACGACCTCGCGCGCCGTGGCCTGCGTCACCCGGGGTTCCATCGCTATAGCGCCATATGCCTGCTCTCCGGCTATGCCTGGCTCGGGTTCGGCGGGCTGCTCTACCTCGTGTGGGGGGCGCAGGCCGGTGGGTTGCGGTACGATGCGCAGATCCACGCGGTGACACTGGGGTTCGTCTTCTCGATGGTCTTCGCCCACGCGCCGATCATCTTCCCGGCTGTGACTGGCCTGCGTTACCGCTACCTGCCGATCTCCTACCTTCCTCTGCTGGTACTGGCTGCCTCGCTCCTGGTGCGGCTGGCTGGCGACATAACGGCGATCGCCGATCTCCGGCGCTGGGGTGGACTCGGCAACGGTGTGGCGTTGCTGCTGTTCGTGCTCGCTACCGCAGCCAGCGTCCGCGCTGCCCTGACCGTACCCCGGTCAGGGTGAGGTGCTCAGCGAGATGGGACACCTCGGAGGGCACCTCTCCTCTCCTGCCCTGCTTGCCTGCCTGTACGACCGAATAAGCAATCGCTCGACACAGCGGGGACGTTATCATTGAAAGGAGTTCGCAGGGCTGTACTTCGCACGTGAGGAGGAGCACACGATGGAGAAGCCAGCAAGCAGGTCATCAGATGACCCGTTGACTTCGCGACGGGTTAGCCGGCGGGTTGTGCTCCGTCACAGCGTGGCGGCTGGACTCTCGCTGATCGTGCTCTCGCAGCTTCTCGCGGCGTGCCGTGGAGCGGAGGAGGCGGCGCCGCAGCCTACCCAGGCTGCCGGCGCGGCGACGCCTGCCGCTGCGGAGAAGATGCGAGTACCCATCGTCAACAAAGAGATGACGAGGGACGATATCGTCGCCGCAATCGAGCAGGAGGGTGAGCTCGTCGTCGCCAACTGGACGTACACGGCCAACGATCAGATCGTCGCGCAGTTCCAAAAGTATGTGAAGGATACCTACGGCGTCGAGATCAAGCTAATCTACGAAGGCACTCAGGCGCCCAGCACGTACCTGACGAATCTCTATACTGCCCTCAAGGCCGGTAACCCTTCCCCCTACGATGTGATGGCGATCGAAGAGAACTACTGGGCAGAGGCCAAGCTACAAGATCCGCCGGTGCTCGAGGAGTACCTCCCCTCGCCGCTGATCCCGAACGCGGAGCGGGTCGACGAGATGTTCCGTCGCTTCCCGACCGCGATCGGCTTCCAGGCCTCGGCTACGCCGGGCATCGTCTACAACAAGGCCAAAGTGGACTTCCTGAAAGACTGGAAAGACCTCGCCGACGAGCGGCTCAAGGGTAAGCTCACGCTGCCGCTCCCGGGCGACATCACGTGCGGCGGGTTCTTGCTCGGACTGGCGGCGTCGCTGGGCAAGGACTACAAGAACCCTGATCAGATGAAGGAAGTGATCGACTTCGCAGTCGACGAGATCGGCCCCAACGTGCTGAAGTACATGACCGACAGCGCCGAGATGCAGCAGCTTCTGCGCAGCGAGGCGGCGTGGGCGGTCGGGTTCTGGAACTCGCTGGCGCGGCTGGAGTTCCTCTCCGGCTACGAGAACACGGTCTTCATGATCGCCGAGTCAGGACAGTATCTGGTCAACGGCTATCTCTGGATCCCCAAGAGCGCCCCGCATCCGATACTGGCCCAGATCTTCTGCGACTGGCGCCTGAGCGACAGCGCGCAGTTCCCTAATGACTGGGGCATTGAGAAGGGGCCGTGGGCCGAGCTGCAAGAAGGCCTGCTCGGCCCGTCCTACGAGAAGGATATTCCCGATTGGTTCAAGGATCAGTACTACACGTACTACCCGACGTTGGATCAGCTCCGCACGCAATACAAGAGCGTGGACTGGGACTACTATGCCCAGCACAGCAAGGAGTGGTTATCCCCGCCTCGTAGCCTGATGGCCGCGTCCCACTCGATGCTGAAGCGGTGCTTGCGGCCATACGGCTGGCCGTGCTCGGGGTCGTGCCGCACCACCCCACGCAGCCGCAGGAGCTGGAAGAGCTCCCGGCGCTCCTGGGCCGTCGCGGCCGCCAGGCCGGTGGTGACGTCGTCGACGAAGGCGAGCACGTCCTGGGCCGCGGCCGCCGTCAGCCCGTCAGGGGGCGCCAGGGCCTCCAGCTCGGCCGTGAGCCGGACGATGGTCTGCTCGATCTGGCCCGCGAGAGTGCGGAGCGCCCGCTCGGCCTCGCTCCCCGGCTCGGCGTCGATCCGCTCCGCGGTGACCCGCTCGAGCCGGCTGCGCTGCCGGGCGATCTCCCGCTCGATCGCCTCACGCCGCTCAGCGATGCGGGCCGCCTGCTCCTGGGTGCGCTCGGTGGCGGCGGCGAGCGCGGCCTCGAGGTAGGCGCGGTCGAGCAGCGTCGAGCTGACGAGGGCCCACGCTGCCGCCTCCACGTCCCCCGCGTGCACCGGGGGGAGCGGGCACCAGGGCTTGCCCTGCCGCCGGGCCGCGCTGGGGAAGTGCCGGAGACAGGTGTAGTAGCGGGTACCGTTGTTCTCGGTACAGGCGAGCTGGCCCCCGCAGTGCTGGCAGGTCAAGAGCCCCTGGAGCAGGTAGGGGGCTTCGGCCCCGCCCGCGGGGCGCCGCTGGTGGCGCCGGCGCGCGAGCTGCTCCTGGACGCGGCGCCACTGCGCCTCGCTGACGAGCGGCGGCACCGGGACGGTGACCCAGCTCTCGGGGTCGTGCGGGCGGATGCGGCGTCCGTAGGTGTAGCGGCCGGTGTAGACCGGGTTCTTGGCGATGGCCAGGACGGCGGCGTTCGACCAGCGCCCGCCGCAGGTGGTCGGCACGCCGCGGGCCTCGAACAGGCGGGCGACGGCTTCGGTCGGCTGTGTCTCAAGCAGCGTGAAGAGCTCCTGGGCATACGGCGCGGTCGCCGGGTCGGGCTCGAGCCCGGTTACGCGGCCGTGCTGGTCACGCGCCCAGCGGTAGCCGAATGGCGGTTTCCCGCCGCCGGGCACGGCGCCGTTGCGGGCCTTCTGGAGCTTACCGAGGGCCGTGCGCAGCGCGATCTTCTCGCGCTCGTACTCGGCGATAGAGAAGAGCTGGTGCTTGAGCAAACGCCCTTCCGGCGTGTCCTCGACCGGCACCCGCAGGTAGTGGACGCGGACGCCGTACTTGCGGAGCTGCTCTTCGAGCACGAGCGCCTTGGTCAGCGAGCGAGCGAAGCGGTCTAAGTCCCACACGAGCAGCACTCGGAAGCGCCGCTGGCGGGCGGCCTCCAGCATGGCCTGCAGCCCTGGCAAGTCCCAGTCGGCACCGGAGGCGTCGTCGTCCACGCCGTCGCGGAAGCGCAGGTCGTCGGGCAGGAGCCAGCCCTGCTCGGCCGCGTAGGCTTCGAGGCTGTGGGCCTGGGCTGCGAGCGAGAAGCCGCGCTGGGCCTGGAACTGCCGGGAGACGCGCTCGTAGGTGGCGCAGACGAGCGGCTCAGGTGGTAGACTCATAACAGTCACTCCTTTCGTGGCGACGCCCCGCGTTGGCCGGCAAGCCTTCAGCGCGGGGCGTCGAGCTTTATCGCTCTTCCTCTTCCGGTTCGCCGAGCGTGAGCAGCCGCTCGATCTCGCTCTTCGGGATGCGCCAGCCGGCACGTGCCGTCGGGAGCTTCACGCCGCGGATCAAGCCTCGCTGGAGCCAGCGACGGATGGTGAATTCGCTGACTCGCAGCGCCTCAGCCGCTTCCTTCAGCGTCAGCCACTCTTTGTCCACTGCCGTGCCTAACTCAGCGACGCTCGCTATCGCCAGCATCTTACTCGCACCTCTTGACAATGCCAACCGTCGGGTCTATTCTAGCATTAGCGAGCAATAGTGAGCTATAATAAGCAAAGCCTGGCGATGCAAAGGAGCCAGCCATGCCGCGCGCGCCGCCAGCGTGGCTACAGGCGAACAGTCCGCGAGCGTTACAGCTGAAAGGGAGGATCATTGTGGACGTGCGGGAACTGGAGCGGCTGCTCATGGAGGTTGCTGCTCACTACGCCTGGCGCGGGTACGACGGCGTCACGTTGTTTTTCGCCGCCCGGCTGGCCGCTGAGGATGATCCGACCGGCCGCATGGCCCGGGTGGCGCTGGAACTGTTCCAGGAGCGCGCATGCGCTTACGGGGGATGAGGCCTCGCCGCTCCGTGACCTTGCGCAGGTGCTCGACCGGCTGGCTCGTGGTCAGGCTTGAACCGTGAAGGGGGAACCGACGATGGACGTGATCGAGATCCGCGAACGCATGATCACGCTGTACCTCACCCCAGAGGATGCCTTCTGCTTGGCGTCGGCCCTTCGGGTGGCCAAGCTCAAGGCCGGCGATGCGAACACGAGCTGCTGGCTGACAACCACTCGCAGCTGCCTCGAGGCGGCCGCTCTAGCTGCCGGCGCCTTCAGCCTCTGTCACCCAGAAACGGCGGCACGGCTGTCGCTGTCAGCATTACGGGCTGGGCGTATCCTTGATCGTGTCCCCCTCACATTTGATGTAGATATCTTGCCGCGTGCGGAGCCCGTGATGGACACCGCGGAGGAAGGAGAGCCCGCTTAGGACGTCTCGCCGCCACGGCCGCCGATCCCGCCTGGTGAGCGCAGGCACCAGGCGCGAACAGCGTAGCACACTCCCCTCCCTCCCTGTGCCGCCGGCCGGTTCCCTCGCGGAGCCGGCCGGTCTCTGTGTTTCCGAGCGTCTTGGCTGGCGGGGGTGGAGTGGCGTGTTCAGGTTCTTCATGTGAAGAACCTGAACACATGGCATCGTTGTCACCACACCAGCGCCGCGCGCTCGTCCTCGTCAGCTCGCTCGGCTGGATAGCGCTTCCCATCCAGTCCCAGTGTCCTCGCTGGCTCAGGTGGGAGAGCTTGTTCAGGTGTCCAGGATTGGACACCTGAACTCTCTTCTTTCATCTCGCCACACCAGAGCTCGATCGTGCTTTTCGGAATCCCCGTCGCCTGCTCGATCTGCCGGTAGCTCCACCCGAGCTCACGCCACAACCGACGAACGCCAGGGAAACCGTCAAGAGCCGGGAGAAAAGCTCGGGAAGGCAAAAAATCGCCCAATTTCGAAGGGAAAAATTTCGAGGTGGGGCGCGGGTCTCGGAGCTGGCGCCGTGAAGATTTCGCCCGGCTATCCCCATCACGACAGCAAAACGACAGCGCCGGCCGTGGTGACCGACGCTGTCGCAGGGAAGGAAGAGACCTGATCGCCGGCGAGGCTACGCTGGCGGGATGATTCCGCGGATCACCGCGAACGCGCCTGGCCGGATCAACGCGATGTCCGCTCGCAAGTATGCCACGAACCCGACTTGCAGGTTGGCCGCGAACAGCTCCTGCAACGGCAGCACCTGCATCTGCGTCCGCACGCCGATCACCAGGTTGGCGAAGTCGGCCATGAAGACGTCGCTGGCATTGGTGGCCGTGCCGTGGGTGAGGTCGGTCGGCACCTGGGTCGTGGGCAGCATGCGCAGGTCGCGCAGGATCGCCGGTGGCTGCAGCGGCTGACCGGTCGAGTCGGTGAGACTCTCGATCTCGACCAGCGTCCGCGGCGCCAGGATCGCGGCCGTCGGGGTGTGGTTGTTCGCCAGCACGAGCTGGTACGCCTGGAGCAGCGGCTTGTAGTCGGTGAGCGCCGCGCCGTCCGTCCCCATGTCGTAGACGACGATGCCGCTCGTGTTGACGATACCGCGCGGCTCGGTCGCCGTGCCGGCGCCGTACAGCGCGGCCTTATCCAGTCCGAGGCTCAGCGACTGGGCGAAGGCGTTGCGAAGGATCGGCTCGACCTCCGGCCGCGCGTCCTCGATCAGCTGCCGGCTGACCTTCACCAGCACGGCTAGGGTCTTCGCCTCGAGCTGCACGCTGCCGAACTCCGGATCGCTCTCAGTCACGGTCGCGTGCTCGGCGATCCAGGACGGGACGGGGTCGCGGGTCAGCTTGGGGAGCGTGAGCGTCGCCGAGTCCATGCGTACGGTCCGAGCGCCCGCCTGGATCACCCGTGCCTGCGCGCGCGCCAGGTCGATGATCTGGACGGCCAGCGGTTCAGGCACCAGGTAGCCGCCAGCAGATGGGGTGCCGATGCCCAGCGCGCGCGTCTCGGCGTCCCATGCCCCGGTGAAGACCCCCCGGAGGAACTGGCCCAGGCCGACCGTGGAAGCGCCGGCCGGTGGCGGCGTGATGTCCGCCAGGCGCTGCTCGGGTGCCAGCAGGCCGTTGGAGCGCTCGAGCGGCCCGCCCATGGACGTGCCCCGCTGGTGGTCGCCAACCTGCGGCAAAAGCGCCGGATCGACGGTGCGCTTGGCCTCCCGGCTCGCGAGCTCCTGATCGATCTCGTTCACGGTCGCCTCGAGCTGGTCGAACTCGGCCGCCTCGTGCGGGGAAAAGAAGCGGCGCTCCTTCCCCGCCCGCTCGATAAGCACATCCATCCGCTCGAGCGCGTGCTCGCGCTCCTGCCGAAGCTCGTTGACGTCCATCAGGTGAAACTTCTTCTTCACGGTTGTGCCCTTCCGACGATGACGGACGATCTCTCAGCGAGGTGGCTCATCGCCGGCGTCGCTGTGCCGCCGCGGCGAGGTGGCTCATCGCCGGCGTCACCGGGCGACAGCCCAAGTATACCGTGTACGGACACGCAATCATGCCTGCTCCTCGATCAGGCCGCGGCGCCTCAGCTCCATGTCGAGGTGCGGCAGGAGCTGGCGCCACAGCGGCCAATCGAGGGCCCCCGCCGCCTCGTCAGCGGTCACCGCCCACCCGATCAGCGCGAGCTCCCGGTCACTGAGTCGCGAAAGGTCGAGTGGCTCCGGGTCGAGCTCGATCCACCGCCGAGCCAGCTCGCGTCGGCAGGCGTTGGCAATCGCGCGCTTGACGTGCTCCGGCAAGACGTTCCGGGTCTGCGATGCCCCGATCAGGCACACCACCAGCCGGGGCTCTTCAAGCCCCGCGAGAAGGTCCTCGAGCATGATCGGGCCGAACGGCACAGCCATCACATTCCCCCCTTTCGCACCAGCGCTGGATCACTCGCCCGCACGTAGTTCCGGCAGCGGTCGCACCGGAGCCAGCCGTCGCGCTCGCTCGGCTCCAGCACCCCGCCACAGCGGCAGCGTGCGGAACCAACCTGACCTGGAACGTATAGAGGGGGTTCGTTCCAGGTCAGGTTCTGCTCCGGAGAGGCGCCACTAACCTGGAACGGCGATCCCTCGTTCCAGGTTAGGTTGGCGCTCCCCTCGTAACCTGACCTGGAACGGTCACTATATAGTGGTTCCAGGTCAGGTTGTGGCGCGTCGTGCAGTCGCCAGCGGTAGGTGGCGCCCTTCCGATCCTCAGCGGGGTCACGCTCGACCTGCCCCTGCTCCCAGAGGTCGGTCAACGCCTTCAGCACCTGCCGGTGGCTCGGCTTGGGCTCCGGCAGC
>NZ_JAMSLR010000022.1 GCF_023806485.1 Thermalbibacter longus
CGACCAGTATCCCCAGGCCAGCGCCCCTACCACGACGACCAGCACCGCAAGCAGGGCCGCGAGACGCGAAACCGGCCTTGTCATCCTCGTCCTCCTACAGCGGAAAGTGTCTCTGGCACAACTGGTGCCTACCGGACGTCCCCGGCAGCAAGGCTTTCAGCTCATAGACCGGTCGGTTGCGTCACACAAGGGAATCGGAGAGCCCGCGATCTCCCCCCGAGAGCAGTAGCACCAGTGAAGTACGCGGTTACCCTCCTCTCCGTGTTCGGGGCCGTTGCGTCTCGTTCGATGATGAAGGGACGAGCGCCGCTGCGGGGACACCGATGCCGGACAGTGCGGCGCTGTCCGACGCGGCTGACCAGTGTGCCGCCGCCCGGAGCGAAAACGTACACTGTTGCCCCGCCGGCAAGGCTGGACAATACGCCATCGCGAACCACTGGCGTGGCTCCCAGGCCTCAAGCTGCCCGTCCTCGACCAGGTCAGCCCAGATCAGATGAGGGTAGACGCCGTCGCTTTGACTCGATACGGTGACGACGGTGGTGCCATCGGAGGAAGTGCGGATGTTAGCAGGATTCCACGTACAAGCCGAAGAGTTCTCCTCTGGTGGGACTTGCGGAAGGTCGGGCGGGATGGGGGGTACCGGGGTGGGCCAGTACGGACCGCTGCAGTACATGAGGACGCCCTCTACCGGGCCAGCGCCGTCCACGAGCTTCATGGAGACAGTCACCACCCCGCCCGTTGCCGCGTGACAGACCCCGTCGTACAAGATGCCGCCGGGGCACTGGACATTGATCGTGAGGTCGGCCGACCAGGCGAGGTAGCGGAGGAGGTCTGCGTCCGCGAGGCTGCGATGGCCACTGGCGTCGAGGTCAAAGACAACAAAGACCCAGTCGACGCCGAACTTTTCCGAGTGGTAGGTGCAGCGCGCCTGGCCATGCTGGTCGGTGCGGCCACACTCGTCGCGGAGGCCAGCGTTCGGCCCCCCTTCCACGGTGAAGAAGACAGGGACACCGGGGACCGGCGTCCCGTACTTGCTGGTCACGGTCGCGGTGATCGTGACGTCCTCGTTGCGGAGGTTGACGAACGCTTCGTCGAAGGTATAGATGGGGACGACGTCCCGGTGCGTGACCGTGACCTGGAACTCGAACTGCCAGGCGACGAAGAAGCGCTGTTGCGGTTCCCACGGGTCGGCTACCCCGTCGGCGTTCAGGTCGGCCCAAATCCGCACTTGATCGCCGAAATTGTCGAAGTTGGCGCGCTGGTCACGGAGGGTGCAGGTGGCTCGGCCATCGGCCCCGGTCGCGGTACACGCCAGGTCGGGCGTCTCGTCATTGACCCCGCTGACGATCCGCCCGCGGACGAGCACGCCGGAGACGCCCGGGCTGCCGCCCGGGCCGGTCACGCGTACCGCGATCTGGAGCTCGCTCCTGGGTGCAGCGTCGCAGAGCAACATCTCTTGGCCCGGCACCGTGTTCTGCCCGACGGCCTCGCAGTCCGGTGTCAGGAAGAGCTGGGGCTGCACCCAGGATTTGGTCGTCGCGAGCCAGGGCTCGTCGCCGCCGCGCTCGCCGTCGCGATCGAGGTCTGCCCAGATGACGATGCGGTCAGTCCCCGGCGTAGTTCTGGTGTAGCTGCAGTCGGCCCGCCCGTCCCGACCGGTGGCCGAGCAGCTCAAGGTAGGCTCCAGCGTTCCCCCACGATCGGTTGCCGCCCGTACGAGGACTCCCGGAATCGGGAGACCGGTTCCATCGATGAAGCGTACCGTGAGGCGGTGTGTGGTGCCGATCAGGTTGACGCATCTCCCCTGGCTGCGGTTGCTCAGTTCCGGCTGGCAAGTCTGCTGCTGGAGGGAGAGCTCGCGGGAGAGCCCGCGTACCCATGTCTTGTGGACCGTGGCGATCTCATTCGTGTCCGTCACTCCGTCCTGGTTCAGGTCGACCCAGACCCGGATCGAGTCGGTCCCGAGAGTCCCGTTCGACCGGTAGCGGAACAGGAACTGGCCGGTCTGGTCGGCGTTGCCACAGTTTCGGCGCGTCGCCTCGTCACTCGCGCCGCGGTTGGGTCCGTCCACGATGTCGACACAGACGCGCACGCCGCTGCCCGGTTGCCCGTAGCGATCGACGACGACGACCGCGACAGTATGCCCGTTCACCACCGTCTGGTCATCTCCTATCTCGAACGTGACCGGGTTGGACGCTGCCTCAGGAAGTGCCAGGAAGCCTCCCTGCCCCGGTTGGTGCGCTGGGACGGAAAGCGCGCTGTACGCGAGGGAGCCGTCACCAGCGATGTCGTAGTTGACGATGTTGGAGACGACGGAAAGCGGGCCACCGGAACGTACCTCGGCGAGGAATGCGCCTCGAAAGCCATCGGGAAGCTCGGGGAGGGACGGGGTGTACAGGAGCAGCGTGCCCATCGGCGGGATCGTCGCCAGGGAAGGACTCTGTTGCCCGAGGGGGACGAACGTGCCGTCGACCAGCCGGAACTCGTACGCGATGATGGCCGGATCGGTGGGACTTGCATTGAAGAGCCGGAGGCCCGAGGTGTCGCCGGAGAGCTGGCTCCCGGTTGAAGAAGCGCTCCCCTTCTGTACGAGAGGGAGAGCGAGGACGTCGCCGGGGGAGCTACCGGGCTGGAGAGGATAGCTCAGTGCCTGCCCGCGTCCTGCCTCGTACTTGACGGAGTCCGCGACGACCGCGAACGGCGCCGTACCGGTCACGACGAGCTGCTGCAGGCGACCGGCTGACGTATCGGGAGAAACCTGGTCATCTGCCGGCCGGTACAGGTAGTCCACTGCCTGGGGCGCCAGGGTGCGTGTCACGGTTTGCAGGATCCCGCCGGACTCATCGAGGAAGGTTAAGGTGACCTGGTTCGTTTGGCTATCTGAAAGGTTGGCAAAGGTAACCCCAGTGTTCCAGCCGTAGTAGCTCTCGAAGAGGAGTGGCGCATACTGGGGGGAGGTATTCGAGAGATCACGCGGTTGCGCGGTGAGACTCAGTGCTAAGTTTGCCTCTCCCTTTAGCCGATCAACCGACGCTGCAATCGTGCAGTTGGCTGTCAGCCACGCTTGCCCGATCCATTCATTCGCACCGGTTGGGAAACCGAGCTCGTGAACCAGATCGATGCTTCTTGTCTGTCCAGCATCCAGCGACAGCGTGGAGGTTATCGGAGCGGGCACTTCGGCTCCCGTGCCTGCCTTCAAGAAGGCCAGCGTGACCGGACAGCCATTTACCGTCGAAAAGTTCGTCACATGCACAATGGTGTTCCAACCATTGTTTGTTTGCACCAGAGGGAATACCCAGTTGCTCTGCCCACCACCGTTCAGGAGTGTGCTGAGCGGAGCGTCTTCCTCCAGCCCGCGAGCGCGTGCCAGGTCAGCGAGGGGAACAGCCGTGTAACCTGTCACAGCACGCATTGCACCGCTCGTCTGCGCATTCGTGGGAGGGGTCGGTGAAACTACCTTGATCGCACCGGAAATGCGTGGTTCCGGACAAGAGCTGCTGCGCCCCACGATGGTGTACTGAACCTCATAGGAGGCGTTAGCCTCAGGACGACGGTGCGCGTCAGCAGTCCAAGAAATCGCGAGCGTGTCTGTTTCAGGTAGGGTGACCGAATAATCCACCTCGGGGAGATAGCGAGGGCCGTCTTCCTCGGCAGTGAGGAGGTCGACCGGCGCTCGAACCAGCGACTCTTTCGCTCCGAGGGAGACGGTCAGTGTGTCAGTTGTGTCCGTCGCGCTGCGAGTGAGGCGACGGATCCGAGTCGAGGAGGTGAGGACTTGGTCGCAGAGGCCACTGGCCCGAAGTGCGGCGAACCCTTCAGTAGTCCACGACGCGGTAACGTAGGCGGCCCCGCTCGTTCCGTTGTCGATACCAAGTTCCGAGGCGGAGAGCGTCGCTGCTCCATAAGGGTCGAGCGGAACGGACGTCACTCGAGCGGTACTCCCGGGGCGTCGCACCACGACCTCGATCGGATACGCTTCGAGGTTTTGCACGATGGCGGAACCGTACCACGGTCCGTTGTCAGGCTCGAGGGTAACGCCGTTCGGAACGAAGGGGAAGAAGATCGCCTGCTGGTCCACGAAGGCGGCATTCGAGGCGTCTGTGTGAGCGGGAAGCAGTGAACCAAATGCTGCGACTAAGCCGAGGCAGAGGGTGGACAGAAGGGCGAAGCCACAACGATGCACGCGCGGCCTCCTCCGGCGCGTCACACCTGCACACAGGGCCGCCAGTGTGGAGAGGCCCAGAGACACTGGCAGCGCCCTTCGTTGCCGCTCACGGACGGTCGCTGACTCGTTGCGACCGGTTGCCGGAGGCAACACGCAACGCGCGGAGAGAGGACACGCCCGCAAGATGTCACCAGTATATCTATTTCTTCCTATCGCGCAAGATATCACTCCTCAGCCAGCCCCCGAGCCGGCCTTGCCGTTCCACACCTGAACACCGGCGTCCGAGCGCCAGCGGGATCGGCGGGCTCCGGTCGCAGGTCAGCGGGCCGGTACGCGTCCGCAGTGCCGGGCCACGAAGACACCGACCGCGCTCACCACCAGTAGTACGAGCCATCCCTCTCGAACCGGCCAGGGCACTCCGAATGAGCTACCTTGCGGTTCGAATGTGAGTGTGCCGAGCAGCCACCAGTGTTCCAGGAGCGTGCGCGCCGGCCATGCGACCCACCCGATCACACTCGTCAGGGCCGTGACGTGCCAGATCCGTTCTCCACCGCTGAGCAAGATACTCGCTGCTGCACAGGCCAGGAGGCCACTACCGGCAAGCCAGAGCGCCAGCTCCCCAGCGGAGGCGATCGATTCGGGAACGAGCCAGTCCGGGGGGCCTGCCAGGAGCCACCCCGCCCAGCCGAGCTGACCGGCTGCCCACGTGAGCACGAGTATGCCGAGAAGCTGGCGAACCCTCGTGAGGATCACATGTCCAATACCAGGCCTGGCGATCGCTGGCCGCTGAGAACGGATGCTGTCGGCGAGCTGTGGCATCGTCTCCTCCTCGTCGAGCCGGCAAGTCACCGGGGTTGACTTCCAATGGTCAGCGAAAGAACGTCGCCACTCCCACGGGCGCCCCACTCGAGGGTCACTGGACAGCGGCCCGCCGTTGTAACGCGCAGGCGGAACGTGGCCGCGACGGCCCTCCTGACCTGCGGCCAGCGCTTCTCACCCTGTTCGGAGACGATCATGGTGCATGGCGCGGAGCGCAGGCGCATCACGACATCCCACAGTGGCTCGCGGCCAGGGTTATGGCCGAGCACGCTGATTGAGATCTCCTGCTCGGCTTCGATCGGACGGCGTGGAACAGCAACCACGAGATCGAGGCGCGGTGGCCCGCGCCGCGCGATCTCGACCCCTGAATCTGGGAGCACAGCGAGTCGCCGCAAGCGCACAGCTCCGCGCCGCTCCACGCGCAGCACGAGCGGAACATCGCCAGACGCCAGCCAGTCAACCGGCACGAGGTTGTGCACCGTTACCTCGAACAGCGGCGCGAGGACGACGCCGCGTCGCAGGCCCCGGAACACGTCGAGCGTGTCCCACTCCAAGTGGCCGCTGGGCTGCCCAGGATACCAGCGGAGGCGAACCAAGGTCGCGCTCCCGCCGGCCCGCTCATCCCAGAGCAGAACCTCCCCAGGGCCACTGGAGGGATCGACTTCGATCAGGTAGTGCAGCCAGACCGCGACGTACGCTTCTTGATCCGACGGCGGAAGCGAGACGCCGGCGATGGTATAGGTACCGTCTTCCGGCTCACGAAGATCCAGTCCAGTCGCGGCGAGATCCGCGAGCGACCAGTAGCCGGGATATGGTGGCTTGCCGACGGCCAGCGAGGAAGCGGTCAGCGGCAGCGCGAGCCCCAACCCGATGAGGCCGACGACGATGCCGTGCGCCAGCCGGGCCCAGTGCCGGGTCATCGCGTCACCCTTCCTCGCGACATTCGCCGTAGGCCGTTCACGCCTGGAGCTGTGCAGAGCGCCACCGTAGCCAGAGCGCGACGAGCGCGAGCGCGGCGCAGCCGTACAGCACACCGTGGAGAACCGTGAACGGCGGCCGGTAGAATTCCCAGACGTGCTCGGCCAGAATCCCTAACGGCAACCACCGTGGGTCCGTCCCCATCCCGAGGTAGAGCCAGTCGGCGATGGAATAGAGCGCTGGGGTCAGGAAGCCGAGCGCGGCGAGGAGCACCACCCAGCGCGGGGGCCGGCCACGCCGCAGGAAGACGACGGCGTGGACCAGGTAGATGGCACCATAGTACACGGCCACGGCAGCGAAGAGGCGCGCGTCGAACCGCGCCTCGGAGTAGTCGGCGTGGAACGAGTGCAGCACCAGCCAGCCTGCTAAAAGCACCAGACCAAGCCCGACGATACCCGCTGCTGCCCCCAGGAGCAGCCGGGCCGCTCGTCCTACCATGGCCGGCGTGGCGCTTCCCGATGTATCCATACTGGTTATGACGACACACCTTCCAGGGCTATCGGGTCGCGCGCGACCTCACCCACAGACACCGCTCACGGACTGGGTGTCGGCGTGGGAGTCGGAATCACGATGATCGTCGCGTAGCCGTTGTTCAGCACGAAGCGGTTCCCTTCCCACCGGCCGCTGGACCACCCGTCACGGTTCGCCATCCAGAAAGCGTCCTCGGTCACGCTGTAGTTGCGGTTCCGGAAGTAGGCGGCGAACCACTCCTCGGCCGTCTCGCTCCAGCCGAATTGCTTATTATCTCGGCTAGATTCGTTTTTATCAATGTGTGTAGTGCCCAGAACGTACCGGCCCCACGCTGTGCTGTAAAAGTAGTCCGGCGGATTCGGAGCATAGAGGCGAATGTGATGAAACCAGTCGAGATATCCAGAGATCAGCTTCTTGTTTCCACCATCGCTATCCCAGAACCAGCCAGTACCGTCGTTGGCACGAAGATACATAGGGTCACCTCCAACCCCACCCAGAATACGCTTTACTTTATTCACGTCAGCGTAGGTGCGGAAGACCATCGTGACCGGCCAGTCAACGGCGTTGCCGCAGGCACAGGAAGTCGAGGTGTTGTCCCAGTTGTAAAACGTATCGCCGCTGTAACTCACCGTCGTGTAGGTCGTAGTGGTGCCAGCGAGGACGACGCTCGTGAGCACGAGCACAGATCCAAAGGCGAGCGATAGACCGGACAGAGTAAGATTTCGCATCACTGTCTCCCCTCTCCCGGCAACTGCTCCCGAACTAGTACCAGCCAGAAAGGCCGAGGGCCCTTTCCTCCCGGAAGTGGACAAGGACGACGATGGTCGAGACCGACTCGTCGATATCCTGCGGGATCACTTCGATCGCTTCGACGTCCTGATACTCCGGGATCACGACGACCGGGAACGCTCCCTTCAACCTAATCGGCGCAGGGAAGTCGAGACCGACAGCGGCTCCAACGAGTTCACCCTCGTAGTCGTACATCCCGGTGACCCCACTCACCTCGGGCTTCCCCTGAGCCAGCAGCGGC
>NZ_JAMSLR010000023.1 GCF_023806485.1 Thermalbibacter longus
GTACGCCTTCTACGACCAGACCGGGGCGCTCGTGGCGCCGACGCTGACCGGGCCGGTCTCGACTACCATCGGGCCGCTCTCGGCCGCCACGCTCTACACCCCGTTCTTCGCCGAGATGCCGGTCGGCTTCCAGGGCTCGTTCCTGGCCACGGTCGTGTCGAGCGGTGCGGACGCGCCGGTGGCGGCGGTGTCGAACAACGTCAACTACGACGTGGTCGGCGACGGCACCGCGGCCTACAACGCCTTCCTGGCCGGGGCGCTGGAGCTGGAGCCGACCCGCTTCGAGGCCGAGCCGGAGTTCGCCACCAACCCGGTGACCGACGCGGACGGCGATCCGGTCAGCCACACGGTGACGGTGACGGTGTTCGACCAGTTCGGCGACCCGCTGCCGGGCGTGGGCGTGTGCGTCGACGTGGTGAGCGGGCCGAACGCGGGCGCGGGCGACTGCGGGTCGACGGACGCGAACGGCCAGTCCGCGTTCACCTACTGGCCGAACGGCACGTTGGGCACCGACGCGATCCGCGTCTGGGTCGACCTCGACGCCGACGGGGTGGTCGACGACGGCGAGACCGACACCCTGATCAAGGAGTGGGTGCTCGGCGAGGCGCGGGTGCTCGATGTCGAGCAGACCTGCGAGTCGGGCTCGACTGAGACCGGTGACTGCACCAACACGCTCGCTACACAGCACACCATCACTGCCACGCTGACGGACGGGGCGGGCAACCCGGTCGAGGGGGTGCAAGTCCTGGCGGATATCACAGCCGGGCCCAACGCGGGTGAGGCGGTGGTCTGCACCGAGACCGGCGTGGACGGCGTGGCCACCTGCACCTACACCGACGCCAACGCCTCTGACGGCGACACCGACACTATCCTGGTCTGGGCCGACCTCGACGGGCTGGGTGACCCGGACGCCGAGGAGCCGCAGGCCGAGGTCACTAAGACCTGGGTTGCTGCTGTTCCATTACGCGTGCACGCGGTGAGCCGCGCCTGACCCGAACCCGCGCAGAGGAGGCCCCGGGATATCCCCGGGGCCTCTGGTTCGCTCCGGAGCTTCAGGTGGCCCGGGCGATCCACGTTCCTCCTCCCCGGGCAACGGCACATCGACCGGTCACGCGAGCCAGCAGGGGCTCCGCGAGCCGGTCACGGCGTCGCTCGCTAGCCGGGCCGCGCGCCCGGTACCGCGGCCACGCTGCTGGCCAGCCGCGCCGGGGACATCCGAACGACCCGCCCCGCGATGCGCCGCGAGCAGCAGATCCAGCGGGCATCGCGGGCGGTATCCAGGTGGATCTGTGTCTCCTTGTCAAAGTTCCATTCGGATGGGTGGCGTGGTATACTGGAAAGCGGGCCGGGAAGGGAAGGGAGCTAAGCGGGCGGGAGGTCGTCACGGTAGGGAGCGTGATGGACAACGAGAGGCGAGAGCCCGGCGAGACCTCGGTAGAGCTGGCCCGGGCACTGGAGGCGCCAGCCCCGCATCGCCCGCAGTTCGCTCATCCGGCCGAAGCAGAGTTCGCCGCCTTCCTCGACTTCTATCGCATCAAGTGGGAATACGAGCCGAAGTCCTTCCCCCTCCGCTGGCGCGATGGCCGCGTCACCGAGATGTTCACTCCCGATTTCTACCTCCCCGAGCAAGACCTCTACGTCGAGCTCACCACCATGAAGCAGAGCCTGGTGACCCGCAAGAACCGCAAGGTCCGCCGCCTGCGCCAGCTCTACCCGAACATCAACGTGGTCCTGCTCTACCGCAAGGACTACCACGAGCTGCTCTCCCGGTTCGGCTACGGCTCGATCGATATCACCTCGCTGCGGCCGGACCAGATCGAGCGCATCCTGCTCAGCCCGGCCGAGATCCAGACCCGGGTGGCCGAGCTGGGCCGCCAGATCTCCGAAGACTACGCCGATCGGTCGCTCATCCTCGTCGGCGTGCTCAAGGGCATCACGTTCTTCCTGGCCGACCTGGCCCGGTGTATCACCCGGCCGCTCGCGATCGACTACCTGCAGCTCTCCCGCGAGCTCGACCAGGGCGTGTACATCAGCCGCGACCTCGACCTCGATATCCGTGGCCAGCACGTGCTCCTGGTGGAGGACATCGTCAACACCGGCATGACGATGGACTTCGTGCTGCGGTCGCTCCGCGAGCGCGAGCCGGCTAGCCTGGAGGTGTGCGCGCTGCTCGATAAAGCCGAGCGGCGGCTGGCTCCGGTGCCGGTCAAGTACGTCGGCTTCACTATCCCCAACGAGTTCGTGGTCGGCTACGGGCTCGACTACCGGGAGCTCTACCGTAACCTGCCCTTCATCTGCGTGCTGCGGAAAGAGGTCTACGAATCCAACGGCAACGGCCCGCTCCTCAAGAAGCCGGCCGGCCTGGTCTCGCCCCCGGCGCGCGGGTGAGCGATCGCCGGAGAGCGTGCCAGCCTCGATGATCTGGGTTCTCCTGCCGAGGTAGATGCGCCGTCACCGGCGGCGCGGAGAGCCCGCGCACGGTGGCCAGCCGGGCGGGCGACCGTGAGGGGCGGGGAAGGTTCGCCGCACCGGGTCGCCGCCCTGCCCATAGCTGTCCGGTGCCAGGCCGGATCCTCTGGGTAGACTCCCGGCCGGGACCAGCGCGCGGCGCGAGCTTCCCAAGCCGGGCTGCCGGCTCAGATGTCTGCGGTCCGGCTCTACTCCGCGATGGGGGCTGGCTGCTGCGCGCTCGGCGCGAGGCGCGCGGCGACGCCAGCCGGGGCTGGCTGGCAGCGGGGGCAGAGGTAGGTTCCGCGGCCGTTCACCTGGAACTTGACGATCGTCGTGCCACAGCGCGGGCAGGGCTGTCCCTCCCGGCCGTGCACGAACGGGAACTCGCCGGCCGGCGGTACCGCCTTGCCGTGCAGGATGCGCGCCCCGCCGACCGGCACCGCGAGGCGTATGGTCTCCCTGATCCCCTCGTAGAGCCGGGCTAGGTCGTCCGCGCTCAGCTCGCCGACGGTCTGCTCCGGGTGGAGGCGAGCCTGCCAGAGGCTCTCGTCGGCGTAGATGTTGCCGATCCCAGCCACCACCGACTGGTCGAGCAGCGTCGGCTTCAGCCGGCCGCTCCGCCGCCGCTCCAGACGCTGGCGGAAGGCCTCGAAGGTGAAATCGGGCGAGAGCAAGTCGGTGCCCAGCGCGAGTCGATCGATATAACTCTGCAGTTCGTCGACCGGCAGCAGCCACAAGCGGGCGAAGTGGCGCACGTCGGTGAGGTAGAGCTGGATGCCCGGCTGGAAGTCTAGGCGCAGCGCGGTCGATTTGTGCGGCAAGGGAGCGTCGTAGGGAGGGACGGGGTGGCCGGCGGCGAAGCCGGGGATCGCGTCACCGCGAGCGACGAGCTGGCCGGTCAGCTTGAGGTGCACGACGGCGGCCAGCGGCTCGAAGACGAGCCAGAGGTACTTGCCCCGGCGCCCGACCTCGAGCAGCCGGCGGCCGGGGAGCAGGTCGAGGCTGAGCCCGGGCAGGGACTGGACGAGCCGGGGACGGTACAGCTCGAACCCGGTCACTGTCCGACCGGCCAGTTGCTCAGCGATCCCGCGCCGCGCAGCTTCGACCTCGGGGAGCTCCGGCATCGTGCCTCCAGGTCAGCCCGGCGTCATCAGGCGGCCGCGCGCTGCGGCGGCCGCACGCCCAGCCGATCCCAGTCGACCTCCCAATAGCGCGGGTCGAGCGGATCGACCTCCTGCCGGGAATCGAGCGAGTTCCAGATGGTGGGGAAGGCGTAGATCTCCTTGCCCTCGATCACCACCCGGCGGGCGATGCCGCCGGGCCGGTTCACCGGGAAGATCTCGCGCGGCGGCTTGCTGATCACCTCGGCCTGGAACCAGCCGTGCTCCGGGCAGCGTCCGGCATGGAGCTGCCAGGGCAGCCTGGCAGTGACGTCACCGATATACCGAATGCGGACATCGACCAGCTCTCGCCCGCAGAGCGGGCAGCGCATGGGCGTCTGCCGGCGCTGGACCATCGTCTCCAACGTCCCCTTTCCCGTTCGAGCCGCCGCGTTCCCGCCGCTCTCAACCGGCCGATCCTACCATACCAGTACCGGAGAGCGCTCAAGCTGCGCGCTGCGCTGCCGATAGTCTCAGGGTAGAACGCGCTGCCGATGGGCGCGCCCGCGGACTCGTTCTGACTCCACAGAGGGGCACGATGCCGTTGAGAAGGAGGGTCTCGATGCAACTCTCGCTTCAGCAGAAGCTGCTCGGCCTCATTGCGGGCCTGCTGGTTGCCACCCTGATCGTTGCAGTGGTCGGGTGGAATGGCTTGCGCCAGACGCAGGGCGAGGTCAACCAGGTCGCGACCGACACCGCGTCGATGGATCAGCTCGCGCGGCTGACCCACCAGATGCTCTCGGTCCGCACCGCCGTCCTCAAGCATATAATGGTGCAGGACCAGGCAACCAAAGGCCAGCTCGACAGCGAGATCGCCCAGCTCGACCAGGAGATCGGGCAGATCTTCGACGAGTGGGAGGCAGCGGATCCAGGCGGCAAGTACCGCGATGTCCGCGAGCAGCTCGCATCGGCCTGGGCGGCCTACGTCGAGACCCGGGATAACGTCGCGCTCGCGGCCAGCCGCCGGTTCGACACTGTGGCGGCGACTCAAGCTGTCAACGGGGAACTGGCGCAGCGCTTCGCGGCGGTCGACGACGCGATCACCGAGGCGCGGCAGCAGATGCGGGCGCAGACGGAAGTCTCGGTGACGTCCGCCCACAGCACCGTCAGCCGCTCCGAGCTCATCCTGCTCGGCGTCACTCTCGGTGCGGCGGTTCTCGGGATCGCAGTCGGTATTCTGCTGACGCGGCCCATCGTGCGCGCCGCTCAGGCCATCGCCGGCGTCAGCGAGCAGCTTGCGGCGCGTGACCTGGTTAGCCTGGAGCAGGCATTGCAGCGCCTGGCCCAGGGTGACCTCACCGCCGACTTCGCCGTCGATGCCCAGCCGATTCCGGTCAGTGGCCGCGACGAGCTCGGCCGGGCCGCCCAGGCCTTTAACCGCATGCTCGAACGGCTCGGTCAGGTCGGGGCCGCGTTCGGCCAGACCATCACCGGCCTGAACCAGCTCGTGGCCCAGGTCCGCGGTGCCGTGATCGCGGTGAACCAGGCGGGGGATCAGAGCTTGCAGTTGGCGGGGCAGATTGCTGGGGCGACGCAGGCGGTGGCGCAGACGATTCAGGACGTGGCGCAGGGGTCGGCGCAGCAGGCGGAGCAGGTGACGACGGCCTCGACGGCGACGGCGGAGATGGCGCAGACGATCGAGGCGGTGGCGAAGGCGGCGCAGGAGCAGGGGCGGGCGCTGCAGCGGGCCGCCGAGCTGGCCCAAACCATCGCCGAGCACAACCAGCAGCTCGAACAGATCGCCCGCCAGGTCGTCGACAGCGCCACCCACAACGCCCAGCAGGCCCAGACCGGCGCCCAGACCGTCGAACAGTCCATGGCCGCCATGCTCCGGGTGCGCACCCAGGTGGAGGAGACCGCCCACACCATGCGCGCCCTCGGCGAACAGTCCCAGCAGATCGGCCGCATCGTCCAAACCATCGAAGACCTCACCGAGCAGACCAACCTCCTGGCCCTCAACGCCGCCATC
>NZ_JAMSLR010000024.1 GCF_023806485.1 Thermalbibacter longus
GATGGCGGCGTTGAGGGCCAGGAGGTTCGTCTGCTCCGTCAAGTCCTCGATCGTCTGCACGATCCGCCCGATCTGCTGCGACTGCTCCCCCAACGCCCGCATCGTCTGCGCCGTCTCCTCCACCTGCCGCCGCACCCGCTGCATCGCCGCCAGCGTCTCCTCCACCGTCTGCCCGCCGGCCTGCGCCTGCTGGGCGTTGTGATCCGCGCTCTCTACCACCTGCCGCGCAATCTGCTCCAACTGCTGGTTCTGCTCCGCCATCGCCTGCGCCAGCTCCGCCGCCCGCTGCAGCGCCCGCCCCTGCTCCTGGGCGGCCTTGGCGACGGCGTCGATGGTCTGGGTCATCTCGGCGGTGGCGGTGGCGGCGGTGGTGACCTGCTCGGCCTGCTGCGCCGACCCCTGCGCTACGTCNCGCGCGACCACACCGCTCAGGTAACGGATCTCGGCTAGCGCCTGGCCGAGGCGATCGGTCAAATGTGCGAAGGCTCGGCCGAGCACGTCTCGCTCCGAGCGCGGCACAACCTCGACGGTCAGATCGCCCTCTGCCATCTTGCCTGCCGCATCGGCCAGTGTTCGGATGTATTCGATCATCGCGCGGAACTGCTTCGTGAGCTGGCCGACCTCGTCACGGGAATCCGTCGCCTGCAGCGCGATGTCCAGGTCGCCGACCGCTATTCGACTGGCCGCCTCCGTCGCGCGCGCCAGCGGCCGGGCGATCGCCCGGGCGACGAGCCAGGCCAGGCCGAGGCCAGAGACAGCGGCCAGTGCCGTGAGCCCGAGCATCAGCAGACCGCGCTGCCGGGCAGTGGCCAGCACAGCGTCCGAATGCGCGGCGATACGGGGGGCATAGATCGTGTCCTGAAGCTGGTTCAGCGCCTCCCTCATCGGCTCGAAGTGCGCGCGCGCTTGGGGTAGCAACGCGAGCGCCTCGGCACGCGCCCGATCGGTACCCTCGCTACTCAGCGTGGCGATCTGATCGGCAACGCTCAGCCAATCGGCTCGTTCGCGCTCGAACGTCTGCCAGTGAACAGCTTCCGCGGGGTCATTGACGGCGATCGAGCGGTACTGCTGCCAGCGCTCGCCGGTCTGCGCCGCGTTCTCACGATACGCCTCGAGCTGCGCCTCTCGCTCCTCTGCGTTATCTGCCAGAAGGCTGGCCTCGAGCGCATACTGCGCCTGGTACGCATCCCGGTCGATGTTGAGCAGGAGCTGGATCGTCGGCACCTCGTGCGCCGTCATCTCCTCGACCTGGCGGCTGACGCTTTGCAAGCCCAAGTAGCCGATGGCCATCACGACGATGGAGAGGACCAGGACCGCCAGCACCACACTCTGGAACTTCCGCCCCACCGTGAGATTCGTCCAGACCTTCACGAAAACCTCCTCCCCGTACCCAGATCTTCGGTTGTCTCTCTTGGCAGATCTCCGGTAGCACGTCAGGAGAGGTCCTGCCGCCGGCCGAGGCAGGCCCCGGCCAGTTTCTCCAGCTCAACAAGCTGGAGCAGGCAGTCGGGCAAGGTTGCGACCGCAGGAACCAGCTCAGCCAGGGCGCCGAGGTTGCCGGAAGGCTCCCGCAGTTCGCTCGCTGGGACCCGGATCGTTCCCCGGATACTTTCGCCGCGGAGCACCAGCGGTCCGAGGCCGGTCAACGTGACCACGTCGACGCTGCGGCCGTCGGCGCGCGCCGGGCGCCGGAGCACCCCGCCCAGGTCGAAGACCGGCACAATCTCGCCCCGGATGTTGGCCAGGCCGAGGAACCCTGCCTGGTCCATCGGGGTCGGCGTCACGCTGTCCAGCGTCGTGATCTCGCGCACGCGGTCGATCGAGATCCCGTAGACCTCCTGGCCGAGGTTAATGGCCAGGACGTGCGCCGTCTCTTCGTCGGCCACGACCTGCGTGTCCATCCCCTCCCCCTGCGCCTCGTCGGCCACGAGCTTCCGGAAGCGCTCCAGCAGCTCGCTCTGCTCGATCTCGTCGAACTTAGCGAAGACGGCGCTGGCACCGGCAGCGCGCAGCCGCGCGGCCATCGCCCCATCCGGATCCTGGTCTTGCAGGTACTGCGAGAGCACGACGATCGGGATGTTCGAACGGATCCCGCCCTCGCCCGAGCGGATGGCCTGGATGAGGTCGAGGCCGGATCTACCCGGTAGCATGTAGTCGGTGATCACCAGCCCGATATCCCGGTTCTCGGCCAGGCGAGAGAGCGCCTCCTCGGCGCTACCGGCAGCCAGCACGGTGTAGCCAGCCCGGCGCAGCGTGGCTTCCAGCGCATCGCGGTAGAAGACACTGTCCTCCACGATCAGCGCCGTCTTGCCAGCGATCGCTGTGCCGTCGACTCGAGCGGCGAAGAGCCGCTGCAACTGGCCATGCACCAGGGCTGGCACGTCGATCAGCAGGTAGACGTTATCGGGCAGGTTCAACAAGCCGGTCACCCCATGGCGGTCGGACGGTTCCGGGTGCACCGCGACGTTGCCGATCCGCACCACGCCGGAGGCGACTAGGCCGCACTCGAGGTTGTCTGCCTTCAGCAGCACCGCGATGCCACCCTGCTGGATCCCGCCGCTCCCGAAGCCGAGCGCGCGGTCGAGGTCGATCAGCGGGACGAGCGCACGCTCCTGGCGCAGGTAGACCCGCTCGCCGAAGATGGCGAGCTCGTCGGGCTCGAACCGCACGATGCGCGAGACCAGACGTACCGGCAGCGCATAGCGGTGCTCGCCGTAACCGCGCACCAAGACCATTCGCTCGGCGAGGTCATCCTCCGCGGGCATGGCCGAACCTGCCAGCGGGGCATGGTCGCCGGCCGCGACGCGCGCCTGCTCTTCCGCCAGCCGCGCGCTGGCTAGCCCAGCCTCCGCCAGGATCTTCTCCGGCTCTAGGATCAGCACGATCTCGCCGGTGCCCAGCGAGGCCAGCCCGCTGATACTCTCCACCCCGCGGATCACGTTGCCGACCGGCTTGACGATCAGCTCCTCGAAGCGGGCGATCCCGTCGCAGAGCAGCCCGGCGACCGCATGCTGGCCCCGCAGCACCAGCACGTAGTGACGGTCTCGCTGGTTCGCTCCCTGCCCCCGATCGGGCCAGCGATCGAGCGTGAACAGTGGCACGAGCTGGTCGCGCAGGCGGAAGGCGTCCTGCTCGCCGTAGTGCTCGATCTGCGCGCGATCGATCAACACGATCTCCTGCACTACGTCGTAGGGAATGCCGAGCAGATAGCCGCGCGCGGTGAACACGAGGGTGTTGACGACCGAGACCGAGGTAGGAACCATCATCCGAACGGTGGTGCCCTGCCCGGTGACCGAGCGGATGCTCAGGCTCCCGCCCAATTCCTGCATCCGCACCGCGACCACGTCCAAGCCGACCCCACGGCCGGACATCTCGGTCACCTGGTCGCGGGTCGAAAAGCCGGGGCGGAGGAGCAGGCTGGCCAGCTCGGCTTCAGTGAGCGACGCCGCCTCCCGAGCCGCCGCGAACCCGCGCTCCACCGCCTTCGCCCGCACCGCCTCGTAGTCGATCCCCTTGCCGTCGTCGGACACTTCGATGACCAGGTTGGAGCCCTCCCGCATCGCCTGCAGCGTGACCCGCCCACGCGAGGGCTTGCCGGCCGCGATGCGGCGCTCTGGTGACTCGATACCGTGATCGACGGCGTTGCGCAGCAGGTGAACCAGCGGATCCCGCAGCTCTTGCAGAATTCGCCGGTCGACTTCGAGCTGCCCGCCGCTGACGACCAGCTCGACCTCCTTACCGGTGGCGCGGGCGGCGTCCCGCACGACACGCGGCATTTGCCCGAAGAGGTGAGCGATCGGCTGGAGGCGGGTCAGCCCGGCGATGTCCTGCAGCTCCGAGACCATCACGCTGAGCTTCTTGGACGCCCCGGTCAGCTCCATGTCCTGGAGGCTCGCGGCCAGGGTGGTGATCCGGTTGCGGGTCACCAGCATCTCCTCGGCCAGTCGCCCCAGCCGGTCGAGCACGTGGATCGGCACGCGGACGGTCGAGCTGAGAAGATCGACTTCGCCGGGCAGCCTGCCCTCGGGCTCGCCGCCGCTGTCAGCCATCTCCGTGGCGGATTCGCTCGCTGGCCCGGTAGTCGCGATCTGCTCCCCACCCTGCGCGGCGGCAGCGGCGCTTTGGAGCGCCGCAGTGAGGGTATCGAGGCCGCCCGGAGCGGCAGTGTCACCGGCCAGGCTGACCAGATAGGCCTTGACGGCCGCCGTCGCCTGCAGAAAGAGATCGATGTGCTCGACTCGGAGCGGTGCCCCCCTCCGCAAGACATCGGCGAGCTGCTCGGCGGCGTGCACCAGCGCCACGAGGTCGTCCAGGTTCAGGTAGCCGGCACTGCCCTTGGTCGAGTGCAGGTGCCGGAAGATCTCGTTGAGCAGGTGCTCCCGCTCGGCGGCCGTCGTCGCCTGCTCCAGCTCGACCAGCGCCGGCTCGATCGCCTCGAGCCGCTCGCGGGTCTCCTCCAGGAACATCTCGATCAGCTCGCGGTCTTCGCTTCCCATCGCCGTCCACCTTCGCCCGGTCGAGCACCGTCATCACCGCGAGAAGCCGTTGCTGGAGGCGCGGCTGCCGGCTAGGGCAGGCGGAGCCCAGGCAGCGTCCGCCCGGCCGTTGGGCCCGCGCTCGGCACGGATCGGCTCCCGGTCGGAGGAGCGACGGAGCCGGAACTGGCTCACCGCCGCCTCCAACTGCCCCGCCAGCTCCACCAGCTCCTGCGCCGCC
>NZ_JAMSLR010000025.1:0-2500 GCF_023806485.1 Thermalbibacter longus
GGGGGGGATGACGTCAAGTCAGCATGGCCCTGACGCCCTGGGCGACACACACGCTACAATGGCCGGGACAATGGGCGGCCAAGCGGTGACGCGGAGCCAATCCCCAAACCCGGTCTCAGTTGGGATCGCGGGCTGCAACTCGCCCGCGTGAACGCGGAGTTGCTAGTAACCGCCGGTCAGCCATACGGCGGTGAATATGTTCCCGGGCCTTGTACACACCGCCCGTCACGTCACGAAAGCTGGCTTCACCTGAAGCCGGTGGGCCAACCCGGGGGTGACCCTGGGAGGCAGCCGTCGAGGGTGGGGCTGGTGATTGGGACGAAGTCGTAACAAGGTAGCCGTACCGGAAGGTGCGGCTGGATCACCTCCTTTCTAGGGAGCGCGTGGGGGTCTCCCCATGCATCCCGGGTCAACCGGGGTGGCGCGGCCGGGGCGCAGGGTCCCCGGCGGGACGGGGGAGGCTGGGCAGGCAGGATGCGGCCTGAGGAGGCGGCGGCACGCCGCGGAGGGCTGGCCCGCTGCCCCCTCACCCCGGAGCCGTCACCTCGTTAGCCGAGTAGAGGGCTACCCGGCACGCGGCACTCGACCACGCTCCGATTGTCGAGGGCTCGTGGGCGTTTAGCTCAGGTGGTTAGAGCACACCCCTGATAAGGGTGAGGTCCCTGGTTCGAGTCCAGGAACGCCCACCCCAGTTACGATGGGGCTGTAGCTTAGCTGGGAGAGCGCCGCCTTTGCACGGCGGAGGTCAGGGGTTCGAGTCCCCTCAGCTCCNTGGAGCGGGGTTCCCAACGTGGTGCGAACCACACTTCAGTTGGCGAGGCCGACCTCGCCAGCGGGCGAGATGCGAGCGAAAGGCTTGCGTCTCGGCACCTTACCAAGAGAGAGCGTGGCGAATGTGTAGGGCATGCTGGGGCAGCATGTTAGGAAGTGCCGAGGCTCCTTGCGCGGGATCCGAGTGAGGGCTCGCGAGGGCTGCATGGAGGGCACATGGTGGATGCCTAGGNTGGCTGGAGTGCACGTTACCAAGAGAGGAACGCGAGCGAGCTCTGGCAGGTCATGTGCCTGCCGGAGCTGGTGAGAGTGGGGCATGTCCGGAACGCGCGGGCGCAGGATGAGGCGTCAGCGGCGGGCCGGTTAGGTAGTCGAGACTCCATGGAGGGCACATGGTGGATGCCTAGGTGGCTGGGGCCGAGGAAGGACGCGGCCGAGCGGCGAAACGCCCCGGGGAGTCGCGGGCAGGCGGAGATCCGGGGGTATCCGAATGGGGCAACCTGCCTGGGGTGATGCCCAGGCGCCCGTCACTGAATCGATAGGTGGCGGGCGGGCACCGGGGGAAGTGAAACATCTCAGTACCCCGAGGACGAGAGAGGATTCCCGGAGTAGTGGCGAGCGAAACGGGAGGAGCCCAAACCAGGCGCGCGGACATGGCTGGCCGGCCGAAGCGCGCCTGGGGTTGGACGGCCCACCAGGCCGGGGCGGCCACCCCGGCGCGGAGTGAGCAACCGTCGTTCGAGCCGAACGCTGCTGGAAGGGGCGACCGGAGGGGGTGAGAGTCCCGTAGGCGAGTGGGCGACGGCTCCGGGTGGGTGCGTGAGTACCGCGGGACACGGGCAATCCCGCGGGAAGCTGGGGGGACCACCCTCCAAGGCTAAACACCCCAGCCGACCGATAGTGGACGAGTACCGTGAGGGACGGGTGAAAAGGACCCCGGCGAGGGGGGTGAAAGAGCGCCTGAACCCATGTGCCCCCAGTCGGTCGGAGCCTGGTGCAGACCAGGTGACGGCGTGCCTATTGGAGCATGACCCGGCGAGTGGTCGTCCGTGGCGAGGCGAAGGGAGCGGCACCCGGAGCCGGAGCGAACGCGAGTCTGCGAAGGGCGCACAGTCGCGGGCGGCCGACCCGAAACCCGGTGAGCTACCCATGGCCAGGCTGAAGCGCGGGTAAGACCGCGTGGAGGGCCGCACCGGTGTCGGTTGCAAACGGCTCGGAGGAGCTGTGGGTAGGGGTGAAATGCCAAGCGAACCGGGAGATAGCTGGTTCTCCCCGAAATGGCTTGAGGGTCAGCCTCGGCGCGGGCGCCAGCGGAGGTAGAGCACTGGTTCGGTGCGGGGGCTTGCCGCCTACCAAGTCGAGCCAACCTCCGAAGGCCGCTGGCGGGGCGCCGGGAGTGAGACCGTGGGCGAGAAGGTCCATGGTCGAGAGGGGAACAGCCCAGACCGCCGGCTAAGGTCCCCAAGTGTGGGCTGAGTGGGCAAGGAGGTGCGGGTGCCCAGACAACCAGGAGGTTGGCTTAGAAGCAGCCATCCTTGAAAGAGTGCGTAACAGCTCACTGGTCGAGTGCCCGTGCACCGACGATGTCACGGGGCGAAGCCCACCACCGAGGCCGCGGGTCCAGCGAGCGCCGGAGCGCTGGCTGGGCGGTAGGGGAGCGTCGCCGTCGGCGGGGAAGGGGGGTCGGGAGGCCCCCTGGAGCGGCGGCGAGTGCGAATGCCGGGACGAG
>NZ_JAMSLR010000026.1 GCF_023806485.1 Thermalbibacter longus
CGCAGGCCTCCAGCTCTAGTATAGCTCGTGAAGCGATGCTGCTCGCCCGATGGCTGGTCGCGTGGCGGCTGCCCCACCCGGCGACGCTCGCGATGACGCTGGGGCTCTGCGCCTCGCTGCCGCTGGCCTAGCACTGGCGCTGACCGCCCCTAGCCAGCTATCGCGCTGGGCGGCTTCGCGGCTGGAATCGCGTGCACGTGTCCACTGAGGCTGAGCGCGGCGGCCCGCCAGCCGGTGCAAGTCATCCTCGCTCGATGACCCGGCGCTTCATGAACGATCCCATGTGACCAGCTCGCTCGGCTCCAGCACCCAGCGGAGCCAGGGATCTGGCAGCAGGCTTGACAGGCGTGCCACCCTCCGTTATGCTAATCCCGAGTAATTTAGTCAGGATTCTCGCCACAGGGATGGGGGGACAGCGTGGCGACACCAGCGGAGACGATCGAGATCTCTCACGGAGCGCCTAGCGGCACAGCCGTGCTCGCGCTGCTCCGCTCGAGGCGAAGCATGCCGCGCGTGCGGCCGGAGCGTCCACCTCGCGAGCTCATCGAGCAGGTGATCGACGCGGCAGTCTGGGCACCGAACCACCACCTGACGCAACCCTGGCGCTTCGTCGTGCTCACCGGCGAGGCCCGCCGGGAACTCGGCGAGGCGATGGCGCGCGGAAAGGTAGCCCGAGAGAGGGAAGTAGATCCGGCGAAACTCGACGCCCTGCGGCGCAAGCCACTCCGCGCCCCGGTCATCGTCGCCGTCGGCGTCATCCCTGCATCTCGAAAACCCGAAGTCGAGATCGAGGAGATCTGCGCCGGCGCGGCGGCGATCCAGAACCTGCTCCTGGCGGCGCACGGCCTGGGGCTGGCTGCAATCTGGCGCACAGGCGAGGCCGCCTTCGACCCCGAGGTGAAGGCGTTCCTGGGTCTGCCTCCCGACGCCCACCTGCTCGGCTTCGTCTACCTCGGCTATCCCGATGGCGAACCGCCTCAGCGCCCGCGTCGCCCGGCGGCAGAGGTCACCCGCTGGTTGGGCTGGGAATAGGGAAGGGAGCAGCGCTCGGCTCCCACCGGAGACAGCGCCGATCCGCTCGAGCAACGAGTCCTGACCACGGATCGCCTCCCGGAGTCTCTCGCACGCGAGAGGTGAGTCCAGTCTTGCCACGAGGAGGTGGTGTAGCAGCGATGCCTTCCGTCACCCGTGCTTCGACTAGACGAGTCCACCCGGGTGGTGAACACCGGGCCGATCGCCGTGACTGCGGAGTCGAATGGATCGCCAGTGCGCGCCAGGACTGGACAACCCAGCTCGCGCGGGCTCGCTGCTCCCGGCGCCACCCCCGCGGCGTGCCAGGTCGAGGGCGCGGGCAGCCGAATAGCTGGCCCTGATGCACCTGAGAAGGAGGGAGGACGATGGATAGACTGCAGCTCGTCGTCCACGGGTTGAGCTGGTGCCTGCACCACGGGCATCCAGTGCTGGTACTGCGCGGGGCTGGCACGGATCTCTTCGCCTGGGTCAGCCTAGCGCCGGAGGACGCCGAGGCGATGGCGCCAGCGACGACCCGGCGACCCGGAAGCAAGGCCAGGGCCTACGAGCTGATCGAGCACGTGATCGACCGGCTGGGCGGCCAGCTCCGCCAGGTCACCCTCTGGCCCGGACCGCAGGCAGTCCTGCAGGCCGAACTGGAGCTCGATGGCCCGCTCGGACTGGCGCCGGTTCGGGCGCACTGCATCGACGCGATCGTTTTGGCCTGGCGGCAAGGCTGCCCGATCTGGATCGACCGCGCGGTGATGGAGGCATTGGCCGGCCCACCGGCTCCAAGTGTCGAGCCCCCAGCTTCCTCCCCTGATTCCCCGAGCACGCAGGCCAGCCCGTTCCAGGAATTCATCGCCTCGCTCGACATCGAGTTGCCGGAGCCGCCCTCGACGAGGCGCGAGCGTGGAAGCGAGCGTTGCTGACGCATCACTCGATCTCCGCGAGAAAGGAGGAGGGAATGACGAACGAGCCACGACGGCGCTTGTCTCGCCGGGCTGTGATCCGGCAGCTCGGGCTGCTCGGCGGGGCAGTGGCGCTGGCCCCATTGCTCTCGGCCTGCGGCCGTGGAGAGCCCGCCGTGGAGTCACCGGCGCCGGCTCCCACCCAGACACGCGTCGCCTCTCCGACCGCATCGGCCGCTGGAGCAGCGACGCCGACGCCCGCATCCCCGACGCCGACGTCCACTCCCGCCGGCGAGCGAGTTGTCCGGCATGCTATGGGCCAGGCTACGGTGCCGGCCGCCCCGCAGCGCGTCGTCGTGCTCGACATGGGCGAGCTAGACATCGCCCTCGCGCTCGGCGTGCAACCGATCGGGTATGCCACCTACACGGCAAACGAGGAGCTCGCGCCATATCTCCAGGAGCGGATGACCGAGAGCACCTGGGTCGGCACGGTGACCGAGCCGGATCTGGAGCTCGTCCTCTCGCTCCAGCCCGACCTGATCCTGACCAACAAGCTGCGCCACGAGGCGATCTACCAGCAACTCTCCCAGATCGCCCCAACGGTTTGCAGCGAGACGGTCGGCGTCGTCTGGAAGGAGAACCTACAGCTCTTCGCCGAAGCGCTCGGCAAGGCTGAAGAGGGCGAGCGCCTGATGGCCGACTACTTCGCTCGCCTGGAGGAGTTCAAGCGCGCAATGGGGCCGCGCCTGGATGAGACGGAGGTCTCGCTCGTCCGCTCCTTCCCCGACCACGTCCGGATCTACATGAAGGCCTCGTTCATGGGATCGGTGGTCGAAGACGCCGGCTTGCCCCGTCCACCTGCGCAGGACAAGGACATCTTCATGGAAGAGGCAACCGCCGAGCGCATCCGCGACCTCGACGGCGATGTGATGTTCATCATGTACTGGAATCGCCAGCAGGGTGAGCAACTGTCGCAACTCATGCAGCACCCGCTCTGGTCTCGGCTCGACGTCGTCCAGCAGGGCCGCGTCTACGAAGTCGACGATCGCATCTGGGGCACCGGGCTCGGCCCGCTGGCTGCCAACCTCATCATCGACGACCTCTTCAAGTACCTGGTAGAGGAGTGGGCCTAGCGCTCGCTGGCCCGTCGTCGCGGTGCTCGCGCCGCCCCGGCCAGCAACCCCTACGCCCGCTGCCGGGTGTCCGATCTGGCGAATTCCCCGGCAGCGGGCGGCTCGATTCACCCGCGATGACCGGTGCCTCGAGCGGGTCGCCCCGAGCCAGGCGGGAGCTGCCGATGTGCCGGCTCGCGAGGGGACCGGGCGTCGTCCGGAGAGCCCTGTGGCTTGACCGCGATGAAGAGCACGTCGGGGTACGGTCGCCACGAGGGGAGGGGGCGCGCCTCGGCCTGGAAGCCGGCCGAGCGGAGGACCGCTAGGGACTCATCCGTATCCATGAAGCAGAGCGTCACTCCCCTGGTCGGCCCGAAATGCGTCATCAGCCACTCCTGCGCATAGGTCACCGCGTACTTCCAACGAGGTCGCCGAACCTGGCTCTTCCAGAGGAAGACGCCACCGGGCTCGAGCAGCCGGTAGGCATTCGCGATCACTTCCCGCTGCGCCGGCTACTGGCCCTGGCCTGGCTGCTCGCCAGGGAC
>NZ_JAMSLR010000027.1 GCF_023806485.1 Thermalbibacter longus
CGACCTGCGCGAGACCCACCGCAAAGGGTTCTTCGACAAGATCAAGGACGCCCTGGGAGTCTGAGTTCGGTTATAATGCTTACACGCGCTGATCTGCTCGAATACACCTACTGGGTTTATTTACTGTAAACATAACTCACTTCAGGAGGCGATTGCGTGTTTACTGACGCATCGCGAGCTAGCTCACCAGGGCTTCGGTGGACCACTTGGCAGGCAAGACTTTCTCCCCATCGCTGGTCGCTCGCTTTGGCCGGATTCGTTGTTATCACAATTCTCACCCGACTTCCGTTTCAATCCCGAGTGCCATTCAATTGGGATTCCGTAAACTACCTCTTGGCACTCCAGCACTTTGATACTCGCATTCATCAGCCACACCCGCCAGGCAACCCCCTTTATGTTCTAACGGGTAAAGCGTTCGCTCTGATCAGTGGTGAGCCAAATCAAGCATTGGTCTGGACGAGTATTTTCTTTGCCGTGGTCGCAGTTCTTGGCACGGCCGTGCTTGGAAGGCAATTAGGGGACGAGGCTGCCGGAGTCTGGGCAGCACTGCTACTACTTGTTAACCCGCTCTTCTGGCTCTACAGCGAGGTGGCACTCTCCTACACCGCTGAGGCCGTTGCTGGCCTCGTCGTAGGCCTGGCCGTCTGGCGCTGTCGCACACACCCCGGCAGGCACAGCGCCGCGCTGCTCGGCCTTGCGCTCGCACTCGCCGGTGGCCTCCGCCCCACTGTCCTCATCCTCCTGGGCCCGCTGGCCCTCTTCGGCCTGTTCCCCCTGACCTGGCGCCAACGCGCGCTCGCCCTCACCGTGGGAGGCTTGCTCAGCCTGGCTTGGGCCGTGCCGCTCGTCGCCCTCTCGGGCGGGCCATCGCAGTACTGGCGAAGTCTGCAAGCCCTGACCACGAATCAGGTGTCCGAGTCATCCCTTCTCAATGGCGTGAGCACGTACTGGCTTCTGAATCTCCTCCACCTCGCCTCAGCGCTTATCATCGGACTCCTGCCAGTCGCGATCGTGGCGACGTACCCCTTTCTTCGCAGGCGTCGCTTGCCTGCCCTACGCCGCGATATGTGGCTGTTTCTCATTCTCTGGATCGCGCCGCCGTTGATCTTCTTCTTCGCGGTGCACTTCGGCCAATGGGGCTACTTACTCCTGGTACTCCCAGCATCATCAGTATTAGCCACAGTGCTCTTGCTTCAAGCATCAAGCACGGGGCAGACAGCGTGGCAGGGCCACGTGTCGTTCCTACTTCTTCTGGCCTCTCAGATTTCGGCTGCTCTCGTCTTCCAACGGATGACTATTGTTGAACATGATAGAGCTTGGCAAGAAACTGTCAGACTTGTTCGGACTCTTCCCCCGACAGGCACTGTGATATTGACACCCGCCCAGTATGCTTCGGAGTTCCGTCTCGCTGGCTACCTTCTGCCGGAGTACCGGGTCATCGGAGTGGGTCACGGTTTAGACGGGAGATGGGGTGCTGTCATCATGAGCCAACACTGGCAGATTGCTGCGATCGGCGAGCAGCGTCAACCACCGGAAATGGTTCAAGCGTTGAGGCTGACAGAAACGGAAGTGGTCTATTGCCCTACTGCCGAGACGCTCGTGATTCTTGGCAAAGACCTGCAAAGACGGATAGCCGACCCCCTAGCGTGGGGAATGGTAGCTCTACCCGCAGACCGTGCCCTGTATCTTTATCCGGTATCCAGGCCGATCTGTGTCGACTTCAGCGATGGACGAGTCAACATCATTGAGCCCCGCGGCGGTTTGCAGCACGAAGCGAGGCTCAGGGGACATATTGAGACTTTGCCAAGACTATGGGTGGGAGATTACCAGAAACCGAGGCGCTATGACACTGAAGTAGCCCTTTCCTATTGAGCTACGGGGAGAAAGCCGGTGCCACGCTGCTATAGAAGCCGTCTATCGTGACTCCAAGAGATCTACCTCGACCTGCCGGTCAATATCGTGCAGGCGGCGCTGGGCGCCGAGATCGAGGTGCCGACGGTGGAC
>NZ_JAMSLR010000028.1:0-894 GCF_023806485.1 Thermalbibacter longus
GATGGATTCAATGACTCTTTCAGCGCCCGAAGGGCGAACGTCTTGCCCGCCCCCGGCTCTCCGATCAACAGCCCGATCCCCCGGGTTCGTTTCACGTACTCCAGCGCCCGCAACGCTTCCTGAAATGACGCCCCTTGATACGCCTCGGACGGGTCTGTTTCTTTCGCAAACGGCTCCCGCGAAAGGGAGTAAAACGATTTATACACCGTGTCCTCCCTCCTTCGCCGGAATCGCCGCAAACGGGGACCGATGGCGTTTTACATAGGCATTGTCCTCCAAACGCACCCGAATGGCTTCCGCCACCCGTTTGCCATCTTCGTACACATAGACGCCTCGTTCGTCATAGCGGAGCTCAATCGATTGCCCAATGAACCGAGGCGGCACTTCGTATAGCTGTTTATTCAGGGTGATCGTGCCATCGGCTTTCACCTTGCGGTGCTCCCGTTTCAGAAAAATCGCATCCAGCCAATCGCCATCTTCGATGAACGACACGAGATGCACTTGCGATTGAAACACCTCATGCGGCGTTTTTCCGTCCAGTGAGGCGTGCGGTTTTCGATGATACTCCTCTTCAAGCCACTTCCAAAAACGCTCGTTCAACTCGTCAAGCGATTTCGGCGGATTCAGCTCCAACAGTGGATAAAACCGTGTCTGTACGGTGCGGAAGAACCGTTCGATTTTTCCCTTGCTTTGCGGGTCATACGGCTGGGTGTGGATGAGTGTAATCCCCATCTCGGCGCACGCATACTGCAGCACCTCGGACCGATAAATTTTCCCGTTGTCCGAGTAAATGCGTTTCGGCTTCCCGCAACGAAGCACCGCTTCCTTCGTGACGATCCGCAGCCCGTCAAACTTCTCCGAAGGGAAAAATTGGGCATATGGCACTAACCGCGA
>NZ_JAMSLR010000028.1:1006-1698 GCF_023806485.1 Thermalbibacter longus
ATGGCACTAACCGCGAGCAGTCATCGATATACGCGATCAAAAACGTTTTCTGGGCTTTCCCATGGACGCGAATCGTGGGTCCATGGGATAAGTCCCCTTGCCATAGCTCATTGATCTGGTCATACGCAAAACGCTTTCGCTCCGGCATCGGCAAGATTTCTTTCCCGACAAGGTTGTGTTTTTTCAATAATCGGTATATAGTAAAGTAAGAGATATGGTTTTTTGGGATTCCCCCCTGCTCGATCAGGTGTTCGTAGAACACCGTCACGGGCATGGTGGGATGTTCTTTTCTTAGGGCTAAAATATGATCCTCATCATCGGGCGACAGACGCCTTGAGTGGCCGCGGTCCGAACGGCGCTTCGGCTTTAAGGCGTCAAAGCCCCCTTTTTTGTATCGGGTGCACCAATCGAGGATCGTCTTGGCTGCGATTCGTTTGTCGCCTTGGTGGGGAACATGGTGCACTCGCTCGCTCACCTCTTTCAGATACGTCTTCGGTTCCACCTGCCCATTCACCAACGGAGCGATTAGCCCGTACCGAAACAAGGCAATGTCGTGTCTCATCGACTCATTCATTCAAATCTCCTCCTGGTCTCACTTGGAATCAGGACCGTTCCGGTCCTCCTGCCCTTATCGTACCGAATTGCTTTTTCTCCGTCGATAGGAAAGGTTTGTGGGAACCTCAACTATTTCC
>NZ_JAMSLR010000029.1 GCF_023806485.1 Thermalbibacter longus
ATCGAGCAGGAGGAGGGGCGGCGATGACGCGCGATCTGCGTCGTGCCGCCCTCTACTACGCGGGGCGGTACGGCTGGGCTGTACTCCCGTGCGAGCCAAGCGGCAAGAAGCCGCTCACGGAGCATGGCGTCAAGGACGCCAGCCGTGACGCCGAGACCATCAACCGCTGGTGGCGAACGCATGCGACCGCCAACATCGGCCTGGCGCTGGGCGAAGCGAGCGGCGTGGTCGCCCTCGACGTTGACGACCTCGACGCGCTGCGCGACCTGGTGGCTGAGCACGGGCCGCTGCCGGAGACGGTGTGCAGCACGACGGGCCGCGGCCAGCACTACCTCTTCCGCTGCCCGGAAGGCGGGCTCAGGACGCGCACTGTCGGGCCGGGCCTCCAATTGCGCGGTGACGGCTCCTACATCGTGGTGCCGCCGTCCGTTCACCCGAGTGGCAAGCAGTACGAGTGGGAGCTCTCGCCGGACGAGGTCGAGCTGGCCGAGCTCCCCGCCTGGCTCTCCGAGCGTCAGGATCGCGCGGAGCGCGAGCCGCTCCGCGAGCTGCCCGACCGTATCCCCTACCCCGGCCGGAACAATACGCTGACCGCCTACGGTGGGCTCATGCGCCGCTACGGCTTCAGCCAGGCCGCGATCGAGGCGGCGCTGCTCGAGGTCAACCGTGACCGCTGCGACCCTCCACTGCCCGATGACGAGGTACGCCGGATCGCGGGGAGCGTGGCGCGCTACCAGCCGGAAGCTGCGCCGGTTCTCAGCCCCAACGGCCAGACTGGCGAGGCCTCGCCGCTGCGCGAGCTGGACGCTGCCGACCTCGCCACAGCCGACCTCCCGGCCGAGCTCCCGAGCCTGCCGCTCCTGAGCCAGGACGGCTACGTGATCGAGGGCTGGTCGCACCTTGTCGCTGGCTACCCCAAGGCCGGCAAGACCGAGCTCGTCTATGCGTGCGTGCGCGAGTGGGTACGGGCTGGTCGATCGGTCCTGTGGCTAACTGAGGAGTCCGAGCTGGTCTGGGCGCACCGGCTGCGGCGCGATCCGGCCCTGCCGCGCGGGCTACGGCTCGTCTTCGGGCTCGGCGAGCGACCCGACCGGCTGCTGGATCGCGCCATGCGGGGCGATGAGCCGGTGGTGGTGATCGATACCATCCGCTCGCTGCTCGGGATCGCGGACGAGGCCGACAACGCCGAGATCGCCCGCGTCGTGGGGCAGTGGGAATCAGCGCTGCGCGGCAAGACCCGGCTCTACGTCCACCACCTCCGTAAGGGCCTCGGCGACCACGGGCTGGCGGTCGCCGGCGGCACCATGCTGGTCGGGGCGGTTGACCGGGTGCTCGAGCTCCGGCACGACGAGCACGACTCCGGCCGGCGTGTGCTCCGCGTGATCAGCCGGATCGTGGGGGCGTCCGACCTGCTCTTGGGGCTCGATAGCGACGGCTGGCCGGTCGCACTGGGCGACCCGGCGGCGGTCGAGCTCGAGCGGGTGATGGCGGCCTGCCTGGACGTGCTCGAGCCGGAGAGCTGGCTCAAGACGGGCGAGGTGCGCGATCGGCTGCCGGAGCCCAAGCCGAGCCACCG
>NZ_JAMSLR010000003.1 GCF_023806485.1 Thermalbibacter longus
TCGTTTCGACAGTACCTATGAGGGCTTGAAACGGGCGTCTCGGTCGCGTCGAGGACGATCACGACGGGTTTCGACAGTACCTATGAGGGCTTGAAACCGCTTCCACGGGCATCCGAAGGTCTGGGGGCGCGGCTGTTTCGACAGTACCTATGAGGGCTTGAAACTCGCAGCTCGAAAACGGCCGGAGAGAACCATCCCTGGAGTTTCGACAGTACCTATGAGGGCTTGAAACTGGCGATCTTGGTGAGCGTGTGGTAGGCTGGAGTCGCGTTTCGACAGTACCTATGAGGGCTTGAAACAAGGAACGGGCCGGACGTCTTTCCGGAAGGTTTGCCCGTTTCGACAGTACCTATGAGGGCTTGAAACTTTTGAAGCATTCCTGGTCAGCGACTTATCGAAAGACGTTTCGACAGTACCTATGAGGGCTTGAAACGGGCGTGGTCGTTAGCCAGAGCCGGTACACGTCCTTGTTTCGACAGTACCTATGAGGGCTTGAAACTCGAATGCGCCGATCGGCGGCGCAGGGAAACTGGACGGTTTCGACAGTACCTATGAGGGCTTGAAACCCGATGCCGCTCGGGCTCGGGATTGACCCGGCGACGTTTCGACAGTACCTATGAGGGCTTGAAACTGTCGACCCGCTCGCCGAGACGCGCGCGAGGAATCGTGTTTCGACAGTACCTATGAGGGCTTGAAACGGCCGTCCCGTCGCCCAGCCGCTGGCCGCCGATCACCGGTTTCGACAGTACCTATGAGGGCTTGAATCCTACCCACTCACACAAAGGTACGAATATGTCAGCAGGTTTCGACCGCACCTATGAGGGCTTGAAACTCGATCCTGCAAGTACTGCTCAAACATTGCTAGATCGGGTTTCGACAGTACCTATGAAGGCTTGAAACAACATGATGAAGGATGGGAACCATTGGGATCCGACTCTGTTTCGGCAGGACGGTGGAGGGCGTGGAGCTGACGAGGGAGACGGTTGCATCCAGCGCGAGTGGGGTTTCGCGAGTTCTCAGCAGGGCCCGTAACGCCGCCGTTCCAACCGTGAAAAGGGGCTGGCCATCGGTAGCGATCGTACCGATGCGGTCGTACAACCTCTTGCGCCGCTCGGAAGGTCGGACACTGCGCGATCTGTTCGACGGTCTCTGATCGGCCGGCAGTGGGCGTGGGCGGCACGCGGGTCTGCGTTGGCGCGGCTGGCACAGGCGAACCTCAGACCCTGGCATGTGCGGTCTATCAGTCGGACGGTAGCAGCTCGTGCGCCGCTGAGGTGAGGTGCGTTGTGAGTGAGAAGAATGCGTCAGTACCTCCGGTCAGCGTCTTCGCGGTTCTCGCAATCGTTTGCGGTCTTACGTTGTGGTGTGGAATCGATCCCATGCTCTTCGGGGCGCCGTCGCCGTTGACGTTCGTTGGCTTGGGTCTGATCGTGACCGGTGTCCTTGGTTGGAGACTCGCAGATCTGCGCGTTTGGGTGCGGTGGCTTATCGGTGTCTTGTGGTGTTCCTTCGGTCTCGGAGTGTTAATGCTTACCTATGCTGGTGAGTTAGCCGAATTATCCGTGCTCTCCTTGGTGCTCGCGGTCGTCTGGATCGTGCTTGGAGGACTTGTCTTCATCGGTCACGCAAAGGTGTTCTGGCTCGCGGTGATTTGGGCAGCACTGTCTCTAGGGGGTTCGGGAATCGCGCTGCTCGCGGGCGACCCTGAACGACTGGCGTCTGCGATGTATCGGTCTTTGATGCATGCTGCCGTCCTTCTCGGTTTGGTGTACAGTCGGCGAACGTTTGCGCGGACGTCGCCTGCACGTCCTTCTGAGCCCCCGAACCCATAGTCGAGTGTGGTACGAGCAGCATTGATGTTTCGGTTTCGGCCAGTACTAGCAGTTCGCTCCATAGCCTTAGCCGAAATGCCGAGCTGCTCGGTTCGATAGAAACTGTGGCGCGTTGAGAGTGGGAAGTTTCTGGTTCACTGCATTTGCGATGTCAAGGGACTGCCTTCCCACTACTGACCTCGTCTACACCCTGCCCGCCGCTACCCGCTGCACTGTCGCACAGGAGTGCGGTCATCCTCTGACCCGGAAGCGGGCGGTGGTTGCTCGGCGCTTGACCTGCTCAATCTGCCCGGCTCGCGGCGTACACTGGCGTCACCGTACCGCCTCGCTCGCCGTCGCCTCGCTCATGAGCCCGGCCGTGATGGCTCCCGCCGTGGTTTGTGTCCTCTTGAGCCAAGAGAGGAGGTCTAGCCCTTGTCCCGTTTCTCGTTTTCGGTCGGCTTCTGAGCGAAGCCGTCACTGAGGTTATCGCTCTGAACGCGTAGTGATCAGGATCTGGGGCGTGTCGCGGACTCGGGCGAGCGACGCACCTCGCGCGCCGGCATAGTCAAGCGTCTACCGAGAGTGCTATACTCTGCCTACGGGCCTCACGACGACAGCCTCGCTCGTGGCGAGTTCGTGGGTGCGCGGAGAGGTGGCCGAGTGGTTGAAGGCGGCTGTCTTGAAAACAGCAGGGCGATGAGCCCCGGGGGTTCGAATCCCTCCCTCTCCGCCGCGGTGGCCCAGCACGGGAAGGTGCCTGAGAGGTCGAAAGGGGTCGCCTGCTAAGCGATTGGGGCTGGCGTAAACCGGCCCCCGTGGGTTCGAATCCCACCCTTCCCGCCCTCGATGCCCCACCGTGCCCGTGGGGCGCAATCCTGAGAAGGACTCCCCCGCCAGCGATACTGCCAGCGGGGGAGATACCTTTTCTGGCCTGCCCTGCGTCGCGACTCTCCCGCTCCGGATCACGCAACGCCGCTGGCCTACGCTCACGCTCCGGTCGCGCGGAGTCCTGTCGAGGCTCCTGAGCAGCCAGCCGCGCCGTGAAGCGCCCCCTCGCGCTGGGTTTGAGCCCAGGCGCGGTGCCGGCTGGCAGCGGAACTCGCCGCGCCACTCCTCGTGCTGGCCTAGCGTCCCCTGGGCGCCTGCGCGCGGTCGACCCAGCACTCCGAGCACTCGTACGACACGAACTCGAGCCAGCCCCGGATCTCCTCCGGATCCAGCAGCCGGTGTGCCTCGTCTGCTAAATCCACCTCGTAGACCGTGCCGGTGCGGTCGGCAATGACCACTCCGGCCAGCGGGCGGCCGTCGCTCGCCGCCAGGCCGTAGCGCTCGTGGATCTCCACGTCGTCGGCCAACGCTACCGGGAACGGCAATGTCGCCAGGTTGCCCAGCGCCACCTCCGGCCCGAGCGGCAGCACCGCCACGACCTCCCCGGCCTCGGCGCGGATCGCCTCGATCCGCTCGGCGATCGCCCGGAGGTAGTCCTGGCAGGCCGCGCAGGGCCAGCGGTGAGTGAAGACCAGCGCCAGGATCCGCCGCAGGTAGTAGCGCCGCGTGCTGACTGTCTCACCGTCGGCTGCCGGTGCCGTGAAGTCCGGGATCCGGTCGCCACGCTCGATAGGCGGTCGCCTCCGCGTGCCGGTCGGCGTGCTGCTCATGGCCTGCTCCTCGCCTCGTAGCGCGCTCCGCCGGGAGCGTCGCGCTGCGCTGCGTCGCCATCTCAGAACAAGGATGCCAGCGTCCTTACCGCGGCGGCAGAGAGCATCCAGGCGCCCACCAGAAAGCTCACGGTCGCGCTGGCCACGAGCAGGTACGATCTCTTCCAGAGATCCCTGGCCAACTCCTCTTCCGAGCGCGCGCTGATCAGGAATCGGCGCAGCCGGCTGCCTTCGGGCGGCGGCCCGATCGTCCCGTCGTCCTGGAGTACTCCCAGGACGTACACCGGCTGGTCGACTAGCACCGCGTGCTCCACCTTCCGGAACCCCAGTGTGCGACTGTCGCCACCGAACTCGATCGAGATGCCGCCGACCGTGATCGAGCCGGCCGGCACGCCAGCATACGGCTCGAACCGATCCACCAGCTTGCGGGCATCGATCTCCGCGTCGAAGGGGTTCACGGTGACCTGGCCGGTCGCGTCCTCGAGCTGGAAGGCGATGCGCTGCTCGTTCTCCGAAATCTTCTCGGAACGGCGTTGCCGAAAGCTGCTCCCCTTTCCGTCCCCGCTGGCCGGCACGTATTCCCGCGTCGTCACCGAGTGGTAGTAGACGCAGGGGCGCCCGGTGATCTCGCTCGTCAGCGGCGTCGCGCAGCGGACGATCCCTTTCAGTTCGACGACCTCGCCAGGCAAGCGGTCGGCGAGCTCGGCGACGGTGCATGGGCTCACCAGTTTGACGAGCCCGATCGTCTGCCGGGTTCTCAGGTACTCCTTGACGCAGAGCGCTCCGATGGCCAGGGACAGAACGCCACCGAGCGCGAGTATGACGGCCACCCTGCCCGACCCTCCCCGGACTCCGCTGGAGTCTCGGCGGGACGACTTGTCTGGCAGCATCCGGAGGATACGGTTCCCGGGCGGCGCCGTCAATCGGGCTGAACCAGCGGGAGCGGCCCGATCAGGTTTCGATGCTCGACGTCCTGCGCCAGGGCCAGGGCAGCCGCGCTGTCGGCGGTCGGGCCGAATAGCTCTCCCTGCGCCAGCCTGCAGCCGAACCGAGCGAGCGCCGCGCACTGCTCGCGCGTGCTCACGCCCTGGGCGAGCGTGGCGATCCCCAGCTCCTCAGCCAGCCGAACCAGTGCCCGCACGATCGCGGGTACTAGCGGGCCCTCGTCGAGCGCGGAGACCAGCGCCGGGGCGATGGTGATGCCGCTCACTGGAAGCCCCGTCAGGAGGGCGAGCGGAGCGCCAGCGAGCTCGTACCCGCCGGCGAAGAGCGGCACCCCGCGTGCCTGGAGGGTCTGGAGGGTTTCGATGCCCCCCGCCGTCGCTGTCGAGAGCGCCGGCCCGTGCAGCGCGAGGATCAGGCGCTCGGGCGGGATCCCGGCGCCGCCGAGCAGCCGGTCGAGCTCGTCAGCCAGCTCGGGGCGAATCTGCTCGCTGCTGGCGAGTTCCAGCACCAGGGCAGGCATCGCGGGCAGGCGCGCGCCCGCTTCTGCCAGCCAGTCGATCGCCTCCCGGAGCGCCCACCGGGTGATCGGGACGACGATCCCGGCGTCCTCGGCCAGCGGGACGATCTCCTCGGCCGGGACGATGCGCGACCCCGCGCTCTCCCAGCCGATCTCCGTGCCGAAGCCGAAGAGCCGTCCCGAGGCCAGCTCGACGACTGGCCGGAAACGGAGCGAGAGCTGCTCCTGCTCGAAGGCCTCGCGGAGCTGCGCTTCCAGCCGCGCTCGGGTGACGGTCTCCCGGTACATCGAGGGCTCGAAGACGACTGCCCGGCCGCGCCCGAGCGCCTTCGCCCGGTAGAGCGCGATGTCGGCGTCGCGGAGCAGGGTGTCGGGATCGAAGTGACCCGGCTCGCCGATGGCGATACCGGTGCTCGGCCGGATCGTAGCGGCGTGCCCGTCGATCCGGATCGGCCGCTCTAGCTCGCGCGCGATCCGCTCGGCCAGGGCCAGGGCCGCGCGCTCATCGGCCCCCTGGGCGACGATCACGAACTCGTCACCTCCGAGCCGGGCGACCAGATCGGACGAGCGGAGGCTCCGGGACAGCCGGTGGCTCACTTCCACCAGCAGCCGGTCGCCGGCCGGGTGGCCGAACGTGTCGTTGACCTGCTTGAACCCATCGAGGTCGAGCAAGAGCAGCGCGAACGGCCGGGTCGAGCGGGGAGCGTCGCCCCCGGTGTCCGCGAGCCTGGCCAGGTGCTGGAGCAGGTAGGCCCGGTTGGGGAGGCCGGTGAGCGGATCGTGCAAAGCCAGGTGGCGGAGCTGGGACTCCATCTGCGTGCGCTCGGTGATGTCCAGGGCGATGCCGATGACGCCGGCGACCTCGCCGGCGAGGTCGCGCAGTGGCTCGAGACGCAAGGTGTAGTCGCGGCCGCCGTAGCTCAGCTCGAACTCTTGCGGCGTGCCAGCGAGCGCGAGCTGGTAGCGCTCGAGCAAGAACGCCCGCTCGGCGTCGTCCTCGGCGATGCTGACGACGGCCTTGCCCAGCAGCGACGAGTCGTCCATTCCCAGGGCGCTCAGGCCGGCACCGCTGGCTGAGGTAAAGCGGAGGTCGCGGTCGGTCGTCCACACGATGGCGGGCACCTGTTCGAGGACGAGCCGCAAGCGCGCCTCGCGCTCAGCCAGCATTGTTTGAACCTGACGGCGCTCGTCGATCTCGTCCTGGAGCTGGCGGTTGGCGAGCCTTGCCTGCTCGGCCGCCTCCGCCGCCCGGCGGGTCTGCCACAGCGCAACGGTAAGCAGCCCGGCGGTCGCCACTCCGAAGGCGAGCGCCATCTCGGGCAGTGGGGTCGATGCACCCGGGACGGCATCAGGCGCAAGACGGATTCGCGTGCTCTCTTCCTGCGCCCACAACGCGCCCGCGATCGCGATCGAGAGCCAGATGCCCAGCAGCAGAGTGACCGGGGGCAGCCAGCGTGGCCAGGGATAGCCGGCCCGGCGCTCAGCATTCCAGGCCAGGAGCAGCAAGCCCAGGCCGGCCGCTGCCGCCCCTGCACAGCGGAGCGACAGGGCGAGATTGTCGCTGAACTCTGCCACTAGCAGCCGTTGCTCCGCCGGAGCGAGCGCCAACGCCGCGAAGCTGCCGCCGATGACCCATTCCGGGAAGTCGAGCGCCAGCGCGAGGGCCAGGTTCGCCGGGATGAACGTCACGATGGCGCCACTGACGCACAGCAGCGCGAGCCGGAGCCTGCTCGTGGTGCGCTCCTCGGCCAGCAGGAGCCCGAGCCCAGCGAGGCCGACGACGGCTCGGGACTGGAGCGAGGGGGCCCAGAGCCAAGCCAGGCTGAACGGCGTCGGCGAGGCGACGGACAGGCTCCAGATCTCCGCTAGCACGGCGAGGCAGCCGAGAACTGCCGTGGCTATCCCGATCTTCCTGGCCTCCTGCCAGCGATCCCGGATGGCGTAGCTCAGCCCGATCGCGAAGAGCGCGAGTCCCAGCCCCGATGAGGGGAACATCGCCCAGCCGGCCTCGCCAGGCGCGTGCGTGACCCGCATAGCGAACAGCGTCACCCCGCTCGCGAAGGTGACGAGGGCGAGGAAAGCGCCGAGTACCGCATGACCGCTCGGCCGGTGAGCAGTGGTGGTCGACATAGGCGCTGGTCTCCGGGACGCGAGGCGCTCGCCCATCGGACTGAGAGTCCCCACGCGTGTAACAGCAGCGTGTTTTACGCCGTCATCGAGCCTACGGAGACGCGCGCTTGCGGTCGATGGCCGAGAAGTACTGAAACGGTCGAGGATCACGCAAGGACTACAGTCATGGCGACGGATAGGAGGGTCAGGGTATGAGCCCGCTTCGCACGGCCGCGTCGATGACCTGGCGGGCGATCGGCGCAGCCGTGCGTGAGCCCTCGCCGCCGTGCTCGACCATCACCGTGAGCGCCAGGCGGGCGCTGTCGACCGGGCTGAAGGCCGTGAACCAGGCGTGCGGCTGCTCCTGACCGGACTCGGCGGTGCCTGTCTTGCCGGCCACCGGTTGGGCTACACCCTGAAACGCGGCGGTGGCCGTGCCGTTGGGGGCGGACGTCACGTCGCGCATGGCCGAGCGGATCGCTGCCTGGATCTCCGGCGAGATGGGGAGCGTGCCGCGCGACTTGGGTTCAGCAGTGTAGAGCTTCGTGCCGTCGATCGCTACTACTTCCTGCACCAGGTAGGGCTGCCACAGCGTGCCGCCGTTCGCCAGCGCCGCGTAGGCGTCGACCACTTGGAGCGGCGTGGCCAGGAAGAAGCCCTGGCCGATCGAGAGGTTGACCGCGTCGCCGCGAGCCCAGTAGTCCCCGTGCGTGCGGAGCTTCCACTCTGGGTCGGGCACGATCCCCGCGACCTCTGGGAGCTCCGGGACGCCGGTCTCCGAGCCGAAGCCGAAGGCGCGGGCCATCTGGGGCAGCAGGTTCGGTTCCCGGCTGTCGAGCTCGGCCCCGATCTGGAAGAAGACGGTATTGCAGGACTGCACCAGCGCGTTGTGCAGGCTCAGCCTCCCCTGCCCGCGGGGGTTCCAGTCGCGCCAGACCTGCGAGCTTCCCGGCAGCGAAAACGTCGCCGGGCAATCGAAAACGGACTGTGCCGTCAGCCCGAGGTGTTGCATCCCGGCAGCCATCGTGACGACTTTGAAGGTCGAGCCGATCGGGTAGCCGACCTGAGTAGCCCGGTTCAGCAGCGGCCGCCGCTGCTCGTCGTTGATCGCTGCCCAGCTCTCCTCGGTATGGCCGAGGATGAACTGGTTGGGGTCGAAGGTCGGGTTGCTCACCATCGCCAGGATGGCACCGCTGTTCGGGTCGAGGACGACGATGCTCCCGGTGCGGTCGCCGAGTGCCTGGTAGGCGGCCATCTGGAGGTCGAGGTCGATGGTGGTGACGACATCGGCTGCCGGCTCGCTGGGCACCTCGGCCAGCACTCTGCGCTCCTGGCCGTCGGGCCCGACGATGACCAGCCGGCCGCCGCGCTTGCCGCGCAGGTACTGCTCTCCCCAGGCCTCGATCCCGGCGCGGCCGATCCGGTCGCCCGGCTCGTAGCCGCGCTCGGCGAGTTGCTGCAGCTCGTCGCCGGTGATCTCGGTCAGGTAGCCGGTCACGTGCGCGGCTGCTGGCCCGGCCGGATAGACCCGCTCTGGCCACTGGCGGACGACCACGCCGGGGATGCCGGCCAGTTCCTGAAGCACGGCCGGATCGATCGGGTCGGGCAGGCTCTTGATCGGCATGAACCAGTCGGGCTGGCCGCCCTGGTAGCGCTGCTTGATCGTCTCCGGGGGCAGTTGGAGGAGCCGGCTCAACGTGTCGAGCAGGGCCTGCTCGTCCTGGATCTGGCCGGGGATGACGCCCACCTTGTTGACCGTGCCCAGGTGGGCCAGTGGCCGTCCCTTGCGGTCGAGGATGCGGCCTCGCTGGGGTACCGAAGGAATCCAGCGGACGAAGCCGTCGGCCAGGTCGGCGACGATCACCGAGGGCGTCCAGTCGATCCAGTACTCCCCGTCTTGCTCGACGACCGGGATGGCGTTGTCTTCGGTGAGCGTCCCCACCCGGTCGGTCTGGCGCACGATGTGAACCGGGATGCGCGTGGCGCCCTCGGGGGCCTGGCCGATCGTCACCTCGATCGAGCGCTGGCCCATCTCCTCGGCGATCCCCTCGTAGCGCGCGACGAAGTCTTCCTCGCTGATGTGCGCTTTCGAGGCCTCGGAGAGCAGGTCGTACATGCTGGCGTAGTCGCCGCGCGTCCAGCGCTCGACGAAGGCCTCGACCACATCGCGAGGCGAGCGGAAGCTCGGCGTCGGGCTGGCGGTGGCCTGCGGGCCGGTGGTGGCCTCTGGCCCACTCGCTTGCTGGCTGGCCTGGCCGAGGCGATCGGCCAGCACGAAGAAGCCGATGGAGAGCACCACCAGGACGAGCGTGCCGATGAAGAGCGTGGAGACGGTATTACGTCGCTGCGGCCGCCGGGAATAGGGAGAGCGATACCCTGGCACCGGCCGGCGTCTCCTGTCCCTGAGCGATTCCGATCCGTCGGTCGACCCGTTCGTCAATCGGCGCGCGGCAGGGATCTCGCGCTGGAGCCTCTCACCCGATCGCGCCGGCTCACCGTTGGGCACAATGCTGGCACGCGGCTGGACGAAACGTCAAGCGCGGCGTGCCCCTCACCGCATCGGCAGCCGGCCGGCGCTGCGATACGCCAGGCTGACGCTGGCGCCGGTGTGGATCCGCTGGATCGACTCGCCGAGCAGCGGCGCCACCGAGAGGACGGTGATCTTGTCGATGCGCTTGTGGGGCGGCAGTGGGATGGTGTCGGTGACCACGACCTCCTGGATCGGGCTGGTAAGCAGGCGTTCGATGGCCGGGCCGCTGAGCACCGGGTGCGTGCAGGCGGCGTAGATCGCCCGTGCGCCCCGCGCCATGCAGAGCTGGGCCGCCTGGGTGATCGAGCTGGCGGTATCGATCTCGTCGTCGATCAGGATGACCGAGGCGTCTTCGACGCTGCCGATGAGGTTGAGCGTCTCGGTGCGCTCGTCGTTGCCGAGCCGGCGCTTCTCGATGATCGCCAGAGGAGCGTTCAGCTCCTCGGCGAAGTTCCGGGCACGCTTGGTGCTGCCGAGATCGGGCGAGACGACCACGGGGTTCTCCAGCGCCTTCTCCTGGAAGTAGCGGGCGAGAATGGGGAGAGCGGTCATCTCGTCGACCGGGATGTTGAAGAAGCCCTGGATCTGGCCGGCGTGGAGGTCGACGGTCAGGATCCGATCGGCGCCCGCGACGGTGATCATGTCGGCGATGAGCCGGGCGGTGATCGGTACCCGTGGCTGGTCTTTCTTGTCGGTGCGGCCGTAGCTGTAGTAGGGGATCACCGCGGTGATCCGCCCGGCCGAGGCGCGCTTCAGCGCGTCGATGATGATCAGGAGCTCCATGATGCTCTCGTTGACCGGGCTGGAGAACGACTGGATGACGAAGACGTCGTTCTCCCGCACGCTCTCGCCGACGCGGACGAAGATGTTCTCGTTGGAGAACTTGAAGACCTCGATGCGACCAGGCGGGATATCGATGTAGGCGCAGATCGCGCGCGTGAGCTCCGGGTTGGAGTTCCCGCCGAAGATGGTGAGCTGATCATAGAGCCCCATGATCTCGATCGACCCCCTCCGCCATCAACCGCTCGATCGCCCGGCGCGCCGCCTCCTGCTCGGCGGCACGCTTGCTCGGCCCGTGGCCGACACCCAAAGGCCGCTCGCCGATCAGAACCTCCGCCGTGAAGGTCCGCTGGTGAGCCGGTCCGGATACCGCAATGGTCCGATACACCGGTGTGATGTGCAAGCGCTCCTGGGTGAGCTCTTGTAACCGGCCCTTGTAGTTCGCTTCCTGGTGGACGCTGATTCGCTCGTCTGCCTCGGCTTCCAGCAGGCGAATCAGGAAGCGGCGAGCCACGCCGATCCCGCGATCCAGGTAGATCGCTCCCAGCACCGCCTCGAAGGCACCGGCCAGAATCCGCTCGCTGACCGGCCGGCCAGGCTCGGGCTGCTCACCGCGCCCGAGGTAGAGGACGTCGTCCAGGCCGAGCTGGCGGGCCCAGCGTGCCAGCGTCTGGGTGCGCACCAGTGCCGTGCGATAGGCAGTCAGCTCGCCTTCCGGCGCGTCCGGATAGCGACGAAAGAGGAACTCGGCGACGAGCAGGCTCAGCACGGCGTCGCCGAGGAACTCCAAGCGCTCGTTGGACTGTCGAACCGCATCGCGGAGGTGCGGGCTGAGCTCGTTGACGTAGGAGAGGTGTGTGAGCGACTGGCGGAGCAGCTCCAGGTTGCGGAACCGCACGCCGATCCGTCCTGCCGCTTGCTGGAGGCGAGTGTCTGGCTGCTGCCAGGCCTCTCGGGCTTTGGCCAGGGAGGTCATCATCTCGTCACGTCGTCGGCTTCAGCAGCGCGTCGAGATCGACGTTGGCCTCGTGCGCCAGCGCGGCCAGCCTGGCCCAGTTGATGGTTATGATGTAGGTATAGTGCATCGGTTCAGTCTCCCGGGTCATCGAGTGCGCCAGCCCTGGGCCGACCAGGAAGTGGATGAGCGCCTCGGCGATCTGGTTCTCTTCGGGATCTCGATCGTCCAGCGAGATGGCGTTCCCTCCAGCGCGGTAGGCGGCGTAGGCGCGGTGCAGGCCACGCTGGAAGGGGCGGGCCAGTCGATCGGCCAGCGCCCGCTCCTTGCGCATGACCCGCCGCTGCCCGGCAATGATCTCCTCAGCCGTCTCGGCAGCGGCGCTGCGCTCGACGTCCTTAGCCTCCTCGAGCCCGGTGTAGTGCTCGGCGATGTAGTGCAGGAGTCGTTGCACCTCGTCAGCCACGGGTATCCTCGCTCAGCTTTTCCGGAGCAACTCTTCCCGCTCCCGCTCTGCGACTGCCCTGTACTACCACGCTCCCAGCTTCACCTGTCGCCGGCGCTCGAGCCACAGGCATCTCGCCCGGGAGTCACCGCTCCAGGCGACGCAATTGTCGCACAGCCGGGCGGGCACTGTCTGGCTCGACGGTCTCACCAGTGGACGATGCGGTGGAACTCCTCGGCGTACTCCATGCCGTGCTTGACTCCGCGCTCGGCGGCCGCAGTGCGGATCATCCGCTCGATCTCGCCGAACCGGTCGCCGAGCTGGCTGCGGTGGGCGCGGAGCGCCTCGATCTTGCGGTCGAGCGTGCTGGTGATGTCCACGGCGTAGTTCAGGGTTGGTGCTCCGATGACGTAGATCTCTGAGACCCGGTGCGGCGCAAGCCCTTCCGCCAGCAGTTCCGGGAAGTCCCAGGGGTTTTGCGCTGCCGGGTAGAGCGCCGCCAGGGCGGCCTGCCCAGCGGCCAGGTGATCGGGGTGTTGCCGGCGCAGGACATAGCTGGGGACCCAGACGCGGTCGGGCGAGGGGATGATGACGCGAGCCGGGCGGTACTGCCGGACGACTCGCACGATGTCGCGCCGCAGTTCGAGGGTCGGCTGCAGTGATCCGTCGGGGTAGTCGAGGAAGAGCACCTCCTTCACTCCCAGCACGTCGGCAGCGGCTCGCTGCTCGGCCTTACGCTGCCGGCTGATCGCCTGCCGGGCGGCCGGCCCGACGTCCATCGCGTCATCGGGGCCGCCGCCTGACCCGTCGGTGAGGATGACGTAGGTGACGTGCCAGCCCTCGTCTGACCAGCGAGCGACCGTCCCGGCGCAGCCGAACTCCGCGTCGTCCGGATGCGCGACGATGACCATGGCTCGCTGAGTCTCCGGCTCCTGAGGCATCGTTCGCTCCTTCTCCGGTCGTCCTGACCCGGCGCTGGGCAGTATCCTACGGCGCGCAGCGTCCCGGCAGGAGCGCGGGTTGAGTGCGCGAGTGCCAGATGCTCGATGCCAGTAGAGCGGGAACCGCTACCTTCCTGCCGTGCTGCCGATACTATACGAGGGGCGGCACCGCGCTGCACCGAGGGAAGGGAGGCCGGCGCCCAGCGAAGGCGCTGGCCGGTCTGGGATGTGAGAGGAGTCATCCGTGCGACAGACTGCCATGACGGGCCGGCGGCTCTCCTGGTGGCTGGCTATCCTTGCGCTCCTGCTGAGCGCGCTGGCTTCGACTGCCGAGCCTGGGGGCGTGCCGGCGGCCGCTTCGGGTGGTCCTGCGGCCGGCTTTGCCCCGGTCGCGCACCGTCCCGCGAACCAGGCAGGGGTGGCACCTCGACGACAGAGCGCGGCTGAGCCGGTGGCCGGCTACCAGCGCGTCTTTCCTCCCGATGACCGCGTCCAGCAGTCCCCGACGACAGCCTTTCCCTCCTCGGCGGTGGTCCTCGTAGCCGGCCGGATCGTGGACGATCTTTGGGTTGTCTGTAGCGGCGCGCTGATCGGCCCGGACGTCGTCCTGACGGCAGCTCACTGTCTCTATGACCATGAGGAAGGAGGCTGGGTCGAAGAGCTCGCGGTCGTGCCGGGCGCTGACGGCGAGACCTGGCCCTACGGCTACGAGGTCGCGGCCAGCGTGGTCGTCCCAGCGGGATGGGTGGAGCTCGGGGGCCCCGAGTTCGACCTCGGGGTGGTCGCGCTCGCATCTCCGATCGGCGAGCAAGCCGGCTGGCTTCCGGTCGGGGCGCTCTCGAGCGAGGAGCTCGCGGACCCGGGCTTCTCCTATACGGTCGCCGGCTACCCCGGGGACAAGCCGGAGGGGACGCAGTGGTGGGCCGGTGGGACCGGATTTCTCCGCGTGACCGATGACTTCCTCTTCATGGATGCTGACGCCTACCAGGGAATGAGCGGCGGGCCCGTCTGGCGCTCCTCCGATCAAGTTATCGTCGGCGTGGTGTCGCACGAGCGCGCGGCGGCGAACGTCGCCCGGCGTATCGATGAAGACACGCTGGCCTTCCTCGAGGACGTCTGCGCCGACGCCGGCTGCACGATCGGCCGTGAGCGCGCAGAGGCTCCGCAACCGGAGCAACCCGGGCAGCCCGAGCAGCCGGAGCAGCCTGAGCCCGGCCAGCCGCCAGTGGCTGGCCCGCAGCCGGTCTTCACCGTCCTCGAACCTGCCCGGTACGGCCGCGTCGCTCCAGGGTCGGTGACGGTGCGCGCAGTCGCGGTATCGGACACGCCTGTCGTCGAACTGGTCGTCCGGGTAGCCGGGCAGGAGTTCGCGGCGCAGTCGGGCGAGCTCGCGGCGAGTCTTGCGCTCGGCCCCGGGTTGTACACTGTCGAGGCGCTTGCCCGCGATCAGCAGGGCGACACGCTCCGGATTCTCTGGGATTTCGTGGTGAGCGACGACCCAGGCGAGTCCGTCTGGTTCGACGGGAACGGGCAGCCGAAAGCCGAGCGGATCAACGCGACGCTGCGTGCCCTCGTAGAGGCCTTCCGCTGGCATCTCTACGGTATGAGCTGGGACGGCGTCGACCATCGGGCCGACATGCCCACTCATGCCGAGGAGATCGTCCCTGGCGAGCCAGTGCCGGTCTGGGTGAGCGAGGCCGGCTTCGACCAGGCGGCTACCGAGGCGACGCTGCGCAGCCTCGTCGAGTCCTTCCGCTGGCACTTCTGGGGAATCTCCTGGGATGGCAACCCGCACGGCGACGTGCCGACCCATGCCGAACAGGTACTACCACCGGAGCCGGTCGGCCCCTGGTTCACGCCGGAGGGCCAGCCGATCCGCGAGAATATCGAGGCGACGCTGCGCGCGTTGAACGAGGCCTTCCGCTGGCATCTCTTCGGCGCTACCTGGGACGGTTACCCGCACGCTGAACTGCCGACGCATGCTGGCATGGAGTAGCGCTGGCGGTACCCGGCCAATTGAGCTCGACCCCGAGGGCGTTGTCCGGTTACCCTGGAAGCACTGTGCGGGCCGCCTCTGAACGGGAGGAAAGCGGTGAACGCAGCGGCATACGACGCCATCGTCGTCGGCTCGGGCAACGCCGGCTTCTGCGCTGCCCACGCAGCCCGGGAGTGCGGTGCCAGGGTGCTCCTGGTCGAGAAGGCGCCGCGAGAGTGGGCCGGCGGCAACAGCGCCTTCACTGCCGGTGCCATCCGCACGACTTACCACAGCCTCGACGACCTCCGCCCCCTCCTTGCCGATCCTGGAGATGAGCGCCTCGAGCGCACCGAGCTGCCGCCGTATACCCCGGACGACTTCCTGGCCGACCTGCGCCGAGTCACCGAGGGGCGCTGCGACCCCGAGCTGAGCGAGATTCTCGTGCACGACATCGCCGGGACGGTTCGCTGGCTCTACGATCTCGGCCTGCGCTACGTCCTGCTCTACGAGCGCCAGGCGTATCTCTCCGGCGGTCGGTACCGCTTCTGGGGCGGGCTGGTGCTCGGGGCTGCCGGCGAGGGTGTTGGACTTATCGAGGCGCACGCCAGGATCGCCGAGCGGAACGGGGTGGAGATCCGCTACGAGACGGCGGCAGTCGACCTGCTGCTCGAAGACGGGCACCCTGCGGGTCTCGTGTGTGTCACTCCTGCGGGGAGAGAGGAGATCCGAGCCGGCGCGGTGGTGCTGGCGGCCGGCGGCTTCGAAGCCGATCCACGGTTGCGGGCCATGTACCTCGGATCTGGCTGGGATCTGGCCAGGGTGCGGGGCACGCCCTACAACACCGGAGAGGCGCTCCAAGCAGCGCTCGCACTCGGGGCACAGCCGGCCGGGCACTGGAGCGGCTGCCACAGCATCGCCTGGGACGCCCAGTCGCCACCGCACGGCGACCGGACGGTGCGGCACCGCTACTCGCGACAGTCCTACCCGCTAGGGATCGTGGTGAACCGGCATGGCCAGCGCTTCCTCGACGAGGGAGCAGACTTCCGCAACTACACCTACGCCCGCTACGGGGCCGAGATCCTCAAGCAGCCAGGGGCCCTGGCCTGGCAGATCTTCGATGCCAAGACGGCGCCGCTCTTGCAGGCGGACTACCGGGGGCCAGAGGTCACGCGGGTCGAGGCTGGCAGCCTGCGCGAGCTGGCCGAGCGTGCCGGGATCGACCCCGAGGGGCTGGAGCGGACAGTGGAGGCGTTCAACGCGGCGGTGCAGCCCGGCGCGTTCGACCCGGCGGTGAAGGACGGCAAGCGGACAGCCGGGATCGTGCCGCCGAAGAGCAACTGGGCGCTGCCGCTCGACACGCCGCCCTACCTGGCGTTCCCGGTGACCTGCGGGATCACCTTCACGTACGGAGGTCTGCGGATCGACGGCGCGGCTCGGGTACTCGACCGGTCGGGCCGGCCGATCCCCGGGCTGTTCGCGGCGGGCGAGCTGGTAGGCGGGCTGTTCTACCACAACTACCCTGGTGGTAGCGGGCTGGCGGCCGGGGCGGTCTTCGGCCGCCAGGCCGGGCGGTCGGCGGCCGAGTTTGCTCGCCAGCGCGCGTATCGCCCAGCACGGGTCTGAGGAGGCCAGCTCGCGGGCGTCTCTTTCGAAGGCGGAATGGCATCGGTGCCAGCGCGGCCAGGAGCGGGCCACTACCGGACGGTTGCCTCGCTCGTCGGGCTAGCCGTCGTCACCCAGGACTGTACAAGTCGCCGCGTTGAAGCCGCCGTCGCCAAGCGTGAGCGGCGCGCTACCCACGTTGCGCGGGATCAGGCCGCTGATCGGCCCGCCGTTGGCTGCGGCGGCCGAGGTGCCGTTGGTCGCGTTGGCGCCGGTGAGAGCTCTATCGACCGGCACGCAGCGGAGCGGCATGATGCCGTGGTGATGGGCCGAAGCCGGCGCGGCCAGCGCGAGTGCCAGCAGCGGGGGGAGACATTTGCTCATTGTGGTCTCTCTCCCGGCGGAGATGGTCGACGCTCTTGGCCAACAGAACGCGTGGGGCAGGCTACCGGGCTGGGCGGGAGAGGGCTACTCGATGTTGCGCAGGTGCGGGTCGAGCGCGTCGCGGAGCCAGTCACCGATCATGTTGATCGACAGCACGGTCAGCATGATGGCGAGGCCAGGGAAGGTAGCGAGCCACCACGCCGTCGCCACGTAGGCCCGCCCATCGGCCAGCATATTGCCCCACGTCGGCCGCGTCGGTCTCAGGCGCCTGCCAGGCCGGCTAGGATCTCCTCGCTGTAGGCGAAGGTGATCGGGATACCGCCGGTGTGGACGAACACGACCGTCTCGTCCGGACCGATCGTTCCCCGCCGCACCTGGTCGATCAGCGCTGAGAACGCCTTGGCGGTGTGGACCGGATCCAGGATCAGCCCCTCAGTGCGGCCAGCGAGCCGGATCGCCTCCAGGCAGGCCGGCGTCGGCACGCCGTAGCGCTCGCCGACGTACTCGTCGTAGACGGAGATGTCCGCCGGCTCTAGCCGCGCATCCAGCCCTAGCCGCTCCGCGGCACCGTTGGCAGCGTCACAGACCAGCGCCGTGACCTGCTCGCGGCTCCCACCCACGCTCACCGCGTGCACCCGGTACGGCTCGCCGAGCACCTTGCCGGCCAGCGCCAGCCCGCCCGAGGACGTACCGGCCGCCAGGAAGAGGTGATCTGCCCGCAAGCCTCGCTCCTCGAGCTGCCCCAGCAGCTCCACTGCGGCGGCCAGGTAGGCGATGCTGCCGTCTGATTTGCAGGAGGGATGTTTGGGCACGTTGTAGACCCTTCGCCCCTCGTCCTCCAGCCGCGCCGCCAGCTCGTCGAGTTCCCGGTCGACCACTGCCGGGTCGGCGCTGGAGGCCTCGACGATCCGCGCGCCTACGATGTGGTCGAGCAGCAGGTTGCCGTTGACCGGAGTGTCCTTGTGGCTGGGGATCTTCAGGATATAGGTCGTCAGCCCGAAGCGGGCAGCCAGCGCCGCGTGCAGCCGCGCATGGTTCGACTGGGCCACGTTGGCCACGATGATGGTGTCGGCCCCTTGGGCCCGGATGTCGGCCAGCCGGTACTCCAGGTGGCGTACCTTGTTGCCGCCGAGCGCGAAGCCGGTCAGGTCGTCCCGCTTGACCAGGAGACGTGGCGCTCGTGGGCCGAGGGCCTCGCGGAGTCGAGGCATCTCCTCGAGCGGGGTGGGTAGGTGGGCAAAGGGGACGCGCGGCAGCCGGTTGACCCGGTCGAGAAGCTCTTCCCGGCTGATGGCCGGTACCGTTCGCTGTGCCATAGAACCCCTCCTCCGATGTTCTAGAAGGTCGCTCCTCTCAGAACGCCAGCGCGTAGCCGTCTCGGCGCGGATCGGCCCCGGCGAAGAACGCCCCCGTCTCCGGGTCGATCAGGATCCCCTGCCCGCCGCCGACGAACGGTGTCCAGGGCTCGAGGAGCTGGACGTCGTGCCCGCGGCGGCGCAGCTCCTCGACGACCGCCGGCTCGATCCGGCTCTCGATCGCGAGCTCCGTGCCGGTCAGCGTTCGGAAGCGCGGCGCCTCGATCGCGGCCTGGATGCTGAAGCCGTGGTCGAGCACGTTGATGATCATCTGGGGCGTGGTCTCCATGATGCCGAACGAGCCCGGTGTGCCCACCATCAGGAAGAGCCTCCCGTCGCGCCACACCTGCGAAGGCGAGAGGCACATCTCGACCTTCTTGTTCGGCGCGATCACGTTGGGGCTCGCGGGGTCGAGATCGAACCAGTGCGCGAAGTTGTTGAGCGCCAGCCCGGTGTTGCCGTGGACGATCCCGCAGCCGAACGGGCCGCCGAGCGTCTGGGTGCAGGCGACCGCGTTGCCGGCCGCGTCGATGGCGACGAAGTGGGTCGTGCTCTCGCGCAGGATCGACTCTGGGCTACCGGGCAGGATCTCCCGGGGATGCTTGGTCGAGGTGAAGCGCTCGCCGCCGCTGTAACCGGCCCGCTCGGGGTCGATCAGCCGGCGCCGGAGAGCGGCGTACTCCTTGGAGAGCAGGCCGGCGACCGGCGGGTTCGGCGCCGCGGCGTAGGTAGCGCGATCGGCGACGGCGAGCTTCATCGCCTCGGCCAGGTAGTGGATGTGGTCGGCCGAGCCCTGTCCCATGGCCGCCAGGTCGAAGCCCTCCAGAATGTTGAACGTGATCAGGTACTGGATCCCGCTGCACGGCGGTGGCGGGCAGAAGACCCGGTAGCCCCGGTAGTCGGTGGAGATCGGCTCCAGCCAGGCCGGCTCGTAGGTCGCCAGGTCTGCTTCGGTGAGGAGGCCGCCGTGGGCTTGCGAGAAGCGGGCGATCTCGGCTCCGATCGGACCCCGGTAGAAGACTTCGGCCCCGCCCTCGACGATGAGCCGGAACGTGCGGGCCAGATCCGGCTGGCGCAGGATCGCGCCTGGCTGGGGCGCCTCGCCGTCGTGCAGGTAGGCCCGGCTGGAGGTTTCCCAGCGCCGCAGCCGCTCGACCCACTGGGAGAAGAACCAGTGGCCCTTGATGGTCATGGGGAAGCCGTGCTCGGCGTAGTAGATCGCCGGGGCGAATACGGTCGCTCGATCCAGCGAGCCGTAGCGCTCGAGTGCCGCCAGCCAGCCGGCAACTGCACCGGGAACGAGCGGTGAGCGGATGCCGTCGTCCTTGCTTCCCTCTTCGGCGAAGGCGTCGGGGGTCGCGGCGGCCGGTGCCCGGCCGGTGTAGTCGAGCACCACCGGCGCTGTCGCTCCAGGCGTGGTGATGACCATGTACCCTACCCCGCCCGCCCCGGACATAAACGGCTCGACGACGTTGAGCGTCGCCGCGATCGCCACTGCGGCGTCGATCGCGTTGCCGCCCTGCTGGAGCATAGTGAGACCGGCCAGCGAGGCCAGCGGGTGAGCCGAGGCAACGGCCCCGCGGGCTCCGGTCACTGCGGGGCGGTGTGCGAGACCCAGGTTGGGCCAGGCCATGAGCGCTCCTTCCCTACGACCGAGAGCGGAGGTCGTGCCGCCGACCATGCGCAGACAGTGCTGGTTCCAGAGCAGCGCGCCCCGCTCGATGATCTGAACAGATGTGCACGCTCAGACTCGCACGCCAGTACTAGGCGGCTACGGCTGCTCACCCACCTCCTTTCGACGTGGTTGGGGCGGGGCTGTCGTCTCGCGGATCAGGAGCTTCGGCTGCAGGACGCGGGTCTGCGCCGGCGCCTCGGGCTCGCCGATCCGCTCCAACAAGAGCTCCACGGCGATCGCGCCCGCCTCCGCGATCGGAAGATCCACGGTCGTGAGCGCCGGGGTAGAGTAGCGGATGTAGTCCGGGTTGCCGAACGCGACCAGCGAGAGGTCGTGCGGTGCTTCACGCCCGGCGTCGCGCAGGGCACGCAGGGCGCCGGCAGCCATCGCGTCGCTGCCGACGAAGACGGCGCTCGGCTGTCGCTCGAGCAGGGAACGCGTTGCCTCGTAGCCGCTCTCGAAGCTGTAGTCGCCGGAGACTACGAGTGAGGGGTCGTGCTCGAGGCCAGCCTCGGCGAGCGCAGCGGTGTAACCGGCCCGCCGGCTGATCGCGGTAAACCGGTTCAGCGGGTGGGTGATGTGCGCGATCCGGCGGTGTCCGAGCTCGATCAGGTGCTTGGTGGCGAGATAGGCGCCGCGGAAGTTGTCGAACTGGATCTGGGAGATCGGCGCCTCGGCCGGCAGATCGCGGTTGATGACGACCACCGGGGTGCCCTCGGCCTGGGCGCGGAACAGGTGCTCGTTGGCGATCCCGATCAGCGAGATCGAGAAGAGGATGAGGCCATCGACCTGCTTGCGACGCATCAAATCGACGGCCCGGCGCTCGGACTCCACATCGGGAGCGTCGGCGAGAAGCAGGCTGTACTCGGCCCGGCGACACGCGGCCTCGGCGCCCAGGATCACCAGCGGGTAGAGCGAGTTGGTCAGGCTGCTGATGATCAGCCCGATGGTGGCGGTACGGCGGCGGGCCAGGCTGCGCGCCAGCTCGTTCGGGCGATAGCCCAGCCGCTCGATGGTCGCCTGGACGCGCTCGCGGGTGGCCGCGCTCATCTCCGAGTAGCGGCCGTTGAGGTAGTGGGAGACGGTGGCGACCGATACCCCCGCTTCGCGGGCGACCTGCCGGACGGTGACGTGCCTGCCCTTCATCGTCGCCGAAGCCCGTTCCGCGTAGCTGAACCGGTATAGCTATCGTAGAAGAAGGTTAGGGCTGTGTCAATCCCTGGCCCGGCTCGCTCGCACAGCCGTCACCCTCGCGTGCCATACTTGAGCGACGGTCGAGGCGAGCGTGCCTTCGGGCCCTCGGGGCCGGGGTTGCCGGGAGAGGTCGATGACGGATCAGGTACGCGTGCGCTTCGCGCCCAGCCCGACCGGAGACCTGCACGTCGGCGGGGCGCGCACGGCGCTGTTCAACTGGCTGTTTGCCCGCCAGCACGGCGGGGCGTTTATCCTACGCATCGAGGACACCGACCAGGCGCGGCTGGTTGGCCAGAGCATCGCCGGGATCATCGAGTCGCTGCGCTGGCTGGGCCTGTACTGGGACGAGGGGCCGGACGTCGGCGGGCCGTACGGGCCCTATGTCCAGAGCCAGCGGCTCCACCTCTACCGCGAGCACGCCCAGCGGCTGGTGCTGGCGGGGCATGCCTACTACTGCTTCTGCACGCCCGAGCGGCTAGAGCGGGTGCGCCAGGGGCAGCGCGCTCGCGGCGAGCCGCCCGGCTACGACCGCCACTGCCGCAACCTGCCGCCGGCCGAGGTCGAGGAGCGGCTGGCCCGCGGCGAGCCGGCGGTGATCCGCTTCAAGATGCCGCTCGAGGGCGAGACGACGATCGTCGATCTCTTGCGCGGTGAGATCACCTACGAGAACCGGCTGCTGCAGGATCTAGTGCTGCTCAAGTCCGACGGCTTCCCCACCTATCACCTGGCCAACGTGGTGGACGACCACTACATGCGCATCAGCCACATCCTGCGCGCCGAGGAGTGGATCCCCAGCGCGCCGCTGCACTACCAGCTCTACCGTGCCTTCGGGTGGGAGATGCCGGTGCTCTGCCACCTGCCGCTGATCCTCAGCCCGGACGGCAAGGGCAAGCTGAGCAAGCGCCACGGCGCCACCGGCGTGCTGGAGTTCAAGCGCCAGGGCTACCTGCCGGAGGCGATGATCAACTACCTGGCGCTCCTCGGCTGGGCCTACGACGCCGAGCAGGAGATCTTCTCGCGCGAGGAGCTGCTCGAGAAGTTCCGGCTGGAGGAAGTCAACCCGCACCCGGCCCGCTTCAACTTCGAGAAGCTTCTCTGGATGAACCAGTACTATATCAACCACATTCTCTCGCTCGACGATCTGGCCCGGCGCTGCGTGCCGCTGCTCCAGGAGGCCGGGTTGGTGCCGCCCGAGGCCGGTGACCCGTCTACCCCGGCCTATGCCTACGTCCGCGAGGTGGTGGCGCTGGTCAAAGACCGCCTCAAGCTGCTGACCGAGGTCGTCGATTTGACCCGCTTCTTCTTCACCGAGGTCGAGGACTACGACCCCGAGCTGCTGCTGGCCCGCAAGGTGGAGCCGGCCACGGTGCTCCACGCGCTGGAGCGCGTGATCGAGACGCTGCGCGAGGCCGACTTCAGCGACGAGGGCGATCTCGAGCGGCGGCTGCGGGGGCTGGCAGAGGAGCTCGGGCTGAAGACTGGCCAGCTCTTCATGCCCATCCGGGTGGCGGTGACCGGCCGCATGGTCTCGCCGGGGCTGTTCGAGACGCTGCGCGTGCTCGGCCGGGAGCGGTCGCTCGCGCGGCTGGCCGCGGCGCGGGAGAAGCTGGCAGCGTATCTCCAGGCCACGGCAGGGAGCACCCCGTCTCGCGAGTGAGCGGCGAGGCTCAGCGAGCGCGAAGTGACCGGGGCCGCCGATCACCGGCTGCCGGCCTTAGGGTGTCGGGGTAGCCGGGGCGATCGTCGGGACAGGCGGGGGTGTGCTGCTCTCGCTCCCATCCCCCACAAGATCCCAGCTGACGAAGAAGACGCTCGTGAAGACGATGAAGGCCAGCAGAACGGCGACGAGTCCGAGAATCAGCCGGCGTGAGGTAGACCGGGCTCGCCCGCGCATTCGCTCGATCCTTTCCTCACGTCATCCGTGCCATTATGTGCCCGCTCCCCGAGCGCGGGCGGCAGGCGTTCGCGACGGTACTGGCCAGGCGTCACGCCGAACATGCGCTTGAAATGGCGCGTCAGATGGGCCTGATCCGAGAATCCGGCCTCTACCGCGACCTGCGCGATGGGGATGTCTCGTGCAAGGAGCGCCTTCGCCAGGCGCACACGCACGAGTATCTGATAGGCATGCGGCGACAATCCGGTCTCGTTACGGAACACGCGACAGAGGTGGAATGGCCCGATGCCTGCCACACGCGCCAACGTGTCGAGTGACACGTTCTCGGTTGCAAACGCGTCTAAATACTCCTTCGCCAGGATCACCGCTCGATGCTCGTGGCCGACCCGCTGCACCGGCGCTGTGCCCACGGCATGACGCGCAACCAGCCCCGCAAGCGCCTCCATGAGAGACGCTTCGTGCGCCAGGGTCGTACCTGGCTGCTCGAGTACCGCGTGTGCCCGCCGGAGCATGACTGCGGTGGCCGGGTCGTGGATCACCTCCTCAGGAAACCGTGGGGCACCTCGGTCCACTCCGGTGACCTCCTGGAGAACCTGTTGCATAAGGGCGGCGGGTAGATAGAAGGAGCGGTAGCGCCAGATCGACCCGCTCGCAGGGCCACCGGCGTGAACTTCACAAGGGTCGAGGACGAACACGTCACCCGGGCCGACATGCTGCGCGGCGCCCCACAACCTGGGCAGCGCAGCGCCCTCTTCGGTCACCACGATCATGAACTCGTCGTGGGCATGTGGCGAGAAGGTAAATGCGACGAAGTGCGCACGCAGCAGCTCTAGCCCACCGAAAGCGTCGGTCTGCCAGAGTCGAGCGCGGTCCTGCTGGGCTGACGCTGAGCATCTCGCGCTGGCATCCATAGCCTGTAGTGTAGCGACCCGCCGCAAGAACATACAAGACGCCTCGACTCCTCCTCCCGACAATGACATCGCGACATCGCGAGCAGGAGGGAGCACGAGCCATGGCAGTCGCCGTTCGCACGAGCTCGTCGCGGGGCAAGCGGGTCAAGATCGTCGTGGCGTTTCTCACCATTTACCTCGTCTGGGGAACGACGTTTCTCGCTATCCGGATCGCCGTCGAGACGCTTCCGGCGTTCATGATGGCTGGCCTGCGCTTCTTCCTGGCCGGGAGCGTGATGCTGGTGATCTGGCTGGCGCGCGGAGGATATTTCCCCAGCCTGCGCCACTGGCGCTCCGCGGCTATTGCCGGTGGGCTGATGCTGACCGGCGGGATCGGCCTGGTGAGCTTCGCCGAGCAGCGCGTCTCGTCCGGGTTGGCCGCGCTCATGGTAGCGACCATCCCCATATGGATCACTCTCTTCGGATGGCTCGGCTTCGGAGGGAAACGGCCCGGTACCAGGACTGTTGTTGGCTTAGTTCTCGGCCTTGCCGGGGTGGCGCTGCTCTTCGTGTCCACCGGCGATATTGGTGTGGGCGTAGATAACCTGACGGGAATGGCGATCGTGCTGCTCGGGGCACTCCTGTTCGCGATCGGAAGCCTCTACTCGCGGCGTGCTGCGCTCCCGGAAGACACGCGGCTCAGCACGGCGAGCGAGATGCTGGCGGCTGGGCTGCTCCTGCTGCTGGTCAGCCTGCTGGCTGGCGAGTTCGGGCGTCTCGATGCCGCGACGATCTCGACGCGCTCGATCCTGGCGCTGGTCTATCTCGTTGTCTTCGGCTCCATCATCGGCTACACGGCTTATCTCTGGCTGTTGAAGACGGTCGAGCCAGCGATGGTGAGTACCAACTTCTACGTGAACCCGGTCATCGCAGTGCTCGTGGGCTGGCTTCTCGCAGGCGAGACAGTGACGTTGACGATGACCGTTGCCGCTGCGGTGATCTTGCTCGGCGTGGTGACGATCAACGGCACGTTGCCGCGTTTGACCCGGCGTCGAGAGCCTGGCTCTGCTCAGCCAGAGGCGCGGTGAGTGGCGATGGACGCTGCTGCGGCACTCATTTGCCAGCCCCTCTGTCGCATGCGCCTTACCACGGCTGAGCAGCCGCCGCTCAAGCTGCGCCCAGGTGCTGGCGGAAAAACGCCAGCGTGCGGCGCCAGGCGTCGATGGCCGCCTCCGGCCGGTAGCTGGCACGGGTATCGTTGAAGAATGCGTGCGGGGCGTTCGGGTAGATGTGGAGCTCGAACTGCTTGCCGGCCTCGCTCAGCGCCTGGCGCAGCCGCTCCACCTCCGAGGGTGGGATGCCCTGGTCCGCCTCCCCGTAGAGGCCGAGCAGCGGGCAGGAGAGGTTCCGCACCTGCTCGATCGGGTTCGGGTTGCGGCCGTAGAAGACCACCGCCGCGCCCACCTGGCTGCTCCGGCAGGCGGTCAGCAGCGAGAGGCCGCCGCCCATGCAGAAGCCGACCACCCCCACCTTCGGACCGCGAACCTCCGGTCGGCTCAGCAAGTAGCGCGCGGCCGCGTCGATCTCGGCCACCGCCCGGTCATGCTCCAGCTCCATCGCCAGCTTGCGGGCCTCGTCAGGCTCGCTCGCGATCTTGCCGTGGTACAGATCGGGCGCTATGGCCACGAAGCCCTCGGCTGCGAAGCGGTCGACCACGTCTTTGATATGCGGCTCCAGCCCCCACCACTCCTGGATCACGACGATGCCCGGCGCCGGGACCGTGCCCGGGAGCGAGAGGTAGCCGGGTACCTGCCCGCCGTTGCCAGGGAATTCGACCATCGTACCTGCCATCGACGCACCTCCCTCGACTCGCGTCGACCCGCGAGAGATGCCGCACCTCCCTCGCCGGCTTCCCCACGCTAGCTGAGCCGGCCGGCGGCGTCAACCGGTCGCTGCTGGGGACTCGGTGAACTCTCTCCCGCGTGAGCTGCCCGCTCGTTCTCGCCCGGGCTGGTGACCGCGGTCCCCCGGGCTTCGGGCGCCTCCGGGGCTCAGCTCACGAAGGCGACCGACTCCACCCTGGCGGAGATCCCGTCCGGCACAGCCGATCGCCAGTGCCATTCCCCGGGCTCGGCCCGCAGCAGGCGGCCGCCGGAGCAGATGGCCCAGATCGACCCATCCGGCGCGGCCACGAACAGCTCGACCATGTCCTCCATCGGCGTCTCGATCCCAGCGTCGGCCGGTTCCCAGCTCTCACCGCCGTCGACTGAGACGAGGATCCGGCCCATCCGCCCGACGTGGGGCGCCGGCCCGGCCAGCACCAGGTGCGGGTGTGCCGGTGGGACGATGGTCGCGCGAGTGTAGTCGGTGAGTACCTTCGTCCAGCTCGACCCGGCGTCGCGCGAGCGCGCCACCCCACCCAGCCTCGGCCCGCCCTCGCCCCGCGGCTGCGAGCGCAGCGCTGCGTAGCCGAGCGAGACGTAGAGCAGGCTCGCGTCCGACGGGTGGCCGGTGATGTGGTGCACGTCGTGGTCCGGACCGACATCGATGTAGGACCACGACTGGCCGCCGTCGCGGCTCTCGATCAGCCCGCCGACCTCGACCGAGGCGAGCAGCCGCTGTGGCTGGGCGGGCGGCGAGTAGACGTTGCGCACCGCGCCAGCGCGCGGCGAGTAGGGGAGGTACCACTCGTCGCAGCCGGGCAACCGGCGGACACCCTCGAGCTCCTGCCAGCTCCGCCCCCGGTCGAGGCTTCGGAAGATGCGTCCCGGCTCGGTACCGCAGAGCAGCGCGCCGGGGAAGGCCGGGTCGGGGGCGATGGTCCGCAGCACCGGCGTGGTCAGGCCATCGTTGGCGGGCGACCAGGTGCGCCCGCCGTCCTCACTGCGGAAGATACCGTGGCCGTAGGTGCCGGCGAGGAGGAGGGTATCGCCGCTGGCCGCGCGCTCGGCGTAGAGGGCGCTCACGCGCCGTCCCTCGAGGCCTAGCGGCTCCAGCCGGTCGCCAGCGAGGCGGAAGACTCCGGAGTCCGTGCCCAGGTAAGTCTCGAACATAGCCTGCTCCTTTTGGTTGGTACTCCCAGCATACTCCAAACGCGAGTGGAGGGCCAGGCCACGGTCGCGTAGTCGGAAACCCTCGCCCCTCGAGCGCCCCGGTGCTCTCCCGCGCGGCGCGATGAGGGGCCGCCGGCCGCGAGCCGCTGTTCTTCTTGCGCGGCTGCCGCGCTGGCATTCGTCTCCTCCCCCGAGGGGATGGGGATGGGACAGGAGATGACGGATAGCAGAAGGCGATCGATGTCCGGGCTCCGTGACCATTGACGCGGGTGCTGGCGGGGCTACAATGCGCTCTGCAACTCCCTCGCATGGTCGAACTTTCGCGCACGGTCGGATCGGCGGGCCGTTTCGGAGGCAGGCCATGTCGCGCAGGTACTACTTCGCCTACGGGTCGAACATGGACGAGAAGCAGATGGACTTCCGGTGTCCGAACGCTGAGCTGGTGGGGAGAGCCAGGCTGCCGGGGTGGAAGTTCAGGATCAACACCCGTGGAGTGGCCACCGTCGTTCCCGACGAGGAGAGCACAGTCCACGGCGTGCTCTGGATCATCGGCGAGAGCGACGAGGAGACACTGGATTACTACGAGGGCGTGAGCTCGGGCTTCTACGTGAAGCGCACGGAGACGGTCTACCGCGAGGACGGAGATGCAGTGGAAGCCCTGCTCTACGTCGCTTCGGATGACGGGCCTGGCTCCCCGAGACCGGGATACCTGGAGCGGATCGTGGCTGCCGCCCGGCGCCACGGGCTGCCGCGCCACTACATCGAGGAGCTGCAGGGATGGTCGAAGGCCGGCACCTGAACTCCGAGCAGAAGAGTAGCGGCGTGAAAGGTTCATCGTGATGCAATCGAGACCTGAGATGACCGCGCCTGCACTGCCCGAGCTGCTGCGGCTGCTCGAGGAGGTTGGAATCGCTGCCTGTCGCCCACGGCGCAGCTCCTGTGCCATGCTTAGGGACACGTGCCTGCCGAGAGAGACTATCGCGATATAGAGCCCCTGGCTGAGCGCTTCGGCCTGGAGTTGCCTCCGCAGTTCCGGCGGTCGATGCCCGGTGACACAGGCACCCGACGGCGCCTTCAGCCGGCGATCTCTCTTTGCCGATCCGGCATCACCTTGTGTATCGGGGTCGACCGGGCGTATGCTAACGTCAGCGAGGGAACAAGCGAGACCCTGCCGTGCCCCGGCCCTGGGACGAAGCGCGCCGATCCCTGGGGCACACTGATGAGGCGGCCTGCTCTCAGCATCGCCTCGCGGACGAACCGGGTGATATCGGTGACATTGTCCGTCGCCTGATGCCAGCACATGGCCGCCATATCTGATCCGGGCATAGCAGGTCTTGCGCCGCTTCCACCTCAACGAGCGATCGTGGATCACAAGGTAGCGCCAGGGCAGGTGAGGAGACGCCCTGCTCGGTTGCCGGGCCTGGTGTCTCCCTTGTCCAGGTTGCGGGCCAGCTCGCCGGGCAGGCGCCGTGGTGGGCTCCGCGACCGTGCCTGGAGCGCTTGGCCTACCTTGTTCTGTGCGCTCGCAGGCGGGAGCGAATTCCCTGCGCATCCAGGCCAGTCGAGACTCGCGGCGAAAGGAGGTGAGCAGGGACGGGATCATCGCGCACCAGGAAGCGGTTTCCAGCCATTCCGCGTATCGGAGGGAGATAACTACGATGGAAGGAAGCGTCGTGGTTCCGCCAGGGAAGGTGACCATCGCGGAGAAGTTCGCCCTGTTCGATGAATACTGGAGCCCCAAGATCATCGGGGAGATCAACGACTCTTACGTCGAAGCGGTCAAGGTCAAGGGCGAGTTCGTCTGGCACCGTCACGAGCTCGAAGACGAGATGTTTCTCGTCGTCCGGGGCAGCCTGCGGATGCAGTTTCGCGACCGCGAGATACAGCTCGGTGAGGGTGAGTTCATTATCGTCCCGCGCGGGATCGAACACCGGCCGGTGGCCGACGAGGAGGCGCATATTCTGCTGTTTGAGCCGAAGACGACGCTGAATACTGGCAACGTGCGGAACGAGCGCACGCGCGAGCAGCTCGAGCGACTCTAACGGCACCTGACCGCCCGAGCGCGGGGAAGCCGCGAGTCTCCGCCGGCGTAGCGTCAAGCAGAGCGCAGGTGGAGATCGGGGCGATCGCTGGCGGGGCGATCGGGTACGGCACGCACTGTGCTCCTGTCTCTCTGGCGCGTCTCTGATATCCCTGGCCGGCCCCGGCAAACCGTGGTCGTCGAGTCGATCGCCCAGGCTCACAGGCGCGGTTCGGCGAGAGCAACACAGGCGGGGTGGCTATCAAAGTCGCCCCGCCTGTTCTCCTGACGATACCTCAGCCGCTCCGCGCGCCGAAGCGCGCTCGCCGGGGCAGCCTGGCCACGCTAATAGTGGATGCTCACCACCGAGCCGACGTTCAGGAAGTTCCAGAACCACTCGGCGTCCGGGTTCTGCAAGCCCACGCAGCCATTGCTGGTAAACCCGCCGAACTGGGAGGGCGGTGTCCAGTAGTTGCCGTGGATAGCGTAGCCGCCGTACTTGAAGTACTGGGTGAATTGCACGTTCTCCAGGTAGTAGTAGCCCGGTGCTCCCCGCGGGATGCCGACCGTCGCCGCGTCCATCGTCTCGTTGCGGACGCGGTAGAGCACCTGGAACACGCCGGTGGGCGTCTTCCCGTCGCGCCCAGCGGTAATGATCGCCACATAGACTGGCCGGTAGCCGTCGTAGGCGACCGCGTAGAAGCTGCTCAGGCTCACGTCGACCCAGTGGCCAGCGTAGATCGCCGGCGGCTCGTGCGGCACCAGCGGCTCGATCCAGGCAGAGGAGACGTACCGCCCCGGCCCCAGCTCGTACCAGATCGACGTTCCGTACATCTCTTGGCCCTGCACTATGCCGCGGATGGCCACCGGATGGCGACGCCAGGTGGTGCCGACGACCGGCGCGTCGGCACGCGGAGCCGAGCGGATCAAGAGCTCATCGGCGGTGACGGCACCGAAGACGGCACCGTCGTCGCTGCCGACCGCGCGCGACCAGCGCGGGTCGACCAGTCCTGGCGGGACGGGCATCGCATCGGCCGCCTGCGGCACGGAAGCGGTGTTTACTCGCCGGGCCTGGGCATACTGCGCGCCCAACCGGCCGAGCAGCACTTCGTACTCCGTGCCGGCGTACTCCGGGTGGTACTCGAAGCGCGCCCGCTCGAAGTACTGCACGGTATAGACCTGCCCGGTGTCGGGGTTGACCTCGCTGAACTCCTCCGATATCGGGTAGCCGAACGTGTAGAGCCCGCCGTGCTGCTCCCAGTAACGCTTGAAGCCGTAGGCCAGCGTGTGGCCGGTCTCGGGAAAGAACACCCGGTCTGGATCATTCTTGACCCACTCGGCCGTCTGTGGGGGCAGCGGGCGGAAGGCAGGCTCGTGCCGGCGCTCCTCCGTGATCCAGTTGCCCAGCAGGGTCACCAGCACTTCATACGGCGTGCCGGCGTACTCCGGGTGGTGCTCGAAACGCGCGCGTTCGAAGTACTGGACCACGAGGCCATCTTGCGTGAACGGCTCGCTGATCGGATAACCGAAGACCATCAAGCCGCCTCGCGTCAGCCAGGCTTGGAGAAACTCGCCACCGAGATGATGGCCGGTCTCGGGGAAGTAGAGCTTCAACGCTGTCCAGGGCGCCGCGGCGGCAGGACGGGGGGCATAAAACCCCGATGCCCCGATGGCGAGCGCGAGCACGATGATCACCAGGCCCCACCGCCGGAGGAGTCTCATGGCTGTGCTTCCCTTCCTCTTCTGAGGGTCAAAAAAACCTACCCAACCCAGGGATCAGGCAGTCCTCGTTCTCCAGGGATCTGGGATTGTTCGCGCTCGCCGGCCGGACGAAGCGTTCCCGCGATCGCCTCCCTACCCATATAGGTAAACGGCCGGAGGTGGACGGAAGTTTCACCGTCTCCCTCACTGCTGCAGCGCCGTAACCGCCTTGAGCTGTGCGGCGTATCCATCGCCGATCCACTGCACGATGCCGAGACCCGGGCTGAACCAGATGAGCGCAGTGTCGACATCACTGTCCGGATTGCCTCGCTCGGTCACGACGATCTGCCAGGCCGGGACGATCCCGTAGGTGGTGCTGACGAGTTGCGCTTCCCGTACCATCACCTCGACCGTCACACGCCGGGACGGGGATCGGGTCGAGAGCACCCTGCTCTCGGTCGACCAAGTTACCCCCTCGTTCAAATTGGCGGCCGCCAGCAACTGGACCGGGGGCCAGAGCAGGACGGTCTCGACCACGTTTCCGTCCCGGTCGAGCTCATCGCTGCCGTAGAGATAGACCCCGCTGGGGGTGATCGCCCAGTAGGTGATGCGCGTGCCGAGAGGGCCGCGCTCCCGCCGCGGTATCAAGGTCGAACCGGCGACGAAGCTCTCGGTCGGCCGTCCGGTTTCCCAGACCTCGTCGCTGCCCAGGTTAGTGCCGTAGACCCAGCGGGTCTCCGGCTTGAGCCCGTAGTAGCTCGCTCCGTCGCCCAATGGGGTCGGTGGGGTAAAGTGGTACCGCCAGCGATAGTAGTGCAGGCCGATGTTTCCCATCTCTACCTGCCAGCCGGGGGGATTCGACGGGGTATACGTCAACAGGCGGCGCTCGAACGGCTGGATCAGCACCCAGGTCGGCATCCCGTTGAGCCGGACTTGAGCCCAGAATGGATCGGCGATCGGATAGCCGAGCACGAAGACCCAATCGAAGAGGGGGGCAGCCGGCTCGAGCTGGCCATCGCGCCAGGCCTGGCCGCTCTGGGTCATGAAGTCCCAGAACGCCCGAGGGATGTTATAGCCGACCGTCTGCCCCAGTGGGCCGAGATACTGCACATACTGGACAAGCTGGGCATTCGGGTCCCCGGCAGCCTCGAGATGGGCCCCCGATCCCTCCGGCGAGAGCATGGCCGTGGCGAACTCGCCTGTCCGGTCGGGTTGCGACTGGTCGATCAGCCGGCCGAGGTCGGCGTAGGTGGGGAACAGGTTATCTGGATCGCCGGCGATCGGGATCGAGGCGCCGCTCCCGGTGTCGAGGAACTCGTTATCTCCGACCTGTATCCGCCCGCTGACCAGCTCGCGGGTGAGCAGGCCGCCTGTCACGTACCAGAGGTCGTTCGGATCGCCGGCGGGATCGGTGATCTCCATCCGACCCTTATCGAAGTACTGGACCAGCCGCGCCTGCCCGGGCGACTCCCGGTACCGCTCGCGCAGCGCTGGGGTGGAAGGCGATGGGCCCCAGAACCATGTCCGGACCACGAGTCCGAGAGCGACCGGCTGGTCGGTCGACTCCCAGCGCCGGGCGAAGGCGACGCTGGCGAATTGGTGCTCCTGTGCCCTCGCCGGCTCCGCTGTCAGTGCCGGCCACAGTGACAGGGCCAGCACCAGGCCCAGCAGCGCCGGTCCGACCTGCCTGTTCGGTGTGGAGGGCAGCCGTCGTCTTCTCTGGCGCGAGACCGTCATCGAAGACTCCTCTTGTCGCTCAGTGCCAGCAGTGGCCCCTACCCACCGGGCAGCGTGGGTAGATCAGCGAGCGCTGGCCTTGCCGGCACAGATGGTCAACCCATCGTAGGCGAGCTCGACCCCCTGCGGCAAGCGTGCGCTCGTGGCGGCGTGGGCCACTTCGTGGCTGATGTGGGTGAAGTAGGCACGCTGTGGCCGGATCCGCTCGACAATCGCCAGCGCTTCGGCCAGGCTCAAGTGCGTGGGGTGCGGTCGCTCGCGCAAGGCATTGAGCACCAGCACATCGACCCCCGCCAGGAGCTCGAACGACTCAGGCGGGATCTCCTTGGCATCGGTGACGTAGGCCAGCGGGCCGAAGCGGAACCCGAGCACGGTCCAGCGGCCGTGGCGCACCGGGATCGGGACGATCTCCTCGCCAAAGAGGCGAAAGGGCCCGGTGATCTCGTAGAGCCACAGATCGGGCTTGCCGCCGTAAAATGGGAAGTGATCGACGAAGGCGTAGCCGAAGCGAGCCCGCAGCTCCGTCGCTGTCTCGGGATCGGCGTAAACCGGCAGGTGCGACTGGGCCAGGTAATTGAACTGGCGCAGGTCGTCGAACCCGCCGACGTGGTCTGCGTGAGCATGAGTGAAGAGGACAGCATCGACCCGCGTGAGGCCGGTCGCGAGCGCCTGCAGGCGAAGCTCGGGGGCAGTGTCGACCAGGATGTTATGCCCGGCCAGATGGACGACCGCCGAGCTGCGCGTGCGCCGATCTCGTGGATCGTCGGACGCGCAGACCGGGCACTCGCAGCCGATCACCGGGATGCCGTTGGAGGTTCCGGTTCCCAGGAATGTTAGACGAATCATCGCGCCCCTCGGGTTCCAGTGCCGGCCGGTTGCCGGATAGCGATTCTACCCCGTACCGGGTCTCTCCGGCTGAGCAATCAGGACTTCTGGCCGGTTGCCGGTCGAGAGGCGATCGTCGATAGTCTTCCTGGAGTGGGCGTGACCTCGACGCTTGGAGCAGTCGCCGGAGATGGATGCCTCATCGACCCGCCAGCCAGGAGGTAGAGGCTGGTTTCACCGGCGAGCGCCGGCCAAACCGGCGGAGCCGCAGCCGGCGAGCGACCGGCGTGGCAGCCTGCTCCCCGCCCTCGAGACGATGGCCCAGCTCCTGCAAGCGGGCGACTCCACGACTGAGCTTCTGGAAAAGCTAGCCGAACAGGCCAGGCAAGCGATGGAGGCCGACCTGGTCGTTGTCCGTCGCTTCCTGCCCGACCAGCAGAGCCTGCTCACCGAGGCCGTCGCCGGAGTCGCGCCGGAGCAGTTGGCCGGCCTCCGGGGAGCGGTCGTGCCGGCACCGCCAGGGTTCAGCGAGGTGCCCCCAGGCACGTTCGCGATGGTCGATCTGGCCGGGGAGGCGCCGGGAGCCTATCTCGGTCGGAGTGACGCGAAGGAGCTGGCCGAGCTGGGCGTAAAGCACGCGCTCGTGCTGCCGCTCTGCGCGCGCGGCGTGGTAGCCGGGCGGTTGGAGTTCGGCCGGCGCATCGACCTGCCGTTTACGCTCGAGAAGCGAGCGATCGCCCCGCTGATCGCCTACCTGCTCGCGGGAGTGCTGCTTCCTCCGGCTGGACCTGCTGAAGAGCGTGAGATGGCCGCGCTCCGGGCCCGCGCCGCCGTGGTCGAGGCGATCGACCCGGCCGGCAACTTGGATCAGACGCTGGCACGATTCGGTGAGGCGGCGCGCGCGCTCACCTCGGCGGATCTGGTCCTGAGCGTACGCTGGCAACCTGAAGAGGCCACCTTCGTCCCGGTGGGCGTCGCCGGCGGCGCGCCGTATCTGATCGAAATGCTGAAGACGATCTCGTTCCAACCGGCCGTTGTCCCGGCGTTACAGCTCGTAGCCCAGCAGACGGAGCCGGTGATCGTCCTGAGCCAGGACGCAGCACAGAAGCTCGGACCGGCGCTGGTGCAGCAGCTCGGCGCGCGAGCGGCTCTGCTCGCCCCTTTGCGCGACCCACAAGGGCGCTTGCAGGGCGCACTTATCGTGCTGGCGACCCGAGCCGGAGTGGAGTTCGACCAGCACGATGCCGTGGCGCTTGCCGAGCTGGTTCGGGTGAGTGGCCCGGCGCTGGCGCTTGCGGCGAAGGTGGAAGAGCTGCACCGCCAGGTCGACCGGTTGTGGCTGATCGAACGGCTTGCTCGTGACCTGGCCAAAGCCGAGGATGAGGTCGCGGTCACCCGCCATATCTGTGAGTACCTCGGCTCCTTCCTCGATACCTCCGCCTGTTGTCTCGGGGTGCTGGTGAACGGCCACGCTAGCCTGACCTGGTCTGGGTGGTCGTCGGGTCGGCCACTGGGGCCGGTGACGACCGGCGTGGGAGACGATGCTGCTGGTCGGGCACTGCGGATCCAGGCACCCGTTCGCCTCACCCAGCGCGAGGCGCCCGATCCAGCTCGCTGGCTCCCCTCAGCGCTCGGTCTGCCGCCCGGGCAATCGGCGCTGATCGTGCCGGCGATGGCCAACGGCCGGGTCGTCGGAGTCCTCGCGCTACAGAGTCCAGCGGCCGACGCCTACCGGGCATCGGACGAGGAGCTGGCGCTCGAAGCAGCGCGCTGGGCAGCGCACGCGGTCGTCCGGTTGCAGCAACTCCGGATGGCCCGCGAGGCCGGCGAGCGCCGGGCGTCGCTGCTCGGCCAGTTGCTGGCCCGGCAGGAGGCCGAGCGCAAGCGGCTGGTCGATGCGGTGCACAATGCGACACTACAGGGGCTGGCGAGCTGTCTTTACCGTGTCGAGCTGACGGCCCGCCGGGCCGATCAGCAGCCGATCGAGGCCACCGTGGATGAACTCCATCACATCCGCGACCTCCTGGCCCAGCAGGTCGCCGAGCTCCGGGAGATCGTGTTCCGGCTCCGCCCGGCGACGCTGGATCACCTGGGACTTGAGGCGGCCTTGCGGGAGTACCTGCTCCATCTCAAGCACCAGGCCAGGGTCGAGGCCGCCCTCGATGCCGAACTGCCAGAGCGCTTGCCACCCGAGCTGGAGACCACGATCTACCGGGTCGTGCAAGAGGCGATCGACACGGTGCGGCTGAAGGCCGGGATCACCCGCGCGCTGGTACGCATCCGCCAGCGGGCGGACGGGACGGTCGTGGTAACGATCGCGGACGACGGCAAGGACTACGGCGTGCCGCCGGAGCTGGCAGGCGCTGAGGAGAAACAGCCGATCGACCTGAGCCTGCTGGCGCTGCGCGAGCGGATTGCGCTGGCCGGCGGGGCGGTGCGTTTTGCCGGGTTGCCGCAGGGTGGCGCGGTGATGCAGATCGTGTTGCCCAGGCGGGATGATCCCTGAGCCGCCGGTCGCCCGGGACGGGGGCTGGCCCGAGCCGCTCGCCGCCGGCCCCGAGGGACATGGCGGTACCGTGGTCTAGGACTCCTGGGGGATTGAGCGCGCGTCTGCTGCTGGGATAGCTATTCGGGAGATGCGTCCACTTCGGTATTCGGCCTGAACGCCCGTACAATGGAGGGAGCAGGGAGACGAGGATCACTTTCTCCTATCGACCCACGGTGAAGCAGGAGTGGAGTCGCTGTGGTGACGAGCCGACCGATCCGTGTCCTCATCGTCGATGACCATGATCTGTTCCGCGAGGGTTTGCGCCAGCTCATCGAGACTGACGACGCTATCGAGGTCGTCGGCGAGGCTGCCGATGGCCAGCAGGCGATCGAGCGGGTCAGAGCGCTCAACCCCGATGTGGTGTTGATGGACATCAGCATGCCGGGGTTGGACGGGATCCGCGCGACCGAGTACATCGTCCGTCACCATCCGAACACGCACGTGATCATGCTGACGATGTACCAGGACGACGAGTACGTGATCCATGCGATCCGCGCCGGCGCCAAGAGCTACCTGGTGAAGAGCAGCAAGCCCGAGGAGCTGCTGCGCGCGATCCGCGTGGCAGCCGAGGGCGGGGCGAGCATCGATCCAGCGCTGGCGCCCGTCCTGATGCGCGAGTACCAGCGCCTGCTGACGAAGGCCCCCTCCCGCACCCAGCAGCAGCTCAGCGAGCGCGAGCTGACGATGCTCCGGCTGCTGGCGCAGGGCTACAACAACAAGCAGATCGCCGATCAGCTCCAACTCGCCGAGAGCACGGTCAAGAACAACCTGTCCGCGCTGTTCCAGAAGCTCGGAGTCCGCGACCGTACCCAGGCGGTGATCTACGCCATCTCACACGGCCTCGTCCCGCGTCCGACCGACCAGCGCGTCTGAGGTTCCGGCCGGGCGCTCCGTGCCTGCCGCGTTCGTTAGACGCGCGTCCTCGCTGCCTGGCACGGGGGCTGGCCGGGCCACGGACTCTCGCTGTGCCCCCTCGGCTGGGGCGTCGGCAGTTCGCCGAGGTCTCGCCTCGTGCCGGCCGGCTATGGCAGAGTACGCCTGACGGGCTGGCATGCCGGCCTCGGCACGGGCTGAGCGAGGTGAGGAGAGGCGATGAGCACGCAGGCGCTTTCCGGGATTCGGGTCGTCGATCTCACGCGGGTCATGGCGGGCCCGTACTGTACCATGCTGCTGGGCGACCTAGGTGCCGATGTCGTCAAGATCGAGCGCCCGGGCGCCGGCGACGATACCCGCTCCTGGGGGCCGCCGTTCATCGACGGTATCAGCGCCTACTATCTCTGCGTCAACCGGAACAAGCGGAGTATCACTCTCGATCTCAAGCACCCGGCCGGCCAGGAGATCCTCTGGCGACTCATCGAGCAGGCCGATGTGCTGGTCGAGAACTTCAGCCCGGGAACGGTCGAGCGGCTGGGCTTCGGCTACGAGGCGGTGCGCGGCCGGCGTCCCCAGATCGTCTACTGCTCGATCTCCGGCTTCGGCCAGACCGGGCCGGGCAAGGATCGCACGGCCTACGACCAGATCGTCCAGGGCATGTCCGGCCTGATGAGCGTGACGGGCTTCCCGGACGGCGTACCGACCCGCTTCGGCGTCCCGATCGCCGACATCGCGGCCGGGATGTTCGCCGCCTACGCGATCGTGGCCGCCCTGTTCCACCGCCAGCGTACCGGGGAGGGCCAGTACATCGATACCTCGATGCTCGGTGGGCAGGTGGCGCTGCTGACATATCAGGCCGGGATCTACTTCGCGACCGGAGAGACGCCAAAACGCACCGGCAATGCGCACCCGATCGTCGCGCCGTACCAGACGTTCAGCACGGCCGACGGCTACGTCAACATCGCGGCCGGCAACGATGCGATCTTCGCCCGTCTCTGCCGGGCGCTAGGGCTCGAGCGCTTGCTCGAGGACCCGCGTTTCCAGACCAACGCCGGCCGGATCACCAACCTGCCGGCGCTCGTCGAGTCGCTCGAAGCCGTGCTGAAGACCTACCGGACGTCCGAAGTGGTCGCCATGCTCGACGCGGCCGACGTGCCGTGCGGGCCGATCTACACCGTCCCTGAGGTCTTCGCGGATCCGCAGGTGCAGCACCTCGAGCTGCGCCAGCGCGTGCCCCACCCGGCGCTCGGCGAGGTAGACCAGCTCGGCTTCCCCTACCGTTTCTCTGCATCGCCGGCCGCGATTCGGCGGCATCCGCCGCTGCTCGGCGAGCATACCGAGGAGGTGCTGGCCGAGGTGGGCTACAGCCCGGCTGAGATCGCCCGGCTGCGCGAGGCCGGGGCCGTCTGAGTCGCTCGGCGCTCAGCCAGTGTTGCTCGGCCGCTCCCGCTCCGGAGCCTGGAGGGGCGGTGAGCCCAGAGGAACCCAAGGCTGCCAGGTGAAGCGCTCGCGGTAGCGGTCGAGCACGGCGATCACCGGGCGCCCCAGGAAGAGCACGAGCGCGGCGTTGCCCAGCGCGCGCGTCCCATCGAAGGCCAGCGAGGTGGCGAGATAGAAGCGCGCGTACGTCCACACGGCCTCCCCGGGCGACATGCCGGGATGCCAGTAGAGCCCGACCGGCTGCTCGATCCCCGGCGCGGCGAAAGGCCAGAACCAGAGGTTCATCAGAGCGCCGAAGAGAAAGCCCCAACCAGCCCCGAACGCGGCGAGCAGCGCTACTTCCCACCGGCCCCGCAGGCGCGGCAGCCAGCCGGCGGTCATCCCGACCCAGCCGGCTGCCAGCATCTGGTAAGGAAGCCAAGGGCCGACCCCGCCGGTGATCAGGGCCGAGAGCAGCAGGGTGAGCGATCCCATCAGGAAGCCGAACTCGGCCCCATAGCAGTAGCCGGCCAGGATGATCAGCAGGAAGATCGGCGAGGCGCCGAGCAGGCTGGGGATCAGTCGAAGCGCCGCGTCGAAGGCCACCAGCACGCCGAGCAGCGCGACGAGGCGCGAGCGCGAAGGGCCCAGCGCCCGCCACTGCAGCTCGAAGAGCAGAACCAGCAGGCACGCGCCCGCCAGCGCGGCGAACAGCAATGGGACGACGACACCCCGGTCGCGCTCGTCAAGCGGTTGATTGACGTAAGGCAAGAGAAAAGGATAGAGGAACGCCAGGATGCCGACTGCGCTCGCCAGCGCGAGCACCAGCGTGCTGGCGCGCTGCTTGCCCCAGCTCATCCGACGGGCTCCGGCGCGGCGAAGCGGATGGGGGACGCGCTCTCCGGCGGGCCGAAGCGGGCGAACGCGGCCGGGTGGAGGATGCCGGCGAGGATCTCTAACCCGGTCACCAGCCGCGGCCCCGGGCGGCTGAAGTAGCTGGAAGCATCGACGGCGTAGATCTGGCCGCTCGCCACCGCCGGGGTGTCCAGCAGGCCGGGCACCTGGCCCAAGTCGGTGGCCACCGCGCGAGCGCCAGCGAGATTGTAGCCACACGGCATCAGCACCAGTACCTCGGGCGAGGCGGCCAGGACGTCCTCCCAGGTCACCGTGAACGACGGAGCGCCCGGCTGGCCGAGCAGGTCACGCCCACCCGCGAGCCTGACCATCTCCGGTACCCAGTGCCCAGCGACCATCGGCGGATCGAGCCATTCGAGACAGACCACACCGGGTTCTCGCTCGACCTCCTCCAGCCGCTGCCGCACGGAACCGATCCGGTGCTCCAGGCTCGCGACGACCGCCGCGGCCGTCGCGCTCCGGCCGGTGTGCTCGCCGATGAGCAGGATCGAGTCGAGCACCTCGCGCAGCGTGTGCGGCTCCACCGAGAGCACCTCGGGCCGCTGGGGAAGTGCTCGCGCGATCCCTACGACGTCCTCGTAGGAGACGGCGCAGACCGGGCAGAGCGCCTGGGTGAGGATCAGGTGAGGGCGGAGCTGGGCCAGGCGCTCGATGTCGAGCTGGTAGAGCGGTTGGCCGGATCGCACGAGCTCGCGGACGGCGCGATCGATCTCGGCCTGGCGCAGACCGGGTGGCAAAACGCTGCGCGTGATCTTCGGCTTGGCGCGTACCGGCGGTGGGTAGTCGCATTCGTGGGTCACCGCGACCAGCTCGTCGACCAAACCTAGAGCGTAGCAGATCTCGGTCAGGCTGGGCAAAAGCGAGACGATGCGCATCGAGCGTCTTCTCCGATCGCGAGCACGCTGGCTGGCACCGCGCCAGCAAGTATGGCACCGATCGCTCTCATCGTCCGTAGCGTACAGGTCGAGCGAGGCCCAGCGCGTTCGCGATCGGCTGAGGTACCCTTCCGTTGCGCGGCCTCGACCCGGGGCGATAGTGTCGACCAGGAAAGAATGGGCGTGAGCGCGGAGCTAGGAGAAGTGATCCGCTGCGGCTGGGCCAGCACTCCGCTCTCCATCGCCTACCACGACCAGGAATGGGGTGTCCCGGTCCATGACGACCGTAGCCTCTTCGAGATGCTCGTCCTGGAGGGCGCCCAGGCGGGGTTGAGCTGGCTGACCATCCTGGCCAAGCGGGAGGCCTATCGTGCCGCGTTCGACTTCTTCGACCCCGAGCTCGTCGCGCGCTACGACGACCGGAAAGTGGTCCAGCTCCTCGCCAATCCTGGCATTGTGCGCAACCGGCAGAAGATCGAGGCCGCGATCCAGAATGCCCGTGCTTTCCTGGCGGTGCAGCAGGAGTTCGGCAGCTTCGATGCCTACGTCTGGCGCTTCGTCGATGGCCGGCCCAAGCGGAATGCCTGGCGGAGACTCGATGAGCTGCCGGGCAGCACGCCGGAATCCGAGGCGCTGAGCCAAGACCTGCGCCGGCGCGGCTTCCGGTTCGTCGGCCCGACGATCTGCTACGCCTTCATGCAGGCGGTCGGCATGGTCAACGACCACCTGGTGGACTGCTTTCGGTACCGCGAGCTCTAACCGGCCGGCGTGGCCAGTACAGGCTGCTCACTCGCACGGTTCGACGGGGAGGGCGTCCTCGTCGGGCTGGAGGGCAGGCTCGGGCACGGCAGCGAGCCAGATCTCGCCGAACTGCCTGAGCTGCTCGACCAGCGGCAGCGCTGCCAGTCCCATCTCGGTCAGGGTGTACTCGACCCGGGGCGGGACCTCGGCAAACTGCCGGCGCGTGATCATCCCCGCGCTCTCGAGGTGGCGCAGGCGGTTGGAGAGCACCGCTGGGCTCATGCCGGTCGAATGGAGCAGTTCCTGGAAGCGCCGGCTGCCGTGGCCGAGATCGCGCAACAGGAGCAATGTCCAGTGATCCCCGAGCAACTGCGCTGCCCGGGCGATCGGACAGGCTTCCTTCTGCAATGTGTCGCTCCGTCGCATGGCTGGCTCCTCGTACCTGCATTGTAGCGCAAATTCGGAGTTGACATGGCGACCCCGGTTCAGTATTATATCAGTAGTTGATACGTTTTACGTAGTAATGGGAGGGTTCGAGGCAATGCAGCAGAGGACGGTCGCTCCTGAGGTAACCGGCGTCGCCCGCTGGGAGATCGACCCGGTCCACAGCGAGATCGCATTCTCGGTGCGCCACATGATGGTGGCGACCGTTCGTGGCCGGTTCAATCAGTTCCAGGGGGTCATCGAGTTCGACCCGGCTCACCCGGAGAGCGGTCGAGTCGAGGTGACCATCGACGCGGCGAGCATCGATACCCGCAACGAGCAGCGGGACAACCACCTGCGCTCGCCGGATTTCCTCAACGTGGAACAGTATCCGACGATCACCTTCGTCAGCAAGCGTATCGAGCCGCTGGGGGACAACCGGTTCCGGGTCGTCGGTGACCTGACGCTTCGCGGGGTGACCAGGGAGGTTGCGCTCGACGCTGAGTTCCTGGGAGTCGGCAAGGATCCCTGGGGCGGCGAGCGGGCTGGCTTCACCGCCCGCACGAAGCTGAACCGGCACGACTTCGGCGCGAGCTGGAATGTGGCGCTCGAGGCCGGCGGCTTCCTGGTGGGCGACACGCTTGACCTAACGCTCGACATCGAGGCCGTGCGCAAAGAAATAGCGTGAACGAACAGGGGGCTGGGGAATTCCCCAGCCCCTCTGCGCGGGGGAGGTGGCGCATGGATTGGGTCTTCTTGATCGGCCGTCTCGTCTTCGGATTGTTCTTCGTCCTCAACGGGATCAACCACTTCGCGCAACTCCGAGGGATGAGCGCCTACGCTGCGTCGAAGGGCGTCCCGGCGCCGCAAGCTGCGGTCATCGTGACCGGGTTGCTCCTTCTTCTCGGCGGGCTGAGCATCGCGACTGGCTACCAACCGGTGGTCGGTGCGGTGCTGCTCGTCGTCTTCCTGGTACCGGTCGCCTTCATTATGCACAATTTCTGGGCCGAGACAGATCCCATGTCGCGCGCCAACCAGATGGCCCACTTTTTAAAGAACCTGGCCCTCGCCGGCGCGGCGCTCGCGCTGATGTATGTGCCGACACCGTGGCCGCTCAGCCTTGGTTGATCGGCATGCTACGGGTAAGACCTCAGGGAGGGGGCGATGCGCATTGAGTTCTTCCACGACGCGCTCTGAGCGTGGTGCTACGTGCTGTCGCCCCGTGTGCGGCGACTCGTCACCGAGCACCCGGGTCTCGAGATCGTTCACCGTTGCTTCGCGCTAGCGCCGACACCGGACGCGATCGTCGCGATCTTCGGCTCCCGCGAGCGTGGCAAACGGGAGATTCTCGAGCACTGGCGGGCAGCCAATCGCCATGACGATGAGCGGCGTATCCAGCCGGATCTGATGGCCGCGCGTCCCTTCGATTACCCGTACTCGATGCCCGCGCTCCGGGCCTGTAAGGCGGCCGAGTTCCTCGGGGGTCAGCCGGCGCACTGGGACATGTTCGATCGAGTGCAGGCCGCGCATCTCACCGAGTGCCGCAACATCGCCGATGACGCTGTGCTCCGCGACTGCGCCGTCGACATCGGGCTCGATCCGGTCGCGTGGGAACGGTACTACCGGAGCGAGGCCGTGGCCCGTGCCGTTCAGGACGACTTGCTGCGGGCCCGCCAGCTCGGTGTCCACGCGGTGCCGACGCTGGTCGCCGAGGGACGTGCTGTTCTCTCTGGCGCCCAGCCGTACCCGATCCTGGAACGCTGGGTGAGTGAACTACGCCGCCTGCGGGTGTGAGCGGCGCGGGCTCACTCCAGGTCGACCGCGAGGAACGCTTCGGCCAGCGCCAGGCCGGCCGGGCGCCCTGCCTCCTCCGCCCGCCGGCGTAGCCGCGTTTCCAGGCCGCCGGGGAACGCGCCGACCTGGGTGGCGTGGAGCCGCAGCGCGGCCAGCTTGCGCTCGAAGACCGGCGCGATGTCGACGAATGTATCTGGTCGATCGGTACCGAAGAGGAGCACGCGCGGGACCACGTGCGGGCGCAGGCCCTGCGCGAGGTGCTGGGGGAAGAAGGTGGCTAGCCGGCAGGACGGAAAAGCGGCAGCGAGCGCTGCCGCGCCGACGGCCCGGTGATCTGGGTGCTGGCGGTAGAGCCGGGTCAGCGGGTCGTGGGTCAGCAGCAGATCGGGCCGGAAGCGCCGGATCTCAGCGGTCAGCCGCTCGCGCAGCTCGAGCGTGTCGAACACCTCGCCGTCAGTGAAGCGAAGGAAGGTGACGCCCTCGACGCCGAGCAGGCGCGCCGAGGCTTCCTGCTCTGCCTCGCGCACCTGGGTGAAGCCTTCGGGCCGGTCCCACTCCGGCGGTTGCCCCTTGTCGCCGGAGGTCACGACAACGTAGCGGACGACGACGCCAGCGTCGGTCCAGCGGGCAACCGTGCCGGCGCAGAAGAAGTCGGGGTCGTCGGGGTGAGCGCCGACGATCAGCACGCGCCGGGCGTCCGGCAGGGATCCGCTCATTACTCTCCCTTTCGCTTCGCTGATCCTACCTGGCTTACCCAGGTCTGGTAGCAGGCCAGCGCGAGATCACAGAGCGCGCGCCGGCCCAGTTCCTGGTCGACGAGGCCGCGTGAAAGCAGGACCATGACGAGCCGGCCAGCGGGCGCCCAGATGATGGCGGCATCGTGGGTGTGGCCGGGGAGGCTTCCGGTCTTGTTCCCGACCACGGCTTCCTCGGGGAGTCTCCCAGGGATGAGATCCCGGAACTGCTGCGCCTTCAGGATCTGGCGCAGATCCTGGAGCAGCGGCCCCTCAGGCACGATGTGGCCGAGTTCGAGAGCCGCGAGCAGCGTGGCCATATCGCGGGCGCTGATCAGGTTCTCTGGCTCGTCGCCCTGCGCTGCCCGCCCGAGGAACTTGCGGGCGAGAACTGTCTGCGCCAGCCCGAGCCGTCGTGCCAGGCCGTTGATGCGCTCGAAGCTGAGCCGGTCGATCAGCAGGTTCGAGGCAGTGTTGTCGCTGACGATGACCATCAACACCGCCAGGTCGCGCAGAGTGAGCGGGAGGCCCGGCCGCAGCCAGCGCAGGACGCCGCTGCCGCCCACCCAGCTCTCCGGCTCGACCCGCACCGGCTCGCCAGGATGAGCCTCCCCGGTCTCGAACTGCCGGTAGGCCTCGGCCAGGATCAGCAGCTTGATCACGCTGGCGGCAGTGACCGGTACCTCGGCTCGGTAGCTGAGCTCCCAATCGCGATCGAGATCGCGGGCCAGCAGGCTCACCCGCCCGGGGACGTGCTCGATCGCTTCCCTGACCGGCGTAGGCATCGTCTCCGGCATGCGCACCTCCCGGGCGGCAGTATAGGCCCACCGTGCCGCCGGCGGGAGTATGGCAGAATGCCGACCTGTCCCGGTCGTCCGAGTGTCGCCGCATCATCTTTTCTGGATGCCTGCTACCCGCGGATCACGTCAGGGTAGATGAAGACTTCATGGCCCTACAGAAGCGGAAGGCAATCAGGGTTCGTATCTCGCGATGCCGTCGATGCCATCGTAATCGTTATCGTAGCTGTAGATCAATGGCGGTCCAGCATGCCGCATGAGCCCGATCAGGAGCGCATCGGTGAAGTCCAGTACCGGGTTCGCGCTTTAGAGGAGAAGTGCTGTCAGCACCGCGCGCCGATTCGGGACTCGGAAACCGGGGAGGGATACAAGAGGGAGCAAGAGCTCCGCGATTTCACTTCTAGGCTTGTTGTAAAGCCGCTTTGATGAGAGAACGTAGACGACATCGGCGAGAACAACGTGAGGCACGCGGACTACAAGGTTCCCCTGCTCAACCCGCTCAAACAGAGATTTCGCAGCCCCTTGCTTGATGGGGTCATCACCAGTAAGTAGGCGGATAATCACGTCAGCGTCAACATAAGGAGCGTCCATCATTCATTACGGAACTTTCTTTCCAACGCGTCTTCTCGGGCTATTTGAAGCATCTCCTCGATATCTCGCGGTTCAGCGAGTCTTCCGGCCGCCCCAGCGAGGGAAGCAACCGTGGGATATTTCAGTGCTTTGAGTTCGACCCTACCCTGATCCATCAAGACGAACAAAACCCGGTCACCCTCCTTGAGCCCGAGATGCGATCGCACCTCAGCGGGGATCGTCACTTGGCCCTTGCTCGTGATTGTCGAAAGGATCTCTTTCATGGCACTTCCCGAAGATAAAGCGATGATGCCCGCGTACGTGACGGTAACAAAGGTGTTGCCCAGCGTCAAGGACTCCGTGCCGTGACTCGCAGTATGCTGGAGGTGAAGATGAGGGGAGGCGCGGCGATGCAGGTTCGGGCAATCACCGTAGGTGCGGAGGTCACTCTTGCCGACGGCACGATCCGGCTGGACGAGCGGCTCATCGATTTCGGCGAGCGAGCACGCCGGCACTTCAGCGCTGCCGGCCTCGCGGTGCAGACGTTCCGGCTAGCCAGCCAGCCCTTCCCCGAGGTCGTGCCGGCCGAGCCGGCGGCGGTGCTGGCTCTTGCCCGGGGGCTGGAGCAGGCCGGGATGGAAACTGGCTACGAATACGTCTCGCTCGGGCCGGCCGGCCCGCAGCAGCTCGACTGGGTATCCCCGCTGGCCGAGGCGCTGGTGGCCACCGAGCGCGTCTTCGGCACGGTTGCGGTGGCAGACCAGCCCTGGGGAATCTCGCTGCCGGCCGTCGTCGCCGCCGCTTCGGTCATCCGGACGCTGGCCGAGCGGACGCCGGGCGGGTTCGGCAACCTGCGCTTCGCCGCGCTGGCCAACTGCCCGCCAGCTATCCCCTTCTTCCCCGCTGGCTATCACCGCGGGCCGCAGCCGGCCTTCGGCGTGGCCTGGGAAGCGGCCGACCTGGCGGTCGAGGCGTTCACCGGTGCCGGGACGCTGGCGGAAGCAGAGACGCGCCTGCTGGAGCTCGTCACTCGCGAGGCGCGCCGGGTAGCGGAGGTCGCCAGCCAGGTCGCGGAGGAGACCGGCTTCCGCTTCGCTGGGATCGATCTGTCGCTCGCGCCGTTTCCGGAGGATGCCCGCAGCATCGGCGAGGCGGTCGAGCGGCTGGGCGTCGATTCTTTCGGCGCGCCCGGCACGCTCTTCGCCGCGGCGATGATTACCCGCGCGCTCCAGCGGGCCGAGGTGCCGAAGACCGGGTTCTGTGGCCTGATGCTGCCGGTGCTGGAGGATTCAGTCCTCGGCCGGCGCGCAGCCGAGGGCACCTATGCGGTGAACGATCTCCTGCTCTGGTCGGCCGTCTGCGGGCTGGGGCTGGACGTGGTGCCGCTACCTGGGGATGTGAGCTTGGACGAGCTGCGCGGCTTGATCCTGGACGTCGCGACGCTGGCTGTTCGGCTACAGAAGCCGCTCACCGCGCGCTTGATGCCGCTGCCGGGCAAGCGGGCCGGAGACCCGACCGACTTCGACTTTCCCTACTTCGCAAATACGGTGGCGATGCCCACGCGAGGCGCCGGAGCGGCACGGCTCTTTGCCCGCGAAGGGCTGTAGCCGAGCGAGGGTGTGGTCTAGTCTCCCTGTCCAGGCCGCCGGCTGTCCGGTAGCCGGCAGGAGCCTCGGCATTGATTCATGAGTGCCAAACGACACGGGTAGGATTCTTGTGGAGAGTCAAAAGTCCTGGGTTTAATATGGATGGTGGGCGCTGTATACTTCTTAAGTGAGTGTCGGAAAGTGGTGGCAAGTAATCTGTATAGGGAGGAGACAGGCCGGTGGCTCGTATCACGATCACGATCGAGGGCGAATCGCAAGAGATCGAGGCGATCCAGTCCGTGCTGCAGCGACTTGCCGGCGCCACGATGGTGGCCGGAGCCGAGGAGGCGGTGGCGGGCGAAGCTGGGTGGCCCGGGGGCGAACGGCAGAGCTGGACGTTCGAAGAGTTCCAGCAATTCTGGAGCCGGCTCAAGGAGGGTGCTCGGCAGATTCTGGCCGAGATCGCGAAGCGGCCAGAGGGGTATCCGATGGCCGAGCTCGAGCGGGCGCTCGGCCTGCCGGCGCGGGTGATCGGTGGGCGACTGAGCTCGGTCGGCCATGCGATGCGGCGGTTCGAGCATAAGGAGGAACCAGTCGAGTTCCGCACCGGTGGCGATCAGGAAGCGCGGCGCGTCTACTTTATGAAGCCGGACATCGCCCGGATGATCCGTCGCCTGTCGGAGGGTGAGCGCGCGCTCGGAACGGAGAGCAATCAAGCCGTAGGGAGCCCGGCTGAGTAGCCGCTTCGCTGTCGAAGCCGGGGCTTTCTCGCGCTGCCGGCCTGCTAGCGCTGCCTGATCGAGCTGACACGGAGGAGGAGGCAGCGATGCTGGTTGCACGCGACGTGCGGGAAGGTCAAGTCCTCCGCCTCGATGGGGATCTCTACCGGGTAATCTCAGTGACAGTCCACACGGGCACTGCCCAGTTGACTGGCGCTGTGCGCGCTACTGTACGCAACCTCCGCACCGGCACCGTGACCGAGCTCCGCTGGCCGCTCGACACGCGCCTGGAAGACGTGCCGCTCGAGCGCGTCGAGCTCCAGTTCCTCTATGCCGACCCGGAAGAGGTCGTCCTGATGCATCCGGAGACCTTCGAGCAGTTCACTGTCCCTCGGGCTGCGCTGGAGCGCTACCTCCCCTTCTTGAAGGAAGGCTCATCCGTGTATGCCTGGCTCTACGAGGGGCGACCGGTCGACCTCGATCTGCCCAAGCAGGTGCCGCTCGTCGTCGCCTCCTGCGGGGCGGGGATCCGTGGCCGGGCCGAGCACACGATGAAGGAGGCGGTGCTCGAGAACGGGATGACGGTCATGGTGCCCCAGTTCATCCAGCCCGGCGACACGATCCTGGTCGATGTCGAGACGGGCAGCTACATCGAGCGCCTATGGCGGAAGTGAGACCAGGTCGAGGCACCCGCCGGTGGCCGCGCGTGGAGCGCCATCTTCGCTCGGCATGCGCTCTCGTGCCGTCCGCGGTGTCCAGTGCGGGTGGGCGCATCTGCTATGCTTCGCCTCGCTGATGAGGAGGGGGTGGACATGCGCCGCGATTTGCACGAGGCCAACCGCTGGTCGTGGAACGCCGCGACGGCGGCCCACAATACGCATAAGGGCGACCAGGCTCACTTCTTCCGCGAGGGTGGCAGCACCTTGCACCGTGAAGAGCTGGAGCTGCTCGGCGATCTGCCCGCCCGATCCGTACTCCACCTCCAGTGCAACAGTGGCCAGGATACGTTGAGTCTCGCCCGGTTGGGAGCGACCGTCACCGGCGTGGACATCAGCGACACGGCCATCGAGTTCGCTCGCCAGCTCTCGGCTGAGGCCGGGATTCCGGCCACTTTCCACCGCGCCGACGTCTACGACTGGCTGGCCGAGGCGGCGGAGCGGCCGGAGCGGTACGACGTCGTCTTCTCGTCCTACGGCGCCCTCTGCTGGCTCTCTGACCTCAAGCGCTGGGCTGCTGGCATCGCCGCGGTGCTCGCGCCGGGCGGCCGGCTCGTCGTGGTGGACTTCCACCCGGTTTGGATGATGTTCGACGACGATTGGGCCCTGCGCTATCCCTATTCGGGGTTCGATGAAGACAACGTGCTGCTCGCTGACGAAGGGGTCGGCGACTACGTGGCCTTCGAGCTGCGAGCGCGAGTGCCCGGCCAGCCCGTACCCGGAGTGGAGAGCTTCCAGAATCCGCATCCCGCCTATGAGTTCTGCTGGGGGCTCGGCGATATCGTGACGGCGATCCTCGATGCCGGGCTCCGCCTGGAGGCGCTGCGCGAGTATCCGGCGAGCCCGTACACGCTGCGGCCCGGCATGCGGCTGGTCGGCGACCGCTGGTACCCGCCGGAAGCCTTCCCGCCGATGCCGCTGCTGTTCGGGATCCGGGCAGTGCGCCTACCTCAGTGAGCGAGGTGGGCGCACCGGTTCTCCGGAGACTCCGTGACCGCTACGCGCGTCCTCGGTCGTGTCTCCTCGGGCGCGCGGATGAGTGTCGCCTGGGACGAACCGCTCAGCGCAGCTCGATCTCCAGCCCATCGGCTACTCGCCGTGCCTCCGTGCCCAGTTGCCGGCAGAGCGAGCCCATCTTGTCGCAGATGCTGTCCCGGCGCGTCCCTCGCGCTAGCCGGGCCTGGAACTCCTCGATGACTGTCGGGATGAGCGAGAGCCGCGTCAGCTCTCGGCCCGAGAGGTAGGCTTGGAAGATGAACGACTCATCGTTCCGCTCCACCTGATCGATCGCGTAGTCGTCTACGAAGTCGCCGCAACTGTAGAAGATCGGCCGGCCGCGGTAGACCTCGATGCCGCGGACGATGTGCGCGCTGTGGCCGAAGATGATGTCGGCTCCACTCTCGATCAGCAGGCGAGCGGCCGGTGGGTGCTCCGGCGGTGGCTGGTAGCCCCAGTTCGGCCCCCAGTGGAGGGAGACCACCACGAGGTCAGCCGCTCGCTTCGCCGCGCGCACGAGTGTTACGAGTCGCTGGAACCGCTCATCGGCGGGATCGATCGGGATATAGAAGACCCCTGGCCTGTCCGCTGTCGCCTCCCAGTCAGGCTGGTTGTCGGTCGCCGCGAGGAACGCGATCCGTAGGCCATCGATGGCGAGCCAGGCCGGCTGCTGGGCTTCGAGCGCGGTCAGCCCTGCCCCAGCGTGCCGGATGCCGGACGCGTCCAGGTTCCGAAGCGTCTCCCGCAGGCCCGGCTCCCCGTAGTCGAGCACGTGGTTGTTGGCGAGCGACACCGCGTCGATGCGGGCCACCTCGAGCACCTCGACGTTTCTGGCATCGGTGCGGAAGCAGAAGACCTTGCCAGGCTCGGGCTCGCCCCAGTCGGTGATGGCGCACTCGAGGTTGACGAAGCGCGCGCTGGCACGCTGCAGCAGCGGTAGCGTGTCTCCCCAGGGATACGCGGGCGGCAGGCGCTTCAGCGCGAGGTTGACCAGCCGGCCGAGCATCACGTCGCCGAGGAAGATCAGGGTTCGCTCGCCTCCGCTTGTCATGGCAGTGTGCCTCGAGTCTCGAGGGGGACTGTCTCCGGAGTCCTCGCAATGATAGCTTCCAGGGGCGATGCCCGGCAGGGGAGAGGGGCTCGGCTGAACGGGCGCGCTGCTGCCCGGAGATCCCTCAGGACAGCGCGAGCGCCAGCGTGGTGACTACGCCGGATTGGAGGTCGACCACGCGCACGGCGTGGTTATTGGTGTCGGCCACGTAGAGCACGCCGTCCCCGGCCGAGACGCCGCCCGGCTCGTAGAAACGGGCCTCCGGGCCGCTCCCGTCCCGCAGGCCCGGCTCGCCGTCGCCCAGCCAGCTCTCGCACCGCCGGGTAGCCGGGTCGAGCCGCTTGATCTTGTGGTTGTAGCTGTCGGCGACGTAGAGCATACCGTCGTGCCAGGCCACGTCGAGCGGGTGCTGGAGCCGTGCCTGATCCCCGACCCCATCCACGTCACCGAAGTCGAACAGCCCGACGCCGACGAGCCGGTGCACCCGGAGATCGTCGCCCGGCGGCAGGTCGACGACGCGGATGGCGCTTGTCTCGCTGTCGGCGACGTAGAGCACGGTGTCGTCGGTGCTGAGGCCGCTCGGCTGGGCGAACCAGGCCCGGTCGAGCCGTCCGCCCTGGATGCCCTCCATGCCGGAGCCGGCATAGGGCGCGAGCCAGCCCTGGTTCAGGTCGAGCGTCCAGATCTGGTGCATGCCGGCCATCGCGATGAAGAGCACGCCGCCGTGGAGCGTGAGTGCCCAAGGCGAGCGGAGGTCGACCTGGCGGGCCGGCCCTGGCCCAGCGTAGCTCATCCCGAGCCGGCCGGTTCCAGCGATCGTCGTGACCTGCCCGCTCATCAGATCGACCTGCCGGATGGCGTGATTGCCGGTGTCCGCTACGTAGAGCGTGTCGCCGGCCAGCGCCATCCCCTGAGGATGTCGAAACGCTGCGCTCTCCGCTGGCCCGTCGGCCAGGTCAGGCTGGCCGCTGCCGATGACCCGGGCCTCGCTCCCGTCTGGCCGGGCGACGACCAGCCGGTGGTGGCCGGAGTCGGCGATGACCAGCCGGCGGCCGGCGGGGTCGGCCAGCACTTTGCCGGGAAAGGCGAGCGCGCTGTCCGGTCGTGGCAGGGGCCGGAGCGCGGCCACCGGGGAGCGGTCGATCAGCCCCTTCGCCTCGTACTCTTCTACCAGCCGGCGGATGACGGCGGCGAGCCCGGCAGCGCTGGCTTCTCCCTCGTGGACGCCCGCGATTCTCCCCTCCGGATCGATGAAGACCAGGGTGGGCCAGGCGCGCACCGCATAGGTTCGCCAGGTGATCAGTTCGGGGTCATTGACGACCGGGTGCTCGATCTCGTAGCGCAGGACGGCCTGGCGCACGTTTGCATCGACGCGCTCGGCCGTGAACTTCGGCGAGTGGACGCCGATGGTCACCAGCACGTCGGGGAACTGCCGCTCGACCTCCCCCAACTGGGAGAGCAGGTGCAGGCAGTTGATTCAGCAATACGTCCAGAAATCGAGAAGGACGACCTTTCCCCGCAGCTCGGCGAGCGTGAGGGGCTGCTCGGTGTTGAACCAGGCGAGGCCAGGCGGGAACTCAGGCGCCCGTACCTTGCCCAAGCCGGTCAGTCGCTCCCACATCGTGCACGCTCCTCGCGGTCGGGGCCAGTGGCCCGGTATGTCCCAATGCTACCTGATCTCGGCGGGCGTGGTGCCAGTTGCCCTAGAGGGACGAATGGTTGACTGGAGTGCCTCGAAAGGGGGTGCGCCGCCGCCTGGCTAGCGTGGCAGCCGTCCCCGCCACTCTTGGATCAAACGAACGAAATCCTGAACCTGCGCCTGTAGGCGCGTGAGCACGTCATCGACCGACATCGGTGGAGCAGTAAGAGCCGCTGCCTGTTCCTCGATGACGCGATTCATCGTCTCAGGAGAGTGCCCAAATAGGGAGCAGAGGAACTGATCCGGAGAATACGCCTCGATGCCGTACGGATCCAGTGCGTCTGCGGGGAAGTCACGGAGATTGAATGTCACGATGGCTTGAGCACCTGATGCCACAGCAACCGCGAGCACATGGTGGTCATCCGGTGCGTTCTGCATAAGATCTATTAGGTGTTCATACTGTTCGATTTCGGCTTCGGGGAAGACCTCTCTCATCTTCTCAATGACTTTGCGAGCGCCGTCCTGGCTAGTCATTCCCCGGCTGATCAGTGTGCGTTCTACCTCTGCGAGGATGTGCTTGCTCCAGTACGGTCGATAGAACTCTTCCAGCGCGGCTCGAAGCAAGGTGTCGCGGACTGGGGCAGGGACGAGGACACAGGCATCGAGGACAGCGGAAAGGAGCATCTTGGTAGCTCAACTCAGTACAGACCCATCTCCTGGCTCATTCTTGTGAGCTCGTCCAGTCCCCGGCGTCGTTCCTCGTAACGCCGGCGCTTGTAGTCCATCAGATCGTCAAGGGCAATACGGCGGTGCGTGCCTACCATGCGGTAAGGGATCTCTCCCTTCTGGAGCAGGCGGATGAGATACTGGCGCGAGACGTTCAGTAGATCTGCCGCTTCCTGGGTAGTCAGCTCCTGGTGTACCGGCACAACCGCTACCCCGTCTCCCCTTGCCAGGATGCGAACGATCTCCCGGAAGAGCGCGTTCAGCGATTCAGGCAGCTCGATCTCCTGCCCTTCTGGGCCGACGAGTCTGAATCGCTGTCCCTGCGATCTCCGGTAGAGCCGTTCGATTTCGCCGATCCTCGACCGCTCTCGCTCATCGACACTGATCGCTTCCCGCTCCGACACCGCCGGCATGGCAGTTTCCTTTCTCTAGCTATGGGCGCTACATCCCAGCGTAACATGTAAACGCTACAAATGCAACAGCTTTTTTTAGATTAGATCGTCCGGTCGGCAAGGTTGCAGTGGCCTGCCATCGAACCCCTCTGCCGTTTCTCGATGCGGCGAACGCAGTGGAGACGAGCGGCGGTCGAGCGGTGGAGCCGCTGTTACCCGAGGAATGGGAGAGAGTGCCGATCGCCTCGGCTCCTACGTTGCTCGGAAACCACTTCCCGGCGTGTGGGGGGCGCGCGTATACTGGCATCGACGGGCTCGGCCACCCCCGTGACTGTGTGGCCATCCGGCTTACCGAAGGAGGATGTATGAGTACCTCGGACGACGAGGGTGACGGAGCTTTCACTCGCAGCCAGGCGCTGTTCGAGCGCGTAGCGCGCACGATTGCCGGTGGCGAGAGTTCCTACGCCCGTCTGAAGAAGGGTCTCGAGCTCTGCTTCGACCACGGCGAGGGTTCCCACTTCTGGGACATCGACGGCAACGAGTACATCGACTATAGCCTCGGCTACGGTCCTCTCATCTTCGGCCACCGTCCGAAGAAGATCATCGAAGCGGTCTTCGAGGCGGTGAACCGCTACGGCACGGTCGCGACCTTCCCGTACGACCTCGATGCCGAAGTCGGCGAGCTGATCACTGAGCTGGTCCCTGGGGTCGACCTGCTCCGGTTCGCCAACTCCGGCACTGAGGCGACGATGGCCGCCGCGCGGCTGGCGCGGGCCTATACGGGCCGCAGCAAGATCGTCCAGATGGAGGGCGGCTACCACGGGTGGGCCGATACGCACTTCTGGTCGAGCCACCCCGATGTCTGGCGACCCGAAGTCAGCCCCTATTCGCCCGTTCCTCGGCCGGGCTCGCGCGGCATCCCGGCCTGCTACGGCGAGGCGCTGCTGATCGCCCAGTACAATGACCGCGAGGGGCTCGCGCAGCTCTTCGAGCGCTACGGCGACGACATCGCCGCGGTGCTCGTCGAGCCGGTGCAGTGCAACACCGGCGTCATCCTGCCAGAGCCGGGTTACCTGGAGTTCCTGCGCGAGATCACCCGGGCCTATGGCGCGCTCCTGATCTTCGACGAGGTGATCACCGGCTTTCGCCTCGCCCCGGGTGGCGCGCAGGAGCGGCTGGGCGTCGTCCCGGACATCAGCACCTTCGCCAAGGCGCTAGGCGGCGGCTTCCCGATCGCTGCCTTCGGTGGCTCGTTCGAGGTAATGCAGCTCGAGGCGACTAACCAGGTCATGCACGGTGGCACCTATACCGCCAACGTCGTGGCACTGGCAGCCGCGAGAGCTGTCCTCACCGAGATGAAGACACGCCGCCAGGAAATCTGGTCGGTGCTCGACGGTTACGGCGAGCGACTGCGCGAGGGGCTGGCCGAGGCCTGCCGCTCCGCCGGGCTGCGGTGTCTCGTCCAGGGGATCGGGCCGGTCTGGCACATCTTCTTCGCCAAGCCGGACGCGCCCGACCTCGAGCGGATCCGGAACTACCGCGAAGCCCACGCCTACGCGAGCATCGAGCTCTTCGACCGGTTCCACCGGGCCATGCTCGCGCGCGGAGTGTATTTCCATCCCTACCACTTCGAGCGCTGGTTCGTCTCGGCCGTGCATACCGAGGACGACGTGCGGCGGACGCTCGAGGCAGCCGCCGAGGCTGCTCAGGAGGTGGTTGCCTCGCTGCAGGAGCGGCCGCTCGCTGGAATGGCCGAGCCGGCCATGCCTGGGATCGCGCCTGCCTAGCGCTGGCGTGCGGGCCCCTGCTCCTGCTTGCCGGGAGCAGGGGCTGCCCTTACCGCTCCCCGGAGATGCCGCGCCAGGTTATAAGCCCGCCGCCCACCAGGAACGCGGCGTAGGCGATGGCCAATGCCGGGAAGCCCCAGCGCTCCAGTAGCGCGCCACCGAAGAGGCCGCCGAAGACGTAGCCGAGCTGGACGACCGAGGCGCGTAGCGCCATCATCGTGCCGCGGTGGGCCTCACCCAACCGCAGCCCGAGCGCGCTCGAGGTCGCGCCCCGCACGCCGTGGATCAGACCGTAGCCACAGAGCAGCGCGACGGCCATACCGAGCGGCAGGCGGATCGTGAGCGCCAGCGAGAGGAGCCCCGCGGCCGCGATCGCGCTGCCGAACACCACGACTGGCGCTCGCCAGCGTGCCAATCGGTGGGCGAGTAGGCTCCCGAGGGAGAACGCGAGCGCGACCGCTGCCAGCAAGGGGCTAGCCTGGCCCGCGCTCAACTGGAAGACCTGGATGTAGTAGGCGCCGAGGAACGTCAGGCTGCCGGCCCAGCCTGAGTAGATGAGGAGCTCGGCCAGCACCCAGAACCGCGCCGCGCGGTCAGCGAGCGCCTGGCGAACGGCTCGCGACGTCGTGATACCGGAACGCGGCCGGCGATCCTGGTACCTGCCTGGCGGTAGCCGCCAGGCGAGCGCCAGGCCGGCGATGCTGAACAGGAACGGGACGCCGAGATAGCTCCAGCGCCAGCCCCAGGTGTCAGCCAGCAAGCCGATCAGCGGCAGGCCGATGACCCAGGCCAGCGGCTGCCCCGTCGTGACCAATCCCACCGCCCAGGCGCGCCGTTCGGGTGGCACGTAGTCGCCGATCGCTGCTAGGCCGGTGGAGAGCAGCGCCGCGATCCCCAGCCCGCTGAGCGCCTGGATGACGAGCAGCCAGCCGAATCCCGGCGCCAGGGCACTGGCGAGCGCCGAGATCCCGACGACCACGAGTCCGGCGAGTATCACCGGCTTCCGCCCAGCGCGGTCGGAGAGCGCGCCCAGCCAGGGAGCCGCCAGGCCCGAGACGAGCGCGCCGGCGGTGCGGAGCTGCCCTGCCAGGCCGACAGGAACCTGGAACGTGGACGCGATCTCAACGACCAGCGGGCTGATGATCACGACCCCGGTTTGATTGACGACCATGACGACCACGAGTGTGGCCAGCACGCGCCGGAGCTGGGACTCGGAGACCGTGAGCTGCCTCTCCACCGGTCGTTCCCACCTATCCCGGTGGCGGATCTCCGGCGCCGGCCGTCTCATGGAGCTGTTGTCGGTGACCCTGCTCGGAGTATCTGGTGAGGCATGCCCCTCCGAGCCAGGGGAAGCGACCGCCTTACCGGCGCTGGGCCTGGCCAGGCAACGTTCCGGTGTGGGCTTCGATGCACGCGTTTCCGGTGTGCGTAAGCGGGAGCGAGCCGCGCGACGTCCTTCGAGTGGGACGCGCGGCCGGGTAGCGCGAGGGGAGGTATACCCCCCTCACCGCTGCTCAACCGCGGTTCTCGAAGTACTCGCGGTTCTTGATCAGGTACGATGCCCACTTCTCCGGCAGGTCGTCTTCGAAGAAGATGGCCTCGACCGGGCAGACCTCGGCGCAGACGCCGCAGTCGATGCACTCGTTGGGGTCGATGAAGTACTGGTCGGCCTCGTCGTCCGAGTGAATGCAGTCAACCGGACAGACCTCCACGCAGGAGGCATCCTTCACCCCGATGCAGGGTTCGGCAATGACATAGGTCATGGGCCGATGTCCTTTCCACCACCATCCCGGCCAGCGACCACCTGAGCAAGTTTACTCACCGAAGGGTAGCATCGGCTACGGCATCCTGCACAAACGGTGAGGGCGCCGGGCTGTTCGGCGCCCTCGACGATCGATATCTGTTTCTGGTGCTAGCGGGGGATCTCGCCGCGAGCGTAGAGCCACTTGACGAAGCGAAGCCGGTGCCACTGCCTCCGCGAGTCCATGTACTCGATGTAGGGGTACATGTCTCGCAGCTCACGTAGCCGGGCGATCTGCTCCTTAGTGAACCCGGCCTGCTCCAGCGACCATTCGGCCTGGTCTTCTGGGCGCGGCGACACAGACTTCGGTCCGGTCACGGCTCTCTCCTCCCTGTGATCGCGCCCCTGGGCGGGAGCCGGTGCCAGTAGACCGGGCTGGCTTCCTGCTCCACCTCCAGTATAGCGCATCGCGCTCATGCGCGCTGGGAGCAGGGCGAGCGCGATCTCAGGACTGCTCCTCGTTGCTCTCTTCGTCGGTCGCGCCGCGCTCAGTCTCGCTCACCAGAAGCTGCGACTCCTGCTCGACGAGCTGAGCTCGCTGCTCCAGTCGCCGGCGACGCCGCTCCGCCTTCTTCTTGCGCGGCGCCTCCTGCGCCCGCTCCAGTCGCCGCATGAACCGCTCGACCTGGCCAGCCGTGTCGACGATACGCTGCTCACCGGTGAAGAACGGGTGGCAGCGTGGGCACAGGTCGATCCGGAGCATCGGCTTGGTCGAGCCGGTTGTCCAGGTGTTCCCGCAGGAGCAGATCACCGTCGCCTGCGGGTAGTACTGCGGGTGAATCCCCTTCTTCATCAGCCATCAACTCCCCGATGCCGCCGGCTGCGGCACGACACGCTCGGGATAGACGCTGACCCGTCGCTTGTCGCGGCTGATCGGCTCGAACTTGACGTAGCCGTCGATCAGCGCGAAGAGCGTGAAGTCGCGCCCCATGCCGACGTTGTTGCCCGGCCGGATCCGGGTGCCGTGCTGGCGCACCAGGATGTTACCGGCACGGACGAAGTGTCCATCGTAGCGCTTGACGCCCAGCCGCTTTGACTGGCTATCGCGCCCGTTGCGCGAGCTGCCGGCGCCCTTCTTGTGAGCCATCTTCCGCCTCCGTTCGCTGCGGCCGCGCGGCTCGATCGATGCGGCCGGCTATGATCTCGGATCTATCACCCCGCGATGGTCAGGCGACGATCTCCTTGATCGTCAACCGGGTGAGCTTCTGCCGGTGGCCGGTCTTCCGGCGATAGCGCTTCTTCGGCTTCATCTTGAAGACGATCAGCTTCGGCCCCTTGACCTGGTCGACGACCTCCGCCACCACCTTCGCGCCCTCAACCAGGGGCCGGCCGATCAGCACCTCGCCGTCCCGGACGACCATCAGGACGCGATCGAGCGCGACCTCGCCACCCGGCTCGGCATCCAGCCGCTCGACGTCGATCGTGTCGCCGACTGCGACCCGGTACTGCTTGCCTCCGGTCTGCACGACCGCGTACACGACTGTCTCCTTCTTCCTGAGGACAGGAGCACGCAAAAAGGTGGACGCGTGCGTCCACGAGCCTCAAGCCTACCAAGTACGGGCCTCCTTGTCAACGCTGGCTGAGCCGAGACAGACACGCCACCACCCTTCGTGTTTTACCTGACCGGTGCGTAAACCGGAGCGCCTCGGGGAGGCTGGCTGCTATACTCGACTGGCTGGTCGGTTGACGAGGACCGCCCGATGAGCGACGAGGTACGTGTGAACGACGTGGTACGCCTGCGAAAACCACACCCGTGCGGATCGACCGATTGGGTCGTCGTCCGCACCGGTGCGGATATCGGTCTGCGGTGCCTCGGCTGCGGCCGCCGCATCCTGATCCCTCGCCCGACCTTCCGCAAGCGGTTGAAGGTGATTGTTCGTCGCTATGAGCCTCCCACTGCGCAAGCGCCTTCCGCCGATGCTCCCACGAGCTGAGATGCAGGCGGTCGAGCCACCCCGAGAACTCGATGGCCCGCCCGGCAACCCGCTCGATCTCCTCCGTCACCGGCCGTTCCTCCTCCTCTGGCTCGTCCAGACCCTCTCGCAGACCGGTCAGAACATGGTGAACTTCTCGCTGCTCATCCTGGTCCGGGGTATCGTCGAGCGGCACGCGATCGGGCAGCTCAATACCGCCATCGGCCTGACCGTGCTCAGCTTTACGCTCCCGGCTGTCCTCTTCAGCCCGCTGGCCGGCGTCGTCGCCGACCGGTTCAACCGCCGTACCATCCTGGTGCTGACGAACGCGCTGCGCGGCGTGGCGGTAGGCGGGCTGCTGCTGATCGAGGCGCGCTGGTCGGCGTATCTCGCCCTGGCGGTCCTCTACGCGATCACCTTCGTCTCAGGCGCGGTCGGCCAGTTCTTCGGCCCGGCCCTGGCTTCCACCCTGCCCGATGTCGCGCCGCGACGCCAGATCATCCAGGCGAATGCCCTGTTCAACCTCACGTTCACCGCTTCGCAGCTCGTCGGGTTCGCCGCCGCCGGGCCGCTGCTGGTCAAGCTCTTCGGCATTCACACCGTACTGAGCGGCATCATCGTCATCTTCGCGCTCTGCGCCCTGGTCAGCCTGGCCCTGCCGCCGAGCTGTCCCCCGGCGCGCGCGTTTCCCAACGCCCGGAGGCTGGTGGCACAGGTTCTCGGCGAGATCCGCGAAGGCGTCCACTTCATTCTCGCCTCGCCGCACCTGGCCAAAGCGATCGCGTACCTGACCATCGCAATGGCGACGTACCTGATGGTAGCGGTGCTCGGCCCCGGCTACGTGACCGTGGTGCTGGGGCTGCCGGCCGAGGATATCGCCTATCTGGTGGCGCCTGCCGGCATTGGGGTCGTGCTGGGGACGGTCCTGGTGCCGCATGTGGCCGGCCGGCTCGGCAGCGTGCGCACGACCGACTGCGCGCTGGCACTCGGCGGGGCGCTACTGCTGGGGCTCGCCCTGGTCGGCTGGAGCGCTGAAGGCGGGCCGAACGGGGTGGGCTCCGCCGAGACCCTGGTGGCGGCCGGGTTGACCGGGCTGCTGGGGATCGTCAACGGCATGATCCTGGCACCGGGCCAGTCGCTCCTGCAGGCGGGCTCGCCCGAGCATGTCCGCGGCCGCGTCTATGCCACCTTCTTCACCGTCTCCAACAGCGTGGCGTTCGTCCCGGTCTTCTTCTCCGGAGCTCTGGCCGACCTCTTCGGCATCAGCGAAGTGCTCGGCGGGATCGGTCTGCTGCTCCTCGTGATCGGTTGCTGGCAGCTCCTGGCCGGTCTGCGCCGCGGCTGAAACCGCTCTGGTGCTGGCGCGGGCTCACCCGCGGCGCTCGGAGAGCTCGGCCCGCACCCGCTCGACCAGCGGTAACAGGTAGTGCCGAAGCTGATACAGGTTGATCGTCCAGCCGACTCCCCAGACGTGTGGCGTGAAGATCCGCGGGTCGTCCGGGTTCCAGAGCCGTTCCCGGAGACGCTCGACCGTCGGTGGGCGGAAGTCGTACGGGACGAAGCCGATCCTCCCATGCCACGTACGCTCCGCGGCCGGCCGTCGAAGCTGGTCGTAAATCGCGGCCCCAACCAGGACGAGCACCGCCCAGCGCAGCAGCCTGCTCAGCCCTCGCATCGCTCTCTCCCTGTGTCGCTTCCGGCGAACGCCTGGCGGTCTGGCGTCTGGATCTCGCCCTCCATTACGCCGGGCTTGCCTCGTAGACCCAAGCGCCGCCGAGCATCGTACGGAGGACCCGTGTCTCCTTCAAGGATTGCTCATCGACCGCCAGCGGATCACGGTCGACCACGATCAGGTCGGCCAGCTTCCCCGGCTCGATCGAGCCCCGCACTCCTTCCTGGCCGAGCGCGTAGGCGCCGCCGACCGTGTAGCTGCGCAGCGCCTCCTTCCGGCTGATCCGCTCGCTTTGGTCGAGCTCGCGGCCCAGCACGGTCCGCCGGGTGACAGCCGCGTAGATGCCGACGAAGGGGTTGAAGTCGGTGATCGGCGCGTCCGAGGTTCCGGCGAGCGGGACGCCGGCCGACAGGTAGGTCGCCATCGGCATAGCGCGCGCCGCCCGCTCTAGACCTAGGCTCGCGATAAAGCTGTCGCCGAGGTGCAGCAGGAACGGGGTGCTGACCAGAGCCGGGATGCGGTGCTTGGCCATCGACTGCACGGCCTCCTGGCTGGGGAAATAGGCATGATGTACCCGGTGCCGGAGCCGCGGGTTCGGTGCCGCCGCTTGCGCCTCGATGTAGGCCTTGACGGCCAGATCCTGGGCTGCCGTCCCGCAGGTATGGGTGTCGATCGACCATCCGCGCTCGTGCACCCAGCGAACCAGCCGTGGATATTCCTCCGGATCGACCACCCACTGGCCGATATTGTCCGGCTCGTCGAGGTACGGCTCGTAGAAGCGAGCCGTCCGGTCGCCGACTCCCCCGTCGAGCAGGAACTTGACACCGGCCAGCCGCAGCAGATCATCGCCGAAGCCGCCGTAGACCGGCATCGCGGCGATCCAGCCTTCGAGTTCCGGCTCGCGCTCCGCGGGCACGTAGCCCCAGGCCCCGAGCAGGAGGTCGGCGCGCACGGTCAACTGGCCGTCGTCCCGCAACCGCTGGTAGGCGCGGATCTCTGGGACGTCGAGCCCTGGCTCGGCGACGCCGACGAGGCCGGCGGCGTTATAGGCACGGCAACCGTACCGCAGCGCCTCCGCGAGCTGTGCCTCTGACGGCTCAGGGATGGCGTCCAGGACGAGCTCTTTCGCGCGGTCCCAGAAGAGGCCGGTCGGTTCTCCCGTCTCGGGGTCGCGCTCGAAGCCGCCGGCGTAGCGCGTATCGGCCGGGGGATCAGGGGTTGCCCGCGTGATGCCGGCCATCGCGAGCGCCGCGCTGTTCGCGACGAGCTTATTCCAGACTCGGTGGAGCACGACTGGGTGGTCGGGGGCAGCACGATCGAGCTCCCAGCGCGTCGGGTGGCGCCGCTCGGCCAGCAGTGCCTCGTCCCAGCCTCGCCCGACGATCCACTGGCCGGGTGGAGTCTGGGCTGCTCGCTGGCGTACCCGGTCGAGGATCTCCGGGATCGAGCGGCAATCGTAGAGCTGGACTTCTCGCAGCACGAGGCTAGTGGAGAGCAGGTGCGTGTGCGCGTCGATCAGACCGGGGAGGACGACCGCGCCGGCAAGATCCTCGATCTGGGTGCCAGCCTCGGCGAGTTCCCGCATCTCGCTGGTAGTCCCCACTGCGACGAACCGGCCGTCGCGGATCGCGACCGCCTCAGCGACCTGAAACTGGGCGTCGAGCGTGTATATCCGAGCGTTGAGCAAAACCCGGTCGACCCGCGGCACCCACACCATTGCCTTGCCCCCTTCCCTGCTTGCCTGCCGCGCACTATCGTACCGGCTCAGACGTCCGGCGTGGAGCCTGGAGAAGTGCGCTCACCGTCCTCTCCGGGACCGTCCTCCCCTTCGACTAGCGGGACGAAGCGCACCGGGCCCAGGTCGATCTGGTGCAGGGTTCCACCGCGACGCTCGAACAGGTAGAGCTCCTGGTGCTCGCTGTCGCCGATCGGGATGACGAGCCGGGCTCCGTCGGCGGGGCTGAGCTGCTCCAGCAGAGCCGGCGGAACCCGGGTGGCCGCGGCTGTCACGATGATCCGATCGTACGGCGCTCCGGCTGGCCAACCTTTCGACCCATCACCGACGTGGACTTCGGCGTTCTGGTAGCCTAACTGGCGGAGTCGCTCGGCTGCGCTCTGTGCCAGAAGTGGATCGCGCTCGATACTGATCACTGACCTGGCCAGTTCGGCCAGGATGGCTGCCTGGTAGCCTGAGCCGGTGCCGATCTCCAGCACCCGCTCGTCACCGTCGAGCTGGAGCGCCTGGGTCATCAGCCCCACGATCAACGGCTGCGAGATGGTCTGCCCGGCTCCGATCGGCAGTGGACGGTTCTCCCAGGCCCGCTCGCGTAGCTCCAGTGGGACGAACCGTTCACGGGGCACTTTAGCGATCGCCAGGAGGACGCGCTGGTCGCGCACGCCGTTCCGGTGCAGCTCGCGCAGCAAGTCCTTGATCTGGCGAGTTCGAGGTGATTCACGAGCATTCATCGGGGAGGACCTTTCACGCAGGTTGCCTCTCGAGGTCGCTGCTGGCGAGCCGGTAGAGGGCGCGAGGGAGCGACGTCGCAGCGCAGCCAACCAGCGATCGGGCACTCGCCTGCCGGCCCGCGCCGCTGCCTGGACTGAACCAGCAGGGTTGAGGGTACTACGGGATCAGGCCCAGCGGCCACGGCGACGCGGGTCGAGCGCGTCGCGCAGCCCGTCGCCGAGGAAGTTGAGTGCCATGACCACGCTGAAGATCGCTAGCCCGGGGAAGGTGGCCATCCACCACTGGCTGAAGCGCCGCTGCCCTTCGCGGATCATCGCTCCCCACTCGGGATCTGGGGGAACCGCCCCTAACCCGATGAACGAGAGCCCGGCGGTGAGCACGATCGCGGCGCCGACGTCGAGCGTCGCCTTGACGACGATAGGCGCTTGGGTATTGGGCAGGATATGCCGGATCAGGAGCCTGCTGCGCCTGGCTCCTAGGGCCTCGGCTGCGGTCACGTACTCGTGCGCCTTCACGGCGAGCACCTGTCCCCGCATGAGCCGGGCGTACTCCGGCCAGAGAACCACGACGATCGCGATCAACGCGTTTTTGAGCCCCGGCCCCAGTGCTGCGGCGATGGCCATCGCTAGCACGATCGAGGGGAACGCCAGCACCATATCGGCGACCCGCATCAGCGCGTTGTCGATCCAGCCACCGGCATAGCCGGCCACCGCGCCGACGATGCAGCCGATCAGCAGGGCTGCCAGCACGGTCAGAAAGCCGGCCGGGATCGAGTAGCGCGAGCCGAAGAGCACGCGCTTGAACACGTCGCGCCCCAGATCGTCGGTACCGAACCAGTGGCTCGCGCTCGGGGGCGACAGCCGGTTGCTCACGTCGGTCTTCAACGGGTCGAAGGGCACGATGAACGAGACGGTAAAAGCGACGAGGATCCAGAACACGAGGATTCCGAGGCCGGCCATCGCCGCGCGGTTACGCGCGAGCTCCCGCGCGGCTTGCCCGAGCGGCGACTCCCAGAAGGGGCGGCGCGCTGCCAGTGGCGTGGTCGATACCCTGGTCGTCGTCGCGGTCATCCGGTGTCCGTCCTCAATCGCCTGCCCCTGCCTGTCAGCCGACCCGGATCCGGGGGTCGAGAATCCCGTAGAGGATATCGGTGATCAGGTTGACGATGACGTAGACGACGGCGATCAGCAGTGTCACGCCCAGGATCGCTGGCAGGTCGAGCTTGGTCGCGGCGTCTACCGCGTAGCGGCCGATGCCGGGCCAGGAGAAGATCGTCTCGGTCAGCACGGCACCGGCTAGCAGGCTGCCGAAGGTGAGCCCGACGACGGTCACGGTGGGGATCAGCGCGTTGCGCAGCGCGTGGCCGATCACGACGCGCTGCTCGGCGAGCCCCTTGGCCCTGGCGGTTCGGATGTAGTCGAGGCTGAGCACCTCCAGCAGCGAGGAGCGCGTCATCCGGGCGATGATCCCCATGGCGTAGCTGCCGAGGACGATGCCGGGCAGGATCAGGTGGTAGAGCGTGTTGAGGAAGACGTCGAACTGGCCAGCCAGGAGGCTGTCGATCGTATAGAAGCCGGTGCGAGTCGGCGGGGCGACGAGCCGCGTGTCGATTCGCCCTGGCCCGGGCAGGAGGCCGAGATTGGCATAGAAGACCTGCAGGGCCAGGAGCCCGAGCCAGAAGACCGGCAGCGAGACGCCGACCAGCGCGATCAGCCGCGCGAGGTGATCAGCCAGCCGGTTGCTCCAGACAGCCGAGACCACGCCCAGCGCTATGCCGACAGTCACCGCGTAGAGCATCGCCGCGGCCGCGAGCTCGATCGTGGCTGGGAAGAACAGCCGGAGATCCGTCCCGACCGGCCGGCGCGTGGTGTACGACTCGCCGAGGTCACCGTGGAGCAGGTTGCGCAGGTAGATCAGGTACTGCTCGTGCAGTGGCCGGTCGAGCCCCCAGCGCTCCCGGTACATCTGCACCGTCTCGGGGTTGTTCCAGGCCCGCTCGGGAAGGACTGCAGTCAGGGGATCGGCCGGGACGAGGTGCGACACGACGAACGTGACCAGCGTAATCCCGATCAGCAGCGGGATCGAGAGCAGGATGCGCTTGGCGACGAACTGCAGGAGCACCGCAGTTCTCCCTGGCACGCGAGCAGGAGGCTGGAGCGAGTCCTACCAAGCTCGCCCCAGCCCTCACCCGTTCACGATGTCTTTCGGAGCTGCGCAACGTCGACCTGGGTTACCGGGTTGAAGACATACCCCTCGACCGACTTCGCCACAGCCACCTGAGCCTTCGGCTGGTACAGGCAGATGAACGGTGCGTCCTCGTTGAGCAGGCGCTGGCCCTCGGCGTACAGCCGGGCGCGCTCCGCCGGGTCGGCCACGCGGACGGCCTGCTGGAACAGCTCCGCGACTTCCTGGTTCTCGTAAGCGACGCGGCGGGCCGCTGCCTCACCAGGCACGCCGAAGGGGATGGCCCACCCGTGGGAGTCGAGGAAGTCGGGTGTCCAGCCGGAGATCGTGCACTGGAGCTTGCCGGCCCGGTAGTCGGCCAGCCGAACATCGGGTGCCCGCGGGTCGAGCGTGACGCGTACCCCGATCTGGCTGAGGTCATCTGCGATCTTGCTCGCCAGCACTTCGGAGGAGACGCCGCCGACTTCGGTTCCGCCACTGTTATACGTCAGGGTGAGGTCGAAGCCGTCGGCTAGCCCCGCCTCGGCGAGCAGGGCCTTCGCCCTCTCGACGTCCTGCACGTACTTGTATTGCTCAGCCTCGGCCACGCCGACGAGCCCGGCAGGGATCACCGAGGGCGGGCGCACCGCGGCACCGCGCAGGATCTGCTCGATGATGCCGTCGTAGTCGATCGCGTAGGCCAGCGCCTGCCGCACGCGCCGGTCAGCCAGCTCCTTGCCCACGTCCTGGCCGGTATGCATGGCGAAGTACTCGGTGTCGAGCGTGTCGCCACGGACGATGTTGACGGTTCCCGCCTGTTCCAGCTCAGCGATGATATCGGCATCGAGGTTGTGGGCGGCATCGATGTCGCCGCTCTCCAGAAGTTGCCGCTGGGTCGTCGGATCGGCGACATGGCGGATGATCACGCGCTCGAGTGCCGGAGGGTCACCCCAGTAATCGGGGTTGCGCTCCATCACGATCTCGGTCTCCGGCACCCAGCTCCTGAGGATGAAGGGGCCGCTGCCCGCTGAGTTCTGGTTCAGCCATTCAGTGGCCGTATCGGACTGATCGGCGCCTGGCTGGTCGGTTCCACCGTGCTCTTTGACGACCTGGCTGTCGAGCACGGAGAAGTTGGGGGAGACCAGCATCGCCAGGAACGCGGCGTTGGGCTCGCTCAGCGTAATCGTGAGCGTATGGTCGTCGGCAGCATCCATCGAGCTGATGACTTCGGCCATCCAGGACGGGTTGTCCTTCAGCTCGCGCAGCCGGTTGAAGCTGAAAATCACGTCGGATGCGGTCAACCGGTTCCCGGAGGCGAACGTCACGTCGTCGCGGAGCATGAAGGTATACGTGGTGACGTCCTCGCTGATCTCCCACTCCCGGGCAAGCTGGGGGACGACGGTCTTGATGTCCGGCGGCTCGATGGTCACCAGCCGCTCGTAGCAGGCGCCGACGACGATCGGCGAGGTCAGCTCGTATTGCCGCGACGGATCCAGGGTGACCGTGTCGGTCAGGCGAGCGATGACGAAGGTGCCGCCGGTGGCCGGCGCGGCCGTTGCGGTCGCCTGAGCCGCTGGGGCGGTCGTGGGAGTCGGTTGCTCGCCGGCCGGGGCGGCCGTGGGCGACGTCTCGGCACCGCCGCAGGCGGCCAGCAGGCTGCCCGTCGCCAGCAACCCTCCGCCCATCGCCGCCAGGCGCAGGAGCCGGCGGCGGTGCATCCTCGTCTTCAGTGCCGATGCTGTCGTGAGAGACGATTCCGCTCGGGGAAACATGGTCGCCTGCCTCCTCCTCGAACCCGGCCTGGTGCCCAGTGCCGGGCGATACTGTCATCAGATCATATAGCACAAATCGTCCTCGCGCTCGACTCCCCGAGAGGAGATCAATGCCCGTGCAACCCCGCGAGGACGGCATGAGGCAAGTCTATTTGCATGAGGCAAATATTCGCGTTGACCGTGAAGAAGCGCAGTCGGTATGCTTAGAGGGGCAAACGCTCCTACCCATCGCCATTGGGTCGCTACAGTCCAGGCGGTGGCGACCTGCATGGACCTTACCAACCGACATGTCTAGGGAGTGACAACGCTATGGAGATCCTGGTGCCTATCATCCTGACCGCGGTGGCGACTGCCATCGTGGCAGGCGCGGCGACCTACCTGTACTTGCGCCATTCGGCTCGCTCGCGGCTGCGAGCGACCGCCGACGAGGTGAAGCGGCTCATCGAAGATGCCGAGGCGCGCCAGCGCGAGATCCTGCTGGAGGCGAAGGATGCGGCGATCAAGCTCCGCGATGAGCTCGAGCAGGAGTACCAGCAGCGCCGGCGAGAGGTCGAGCGTATCGAACGACGGCTCCAGAACAAAGAGGAGCAGCTCGACCGGCGTATCGAGGCGCTGGAGCGACGCGAGCGCAAGCTCCAGGCGCGCGAGAAGGAGATCGAAGACCAGATCGAGCAACTCAACAAGCTCGCGGAGGAGCGCCAGCTCGAGCTCCAGCGCGTCGCTGCGCTGTCGGTGGAGGAAGCCCGCAACCTGGTGATCCAGCAGGTCATGGAGGAGGCGCGCGAGTTCATCAACCGCCAGGTGCGTGAACTGGAGCAGCAGGCTCGCGAGGAGGCCCGCCAGCGCGCGCAGCTGATCCTGGCCACGACGATCCAGCGCATCGCCTCCGAGTACGTCGCCGAGAACACGGTCTCGGTCGTCCCGCTGCCGAGCGACGACATGAAGGGGCGGATCATCGGCCGCGAGGGGCGCAACATCCGTGCCCTGGAGCAAGCTACCGGCGTCGACCTGATCGTCGACGATACGCCGGAGGCGGTGACCGTCTCGTCGTTCGACCCGGTGCGCCGGGAGATCGCTCGGCGAGCGCTGCTCCGCTTGATCCAGGATGGCCGGATCCATCCGGCCCGGATCGAAGAGGTCGTCGAGAAGACACGCCTGGAGGTCGAACAGATCATTATCGAGGAGGGGGAGCGGGCCGCGCTGGAGGCGAACGTCCAGGGACTACACCCCGACCTGATCAAGCTCCTGGGCCGGCTGCGCTTCCGCACGAGTTACGGCCAGAACGTGCTCCAGCACTCCATCGAAGTGTCGATGATCGCTGGGGCGCTGGCTGCTGAGCTCGGTGCCGACGTCAACGTCGCGAAGACGGCTGGCTTGCTGCACGACATCGGGAAGGCTGTCGACCACGAGGTCGAAGGTCCCCATGCCTTGATCGGCGCCGATATTGCCCGCCGTCTCGGGCGATCCGCCAAGATCGTGCACGCGATCGCCGCGCATCACGGCGAGGAGGAGCCCAAGACGGTCGAGGCCTTCATCGTCGCGGCGGCTGATGCAATCAGCGGTGCCCGGCCTGGGGCGCGCCGCGAGATGCTGGAGGCGTACATCAAGCGCCTCGAAGCGCTGGAGAGCGTCGCCACCTCGTTCAAGGGGGTGCAGAAGGCCTACGCGATTCAGGCGGGCCGTGAGGTGCGAATTCTGGTCAAGCCCGAGGCGATCGATGACCTCGGTGCGATGCGGCTGGCGCGGGATGTGGTGAAGAAGATCCAGGAGACGCTCGACTATCCTGGTCAGATCAAGGTGACAGTCATTCGCGAGACCAGGGCGGTCGAGTATGCCCGATGAGCGCGCAAGACAGGTGACGAGCGGCCGGGTTGTACCCCGGCCGCTCGCGCTTTTTCAGTGGTCTTGAGCCGCCCTGGAGCTGTCCGCTGGCCTGGGGTAGCCGATCCCGTGTTCCCGCTATTGACAGCGGTAGGGCGGCTGGGTGCTCCTCTCTGCCAGCCGGCCGGGATCCTCTCGCCACTCAGGGGGCGGCCGGTGCGTGTGCCGGCCTGTTGCCATCTCCGGACGCAGCTAGGCGTGGCCCCGGTGCCCCGAGGTCACCTGCCCAGGCCAGCCCCGAACGCGCAAGGTTGCTCAAGCCTCAGCATCGCCCCGTGTTGACGTGCTTGTACGTTCTGTGGTACCAGTTCTGGCCAGGCGGCGCCAGGCACGAGCCGTGCCTGGCGATCCCATAGGCGACGGGGCGTCGCTTGTGAGGGTAAGGCGCCGCCGTGGGCGTGGTCAGTCGACGGTACTGGAGAGGAGTGGGCCCCCGGAGAGACTGACGGAGTCGCACTGCTCGCGCTGAGAGACAGGCTTGTGCGTTTTGCGTGGCAGGACCAAGCGTAAGTGGAGGGGTAGGATGGATCGCTTCTTCAGCAAGCTCGACCTGCGGGACATCAAGATCGACCCCGAGGCAAGCTTCCCGCCGGACGAGGAAGGCTATGCCCAAACGGCTCAGGCGCCGGCTCAGGAACGCCAGGCACCTGCCCGTCGCAGTGAGGTCCTGAAGGTCTCCGCTCGCTCGCGCCCGAGCGCCGTGGCCGGCGCGATCGCCGGTGTGGTCCGCGAGTGTGGGCGAGCCGAGGTACAGGCCATCGGCGCCGGCGCTGCGAACCAGGCGGTCAAGGCAGTCGCCATTGCCCGCGACTACCTGGCTGAGACCGGGATCGACGCGGTCTGCCTGCCCTCCTTCATCAACGTCACGATCGGCGACGAGGATCGCACCGCGCTCCGGCTGATCGTCGAACCGCGGTAACTACCTGAGCGGGCAGTACTCTCTGCACGAGGTGCTGTCCCGCGCAACTTGGACGCCGTATGGACGAAGCCGCGCATCGACGCCAGCGCGTCGACCTGCATACCCATACGACAGCGTCTGATGGCCGGTTACGCCCCGCTGAGCTGATCGCTCTGGCCGCGCAGCGGGGCGTCGCTGTGCTCAGCGTAACCGACCACGATACCACCGCGGGGATCGATGAGGCGGTCGCCGCTGGTCAGGCCGCCGGCGTCGAGATCGTCCCGGGAATCGAGCTGAGCACGGCCGTCGAAGCCGGCGAGGTCCATATCCTCGGCTACTTCATCGACTCCCACGACCAGGGGCTCCAGGAGGCGCTGCGCTCCTTCCAGGAGCGGCGGCTGGAGCGGGCGCGGGCCATGGTCTCGCGCTTGCAGGCGCTCGGGCTCCAGATCGACTTCGACGAGGTGCGCGCCCTGGCGGGTGAGGGAACGATCAGCCGGGCGCATCTCGCCCGGCTGCTCACCGAACGGGGCTACACCTCCTCCATCGACGAGGCGTTCGCCCGCTACCTCGCGCGTGGCAGGCCAGCCTACGTCCCACATGAGCGCCCCTCGCCAGCGGAAGCGGTCCAGGTGGTGCGAGCCGCCGGTGGGGCTGCGGTGCTGGCGCATCCCTACACGGCAAGCGATCTTGCGCGTCTCTTGCCGGAGCTGATCGCAGCCGGGTTGGCCGGCCTGGAGGCCTGGTACGGAGAGTATTCAGAGGACCAGCGGCGGTCGCTGGCGGAGCTCGCGGAGGCGCACGGTCTGATCGCAACGGGGGGAAGCGACTACCACGGCGAGGGCTTCCGTAAGGGACGCGAGCTCGGCGGGGTCGACGTGCCGCTGGAGGCGGTTGAGCGGCTACGCCGCGCCGCGGGTCGAACGGGCCGTTGAATGGCCTCATCTGCCGTGCTACACTGCCCGTTGCCGCTACGGCGCTGCAGCGGGCCTCCCATGTGCACGAGACCAGAGTACGCGCTGGCCTGAAGAGGTATGAAGTGACACGGTTTCCCGAGATCTCGGGGCAGCAGCCCACGCTCGAGCAGCGAACCAACCAGGACGCGCGGAGTCGAGGACTCGATCGACGGGCGCGGATGGAGCGGGCGAACTCACCGATCGGCCGATTGCTGCGCTACACCGGCTTGCTGATCGGAGTCCTGCTCGGCTGGCAGGTTGGGTTGTACTTCGCCATGACGACCGAGGCGGGGCAGATCTACCCCGTCTTCGTCGCGGCCCTGCTCGGCGCGCTCGGCTTCCTCGTCACCCCGTACGCTGTCTTCGGGCTGATCGACATGCTCCATGTCCAGATTCGCCGCCTGACTCTGGAAGATCTGACGGCGGTGACGGTCGGTCTGCTCATCGGCGGCGTGCTCTCGGCCCTGCTGGCCTGGCCGCTCTCCTTCCTGCCACGGCCGGCAGGCCAGATCATCCCCGCTGTCGTCGCGGTCCTTCTCACGCTGGGATCGGCGACGGCGATGCTGGCGAAGCGAGACGAGCTCTTCGCCGCGCTGCGGCGGGGGCAGGACTCAGCACCGGTCGCGCCGGTGGTTCTCGATACCAGCGCGATCATCGATGGCCGGGTACGGGAGATCGCTCGCTCGGGCTTCCTCGAGGGCCAGCTCGTGGTGCCGCAGTTCGCCCTGCACGAGCTCCAGCAGCTCGCCGAGGGGACCGATCCCGGCAAGCAGGCGCGCGGGCGGCGTGGGCTGGAGCTGCTGCGCCAGCTTCGCCAGGATCCGCATATCGATCTCGTGGTGTGTGATCTCGACCCACCGGGGACGGATGACGTCGATCAGAAGCTGCTGCGGACGACCCAGGAGCTAGGGGGACGGCTGCTGACTTGCGACCAGAACCTGGCGCAGATCGCGATGCTCTCCGGCATCACGGTCCTGAACCCGAACACGCTGGAGCGGGCGTTGCGCCCCCCGATTCACCCTGGAGACGAGTTCCAGATCCGGGTCGTTGGGGAGGGGCGCGAGCCCGGGCAGGGCGTCGGCTACCTCGAGGACGGCACGATGGTCGTCATCGAGGCCGGCCAGCCGTACGTGGGGCAGGAGATCAACGTCACCGTCACGCGTACCCTGCAGACTGCGGCTGGGCGGATGGTCTTCGCCCAGGCCAGACGATCCGGACAGGCGGCATGAGGTGCGGCGCGGTCATCGCGGCGGCAGGCAGCAGTCGCCGGATGCAAGGGCTCGACAAGACGCTGGCCCAGCTTGCGGGGAGGCCGGCGCTCGCCTGGGTGCTCGATGCCGTCGCCGCTGTCCCTGAGATCACCGAGCTCGTGGTGGTCGCAAGCCCGGCGAATCACGATGCTGCCAGTGCGCTCCTCCGGGCCACCCCGCTGTCTGCCCGATCCATCGTCTGCCTCGGCGGCGCGCATCGGCAGGACTCGGTGCGTGCTGGGGTCGAGCGGTTGAGCGCGGAGGTCGAGCTCGTCTTGATCCACGACGCCGCGCGGCCGCTCGTCACGCCGGGGCTGCTGCGGCGCGGGATCGAGGCCGGTGCCGCCTGGGGAGCTGCCGTCGCGGCGGTTCCGGTATCCGACACGATCAAGCAGGTCGACGCGAGCGGCCAGGTGGCCTGTACTCTCGATCGGAGCAGCCTGGTCGCTGCGCAGACGCCGCAGGTCTTCCGGCGTGACTGGCTCGAGGTAGCCTACCGGCGCTGGCCACCCGATGCGCCACCGGCGACCGACGAGGCCACGCTGGTCGAGCGCGCTGGCTTTCCGGTGCGCGTCTTCCCCGGCAGCGCTGACAACCTCAAGCTGACGACCGAGACCGATCTCGTCGTCGCAGCCGCGCTCCTGGCCCGCCGACAGCAGGGAGCCCGGGCGTGATCCGTGTTGGCATCGGCTACGACGTCCACCGCCTCGTCCAGGGGCGACGGCTCGTGCTGGGAGGCGTCGAGATCCCCGGCGAGCTAGGGCTGGAAGGGCACTCCGACGCCGACGTGCTCCTGCACGCGATCGGCGATGCGCTGCTGGGCGCGGCCGGCCTCGGTGACCTGGGCCGGCATTTCCCCCCTGGGGACGATCGCTGGCGAGATGCTCCGAGCACGCTCCTGCTGCGCGAGATCGTGCGGCTACTGGGCGAGGCTGGCTGGCAGGTGGTCAACGTCGATGCCACGCTGATCGCCGAGTGGCCTCGCCTCGGTCCGTTCCGCGAGGAGATGCGGGCACGGGTTGCCGCCGCGCTCGGGATCGAGGTCGAGCGGGTAAGCCTGAAAGCGACGACCAACGAGGGGCTAGGCTTCGTCGGACGGGGCGAGGGTATCGCCGCGCTGGCCGTCGCGCTCATCACCGACCGGCGAGGAGGGTAGGCGGACCAGCAGCAGGTAGCCCCGTCTGGCCCGGGATTCACGGGAGAGAGGAGCGCGCATGCGGGCGCTGATCCAGCGCGTCAGCCAGGCGTCGGTGACGGTCGAGGGTCGGGTGGTAGGGCAGATCGGCCCTGGGCTGCTGGTGCTCGTCGGCGTCCGGCACGGGGACGACGCCGGGGCGGCGGCGTTGCTGGCCCGGAAGGTGGCGCATCTCCGCATCTTCGAGGATGAGGCGGGCAAGATGAACCGGTCGGCGGTGGAGCTCGGGCTGGCAGCGCTCGTGGTCTCGCAGTTCACGCTCTACGCCGATGTCCGCAAGGGTCGGCGGCCCAGCTTCATCGACGCTGCCCCGCCCGAGGTGGCCAGCCCGCTCGTCGACCGCTTCGCTGAGGAGCTGCGAGCTGCGGGGCTACGCGTCGAAACCGGCTGCTTCGGCGCCCATATGCAGGTGGCGCTCGTCAACGACGGCCCGGTCACGATCTGGATCGACACTGACGACCTGCGCGGGTAGCCCCAGCTCCCGAGGAAGTCCGAGGGGGCCCAGCTTTGGGCGCCAGGGCCAGCTTTCGGGCGGCACACGCAAGCGCTGTTGTCAGCTAGCCCTTCCGAGAGCATCGCTTCTCCTGCTCACTGTTCCTCTGCCGGCGGGGAGGTGCAGTCTAGGACTTCCGGGCCGGTGCGCTCGGCTCGATGCGATGCTACACTGTCGTCCGAGGTCGACCACACGACGTTCCACAGTGCCGGCTCACCCAGCGGCAGCGAGCTGGCCGGATCGGGAGGAGTCTCGTGTACTGTTCGCAGTGCGGTTCCCGTAAGGAGCCCGACGAGCTCGCCTGTGGTATCTGCGGCTATGCGGCGCTGAGCAGTCCGGGGGACCAGCGGTGCCCGGCTTGTCAGGAGCCGGTCGGCAATGACGACCGCTACTGCCAGGCATGCGGCGCCAGGCTTCCGGAGCGACCGGCTGAGGCAATGGAGCCCGCGAGCTTCACCGTCGAGGACGAGCTCGCGGTCGACCCGGGTGAGTTGCCTGACTGGCTGCGCGAGTTCGCGCACGAGCAGGAAGCCGGACGACCGGAACGGGCTTCGGAGGAGCCGTCCCCGGCCTGGCTCTCGGCGACGCGCGGCGAACTCGCCGGTGACAGACAAGATGAGCCGGCGCGTTCACCCGAGGGCACTGGCCCCCGGCCGGACGATGCCGACGTCCTGCAATTCATCGACGAGCGAGATCTGCCCGAGTGGCTGCGTGAGCTGGAGGTCGAGACGCCAGTCACGGCGGAGGTGCCCTCGGAGACTCAGCAGGAACAGCGGACGACGCTGCCGCCGCCGGCTGTCTCCCGCGCCTGGCTCGTACCGGAGAGCGGCGACGCGGAGCGCGAGACGGTGCCGGCGTTCCAACCGCTGGCACCGGTGCTGGCCCAAGTGTCGCACGGACCGGCAGTGGCGACAGCGGAGCGTCCATCCCAACCAGCGCCGGTCGAAGAGCCAGCGGGGGCAGCCCCGGCGAACTGGTTGCGTCGAGTCTTGCTCATCCTGGTGCTCATCATGATCGTGCTACTCGTCGTCTACGTCGTGGTCTTGAGCCGATAGGGGGCAACGGGAGTGGTACGCAAGGTGTCGGCAGAGACCGGCCAGCCGGCGACGCAGCGCCGGGAGCGCCGCGTGCATGCAGCGGTCGCGATGCACGCCGACCGGGTAAGGTGCCGGGCCACGCTATTCGACCGCGTCGAGCGGGTCCCGCGCCTCGTTGCCTCCGCGGTAGCACCGCCGGATCCATCCTCCAGCGCTGCCGAACTGGCAGGAGCCAGGGCAGCACTGGCTGCGCTGGCGGAGGAGGCCGGTCGCGCCTTCCAGGAGGGCGCGAAGCTGCTCATCCCGCGGCAGGCGCTCGGTGACGGGGCCGATATCTATGTCCTCACCGGGCTTCCGAAACCACCACTTCCGGTTGCCCTGATCTCCATCGGGCCAGACCAAACGCTTTCCAGGCTGCTCGCGAGCGCGCTCAGGAGTACTCCGATCCGGCTGGCCCAGCTCCGCGTCAGCGAGCAGGCGGGCACGAGCCGCCCTTCGGCGGTTGCCGTGGAGCAGTGGTTGCGACAGGTACGTCCCGGGGTGATCGTGCTGGCCCATGACAGCGGCACGCCCGACGAATGGGCCACGGTGTTCGACGGGATCAGGGGGCTGGCGGATGACGCGGAGGCGCCAGTCCTGGGCCTGGTCGTCGGGCCGGAAGCGCACCAGGAGCAGGCCGCTGAGGCGATCGGAGATCAGCTCGAGCTGGTCGGAGTCGATCCTAGCGCGCATGAGACCGCCTCCGTCACGCTGGCGCTGACCACCGAGCTGCGCGACCGGTACAAGGATGCCGTCCGCCAGTCGCTGGCGGCACACCAGCTCGGTTCGATCCCGTTCGTCGATCTGGTCGAGGCGCTCGAGCTGAGCATGGCGTTCACGCACCGTCGCACCGGACAGAGCGCGCTGCTCGTCCATATCGATCAGGGAATGCTACTGATGTGGACGCACGACGGGCAGGCGGCGACCGCGTTTTATGCTGAGCGAGACCTCGGCCCCGGTGCTGCCGAGCTCTCGCGCATCGCCCCGGAACGCATCGCTCGCTGGCTTCCCACGCAGTATCCCCTGGAGTCGTTGACCGAGTGGCTCCTCAACCGTTCGCTCAGGCCACTCGCAGCCCTGGAGACCCGTGAGGATGCGTTGATCGCAAGCGCGGTATTGCGCGAGGCGCTGGCCGACGGCCTGGGTGATCTCGGGCTGCAACCCCCGGCCGACGTGCAGCTCGTGATCGCTAGCTCGTGGTTCGCCGAGTTGCCACCGGCCCTGGTCGCGCTCCTGCTTCTCGACAGCGTGCAACCGCTGCCGAGCAGAGGGCTCGTCACTCTGGCGCTCGACGACGTGGATCTGTTCGCCGCGGCCGGCGCGCTGGCGACACTGCATCCGGGATACGCGGGCGCGGTGATGGAGCAGGACGCGCTGATCCCGCTGGCGCACTGCATCGTCGTCAGTGGGGAGGGCGCCGAGGGCGCGCTGGCCGTGCGTGGGGAGTTGCGGGTCGACGGTGTGGGGCAGCGATTCAGCGTGCCGTACGGGAGCCTGCATGTGCTTCGTCTGCCTGAGACCGGGTCGATCGAGCTGAGCCTGGAACTCGAGCCGGGGTTCCGGGTTGGGGCTGGAGAGCCGGGGAGGAGGGTCGAGCTCAGCGGGGAGTCAGGGTTGAGCTGGGCGAAGCTGGGTCTGCTCATCGATGCCCGGGGCCGGCTGCTCCGGTTGCCTGATGCGACCGAACTCCGGCTGGCGCGTATCGCCTCCTGGCTCGCTGACCTCGGCTGGCAAGTGCGCTAGTGGATAGTGGAGCGGCGATGGAGAGACCACTGGTCGAGCAGGTGCCAGCGCTGACCCGGGATGTTACGCTGCACATCGAGCGCCGTGCCGCGCTGCCGGGCGAGGTGCGAGTGCCGGTTGGCGCTCGGGTCGAGCCCGCAACGGTGGTGCTGTCAGCGCCGTCGAGCGTTCCCCGCCCGGTTACCGTCCATGTCGCCCGCGAGCTGGGTCTGTCGCCTGGGGTGGTTCGGCGGCATCTCACGCGCCCGCTCGGAAGCCAGGTCACGGCTGGCGAGCCGATCGCCTCCGCTCGCCGGGGATTGCGCACCGCCCAGGTGACCGCTCCGATCACCGGGCAGCTCGCCGAGGTCGACGAGCAGCTCGGCACGGTGACGGTCACGCCCGCTGTTGCCTCGGTCGAGTACGCCGCGCTGGTGCATGGAGACGTCATCGAGGCCGATGAGGCGCAGCGGGTGACTATCAAGGCGAGTGGAGATCGCGTCGCGGGAGCTGTTCTTCTGGGGAAGGAAGTCTACGGCCCGCTGCGTGTCCTCACCGATCGCCCGGATCGCGAGCTGCCGCCGGATGCGATCGACGAGCGCTGCCGCGGTGCGGTGGTCGTCGCAGGCATGACCGTGAGCAGCGCGGCGTTGCGCCGGATGGCCTCGCTCGGGGTGGCTGGCGTCATCGTCGGTAGCCTCAGCGCCACCTCGATCCAGGCCGTGCTCGGGATCAGTGGTTCCGATGCTCAGGCCGACCTCTGGGCAGCGCGGCTGCTGCATGGATCCTGGTCAGGGGGCTTCACCGAAGCACCGGTCAGCGTCCTGGTGACCGAAGGGTTCGGCCGGCGGCCGATGGCCCGGCCACTGTTCGACGCGCTGGCCACGCGCGAGGGACACGACGCTGCGTTACTCTTCGCCAGCAGCATCAGGGGCGAGACGCGACCCGCGTGCCTGATCACCAGGGCGGGCGCGACTGGTGGTCGCGAGCCAGTCGCTGTTCCAGTGCGAGACGGCGTGCGTGTCCGTCTCACCGATCCGGGCAGGCTCGGCCAGGTCGGCGTCTGCCGGGGCGACCCGGTGCTCGATCTGCGGCTCGACGGCGTGGCGCGCTGGGCCGTCGTGGTCGAATTCGACGATGGCGCGCGCCGGCTCGTTCCGCTGGCCAACCTCGAAGTCCTGGTGGAGCCCTAGCGAGGAGAGGCGATCGACGACGCTGGGGCGCCCGCGGTGGGCGCCCCAGGTCATCTCGCGCGTTCTGGTCTGCCGGGCGCTACCAGTGCTACTGCACCTCGCGGTACTCGCCCTCGACGGTCTCCTCTTCGCCGGAGCGAGCCCGCTCGTCCTCAGTGCCATCCGGGCCCGACCCGCTCGCGGCACCGGCCTGCTCGTACATGCGAGCCCCCACCTGCGAGAGCGTGCGCGCCAGCTCGTCATAGGCCGGGCGTAGCCGCTGCATGTTCTCCGGGTCGCGCTCCAGGATCTCCTTGACCTCGGCGACCTTGTTCTCCAGCTCGAGCTTCAGATCCGACGGGATGCGATCGCTGTACTCGTTGAGTGTCTTCTCCGACTGGTAGACCAGCGCCTCTGCCTGGTTGCGGAACTCGATCGCCTCGCGCCGGCGGCGGTCCTCCTCGGCGTGCTCCTCGGCCTCGCGGATCATCCGCTGGATCTCGTCCTCAGTCAGGCCGCTCGACGCGGTGATGGTGATCTTCTGCTCGCGCCCGGTCGCCATATCGCGTGCCGAGACGTTCAGGATGCCGTTGGCATCGATGTCGAACGTGACCTCGATCTTCGGCACGCCGCGCGGCGCTGGCGGGATCCCGTCCAGGATGAACCGGCCCAGGCTCTTGTTGTCGGCCGCCATCGGGCGCTCGCCCTGGACGACGTGGATCTCGACCTGCGTCTGGTTGTCGGACGCGGTGGTGAAGATCTGGCTCTTGCGGGTCGGGATGGTCGTGTTACGCGGGATGATCGGCGTGGCCACCCCACCCAGCGTCTCGATGGCCAGTGTGAGTGGCGTCACGTCGAGCAGCAGCACCTCGCGAACCTCACCGGCCAGCACGCCAGCCTGAATCGCCGCGCCGATCGCGACCACCTCGTCCGGATTGATCCCCTTGTGTGGCTCCTTGCCGAAGAACTCCGAGACCTTCCGCTGCACCAGCGGCATCCGGGTCTGGCCGCCGACGAGCACGACCTCGTCGACGTCGCTCTTGCTCAGGCCTGCGTCCTTCAGGGCCTGCTCCATCGGCGGAACCGTGCGCTCCACCAGGTCGGCCACGAGCTGCTCCAGTTTGGAGCGCGTCAGCGTCATCACCAGGTGCTTGGGCCCGGTGGCGTCCGCTGTGATGAACGGCAGGTTGATCTCGGTCTGCTGCACGCTCGAGAGCTCGATCTTGGCCTTCTCAGCCGCCTCCTTGAGGCGCTGCAGCGCCATCCGGTCCTGGCGGAGGTCGATCCCCTCCTGCTTCTTGAACTCGTCGGCCAGCCAATCGATGATCCGCTGGTCGAAGTCGTCGCCGCCCAGGTGCGTGTCGCCGTTGGTGGCCAGTACCTGGAACACGCCCTCGGAGATGTCGAGGATCGAGATGTCGTAGGTGCCACCACCCAGGTCGTAGACGGCGATCTGCTCTTCGGACTTCTTGTCCAGACCGTAGGCCAGCGCCGAAGCCGTGGGCTCGTTGATGATGCGGAGCACCTCCAGCCCGGCGATCCGGCCGGCGTCCTTGGTGGCGTTGCGCTGGCTGTCGTCGAAGTAGGCCGGCACCGTGATGACGGCCTTGTCGACTTTCTCGCCCAGGTAGGCCTCCGCGTCAGCCTTGAGCTTCTGCAGGATCATGGCCGAGATCTCGGGCGGGCTGTACCAGCGGTCGCCCATCTTGATCTCGACGCCCCCGTTCTGCGCGCGCCGCACCTTGTACGGAACCAGCTTGATCGTCTTCTGCACTTCCGGGTCATCGAATCGACGGCCCATGAAGCGCTTGACCGAATAGATCGTGTTCTCCGGGTTCGTGATCGCCTGCCGCTTGGCGAAGCGCCCGACGAGCCGCTCACCGGTGGATGTGACCGCGACCACCGATGGGGTCAATCGCTCGCCTTCTGCATTCGGGATCACGACCGGTTCGCCACCCTCGATGACTGCCATCACCGAGTTGGTCGTTCCCAGGTCGATGCCGATGACTCGTCCCATAGCTCTCCCTCACGACCCTCTCACACTACGACGTTGCCTGCTCTGCTTGCCGACCGTCGGTGGGTGACGGTTCGTCCCCCGCTGGGCTCTGCTCGCCCCGCTGCCGGCGCCGGCGCCCGACCCGCACCAGCGAGGGGCGCAGCACCCGCCCGCCGAGCGTGTAGCCGCGCCGCACCTCTTCGATGACCACCTGCTCCTCGCCTTCACCCTCTTCGACGGCGATCGCCTCGTGCTCGGCCGGGCTGAACGGCGTGCCCACTGCCTCGATCGGCTTGACTCCCTCGGACTCCAGCGCGCTCCAAAGCTTTCGCTCGATCAGGAGCAACCCCTGGATCCAGGGATTCTCTCGCTCCGCCTCCGGAATACGGGCGATCGCGAGGTGGAAGTCGTCCAGCACCGGGAGGAGCTTGAGGATGAGCTGGGCGTTGGCCTGCGCGCGCAGCTCGTCCATCTCTTGCTGGATCCGGCGCTTGTAGTTCAGGAACTCGGCGCGTGCCCGCCGTGCCTGGTCGAGGTACTCCTCGGCCAGGCGCTGCTGATGCTCGAGTTCCCGGCTGAGGCGATCCACCTCGCTCCTGTCCGATGGCTGTCCCGGCGGCGCCTCGAGTTCTTCCGACGTCGCCAGCTCCGCATGAACCTGCACCGGCTCCTGTGCGCGATCCGGCTCCGCCTGCGTCGTGCGCTCGGGTCCCTGTTCCTCTACTCGTCGCTCCTCGTTCATCAGTTCAGCATCCCCTTCACCGCATCGTCGGCTCCGATGTTCTCGTCCTCGCCGTAGAGTTCGCCCATCAAACGAGAGACGACGTGGGCGAGGTAGCGGACCATCGAGATCGAGCGCGCGTACGCCATGCGCTGGGGACCGAGCACGCCGAGCAACCCGCTGCTCTCGTCGCCGGCACGGTAGGCCGAGACGACCACGCTGAACGGCCGCAGCTCGCGCAGGTGCAGGTCGGACCCGATCAAGACGCGTACCTCATCCCCCGGCTCGAGCTGGGGGAGGAGCACTGAGAGGATCATCCCGCCCCGGAGTAGCTCCAGCAGCGCGTATGCCATGTCGCCCCGGGCGAACTCCGGCTGGCGAATGACCTGATCCAGCCCCTCCGCGTAGAGCTCGCTGCGCTGCTGCCGCTCGAGGTAGTGCAGCGCCTCGGCGATCCAGCGAAGCACGGAGGCGACCAGCGGGCTCGCCCCGCGCGCTTTGCGCTCGATCTGCTCGCGGTCCAGCCAGCGGATCTCCGGGTTGAGCCGCTGGCTGAGCGCGCTCAGCGTCGTCTGGTCTACCGGCTCGCTGAACTCGAGCAGCGACTGGTGAATCGCGCTCGACTGCGTCACCAGGACCAGCAATGCCAGGCGTCCGCGCAGGTTGATCAGCTCGAAATGGCGCAGCCGCTCGACCCGAGAGCGTGGCGGCGTCACCAGTCCCACGTTGCCGCTGGCGTTCGCGAGCACGGCTGCCGCTAGCTTGAGCCAGCTCGCCACCTGCTGCTCCACCTGGCGGAACTGGTGGCTGATCATGAGCTGCTCCGCCGGCGACAGCTCGTCGGTCTGCATCAGATGCTCGACGTAGTAGCGCAACCCGCGCTCGGTCGGCACACGACCGGCCGAGGTGTGCGGCTGCTGCAAGTAGTCGAGGGTCTCCAGCACGCCCATCTCGTTGCGAACCGTCGCCGAGCTCACGCCTAGCGGGAATCGATCGAGCAGCGCTTTCGAGCCGATTGCCCGGCCGGTCCGAATGTACTCCTCGACCACGTATTTGAGGATGGATTGCTGTCGCTCGGTCAGCTCCACGGCGTCTCATCCCGTTAGCACTCAGCATGATCGAGTGCTAGCCATTGCAAGGATAGGACTTGATACGGCCAGTGTCAAGTTTCGGTGCGCCTGATCGGCGCGTGGGCTGTTGGGCATCGCTTGACGGCGCTGGGAGCTGCTGCTAGAGTGTGGGCGACAACGCAACAGCCAGTCGTCCCGGGAGCTTGGGGGAACCAGGCTGAGAGGGTGGCTTACGATCCCGCCACCGACCGGTGAACCTGACCTGGGTAATGCCAGCGGAGGGAGCACTCGTGCGGCGTACGGAGCACCATGGGCAATCGATCGCCTCGCCTGTGGTGCTCTTCTTATTTGTTCGAGGCCAGCGAGCGGAGTAGACACGATGAGCGGGAGCCATGCGTACCTCGCCGGCCTCCTCACCGAGGCCCGGCCGATCTGGGAGGCGATGGTCCGTCACCCCTTCGTCCGGGAGTTGGCGGCCGGGACGCTCGCGCCCGAGCGGTTCGCCTTCTGGGTCCAGCAGGACTACCTGTTCGTGCGCGAGGCGCTCAAGATCCGCGGGCTCTCGATCGCCCGCGCGCCGGATGAGGGGATCCGGCGCGCGCTGATCGACAACGCGGCCGCGCTGCGTCGGGAGCTGGACCTGTTCGAGGAGTACGCTCGGGAGCACGGCCTCAGCCTGGAGGTCGAGCCGACTCCGGTCTGCCTCGGCTATGCCGCCTACCGGCAGGCCGCCGCGGCGTTGGGGTCGTTCCCCGAGTTTCTCGCCGGAACCTGGGCGGCTGAGAAGGCGTACCTCGATACCTGGTCGACAGTGAAGGGCGCCGCCCGGTCGGCCGGCGACTACCAGCGGTGGATCGAGAACTGGACCAGCCCCGGCTTCGTTGCCTGGGTCGAGTGGCTGGAGACAACGCTCGCCCGCTTGCTGGAGGGGCAGCCGGCCCATGAGCTCGAGCGCGTGCGGGCGGCATTCCTCACGACCGCGCGCTTCGAGTACCTCTTCTGGGACATGGTCTATCGTCGCGAGAGCTGGCCGGTCTGAGCGAATCGGCGCGGAGGGAGCACGATGAGACGACTGCTGCAACCCTGGACGACGGCCGAGATCCTCGTCGTCGCGACCATGGGCATCGCGATCGGTCTGATCTGGGTGCCCTGGACCTGGTTCTACCAGGCGACTGCGGCAGTTCTTGGTCCTTGGGCTGCCCACTTCGTCGGCGGCTTCTGGCTGATCGGCGGCGTGATCACGCCCTACATCGTGCGCAAGCCTGGCGCGGCACTGCTCGGCGAGCTGATCGCTGCCCTGGCCGAGATGCCGCTGACTCCCTGGGGCGCGATCGTCCTCATAGCCGGGCTGATCGAGGGCGGCGCCTGCGAGCTCTTCTTCCTCGCCACCGGCTACCGCCGCTTCAGCCTGCCCTGGCTCATGGGCGCAGCCGCGTTCGGTGGACTGGCTTTCTCGCTGCTCTACCTCTATCCCATCCAGGGATGGGGGCGGCTGGCGATCGAGGCGCAGGTTCTCTACACGCTGATGCGCATGGCCGGCGCGGCGATCCTGGCCGGTGGTGGGGCCAAGCTCATCGCCGATGCCCTGGTGCCGACGGGAGTGCTCGATGCTTTCCCCATCGCTCGCGAGCGCCGGCCGGAGATCTAGCCTCGAGCCGGCCGTCCTGGTCGAAGGCCTGACGGTCAAATACCCGGGCCGCAAGTGCCCGGCGCTGGAGGAGGTCTCCTTCTCCATTCAGCCGGGGGAGCTCGCGCTCGTTCTCGGGCCGTCGGGCTGTGGCAAGAGCACGCTGGCGCTCTGCCTCAACGGCGTGATCCCGCAGGCCATTGGGGCGATGATGGACGGGCAGGTCCGTGTCGCCGGGCTCGATACCCGCCACGCGCCCCTCAACCGGCTGAGCGAGAAGGTCGGCGTGGTCTTCCAGGACCCGGAGTCGCAGTTCTGCCTGCTCACGGTCGAGGAGGAGATCGCCTTCGGGCTGGAAAACCTGGGCATTCCGCCAGGCGAGATGCCGGGGCGGATCGCGGCCGCGCTGGAGCTGGTCGGGCTCTCCGAGCTGCGGGATCGGCGGATCGATCGGCTGTCCGGCGGTCAGAAGCAGCGGCTGGCCCTGGCCTGCGTGCTCGCGATGGAGCCCCAGGTCCTAGTGCTCGACGAGCCGACCGCGCACCTCGATCCCCAGGCGGCCGCCGAGTTCTTCTCCGCTGTAGCCCACCTGAAGGCGACCGGGCAGCACACGATCATCGTGATCGAGCACCGGCTCGACGACCTGATGCCGCTGGTCGACCGTGTCTTGCTGTTCGGCCCTGGGGGCAGGCTGCTGGCCGAGGGGCCGCCGCGCGCGGTGTTCGCCACCTACCGGCAGGACCTCGACCGCTCCGGGATCTGGATCCCGCAGGTGACCGAGCTGGCCTACCGGCTGGCCGAGGCAGGCGTTGAGATCGATCCCTTGCCGCTGACGGTCGAGGAGGCAGCCGAGGCGCTGGAGCCCTACCTGGGGCGGGTATGCCTGCGCTGGCCTCCCATAGTAGATCCGCCGGAGCGACAGCCGGCGACCGAGGTTCGTCGCCTCTCGTACCGTTTCCCGTCTGGATTCCAGGCGCTCCGCGAGGTGAGTCTGGCGATCCCCGAGGGCAGCTTCTTCGCCCTGGTCGGCCCCAATGGCGCGGGCAAGAGCACGCTGGCGCTCCACCTCGTCGGCGTGCTGGAGCCGCCGCCTGGGGCGGTCCGGCTGCTCGGCCGGCCGCTCGGGGCGTACACGCGCCAGGGATTGCCGCACCTCGTGAGCTACGTCTTCCAGAACCCCGAGCATCAGTTCCTCACTGGAACCGTCTACGACGAAGTCGCGTTCGGGCTCCGGGTCCAGGGGCTCGCCGAGCGGGAGGTCGAGGCCCGCGTGAGCGCGATCCTCGAGGAGTTCGGCCTGGCGTCGCTGGCGCCCGCTCACCCGTTCACGCTGAGCCAGGGGGAGAAGCGCCGGCTCTCGGTCGCGACCGCGCTAGTGCTACGTCCCCGCCTGCTCATCCTCGACGAGCCGACCTTCGGCCAGGACCGGCGGACCACGGCGCTGATCATGGGCCGCCTCCGCGAGCTGGTCCGTGGTGGGGGGACGGTCGTGGCGATCACGCACGATCTGCGGCTCGTCGCCGAGGAGGCCAGCGCAGCCGGGGTGCTCGTCGCCGGGCAGCTCGCGTTCCTCGGGCCGGTCGCCGCGTTGCTCGGCAGCACGTCGCTCCTGCGGCGGGCTGGGCTGGTTCCCCCGCCGCTGGTGCGGCTCGGCCAGCGCCTGGCCGAGCAGAGAGACGGGTTACCGTTGCTGAGCACGATCGAGCACTATCTCGCCGCGCTGGGAGCGGGGCGATGAGCCAGGGCATCTACATGGAGACCAGCTCGTATCTCCATCGGCTGAACCCGGTGACCAAGTTCGTGCTGGTTATCCCGACGACGCTCATCCTCACGTTGGTCGTGGATATCGCTGTACCGGCCCTCTTCAGCCTGTTCTTCCTGCTCGCGCTGCTCGTGCTCGGGCGTATCCCGCCGTCGCGGCTGGCCCGAGCGCTGCTGCCCTTCTTGCCAGCCGGCATCGGTCTCCTCTGGACCACGGCGGCCTTCTACCAGACCCGGATGGCGGAGGCGCCAGCGGTGGCGCTCGATCTCGGCCCGCTCCAGCTCACCAGGGCTGGCATCATCTATGCCGTAAGCATCGTGCTGCGCGTGCTGGCGATCTATACCTCCTCGCTTCTCTTCCTGCTCACGACGCATCCGACCGACTTCATCCTGGCGCTGGTGCAGCAGTGCCGGCTGCCGGTTCGGCTCGGCTACGGCGTGATGGCAGCCTATCGGTTCGTCCCGCTCCTGAGCACTGAGCTGGCTCAGATCCGCGCGGCGCACCGGGTGCGCGGGGTGCCAGAGGGCGGCGGAGCTTTGGCGGCGCCTCGCCGGCTGCTCGGCTACGCGATCCCGCTCCTGGCGAGCGGCATCCGCCGTGCCCAGCAGGTAGCCGTGGCGATGGACGCGCGGGCGCTCGGTGCCCAGCGCCGGCGGACGTTTTACCGGCATCTGCGCTTCTCTGGGAGCGACCTGGCGTTCTTGCTAGCGTACGCGGTCTTCGCGGTGGTCGTTCTCTCGCTACTGGTCTGGATGGGGTTACCGGCACGGCTCGATCCGTTCGGCGGGCCGGCGATGCGACGTTGAGGAGGCGGTGATGGGGCGAGTACTGCGCATCTGGACGATTGTTTTGCTCATGGTGATCGCGATCTGGCTCATCCTCTTTCTCGGGGTAACGCACGGCGGCTGGCGTCTTCTCCCATAGACGGAGCGTGGGGTCGGGACTGGAACGTGACGAGGCGTGGCTAGCTGGAGGGAGGAACGCGATGAGCAGGCCGTTTACGGCTGAACTGTGGACGTCCATCGAAGGGATCTACCAGGCGATCCTGGCGCACCCGTTCATCCGGGGGTTGACCGATGGCTCGCTGCCGGAGCCGGCCTTCCGGTACTACGTGATCCAGGACGCCCTGTACCTGCAAGACTACGCCCGCTGCCTGGCGCTGGCCGGAGCCAAGTCGCCGGTCGACGCCTGGTGCGAGATGTTCGCTGAGCACGCCAAAACGGCGCTGGTCGTCGAGCGGTCGCTGCACGAGGGCTTCTTTCAGGGCTGGAGCTTGAGCCCGGAGGCGATCTACCGGACGCCGAAAGCGCCCACCAACCTGGCCTATACCTCGTACCTGCTGCGGGTGGCCCATGCCCGGCCGTTCGAGGAGGTCGTGGGCGCGGTCTTGCCCTGCTACTGGATCTACTGGGAGGTAGGCAAGCATCTGGAGCGGGAGGGCTCGCCGAACCCGCTCTACCGGCGCTGGATCGACACCTACGCCTCTGAGGAGTTCGGGACGGTGGTGCAGCAGGTGCTGGAGGTGATGGATCGGGCAGTCGAAGACTTGCCGGAGGGCCGGCGAGCGCCGGTGCGCGAGCACTTCGTCACCACCAGCCGGTATGAGTGGATGTTCTGGGACGCCGCCTACCGGCAAGAGACCTGGCCGGTCTGACCAGCTCCCGGCGGCTGCCCGACAGCGCATGCCCGCACCAGGTGGATGCCGTCCTGCGTGGAGCGTGAGGGCAACTGGCGCAGTGTCAAACGGGCAGGTTCCGAACTTGCCGCGAGCGGGTAGGGGCGACCGGCCGGTCGCCCCTACGTCTTGTCCAGTGCCGGTAAGCGTGGCAGGTAACCGCGGCTGGCCATATAGCGGCGCGCGCCAGGGCCGATCAGGGCTGGCTGAGCTGGAGCGGCCTGCGCGCGACGACGAGCCAGTAGGGTAGGAAAGCTAGCACGTTGAGGAAGGCCAGAGCGATGAGCCAGGCCAGCCGAGCGCTCTCCGAGAGCTGCGTCGCCGGCCGGCTGGTCACGTCCACCAGGGCCACGATCAGCGCGATCCAGGTGACGAGCAGCGACGGCACACTGGGCAGGATGAGTACCCAGATCGGCAGATCATACAAAATGCCGCCGGCGAGCGCGCCAGCGACATAGACCACGAACACGATTGTCGCGACCGGGAGCATCCACGTGAGGCCGGCGATTGCCTGGGCCAGGGTATCCTTACGCTGCTGTCCCGGGCGAGCACCCCAACGAGAAACCGGCATCGACCTCTACCCACGCCGATCGGACGAGTTCGCCCGATCAGACCCCTCAGAGCAGGTTCTGGCCCTTCTTCGCCAGCTTGGCCAGCTTGCGTCGCCGTCGATGCTCGGCCTTGCGCATCTTGGCCCGGCGCTGCTCGCTCTTGCTCACGAAGTGCCGCTTCGCGCGATAATCGCGCAGCACACCGGACTTCTGGAGCTCCTTAGTGAAGCGCTTGAGAAGGGCTTCGAAGCTCTCGTTATCGCGCAGCTCCACACGCACAGTCTTCGCCACCGGCTATCACTCTCCCATTGAGCGAGACACTGAACCTATCCCAGGTAGCCAGACCCTGGCCCACCGGTCACACCGACCCAGTATATCACATGGTTGACCGGTTTGCTCCTGTACGTACAGTGAATTCCGCGTGTGGCCGTCTCGCCTCGCTCGGAACCGATCCGGCAGCGGATCCCTTATCCCCGCTGGTCGAGCGGGACGAAGTGGCGCTCGCGCTCGCCGACGTAACTCGCCTGTGGCCGGATCAGCCGGTTGCTGGCGAGCTGCTCGAGCGCGTGCGCCACCCAGCCGGCTACCCGGCTGATCGCGAACGCGCCTGGCATGAGATCGGGCGCCAGCCCCAGCCCGTAGAGCAGCGGCGCCGAGTAGAACTCCACATTGGGGTAGAGCTTCCGCTCGACGTAGTACGGGTGATTCGCGGTCACCTCCTCCAGCCGCTCGGCGATCGTGTGCCAGGTCCTCTCGCCGGACTCCTCGGCCACCGCCTTCGACCACCCCATCAGGTGAGCTGCCCGCGGGTCACGCGTGCGGTAGACCCGGTGACCGATCCCCATGAGCCGGCGCTTGATGCGCAGCGACTCCTCCACGTAGTCGACGACGTTGTCGGGCGATCCGATCTCGAGCAACATCTCCATTGCCCGCTGGTTCGCCCCGCCGTGGGCATCGCCCTTGAGCGCAGCCAGCGCGGCCGCTACCGCAGCGTAGAGGTCGGCCAGGGTCGAGATGGTGACCCGGAGCGCGAAGGTGGAGGCGTTCAGGCTATGCTCGGCCAGCAGGACCAGGTAGCAGTTGAAAGCAGCCTGCTGCGTCTCGGTCGGCCGCCGGCCGTAGAGCATCGAGAGGAAGTTGCCGGCCTGCCCCAGTTCCGGATCCGGCTCCACCGGTTGCTCGCCCTGGCGCAACCGCGCGTAGGCCGCCAGCATCGTGGGCATCATGGCGACCAGGCGGAGCCCGCGCCGCAGGATCCCTTCGGGACTCAGGTCACGGATCTCCGGGTCAGTCATCCCCAGTGCGGTCACGCCGGCTCGCAGGGCGTCGATCGGCTCTCCTGACCTGGGCAGTGCCTCGATGGCGCGTCGCACCTCCTCCGGGAGGGCACGGTTCGCGGCTAGCTCGCGGTGCAGCGCGGCGAGCTCGTCCCGCGCCGGCAGCTCCCCGTGCCAGAGCAGGTAAAGGACCTCCTCGTAGGTCGCATGGCGCGCCAGGTCGTCGATGCTGAACCCGCGGTAGGCGAGCCGACCATTGAGGCCGTCGACCTCGCTGAGCGCGGTCTCGGCGACGACCACTCCCTCGAGCCCCGGCGCAACGATGGTGGAACCCGACTGGCTCATGGTCTTGCCCCTCTCACTGATGCCTCTCGCGCACCCCTGTTGTGCCTCATGCTAACACGATGAAACGCGATTGTCATTGACGGAGGTTGATCGAGCGCTGGACGTGCCCTCTGCTCACCCGTATACTGTCGATGCGAGGCCCGGGAGTGCAGGGCGATGATCGAGATCGACGGCGTTGAATACCTCACCGCCCAGGAGGCAGCGCGCCTGCTGGGTGTCAAGCTGGCGACCCTCTACGCCTATGCCAGCCGGGGGCGGATCCAGAGTTACCGGCGCGGGGTGCGCCGGGAGCGCTACTACCGCCGCTCCGAGATCGAGGCGCTGCTGCGCCTGCAGCCAGCCGAGCGCGAGCGCGCCAGCGATGAGCGCCTCCCGCCGGCCGAGTCCTGGATCCCGTTCACGTAGATGCCTGAGCGTAAGCTGTACATCTGGCTCGACAGCGATCCACTGGCACACCCGCCCGATCGGACGATCGAGGATGTCCCCGGGCGTGCCGACCTGGACCTGGTGGCCGAAGCCCTTGCCGCCGGCCGGCTGGGCACGCTGCTGCCGACGAAGCTCGCGATCTCGCCCCACCGGCGACCGGAGACGCCAGCCGGGTACCGGACGGTCGATCTCACGAGGCTCCTGCGCGATTACCGGATCCCGTACCGCGTGCGTTTCGAGCTGACCGGCCGTTCGCCACTTGGCGGCCCGAGGGACGCCGGGGATAATCAGCCGTCGAAGAGCCGGACGCGAGGGCGAGCAGCAGGTGCATCTGACACAGAAAGAGCTTGACCGGCTGACCATCTTCACCCTAGCCGAGCTGGCCCGGCGGCGACGCGCTCGCGGGCTCAAGCTCAACTATCCGGAGAGCGTTGCCATCATCTGCGACGAGGTGTTCGAGGAGGCGCGCGCCGGCCGGCCCTACGACGAGGTGGTCGCGCATGGCTGCTCGGTGCTCACCCGTGAGGACGTGCTGCCCGGCGTGGCGGAGATGATCCCTGTGCTCCAGATCGACGCGCTCTTCCCTGACGGCACCCGGCTGGTGACGCTGAGGAACCCGATCCGATGAGGCTGGATGACCTGCCGCCCGGTGCCATCTTGCCGGCCTCCGACCCGGTCGAGATCAACGCCGGGCTGCCGGTGACTCGGGTACGGATCACCAACGAGGACGACGTTCCCGTCCACCTGACGGCGCATTTCCACGTCTTCGAAGCGAACCCCCGGCTCCGCTTCGACCGGCGCAAGGCGTTCGGTATGCGCCCCGACGTCCCGTCGGGCGGGGCGATTCGCATCGAGCCAGGGCAAACGGTCGAGGTGCCGCTGGTGCCGATCGGCGGGCGGCGAGTCGTGCGGGGGTTCCACGGCCTGGTCGATGGCCCGCTCGATCAGGTCGATCTCGAGGCCGTGCTGGAGCACATGGTCGCCCAGGGGTTCCTGCACGAGCCGGAGGAGCCGGCGGAGTAGGCGCACGGGCCATGCGCCGCCGGGCAATGGCGAGCCAGGGGTGCCAGGAGGACGACGATGCCGCACTCGATGGACCGCCGCACCTACAACGCGATCTACGGCCCGACCACCGGTGACCGCGTGCGGCTGGCCGACACCAACCTGTTCGCCAGGATCGAGCGCGACGATACCCCGCCAGGCTTCGAGCCGCTCACCGGTTTCGGCAGGCCGGTACGCGACGGCATGCTCGCCGGGCGCCAGCCGGGCCCGAGCAAGCTCGACTTGTTGATCACCAACGTCGTCGTCATGGATCCCGTGCTCGGCATCTTCAAGAGCAACATCGGGATCAAGGACGGCCGTATCGCCGCGATCGGCCGGGCCGGCAACCCGGACGTGATGGATGACGTCGAGCTGGTCTTGAGCGCCAGTACCGGTGTTATCCCGGGCGATGGACTGATCGCGACCCCCGGCGGGATCGACTCTCATGTCCATCTCTCCTCCACCAGCCTGATCCCGGCAGCCCTGGCCGGAGGGATCACGACGCTGGTGGCCCAGGGCTCCGGCGGCGTCTGGGATCTGGGCGTCAACCCGGCGTCCAACATCCAGCGCCTCTTCGAGGCGTTCGAGGCGATCCCGATCAACCTGGCTGTGCTCGGCCGTGGCTCCTCGGCGCGTGACCATCTGGAGGAGCACATCGAGGCCGGCTGCGCCGGCTTGAAGATCCACGAGGACGTGGGCGCCTTCCCCGCGGTGATCGATGCCTGCCTGAGCGTGGCCGACCAGACCGGCGTGCAGGTGGCGCTGCACACCGACGGGATCAACGAGGCCGGGGCACTGCGGGAGACGATCGCTGCCATCGGCGGGCGCTCGATCCATGCCTACCATGTCGAGGGCTCGGGCGGCGGGCACGCGCCCAACATCCTGGAGATTACCAGCGTGCCCAACATCATCGGCTCCTCCACGAGCCCTACTATCCCGTACTCGGTGAACAGCGCCCGCGAGCTGTACGAGATGATCATGGTCGTCCACCGGATGACCCCGCTGTTTCCCACCGACGTGCAGGCGGCGCGTGACCGCGTGCGGCCGAGCACCATCGCCGCGGAGGACGTGCTGCACGACCTGGGCGCGATCAGCATCATGTCCTCCGACTCGCAGGGCATGGGGCGGATCGGCGAAGTCATCAGCCGCACCTGGCAGCTTGCTCACCGGATGAAGGAGGTGCGCGGAGGTGGCTTCGATCCGGCGACCGGCGAGGGCGACGACAACCCGCGGATCCTCCAGTACTTGGCCAAGTACACCATCAACCCGGCGATCGCCCACGGGCTAGCCCGTGAGGTCGGCAGCCTGGAGCCCGGCAAGCTGGCCGATATCGTGCTCTGGCACCCGGCGCTCTTCGGCGCCAAGCCGCAGGCCGTGATCAAAGGCGGGTTCGTCGCCTGGGCGGTCGTCGGCGATGGCATGGGCTCGACCCGGGTCAGCCAGCCGTTGATCTACCGGCCCATGTTCGGCGGGCTGGGTGCGGCGCCCGCCGCGCTCGCGGTCAACTTCGTCTCGCGGCAAGCGTTCGAGTCCGGCTTCTCCGAGCGGAACGGGCTGCGCCGCCGCGCGGTGCCAGTCGAGAGCACGCGCCAGACCTTCAAAGCGGCGATGCGCTACAACACGGCTTCGCCCCAGGTACGCGTCGACCCGCGGACGCTGGAGGTCAGCATCGAGGGCCAGCGGGTCGACGTACCGCCAGCGGAGTCTCTCCCGCTCACGCTCCGCTACTTCGTGGCCTAGAGCCGGCTCGAGACAGGGGTGCATCCCAGCCGAGGGCTTGAGGGCGCAAGGCAGCCGGTGCGACTACGAATCGAAGCAAGAAGGACGCAATTGTTCAATCTCTGGTACATTGTGAGCTGATTCACGCGGTGTATGATTTACAGAATCTGAAACGCATCAGCTATACTGTAAACATACGGTTCCCTCTAGCGAGGTGCAGACGTGGGGTACAGCTCCTGTCACGCTTAGTACTAGGCTGTGGCCGAGCGAGCGCGTGGGTGCTCCACCGCTGAAGCTCCACAGCCTGCCGGCTTATGGGCAGGCACTCACCGCAGGACAAACGAAAGGAGGACCAGCAGCAGGGTGGGCCAGAGTTTACGACTCACGATGCTGCACCCGCCACTGCGACGTCGTCGATAAGGAGGCCAGCATGGCACGCCGCTTGCTCCTCGCACTGGTCCTCGCGCTCGGCCTGTTCGGTGTGCTCGCCGCCCTGCAGCCGCTCAGGGCCGCTGAAGCTGAGACACATCACTTCTGGTTCAAGAGCCAGTTCGCCGAGGCGTTCTTCTCCAACCTCGATGAGACTGGATGTGTCGTCACCGATGCCTTCGTCGCGGCCGTCGATGGCCGTAGCAAGGAGGCGGGTACGCCAGAGGTCAGCTCACAAGCCTTCCTGTTCATCTCCCGGTTCGACCAGTGCACCGGGACACAGCTCCTCGCTGCTGAAGGCTTCCCTATTCTGACAGAGCGGGAGTTTCAGATCGATCATCGGCTGACCACGGCGACGCTCGAGACCACTATCGAGGTCTTCGACTATGTCTCGGGCACCTCCTTCCCAGTCGACGTCAGCGTGAGCTGGGAAGGCTCCGGCGATCGCGTCCGGATCAGCGATCACTTCCAGGTCAAGGCACCAGGCTTCAAGCTCAATGCCCGCTTCGACGGCACTTTCCGCACGGCTCAGGCCTCCGGGCCCATCTCGGATGGCACCACCGACTTTACCCCGGACCCTGCGGTATTCGCCAATATGAGCTCGGTCAAGCAGGGAGAGCTAGTCGTAACGCACTGAAAGGAGTAACTCCTGACCTCGAGTGGGCAACATGGGCCGGCCGTCAAATCGGGGCACGGGGCCTCTATCCCGTGCCCCTTCTCTCCGGCGTGCCGGCAGAGCTTCGGCGCCGCGCTACAGGTCGCGCGGCGGATCGGTGAGTGCCTGCGGCTGCCACTCTGGCTAAGGGGCCATGCCTTCGTCCACCCAGCGACGGAAGAGCTCGATCTGCTCCGGCGGCCAGGGGCCGTCGCAGGGCATCTCGCCCTCTTCGAGCTCCTCGAGGATCTCGCTGGCGTGCGCCGCCACGTCCTCGTAGCTGTGGAGGTCGAACAAGAAGCGCATGCTCTCGCGGTCCTTGTCGCGGAAGAGCGGCTGGATATCGCGCGCGAAGCTCGGAGAGCCGGAGACGGTCGCCATCGTTGTCCCTCCTTCCCAGGAGGTCAGTCGTAGACGCGGATCAGGATATCGGTCGGGTTGAAGGCGTTGCAGGCATTCTGATCCTGAGGGCAGGCCGAGACCGCGACGATCAGATCCATCATCGCTTTGAGCAGCACGTAGTCGTTCCGCTCCGACAGCGGCTCGCGGATCTCGAACTCGCCGCGTGCCTTCAGCCCCACGTTCATGAACCAGTTCACCGGGTCGGGGATGTAGTCGTACTCCACTCCGTACTCTTTGAGCACGTTGTAGAAGTTGTCCCGGCAGTTGGGATGGCCCTCGATGCCGTAGTCGTCCAGGTAGCGCCGCGGGTCGCAGCTCGGGAAGAGAATGTCGTGCCGCCCCACGGTGTCCTCGATCAGCACCAGCATCGGGTTGCGCCGGTTACTGTAGAGCGTCATGCCCTGAACCAGCATCAACGAGTTGTTGATCGCCCGGGTGTGCGAAGTCGAGAGGAACTCCTTGATATCGTGCCGGTTGAAGGCGACCATATCGGCCACCTGCTTGCCTTGGACATCGGTGATCTGGAGAAGCTGTCCCTCTTTGACCGGGAAAGCGAGTGGGGCCGTCGGGCGGATCTGCGCTGCCCGGCGGGGAATGCGCCCGAAGAGAATATGCTCGGTGCCGGTGATGGTCATGAGTCCCTCCCTCGTCCTACGCCACTGCTCCGGCTGCCCCGATCCGGCACGGTGCCTGGCTGTCCCGACACTCCAGATCCGGTCGTCCCAGTGCGGTCACGCTGGGCGACGGTTGAGCGCGATGACGCTCAGCGCCTCGAAGATAACGTTGGCTGCGATCAGCGCCGTAATCCCGGCCGGGTCGTGAGCCGGCAAGACCTCCACCAGGTCCATGGCCACCAGGTTCACGCCGGCCAGGCCGCGGACGAATTCCTGGGCCTCGCGGCTGGTGAACCCGCCGATCTCCGGCGTGCCGGTACCGGGCGCGAAGCTGGGGTCGACGAAGTCGATATCGAAGCTGAGAAAGACGGGCCCATCGCCGAGCCGGCGGCGGACGGCCTCGATCACCGCCGGGATCCCCGCGCGGCGCACGTCGTCGGTCGGCCAGACCTCGAAGCCGAGCGCGCGGGACTGGTCGTAGTCCTCCGGCCCGTAGAGCGAGCCGCGCATGCCGACCTGGATGGCTCGGGCGGTATCGATCAGCCCCTCCTCGACCGCGCGCCGGAACGGCGTGCCGTGCGTGTACTTGCGCCCGAAGTACTCGTCCCAGGTATCGGTGTGCGAGTCGAACTGGACGAAGCCGACCGGGCCGTACTTCTTCGCCACCGCGCGCAGCTCGGCCAGCGAGATCGAGTGGTCGCCGCCGATGCAGATCGGGATCACCCCGGCCTCCAGCACCGGCGATAACCCCTCCTCGATGCGGGCGTAGCTGTCCTCGATGTAGCCCGGTACCACGGGGAGATCGCCGTAGTCGACGACCGAGAGGACGTCGTACACGTTCACGTCGAGCGCCGGGTTGTAGGCCCGCAGCATGGCCGACATCTCGCGAACTGCCGCCGGGCCGAAGCGGGCACCGATCCGGTATGTCACCCCGGTATCGAACGGCACGCCGATGACCGCGACGTCGACCTCGTCCAGGTCGCGGACGTGCGGCAGGCGAGCGAAGGTGCGGATCCCGCTGAAGCGCGGGCTGACCAGGCCACTGGCCGGTGCATAGCGGCGAGGCATCGACTCCCTCCTCTGGCGCGCGGCCGTCTAGGGCACCCAGGCGCCGAAGACCAGGCAGGTGTTCTGCCCCCCTAAGCCGAACGAGTTCTTGAGCGCGATCCGTACCGTCGCGCGGCGAGCGCAGTTGGGCACGTAGTCCAGGTCGCACTCCGGGTCGGGCGTCTCGTAGTTGATCGTGGGGTGGATGATCCCGTCCCGAATGGTCAGCACCGTGGCGATCGACTCGACAGCACCGGTCGCGCCCATCAGGTGCCCGAGCATCGACTTCGTGGAGCTAACGGGCACACGGTAGGCGTGCTCGCCGAAAACCTGCTTGATCGCCAGCGTCTCGGCCTTGTCGCCGAGCGGCGTGCTGGCCGCATGCGCGTTGATGTAGTCCACCTGCTCCGGTCGAACGCCGGCGTCGGCTAAGGCGGCGCGGATCGCGCGCGCGGCGCCGCTTCCCTCGGGATCGGGAGCGATCGGGTGATAGCCGTCGTTGCTGGACGAATAGCCGAGCAACTCAGCGTAAATGGTGGCACCGCGCGCCAGGGCGTGCTCCGCGGCCTCCAGAACCATGATCCCGGCCCCCTCGCTGACGACGAAGCCGTGGCGCTCGGCGTCGAAGGGGCGGCTTGCTCGCTGCGGCCGGTCGTTCCAGGTGGAGGCCGCGCGCTGCACGGCGAAGCTGGCGATGAAGAGCGGGAAGACACAGTACTCGGTGCCGCCGGCCAGCGCGACATCGGCCTGGCCGCTGCGGATCAGCTCGGCGGCCTCGCCGAGCGCCTGGGCCCCAGTGGCGCAGGCAGTGGACACGGTCAGGCTCGGGCCGAGGAAGCGGAAAGCCTGGGCGATGTGATAGGCCGGCATGTTGTGCGGGAAGGTCGTCATAAAGTGCGGCGAGACCCGCATCAGACCCCGTCGCTGCGCCAGCTCGTGCGTCTCTAGGATCGTCGCCATCCCGCCAGCCCCGGTGCCGATCACCACGGCTGCCCGCGCCGGATCCACGGTCTCTGGGTCCAGCCTCGCGTCAATCAATGCCATGCCTGCGCAGGCGACGGCGTACTGGCTGAACGGTGCCATCTGGCGGGCGGTCTTGGCGTCGACCCATTCACCGAGGACGAAGTCTCGCACCTCGCCGGCGATCTGAACCGGCAGCTCGCTCGCGTCGAAGCGCTCGATCCGGCGAATGCCGGACTCCCCAGCGATGAGCCCGCGCCAGGTCTCTTCGGCGCTCAGGCCCAGTGGCGTGACTGCCCCGACTCCCGTGATGACGACCCGACGGCGCGCCGCGCGCCCGTGCTCGCCGAGCGCCTGCCCGCACTGCGGGCAGTAGCGTGCTCCCTCCGGAACCGGCGTTTGGCAGGCACCGCAGTTCAACCGCTCACTCCTTCTCGGCTGTGACCTGGCCTTTCGAGCCAGCGGCTCGCGCTGCCGATCGTACCAGAATCGTCTCGCCGCTCCCAGAGGACGGCGCGTCCGTCGTCATGCCTCTCGCGGATCACCGGGAGGATCATGGGAGGAGCATCGCGGCCAGCCACGGGGGACGGCAGCGATGAGGGAAGGCGGAGCCGCACATGCGCGGGCGAACGCGCGCTCGACCCGCGCGCTGGAGTGTCCTTGTGCGTTCGTTGGGCTCGTTACGCCGGGCTAGCGGCGCGCGCGACCTGCTGCCGTAGCCGGCGCTGCTCGCGCCGCAGCAGCTCGTCGAGCGGCAGCGGCTCCTGGCCAGGGAGCTGCCACAGGAGGTCGAGCTTGGGGAGATCATCCCAGCGGTCGAACTCGAGGATCGCGAGTTCCACGCCGACGATCCGGCCGGTCTCCTGCTCGTGCTCATCGAGCTCGAGCAGGAGGTTATCGGTGACGTCACCGAACGGCTCTGGCACGAATGCCCGGCCGGCGAGATCGTCATTCCACAGCACGAATCGATCGATCTCGGGCGTCCACTCTATGGTCGCTCTGATTGTCTCCATATGATCTCGCCTCCACGCCGAGTATAGCGCCGCATGCGTTTCGCATCAATGAGGTGCAGCGACCACAACCGATTTCCTGGTTCGAGAATGATGCTAGCGAGCAGTGCCTTCGTGCCCTTTGTCCATCTGCTGAATGCCTGGCGGCGTCCACTGTGGGAACGGCGAATTTCGAAGACGTGTGCGATAGCACGCTCGATCCGCTCGGGATGACGCCAGATGCGGCTATCGACGATGACGTGGTAGAGGTCGTCGAGCGTGATGCGCACTAGTTCGCCGTTCGGCATGGTGACCCCGTGCCGCAGCCGTTCCTGCCAGAGCCGCTCGACCTGCTCGACCGCTGCCCGTGGCATCTGGCCCTCAGCCACCAGGCGCTCGATCCGCTCTCGGGGAGGCTCCGCGCTGCCACGGCCCGGCTCCGGCTCCACCGTCGTATTCCCCTAACCCTGTCTACCCTTCCTCATTGGTCGACTTGGCTGGGAGTATAGGAGTTCCCGGCCGGGCTTGGGAATGGATACCGCAGTCTCAGCCGCGACAGGCGGGGCACAGGGCAACAGCCATCCGTCGCAGCGAGTGTCCATGGCGAGCGGTGCGGTGGCGTTCGGGAGCGTTGTCCCCAGGCAAGCCGGCCGCGACGAGCCGCATGGGGAGCGCCAGCCCACCGCGCGTTGAACGTGTATACGGGGGTGCTAGGCCGTGCTCGCGATCTGCCTCGCCTGCTGGCGTAGCTCGCGCTGCAAGCGCCGCAGCAGCTCGTCGAGCGGCAACGGCTCCTGGCCGGGGAGCTGCCACAGGAGGTCGAGCTTGGGAAGTGAGTCCCAGCGGTCGAACTCGAGGAAGCCAATGACTTCGATGCCGGTAACCGGACCGGTTGGCTCTTCGTTCCGATCGAGCGCGCGGTAGAGGATCAGGTCTTCGTCGTGCACCACCGCGCCGGAGGGAAGCGCAGGCTCTACGAACACGCGGACGATGTCTGCCCCTGGTCCGTCCCAGACGACGGTCGCTCTGACCGTGACCACAGCACTGGTTCCTTCGCGTACTTGCGGAGATCGCGCTCGTCGATGACGTGCATCGTCCGCGCCCGGCTCTCAGCGTCCAGGATAGCAAACCCGAAGAGGTGGCGCTCACCCTCTTGCCAGGCGCTGAGCGCTCGCCGACGGTTTTGCCTGGCCTGTCGTATCTTGAAGATGCTGAGCAGTATCAGCTCGATCCGCTCTGGCTTCCGAAAAATTCGATCATCGACCAGCAGGTGGTAGAGGTCGTCGAGGGTGATCCGGACCATTTCGCCGGTTGGCAGCAGGATGCCCGCCTGCAAACGCTGCCGCCAGAACAGCAGCGCTCGCTCGAGATCGGCCCGGGCCTTCCGTCCTTCAGCCACCAGGCGCTCGATCCGCTCTCGCGGCGTCTCCATTCTGCCCTGGCTCGGCTCTAGGCCCACTGCCGATCCCGTCGCCTCTCATCGACCCCGTTGACGCAGTCGGCAGTCTACCCTGTCTCCGGCCACAGCCGGAGTAGCGGGGTGACGGTCACCGGCAGGACGGGAGCATTGCGGGTGGGAGTTGCCGGCTGGCCAGGCGGGTCGCGCAGCCGGCACAGCCAGACGTCGCGTAGCCTTGCGGTGTGCAGCGGTAATCGCGCCTGCTGACGCGTTCGCGCCAGGCAGAGTGCGGGGCGGGTCGGGCGACCCGCCCCGTCGTGGTCGCTCGTGCTCGCCGGCGTGCCTACGCCCCCGGCTTGAGCATGATCGTCGGCTTGCGCGGCTTGCGTACGGCCTCGACCGAGAGCCGGCCGGCTGCCCGGCGCGCTGCCTCGCGGAACGCCTCCGCGGTCGGCGACTCCGGCGCGCTGACCACGATCGGCGCACCAGCGTCACCACCCTCGCGCACCGCGGGGTCGATCGGAATCTGGCCCAGCAACGGTACGTCGTAGCGCTCGGCTGTGCGCTGGCCCCCGCCGAAGCCGAAGATCTCCGAGCGGCCACCGCAGTGCGGGCAGATGAAATAGCTCATGTTCTCGACGATCCCGAGGACGGGCGTCTTGACCTCGCGGAACATCTGCAGTCCCTTCACTGCGTCGGCCAGCGCCACGTCCTGCGGCGTCGTCACGATGATGGCACCGGAGAGCGGAATGCGCTGTACCAGCGTGAGCTGGACGTCTCCGGTACCCGGCGGCAGGTCGATGACCAAGTAGTCCAACTCTCCCCAGTCCACGTCGTTCAGGAACTGCGTGATGAGCTGCGAGACCAGCGGGCCGCGCCAGATCAGCGCCCGCTCGGGGTCGAGGATGAACCCGACCGACATGATGCGCACACCGTAGGACTCGAGCGGCATGATCTTGTCGTTCTGGAGGTACGGCCGCCCGCGGTTGCCCATCATCGTCGGGATGCTGGGGCCGTAGACGTCCGCGTCGAGCAGCCCGACGGCCGCCCCGTCCTGCGCCAGCGCCACCGCCAGGTTGACTGCGACCGTCGACTTGCCTACGCCGCCCTTGCCGCTCGCGACGGCGATCGTGTTCTTGACGCCAGGAAGCGGCGTGCGGCTGGTCATCCCGGTGCCGGCAGCCCGTACCCGGGAGCTAAAGGCGACTTTCACCTGATGGACGCCCGGCAGGGCCTTCACCGCTTGCTCGACATCGGTCTGGATCCTGGCCCGCAGCGGGCAGGCCGGCGTCGTCAACTCGACCTGGACGTGGACCGTTCCGTCTTCGATCTGCACGTCCTTGATCATGCCAAGATCGACCAGGCTGCGGCCGATCTCCGGATCCTTCACCGGGCGCAGAGCGTCGATGACCTGCTCGCGATGTATCCCAGTCATACTCGCCCCTTCTTCTCTTACCGGCCCGCAAGAGGCGCGCGCTCGGCTTTCTCAACCTGCCGCTATCATAACATCGCCAGTCGCCGGGCGCACTCCCTCGGGTGGATCTCCCCGGGGCCAGCCGGTGACTGCGCTCTCCTCACCGGTGTGCCGATCGCGGCGACCTCCCGGCCAAGGCCGTTCGGATTGGCCCCGACATGCCCACTACCCTGGTGTTCAGGGCGAAGAGCAGCAGCGCTGCCATCGCCGCAGGCCCGGCGATGGCCCCGAGCCACCCGGCCAGCGGGGCAGCCGGGGCGAGCGACCAGGCCAGCCGGCCAGCGACGGCAACGTTACCGAGCCCCAGCAGCGCCCAGCTCGCGCGGGGCCAGCGCAGCCGCTGGCCGCTGAACCCAGGCAGGAGGTGCGACCCGACGGCCAGGATCAGCAGCGTGACGTAGCCGGCACCTAGCAGGTGCCATTCGAGGTCGAGCGAGCGCGGGACGAGGCTGGCGCGAGGCAACGCCAGCCGGCCCAGCAGCGCGAGCGCCGCGAGCGCCAGCCAGCCATGCGCCGAGGTGGCCAGGAGGCTCAGCGGGTCGAGCCAGGCGCTCCTCTGGTCTCGCGGTAACGGGCGGCGTGGGGCGAAGACTTGCAGCGCAGCGATACCAGCCAGCAGGCCGCAGCCGAGGAGCGCCTCTCCGCCGGCACGGAGCGGGCCCGTGCTGACCAGCACGCCAGGTGCGCGGAGGACAGTGCCGAGGGCGAGCGCGCCGAGGGCGCTGGCGAGGAGGATGGGTCGCGGCGCCTGCGTGCGGAAGAAGAGCGGGAACGTACGGCTGCCCATAGCGAAGGCGATCGGAAGCAGGAAACCGTAGAAGCCCAGCGCCGCCAGCGCGGTGCTGGCCGGCGCCGGCACGATCCCGGGGCGCTCGGTGCTAGCCGCAGCGTGCCAGGTGCCGAGCAGGTTGATTGCCAGTGCCGCTTCGTACGCCGCAAGGCCGGTCACCAGGGCCGTCGTGAACGTGCGGAGTGGCCGCTTGTGGGTGACGCCGGGCCGGCGCAGGGTAGCGGCGAGTGCCCAGACCAGCAGGCTGCCGCCGACGAGCTCCAGCGTCCCGGAGATGACTAGAGCGGTCGCGGCAGCCTGGATGGTGATCCCGCCGGCCAGCAGTGGCTGGCTGAGGATGCGAAGCCCCAGCCCAGCGCCCAACAGCGACAGCCCGAGCCAGCAGAGCCTCGCATCGGGCGGGCTCACCCCGCGCAGCCGGGGGACGAAGTGCTGGGCCACACCGAGCGTCATCAGCCCGGCGAAGCCATAGATCTGCACGTGCCCGTGGGCCTGGGCCAGCGCTGCTGTCCAGAGTGACGGGCCGCCCGCTAGACGGACGAGTACGGCGAGCGTGCCCGAGGCGAAGCCAGCCAGGATCGCCAGCGCGAGCCCGGCCACGGCGAACGCGCGCCAGATCCGAAGGGCAGGCTTGCTGGCTATCTCTGTGCTCGATGCTCCGGCCATCCGCCGGCTCCGTCCCTCAGCGCTGCGCCCGCCGGGCACGCAGAGCGACCGGCTGGTGCTTGCTGGGATACCATAGCGCGAACGAAGCCCGGGCGGGAGAGCCCCTCCGGCGCACCCGGAGTGTCGCAGTATCCCTACCTGGACGACCGGTCACTGCTAGAATCACCCTGTCTCGCCGCGGGACGGCTGACGTAAGGGGCGAAGAGAGCCATGACCGAGTCCGTCGAGCAGGCGCTCGCGCAGTATCGCTGGGCCGCGGAGTACCTTCTCGGCCTTATCCAGGGCCCACCCTCGCCACCACCGGGAGCAACGACGGAGGAGATTCGCGCGCGGGCCAAAGCTCGCCTCGAGCGGCTGGCCGGATTCCTGGACTTCATCGGCCGGCCGCAGGATGCCTATCCCTCCGTTCACGTCACCGGCACTTCAGGAAAGGGCTCGACGGCGACGCTCATCGCCAGCATCCTGACCCAGGCCGGCTACCGCACCGGGCTGCACCTCTCGCCCTACCTTCAGGTGGAGACCGAGAAGCTTCAGATCGATGGCCGGCTCCTGCCGGCGGATCGCTTCGCCCGCTATGTCGCCGAGCTGGATGGGCTGGTCGGCTCCTGGACCGCGCGTGGCGGCCAGCGCCTCACGTACGGTGAATTCTGGGTGGCGCTCACGTTCCTGGCCTTCGCTCGCGACCGCGTTGACGTGGCCGTCGTCGAGGTGGGAGCGGGCGGTCGATTCGATCTCACCAACGTGCTCCAACCGGAAGTGGCCGTGATCACCTCGGTCGGGCTCGACCATGTGCGCACGCTGGGGCCGACGCTGCTCGACATCGCGTGGCACAAGGCTGGGATTATCAAGGATGGCCGGCCGGCGGTGACGACCGTGACCGATCCCGGCCCGCTCGCCGTGATCCGCCAGGAGGCCGAGCTCCAGGCCGCGCCGCTCGACGTCCTGTATCCCGGCCAGGACTACGCCGAGCTCGAGTGTGACGAGCAGGGTAGCCGCATGCTCGATCTGCGCCGTGGCCGGGTCTATCGGATCGGCCTGCCCGGGCACTTTCAGGTCGCGAACGCCGCCGTCGCCATCGCCGCGGTGGAGAAGCTCGGTCATCTCCCGCGCGGCGAGGTGAGCGCGGAGACCATCGCCGCTGGGCTGGAGCAGGCCCGCATACCGGGGAGAGTCGAGGTGGTGCAGGTGACGCCGCAGGTGGTGCTGGATGGCGCGCACAATCCCGACAAGGTCGGGGCGTTGCTCGAGAGCCTGCGATGCCTGGGGCATCCACGGCGGAGGATCGTCGTCTATGGGGTGCTGGAGGGGCACGACGCGACGGCGATGGCGCAGCAGCTCAGCGCGGCAGCCGACCAGGTGGTGGTGACGGCACCGGTTGCTGTGCAGCGCGAGCACGCGCCGCTGGAGCTGCTGGTCGAGACCTTCCAGGCCCAGGGTTGCCCGGCAGTCGCCATCCCCGAGCCCCTGGAAGCGGTCGACTGGGCGCTAGAGCAGGCCGAGCCGGACGACCAGGTTCTGGTGACGGGCTCGCTCTATCTGGTGGGTCAGGCCCGCGAGCGCTGGTACCCTGCGAGCGAGATCGTGCTCCAGTGCTCCTGCTGGCCGCTGATCACCACACGCCAGGGTGAGCGCGCGTCGTAGCTCCTGGGCTCTTGTGGCGGGGAACCCGGTCACTGGCGAGCGGACAGAGTAAAATAGCGCAGGTTCCAGTGCGCCTGCCGATCGCGACAGCGGTCAGCGTACTGAGCCATCGGCACTTCTGAGCGTCGCCAGCGATGACCCCGGGTCGGGGATGCGTGGGGAGGAGGCAGCTTGAGCCGCACTGCCGACGTCGAGCTGCGCAACGTCAGCAAGGTGTTCGATAACTCCGTCGTCGCGGTCGATAACGTCTCGCTCGAGATCGAGCAGGGAGAGTTCTTCTCGCTGCTGGGGCCATCCGGGTGTGGCAAGACGACGACGCTGCGGATGATCGCTGGCTTCGAGATGCCGACCTCCGGCGAGATCTCGATCGAAGGCCGGCCGATGGGGGAGACCCCGCCCTTCCGGCGCAACGTCAATACGGTCTTCCAGAACTACGCGCTCTTCCCGCACATGACCGTCGCCGAGAACGTCGCGTTCGGCCTGCGGATGAAGCGGATCCCGCGAGACGAGATCGCCCGGCGGGTACGGGAGGCGCTCCAGCTCGTCCGCCTGGGCGGCTTCGAAGACCGCTACCCGCGCCAGCTCTCCGGTGGCCAGCAGCAGCGCGTCGCTCTCGCCCGGGCCCTGATCAACCGGCCTCGGGTGCTGCTCCTCGATGAGCCCTTGGGCGCGCTCGATCTCAAGCTGCGCAAGGAGATGCAGCTCGAGCTCAAGCACCTCCAGATGACGGTCGGTATCACCTTCATCTACGTCACCCACGACCAGGAAGAGGCGCTGACCATGTCCGATCGGATCGCGGTCATGAACGCCGGCCGCGTGCTCCAGGTAGGGACGCCGCTCGAGATCTACGAGCGGCCGAGCAGCCGGTTCGTGGCCGACTTCATCGGCGAGTCGAACTTCCTGGACGGGCGGGTGGTCGATCTGAACGGGCAGCGGGCGACGGTGGTGGTCGACGACCGCGTGCCGGTACCGGCACGCGCGCAGGACGGTCTCGCCATCGGCGAGCAGGTGACCGTCGCTATCCGGCCAGAGAAGATCCGGCTGCGCTCGCTGGGGACGGAAGGGGCCGATGGGTGTGTCCGTGGGCGCGTCGAAGAGATCGTCTACATCGGGACCGACACCTACTATCTGGTGCGGCTGACCGACCGCTGTACCGTGCGCGTGCGGGTGCAGAACAGCCAGAACCGGCTCGATAGCAGCGAGACGATCGGTCATGGGGAGGAAGTCCTTTTGAGCTGGCTACCCGAGACCGCGATGGTGTTGAAGACATGAGCGCCAGCAAAAGATCGACCCGGGATCGTCTCGTCGATCTGAGCGAGCGGGCGAGGAGGAGCTGAGCGTGGCGCTGGCTGAGCGAGTCGAGACACCATCACCGCCGCCGGCGAACCTGGCGACTCGACTAGTCGACTGGGTGCGCCGGCGTTCCGGAGTCAAGCTCTCGCTGGTGCTGGGGCCGGGAGCGTTCTGGCTGCTGGTCTTCTTTCTCATCCCCCTGGGCGTGGTGCTGGCCTACAGCTTCGCCAGCCGCGGCGCCTACGGCCAGGTGATCTGGCGCCTCACGCTCGAGAACTACACCCGGTTCTTCGACTGGCTCTATATCCGCGTCTTCCTCGTCTCGGTCTGGATTGCGCTGCTCACGACCGTCATCTGCCTCGTCATCGGCTACCCGTTCGCCTTCGTGATGGCCCGGGTGCCGCGCCGCTGGCGCAACGCGCTGCTGGTTCTGGTGATGGTGCCCTTCTGGACGAACTTCCTGGTTCGTACCTATGCCATCATGTTGCTGCTGCGCAACGAGGGGTTGATCAACAGCGCGCTACGGTGGCTCGGCATCATCGAGCAGCCGGTCACCATGCTCTTCACCACCTTCGCCGTGGTACTGGGGCTGGTCTACGGCTATTTGCCATTCATGATCCTGCCGTTGTATGCCTCCATCGAGAAGTTCGACTTTACCTTAGTGGAGGCGGCGCAGGACTTGGGGGCCAACACCTGGCAGGTCTTTACCCGGGTGATGCTGCCGCTGACCATGCCGGGCGTGGTGGCGGGTTCTATCCTCGTCTTCATCCCATCGGTCGGCGCGTTCGTCACGCCGGATCTCCTGGGTGGCGGCAAGGTGGTCATGATCGGCAACCTGATCCAGCAGCAGTTCCTGACGGTTCGGCACTGGCCGTTCGGCTCGGCAGTGTCCTTCGTGTTGATGGCCATCGTGCTGATCTCGACGATGGCCTACTTCCGGGTCGGCGGGGAGCGGCGAGTATGAGCACCACGGCGACGACAGCCCCGCGGACTGCGCCGCTCGCGCCCCGGCGACGCCGGCGGTTGAAGCCGGGCTGGCTGGTGCTGAACACCAACGTGGTGCTCACCTTCCTCTTCCTGTATGCGCCGATCCTGATCCTGGTCATCTTCAGCTTCAACGCCTCTCGCCAGCAGGCTGTCTGGGTCGGCTTCACGATCGAGTGGTACGAGCAGATGATGCGCGACGAGCGAGTCATCGCCGCGGCCAAGAACAGCCTGATCATCGCGCTCGTCTCGACGGCCGTCTCGACCGTCATCGGCACGCTGACCGCCCTGGCGCTCGATCGCTTCCGCTTCCGGGCCAAGACCGCCTTCGAGGGCGCGATGTACCTGCCGATCATCGTGCCCGAGATCGTGATGGCGATCTCGCTCCTGGTCTTCTTCAACACCACGTTCACCCTGCTCGACCGCTGGCTCGGCCTCACGCTCAAGTTCGGGCTGGGAACGATCACGATCGCGCACATCGCCTTCTCCTTCCCCTTCGTCGCGGTAGTCGTTCGCGCCCGGCTGGCCGACTTCGACCGCACGCTCGAGCAGGCTGCCCAGGATCTCGGCGCCAACGAGTGGCAGACGTTCCGCTATGTGACGCTACCGCTGCTGATGCCCGGTATCCTGGCCGGCGCGCTGCTGGCCTTCACGCTCTCGATCGACGACTTCGTGATTACCTTCTTCAATGCGGGGATCGGGGCGACGACGCTGCCGCTCGAGATCTACGGCCGCATCCGGCGCGGGATCACCCCCGAAGTCAACGCGCTCTCGGCGGTGCTGCTGCTCGCCTCCATCGCGCTCGTGCTCGGGTCGGTGCTCCTGCAACGCCGGCGATAGAGTGGAGGTGACGACTGGAGAACCAGGCCGGGGAACTGCGAGCCGGACGATCGATACACCGAGAGGTAATGCTCGATCCGTGAGGAGGACGCCGTGAGACAGGACCTTCGCGTTCAGCGGCTGATCAGGACGTGGCAGCAGGGCCGGCTCTCTCGCCGCGAGCTCATCCGCCGGCTCGCCCTGATGGGGCTCAGCCTGCCGGCGATCGCCGCGCTGCTCGCCGCCTGCGGTGGTGAGGCAGAGACGCCGACGACCGCGCCAGGCGGGACGACGCCCGCCACTGGCGAAACACCGGCCGCCGGCGAGACGCCGGCCGCGGGTGGCATCCCCGACTATATCGACCGCAGCAAGCTCGAGGGCGAGCTCAACTTCTATAACTGGTCGGAGTACCACGATCCCGAGGTGATCGCCGAGTTCGAGCAGACCTACGGCGTCAAGGTCACTCAGGATACCTACGCCAGCAACGAGGACCTGCTCGCTAAGTTGCAGGGTGGCGCCACCGGCTACGACGTGATCGTGCCCTCGGACTACATGGTGAGCATCATGATCAACCTCGGCATGCTGGAACCGCTCGACTACAACGTGATCAAGACCATCGAGCACATCGATCCCAACAACCTGAAGGCGTACTACGACCCGGAGAACACGTACAGCATCCCCTACATGTGGGGCACCTCCGGCTATAGCTACGATACCGCGATCCTGGGCGAGGATCTGGAGAGCTGGAAGGAGGTCTTCGAGCCGGGCGCGGAGGCGCAGGGCAAGATCGTCATGCTCGACGACCAGCGCGAGGTGATCGGCGCAGCCCTGATGTATCTCGGCTACTCGATCAACGAGACCAGCGACGAGGCACTGGCTAAGGTCAAGGAGCTGCTCTTGGCTCAGAAGCCGCACGTCCTGGCCTACAGCAGCCAGAACAACGACGACCTGCTCGTGGCCGGCGAGGCCGTGATCTCGCACATCTGGACCGGTGACGCGCTGCTGGCCGAGCAGGAGCGCGAGGGCCTGCGCTACGTGATCCCGAAGGAAGGTTGCACGGTCTGGCAGGACAACCTCTGCGTGCCGGCGAGCGCGCCGCACAAGTACACGGCGATGGCGTTTATCGACTTCATGAACCGGCCCGACATCGCTGCCCGCAACGCCAACTTCATCTGGTACGGCTGCCCGAACAAGACGGCGCGCGAGCAGGGGCTCATCGACGAGGCGATGCTCAACCATCCCGGCGTCTATCCGCCGGACGAGGTGTGGCAGCGGCTCCAGTGGATCGAGGACGTCGGCGAGGATACGCTGAAGTTCGACCGGCTCTGGACTGAGATCAAGACGGCGTAGCGCCTGGGATCGTCGCGCTCTCATGTCCGGGCGAGCGCCACGTGCCCTTTGCCCGGATCCCGATCCGAGTCGTTCGCGACGTGGACAGGGATGGGGGCGTGGCGGGTCTCCTCCTGACCGAGCTCTCCCGCTTCTGCCCCTCGCCGCGCCCCAATGACCGAACGGCGAGACCCGGCACTGGGTGGAGAGTGGCATGCCTCCGCGCGAGCGCGCTACTCCGGGCAGCCGCTCGCGCCCCAGCGCAGCACCCGGCCAGGCCGGGCGCCAGTGTGGTGTCCCTCGGCTACCACCGGCACGCCGTTGACGATGACCCACTCGATCCCGGCCGGATACCGGTGTGGCTCGGCCCAGGTCGCCGTCTCGGCCACGCTGTCCGGGTCGAAGACGACGACATCGGCCTTGAACCCGGCCACGATCCGGCCGCGATCTTTGAGTCCCAGCCGGTGGGCCGGGAGCCCAGTCATCTTGCGGATGGCCTCGGGCAAGCTCAGCACGCGCTCCTCGCGCACGTAGTGGCCCAGCACGCGCGGGTAGGTGCCGTAGGAGCGCGGGTGCGGCTTGCCGCGCGCCAGGGGCCCGTCGGCTGCGAGCGAGGAGCCATCCGAGCCGACCATCACCAGCGGGTGGCGCATGATCTCGCGCACATCGTCCTCGCTCATCGCAAAGCGGATGATCGCGACGTCACCGTTGGCCTCCTCGAGGAGCCGCAGCACCGCTTCCTCCGGCTCGACGCCCTGCTCCTCGGCGATCGCCGCGATCGACCTCCCCTCCCAGCTCGGGTTGGGAGCGAAGGAGGCGACGACGATATCCTCGAAGGTGCAGCCACGCATCAGCGGGTTCGGCCAGTCGGGTGCGCCCTCGGTGATCTGGCGCCGGATCAGCGCTCGCTGCTCGGCATCGGCGAGCCGCCCGAGCATCGCCCCGGTGCCGCCGCTGAGCGCCCAGGGTGGCAGCACCGCGGTCAGCGTGGTGCTGCTGGCGACATAGGGGTACTGGTCGGCCATCACGTCCACGCCGTCGGCGCGGGCGCGCTCGATCAGCGAGAGCAGTTCCGGCCCGCGACCCCAGTTGTTGCGCCCGGTCGCCTTGAGGTGGGAAACCTGCACCGGCACCCCGGCTCGCCGGCCGACCTCGATCGCCTCAGCGACCGCCTGGGCCACGGTGTCGCCCTCGCCGCGGACGTGGCTGGTATACAGCCGCCCGTACTCGCGCAGTACTTGCGCCAGGGCCACGATCTCGTCGGTGTCGGCGTACATGCTCGGCGCGTAGATGAGCCCGGTCGAGAGCCCGAGCGCCCCCTGCTCCAGCTCCCGCCGCAGCAGCTCCTGCAACGCCCGCAGCTCGCCCCCACTCGGCGGCCGCTGTTCCGACCCCATCACCGCCGCGCGCAGCGTGCCATGCCCGACTAAAAACGCGACGTTCAGCGCGACCCCGCGTTCCTCCAGCTTCGCCATCACGTCGCCGGTCGACTGCCAGCGCCAGCGCTGCAGCTCGTCGTCGGGCGGCGCCAGCCTGCGCAGTCTCTGCCCTACCGCGGCCGTCCACGGCCCCGGCGAGGTGCCGCAGTTGCCCACGACCTCCAGCGTGACGCCCTGCATTACCTTGCTCATGGCGCGGCCATCGACGAGCAGCGGCAGCTCGGAGTGGGTGTGGATGTCGATGAACCCCGGCGCGACGACCCTGCCGCGCGCCTGGATCACCCGGCGGGCCGGGGCTTCGCCGAGCTGCCCGATAGCCGCGATCCGATCCCGCTCGATCGCCACATCGGCCTGGAATCCGGCACGGCCGCTGCCGTCGAGCACCTCACCACCCCGGATCAGCAGGTCGTACACGCGTGTTCCCTCCCCTCTCCTGATCGGCTCACTCGCGCCCTGTACTCAGCTCTCCTTCGTCCCCGCTCCTGGCTTCCGCGGTCGTCTCCCCGTGATTCTGCAACCCGCCCGAGTCGCGAAACCTTCCCGATGGGACGTCTCGAAAGCAGAGGCGAATCGCAACTCGCCTCTGCAGCGACCGCGATCGATCATTCGGGCCTGATGTCCCCCATCCAGCCCTGTGCCTCCAGCCAGGGCAACACCTCGCACAGCGAGGGGAGGATCGCGTCTGCTTCCTCCAGCCCGGGTAGTGACCGCGTGTGCTCGTTGGGGATGGCAAGGCAGCGCAGACCGGCCGCTCGGGCTGCCCGTACGCCGAGCGGAGCGTCTTCGAGCGCCAGGCAGGCTTCCGGCGGCAAGCCCAACCGGTCTACCGCTAGCCGGTAGCAGTCCGGCGCCGGCTTGCCTCGTTCGACATCCTCGGCCGTGACCACGACGGAGAACGCGCTGGCCAGCCCGATCTCGACGAGCGCCCGCTCAACGTAGTGCCGGTGGCCGGAGGTGGCCAGCCCGAGCGGCACCCCGCGCTCGGCCAGCTCCGTGACCAGTTCCCGCGCGCCCGGCATCGCTCGTAGCTGACCGGCGAGCGAGTCGAGAAAGATCGCGTCGCGCTCCGCAAGCACCTGCTCCAGCGTGAGCGACAGGCCCAACCGCTCGATCACCAGCCGGGCCGAGTCGCGCAGCCGCAGCCCGAACAGCTCGTTCAGTAGCCCCTCGTCGAGCCGCTTGCCGTGGCCGGCCAGGAACGCCTGCCACGCGGCGATCTGAAGCGGCTCGCTATCGACCAGCAGGCCATCGAGGTCGAAGACGACTCCCCGAACCGCGATCGCTGGCTCCATCAGCGCCTCCGCAGCCGGAGGTAGAGCCCGGCCCGGCGCTGGGCCGTCTGGAAGAGCCCCGGCGCGGCGACCAGCAGGTACATCCGTCCCTCCAGGCCATCGACCAGTTCGGCCGGGATCGCCTGGGCACCCAGGTAGGCGCCCGCCAGCGCGCCGGTCATCGCGGCGATCGAGTCGGTATCCCCGCCGGCGTTGACCGCGGTGAGCACCGCGGCGGCGAAGTCGTCCGGGTGTGCTGCGAAGCAGTAGAAGGCGGCGGCCACGGCTTCGGCGACGTACGACGACGTGCCGATCTCTCGGAGGTTGGCGAGGTCGCGTTCCGGCTGGCCGCCGTGCGCGGCCAGCGAGGCGGCCAGCCGCAGGCGACGGGCGACCGCGTCCTCGTCGATGAAGTGCAGCACGTCCTCGATCAGCATCTCCGGCGGGACTTCGGCCGCCACCAGCAGGCGCACCGCGTAGGCCACGGCCAGCGCCCCGTTGATCGCGGCTGGGTCGCTGTGCGTGATCAGGCAGGCGCGCAGGACGTCGCGGGTGAAGACCTCCGGGTTGAAGCGGCCGAGCGCGTGCACTAGCCCGATAGGGGCGACCCGTGAGGCCGCCGAGCAGTTCGGCCGCTCCTCGCCGCCGATCCCCTGCTGGAAGTCGTCGGACTCGGCGGCCCGCTCGAGGGCGCGGCGGCTGGTCGGATCGAGGAAGTGCCCGCTGTCGCTCTGGAGGACGCGCAGGAAGCGATAGCCGGCCGCCTCGGGATCGACGAAGCCGTGGGCACCGATCAGGCTCTCGACGAGGCAGAGCGCTAGCTCGGTGTCGTCAGTGAACTCCCCGGCCGGCGTCTCCACCTGGCCATCGGGGCCGAGACGCGGCAGGTAGCGATCGATCCAGCCGTACTGCTCGCGGATGCGCTCCGGCGCCCAGCCTTCGACCGGCATACCGAGCGCGTCCCCGATCGCCAGGCCGAGCAGGCAGCCCAGGAAGCGTGCTTGGAGCTCGTGCTCGTCGCGGAAGCGTTCCAACGCTCGATCCTCCCGTGACGCCGCCCCGCGTATCGCTCGGAGGCTCGCCTCGCCGTGCGCCGGCGCGACAGCGAACGTCATCTCAGGCGAAACGCCGGTCGACATCTGCCTGCCACGGAAACCTGCGCCGGCTCGGCGACAGCGTCAGAGAAGTAAAGCACGGCGGATATCCGGCGGCAACGGCGGGTTGCGACCGACAGAAGGGGTGACGCGCTCTACCTGACCATTAGGAGCAGGACTTTCGACTGCACAAGTACTACAATTGACTGTAATGCTCAGCCAGTACCCTTGCACCCGACGTTCGGGTGCTGGATACTCCACGGGCGTATGACGCTCCTCTGGAGCGGCGAAAGGATGAGCGATGTATTTGATCGAGGCGTTGCAGCGAGTGCGCCAGCGACTGATCGAGAACCACGCTCGCCCGGAGACGATCCGGCTGGTGGATAGCGTGATGCAGACAGCCGAGCGGCAGGGCGGTGAGCAGGCGCAGGTGCGCTCCCAGCTCGAGCTCGTCCGTCGCCTGATGCGTACTCCGGCCGCGAATGCCAACATCGGCATCTACGACGATCTGGCAGTCCTGGAGGAGCAGCTCACCCAGGCTGCCACCCAGGCTGCTGCCGCGCGGGCGGCTGAGGAGAGTCGCCCGCTACCCAAGCCGAAGAAGTACTACCGCCAGCTCAAGGAGAAGGACCAGCGCAAGTCCTGAGACCAGTCGGCCGCGTGCAGGTGAAGCAGGGTGGGAGGGTAGATGACGGTCTATCGCGTTGTCCAGTTCGGCCTGGGCCCGATCGGGCAGGAGATCGCGCGTCTCGCAGCGCGGCGGGAATCGTACGAGCTGGTCGGCGCTGTGGATATCGACCCCGGGAAGGTGGGACGCGACATTGGGGAGGTCATCGGGCTTGACCGCGCGCTCGGCGTGACAGTGCGCAGCGATGCTGAGCGGGTGCTCGCTGAGACGAAGCCCGATTGCGTGCTCCACTGCACTGGCTCGTACCTGCACCAGGTCTGGCCCCAGCTCGAGTTGATCATCCGAAGCGGCTGCAACGTCGTATCGACCTGCGAGGAGTTGTCCTTCCCGGCTGCCCAGCACCCCGATCTCGCGCAGGAGCTCGACCGGCTGGCCCGAGAGCACGCGGTCACGGTGCTCGGCACGGGAGTGAACCCGGGCTACGTGATGGATGCCTTGCCGCTGTTCTTCAGCGGCATCGCTCAGTCAGTCACTGCAGTCCGGGTGCAGCGCGTGCAGAATGCGTCGACCCGGCGTCGCCCGCTCCAGGCCAAGATCGGCTCGGGCAAGACCGTCGAGGAATTCCGCGAGCTCGTAGCGGCCGGCACGGTGCGGCATGTCGGTCTGCAGGAGTCGGTCTACCTGATCGCTGCTGGGCTCGGCTGGGAGCTGGACGACTACCGCGAGTCGACGGAGCCGGTCATCGCCGAGCGACGGATTACGACCCAATACTTTACGGTGGAGCCAGGCTATGTCTGCGGCGTCGAGCAGCTCGGCCGGGGCTACGTCGGTGGCGAGGAGAAGATCACGCTTCACCTGCGCATGTATCTGGACGCCGATCCGGCCTACGATAAGATCCTGCTCGAGGGGCCGACGCCATTGGAGCTGGTCATCCCGGGCGGTCTCCAGGGAGATCGGGCGACGACCGCCATCGCGCTCAACGCGGTGCCGCGCGTGGTGGAGCATGCGCCGGGACTGGTGACGATGAAAGATCTGCCGATCGTGACCGCCCGCGCCTGAGCTTACGCAGAGGTCACTCAGGGGAGGCGAAGGGGGTGAGCGTGGGTGCCCAGTGGTGGCACACAACAGAAGAGCCAGATGACCATATCTGGAGGAAGTCAGGGTTACAGATGATTCAGCCTGAAAAGCTCGATCGCGTCGCCGTCTTCTTCGACATGTCCAACCTCTACTTCACTGCGCGCGACCTAGGCGTGCGGATCGACTACACCAAGCTGCTCGAATTCCTGGTAGCCGGACGTCGTCTCTACTGCGCGTACGCGTATGTGGCGCTCTCTGGAGACGACAGCACCGCGGTGCCGTTCCTGACCTGGCTGCGGCGTAACGGGTTTCGGGTCGTGACCAAATCGCTCAAGCGTCTGCCCGATGGCTCGCTCAAGGGCGATCTGGATCTCGAGCTGGCGGTCGATCTCTTGACGCAGGCGCCGCACTTCGACGTGGCCGTGCTGGTCAGCGGGGACGGCGACTTCACGTACCTGGTCGAGAGCGCTCAACGTCTGGGCCTGCGCGTCGAGGTCGCCTCGACACCGCGCAACACGTCGGTCGAGTTGATGGAGGCTGCCGACCGCTACATCGACCTCGAGGCGAACCTCCGTCACTTCAGCCAGCCGCGGCCGGCCGGCTATTCGGAGTGGTCGCGCAACACTGGCACCGGCCGGCTCGACCCCGAGGCCTGGCGATACCGGCCGGCGACGCAGCGCTTCGATTTGCCCGCGGAGGAAGAAGAGGAAGAGCCGCATGAGCCTGATCGGTGAGATGGCGCGCCGGCGCGAGGCGCTGCTCGAGATCCTGCGAGAGATCGTTACCCTCGAGTCGCCCAGCACCGACAAAGCGGCCGTTGACCGGCTGGCTCGCCTCCTGCAGGAACGCTGCCGCGAGCTCGGCGCCGAGGTGGACGTCTACCCCCAGGCAGAGTACGGCGATCTCACGGTCGCCTCCTGGCCCGCCCGCGGGCGAGATGCCGAGCCACTGCTGGTCATGACCCATATCGATACGGTCTGGCCGCTCGGCACGATCGAGCGTCGGCCGTTCGTGGTCGAAGACGACGTGGCCCGTGGCCCCGGTGTCTTCGATATGAAAGCCAGCGTGGCCATGATGCTGGAAGCGGTACGCTGGCTCGAGGAGCAGGGTCTCGAACACCGAGCGATCCGCTGGCTGATCAATACGGAGGAGGAGGTCGGTAGCCCGGTCTCCCGGCCGTTGATCGAGGAGCTGGCGCGGCAGAGCGGCTACGTGCTCTGCCTGGAGCCGCCGGTTCCCCCGATGGGCGCGCTGAAGACCTCGCGCAAGGGGGTCGGCATCTTCACGGTGCGCATTCGAGGGCGGGCGGCCCATGCCGGGGCTGATCCGGAGAAGGGGATCAGCGCGATCCAGGAGCTCGCCAATCAGATCCACTACCTGCATAGCCTCACCGACTTCAGCCTGGGCACGACGGTCAACGTGGGCGTGGTCGGCGGTGGGACACGCCCCAATGTCGTCGCGGAGGAGGCGTGGGCACGGGTCGACCTGCGTGTATCGACCATGGCGGAGGCCGAGCGAGCCGTCGCGGCGATCCTCGGGAGCCGGCCCTGGCTCCCTGGGGCGGAGGTCACTGTCGAGGGCGGGCTCAACCGGCCGCCGATGGAGCGCACCCCGAGCATCGTCGCCGCCTTCGAGCGCGCTCGCGAGATTGGCCGGCAGATCGGCCTGGAGTTGACTGAGGCCGCGACCGGTGGTGCCAGCGACGGGAACTTCACAGCCGCGCTGGGTGTGCCGACGATCGATGGGCTGGGCTGTCCCGGGGACGGCGGCCACGCTGAGCACGAGCACATTCGGGTCAGCGGGCTGATCGAGCGGACCGCTCTGCTGATCGCGCTCTTGCACGAGCTCTAGCAGCATCCGCGGATGCCAGATCGACAGGGTCAGGAAGGAGAGGTGCGATGGCGGCAACGGAGTTGAACCCCCAGGAGATCATCCCGCGCGTCCTCACTCGCTACTCGCCGGTCGTGGTCGACCGTGCAGAGGGGCTGTACCTCTGGGACATCCACGGCGAGCGGTGGGCGGATTTCACATCCGGGATCGCGGTGGTCAACACCGGGCACTGTCATCCCAAGGTCGTCGCCGCCATCCGCGAGCAGGCCGGCAAGATCATCCACGCCCAGGCTAACATCCTGGCGCACGAGCCGATGATGCGGCTGGCCCAGGCGATCACGGCGACGATGCCGCCGAAGCTGAACCAGGTCTTCTTCAGCAACTCGGGCGCCGAGGCGGTCGAAGGGGCCGTCAAGCTGGCTAAGGCCGCCACCGGCCGCCCGGCGATCATCGCCTTCCGGGGCGCGTTCCACGGGCGCACGCACCTGGCCATGGCGCTCACCAGCTCGCGGGTGAAGGTGCGTGGCCACTACGAGCCGCTGGTGCCCTCGATCTACTACGCCCCCTACCCCTACCCGTTCCGCAACCCCTACGGGGTGCCGCCGGACGAGGTCGACCTCGTCTGCCTGGCCGAGCTGGAGCGCCTCTTCGAGACGATGGTGATGCCGGACGACGTGGCAGCCATCATCGTGGAGCCGATGCTCGGCGAGGGGGGCTACATCCTGCCGCCCAAGCGCTTCCTCCAGAATCTGCGCCGGCTGTGCGACCAGTACGGGATCCTGCTGATCGCCGACGAGATCCAGACTGGGGTGGGCCGCACCGGCCGGATGTGGGCGTTCGAGCACTTCGAGATCGTGCCCGACATCGTCACCGTGGCGAAGGGGATCGCCTCCGGCCTGCCGCTCTCGGCGGTCGTCGCCAACCGCGAGTTGATGGACAAGTGGGCGCCCGGTGCGCACGGCGGCACGTACGGCGGCAACGCCGTCGCCTGCGCCGCGGGCGTGGCGACCTTCGAGGTGATGCGCGAGGAGCGGCTGCCGGAGAACGCCGAGCGGGTCGGCAATTTCCTGATGGCCCAGCTCCGAGAGCTGCAGGACGAGTTCCCGGTGATCGGCGAGGTGCGCGGGTTGGGGCTGATGATCGGGGTCGAGTTCGTCAAGCCCGACCGCTCGCCCAACCCTGACGCGGTCAAGCGGGTGATCCAGCGTGCCCAGGAGTTGCGGACGCTGCTGATCACGGCAGGCGAGCATGACCAGGTCATCCGGGTGATCCCGCCGCTGATCATCAGCCAGCGCCAGGCCGAAGAGTTCCTCGATGTCTTCGCCGAGGCGGTGAAGAGCGCTTCCTGAGCCAGTCGTGACTCTCCGTCCTAGCGAGCATGTAGCGCGGACTAGCTGGGGTTACGGTCATCATCGGGTTGCATCGAGGAGGGGCGAACGATCGTTCGCCCCCTCTAGGACAGGAGGGGCGACCGGCCGGTCGCCCCTACGGCAGGTCGCGTGCCTCGACATGCTCCCCACGCTGACCGCTGCTCCGCCCAGAGCAGGCGGGCGCTGGGCCTCAGCGCGAGAGATCGGTGAAGGCCGTGTCCTCGCTCTGGAAGTCGGCCCACAGATCCTGGATCTGTACCCAGGCTGTGCTGATCGCCTGCCGAACGCGTGCCCGCTGCTCATCGTTCAGCAGGCCGAAGTAGACGAGCGCGCCAGCCGCGCCGGCCCAGAACCCGATCGCCGCGGTCTCCTGCACTGCCGCGCCGATCCGCGCGAGAAGCCGGCCGGGCGCTTCGCGCGCGGCTTGCGTGCCTGCGCGCAGCCGGCCGCGGCGCCGGCGAGCGCGGCTGGGGGCCACCTGGCCGACCACACCGAGCACGGTGCCGGCTCCCTCGCGGGCACGGGCCGGCAGCTCTTCGCGCATGCGACCCGTTACCGCCTCGGCGCGCTGTCGTGCCGTGCTCAAGAGCTCCTCGGCCTCGCGCAGCGCTTCCTGCGCCAGCCGCTGGGTCGATGGTGCCACCTCGCGCTCGAGCACCTTGGCCAGGTGCTCGCGCTCGGCTTCGAGCTGCTTGATGGCGCGGCGGGTACGCTTGGGCAGCTCTCGCCTCGTGACGGCGGCCAGCGGCTTGAGCCGGTGCTCCATGACCTGCCGCACCACTCGCCCGTCTTCCGGCAGGTATTCCCGGACGTCACCCATCGCCTGGCGCAACGATTCGAGTGCCGAACGCACATCGATCTCCTCGGCCAGCCGCTGGCGCAGCGTCTTCGGGCGACGCCTGGCGCGCAGCGCGAGTAGCCCGAGCCCGAGCGCGCCTCCTGCTACCAGACCCATCGACCTCCAGTCCTGCCCGTCCTGTACCATCGGCACCCTCCCTTCCTGCAATGTGCTCCGCCGGCACTGTGGCCACGACCTCGAGAGCTCGTCCTCTCCGGTGCCGGTCGTACCTATCATGCTTCGCCATGACAGAATTTGCCAGCCTGGCACCGAAGCGCCCGCCGGATCGTTGGGACGTGTTTCCTGCTCGTGCCTGCGCTGCCTCGGCTATACTACCCGCCATGATCGAGAGGCATCGCGTAACAGGCAACAGGATCGCCATCAGCGCTGGTTCGCTTCGGGTCGATGCGACGGCATCAGTCGACCATCTCGAGTCGCTGGCGATGGTGCGCTAGACTTCGATGACATGTTTGGAGACCACTTGTGCGCATCCTGATCATCGCGGATATTCACGCGAATCTGGTAGCCCTGGAATCGGTTCTCGCCGCTGCCGGCACGGTGGACGATGTCTGGTGCTTGGGCGATATCGTCGGGTATGGGCCACGCCCGCGCGAATGTGTGGAGCGCGTGCAGAATATCGCGACCGAGGTTAGTGTGGTCGGCAACCATGATTGGGCCTGCCTGGGTCGGGCGGCCCTCGAGGGGTTCAATCCGATCGCCCAGTACGCGCTGCGCTGGACGATTGCCCAGCTCGGGCGCGAGCATCTGTCCTATCTCGAGGGGCTACCGAATCGCGTGATCTCGGGAGCGTCCACTATCGTGCACGGGAGCCCGCGGAATCCGGTGTGGGAGTACGTCTATAACGCGCATCTCGCGGCGGTGAATTTCAACTACTTCGACACCTCGATCTGTTTCTTCGGCCACACGCACGTGCCGTTCGTGATCCGCGAGCGGGAGGCGCTCCGCGGCTTGCCGCCCTATGCGCCACGTCATGGGGATCGAATTCTGCTCAGCGACGACCGCTACATGATCAACCCCGGAGCGGTCGGCCAGCCCCGTGACGGCGACCCGCGCGCCGCATACGCGATCTTCGACCCTGAGATGGGGGTCGTGACCTTCCACCGCGCACAGTACGCGGTCGAACAGGTACAGGAGGACATGCGCGCTGCCGGCCTTCCGGAGCCACTGATCCGCCGGCTCGCGCTCGGGGTATAACGTCCCCCGTCGCAGGAGTGAATACTTGCGCGAGGAGTTCGAGCGAGCCGTGATTGGTAGGACAATCCGCCGGATAGGAAGGTAGGAGCGGACAGGCGTGTATCGCCGCATTCTCGTACCGGTGAGTGGACTGGCCGGTGACCGCCGAGCGATCGACCTGGCTGCGGCGATCTGTAGCTCCGGAGAGACCTGGCTCACCCTGGTCTACGTCGTCGAAGTGCCCCAGCGATACGCCCTCGACAGCGAGCTGCCGGATCAGATCGAGCAGGGCACCAGCGTCCTGGAAGCCGCTGCGAGCTATGCGCAGAAGGTGGCTCGCGGCCGCTGGAAACGGATCACGACCGAGTTGCTGCAAGCTCGCGTGGCGGCGGCTGCGATCGTGGACGAGGCGATCGAGCGCGCGGCGGATGCCATCATTATGGCGACCACGAGCCGATGGCACCTCGGCGTGCTGACCCAGGGTGAGACGCTCCCCTATATCCTCGATAATGCGCCGTGCGATGTCGTCGTCATCCGGGTGGCGAGCGAGAGCGAGACGAGAACATGAGAATCCTCATCGTGGGTTGCGGTCGAGTCGGTAGTCGACTGGCGATCGAGTTCGTGGCCGAGGGACACCGCGTCTCGATAGTCGATCAGCGGCAAGAAGCGTTCCGTCGCCTGCCTGACCACTTTCCCGGCCAGCTCGTCCTCGGAACCGGGATCGATGAAGACGTCCTCCGATCGGCAGGGATCGAATCGGCTGACGTCTTCGTGGCCGTGACCGAGGATGACAACACGAACATCATGGCGGCCCAGATCGCCCAAGCGATCTACCAGGTGCCGAAAGTCATCCTGCGGATCTACGATCCGGAGCGCGCCGAGGTCTACCGCGGGTTGGGACTTACGGTGATCTGCCCGACCAGAACGGTTGCCGATATGATCGAGGAGCAGGTGCGCCAGCATCGCCCGGCTCGCGTCTCCGGCTGACGGGCGGCAGACAAGCGACGGCAATACGCGCGACGGGAGCGCTGTCATGTACATCATCGTCGTTGGCGGCGGGAAAGTCGGCTACTACCTCACGAAGACGCTGGTCAACGAGGGGTACGAGGTCTTCCTCATCGAGAAGAACCCGGCGAAGGTGCAGGTCTACCGCGACCGGTTCGGCGCCATCGTGATGCAAGGCGACGGAGCGGAGGTGGCGACGCTCGCCGCGGCCGGTGCCGGGCGGGCCGATGTCGTGATCGCAGTCACCGGCGACGACGAGGACAACCTCGTCATCTGCCAGATGGCCCGCGAGCGCTTCGGAGTCCGCCGGACGATCGCCCGCGTGAATAACCCGAAGAACGAGGAACTCTTCCGCAAGCTCGGCATCGACGTGACGGTCAGCCAGACCAACGTGATCCTGAGCATCATCGAGCAGCAGATACCGGAGCGCCCGTTCGTCCATCTCATGGCGCTGCGCCACGCCGATCTGGCCATCGTCGAGGCCAAGGTCTCCCAGGACTCGCCGGTAATCCATCAGCCGATCTGGCAAATCGAGCTACCGCCCGAGGTGATCATCACCGCCATTCTGCGACATGGCGAGCTGATCATTCCAACCGGCCAGACGGTGATCGAGCCAGGCGACGAGCTGATTGTCGTCACGAAGCAGCAGCGCGAGGCCGAGCTGCGCGAGTTGCTCACCGGCCCACCGGCGTGACTGCGGGTCGCGCGCTCCACGGCTGCCTCGCCCGCTGGGCGGGTGAGGTGCGAACGGTCGGCTGCTCGCCCCGACCGCCGGCCAGGCCCTGCTCCAGGCATTCTCGCTGTGCGTTCCGGGGCAAGGAGGACGCTCGTCCTCGCGCGGTCTACTCCTCCGCAAGCAGCACCGCGACGGGCCAGCGCGCGAAGACCTGTGCCAGCGGCAGCCGCGGCGGCTCTTCCCCCGTCGCCTCGACGCGTTCTCCGGTCAAGCGGCACTGCCAGCGGCGTGGGGCTCCGCTCGGCAAGACGAGCGCCGTGTCCTGCCAGATGGGTTGCCCGAGCGGGTAGCGCCGGGCCGGCAGCCCATCCTCCCACTCGACCAGCCGAGCGGTGAAGCGCGGCACCGCGGTCAAGCTCCACCTCTTGCCCCGCTGGCGAACGAACGCGACCACGGACTCCGCGCGCGACCCTTCGCTGGCCAGTGGGAGATAGCTCCCGGATCCGAACAGCTCGGGATCGTCTCGCCGCAGGGAGAGCAGCCGGGTGGTGAGGTGGAGTTTGATCCGGCCGTCTTCCCAGGTCTCGAGTAGCTCGCTCGCCAGCACGGGGTGGTCGCCGCGGGCGTGCAACTGGCGGAGCGCAGCCTCGCGGCGGGCAAAGTCGACCGGCCGGCGGTTGTCGGGGTCGACGAGCGAGAAGCACCACAGCTCGCATCCCTGGTAGAGGTCGGGCACACCTGGCGCGGTCAGCTTGATCGCTGTCTGTGCCAGGCTGGTCAGCGCGCCGTGGAAGGCGACCGGCCTCCAGAAGCAGTGAAAGTCTCGGCAGAAGGGCTCCGCTTGCCGGTCGGTCAGGAGGGCCTCGACGAAGCGCGCCAGCGCGCGCTCGTAGGGCTCGTTCGGATCCAGCCAGCTCGTGCGCAGCTTCGCTTCTCGCGCTGCTTTGACCAGGTACTCTTGGAGTCTCGGCGAGAAGCCGTCCTGCTCGGCCGGGTCGAGCGGCCAGGCAGCCAGGAGCGACTGGTAGCAGAGCAGCTCCATCGCCGGTTCCGGAGCCGGTTCGCCATCGACCATCGCGCGGAAGGGCGCGGCAGCGTCACGCCAGCGGCCGACCGCTGCCTGCCAGGCGTCCGGTAGATCGGCGAGGACGCAGAGCCGGGCGCGCGCATCCTCGCTGCGCTTGGTGTCGTGGGTCGAGGTCGCGTTCAAGCTCTGCGGCCACCGCTCCAGCCGCGAGCCGCACCAGCGGTGGAAATCCTGCGGCGCCAGCGGCCCGTCATCCGGCTCTGCTCCGACCTCGTTCAGGGCGAGCAGGCGGGCATCACGGTAGAGTGCGGTGTCTTCGACCCCCTTCGCCATCGCCGCTCCGGTGAGCTGTTGCCAGCGGCGGACGAAGCCGAGCCATTCCTCGCCGGCCCACTCCCGGGCGAGCAGCACCGTCTCCAGGAAAGCGAGGGCCGGCTCTCCTTCCGGCCAGCGTTGCCTGGCCTCCGCCAGCGCGTGCTCGATGCTTGCCCGGTCAGCCGGCCGTAGAGGCCGCTCGCTGCGGTAGGTGCGGTAGACCGGAAGCGTCGCGGTGACCTCGAACAATGCCCGGCATAGCTCACCCGCGGTCAGGTCTCGTCCCTCCGGGTACCGCTGGGCCAGTCTCGCCAGGCGGCTCGCGAGCAGGTCGAGCTCGGCGCCGAAGAGCTCGCGCAGAACCTGCCGCCGGGCCTGGTCGGCGACTTCCGCAAAGGTCGGCACCTCGCTCGTCTGGTGCCCGGTGACCGCGCGGACGGTCACGCTGCCCGGTGGTTGGCCGGGCGAGAGCTCTGTTGTCCCGGTGCGCCGCTCCACCTCGGCCCATGCGCTCCAGGCGACCGACAGCGCGGTGTTGGCCGCATAGAGCCGGGCGCTCCCTTCTGGATGGAGGAAAAGCCGCGTCACCTGCCGCGCGAACTCGTACCCGGTCGTGCCAGCCACAGGCCACTCCTCGGGGAGCGCCTCGTCGCCGGTCAGGATCTTCTCCACCACGACGTAGCCGGATAGCCCGCCAGGGGCTGGCTGGGCGTCCGGGGCGTGCCAGGCGCGTCGCTGGAGCATCTCCAGGTACGCGCCCGGATCCGCGAGCCCGTCGATATGGTCGACCCTGAGGCCGGTGACCTGTCCGGAGCGAACCAGCTCAACGATCAGGCGGTGGGTGGCGTCGAAGACGAGCGGATCTTCCACGCGCACTCCAGCGAGGTCGGAGATATCGAAGAAGCGACGGTAGTTGAGCTGGCCGATGGCGCTGCGCCAGAACGCTGGCCGGTAGTGCTGGATTGCGATGAGCCGGTCGAGGCGCTGCGCGGCTTCCTCACCGGATCCTGGATCGAAGCGCTCGACCGCTCGGGAGATCCCCTGTTCGAGCTCGGGGAAGACGCCCAGCAGCGCGCGAAGCTGGTGGGCGGCCGCGTCCAGTGTGAGAGCCTCCGTCTCGACCTGCCTGGCGATCCGCTCGATGGCACGGTGCAGTGCTGCGTCGATATGTTGCGGCAGTTCCTCGATGACCGCGTCCAGCACCGCTTGCCAGCCCTGCCGGTTCAGTGGGAAGCGTCGGTCGTAGTAGTGAAGAGCGAAGCCGTCGTCGTCCCAGTGCAGCCGCAACTCGCCAACGCGAAGGGCCTCGGCGTAGCGCCGACCAAGCACCGGTAGCAGGAGCTGTTCCTCCAGACCTGGCCACGGCGGGTTCCAGTCGATGTCGAAGAAACGAGCAGCCGGCGAGTGCCGGCCGGCTTGCAGCACGGCCCGCCAGCGCGGGTTCTCCTCGTGGGCTGCCTGGTGGTTGGGCACGATATCGAGCAGCAGTCCCAAGCCGTGCTCGCGGAGCGCCGAGCTCAGGCGGGCGAACCCTTCGGGCCCGCCGAGGTGCGCGCTGATCTGGGTCGGATCGGTCACGTCGTAGCCGTGGGTGCTCCCGCTGCGGGCCTGGAAGATCGGCGAGAGGTAGAGGTCGGAGACGCCGAGCGCGGCGAGATAGGGCACGATCGCACATGCCCGGTCGAAGCTCATCTCCGGGCCGAGCTGGAGCCGGTAGGTCGCTGTCGGGACACGCACGGGCACCTCACTCGACCGCGATCCACAGCGCGTCGCAGAGCTGCCTGAATGCCTGGATCCACTCCAGCGCCGCGTCGTCGCCTCGCTCGCTGCGCCAGCTCATCTCCGGGTAGACCGTGTGCAAGACCTCGTAGACGATGTTCTGGACGAGCCAGGTGTTGACCGGCTCCTTCAGGCGTGGGGCGACCGATGACAGGCCGGTCAAGAGGCCCAGGAGCTCGCGATCCTCCGGGCTTAGGCGCCAGCGCTCGGCGGCGCGCTCGAGCGCTCGCTGCAGGGCGTAGGCGAGCCCGTGCTGGTCCAGATCCAGGCGCCAGGTCTCGGCCTCGCTGAAGAGCCGATCGATCCGCTCGAAGTCGGGCTGTGGAGACTCGATCTCCCGGCGCAGATCGGCGTTGACGGTGAAGCCGGCCGCTGTCTGGAACGCCGGCGGGATCGGCGCGCCGAGGTCGGCGAGGAAGCGCATGAGCGGCTGGCTGTCCTCGTACAGGTGACGATACATCCCCTCAGCCTCTTGCAGCGTCGAGGCGAGGATCAGATCCAGGATCTTCCGCTGCTCGTCGCGGAAGAGCGTCCGGAGCGAGTAGGTGGCCGGCCGGAAATGCTCGTCGAGCGCTCGGAGCGTCTCCGGGATATCAGCCCGGGCGAAGCTCTCGGTGAGCGCGTTCACCAGCTCCCGGTATGCCCGCTCGTCGTGGTCGCCGCGCACCCCGCTGATCACGTTGTGGTCGCCGAGGTGGAGCGCGGCGACGTTGAAGACGCCGGATTCCTCGGTAATCAGCGATCGCACCTGGATCTGTCCGGTCAACAGGCGTGCCCGGCCTGCCTCCTGGACATCGAGCGCGAGACGATCCACTTGATAGCAGGCGACCGAGACGGACTCGGGATATCCCTCGAAGAGAGCGCTGACCGCGTAGTGCGCCGCGACTTTGGGGAGATCGACGCGTGCCGGGAGCACGAACCGCTCATAGGCGACGCGCCCGTTGCCGATCTCGGGGATGTTGCTCGGTGCCCTCTCCAGGAGCGCCAGGAACTGCTCCTCGAACCGATCCCCGAAGAGTTCATCGGCAAGCTGGATCACGCGCCCGGCGTACTGGAGTACCTGCACGGTCTCGATGCCGGAGATCTCGTCGAAGAACCAGCCGCAGCTCGTGTACATCAGCATGGCGTGCCGCTGGAGCTCGAGGAGCTTGAGCGCCGTCACCCGCTCGTCCGGCTCGAGCGCGCGGCGCTGCCAGCGCTCCAGGAAGCGGGTGACGTTGTCCTCAGCGCGGTCGAGGACGACGCTGATGTAGTCGTCCCTGGCTGCCCAGGGGTCGGTGAAGAGCTCGCTGCCCATGCGCTCGTAGATGGGGGCCAGCGTGTCGAGCAGCCAGTCGAGGGCCTCGCGCAGCGGGGCGCGCCACTCTTGCGTCCATCCGGGGTGCATGCCGGTATTGCACCCGCAGTTGCTGCGCCAGCGCTCGACGCCGTGGGCGCAGCTCCAGGACGTGAACTCCTGGATCTCGGCCTCCCACACCGGAGGATGTTGCGCCAGGTAGGCTGCGTAGTTGGTCAGCGCGACGTCGGCGCTGGACTCGATCTGCTCCAGCGCGAAGGCGAGCGCCATGTCCCCGAAGCGGTGATGGTGGCCATACGTCTCCCCGTCGGTCGCCACGTGGACGAGCGGCTCTCCCTTCGCGTCCCAGGCCGCCGCGAGCAGGCGCTGGGCGAAGCGCTCGCCGCTGTTGAGCAGGTCACCGAAGGCGATCTCCCGCGAGATCGGCCCGTTGTAGAAGAAGACCACGATCGATCGGCCGGACGGCAGTCTGACCAGGTAGGGCCGGGTCGGATCCACCCGGCCATCGGAGACGTCCTGCCAGTCGCCGCCCTCGCGCGGCTTTACCCGCTTCGCCTGGTGCGGCGCGAGGACGGTGAAGGCGATCCCGTTCTCGGCGAGGATGTCGAGCGTCTCGAGGTCGACGGCGGTCTCAGGCAGCCACATGCCGACCGGCGCGCGGCCGAAGCGCGCTTCGAAGTCGCGGATGCCCCAGATCACCTGGGTACGCTTGTCCCGCGTGTTGGCGAGCGGCATGATGATGTGGTTGTATGCCTGCGCCATCGCCGAGCCGTGGCCGCCGAACCGCACCTGGCTCTCGCGGTCAGCCGCCAGGATAGCCTGGTAGACCGCCGGCTCCTGCTCCGCCATCCAGGAAAGGAGCGTAGGGCCGAAGTTGAAGCTGATCCGGGCGTAGTTGTCGACGATCTTGACGATCCGCCCCTCGCTGTTGAGGATGCGCGACCAGGCGTTCGGCCCGTAGCACTCCGCCGTAATCCGCGCGTTCCAGTCGTGGTAGGGGTATGCCGAGTCCTGGAGTTCAACGACTTCGAGCCAGGGATTCTCGCGCGGTGGCTGGTAGAAGTGACCGTGGATACAAATATGCTTCATGCAAACTCCAAACCTCGTCTCGCGGCAATCAGCGGTGGTCTCTCCGTCTCGTCGATTCACGTGGCCGTCCGGCCTCGATGAGGTCAGAGCGGCTCTTCCTCACGAGTCGTCTTCGTGCTCCAGGAGGATGGCTGACCAGGGTTGAGCGCCCAAGTTTACCATACTATTCACCGCGAGCTGATCACCGAGCCTGCTGCCCTGGCCGTTCCAGCGCTCGGCTTCGGAGTCGAGCCGGACGCTCCACACCCCCGGTTCTAGGCTGAGCGGGATACTCTGGGCCTGCGCGGCGAAACACAGGATCAGGCATGCCCGGCTGTTCCCCGCCTGCCGGTGCACGATGATCGACCGGTGTTCCTCGCGAACCTGCACGTCGATCCCCTCGCGATCCAGCGTCGCTAGTGCCGGAATGCTTCTCCGCAGGCGGAGCAACTCCCGGTAGTACGCCTGCAGCGCGGCATGCTGGCGCTGCTCACGGAGCGCGCGCTGGAGCTTCGAGCGCTCGAACGTGGCCGGATCCTGCGGGTCGGGCACCTCGTCGCCCCAGGCGAAGGCGGCGAACTCTCTGCGGCGTCCCTCGCGCACCGCGCGGGCTAGGTCTGGATCGCTGTGGCTGGTGAAGTACTGGAACGGCGCGGTCTCGCCGTACTCCTCGCCCATGAAGAGCAGGGGCAGGTACGGCGAGAGGATGACGGTGGCGGCGGCCAGCTTGAGCTGGGCGAGCGAGACGAGCTGGCTCAACCGCTCTCCGGCTGCCCGGTTGCCCACCTGGTCGTGGTTCTGCGCGCACACCACGAACTGCCGGGGGTGAGCCAGCGGGGCTGGCCGGCCGTGGCTCCGGCGGCGATGGGGCGAATACTGACCGGTGTAGGTGAAGCCGGAGCGAAGCGCCCGGGCCAGGTGATCGAGGGAACCGTAGTCCTGGTAGTAGCCCTGTCGCTCGCCGGTCAGGAGCGAGTGCAGGCTGTGGTGGAAGTCGTCGCTCCAGACGCCGTCTAGCCCGTAGCCGCCAGCGGCAGGGTGAGCGATCAGCCGGGGATCATTGGCGTCGCTCTCGGCGATGACGTGGATCAAGCGGCCCTGGCGCTCGGCCTCGCGGTGGATGGCCTGGGAGAGCTCCTCGAGGATATGGAGCGGCCGCTGGTCGAGGATGGCGTGCACGGCGTCCAGCCGGAAGCCGTCGATGTGGTACTCGCGGAGCCACATCAGCGCGTTCTCGATCACGTAGCGGCGCACCTCGTCGCTCGCTGGCCCGTCGAAGTTGATGGCTGGTCCCCAGGGAGTGCGGTAGCGCTCGGTGAAGTAGAAGCCGTACTCGCCCAAGTAGTTGCCCTCCGGGCCGAGGTGGTTGTAGATCACGTCCAGGAAGACCGTGATCCCCTGCCGGTGACAGGCATCGACCAGCCGGCGCAGGCCGTCGGGCCCGCCGTACGAGTGCTGGACGGCGAACGGATAGACGGCGTCGTAGCCCCAGTTGCGCTCGCCGGGGAACTGGCTCACCGGCATCAGCTCGATCGCCGTGATCCCCAGTTCAGCCAGCTCGGGCAGGTGAGGGACGACGGCGTCGAACGTCCCTTCCGGGGTGAAGGCGCCGACGTGCAGCTCGTAGAAGATCAGCGCGTCTTGCGGTCGTCCACGCCACTCGCGGTCAGTCCAGGCAAATCCCGTCGGGTCGACCAGCGCCGATGGGCCGTGCACGCCGAGCGGCTGCCAGCGTGACGCGGGGTCGGGCAGATCGCGCTCCCCCTCCAGCCGGTACCAGTACCGCGTTCCGGGCTCCACATCCGTTGCGACGACGCTCCAGTACCCGCGCTCCCCGCGCTCCATCGGGACGAGCCGCTCGCGCGGCGTCAGCAGGTGCAGATCGAGCCGCTCGACCTTCGGGGCCCACACGGTGAAGCGGGCACGCCGCTCGCCCAGGTACACCGCGCCGAGCGTGAGGTCGACCATCGTGATCGCTCCCTTCGTCCCCCTGGCAGCGTCTGGCCGCGCCTACCGGTCGCGAGCCCGGCGCAGCCGGGAGAAGGTTCAGCCTGCCGGCTTGAGCACGATGATGGCGAGCGGCGGCAGGGTTAGGTTCAACGAGTACGGCCGGCCGTGCCAGGGGATCGGCACCGCCTCGACGCCACCCAGGTTGCCCCAGCCAGAGCCACCGTACTCCCCGGCATCGCTGTTGAGGATCTCCCGCCAGAACCCTTCCCGCGGCGCGCCGACGCGGTAGTTCTGGCGCGGCACCGGCGTGAAATTGCAGCAGACGAGGAGTTCCTGGCCCGGCGTCTTCGCCAGCCGCAGGTAACTCAACACGCTGTTCTCGGCGTCGTTGCAATCGATCCACTGGAAGCCGTCGGGGTGGAAGTCGAGCTCGTGCAGCGCCGGCTCTTCCCGCACCAGGCGGTTCAGGTCTTCGAGCCAGCGCTCGATGCCCTGGTGGGGCTCGTAGGCGAGGAGATGCCAGTCGAGGCTGCTCTCGTGGTTCCACTCCCGCCACTGGCCGATCTCGGCACCCATGAACAGGAGCTTCTTGCCTGGCTGGGTGTACTGGTAGCCGTAGAGCACGCGCAGGTTCGCGAACTTCTGCCAGTCGTCGCCCGGCATCTTGGCCAGGAGCGAGCCCTTGCCGTGCACCACCTCGTCGTGCGAGAGCGGCAGCACGAAGTTCTCGTTGAAGGCGTAGATCATGCGAAACGTAAGCTGCCCGTGGTGGTATTTGCGATAGATCGGGTCGCGGGACATGTAGAAGAGCGTGTCGTGCATCCAGCCCATGTCCCACTTCATCCCGAACCCCAGGCCACCGACGTAGGTGGGACGGGACACCATCGGCCATGCGGTCGACTCCTCGGCGATGGTGTGGACATCAGGGTAGTGACGATAGACTTCCTCGTTCAGCCGCCGAAGGAAGGCGATCGCCTCGAGGTTCTCTCGCCCGCCGTACTCGTTGGGGATCCACTCTCCTGGGCCGCGCGAGTAGTCGAGGTACAGCATCGAGGCCACCGCGTCCACCCTCAGGCCGTCGGCGTGGTAGCGATCGAGCCAGAACAGGGCGCTGGAGAGCAGGAACGTGCGTACCTCGTTGCGGCCGTAGTTGAAGATGGCGCTGCGCCAGTCCGGGTGGAAGCCCTTGCGGGGATCGGCATGCTCGTACAGGTGCGTGCCGTCGAAGTAAATGAGGCCATGCTCGTCGTTCGGGAAGTGCGAGGGAACCCAGTCGAGGATGACCCCGATCCCGTGCTGGTGGAGGTAGTCGATCAGGTACATGAAGTCCTGTGGCGTGCCGTAGCGGCTGGTCGGCGCGAAGTAGCCGGTGATCTGGTAGCCCCAGGAGCCGTAGAAGGGATGCTCCATCACCGGGAGGAACTCGACGTGGGTGAAGCCGAGGCGCGTGACGTGCTCGGCGAGCCGGGGAGCCAGCTCCCGGTAGGTCAGCCAGCGATTGCCCTCCTCCGGCACCCGCATCCATGAGCCCAGGTGCACTTCGTAGATGCTGATCGGTGCGTCGAACGCGTTACGCGCGCGCCGGGCAGCCATCCACTCCTGGTCGCCCCACTGGTAGTCGAGATCCCAGACGATCGACGCGGTGCGCGGTGGCGTCTCGTGGAAGAAGCCGTACGGGTCTGCCTTCTGAACCTGGTAACCGTGGTAGTGCGAGCGGATGTGATACTTGTAGAGCGTCCCCACGTCCAGCCCTGGGACGAAGCCCTCCCAGATGCCGGAGCTTCCTCGTGGCTGCAAGGGATGACGGTCCGGCGTCCAGCCGTTGAAGTCGCCGATCACCGAGACGCTCCGGGCATTCGGTGCCCAGACGGCGAAGTAGACACCGCGCTCATCTCCGCTCTGTACCAGATGGGCGCCGAGCTTCTCATAGGCGCGCAGCCACGATCCCTCGTTGAACAGGTAGAGGTCGTCGTCGGTGAGGAGCGTGACGTCGTAGCGGACACGTTCTGCCTGCGTCGTCATGCCTCACCCCCTTGTCGTCGCAGCCGATCGATCTGTGCCAGCAGGGCTTGCAGGGCGGCGGAGTTGGTGACATCTTCGAGCGCGTAGCGTGCCTTGCGACGCCAGTTCGGCTGCTCCAGTCCAGTACCGGGCCGGTTCTGTGGCTCCGTCTCCAACCACAGGTCTTCGAGGTTGACCACGAGTGCCTGAGCTGGGCTGGCGGCGAGGAAGGCGAGGAAGCCGTGGAGCGCGGCGAGCGCTTCGTCCCCTTCGACAGCGGTGAGACAGCCTTGCTGCCGGAGCCAGGCCAGCAACCGCTGCCGCTCCTGAGCTGGCCAGGATCCCCAGAGCGCGGCGAACGGGGGCAGGTCGTGCGTGTCCAGGCAGGCGAGCGCGTTGCGTGGCGGGGCAGCGGCCTGGCCGCCGGGCCGTAGCTCGAAGGGCAGGACATACATGCGGAGCAGCCCGTGCCGGGCCATGGCCCGGCGCACCGCGTCTGGAGCCGTGCCGAGATCCTCGCCGACAACGATGCAGCGGCCGCGGTGCGACTCGAGCGCCAGCACGGCGTACATCTCCTCGGCCGGGTAACGGATGTAGACGCCGTCCCGGCCGCTGCTCCCGGCTGGGATGAGGTACAGCCGGTGCAGCCCCATCACGTGGTCGATCCTGAGCATGCCGGCGTGACACAGGTGGTGCTGGAGGCAAGCCCGGAGATAGCCGTAACCGTCCTCTCGTTGCCGCTCTGGGTGCAGCGGCGGGAACCCCCACACCTGACCCTCGTCGAAGAAGGGATCCGGAGGCGCGCCGGCGCTGACGCTCTGGATGAAGAGATCGCGGAAACGCCAGGTGTCGAAGCCATCCGGGTGGACGCCGACCGGTAGATCGAGATAGAGCCCTTGCCCGCCCTGATCGTGGCGCTGCGCGAGCTGCCGCACCTGCTGCTCGGCCGCCCACTGCACGTAGAGGTGGTAGCGCGCGACATCGGGGTCGCCATCGGTACGCTGCCCGCTCCGCAGCGGCTCGGGCCAGGCCGACCAGCCGGCCCGGTAACGCTCGACCGTGGCCCGGAAAGCAGCGTATCGCTCGGCTTCTGGGTGGGCGGCACGCCAGGTTTCGAGCTCCTCGCGCCGGGGCCCAGGCGTCTCCCAGCACTGGCGAGCCAGGAGCTCCAGCACGCGCCGGCGCAAGCGCATCCCGTGGCGATAGTCGACGAGGCGGTCTCGGCGCAGCCGCCGGAGTTCGTCCTGGAAGTCGCGGGAGTTCACCAGGTCTCGAGCGGCACGGCTGGCCTGGAACTCCGCGAGCGCGGTGACATCCAGGTAGAACTCGTTCCAGAAGAGGCGGCTGACTGGAGCGTAGGGGCTGATCTCGAATGGCTCGTCCAGATAGGCAGCCAGGAGCGGCAGCGTGCCGGTGAACTGTCCTCCCAGGCGTTTCGTCCACTCGAGCAGGTCGGCGAGGTCGCTGAAGTTGCCGGCGCTCCAACTTCGATCACTGGTCAGCGCATACAGTGGCAGGAAGGTGCCCCACAGGCGTGCTTGCTCGCCGCTGGGCTGCCAGGCCCGGCGCGGCGCAGCGATAACCGTTGCGGTAGCGAGCCCACCGTCGGGGAACCCGAGGCTCAGCCGGTGGTACCCCCGGGGGAGCCCCTCGGGCAGCGGGAGCGAGCGGAGGACGTAGCGACGGCCGTCGACCGATGCCGAGCCGGTCACCGGTAGCTGGCCCAGATCCACGCGCAGCTCCCGGCTCGACCCGTCTTCGAGCGCGATCACGGCGGCGAGTCGTCCAGCGTCAAGCTCGGACGGCAGCCGCAAGGGCAGATCCGCTGGGACATCGTCCCAGGCGACGACGACCGGCTCGCAGCGGCGGCTCCACTGCTCAACGTCCCGCGCCCGGAGCAGCTCAGGGGCGTCGTCGGGCCGCTCGATCGGAGTGCCGAGCGCTCGGAGGACGGCCATCAGGGCCTCAGGTCGCGCGGTCTGGCGCTGCCCCCGGATATCGCGATAGGCAATCTGGATGCCGTGCGAGAACGCGAGCCGGCGAAGCTCTCGAAAACCTGTCGATCTCATGCGCTCACCTGCTCTGGCTCCGGTAACAGCTCCAGGACGCCGCGTAGCGGGATCGCCAGCCAGTCGGGGCGATGGCCCAGCTCGTAGCCGATCTCGTAGATCGCCTTGTCCAGCAGGTACGCGTCCAGCAGCAGGCGCAGGTCTTCCGGATCGGATGGCAAGACTCCAGCGCTGCCGATCACCCCGAGGTATCCCTGGAGGAAGCGCGAGGCGACCCAGGCATACCAGTACCGGAGCCACGGCTCCACCTGGGCGGGGTTCTGGACGAGCCCGCGCTGCAGGTGGTCGAAGAGAGCGGCATAGGCAGCGTAGTGGAAGGAGCGGAGCATGCCCGCGACGTCCAGCACCGGCGAGCGCTTGAGCCGGCGCTCGCTCAGCGGGCGAACCGGCTCCCCCTCGAAGTCGATGATCACGAAGTCCCGGCCGGTGTAGAGCACCTGCCCCAGATGGTAATCGCCGTGGCAGCGGATCCGCTTGGCGTGGATCTGGCGCTGCGCGAGGCCACGGTACGTCTCGTAGATCGAGGCTTCTCGCGCGAGCACCCGCTCGGCGTCCGCTCGCACCGGTTCCGGCAGGCGGGCGAGCTGCTTGCGCAGCGTCTGGAGCGTCTGCGCGGCGAAGCTGCGCATCGCCTGGCGTACCGATTGCTGGTAGTGCGGCGTGAAGGATTCCGGGACAAAGGCCGGATCCTGCCGCTCGCTGGCGAGCGCGGCGTGCAGCTCGGCGGTGCGCCGGCCCAGCAGGTGCGCTGACTCGATGTAGGTGTCGATCAGCTCGTACGCTTCTGGTGGTGGCTCCTGGGCAGCGCAGGCGAGCAGGTCGGGCGTGGCGAGCGAGACCTCGGGCGGATCGATCTGGCTCGCCAGCACGCGCTCGATGTAGCCACCGAGCGTGTCGAGCGTGTACTGCCACGCGTCGCCCTCGTTCACGACGTAGCCCTGCAGGATCCCGAGCGTCATCGGCTCGCCCTGCCCCGACTGGTACTCCAGGCTACCGGCGACTGGAGGGGTATGCTCGAACCTGGCCTTTTCGGTCAGGAAGCGGCCGATCTCCAGGTCCGGGTTGAGCCCCGGCTCTACCCGGCGGAAGAGCTTCAGGATCAGCCGGTCGCCGTAGATGAGCGAGTTGTTGCTCTGCTCAGCCCGGCTCAAGCCTGGCTCAGGCAAGGGGGTACTCGAGTTGACCAGCCAGCGGAACGCTCGGGTCGGCTGCGCGATCACGGCTCCGGCGCCGTCGGCGAAGCGTCGCCGCCGACCGATCGCCTCCACGAGCGCCAGGCCGAAGGCCGGGTCGGCCAGCGCGTCGACGAGGAGCCCCTCGCCGATGCCGCCGTCCGTCCGTGCCAGGACATAGTGGGGGAGTCGCTCGACGATCTGGCCGGCGAGCTCCCCGTTGACCCAGGTGACCGGGAGGACATAGGTCTCAGGATCGCCCTCGGTGTACTCGACGGTGATGAAGAGGACGACGGCGCTGCGCTGGCCGTAGGGAACCGGCACCTGCCCGGTGATCCGCGCTGCCTTGATCCGGCGGGCCTTGCCAGCGAACCACCGGCGGCCACGGAGATAGGTGGGCAGGAGCGACTCGAGCGCGCGCCGTGCCGGGCCGAGGTCGAGCTGGCCGTCGCGCCGGAAGGCGGGCACGAGGGCCAGGTCGGTCAGCTCGATCGTCGTGGCCTCTTCCCCGACCCGCTGCGGCTCGAGCGAGAACCAGTAGAAGCTGTGCGGGCCGAGGGTCACGAAGTATGGCTGGTCGGTGATCACCGGGAACTCGGTGCGCCCGAAGAGCTCGACCGGTACCAGCCCGCGATAGGCGCTCAGATCCAGCTCCGCGCACTGGACGAAGCGCGAGAGGTTGGCGACGACCAGGATCGTCTCGTTCTCGTACTTCCTGACGTAGGCGAGGACTTTGCGGTTCTCCGGCGTGATGAACTCTAGGCTGCCTCGCCCGAAGGCGCGGTACTGCTTCCGCAGCGCGATCAGGCGCTTCATCCACCAGAGGAGCGAGTGCGGGTTGTTCTGCTGCGCCTCGACGTTGACTGCCTCGTAGTGGTACTCGGCCTCGACGATGACCGGCAGGTAGAGGCGCTGGCGGCTGGCCGCGGAGAAGCCGGCGTTGCGGTCGCTGCTCCACTGCATCGGGGTTCGCACGCCGTTGCGATCACCCAGATAGATATTGTCACCCATGCCGATCTCGTCGCCGTAGTAGATGACCGGCGTGCCGGGCAACGAGAAGAGCAGTCCGTTCATTAGCTCGATCCGGCGACGGTTGTTCCCGAGCAGGGGTGCCAGGCGGCGCCGAATGCCGAGGTTGATGCGGGCCACCGGATCCCGCGCGTAGACCCGGTACATGTAGTCTCGCTCTTCGTCGGTGACCATCTCGAGCGTCAGCTCGTCGTGGTTGCGTAGGAAGAGGGCCCACTGGGCGTTGTCGGGGATCGGTGGCGTCTGGCTGAGGATATCGATGATCGGGAAGCGATCCTCCATGCGGATGGCCATGAAGAGCCTGGGCATGAGCGGGAAGTGGAAGGCCATGTGACACTCATCGCCCTCGCCGAAGTAGGCCACGGCGTCCTCTGGCCACTGGTTCGCCTCCGCCAGGAGCATGCGGTTCGCGAAGCGGGAATCGATGTGGCGGCGCAGCTCCTTGAGGAAGGCGTGCGTCTCCGGCAGGTTCTCGCAGTTGGTGCCCTCGCGCTCGTAGAGGTAGGGCACAGCGTCCAGCCGCATCCCGTCGATGCCCATCTCTAGCCAGAAATCGACCACCCGGAAGATAGCGCGGCGGACCCGGGGGTTGTCGTAGTTGAGATCGGGCTGGTGCGAGTAGAAGCGATGCCAGTAGTAGGCCTGGGCGATCGGATCCCAGGCCCAGTTGGAGGTCTCGAAGTCCTTGAAGATGATCCGGGCCTGCTGGTAACGGTCGGGGGTGTCGCTCCAGACGTAGTAGTTGCGATGGACGCTTCCGGGAGCAGCCCGTCGCGCCCGTTGGAACCAGGGATGCTGGTCGGAGGTGTGGTTCAGCACCAGCTCGTTGATCACCCGGATCCCGCGGCGGTGTGCCTCGCGGATGAACTGGCGCACGTCGCGGACGGAGCCGTAGGCGGGATGGACGCTGGTGTAGTCCGCGATGTCGTACCCGTCGTCCCGGAGCGGTGATGGGTAGAACGGTAGCAGCCAGACAGCGGTGATCCCGAGATCCTCGAGGTAGTCGAGCTTGGCGGTGAGGCCGGGGAAGTCGCCGATCCCGTCCCCGTTACTGTCGAAGAACGCGCGGACGTGGAGCTCGTAGATGATTGCATCCTTGTACCAGAGTGGATCGTCCGCCAATACGGGTTCTGTGCTGATCATCCGGTGGGCCATCGTCATCGGTCGTCGTGTCCCTCCTCGGCTCAGAGGTAGTACTCGAAGTCGTGTTCAGTCCGCACACGCCGGCGCAGGCGGAAGATGTGCGCCGGTAGGATCTGCGGGTTGAGCTCGACGTAATTTGTCGAGCCGTGCCAGAGGTAGCGGCTGTCGCTCAGCAGGTCGTGCACCTGGTAGGGGTGGAGCGGATCGACGTTCAGATCCTCCAGCGGCAGCGTCACCCAGCCGGACTGGGTGTGGTACGGATCCAAGTTGACCACTGTCAGGATCACGTTGCTCAGATCGTCCGTGGTCTTGGTGTACGCGATGAGCTCGGGGTTATCGACCGGGTGAAAGCGCAGGTTCCAGTCGCGCTGCAGGGCCGGGTTCTCTCGACGGATGCGGTTGACGCGGGCGATCAGCGGCGCCAGGCTGTGAGGCGCCTCCAGATCCCAGTAGCGGATCTCGTACTTCTCCGAGTTCAGGTACTCCTCGCTGCCCGGCGCGAGCGGCACGTGCTCGCACAGCTCGAAGGCCGGCCCGTAGATCCCGTAGCTGGCGCCGAGCGTGGCGGCGAGCACCAGCCGGGCGATGAAGGACGGCCGCCCCCCGTGCTGGAGGTACTCGGTGAGGATGTCAGGCGTGTTGGGCCAGAGGTTCGGGCGGAAGTACTCGCGTACTTCGGTCTGGGTGAGCTCGGTGAAGTACTGTTCGAGTTCCCACTTGGTGTTGCGCCAGGCGAAGTAGGTGTACGACTGGGTGAAGCCGAGCTTGGCCAGATGGTACATGACCTTCGGGCGGGTGAACGCCTCGGAGAGGAAGATCGTCTCCGGAAAGTCGCGCTTGATCTCGGCGATCAGCCACTCCCAGAAGCGGAAGGGTTTGGTGTGCGGGTTATCCACCCGGAAGATGCGTATCCCTTGCTGAACCCAGAAGAGCACGACCCGCTTCAGCTCGTCCCACAGCTCGCGCCAGTGCTCGGTCTCGAAGTCGAACGGGTAGATGTCCTGGTACTTCTTGGGCGGGTTCTCCGCGTACTGGACTGTCCCGTCGGGACGCCGGCGGAACCACTCCGGGTGCTGCCGCACGTACGGATGGTCTGGAGAGCACTGGAAGGCGAGGTCGAGCGCGACTTCGATGCCGAGCTGCTGGGCTCGCTCGACGAAGCGGCGAAAATCGTCCAGCGTGCCGAGCGCGGGATTGATCGCGTCGTGCCCGCCGTCCCCCGCTCCGATCGCCCAGGGGCTGCCCGGATCGTCTGGACCCGCGACGAGGGTGTTGTTCCGTCCCTTGCGATTGGTGCGGCCGATCGGGTGGATCGGCGGGAGGTAGAGCACATCGAACCCCATGCCGGCGATGTAGGGCAGCCGGGCTTCACAGTCGCGAAAGGTGCCGTGACGGCCGGGCTCCGGCGCGCACGACCGCGGGAACATCTCGTACCAGGTGCTGAAGCGCGCGCGCTCGCGGTCGACGGTGACCCGCAGCGTGCGCTGGTACTGGCTGGCGAACGGGCGGTCATCGTACCGGGCCATCAGCTCGGCGAGCTCCGGCTCCAGCGCGAGCTCGGCATGCTCTTGCCCTTCGCGGAGCCGCGCCGCGTAGGAGCGCAGCAGCTCGCCATCGGCCTCCCCGGCGCGCGCCGCGGCTGCTTCGATCAGCTCGGCCCCGATCAGCAGGTCGACCGAGACGTCCTGCTCGGCTTGCAGTCGCTTGCGCAGGTCGCGCGCCCAGGTCTGGTACCGGTCGACCCAGGCCAGCACCGTGTACTCGTAGGTGCCCAGCTCCATGACCGTGAACGTCCCGCGCCAGCGGTCGTTCTCGACCAGCGTCATCGGCGCTTCGTCCCAGTCCGGCTGGCGCAGGTGGCGAAAGCGCAGGACAGCCGAGACTGCGTCGTGACCATCGGCGAAGATGTCGGCCTCGACGACCACCGGCTCGCTGATGGTGCGCTTGATCGCGAACAGTCCACAGTCGATCTCCGGGCTGAGGCGCTCGATGACGACGCGCTGCCGGCCTTCCGCCGGGAACTGCTCGGCGCTGATCGCTCGATTCCGGAGCACCTCTGCCACAGACTGCACCTCTCTACCGCTCGTTCGCGCGTCGGGGCACCGCATCCTGCTCGCCGGTGGGATTCAACGGGACAAACGGCCGCGCCCGTGTCTGGTATCGTCGGGGCGCGCAGCGCATCGATTGTTCTGTCTTGATCCTAGCAAACTGCGCGGGGAGCGTCGGGTATCATGCGCTAGGCCTGGAAGGAGGGCAAGATGCGGGTCGCGGTAATCTCCGACATGCACGGCAATCTGCTCGCGCTGGACGCCGTGCTCGCCGAGCTCGACGCGACTGGGCCGTACGATGCGGTCGTGATCGGCGGCGACCTCGCGTTCGGCGGCCCGCGCCCAGCCGAGTGCATCGACCGTATCCGCGAGCGCGGCTTCCCGGCGGTGCGAGGCAACACCGACGAGTTCATCGTCGAGCTCGCCACCGGAGGCCGGATACCGGCCAGGGTGGCGCACGAGTCGCAGCGCCACACAGCGTCCGAGCCGATGCTCCAGCGGTACCGCTGGACGGTCGAGCGCCTCGCGGCTGAGCAGATCGAGTACCTGGTCAGCTTGCCGCTGGCTTGGGTGATCCCGTCGCCGGCAGGCCGGGCGCTCACGGTGGCGCATGCGACGCCGTGGAATGCGCACGATACCGTACGGGAAGGCGCTCCCGAGGAGCTGGCTCGCCGGATGCTGGATCAGGCCGGCGGGCAGGCGCTCGCCTACGGCCATATTCATGTGCAGTACCAGCGGCGGGTCGATGGCCGGCTGCTGGCCGCGGTCGGCAGCGTCGGGCTGCCGTTCGACGGCGATCGGCGCGCCGCCTATGCTGTCTTCACGCTCGGCGAGGACGGCTGGGCGGTGGAGTTTCGCCGCGTCGCCTACGACGTGGAGCGAGCCCTAGAAGAGACCCTCGCCTCCGGCATGCCGGGGGCCGAGTTCCAGGCAGCGATCCTGCGCGCGGCGAGGCCTCCCGGCGCGTAGGAGGAAGCGTGGCAGTCCTGCCAGCGTCGCGGGGCGAGGCGTCGGAGAGCAGCCCGGCCTGGGTGAGCGCCGAGGCCGAGGTGGTCGGTCGCGACGCGGGGTGCGCTGCCTTGCGGGCGCACCCCGCACCGGCTCAGTTACTGCGCGGGCGAACGGGGCGGATTGCGCGGTCGGGCCGAAGTCAGGACATCGGCACCTGAGGGATGATCTTCCCTTCGATCCGCTCGAAGATCTCGTCCATGCTCCGGCCGGTAATCGTCACGCCGTGGTTCTTGAGCCCGATGACGGCGCGCGAGGGGTCGGGCTCCTGGGCCAGCAGGCGGGAGACCGCCTGCGCGAGCTCGATCGTCCCGCACGGGTAGTTGATCTCGGTCGAGCGGATCCCCTCCATCCAGGCGTGGACATGGACGATCGCGCCGATCTCGGGGTGCTGCTGGTAGATCATCCAGTGCTCGATCGCGTCGACCGAGACGCGCCGTGGCTGCACGTGGGGCGGCACGCTCAGGATGATCGCAGGGATGGCGGGGTCGAACCCGGACACGAGGAGGATGTCCTGGCCGATCACCTCCAGCTTCGCCTTGTTGACGCCGCTGGCGCTCATCCAGAAGCGATTGCGATCCTTGCGCGCGCTCAGGTTCCCGTAGCTCAGTCCCCCGAGGCCGTAGAGCCGCTTCACGTGTCGCAGTTCCCGCTCGGTCAAGATCTCGTGGACGGGGAACGGCGCCGGCAGGAGGTTCATGGCGTCCAACCGCTTGCCGGCGCGAGAGATCTGCTCGGTGATCTCGTCGCCGTTCCACAGCTCCGGCTCGAGGTCGGTGCGGAAGATGTTGTTGATCACCAGACGCGAGGACGCCAGCGGGTGGAGGCGCTCGTAGATCTCGGCGAAGAAGTCGTCGTCACGTCCTGGCCGGTGCCGGACGGTGTAGTGGCCGCGCTCCAGCGTGATGAAGTGGGCCTCGATCCCCTCTTGGCCGGGCAACAGGAGGATCACCAGGTTCGCCAGTGCTCGCAGCAGATAGGGGTAGCCGGTGACCAGGACATCGCTGGGTTGCTCCGGTAGCTCGGTGATCCCGACGACGAAGGTGGCCTGGGCCTTCCGGCGGTACTGCTGTGGCTTGTCGTGCGGGAAGACGCTCAGCACTAGCCGGATATCCGGTATTGGACGCTCGAAGAACTCGTGCCCCCGCCGTTGGAGCTCCTGGCGCAATCCCTCGGCGAACCATGCTAATCTCGGAGTCAACCCCTCCCCGATGATCGTGAAGGTTCCCCGTTCAGGCTCATCTCGATCGAGATTCATCGTGGCAATCAGTGGCTCAGACTGCATGTTCACCGTGCCCCCACCGCTCCGCTCTGTCTGTGTCCCCCGAGGATCGTTCCATTGTGGGTCGTTCCAGCGTCATGGCGAGACGGCGCTGCCCGCCGGGGGAGCGCGCCTCATTGTGGCAGACCCGCTGCCTTCCGGTCAACCTCTGCCCATGCCCTCGCACGTGCCACGCGGCACCCGAAACGCGACCGCGCGGGGCAGGACGCTGGCTGTCACGTCGGTAAAGCCTGGCTGCTCACCGTCGAGCTCGATGCGCAGCGGCTCGGGCGCGTGGATCGTTACCCGGCGTGCCTGCCAGTGCTGGACTGCCGGGTGGCCGATATGCCCACCGCGGTAGACCGCCGGCAGGAGCGAGGTGAGCAGTTGCCAGCGCGAGACGTCGTGCAGGATGAACACTTCGAGCATCCCGTCGGTCACCGAGGCCATCGGCGCGATCCGCATGCCGCCGGCATGGAAGCGGCCGTTGGCCAGCGCCACCATCAACGTCGGCCCGCGATGAACTGGGTCGCCGTCGACCCGGAGCTCGAGCGGGCGACTACGGTAGCGCAGGATCGTCCGAGCAGCGCCGAGCAGATAAGCGAGGAAGCCCCCGAACATCTTGGCCGATTGGCTCACCCAGGCTGCCGTCTCGGCTCCCAGGCCGACATCGGCCATGTTGACGAAGTAGCGGCGCTCCGGCTGCCCGCTCGGGCTGCGGTACTGGACGACGCCGACATCGACGCGGCAGACCTCGCCGTCCCGCAGGAGACTCACCGCGTGCTCTGGCCGGGTAATCCCGAAGAGCCGGGGAAAGTCGCGACCCGTACCGCAGGGAACGATCGTCAGCACGGCGTCCCGGGCGATGGGCTGGCCATCGGGACCGAGGTAGCCGTTCACGACCTCGTTCAAGGTCCCGTCGCCGCCGACGACGATAAGCTCGCGCGCGCCGCGCTGCAGTAGCTGGCGGGCGATCAGGGTGGCATCACCCGGGCCGCTGGTGTGCTCCTCCTCTACCCGTAGACCGAGCGCTTCGAGCCGCCGCTTGAGTGCTGGCCAGGCGCGGGCGGGACGGCCGCTGCCGGACGCCGGGTTGACGATGGCGTGGGCCGTCTCCACGACGTACCCGGTATCCGGCCAGATCGGGCGTACGTGCTTTTGGATCTCTCGCGACATCAGCTCGGTCTCCTGCTGATGGCGGCGTCGGCCACAGGCGCCTGCGCTCGGGCTTGCGGAATCCTACACTGCCGGGGGCGGCCATGTCGCGTGCCTCCTGGGAAGGTGCGCCCTGGGCCTGCAACACCGGCAAATAGGACTGCTGGGTGGTAGGCTACCGGCGCTGTCTTCTGTATGGTCAGGTTTGACGCGATTTGGCGCTCGTGTTATCCTGCCGGAAAGGTATGGAGAGGGCGGCGCCAGCGCGCGAAGGGGGACGAAACTCTTGGCGCTTCGCCTCGTAATTGCTATATCCTCCATCGGGAAGGGGTATAGCCGTCCAGGTTCGGGAAGGGAAGGGGCCGGAGCCGGTGGGCGGCTCGTTGGGTAAGGCGCGCGAGCCTGCGACGCCCAGCGCATCTGACCACGCTCGACCATCAGGGAACGGGCAGCCGCAGTTCGGCTGGCGGCCTGATCCGGCTGAACGGGCGGGTACGCCTGCCAACGGTCATGCCACCCCGCCGGCCGATCACTTCTCGAATGGACAGCCACCACGCTCGCCGGCGAATGGCAGCGAGCCCGGCGCGGTGCCGCGTACCAGCGTGACGGCGAATGGCCGGCGACCGTCCGACCACCCGCCTCCGCTGGTACGGATTCCGAAGCCGGCGGGCAATGGGCAAGCACACAAGGTACCGCCTGCTTCGCCCCGCGGCGCGCCGGGCATCGTTGTCTCTCCGCCCCGCGCGCCGAGCTCTCCTGACGTTCAGCGAACGCTCATTATCCCGCCGCGACCGGCCACGCCTCGGCCGATGGCGGTTCTGCGCGCCGGCCGCTGGCGCGTGGGGCTACACGGGCTGGTCCTTGCCTTTGCAATTGCTACGGCGGCCGGCAGCGGCTTTTGGGCGCGCGAGCTACCGGTTCAGCGGCCCGGTGGAACCGACCAGATCGTGTCGGTCGCGCCCGCTGGCCCGGCTGCGCAGCAAGCGCCTGGCCCGCTGCTCGCCGCGCCGGACTCGACCGTCGCTGACGTGATGAACGGGTATCTCTCGACGGGTGGACTGGCGGTGACTCCCGATGTGCTGCAGATCGATACCTACATCACCGCCGATGGAGAAACGATCTACGATGTCGCCCAGGCCACCGGGCGCTCGCCGGAGACGCTCCTGTGGGCGAACAACCTGGTCGATCCGGGCAAACCGCTCCCGGAGGGCATCCAGCTCCGTATCCCGCCGGTCGATGGGATGCTGCACGTGGTTCGGGAGGGGGATACGCTCGAGTCGATCGCGGCCCGCTACCAGGTCGATGTCAGCGCGATCACTGGCTACGCCCCCAACGGAGTGCAGTACTCGACGGATCTGGTTCCGTACCGGCTGCTGATGGTTCCCGGTGGGAAGATGCCGAGCCGCGACCGGGTCATCATGTACACGGTTCAGGAGGGAGACACGCTCTGGCGGATCGCCGAGCGGTTCGGCTTGCAGACGAAGACGATCACGCTGGCCAACAGCCTGCCCGATCCAGAGTTGGTCCATCCCGGCCAACAACTGGCGATCCTGCCAACAGACGGCGTGATGGTGCAGGTCAAAGAGGGTGACACCATCGAGTCGCTCGCCGAGTACTGGGGTGTCGATCCTCAGGTCATTCGTGATTACCCGATGAATGGGCTCGGAGAGAACGGCGTGCTGCGAGTGGGCCAGTACGTGATGATCCCCGGTGGCGAGCCGCCACCGCCGCCTCCGCCACCGCCGCCCCCGCCGCAGCAGGAGGCACCGCCCTCGGCGCCGGCCAGGGCTTCGTCCCCCGCGCCGCCGCCGGCCCAGCAGCAGTCCCCCAGCGGCTCGTTCATCTGGCCGACGACCGGGGTGATCACGCAGTACTTCCATGCCGCCCACAACGGGTGGGACATCGCCAACCGGATGTACACCGACATCGTGGCGGCCGACAGCGGCACCGTGATCTTCTCCGGCTGGAACAATTACGGGCTGGGCTACGCGGTGGCGATCGACCACGGCAACGGCTACGTGACCTGGTACGGGCACATGGCGGAGCCGCCGCCGGTGCAGGTGGGGCAGTGGGTGAACCAGGGGCAGTACATCGGGCCGATGGGCAGCACCGGCTACTCCACCGGACCCCACGTCCACTTCATCATCATGTATAACGGGGTTTACCAGGATCCGGCATGGTACCTGAACTGAGCGAACGGACGGGACAAACGGAGATGACCTCGACGGAGAGACACGAGCCACCGGGCGATCTCGAGCGCAGCGCGCTGCGCGACGCCAGTGGCCGCAAGGGGTGGGAGGCGCACGGAGCATGATTCGCCCGCTGAGCGCGCTCTTCGGATTGTTCAGCCGCGACCTGGGGATCGACCTGGGCACCGCGAATACTCTCGTCTACGTGCGCGGCAAGGGGATCGTCATCTCCGAGCCGTCGGTGGTGGCGGTCGACAAGAAGACCCGCCGCGCCCTGGCGGTCGGCGTCGAGGCCAAGGCGATGGTCGGGAAGACGCCGGAGACGATCGTCGCCGTCCGGCCGCTCAAGGACGGCGTCATCGCCGACTTCGACACCGTCGAGATGATGCTCCACTACTTCATCCGCAAGGTACACGCCCAGCAACTGATCACGCCGCACCCGCGGGTCGTGATCGGGATCCCGAGCGGGGTAACCGAGGTCGAGAAGCGCGCGGCTAAGGACGCTGCGTTGAGCGCCGGCGCGCGCGAGGCGTACACCATCGAGGAGCCGATGGCGGCCGCGATCGGCGCTGGGCTCCCGATCAACGAGGCCGTGGGCAGCATGATCGTCGACATCGGCGGCGGGACGACCGAAGTCGCGGTGATCTCGCTGGGCGGGATCGTCGTCAACCACAGCATCCGGGTTGCGGGGGACGAGATCGACGAGGCGATCATCCAGTGGGCGCGCCGCGACCATAACCTGGTGATCGGCGAGCGCTCGGCCGAGAACGCGAAGATCGCGGCCGGGTCAGCCTATCCGCTGGAAGAGGAGCGGCGCGTGGTGCTGCGCGGGCGAGACCTGCTGACCGGTCTGCCGAAGGCTGTCGAAGTCAGCAGCGTCGAGATCCGCGACGCCATCTCCGGGCCGGTCAACCAGATCGTCGAGCTGGTCAAGACCTGCGTCGAGGAGACACCTCCGGAGCTGGTCGCCGACATCATGGAGCGCGGGATCGTGCTGGCGGGCGGCGGCGCGCTCCTGATGGGACTGGACAAGCGCCTGATGGCGGAGCTCCGCATGCCGGTCTACCTCGCCGACGACCCGCTGACCTGCGTGGCCCGCGGCACCGGTCGCGTCGCGGAGGCGCTCCACCTCTACCAGCGAGCGCTGGCGGGAAGCCAGCAGCGGCGGATGCCGGCTCGCACGTAGAGGTCGCAGCGCGGGAAGAGCCTGCGGTGAGCGATGACTCTCACAGCCCGGCAGGTCGCAGTGCTGGTGGCCCTGTTCGTGGCCACGAGCGCGACGCTGATCCTGCTCGATCACCAGCAGCGGCTAGAGACTGTCAAGGCTCCGGCGAACCGCTTCGCCGGGGCGGTCGAGTCGGCTCTCGCCCAGGCGCTCGATAGGGCCCCCTGGCCAGGGCGCGGCAGCCAGAGCGAGCTGGAGGCACAGCTCGAGGCCCTACGTGCCGAGCGCGACCGCCTGCTGGCTGAGAACGCTCGGCTCAAGGAGCTCGAACAAGAAGTGATCCAGCTCCGCGAGCAGCTCGGCTTCAAGCAGCAGAACCCGGATCTCACGCTGGTGCCGGCCAACGTGATCGCCTACGACCCCGACGCGCTGCAGCAGGCGATCGTGATTGACCGTGGGGCGAACGCCGGGATCCAGATCGGCATGCCGGTGGTCAGCCCGGACTTTCTGGTCGGCCTGGTCACCGAGGTCGAGGCCGACCGCGCGCGGGTCACGCTGCTGATCGATTCGAGCATGCAGATCGGCGCGCTGCTGCAGGAGAGCCGGGCAGAAGGCATCGTGTACGGCCAGTGGCAGCGCGGCGGGCTGCTGGAGCTCCGGCACCTCGATCCGAACACGCCGGTACGCGAGGGTGAGCTGGTCGTCACCTCGGGTCGCACGGCGCGTGTCCCAGCCGGCCTGGTGATCGGGACAGTCTACGGTGGGGAGCGCGAGGTGGCGGCGAGCGAGCTCCGGCTCGCGGTGCGGCCGCTGGTAGACTATAAGGCGCTGCGCTCGGTCAGCGTGATCCTCACCAGCGAAGACTAGTAGAGCATGGACCCTCGTCTCATCCTGGCCGTCGGAGCGAGCCGCCTGAGCGCCGCGGCGATCCGTCGACTCGGGCGGGGCGGTGGCACTGCCCTGCCGGGGCTGCTGGCCACCCTGATCGATCCCGGGGCGCTGGGCAAGCTGAGCCGACAGCTCCCGGGTGGCTGCGTCGTCGTCGCCGGGACGAACGGCAAGACCACGACAGCCCGCATGCTGGCGACGATTCTGGAGCAGGCCGGCCACAGGGTAGTCCACAACCGCTCTGGCTCGAACCTCGTCCGCGGCATCACGGCCGCCTTCGCCGAACAGTCATCGCTGCTCGGCCGGGTGCGGGGCGAGATCGCGGTGATCGAGGCAGACGAGGCGGCCTTCCCGGCCGTCGTGCGCCAGACGCGCCCGCGGATCGTCTTGCTGCTCAACCTGTTCCGCGACCAGCTCGACCGGTACGGGGAGCTGGACACCGTGGCGCGGGCCTGGGGCGAGGCCCTGCGCGCGCTCCCGAACGAGAGCCGCGTCGTCGTCAACGTCGACGACCCCACGCTGGCGGCGCTGACCGGCGAGCTCGGCGGCCGGCGCCTAGCGTTCGGCCTGGCCGAGCAGCGCGTGGCGCTCGACGGGCTGCCGCACGCGGCCGATGCCTCGGTCTGCCGCCGCTGTGGCACGGCGTTCACGTATCGTGCTGCCTTCCTCTCCCACCTGGGCGACTACCGGTGCCCCGGCTGTGGCTTCGAGCGTCCCCCGCTCGATGTCGCGGCCAGCTCGATCACGCTCGAGGGGCTGGAGCGTCTCTCGTTCGAGGTGGCAGTACCCGGGCACGACCCCTGGCCAGTAGAGGTTCCCCTCTCCGGGCTCTACAACGCATACAACGCTCTCGCGGCGGTGGCCGCGTCCCTCGCGCTCGGGGTCGCGACGGAACAGATCCAGTCTGGCCTCGCGACGATGCGAGCTGCCTTCGGGCGCCTGGAGCGGATAAGCTACGAGGGCCGCTCGCTCGTCATCGTGCTGATCAAGAACCCGACTGGGCTGAACGAGGTCGTGCGGATGCTAGCGAGCGCGCGCGTCGAGGCCCCGCTGCTCGTCCTGATCAACGATCTCGACGCCGACGGGCGCGATGTCTCCTGGCTCTGGGATGCGGATCTCGAGCCGCTGGCCGGGGCCCGCTTCCCGGTCTTCACCGGCGGCATCCGCGGGGCAGACATGGCCCTCAGGTTGAAGTACGCCGGCGTTCCCCAGGAGCGGCTGCGCGTGCTGGGCGACTTGCCCGGCGCGCTCGACGCCTTCGTGAGCGAGCTGGCTCCCGGCCAGACTGGGTACATCCTGCCGACCTATACCGCCATGCTCGCGCTGCGCCGCGCGCTGGCCGGCCGTGGCGTCGCGCCGGCGTTCTGGCAGCAGTGAGGAGGTGAGCCGTGGAGCTGACGATCTGCTGGCTCTATGGCCGGACGATGAATATCTACGGGGATCGCGGCAATGTCCTAGCGCTGGCCCAGCGCTGCCGCTGGCGCGGGATCGAGGCGCGGGTCATCGAGCTCGGCGTCGGTGAGCCGCTGGAGCCCGGCCGGTGCGACATCTTCTTCTGGGGTGGCGGGCAGGATCGCGAGCAGGTGGCCGCAGCGCGGGATCTCCAGGGGCCGAAGGGCGAGATCTTGCGGCGCGAGATCGAGGAGGGAGCGCCGCTGTTGGCGATCTGCGGAGGGTACCAGCTTCTCGGCCACTATTACCGGCCGCATCAGGGCGAGCCCCTGCCCGGTCTCGGCGTCTTCGACGCCTGGACCGAGGCCGGATCGCGCCGGATGATCGGCAACGTCGTGGTCGAGAGCGAGGAGTTCGGCGAGCTGGTGGGCTTCGAGAACCACAGCGGCCGTACCTTCTTGGGGCCGCAGGCCCGGCCGCTGGGCCGCGTCCGGGTCGGTTGGGGCAACAATGGCGAGGACAAGACCGAGGGATGCCGCTACCGGAACGCGATCGGCTGCTACCTCCACGGCCCGGTGCTGCCGAAGAACCCGCCGCTTGCCGACTTCCTGATCGAAGCCGCCCTCCGGCGACGCTACGGCGAGGTCACGCTCCCGCCGCTGGACGACACGCTGGAGCGGTTGGCCCATGCCTCGGCGGTGAGCCGCGCGCACTCGGCCAGGTAACCGCCGGCGTCAGACCTGCTCGGCCGCCTTGCGGGCGGCGATGAGCAAGGGATCCCAGACCGGCGAGAAGGGCGGGGCGTAGGCGAGATCCAGGTACATGAACTCGTCGACCCGCATCCCGGCGTGCAGCGCCGCCGCGACCACGTCGATCCGCTTGCCGGCGCCCGGGCCGCCGACGATCTGCGCGCCGAGTAGCCGGCCGCTCCCCTTCTCGGCCAGCAGCTTGACCACCATCCGCGCGGAGTCGGGGTAGTAGCGCGCTCGCGTGCGGTCCTCGATCCGGGCGACGCCGTACTCGAAGCCGAGCGCCTGAGCCTCGCGCTCGCTCAGCCCCGTGCGGGCGACCTCGGTCTGGTTGAACTTGGTGATGGCAGTGCCGACGACGCCTGGGAAGCGGGCGTAGCCACCACCGAGGTTGATGCCGCAGATCCGGCCCTGCTTATTGGCGGTGGTGCCGAGCGGGATGTACGCTGGTCGCCGGCTCACCAGATGGAAGGTCTCTGCGCAGTCGCCGGCTGCCCACACGCCCGGGATACCAGTGCGCATCCGGTCGTCGATCCGCACGGCGCCGCTCTCGCCGAGCGGGAGGCCGGCCTCGGCCGCCAGCTCGCTGCGCGGCTGTACCCCTACCCCGAGGACGACCAGGTCAGCCGGGAGCGTCCGCCGGTCGGTCTCCACGGCTCGTACCTGGCCGCCGTCCGCGTGGAAGCCGGTCACGCGCTCTTCGAGATAGACCTTCACCCCCGCTTCGCGGAGGGCCGCCGAGACGAGCGCGCCCATGTCCGCGTCGAGCGTCCCCATCACCTCCGAGCCCAGCTCGACTAGCGAGACGTCCAGCCCGCGGGCGACGAAGGCTTCGGCCATCTCGATGCCGATGTAACCACCACCGACGATCACCGCCCGCTGCGGGCGCTCGTCCTCCACAATCTGGCGCAGGAGCAGGCCATCCGCCAGCGTCGCGACGCCATAGATCCCCCGGCTACGGGCGCCGGGTACCTCCAGCCACCGTGGGCCGGCGCCGGTCGCGTAGACGAGCTGGTCGAACGGCTCACGGTAGGTCGCGCCGTCCTCCAGGCGGCGCACGGTGACTGCACGCGCCGCGAGGTCGATAGCGACGACCTCTTGACCGGTACGGACATCGATGCCGCGGCGGCGGTGCTCCGCGGGCGAGCGGGCGATCAGCTCGTCTTCGTCGTCGACCAGACCGGCGACGTAATACGGGATGCCTCAGGCGGAGTAGGAGGTGTGCTGCCCACGCTCGAAGGCGATGATCTCCAGGTCGTCGCGCATCCGCCGGGCCTGCGCGGCCGCGCTCATCCCAGCCGCGTCGCCCCCGACAATGATCAGCCGCTCCTTCGTCGCCATCTGCCGGTCCCTCTCCGGCTATCCGCACACGATCGCATCTTCGGCCGCCATCCTACCATGCGTGCGGGCACTCAGGCTGGGCGAAGCTGCTCCCTGCCCTCGACCGGGCGCCAGCGTGAGCGAGCGCTACAGCGGGCGCTTGGCCGGCATGCCGGGCCGGCGCGGGTACCTCTCCGGTACCGGCCGTTCCAGTCTCACCACGACGATGGTCGTGCCGCGCAGCGCCTCGATCTGGACGGGCTCGACCGCGACCAGCCGGGCGCCGAGGATCTCCAGCGCCCGGCGAGCTCCGGCCACCTCGCCGTCAACCCCGGCACCCTTGGGGAAGATGCCCCAGCCGCCGGGCCGGCAGAAGGGGAGGCAGAGCTCGAGGAGCGCTGGCAGCGGGGCGACCGCCCGGGCGGTCGCCACGTCGAACACGCCGCGGTAGCCAGCGTCGTGCGCCAGCGTCTCGGCCCGGGCGTGGACTGCGCGGACGCCCGAGAGCTCGAGGGCCTGGATCGCGGCCTCTAGGAAGGTGACCTTCTTGCCGGTAGCCTCCACCAGCGTGACCTCGATCCAGGGGAGAACCAGCTTCAGCGGGATGCCTGGGATGCCGGCGCCGGTACCGATGTCGATCAGCCGGCAGGCGTCGCCGGCCTCCGCGCAGGCCTGGCGCACGTAGGGAGCCAGGGCTAGCGAGTCGGCGAACAGCCGGACTTGCAGCTCGTCCCAGTCGCTGACGGAGGTGAGGTTCACCCGCCGGTTCCACTCGAGGATCAGCTCGCCGTAGCGGGCGAAGGCGGCGAGTTGGGAAGAGTAGAGCGGCTCGCCGAGCTGCTCGGCGAGCCGCTTCAGGATCTCCATCGCTTCCCCGGATCGGCCGGTCACCGGGATCCGATCACCTGAGCTGCGGCGTGACCCCGCGGTGCTGCCGGACCAGCGCGAGCGCCCGCCGGGCGATGCTCTCGGCGTCGATACCCGCTTGCTTGCGCAGCGAGGCCTGTGAAGCGTGGTCGAAGAAGCGGTCGGGCAACCCGAGGCAGGCGACCGGTATGCGCAGCTCCTCGCGCGCGAAGAGCTCGAGCACAGCGCTGCCGAAGCCGCCGGCGACCTGCGCGTCCTCGACGGTCACGACCAGCCCGGTTCGCCGGGCCGCTTCGAGGATCAACGCCTCGTCGAGCGGCTTGACGAACCGGGCATTGATAACGGTGGCCTCCACGCCGGCTTCGGCCAGGATCTCCGCCGCGCGCTGCGCTGGCAGAACGGTCGCGCCGATGGCAATGATCGCCACGTCGTCGCCCTCTTGCAGAAGCTCGCCTTTGCCGATCGGCAGCGGGTGCGGATCGCCCAGCAGCGGGACGCCGACGCCGGAGCCGCGCGGGTAGCGCAGCGCGATCGGCCCGCGCTCGTAGTCGATGGCCGTCTTCAGCATATGGCGGAGTTCGTCTTCGTCCTTGGGCGCCATGATCACCATGTTCGGGATGCAGCGGAGATAGGCGAAGTCGAACACGCCGTGATGGGTGCGGCCGTCCTCGCCGACCAGTCCAGCGCGGTCCATCGCGAAGACAACCGGCAGGTTCTGGATGCAGACGTCGTGGATCACCTGGTCGTAGGCCCGCTGGAGGAACGTCGAGTAGATGGCGGCCACCGGCCGCAGACCCTGGGTCGCCAGGCCGGCGGCGAAGGTGACGGCGTGCTGCTCGGCGATACCGACGTCGAAGAAGCGGTCGGGGTGTGCCTTGGCGAAGGGCAGCAAACCGGTGCCGTCCGGCATGGCAGCGGTGATGGCGACGATGCGCTTGTCCTCCTCGGCCAGCCGCGTCAGCGTCTCGCCGAAGACGTCCTGGTATTTCGGCGGCGACGGCGGCGCCCCGGGCACCTTGACCGACGCGCTGTGGTGCTTGAACGGGTCGTCTTCGGCGGGCTGGTACCCCTTGCCCTTGACGGTGATGGCGTGGACGAAGACCGGCCCCCTGATCTTCTTCACGAGCTGGAAGGTCTCGATCAGCTCGCGGATGTTGTGGCCGTCGACCGGGCCGAAGTACGTAAAGCCGAGTTCCTCCCAGATCATGGTCTGGTAGACGATCTCCTTGAGGCCGTCGAGGAACCGGTGGCTGAGCTCCAGCCAGAGATCCCCCTGGGGCAGGCGTCGCAGCAGCCGCTCGATCTCGGCTTTGGCCTGGGTGTAGCGCGTGTTGGTGCGGATCCGGCTCAGGTACTTGGCCAGCGCGCCCACGTTCGGCGCGATCGACATCTCGTTGTCGTTGAGCACGACGATCAGCGGCACCTGGAGGCTGCCGGCGTTGTTGAGCGCCTCGTACGCCATGCCGCCGGTCAGCGCGCCGTCGCCGATCACCGCCACGGTGTGAAAGTGCTCGCCCTTGAGCTGGCCGGCCACCGCCATGCCCAGCGCCGCCGAGATCGAGGTGCTCGCGTGCCCGGCGCCGAACTGGTCGTGCTCGCTCTCCTCTCGCTGGAGGAAGCCGCTCAGCCCGCCCTCCTGGCGGATCGTGTGGAAGCGATCCCGCCGTCCGGTGACCAGCTTGTGCGGGTAGGCCTGGTGACCGACATCCCAGACGATCTTGTCACGCGGCGAGTCGAAGACGTAGTGCAGCGCCAGGGTCAGCTCCACCGTGCCGAGGTTGGGCGCGAAGTGGCCGCCGGTCTTGCCGGCGACCACGTCGATGATCGTCTCGCGGATCTCCTGCGCCAGTTGCTCGAGTTCGGGGATGGTGAGTTTTTTCAGGTCTTCCGGGCTGTTGATCTGTTCCAGATGCATGGTTCCTCCCCATGGGCCACCCGCTCCCCGCGGGGGCAGTAGCGTGAGGCTGGCGCTGATCCTAGCAGCGGCACCGGGGAGAGTCAAATCCGGTTTCAGCGCTCGCGTGATTCGGCGGCCACCGGGAGATCGATGACGAACGTCGTCCCCTGTCCCGCCTGGCTCTCGACCGCGATTGTGCCGCCGTGGGCCGCGACGATCTCGCGCGCGATCGCCAGCCCCAGACCGAAGCCGGTGGGGCGGCCGGAGCCGTCTGCGCGCTCCGCCTCGACGCGGTAGAACCGCTCGAACAGCCGCGGCAGCGCCTCCGGCGGGATCCCCGGCCCGGTGTCGCTGACCCGGATCCGGACGAGCGGCGTGCGTTCGGCCTCCAGCAGCGCCGGTTGGGCGGTGATCTGGATCTGGGTGCCTGGCCCGCAGTGCTGCAGGGCGTTGACGACCAGGTTGTCGATCGCCTGCTCCAGCAGCTCCGGGTCGGCGCTGGCGAGGAGATCAGGCGCGATGGCCGAGCTCAGGGTGATGCCTCGGGCTTCGGCCCCGAGGCGGTGGCGCTCGACGACGCGCCCCGCCAGATCCTGGAGACGGACGGGCTGGAGCGCCGGGCGGCGCAGACCGCTCTCCAGCCGGGAGAGCTGGAGAAGCTGGGCGAGCAGGCGGTCGGCGCGCTCGCACTCTTCGACGATGGTCGCGAGCGCCCGCTCCCGGTCGCCGCGATCCTCGAGCACCCCCTCGCGCAGCGCCAGCGCGTAGCCCTGAATGACCGTCAGCGGGGTGCGCAGCTCGTGGGCGACGTTGGCCAAGAGGCGGCGCTGGCTCTCCAGCATCGCGCGCAGGCTCGAGGCCATCGTGTTGAAGCTCCGTACCAGCCGGCCGAGCTCGTCGGAGCCCTCGCCAGGGATCGCCTGCTCGAGGTTACCCGCGGCCATCGCGTCGGCGGCCTGGGTCAGGCGCGTGATCGGGCCGGCGATCGAGCGGCTGACGAGCCAGGTCACCGCCAGCGCGACCAGCAGCCCCAGCCCGGTCGCCGCTGCCAGTGGCAGGAGCAGCCCGCGGCCGATCGGCGCGCGGCGCGCGGGAGCCAGCAAGGCCAGCGTCAAGCCATCGGAGCGCGGCACCGGCGCGACCACTAGCCGCTGCCGGTCGACCAGGCCGGCGTCGAGCGGCTCGGCCCGGCGGCCGTCCACCCGGCCGGCAGCCTGCCGGACGGCTGCATCGAGCGCCGGCGAGAGCGGCTGCCCAGGTGCCGAGTCCGCGACCACGTTGCCGCCCCGGTCGACGATGAGGATGCGCGCGCCCAGCCGCTCGGCCTGGCGCGTGAGGAAGCCTTCGAGCGCGGCTGCGCGGGCCGGTGACTGCTCCAGGATCACCCCGGCGCCCACTGCCAGCGTGGCCGCGTAGGCCTGCAGCCGCTGGCTCTCCAGGCGCTCCTGGAACCGCCGGATCGGCACCGCCGCGAGCAGGGCCGTGGTCAACACCATCACCAGCGCCACGAACACGAACCCGGTGAAGATACGCGATCGCACGCTGGTGAACACGGCTGCCCCTCTCCCTGGACGCTCTGGCCACGTTACGCTCGACGATGCCTGGCCCTCGTAACCGCCCGGTAAACGGCACTCCGGTGCCCGTCGCGGCAGCCGGGGCAGGCGTGGCGCGACTACGCCTCTCGCTCGACGAGCCGGTAGCCGAGGCCACGCACGCTCTCGATGGCGACGCTCGCCCCGCCCAGCTTGTGCCGCAGCCGGTTGACGTGCACGTCCACCGTCCGCGTCTCCGAATCGTCGTCCCATCCCCACACCTGCGCCAGCAACTGCTCGCGAGTGAAGACGACCCCAGGGCGCGCGGCGAGGGTGGCCAGCAGGTCGAACTCCCGCGGGCGCAGGGGGATCGGCTGCCCGCTAACCATCACTGCCCGCTGGTCGAGCTGGATGCGCAGGTTGCCGATCGCCAGCTCGCGCACCAGCGAGGGCGGGCCTGCCGAGCGGCGCAGCGCGGCGCGCACCCGGGCCAGCAGCTCCCGGGGCTTGAACGGCTTGGTCACGTAGTCGTCGGCCCCCAGGTCGAGCCCCTCGATCACGTCGCGCTCGTCGTCGAGCGCGGTCAGCATGATGATCGGTGTGGCGTGGCGCGTCCGGATCGCTCGGCAGACGTCGCGCCCGTGGGTGCCGGGGAGCATCAGGTCGAGGATGACGAGGTCGGGTCGCTCCAGGCCGAACAGCCGCAGCCCCTCGCGTCCGTCCGGGGCGGTGATCACCTCGTGGCCCTCGCGCGCCAGGAAGATGCGGAGGAGCTCGGCGATGCGCAGGTCGTCCTCGATGACGAGGATGCGTGCCATGGCGGTGATCAGGGTGCCCCGGGGCCGTACAGCCGCTCGGCGAGGTGGGCGCGCAGCCCCAGCGCGAACGACTCCGGCGCCGGGGGGACGGCCACCTGCCGGTCGATCAGGTAGCTGAGGTAGCGCCTGACCGCCCAAGGATCGACGGGGGCCGAGAGAATGGCCTGCCAGTCAGGGTTCGCCAGCGCCTCGGGCATGCTGGAGCGCAGCGGGTACAGCCGGATGACGGCGTCCGGGTAGGTCGATGCCAGGGTAGGCTCCAGCGCGGCTGGGGCGATGATCACGTCCGGAGTTGGCTCCAGCGGCCCGGCTTCGGCCAGCGAGACGACCTGGACGTTCGGGAAGTCCCGGAAGTACCAGCGGAAGGGCTGCTCGAGCGCCGGATCGACGGCGATAGCGAGCCCGTGCCCGCCGGTCGGGTCCCGGACGTCGGACTGGAACGTCGTGACGTCGCGGCTGAGCCGGGTGACTCGCTCGACGAGCAGACGGACTCCCGGCGAGGTCGCGCCGGCCGTCAGGAGCTCGCCGGGGCGGGCGGTGTTGGTCATGTTCAGCAGCAGGCTGCTCCGCAGCCCGAGTGCCAGCAGCAGGGCGAGCGGGATGGTAAGGAACAGCGTCTCCGGGCGGGCAGCCTGGCGCCAGAGCCAGGCGGTGAGCGCGGCCAGCCCGAGGACGATGAGGAGCAGTACCAGGAGGCCGGCTAGCCAGGCGGCGGCCTGTCCACCCGACCCGCCGAGGAGCCGGCCGAGCAGGCTGAGCACGGCCAGCAGCAGGGTCGTCGCCGATCCGGTCACTGTCAGATCCCAGGGGTTACGAGCGAGGCGCCAGTCGATCGCTGCCAGCGCGGCGTGGAGCCCTACCCCACCCAGGAGCGCCAGCGGGAGGGCCAGCAGCCCGTAGAGCGCCGGCCCCTTGCCGCCGAGGAGCAGCGCGGCGAGCAGCACCAGCCCGGTCCAGGCCGCGAGCGATGCCAGCGGCGGCCGCAGCGGCTCCCCGCTCCGGACGCGCAGCCCGAGGGCACCCACCAGCGCGGCGAGCGCGAGGAGCGTGGCTGGCAGCTCGTCCGTCACGAGCAGAGCCAGCGGGAGCGGCCAGCCCTCGAGCGGTGCTCCCACGTGCTCGCGCGCGAGGAGCGAGAGGCTGCCCTCGAGGAAGCCGAGCGCGCCGCCCGGCCGGCTGAGCAGGGCCGTCGAGGCAAGGAGGAGCGTTCCCAGCATGCCGCACACCAGCGGGACGGCGTGCCTGAACAGCGCCGTCCCGCGATGCCAGAGCCCCCAGAGCGCGAGCGCAGCCAGCACGAGCCAGCCGAGCGGGTGGGCCAGCGGCAGCAGCGCCGCCGAGAACCCGAGCAGGACAGTCGGGCCAGCGCCAGGCTGCCGATCGAAACGCGTGGCCGCGGCCAGCGTGGCGACGACCGCCAGCAGCAGGAGCGCGCCCCCGTCGAGCCGAGTCGAGGTGGCCACCAAGGCCGGCGAGAGAGCCATGAGGAGCCCGGCGGCCAGTGCCGTGCCGGGGCCGAGCCAGATCCGCAGCCGGGCGATCAGCAGGAGCGTCAGCAGCCCGGCCAGCAGCGGCACGAGCCGGATCACCCCGTCGCCGGCCCCGAACAGGAAGAGCGCCAGCGCGGCGGCCAGGGCCGGCAGCGGCTGCGCCTGGCCGGTGCTGGAGAGCGCGTCGCCGCGCACCAGCGCCAGGCCGTCGCTGGCGAGCTGTGCCTCAGCCGGTGAGAGCGGGTAGTTCGTCAGCCCGACGAGCCTGACGAGCAGCGCGAGGCCGAGCAGTCCGGTCCAGGCCAGCGCCTCGCGGTCGATCCGCGTCAAGTCGATCCGGCGATCAAGGACGCTTGCCTCAGCTCGCTCGCGTGCCGGCGTTGCCTGGGTCACCCGCATGCTCCTCGTCGTGCTGGGTGGCTGCCGAAGCGACGTCTTCGTGCGCTGCGGCGGAGCCACTGTCGCCGTAGCGGAGATCATTCACGTACGGGACGAGATCGTTCCGGATGTAGACGCGGAAGCGGTACGAGCCGATAGTCGCCGGCAGCTCGCGGAAGGCGACCAGCCGGAAGACCTTGGCCTGCTGCTCCGGGCGCTGGAGCGACGAGATGCTGGACCAGACGCTGCGCAGCACGTCGCCGGCGGAGTAGGGCGGTGGCTGGTCGGTCTGGTAGTTCTGGCGCGCCTCGTTCTTCAGCTCCGGCGCGATGGCGAAGCGCCGGTAGGTCTGGTCTTCGGGGAACCACCAGCGCATCGGGTATTCCACGTACGTGTACTGGCTCTCCAGTTGCCGCGCGGCCTCCGGCGACATGTTGTTCAGGTACTCGAGCGAGTAGAGGATGACCGGCGGCGGATCGGCGGGCAGCTCGCGCAGCGTGGTGCCGAAGTAGCGGCGGCTGGTGAACTCGCGCAGGTACCAGTTCATCGGCCACTGCGTGCCGGAGTCGTACCAGACTTCCAGCCCCATGCCACCGGTCAGCTCGTGGGAGAGTGCCTCCAGATCGCGCGTCAGTTGCACGACCTGCGGTGAGGTCTGGACATAGATCAGCATGTCGCGGGGGACGTCGCCCTCGCGGTACGTGAGTCGCCAGCCGGCATGGATCTGGAGCAGCACCAACCCCAGGCTCAGGGCCGCACTCATCGTCAACAGGTGTGGCCGAGAGCGGCGTTCGGCCGCGACGGTCGCGGCGATGACCGCCACCACGACCAGCGGGAGCCACAGCCAGCGCCAGTGCCCGGCGATCTCCGGCCGGATCGCCCGCACGAGCTGCGGGAAGCCGCTCGTGGTCGACTGGACGAACGGGCCGGCGCTCCCCCAGGCCATGAGCAGGAACCAGGCAGCCGCCAGCCCGAGGCTGGCCAGCCCGAGGTAGACCGAGCGGGAGCGCTGCCGGGCATTCCAGCTCGTCCAGGCGCGCTCGAGTCGCTCGGCGCCGCTGCCGAGCAGCGAGGCCGCCAAGAGGGTCAGCGGCAGCGTGATGTGCACCACCAGCCAGGGCATCTTCTCGCCGGCCCAGGAGAGCACGGCCAGCATCACCGCTCCCCAGTAGACCAGCAGGGCCCGGGTATACCAGCGCCCGTCGAGCTCCTGGCCTCGAACCAGGGCGCGCAGCCCCTGCCCAGCGACGATGCCGATACCGACCGGGAACAGCAGGGCGGCAAGGTACTCGTACTGGGGCAGCAGCAGGAGGTAGTAGAACCAGGGCTGCTCACCGCGCTGCACCCCGTGCTGGCCCAGCCAGTAGCCGAGCGCGCCGACGGTGCCGCTCGCCAGCCCGCCAGGGTTGGTGAAGAGGCTCGTGTAGAGCAGCGTGAACAGCGCCAGCCCCAGCCCGGCGCCGAGCGCGAGGCCGGTGCGGTCAGCGAGCGCGTCGGCCAGGGCACGCGCGGTCGTCCCAGGCGGGGCCGCGCCGAAGAGACCGTCGATCCAGCCCCGGTCGGGGTCGCGGATGCGGTCGAGCAGCCAGAGGGAGCCGATGACCGTGAGCAGGGCGATACCGAGCGCGCCGACGACCAGCGGGTGACGGACGAGCGCGACCAGATACGCCAGGACGGCATCGCGCGTCGGATTTTGCCAAGGTATTTCGGGAAGCGGGGCCACGCCGAGCCGGTCGAGGCCCGCGGCGAGCAGCCCCAGTGCGATCAGCCCGGCGCCGAAGATCCAGAAGAGGGCGGGAGCCACCCGGTAGGCGATCGCGATGAGGATGAAGGTGACCAGGATGAAGAGCGAGACGAAGGTCACCTCGTGGGTCGTGAGCATGAAGCCGATGGTGACGCCGCCGGTGATCAGCCAGCGCCGCTCGGGCCGCTCGACGTAGCGCAGGAGCGCGATGAAGAGCAGGAAGGTGCCGGCGAGAGCGAAGATATCGTGCCGGATGAAGCGACTGAAATAGAGGGTGGATGGCGAGACGAGCAGGAGAAACGAGGCGAGGAGGGCGCCCCAGCGGCCGAGCAGCCCCTCGCCCCGCAGCAGCGCCGGCAGCAGCACGAGCGCGACACCGAAGACCGCGGCTGGAACCCTCGTGACATAGTCGGTGGCGCCGAAGAGCAGGTAGGCCAGGGCGTCGAGGTGGAACAGCGCTGGGCCGTGCATGAGCGGGTGGTGGATGTATCCCTCGCCTTCTGCGTAGATCCAAGAGTAGTAGGCATGGAGCGATTCGTCATGGTGGAGGGCCCGCGAGCCCAGATCCCAGAACCGGGAAAGGAGGGCCGCCAGCGCGATGGCGACGTAGAGCAGGAGCTCGACCGGCGGTCGGAGGGCCGGGGCGCGCAGCCCCCGGCGCGATGGCGGGATGGCGGTCGGAGCCACGGCGGTGGGCGACGCGGCGACGCGCCCGTTCGGCGCGGCGCCCTCGCCTGGAACGGCTCGTCTCGCCCATCGCCTCGTCGACACGGAGTATCCGCCCTCGCGCCTCTCGGGTGGCTCCTGCGGCTCGACCGGCCCTGGCCGGTCACGGGATCAGTCGTCTCAGTTGCCGATTCTACCACCCATCCCTCCTGATCCCCGGACGGCGTGGTAGGCTGTTCGCATGGTTCGATGCGGTACCGCTGGAGGGACCGCGGTGACGGGCTCGCTTCAATCTCCCGACAGGCGCTGCACGATCTTCATCGTCTCGGACGGCATCGGCACTACGGCGCAGGCCGCCGTCGAGGCGGCACTCGTCCAGTTCCCCGGTGTGGACTTCGATGTCCGCCGCTATCCGGGCGTGCGGACGCGCGAGCAGGTGCTTGAAGTGGTCGAGGAAGCCGCTCGCGTCGACGGCATCATCGTGCACACGATCGTCATCGTCGAAGTGCGTCGCCTGCTCCTGCGCGAGTGCCGGCAACGGCTGATCGATCACGTGGATCTCCTCGGCCCCCTGCTGGGGCAGATCTCGCAGAAGATCGGTATGCGCCCGTTGCTGCAGCCTGGCGTCGCGCGCGGGATCGACGCCGAGTACTTTCACCGGGTCGATGCCATCCAGTACGCCGTGCGCCATGACGACGGGCAGGGGCTGGACACGCTCGACGAGGCGGACATCGTGCTGGTGGGTGTCTCGCGGACGTCGAAGACGCCGCTCAGCGTCTATCTCTCTATGTCGGGCTGGAAGGTGGCGAATGTCCCGATCGTGCTCGGTGTGCCGCCGCCGCGCCAGCTCGAAGAGATCGACCAGAGCAAGATCGTCGGCCTGATCATCGACAAGGACGAGCTGGTGCGCATCCGCCAGCACCGGTTGCAGGCACTGGGCGCCGCGCTCGACGGCGAGTATGCCGATCCGGAGAAGGTGGCCGAGGAGCTGGCCTACTTCCGGCGCATCGCACGGCGGGGCCGGCCCTGGCCGCTGGTGAACATCACTGGCAAGTCGATCGAGGAGACAGCCAAGGAGGTCATCTCGATCATCCAGCGCGAGCGTTTCCGCAGTCACGCCGGTGAGGTGGCTTCCCGGTAATCAGCCTGGGCGCGACGGTACGACGTGCGCCTTCGACAAAACGCAATCTTCGGCGTGCCTGGGACGCTTACCTTTCGGTAGAATGAGAGCTAGGTCGTTGAGCGTGAGAGGTGGTTAGCGTGCAGCGGCGCACCTGGGGCGTACTGATCATCGGAATTGTGCTCAGCCTGACAGGCTGCGTGGCAGGCGGGAGCCTGGTACTGATCCTGCTCGAGCGCGACGTGTTCGGGGAGGAGGCGCACGTCGCCGAAGTGCCGGTCTACGGCCAGATCGTGATGCGAGGGCAGGGTGGACTGCTAACCGGCTCCGTCGCCAGTGCCGAGGACATCGTCGAGCAACTCGATCGGGCACGCGAGAACCCCGACGCAAAGGCCGTGTTGCTCCGGGTAGACAGCCCGGGCGGCAGCGTGAACGCGTCGCGGGAGATCTGGCTGGCAGTGAAGCGGGTGCAGGAAGCGGGCAAGCCGGTGGTCGTCTTCTTCGAGGAGACCGCGGCCTCCGGGGGCTACTACATCAGCGCGCCGGCCGACTACATCTTGGCGATGCCGGATACGATCACTGGCAGCATCGGCGTCATCGCCTTGATCCCGAATCTGGCCGAACTGTACGACAAGCTGGGTATCGACTACGCGGTGATCAAGAGCGGGCCGTACAAGGACATGCTCTCTCCCAACCGGCCGTTGACGGAGGACGAGCGCCGGCTGGTCGAGCAGATCATCGCCGAGGCGTACCAGGAGTTCGTCTCCGTGGTGGCTGAAGGCCGGGAGATGCCAGAGGACGAGGTGCGCCGGCTGGCGGACGGCCGCATCTACACTGGCCGCCAGGCCGAGGAGCTCGGTCTGGTGGACGGGCTCGGGAGCTACCGCGACGCGGTGGCCAAGGCGGGCGAGCTGGCAGGCCTGGGGCCGGAACCGAAGGTCATCGAGTACCGGCGCGCGCCGACCTTCTTCGAACAGCTCGCTGGCGCGGTGGCGGCCCGGCTGGGGCTGGAGAGCCTCCCCACCCCCTGGGCCTCCCCCACCCACTTCCAGCTCCGCTATTCGCTCGGGGGCTAGCTCCGGCTCGGCAGCTTCCGGCACGGAACAGGACTCGACCCGGGCGAGCGTCCGCCGCAGCAGGAGAGTCGTCTCGGTCTGTCTCTAGGTCGGTGGGCTGGCGAGGTGGGAGGCGTCCCGGCCTTGGCTCGCCCGGTCGTGCCCCGGAGGTAGTGAGGCGCGCACGATCGTCCCCCATCGCGTATCGCGCCTCACGGGGGCGTGAGGCGGGGAGGGCTTTCCCCTTCCCCGCTAGCGCTGGCTAGCCCTCGTGTACCGATGCAGCCCTTCCCGTGGAGCTCGCTCGCCGAGCCTGGGTCGCCCCGCGAGATGGCCAGTTGGAGCCCGCGCGGCGGGTGCTCTCCGGCCAGTGCTGATCTTGCGCCAGCCGGGTATCCGTGCTATAGTACAACTGTAATTGAGAATGATTCTCAACAGAGATTGAGTCTTATTCCGACTGCGCCAGTCGGAAATGCAATCTGAGGGAAGGGACACGCGTACAAGATGAGGACGCTTCTACGGCAATTCTTCGAGTGGTACGAGCGGCATTACCTGCTCAACATCACCGTTGCGGCCGGGCTGTTCGTTCTCCAGCTCGCTCACTTGTACTGGCTCACGGCCGATGTGGTGGCTCAGCGATTGGTCGGGCGCAGCTATGCCGACCTGGAAGGGATCTTCCGCTACCTGATCCTCATCGTGGACTACACCGAAATCCCTGCTCTGATCAGCGTCTCGCTCGTCTACATCAACGAGCTACGAAAGCGATTCCATTGGGAGAGCGCGCTGTATCTGCTCTTCTTGAACTCGCAGTGGCTCCACATCTTTTGGATTACCGACGAGTTCGTCGTGGCGGAGTTCACTGGGGCAGGGCACGGCACGAGCCTGCCGCTTTGGCTCGCTTGGGTCGCGATTCTGATCGACTACCTGGAACTCCCAGTGATTGCCTCGACGATCGGCAGGTTCGTCGCCGCGCTGCGCGAGCGACGAACCATCCAGTTCTTGCGCGAAGAGCTGGCCGATTAGCGGCGGGGAGGGCGTGCCGGCGATCAGAGCCGAGCGATGAGGTACGCGGCGAGCAGCGCCGCCATGGTGAGCAAGCCCGCGAGGTCCGCAATCGGCCCTGTCCGGCTGAACGCAACGGAGACTGACTGGGCTTCCTGCCGCGAAGAGCGTGCGTGCAGGTCGAGCATGCTCAGGAGTATCCGGCTTCGGGCGACCATCAGTGTATACCTCACCGCATCGATGCTCGAACGTGAATCCCGATCGTGTCACTCAGAATTATCGAGCTCTGCGCGCGCGTTGTCAAGCGGTCGGTACCGTGCGATCCTCGCGCTTTGCTTGGAGGAATCATGCTCCCGTTGCTGCACGCCGGTGGGGTGGGTTGGGACGAGATTGCGATCGGGATCGCGCTGGCGCTCGGGGTCTACCTCATTGCCCGGTCGTGCGATCGCCTGGCCCGCACTCGCACCTCGCGCGCTCGCTCCCGGCGCCTGGACGACGAAGAGGCTCTCTGACGCACTTAGCACTGCCGGCTGAGGGTACTCCGCCGCCCGAGCTGGCGGGATGCCGGCCGCTGAGACGTTGCCCGAGGTCGGACTGGATGGCGGCGAACCGGACGGCCGGCCCGACCGTCCGGTTCGCTGGCCGACGGCTCCCGCTAGAAGCTGACGAGCGCCGTCCCGGTGATTCGCTGCCACAGGAAGTTGAGGAAGAAGAACCCGAAGAAGATCGTGTTCAGAATCAAGACCACGTACGACCACCAGCGCATCCGGGCCGGCCCCGGCAGCTTGCTGTTCAGGTACATCAGCAGGAACGGGAAGACCAGGACTCCGAGGTTCGACATATTCGCCGAGATCAGGATCAACCCGGTCGGCAGGGCCTGGAAGATCAGGAAGCTGATGACGACGACCAGCAGCGCCATGAAAGGGTAGTAGAAGCGCCGCGGGTCGCCGGCGATCAGCCGCCGGAAGCCCGGGCTAGTGCCGTGGAGCGCGTCGACCACGTTGCGCACGAGCGACTCGAAGACGCCGAGCTGGGTCGAGAAGAGGATGAAGAACCCGACCAGCAGTGCCCAGGCGTAGAGCCCCGAGCTGTAGTGGCGCGACAGCACGTCGGCGGCATAGGTCGGCATCGTGGCCCGGGTCGGCGGCTCCTCGCCCGGCAGGCTTGCCAGGTGCGAGACGAGGATAGTCGTCAGGTACATCCCCAGGATGGCACCGCCGAAGAAGACGACCCACTGGTCGAGCAGCAGCAGGCGGAACCAGCGCTTCCAGCGCCGCGCGTTCTCCGGGGTGTCGGGGAAGGTGACCCCGCTGGGCATGACCTCTTCCTGCCGGCCACCGACTAGCCCGGCGATGAAGCCGACCCGCGCGCCCATCCCGTAGCCGTGATCCCGATAGTAGTTCATGTTGTACCAGTTGAGGCCCGAGGCGAGCGCGGTGTACCCGGCCAGCCCGCCGAGCAGGGTCGCGTCTACCCCCGACGGAGGCAGCGCTGGGGTGAGGAATCCGCGTAGACCCTCCCACCACTTGCTGGCTGGCACGATGAAGAGGTCGACGAGAAGCAAGGTCACCAGGATGAAGCCGACGATGACCCAGTTCACCAGTTCCAGTGTCCTGGCGATCTTCTGGCCGAAAAGGGTGATCACCAGCACCAGGACCATCAGGCCCACTGCCAGCCAGCGCGCGGCCGTGCGCTCGCCGGGTTCATCGACCAGATTACCGGTCAGCAGCACGTAGAGCCCCTCGCCGGCACCGGCTGCCCAGCCGCCCCAGATGTTGGCGAAGTACACCATCAGGAGCCCGAGTGGCATCCACAAGAAGAGCCCGAGCGGCACCCGGGCCCAACCCAGCACCGGCACCTCGCCGGTCGCCATGATGTAGCGTGTAATCTCGACGTTGTAGAACGTCTGGAGGATCGCGGACAGCAGGATCACCCAGCCGAGACCGATGAATCCGTACTGCGCGACGCCGAGCGGCCCGAGCAACCACTCGCCGCTGCCGATCGAGAGGCCCAGCGCGATCAGGCTGGGGCCGATCACCTTGGTGATCGCCTCCTTAGGGCCGATCCGCGGTACCTTGAATACCTCCTCCGGCTCAGGCAGATCGGTGACGACCAGTGGCGGCCGGTTGGTACCGATCTGGTACGTCTCGACCGCGACCCGGCCCGCATCGCCTGCGCTACTCACATCGACACCTCCTCGATCATCGCGATCACCGCCTCACGCACCAGGGGAGAGGGACTCCACTCGGCCCAGCCTGCAGCCTCTATGCGGCGCCGAGCCTGTCGCTGGGCGTAGCGGGGAACGAATGACGAGGTGAGCGCAATGGAAGCGAGACCGGCACCGGGCCAGCGTGGGCGAGCGCCGGCTCGACAGACCTCGATGAAATACAGGCCACTGGCAGAGGGAGGTCGACATCTCCGCGCTGGCCAGTTCCGCTCTGGACTATCGGGCATTCGAACACGTTCAGTGTAGTGTCCACGTTTCGCCTCGTCAACAGGTTCCCGGCCTCAGGATCGACCACTATTGCCGGAACCGGACGCGTGAAGCCCTGCACTGCGCTCCACTTCTGCCGTCTGCCTGGTGACCGGTTCCCGACCGCAACTAGAGCGTGTAGGGGAGCCGTCACAGGGCAGTCGTGTGGCAGCCGTGGCGCGGCCAGGTTGCTCGCTGGTGATCACGCCCGCATACTTGTCGGGCAGTTCGGGCCGGCCGGTCACCACGAGGGCTAGGCCGGTCACGGTGCGACAATGGCGTAGCGTTGCCCGCGTCGATCTGCGTGAGAGCGATGCCAGGATGGAACCGATCCGCTTCCACATCGTCACGCTCGGTTGTTCCAAGAACCAGGTCGATTCCGAAGGGATGGCCCAGCTCCTGGCCGAGCAGGGGCTGGTCCCAGCCGAGCAGCCTGATGACGCCCAGGTGCTGATCGTCAACACCTGCGGCTTCCTGGCCAGCGCCCGGCGTGAATCGGCCCAGGCGATCCAGGAACTGCTCGAGGCCCGGCGGTCCGGCCAGGTGGTGATCGCTGCCGGCTGCATGGCCGCGCTCGACGACCACCGGGCCGAGATCCCGGCCGGCGTCGACGCTATCCTCTCCACCCGCGAGTGGCCCCAGATCGGCCAGGTCATCGGCCGGTTGCTCGATCTCCCGATGGCTCCCGTGCGTCCCGACGGCCAGTCGTCGATGCTGGCCAGCTTCCACCGGGCCCGCGCGACAGGTCCCAGTGCCTACGTGAAGATCGCCGACGGCTGTGACCACGCGTGCTCCTTCTGCGCTATCCCGCTTATCAAGGGCGGGCAGGCGAGCAAGCGGCCGTCTGAGATCGTGCGCGAGATCCGAGAGCTCGTCGACGGAGGGGTCAAGGAGGTCGTCCTGGTCTCTCAGGACACCATCCGCTACGGGGCGGATCTCGGCGTCAAGCACGGGCTACCGGGCCTCGTCCGCCTGATCGCTGAGCAGGTACCGGCGTTACACTGGCTGCGCATGCTCTATATCTATCCCAGCCCGCTGGTCTTCCGGCTCATCGATGCCATGGCCGAGACGTCCACCTGCGTGCCCTACCTGGACATGCCGATCCAGCATGCCGATCCGGACATCCTGCGCGCCATGGCTCGTCCGAGCAACGTCGACCTGTACCGGCGCATCTTCAGCTATGCCCGGGAGAAGCTCGATGGTGCGGTGCTTCGTACCACGCTCATCGTCGGTTTCCCCGGTGAGACCGACGAGCAGTTCCGGCGACTGTACGACTTCGTGGCCGAGATCGAGTTCGATCACGTCGGTGTCTTCGCGTATTCCCGCGAGGCGCCGACCGCCAGCGCGAAGCTGTCAGGCGCGGTACCGCCGGAGGTGGCTGAGGAGCGGCGCGCGGCGCTGCTAGAGCTCCAGCAGCGAATCTCGCTGAGGAAGAACCGTGCGCTGGTCGGCCAGACGCTCGAGGTGCTGATCGAGGGCGTGGGCGAACTGGAGGACGAAGCCGGCGACCGCGAGCCGATCTCGGTCGGCCGCGCTGCCCGGCACGCGCCGGAGGTCGACGGCCTGGTCTTCATCCCGGGGGCTCAGCCGGTCGGGGCGCTGGTTCGGGCGCGAGTCGTGGATGCCGGTCCGTACGACCTGTGGGCGAATCCAGTGGCTCCGTCAGCGGCCGCGCCGGGTCGGCGCCCCAGCCCAGCAGCTCGCCCTCGAGCGGTGAACCGACGGGGAAGACGCGCAGCACCGGCGCCGGGCGCTCGGGCCAGACGCGCTGGAAGATGACCCACTGGTCCGGCGCCTCGCGGATGTGACGCTCGAACAGCTCGACGAGCCGCTGCAAGCCGGCGCGCAGATCGCGCGCCGTATCGTCGGTTCGCTCGATGTAGAACGGCGGTTCGATCAACAACTGGTAGCCACGCTTCAGCCGGCGAGTGAACGCCGCCAGGATCGGTACCCCGGCCGAGCGCGCTAGCCGTACCGGGCCGGGCGGCAGGGTGGTCTCCTTGCCGAAGAAGATTACCGGCCAGCCATTCTGGAAGAAATCGCGATCGGCGGCGAGCCCGACGAGCTCCCCTCGGCGCAGCGCCTGGATGACGCGCCGGATCCCGCCCGGAGTTGCCCGCTCGATGTGCAGCCCGCGGCTCGTTCGCAGGTAGTTCACCGCGGCGTCGAGGAGTTCCGGAACCGTGCGGGTCGTCAGCGAGGTGAACCGGTAGCCCCGGGCCGAGAGGAGCTGCCCCACGTAGTCGAAAGCGCCGAGGTGGGCCGTGACGATGACCGCGCCCTGGCCAGAGGCAGCCAAGCGCTCGAACTCGGCCCAGCTCTCGGGGCAAACCTGGATCGAGTGGATCAGCTCCTGCGGCGAGAGGTGCGGCACGCGCAGGAGATCCACGAAGTTGCGAGCGCTGTTCCGGAAAACGCGACGCGCGACGCGCCGCACCTCCTGGGCGTCGGCATCCGGCCCGAGCGCCTGGGTCACGTTGTGCTCGACGTTCCGGCGGTACGTCTTCAACAGCAGGTAGGCAAGGTCGCCGCACCGATCGGCTAGCCAGTAGCTCAGCGGCAACGGCACCAGGCGGGCGACCTGGCTCAGTAGCCAGGCCAACCGCCGGCTCACCCTACGGGTCCGGCTTCGATCGGGCGAAACGACTCGGCTGCTCACGCTACACCCCGCGATGGGATCGAACAGGCAGGCCGGCTGGAGGACATGCCGCAGGTATTCTACTCGCTGATGCCAGGCAACCCTAGAGGGACGGCTCGCGCCCGTCGACCCGCTCGGCGCGCAGGTACGGCATCGCGTCGATCAGGACTGGCAGGCCTCGGATCACCGTCAGCGCCAGCGTCACGTAGACCGTTAGCCAGCCGGCCGCCAGGAAGACCCGCTGGTCGTAGAGCCAAGTAAGCGGGTCGCGCCGATCGCCGGCCGTCCCAGCGGTGATCAGCCCGGCGAGAAAGGCGAACGCCACCAGCTTCGCCACGCCGTAGAGGGCTCGCATGAAGCGTGAAGCGGTCAGGAACCGGGTCACTGCAGACCGCTGCATCGTCTTCTCGCCGAAGGGGGTTCGGCCTTCGCCCAGCGCGACGCTGCGCACCCCGTCCACCAGGAATCCGCGGGTCATCACGAGCAGCGGGGCCCAGATGCCGATAGCGCCCAGATCGGCGAAGACGATCCAGAGCGCATTCTCCACTACGCGATCGCCGGCGATGTCGAACACGGCACCGAAGACGGTGGCCGAGCCCCGCCGCCGCGCGACGATCCCGTCGATCGCGTCGCTCGCGAAGACGACCAGAAGGAGCAGAGTAGCCAGCAGCGCGAGCTCGTACGCTCCACTGTAGAGCAGCGCGATGCTGACGAACAGGAGGACAACGCGCCCCAGGGTGATCAAATTGGCCATGGGTCACCTGCTCGTTCGCAGCAGCGTACGACAGCGACTGGACAGGCGCCTCATCAGGTCGGCCCTTGCCGGCAGTATAGCAACGCTATCCGACCTCTACTCGGGAAGCGATCTCGGGGCTGACGATGCAGATCCACGTCTGGCCCTCTCCCAGCGGCAAGGGCTGCCCCGTTCGCGCATCGAGCAGGCGGAGCGGCTCCCGCTCGGCCGGCCGTTCCCAGCGAGCCCGGTAGACGTGCCCATCCCTGAGCAGCCAGGCCTCGCCCCCGCTGCTCAGGTCCAGATCCAGCGACTGCTCGACCGTCCAGCCGGCCGGCAGCTCGCGGTACCAGAATTCGGTCACCAGAACGACCACGTTCGCCGGCGCGACCGGCTCGTTGCTCCGCGCGTCCACGTGTGGAGCGCCGTCTACCCAGCGCCGGTAGCGGTTCGATGCGCGATCGTACCGGAACTCGACCTGTCCCTGAGCATAGGGGATAACCAGATAAAGGGCGGGCTCGCCTCCCGGCGCTGGTGGACCGAACAGGAGAGAGCTGGCCGCCGTGGGCCGCTCCCAGCCTAGCTCCGTCGCCACCTCCCGGAGGGCCGGGACTGAGACGTAGAGGTTGTGTGGCATCGAGCGGCTCCAGTCGCGCCAGCCGGCAGGGGTCGCGTTGCCCTCCGCGTGCAAGAGCTCGGCTCCGGCTCCGAGCAGCGCCTGGGTAACTCCCTGCGCTGCCCCGGAATAGACCAGCACTGCATCATGCATCGGCAGGATCGCCAGGTCGACCAGCCGCGCGCTCCGTACCGGGCCGACCACCTCGGGCGCTCGGGTCTGGAAGAGCGCGGTCAGGCGCGTGAGCTGTGCCTCGGTCGGGGTCTCGTAGACGAGGTCGGCATCGGTCAGCCCGGTCTGCGGCCGGGCATCCGGGTGGTTGTCGATCTGGACCGCCAGTGGCCGGGGCGGGGGCGTGGCCAAGGCCTGGCCACTCAGGGGCGAGCGATAGAGAACCGGGGTCGGGCTCGGGGTGGCGGTCGGGGCAGCGGTCGGCGTTGGTCGAGGGGTGGGTGTCGGTGACTGGACAGGAGTGGGCGAGGACGCCGTTACCGTGCCGGGTGCTGGAAGTGGCGGAGTTGGGGCCACCAGCGCTGGGGAGCGCGTGCAGGCGAGACACCAGAGCAGCGCGAGCACGAGCGAGCGAGACGCCCTCACGGCGCACCCTCCCGTCTAGCCGCGTGGGAGGCCGCTCCTCCCACGACCGTCGACTCGAGCGAGAACCGTGCCGACTCAGCCGACGATCGAGAGCAGCGCCACCCAGGCGACGAGCTGCACCAGGCACGTCCCGGCCAGCAGCAGGCGCGCCGCAAAGCGATCGAAGGTCTCGGCGAGCCAGGCAAGGCCGATATTCGCGATCGTCACGATCGCCGTGATGATCGGAAGCAGCCAGAGATCCCGGCGAGTGCCGATCCGATCCGGCAGTCCATTCGCGTTCCAGTGAAGCACGAGTGTCTCGGGAAGCTGATCGTACTGCACGAGGAGGTAGAGGATCATGGCCAGGTTCAGGCCGAGGGCCAATGCCAAGAACGAGAGCCCCACGCGGTCTTCGATGAGAAAGAGGCGGAGCGGCCGGCTGTGGATGGCTCGTCGCGCTACCTGCCGAGCTCCGCTCGGTGGCCGTGCCAACGGGTACGAGCCGGTCGCCTGCGCGCGGGTGGCCGGCGCCGGAGAGACCGTGGTGAATTCGACAGTCCAGCCGGCTTCGGCTAGCTGCTGCCGGCCAGCGATCCGTGCTGGCTGGCCGGTTTGCTCGGCCAGCAACGCCTGGCGAGCCTGGGCCAGCCGTTCGAGAAAGACGGCAGGTCGCTCCGGTGAGATGGCGTAGTGCGCCGATGTCGTGGAGATGAGCAACTGCCGGCTCACGGATTGGGTCGCCGCCACGTGCACAGGGCCGAGCGCCGTCGGGCGGGTGCCGAGATAGTAGCCGGGCCAGAACCACTGCCATGATGGCCGGCGATCCCCCAGGAGCGGCGCTGCCGGGCCAGCATAGACAATCTGCGCGAGCGGGATTTCCTCGCGTCGATTGCCCCAGCGAATAGCGAGCGCGTGGTCGCTGACGTCGTAGCCGAGCGTGAAGTAGCCGAACAGCAGGTATCCGAGCCCAATCGCGGCGCCGGTCGAGAGGATCAGCACGAGCCAGAGGGCGAGCGCTGGCAGTGAGGAGCTGATCAGGCCGAGCAGCGCAAGCAGCGCCACGGTGGCGATCACCAGAGACGCGCCGAAGAGCACGGCGCCGATCATGCCGCCGGCTGACGGTGCCGCCCGCACGCGCAACAGCCTAGACTGTGGCGGATCGGCCACCATGACTGTATCCCTCCAGGATGTGCCTCCGCCGAACCGGCCTGGTGCAGCACCGACATCATCATTCGGCACAGCACGGCCGGCGTCAACCACGCCCGTCTGGTCGCCGCCCCCGGCGCGTCTAGCCACGGGCCTACGGTGTCGGGCTCGCCGCCGGTGTCGGCTCCTCCGGGGTTGCCGGCGTTGGGGTCGGCACGGGCGTCGGCGTCGGCGGCGCGTTCGGAGGCGGCATGAAGGGCGGTGTCTCCGGCGTTGGCATCGGTTGCAACCCGGCCCGCCACGAGATCTCCGAGCTCTCGCGCTGTTTCTGCAACCAGGAATTGAACGCGCGCTGGCGCATCGCCTGAAGCATCTCGACCGTCAATGGCCGATCGTTCTCACGCTCGATCACCGTGATGATGTGCCAGCCGTACTCCGTCTTCACCGGGTCGCTAATCTCACCTGGCTGGAGGCTGAAAGCGGCGGCATCGAAGGCCTCCGGCATGTAGCCGCGCGGGAACCAGCCGAGGTCACCACCGTTCGGCGCGGTGGTGGAGTCGATGCTCCGCTGGCGGGCGATCTCGGCAAAGTCAGCTCCGCTCCGCAGCTCCTCGACGGTCGAGCGCGCGGCATCCTCGGTTGCCAGCAGGATATGCGCTGCGTGGACCTGCTCTGCCCGGAGCGGGATCTGCTCCTCGAGGACGCGTTGGATCTTCTCGCGGGTGAGGAGCGGCCTGACGAAGAGACGCCGGAAGTCCGTGAGCGACATGCCAGCGCGTTCGAGCACCTGCCGCTGGTATTCGCCGACGCTCGCCGTCGCGGTGGCGCGGAGATCGCCGGGGCTGAGGGTCGCCGTCGGCATGATCGTCGGGGTCGGCGACGCGGCGGGACTCGGCGTCTCGGTCGCGCCTCCCGGCGTCTGGGCCGGTGTCGGCGTGGCGGGAGCTGGGGTTTGAAGCTGGACTGTCGGCTCGATCGCTGGGGTCGTTGTGCCAGTTGGGGTCTCCGCGCTTGCCGGTGTGGGTTCGGGCGTCGGGGTGGGCGTGATCGATGCGGTGGCGGTGGCCGTTGCCCAGGCAGCGGCTGTCGGATCGATGCCGAGCGTGGGAGTCGGGCTGGCGAGCGGGCCAGGAGCGAAGAGCTGGGTCAGATACTCGTCCAGCTCGGCATCGGTGACGCTCACGCCGAGCTCCGAGGCCCGCTGTACCACGATCAGGTTGTCGATCATCTGGTCGAGCGTCGACTCGTTGACCGGGTCTTCCTCGACCGTCGGAAGTTGTTGCTCGGCCTGGTCGGCCAGTTGCTGGTACTGGACGCTCTGCTGGCCGGTCGTCAGCGTCGCGAGCTGCCGGTACTGGCTGATCTGGTTGAGCAGCTCGAGCCTGCGGACCTTCCAGTAATCTTGCCGGGTGATCTCCTCGCCATTGACGACGACCAGAACTTGACGGGGCAGATAGAGGTACTGGTAGACCGCGCCGACCCCGAGAAGGAGCAGAACGAAGACGATGGCCACCGCGGCGACGGCGATGACGATACGCTGCTGAAGCTGCTCTCGCTCGCGTCGAGAGAGCCGACGTCCTGGCGCTGCCGGCCGTGCGGGCCGACGCAGCCACCTCCGGACGTGCTCGCGCATTGCTCCCATCTCCTCCACGCCTGGCAACGACGCGGCCGATCGGAATGCACCGCCGCGTCGTCACCGGGCTGTCGCATCACACAGGCGTGCCGGTGCCGGTCGCGCTGCGGCGACAGCGCGCCACAGCCAGTTGCTCGCTCAACCGACGAACGGCAGGAGAGCGATATGGCGCGCTCGCTTGATCGCCCTGGCGAGCTGCCGCTGGTGCTTCGCGCAGATCCCTGTGGTGCGGCGCGGCTCGATCTTCGCTCTCGGGGAGATATACCGTCGCAGCCGGCCGATGTCCTTGTAATCGACGACGGCGATGCCGTCCATGCAGAACGCGCAGACCTTGCGGCGCGGGTAGTAGCGGGCGCCGGCGCCACGCCGGCGTGCAGGTTCCTCTGCAGTGGTCTGAGCGCTCGGTCGAGCTTCCTCCTCAGTCGCCTCAGCTTCCGTCTGGATTTCCTCTTCGGTCATGCCTCTCTACTCCATCTCGCTCATGTGCCGGTCTCACCGGGGAAATGCGGCGTTAGAAGGGGATGTCGTCGAACTCGTCCTCGCCCGAGATCTCCTTCGGCAACTCCGACTCGTCCGGCTCGGGTGTCTCCGGGCCGGCCGGCTCCTCTGACCGCCCCGAGAGCATGATGATGTCGTTCGCGACGACTTCGACGGCCGTCCGCTCAACGCCGTCGTTTCCGGTGTAGCGCCGGATCTGGAGCCGTCCATCGACGTACACGCGCATCCCGCGCTTGAGATACTGGTCGGCGAACTCCGCCAGTCGATTCCAGCAGATCACGCGGAACCAGTCGGTCTCGTTGATCCACTGCCCGTCCGGGCCGCGTCGCCCGCGGTTGACCGCCAGGCTGAACTCGGTGACCGGGGCCCCGCTAGGGGTATAGCGCATCTCGGCATCGCGTCCGAGATGCCCGATGAGCTGAATGCGGTTCAAGCCTCGTGACATGTCGCCTCCTTACAGGCCCCGGGCTCCGCCCCATCCCGGAGGGAGCGCGTGCGGCACGGTGACGGTCACTCGTCCAGCCGAACCATCAGATGACGGATCACCTGCTCGTTGAGGCGTAATTCCCGCTCGATATCGCGTGTTCCGGCTGGCGGGCAGGTGAAATGATAGAGCACGTAGATCGCATCCTGGAATCTCTGGATCGGATAGGCCAGCCGGCGCCTGCCCCAGGGTGTATCCCGCTTGATATTGGTGACCGTGCCTCCGGCTTCCTGGATCAAAGAGGAGACCCGCTCGATTGCGGCGTCGAGACCATCCTCCGCCAGGTCGGGCCGGAAAAGCACCATCAGCTCGTACGGTCGAGGTTCAGGTTGATAGCGCGGCAACGAGTCCTCCTTTCCTCGGGCTTGCGCTGGACACGCTCGCGGGCCGTTGCCACACCCGCGCGGCCACAGCGCAGAAAGGCACATCCAATCTCGCCAGCCGGCATCTCCGAGCTGGCATCTCCGCCAGTATAGCAAACGGCCGCGAACCCGCGCGACTCCAGACCAGGCCTGGCTCGTCGGAGCGAGCCATTCCCGACCGCGCTGCCCACAGGGCTGGCGGTCGCGCCGCTCTCATGCGCTGATCAGGTGTCATCCCGGCCTGAGAGATGGAAAACGGTTTACCCCTGCGAAGGGTGCGGAGTGCCGAGGAAGGGGCGAAGGCGCACTCCCCAGGGGCTACGCGGTGCGCGCCTCCGGCTGGGTCTCGAACTGTGGCACCAGCGACGGATGGCGCGCTTGGCTGATGATCCAATCGACGATGACGGCAACGAGCGAACCGATGGTCGCGCTGATCAGGTGCAGGCCGCCGAACTCGGGATCGAAGGTGAGCACGCGGGTCAGGAGCAGCTCACCAGCCCAGATCCCGAGGAACGGATACGCGGCGACCCGCCAGACTCGCTCGGGCAAGCGGCCCGGCAGAAGGTCGTACCAGAGAACGCCGAAGCTGTAGGCCAGTGCCAGCATCAGGAGAAAGGTTCCGAATTCCATGGCCCGACCTCCTTCCTCCGCTCATGGCGCCCTCGCCCCTTCGGCCATCGTCTATTGCCTTCCGATACAAAAAGTATACCACAAATCGACTCACTTGTCTTATGGCGAGTAAGCCCGAGGCAACCCCGCGTCACCCAGCTACGGGCGGCCCAGGAGATGCGCCACCCGGCATACTGGGTTCTCCGGCGCTGGGAGCGGCCTCTGGTAGGGACTCCCTCGATCACGCGGCGTTGCCAGCCTCTCGCCGAGCTTCCTATACTGACCGCCGAGGATCCGGCCAGGCGAGGATGTCCAGCGAAGGAGTGAACGGCGGTGCGGATCCGCTTTCCGGCAGTAGGGGTTCTGCGGCTGGCCCTCGCCTTCGTGCTGATCGCCATGGGCTGCCGCGGCGTACCGGTGACCCCCGCAGCGAGCCCGTCTGCGACGGTACCGTCCCCTCCGGTGACTCCCACCGCAGAACCTGACATGCCCACGGTGACTCCGACCGAGGAGAGCCCGGCGCGCGGCGGCACGCTGGTCATCGGGGTGCCAGCGGAGCCTGATGCCCTGAACTTCTCCCTGACGCGCCAGCCGGTCAGCTACTGGATCCTGAGCTGCCTCGACGCCCGCTTGATCCGGGTGCGCGACGACAACACGCTCGAGCCGCAGCTCCTCACTGAGGTGCCGTCGGTGGAGAACGGCGGCATCTCGCAGGACGGGCGCACGTACACGCTCCGGTTTCGTCCCGGCCTGAAGTGGTCGGACGGCGAGCCATTGGATGGCCGTGACTTTCTCTTTACCTGGCAGCTTCTCACGAACCCCAGCTACCCGGCCAGCAGCCGTGCCGGATGGGAGCTCATCCAGTCGGTGGAGCTCAGCGACGACTACCTGACGGTGACCGTGTACATCGAGCGCCCGGCAGCGTCGTTCCTGGAGGACGTGCTCATCGGCATCGGCGAACGGCCTGGGGGCTTCATACTCCCAGCGCACGCGCTCGGCGCTTTGCCTCCAGCAGCGATTCCAGAGTCGGACTATGCCGGCCTCGGCCATGTCAGCAGTGGTCCTTTTGTGGTCGCGGAGTGGCAGCAGGGCAAACAGCTCACGCTCGAGCGGAACCCAGTGTACGAGGCGGACGAGGTTTACCTCGACCGGATCGTGTTTCGCTTTCTGCCCGACGAGCGCGAGCTGTTGACACAGCTTGTGTCAGGCGAGATCGATCTCGCGGCCGGCTTGCCGGAATGGTCGCTCGCCGAGCTGCATGCGCAACCGGAGCTGGCCACGCTCGTCACGCCGCGCGGTGGAGCCGTCGCGTCGGTGGCGATCAATCTCAACGACCCGGCGTCGCCCAGCCATGCCCATCCGATCCTCAGCGATGTCAGAGTGCGCCAGGCGCTCCTGCTCGGATTCGATCGCGCTCGGCTCGTTGAAGATCTGTTGCTGGGCTCGGTCCCGGTTGCGGCATCGTTGCTCGATCACTCGCTGTGGCAGGCCGGGCCGGAGTCCCCGGCGGCGTTCGACCCCCAGCGCGCTCGTCGCTTGCTCGACGAGGCAGGCTGGCATCCCGGCCCGGACGGCATCCGGGTGCGCGATGGCCAGGCACTCCAGCTCACCCTCGCTGTCGATGCAAACCCAGCGCGCGAGCTTGCGCTCAAGCGGCAGATCGCGACAGCGTTCGCTGACGATATGCGAGCTATCGGTGTCGACATCCGCATTGTGCCTCTCACCAGCCAGGCTGTGGAACGGCAGTTCGATCTGCTCCTCTGCTGGTGCGATCGACGTCTCGCTCCGAGCGATCTGTACGCCTGGTTCAGCAGCGAACGCATCCCTTCGAGCGAGAATCCCGGTGGAGAGAACGTCATGGGATATCGCAACGCGGTTGTCGATCAGCTCTTGTCGCGGCTGGACGTAGCCGTCGATCATGCGGCGAGGAGGGAGATCCTCTCGATGATCCAGCAACAGATCGACCAGGATCTTCCGGTTCTTCCGATCTACATCCACGTCGACATCGTCGCCGGGCGCGCGCATGTGAAGGGGCTCGCGCCTGGCCCGATGACTGGGATCTGGTGGAATCCCGAGGGCTGGTGGCTCAGTGCCCAGGAGGCTACGCCTTGACAGGCGTGCTGGCTGAGCGATCGATGCCTCGACGAGTCGACTGCGCGCCTGGGCTCGTCTGCGGGGCCACGTTCACGGTAGCCCCTTCGTTTGCGATGTCCAGAATCGTGACCTCGGCGGACATATGATGCCGCTCGACGACCCGCGCAAGCTGGCGGCGCACGGCTTCTGCCGAGTCTGGCGCCGCCAGCGCCAGTACTGAGGGGCCTGACCCGCTGAGACAGGCCCCGTAGGCCCCACCGCTCCGCGCCGCTGCGATCGCGTCGACCAGGTACGGGTAGAGAGTCGCCCGGTACGGCTGGTGCAGATCGTCTGCCATGGCCTCGCCGAGCAGCGCGAACTGGCCAGTGCTGAGCGCCAGCACCAGGAGAGCGCACCGCGCAGCCGTCGCGATGGCTACCTGGCGGGTAACCTGATCCGGCAGTACGGCGCGCGCCTCGCTGGTGTAGCCTGGCTGATCGGGAATCAGGAGGACTGCCCGTAGCGGGGCAGCGATCGGCACCTGCCGGGCCAGTGGCCCAGCCTGGCCCTCGAGTGCCAGCACGGCCCCACCGTAGAGCGCCGCCGTGACGTTATCCCCATGCCCTTCGAGCTGCCAGGCTAGACGCCAGATCCCCTCCTTCGTCAGTGGGGTTCCCAGCAGCACGTTCGCCGCCAGCAAGCCACCGACGATGGCGGCGGCGGAGCTACCCAATCCCCGGGCCACTGGGATCGCCGACTCGACCTCGATGCGGCACCCCGGCAGCCGCTTCCCCACCAAGCGCGCCAGCGCCTGCATCGCCTCGAGAACCAAGTCACGTCCGTCGCCGAGCTCGCGAGCGGGCAGCGCCTCGATCTGTTGGTGGCCGGTCGTCTCGACCGTCACCACGAGGTAGCGGCTCAACGCGATCGCCAGCGCGTCGAAGCCGGGCCCTAGGTTGGCGCTCGACGCCGGGACACGAACGCTAAGCCACATCGCTGAGCACTCCTCGCAGGGCGGCCACGGTCGGCTCGATCGTTACCGGGCGATTCGTCATGGGCCGGTGCTCTGCCTCGGGACCCAGGTGGTAGGCCATCACCGTGTCGGGGTCCTTCAGGAGGTGACCGGTCAGCAACGCAACGACGCGCTGTCCAGGCATGATCACGCCAGACCGCACCAGCTTGCGCACCCCGGCCACCGAGGCCGCTGAGGCCGGCTCGCAGCCGATCCCTGAGCGATCCACGCGCGCCTTCGCTTCCAGGATCTCATCGTCGGTGACGATCTCGACGACGCCGTCGGTCTCCAGGATCGACCGGCGCGCCCGGTCATAGCTCACCGGGTTGCCGATCCGGATCGCGCTCGCGACGGTCTCCGCGGGCTCCGGCGAGAACGATGCGAAACCGTTTCGATAGGCACGGTAGAACGGGGAAGCTCCCTCCGCCTGGATCACCGCCAGGCGAGGTCGCCGCCGGATGAGTCCAGCAGCCTCGAGTTCGACGATCGCCGTGCCGAAAGCAGCCGTATTGCCCAAATTCCCTCCTGGAAGCACGATCCAGTCCGGTGGCTCCCAGCAGAGCTGGTGAAGCAGTTCGATGACGATCGTTTTCTGGCCGGCCAGCCGGAAGGGGTTGATCGAGTTCAGGAGATAGAGCCCCAGTTCCTGGCTCGCCTCCTGCACCAGCCGCATGGCCGAGTCGAAGTCGCCCCGCACCTGCACGATCCTGGCCCCGTAGGCGATCGCCTGGCCCAGTTTCGCGGCCGAGATCTTGCCCTCCGGCAGGAAGACCACGGCCGGGAGACCAGCCATCGCCGCGTAGGCGGCCACCGAGGCCGAGGTGTTGCCAGTCGAGGCGCAGGCCACCACGCGCGCGCCGACGGCCCGCGCGTGGCTGGTGGCCACGGTCATCCCGCGGTCTTTGAAGGAGCCTGTGGGGTTCTCACCCTCGTGCTTCAGGAGGAGATGCGGGCAGCCTGTCCACGTTGAGAGGGCCGCCGCCGAGTAGAGGTTGGTATTCCCTTCCGGCCGGGTGACGATCTGATCTGGCGGCAGAGGTGGGAGAAACTCCCGGTAGCGCCAGACGCCACTCCGGTCGAGGGGATCGAGGCCACCGCGCCGGCGATCGTAGACGGCGGGGTCGATCGACTCGGGGAGAGCGAAGACGAGCTCGGGCAATCCACCGCACGAGCAGCGTCCTGGTGACCGATCTGCTGGCAATACTCGACCGCAGGCGTCGCAGACCAGATGCATGGACCCGCTACTGGCCATGTCTGGATCCACGACGTCCTCTCCGAAGCGATCGGCACCGGCTCCGCGCACGAGCCCGCGTTCCTACGTGTACATGCGCCGCGGGTCCAGCGCGTCGCGCAGCCCATCACCAACGTAGTTGATGCTCAACACGGTGAGGAAGATCGCCAATCCTGGGAAGAGCACCATCCAGGGAGCGAAGCTCATCCAGTCCTTGGCGTCGAACAGCATGCGCCCCCAGGTCGGGATATCCGGCGGGAATCCCAGGCCGAGGAACGAGAGCGACGACTCGGTAATGATCGCCTGCGCGACGCCGAGCGTGGCGGCCACGATGACCGGGCTGAGGGTATTGGGCAGGATATGCTTGATGATGATCGATCCAGTGCCGACGCCGATCGCATGCGCGGCCTCGATGAACTCCTTCTCTTTGATCGAGAGGAAGGATGCGCGCACCAGCCGCGCGACCGGCATCCAGTTCAGCCCGCCGATCACTACGACGATCAGGATGAACATGCCGAGCTCGACGCCGAAGGTCGCCGACATGCGATCCCGGAACAAGTATGTCACCAGGAGGAGGAGGGGAAGGCTGGGCAGGGAAATGAAGAGATCGGTCAGGCGCATGAGGGCCGAGTCGAGAAAGCCACCGAAGTAGCCAGCGACGGCTCCGATGAGCGTTCCCAGGGTGATCGCCACCAGCATCGCGACCACGCCTACCGCGATCGAGATTCTACCACCCCAGAGGACACGCGCGAAGATATCATGGCCCAGGTCAGTCGTGCCGAACGGGTGGTCGAGCGATGGGGGCAGCATCGACTGGGCCATATCGAACTCGTTCCAGCGGATCGGCCAGAGAAATGGCCCGATCAGCGTTGCCAGCGCGATGATGATGATGACCACGCTGCCGGCCATCGCCAGCCGGTGATGACGAAATTGTCGCCAGGCGTCACTCCAGAGGGAGCGTGGCTTCTTCGTTCTCAGGCCGGCCAGCGCCTCAACGCTGAGCGCGGGGGCCGCTGCCGGTTGTACGCGCCGTCCTGTTGCTTCCGACATCTGCTGTTCCTCCCTCTGGCCTGGCGACGCCGTACCCTACTCGTATTTGATCCGCGGGTCCAGGACCCCGTAGAGCACGTCGGCGATCAGGTTGAAGAGAACAACCAACGCCGAGAAGATAATCGTGATCGCCATGATCACCGGCGTATCGTTGTCGTTGATCGCGGAGATCAGGAGCGATCCCATCCCCGGTACCCGGAAGATCTGCTCGGTGATCACCGCGCCGGTGAAGATCCCGGGGATGCTCAGCGCGATGATCGTCACGACCGGAATCAGCGCGTTGCGGAGCGCGTGGCGGCTGATGACGGTGAGCTCGCTCAGACCCTTGGCACGTGCCGTTCGCACGTAGTCCTGGTGGATCGTCTCCAGCATGGAGGCGCGCGTGTAGCGCGTGAGCGCCGCGGTCTGGAAGAGGGCGAGCACGGTGATCGGCATGATCGCCTGCTCGACCTTCAGCCACAGTCCCCGGAGTCCCGGCTCATCGATGGTGGCTCGATAGATCATCGGGAACCAGCCGAGCTTGACGCTGAAGATCAGGATGAACAGCAGGCCGGTAAAGAAGGTCGGTAGCGAGAATCCGATAAAGGCTAACGTCGTCGCGATATTGTCGAAAATCGAGTACTGCCGGATGGCCGAGATGACGCCGATCGGGATAGCCAGGAGCACGGAGATCAGATAGGCGGTCCCGATGACGTAGAGGGTCGTTGGCAAGCGCTGGAGCATCAGGTCGCTCACCGGCGAGCGGCTGCGGAACGAGTAGCCGAAGTCACCACGCAGGATGGAGGTGAACCACTTCGTGTAGCGCACAGGAATAGGATCATCCAGCCCCATGCTCTGGCGGATGCGCTGTCGCACTTCTGGCGGCACCGACGGGTTCACCGCGAACTCGGACAGCGGGTCGCCGGGCGCCAGAGCGAGGATGGTGAAGATGACCATGCTGATGGCGACCAGCGTCGGAATAGCGGTCAGCAACCGCCTGATGATGTACCGTGTCATCGAGTTCCGCTCCTACCCCCGTGCATCTGAACGATTCACGCCGCCCGGCGTCCGCCGGTTTAGGGATAGTCGTATTCTAACGCTACACGATCACGGCTGCACCGGCCAGACGTGTCGAACGGATTCGGCCGGTTCGGCTTTGCTGCAACGCAGAGGGCGGCCCCCGCTGAGGGCCGCCCCGCTCACGTTCGCCGGCAGGCTATCCGGTCCTCCTCCAGTTCGCGATGTTCCAGAGGTTCGACGTCCAACCGGACAGCTCCAACCCTTCGAGGTTTTTCGCGTACCCCTGCACGTCGTTGCGGTGCACCAGCGGGATGACGACCACGTTCTCGATCACCAGGTCGTTCATCCGCACGAAGAGCTCCACCTGCTTGTCCGGGTCGAGCTCGGTGCGCGCCTGCTCGAAGAGCTGGTCGTACTCCTCGTTCTGCCACCGCTCGTAGTTGCTGCCGCCCCAGTTGTTGGCCTTCTGCGCGATGTTCGACTCGTCGCCCCACCAGGAGATCATGTAGTCGATCGGATAGGTGAGCGTTGGCCCGTTGGTGAACATCTCGATATCGACGTAGAAGTGCGCGGCCGTGTCGGGGTTTCCGGCATCCGAGGAGAAGAACACGCTAGCTTCGACCGACTTGAGCTCGACTTTGATGCCGACCTTCTCGAACTCGGCCTTGACGATCTCCTGGGTCTTCTGCCGCACCGGGTTGATCGTCGTCGAGTAGACGATCGACATCTGCACGCCGTCCTTCTGGCGCACGCCGTCCGGCCCGAGCGTCCAGCCGGCCTCGTCCAGGAGCTGCGCAGCCCGATCCGGGTTGAACTCCCACTTCGTGTTCGGGGAGACGAACCGCTCGGGCGCCACCAGGATGTTGCTGGTCGCCTTACCTGCTGGCCCGTAGAGCTGATCGGCGATCTGGTCGCGCCGGCAGAGCAACGCGTACGCCTGGCGCACTTTGAGATCCGACTGCCAGGGGTGCGGCACGCCCAGCTTCGAGCGTTCCCCGTCGACCTCGGTGCGCGGATCCGTCATGTTGACCAGGATCCGCTCGACGTTGACGCCGGGCGTGATGCCCAACTGCCCGACACCAGTCTCCTCGAGCTGCTTGAGCACCTGCGCCTCGACCTGCAAGTTCCAGGCGAAATCGACCTCACCGGTCTGGATGGCCGCGCGGGCCGCGCTGGTGGCGTCACCGCCCCCCTTCAATTCCACTTCGGAGAAGAACGGCTTGTCCGGCTCCCGGTAGTTCTCGTTCATCTCGTAGATCACCACGTCGCCGGGCCGGAACTCGCGCACCTTGAACGGGCCGGTACCGATCGGGTTGAGGTTGAAGGGCGCGTTGCGGGCCTGCTCACCCACGTAGTCCTTAAGCACGTGCTCCGGCACGATGTAGCCGTAGGGGCCGACGAACGCCCCCATCCAGGCAGCCGTCGGCTCCTTGAAGGTGACCTTGACCGTGTAGTCATCCACGGCCTCGACTGACTGGATGTTCAAGTAGTTGCCGGCTGTGGTCGCCGTCGTGCCCTCGTCGACAACGTACTGCCAAGTGAAGACCACATCCTTGGCCGTGAACGGCGTGCCGTCCGACCAGACCACGCCTTGCTTGAGCTTCCAGGTCACGCTGCTGCCATCTTCGGCCAACCCGCCGTTTTCCAGGCTCGGGATCTCCTCCGCCAGGATCGGTACCAGGTTGCCGTCCTTGTCGATGTCGGCCAGCGGTTCCAGCACCGGGCGGGACGCGTCGAAGTCCTTGGTACCCTGAGCCAGGTGCCCGTTGAGGATGGTCGGCGCCTGCCACCAGAGGAGCCGGAGCAACCCGCCCTGTCCACGCTGCCCGGCAGCGGCTTCGGTCGGAGTCGCCTCTGCCGCTCCGGTCGGCGTCGCGGCGGGCGAGGCACCCGGTGCTGGGGTGGCCGCGGCCGGCGCCTGCGTCGGGGTTGCTTCCTCGCGAGCGCACGCGGCCAGCAGCGCGGCGATCGCGGGCGCGCTCAAGCCCAGAGCCGCCGCTCGTTTGAGCACGTCACGCCTGCTGAGGGAACCGCTCAGAACTGCCTGCTGAAGCTCTTCGAAGCGATCCATCGTGCCTCTCCTCCTCGACGGTTTGTCTCCCTGCCATGACTGACCGACCGGTGAATGCGTATCTCCAGACAATCCGCCGTGCTCTCCTCCTCGATACTCCCCACACCACCCAGCCGGAATCGGCGCCCGTCGACACCCGCGGGTCCAATCGGCGCCATTCTAGGTGTCGCAGCTGTACCTGTCAAGTATACGCGTTTTACGCCGAATTCGGCTCTCGCTTGCTGATTGAACGACTCAGCCGGCTGCCGTACTGCCCTGCGCTCAGCGCTCGAGCATGCTCCGCGCTCGGCAGCCGCTTCGAGCCGGCAGCAGCACACGACAGCACGGCCAGCCGGTAAGTCACGCTCACCGGCCGGCCGTGGTCGATAGGCCAGATCACACCATGAGCCACGTTGCTCACCGAGCGGCTACAGCGCGTCCTCATGGTCGAGGCACCGCCAGAGCGTCTCAGCCACGCGGAACGGGTCGCTGGCCACCACGCTGGCGGCATAGAGCTCCATAGCGCCGAAGTCGGAGGTGCGCGCCAAGGGGTCCCCGCGATCGACGACTCGCACGATCGTCGGCATGTCGCTCCAGTCTTCGGTCGTCGGGGCGAGGGGCGGCATCCAGATCACGAGGTTGAAGGACACCACATTCAGGTCATCGACCAGGCACCGCAACACCTGGTGGATCGCGCGCCCCAGCTCCGGGCCGGATGACGGAGCGAGCAGCACGATTTCCTTCTCTTTGAGCGGCACCAGGCTGGCTACGATGCGCACGTCGCCTGTCTGCCGGCCCAGCCCCAGTGCCTGGTGGACGCGGTACCAGTCATCGAAGTAGCTTCGCTCGTGCTCGCGTCGGTAGGCCTCGGCCGCCCGTCGCTGCCGCTCGACCTTTCCGTAGTGCAGCCCCCGGGTAAGGCTGACCTGCGCATGGCCGTGGGGGATCGAAGCCCCGCTTCGCCACAGGCAGTTCCACATGAACAGCGGATAGATCGCGTCCGGGTCGCAGGCGTGCGCGCGTTCGAACCATGCCCCAGCGACCTCGAGCGCGTCGAGGACGAGCTCCTCGTCGAAGGCGAGCGGGTCGTGCTCTTCGAAGATGATGACTCCATGCAGCCCGTCGTATTTCGCGATGTTGCTCGCGGTGAGCGTTCGCCGCCCGCGAATGCGCCCGAATGTGTCCTCCGGGGTGTTCAGTTCTGGCTCGCAGAAGGGGTCTGGAGCCGTCTTGGCCAGCTCGTCAGCCAGCTCGACCGGGATTCGGGCTTCGAGCGGCCTTCTGGCGCGCAGCTCGTTGAACAGCGTGGCGTCGAGCGTCCAGCGATCAGTTACCTTGACCACCTTCTGCCGGACCACCGCCTCGGCAGACCCGAAGTAGCGCTCGACCCAGCTCGCCATATGGATCGGGAGGATGAGCTCGCCGACCGTCGTGTCGACGGTGAAGAGTCGCCTGAAACAGTCCTGCTCCTCAGCCTCCAGCTCTGCCACCAGGTCAGGCAGAGAGAGCACCGAGCGCTGCGCTACCTGACCGGTTCGACCATCCATCTTTTTCATCGATTCAGTCCTGATCCCTCTCAGTGCCCCGCGGGTGACGAGGGAGCACGCTCTCCCGTCGTTGTCCCTAGGATCACCTCATAGACCCGCACATACTCGAGTGCCGGCCGCACCCACGAGACATCCGACCGCATCGCGTTGATCATCAATCGCTTCCACTGGGCCGGCTTCCGGAAGGTATCGACGGCGCGCCGCACGGTGGCGAGAAGTGCCTCGGCCGCATGCACGGTGAACAGGAACCCATTACCGGTTTCGGTCGATGGGTCCCATTCCTGAACGGTATCGGCTAGCCCACCGGTCTGGTGCACGATCGGCACCGAGCCGTAGCGAAGGGCGATGAGCTGGCCGATCCCACATGGCTCGAACCGGGACGGCATCAAGAACATGTCGCTCCCGGCATAGATCCGTCGGGCGAGCAGGGGATCGAAGCGTAGCACCCCCGCTACCGCCCGCGGAAACCGGCGGCTCACCTCCGCGACCTGCTTTTCCAGGCCCATGTCGCCGGTTCCGAGCACGGCCAATTGCACTCCCAGGTCGACCAACCCCTCAACAGCGGCGAGCATCACATCGATGCCCTTCTGCCGGTCGAGTCGGGAGATCACGCCGATGAGCGGGCGCTCAACATCCTCAGCGAGGCCGAGTTCGCGCTGCAGCAGCGCCTTGCAGAGCGTCTTCCCGCCCGGCTCATCCGCCGAATAATGACCCGGCAGCGCCGGGTCGGTCGCCGGATTGTACCACGTGGTATCGATACCGTTCAGGATGCCGAAGAGATGGTCGGATCGCTGGCGCAGGAGCCGATCGAGCCCCTCGCCGAAGGCCGCTGTCTGAATCTCCTCGGCATAGCGCGGGCTGACGGTGGTCACGGCATCGCTTGCCAGAAGGCCTCGTGCCAGCAGGTTGATCGTCCTCGGATAACGCGCTTCCTCTTCGAGGGGCTCAGCCGTCTCCAACCCTAGCGCCGTGGCGTAGTCCACGTCGGTGATTCCCTGGTGTGCCAGGTTGTGGATCGTCAGCACGCTTCGCTGGCGATACAGCGCGCGAGAGCGGTAGCGTAACGCTCTGTGCCAGATTAAAGCCGGGCAGGTATGCCAGTCGTTCGCATGCAGGATGTCCGCCGAGAGCACGCGCATCAATTCGACCACCGCTCGAGAGAAGGCTGCGAACCGCTCGCGGTCACGCTCTTCTATGTAAACGATCGGCACGCCGAAGAGGTTCGGATTGGCCAGAAACAGCACAGGCACGCCATGCCCCAGCTCGGCACGCCAGACCTGGAATGTCTCGGGCCCGGCCAATCCCGGGACGGTCACGCTGAGACCAGTTCGCTCGAGCGAGCCGGCAGCCGTGTCTGGCTCTCCATGCCAGGGCGCCACGACGACCGCTCTGATGCCAGCGCTGGCGAGTGCCACGGGCAACGACCCAGCCACGTCGCCGAGGCCACCGACCTTGGAGAACGGGGCTACCTCGACCGAAGCGAAGAGGACGAGTGGACTCGTCGGACGCTCGTGGCGTTGCCGCCACCGGTCTGTCTGCATGGGATGTCTCATCCGGCCCGGCGTGTATGCCCGTCAAGACCAGAGCACCGCCACCATCGGGTTGACCGTCTCACCGCTGGGGATGACGGTCGAGGTGAAGTCGGCCTCGGTCACGTCGGTGCCGATCAGGACGTTACGGCCGATCGTCACCCCGGCTGGCACGACCGCGTTGCGCCCGACGATCGTGATGCCACTGTTGAGCCGGGTCGGCTCCAGCCAGTTCGGCGTCATGTCGTCACCACAGCCGACCCGGCTCCCGGCGCCGATCCTCACGTGCTTGTCGATGATGCAGCGGTCGACGACCGCGCCTGGCCCGATCTCGCTGTCGGTCATGATGATAGAGTCGCGTACGACGGCGCCCTCGTGCACGATGACGCCCGGGGAGAGCACGGAGTGCTCGACGTGCGCCCGGATGATGATGCAGCCGTTGGAGATGAGGCTGCGGGCGACGACCGAGCCTTCCATGATCTTGGCGGGCGGCCGCTCTTCGCTGCGCGTGTGGATGCGCCAGTTGGGATCGTAGAGGTTGAGCGCTGGCACGTCCTCCAGCAAGGCCATGTTGGCTTCCCAGTACGACTGGATCGTGCCGACATCCTGCCAGTAGCCGTCGAATCGATAGGCCAGAACGCTGCCGGTCGGGATCAGGAACGGGATGACATCCTTGCCGAAGTCGATCATCTCGGGCGCATCCGGTGATCGTGCCGAAAACAGATCGAGCAGCGTATCCCGCCGGAACAGGTAGATCCCCATCGAGGCTAGGTTGCTTCGCGGTTGGGCTGGTTTCTCTTCGAAGTCGATGACCCAGCCGTCGTCGTTCACGAACAGCACGCCGAAGCGGCTGGCTTCTTCCCAGCGAACCGGCTGCACGGCGACGGTGACGCCGGCGCGCATCCGTCGATGCAGCTCGATCATCGGGCGATAGTCCATCGCGTACACGTGATCGCCTGCCAGGATGAGCACATCGGAGTAGTTGCGGCGCGTGATGTAGAAGAGGTTGTGGTACACTGCGTCGGCCGTGCCCCGGTACCAGCCGGAGTGACCGCGACCGAGGTACGGCTGGAGGATCAGCACGCCACCGTTGCGCTCTCGATCCAGATCCCAGGGACGACCGTGTCCGATGTGCTCGTTGAGCGAATGAGGACGATACTGGGTCAAGACGGCCACGTCGTAGAGCCCGGAGTTGACGCAGTTGCTCAGGGCGAAGTCGATGATCCGGTACTTCCCAGCGAACGGTACCGCCGGCTTGGCCCGCTGCCGCGAGAGGATGCTGAGACGTTCGCCTTGGCCACCCGCGAGGATCATGACCGCGACGTCGTTCATGCCGGGTCCCCTCTCCGCTCCCTCCTTCGGCTCCGGCTGAGCGATGTGGCCGCGTGTTCGCGGGTGCCAGCCTGCCGCTTGACCATACATGTATGATAGCGCCTGGCGAGCCGGTATGAGCGGCGAGGATGGTGACGATGCGCCAGCATTTTCGCCGGAGATCACCTGGTGACCTGTTGCCCACAGAAGGGCCTGTCGTCCCCGACGGGCTGTGGGTGAAATGCCCGCGCTGCCGCGAGATGATCTATACCCGTGAGTTCGAACGATTGCTCCGGGTCTGTCCACACTGTGGCCATCATACTCGCCTGACTGCCCGCCAGCGCATCGCGGCGCTGGCCGACCCCGGCTCCTTCGCCGAGTGGGACGCCCACCTGGCAGCGGCAGACCCACTGGGCTTCGTCGCGATGGGAGAGTCGTACGCGGCCAAGGCGGAGCGTACCAGCGCGACCGTCGGCGAGCGGGAGGCGTTGATCAGCGGCCGCGCCAGCATCCGGGGCATCCCGGTCGCGTTGGCGGTGGCCGAGTTCGGCTTCCTCGGCGCCAGTATGGGATCCGTCTTCGGGGAGAAGCTAGCACGGCTGGTGGAGCGTGCCATCGAGCTCTCGTTGCCGGTCGTCACCGTGTCGTGCTCCGGTGGCGCGCGGATGCACGAAGGTGTCCTGTCACTGATGCAGATGGCGAAGACGACGGCAGCCTTCGCTCGCCTGGCGAAGGAACGCCTGCCGCATGTCGCGATCCTGGTCGATCCCTGCTACGGTGGCGTCACGGCGAGCTACGCCACCACGGCCGATGTCATCCTGGCCGAGCCTGGCGCGATGATCGGCTTCGCCGGGCCTCGCGTCATCGAGCAGATCACCCGCCAGAAGCTGCCGGATGGGTTCCAGAGTGCCGAGTTCCTGCTCGAGCATGGCATGATCGATGCGATCGTGCCGCGCCGTGAGCTTCCTGATCGGGTGGCGCAGGTGCTCGTGCTGCTCCAAGGTTCGCCGCTCGCTGCCGCCGCTCGCGAGCGCGAGACGACCCGTGAAGGAGTCGTAGGGTGAACGTCCAGCGGACTGCCTGGGAGCGCGTCGAGCTCGCGCGCCATCCGGCGCGCCCCCATACGCTCGATTACCTGACCGATCTGCTGGACGACTTCGTCGAGCTGCACGGCGACCGTCACTTCGCCGACGACCCGGCGATCGTCGGCGGCATCGGCCGCTTCCGGGGACGACCCGTGGTCGCCATCGGCCACCAGAAGGGAAGCTCCACCCGCGACAACCTCCGCCGGAACTTCGGTATGCCTCGCCCCGAGGGGTACCGCAAAGCCCTCCGGCTGATGCGCCTGGCCGAGCGCTTCCTGCTTCCCGTCTTGACCTTCATCGACACGCCGGCCGCCGACCCAGGCATCGGGTCGGAGGAGCGTGGCCAAGCGCTCGCCATCGCCGAGAACCTCGCGGCGATGGCGACGCTGGAAGTGCCGATCGTCAGCGTCGTGATCGGCGAGGGAGGCAGTGGCGGGGCCCTCGCGCTGGGAGTTGCCGACCGAATTCTCATGCTCGAGAACGCGATCTACGCCGTCGCCTCGCCGGAAGCCTGTGCCTCCATTCTCTGGCGCGACGCAGCCCGCGCGCCGGAGGCCGCCGAGACGATGCGCATTACCGCGGCCGACCTGCAGTCCTTCGGTATCGTGGACGAGATCGTGCCTGAACCGGTGCCGGCCCACGAGGAGCCGGTTCAAGCGATCCAGCGGGCCGGTGATGCGATCGAGCGACACCTTCAGGAGTTGCTCGATCGACTGGTCTCCGAGGGGGCCCAACGCCTGCTCGATGCCCGGTACGACAAGTACCGGCGGATCGGCCTCTGGCGCGAGGAGGCTGTGAGTGGGCTCTGTGGCGAGCAGGAGCATCCCGGAGCGTCGTAGCCCGCTCCGCGGTTCAAGTTCCCTCCCGGTCAGCTTACCGAGCGGATCGGGATCTGGCGACTCCGGCTCACCGTCGCCTTGGGCAGCCGCACCACGAGCACGCCGTTCACGAACTCCGCCTCGGCATCGTCGGCCCGCACCGGGCCCGGCATAGTGAGGACGCGCCGGAAGGTCCCGTAGCGCCGCTCGCGCACCAGCCAGGTTCCTTCCACCTCCGGCTCCTTGACCTCCCCGCTGAGCTGGAGCGTATCGCCGGAGACCTGGATCTGGACGTCCTCTGGGCGCGCCCCCGGGATCACAGCCATCACCACGTACGCTTCATCAGTCTCGGCGATGTCGACCGGTACGCCGATGCCGCTCACCATCCCGGCGGCCCTCGGTCGGATCATGCTCTCGCGGAAGAGCTGGTCCATCATCTCTCGTAGTGGGAGCAGCTCGTTCCATGGATCCCAGCGACCTGTGGACATGTTGCACCTCTCTTCCCAGCTTGAGCCGTTCGCTACGTATCCCTGTCGAGCTTCTGCGTACCGCGCGGCGACCGCTGTTCTTCCCGTCCGGCTACTCGCGCCGGTGGCGGGAGGAGCATGCCCGGTCACCGGGCGATCAACCCGAGCGCCTCGGCGATGACCAGATAGCGGTCGCGGGGACGTCGCCCCTCCTGCAAGTAACGATAGACGTGGACAAGCCGATCAGCGGTGAAGATGCCGCGGTAGCGCCCGTGCTCGACCACCGGTATCGAGGGGTGACCGCTCGCCAGCATGCGCTGGTGCGCGTCGTAGACCGAGGTGTCGACGTTGACCGTAACTACACTGGGGTCCATCACCTCCCGCACCAGCAGGCGACTGCCCACCTGGACGTTGCGGAGGATGTCCTCTCGCCAGAGCATGCCGACGACTTTGCCCCCACTCACCACTGCCACATCGCGTGGCCCTCCCCGCAGCGCGTAGCGCAGCTCCTGATCCGGCCCGACTCCGCCCATGTCCCAGACGGCGAACTGGCCAACCGGCAGCCGCTGCATCGCTTGCTCTACCTCGATAAGCCGCGCCTCGACGGTTGCGGCGGCCAGCAGGAAGAGTGCCAGCAGCGGGAGCATCAGATCGCGGAGGAGAATGCCCGCGATCAGCAGCCCGAGCGCGAGCAAGTAGCCGAGTGAAACCGCAATGCGGGTAGCCATCAACCGGTCGCTCATCCAGCTCAGCCAGGCGCGCAGGATGCGGCCGCCGTCCATCGGGAACGCCGGCAACAGATTGAAGAGCGCCAGCAGCATGTTCGCTAGCCAGACGAGAAGCAGAAGGCTGCTGGGGCTGGTCTCCTGCGCGATGAGGAGAACGTCGAGCGGCTCGCGCACGCCCCGCCACAGTAGCATGCCGACGAGCGCGGGCGTGAGGCCAGCCGCGACCACGAGGTTGAGCAGTGGGCCGGCCAGTGCCACCATGGCTTCGCTCCGCGGCGACAGCGGCGTCTGCTCGATGCGGGCTACGCCACCGATCGGCAGCAGCGTGATGTCCTGCACTTCCAACCCGTAGCGCTGGGCCAAAAACGAGTGGGCCAGCTCGTGCCCGGCCACGCTGACGAAAACCGCCAGCAGCAGGAACCCACCGAACAGCGCTCCGACCAGTGGATCATGCGCTGACCGCCCCCAGTGCCAGAAGACCCAGAGCAGGGCGATCACGACGGTCGGGTGAACCCGTACCTCGACCCCGCCGATCTTGCCGATGCGAAACCCGCGCCCCATTCCACCCGACCACTCTTGCTCGTCCCGAATGACCTGCTCAGAATATCGGCGCCGATGGGCAGCGCCGATAGCTGTACTTAATGTATAGAACGAATGAACTCCTGTCACCGGTGCGGGGCAGCCGCGCACCGCCTCTAGCATACCAGGATCCGCCGAGATGGCCGTATACGGTGGCAAATCGTGGTCTGAGGCGCCGGCGGTCGTGGCGCCCCGCCGCGCCACCGTCGCTCAACCGCGCACAACCTCCACTTCGCTCATCCGCTCCTGGCAGATCTGGCACTGGTCTCAGGAAACTCCCTGTACGAACGCGCTCTCTCCGTTTGGCATCGCGGGCGAGGTTGCGCTATCATCAGCGCTGGGTTCCTCATCGGGTACTCCCTGGCGGGACAGAGCGTGCGTGGTGGCGGAAGCGTTGCGACCGCGATCCTGCCTGCTGTGCTGGTCGAGAGCGGTTCTCGAGGAGGTGACGTCGATGCCGGTTCCCAGGCACATCCTGGAAGTTCGACAGTTCGACCGGTCGTTCGTGCTCGAACTGTTCGAGCGTGCCGAGTCGATGCGCTCGCTCGCTGGCCCGGGGTTCAGCGCCCGGCTTCAGGGGAAGCTGATGGCCACGCTGTTCTTCGAGCCGAGCACGCGCACGCGGCTCAGCTTCGAGGCGGCCATGACCCGGTTGGGGGGCGGGGTGATCTCGGCTGAGTACGCCGGCGCGACCTCCTCGGCTGTCAAAGGGGAGACGATCGAGGACACGGCGCGTATCGTCGCCGGCTACGCCGACCTCCTCGTCATCCGCCATCCCGAGGCGGGCGCCGCGGCCCGCGCGGCGGCTGTCGTCGATGTCCCGGTCATCAACGCCGGAGATGGCCCCAACGAGCACCCGACCCAGGCCCTCCTGGACCTGTACACCATTTGGAAAGAGCTCGGCCGAATCGACGGGCTGCGCATCGCGCTGGTCGGTGATCTGCGCTATGGCCGGGCCGCGCGCTCGCTGGCCATGCTCTTGACCCAGACGCGCGACACCGAGCTGTTCCTGGTCGCGCCGCCGACGGCGCGGATGAGCCAGGAACTGCGGCTCGCGCTCAGTGGAGCGGGCGTGCGGGTGACCGAGCTGGACGATCTGGAGGGGCTGGCTCCCTCGCTCGACGTGATCTACCAGACGCGCATCCAGCGGGAACGATTCACTGACCTGGCCGACTACGAGGCGGCGAGAGGCCGGTACATCATCGACCAGTCGTTGATGCGTCGTTTCAACCCCCAGGGGATCGTGCTGCACCCGCTCCCGCGAGTCGACGAGATCCACCCATCGGTCGACGACGACCCGCGGGCGGCGTATTTTCGCCAGGCTCGGCACGGGCTCTACCTGCGCATGGCCCTGCTCGACTGGGTCCTGGGCGAGCAGCCTGTGGTCGTCACTGCCTACTCGTCCGGTACGGCGGCTCCGGCCGGTGGCGATTCCGCCTCGTGAAGGCGCGTCAGCCGGACGCGGGATATTCGTAGCCCATCGAGCGCCTCTACCCGGAAAGCGTAGCCGTCGACCGCGACCGTATCGCCGATCTCCGGCTTGCGGCCGAGACGGCCGAAGACGTAGCCACCGACCGTGTCGAAGTTCGGGTCGTCGATGTCGAGGCCGAAGCGCTCGTTTACCTCGTCGATCAGCATCAGCCCATTGATCAGCACGTCCCCGTTCGGCAGGACCTCGACGTCGGGCTCTGGGCGCTCGAACTCGTCCTGGATCTCGCCGATCAGGCGTTCGATGATGTCCTCCAGCGTGACCAGCCCGGCCGTGCCACCGAACTCGTCGATCACGATGGCGACGTGAATTCTGCGCGATTGCATGGAACGGAGCAGCTCGCCGACCGGCAGGCTGTCCGGGACGGTCAGCGGCTGGCGCAACAGGTGCCGCAAGTCGATCCGGTCGGGCAGGCAACCATCGCGCATCGCCGCGAAGAGATCTTTCACATGGAGGATACCGATGATCTGATCTAGGGTGTCCTCGTAGACCGGGTAGCGCGAGCGCCCTTCGCGGGCAATGATGCGGACCAACTCGGGCAGGGCAATCGTGACCGGGATCGCCACCATCTCGGTCCGCGGGACCATGATCTGGTAGACCGTGAGGTCGCTGAACAGCAGGACCCGGTGAATCAGCTCTCGCTCGCTCGACTCCAGTTCGCCCCGCTCGGCGCTTGTCTCCACCAGCATCTCCAGCTCTTCGACCGTATAGACGAGATGCCGCTCGCTCTCGTAGCGCAGGCCGAACGGGCGCAGCGTCAGCTCGGTCATCCAGTAGATGACGAAGATGGCCGGTCGAAAGATCCAGGAGATCAAGCGCATCAGCTCGGCGGTCAGCAGCACGGTCCCTTCGGCCCGCTGGATGGCGATCATCTTCGGGACCTGTTCCCCGAAGACGATGTGCAGCAGCGTGATCAGGCCGAAGGCCAGAACGAACGCGGCTGTATGCGACGCCAGCCGGTGCCACGGCTCCGGCAGCTCGCTGAACAGTCCGCGAAACAGCGCGGCGAGGGCGGGCTCGCCGAGCCAGCCGAGCCCCAGGCTAGCCATCGTAATGCCCACCTGGGCCGCCGAGATGAACAGGTTCGGATCGTCCATAAATCGAAGGACGTGCCTGGCGAGCCGGTTGCCCTGCAACGCGAGCTGTTCCATCCGGGTTCGTCGCGCGGTGACGAGAGCGAACTCCGCCGCGACGAAGAGGGCGTTCGCGAGGATCAGAACGACGATCGCAGCGATCAGCAGTGCTTGTGGCATCGGTTCTTAATCGACCTCACCATGATCGAGGTCCGGCGCGGCCCCTCGCCTGCCCGCCGGATAACCTGGCGCGTTCCATCGCCGTGCCCGCGCGCGCTGTCGGCCGGGATCGGGGGGCGGCTACCGGATTGCACATCGATTGCATCAAATGCTCGCATAGTACTCGGCGAGTCGTTCACGCGCGATCCGCCGGAGCTTGCGCAGCGCCTCGTTCTCGATCTGGCGCACCCGCTCGCGACTAATATTGAGCAGGTCACCGACTTCGGCCAGCGTTCTCGGCTGGCCGTCGGTCAGGCCGAACCGGAGTTGCAAGACCAGCCGCTCGCGCGGGCTCAGCGCCTCGAGCGCTTCGAGGATATCGCGTCGCATCAGCGACTCCTCGGCGATCTCCTCCGGCGACTGCGACACCTCGTCGGCGATCAGATCGCCTAGGCTCGTCTCGTCCTCCTCGCTCAGCGGGCGGTCGAGCGACACCGTGCGCTGGGCGGCCCGGACGATCTGCGCGATCTTCTCCGGCTGCACGCTCAGAGCCTCGGCGATCTCTTCCGGCCGGGGCTGGCGCCCGAGTTCCTGGGCGAGCTGGGTCACCACGCGGTGGTAGCGCGTGATGCTGTCGGTCATGTGGACCGGTAGCCGGATCGTCCGGCCCTGGTCGGCGATAGCTCGGGTAATCGCCTGCCGGATCCACCAGGTGGCGTACGTGCTGAAGCGATAGCCGCGTTGCCAGTCGAACTTCTCCACAGCGCGCATCAGCCCGATGTTCCCCTCCTGGATGAGGTCCAGGAGCGACAGGCCCCGGCCAACGTAGCGCTTGGCGATGCTCACCACCAGGCGGAGGTTAGCGCGCACGAAGCGTTGCAGCGCCTCCATGTCGCCGGCTTTGATCCGCTTCGCCAGCTCGACCTCTTCCTCGGGCGTCAGCAGCGGCGCTTCGGCGATCTCGCGCAGGTAAAGCCGCAGCGGGTCGCTGACGACTGATGGGTCTTCGCGCAGCAGCTCGTCGAGGTCCTCCTCGAGCAGGACTGGCTCGGCCTCGACGACCTCCGCGTCTACTGGCTCCGGCAGCGCCGGCTCCGCCTCGAGGGATTCCAGCTCGTCTTCCACCGGCGACGTATCAGCGGGCGCTGTGTCCTCTCCAGGCGAGTCGTCACGGCGGCTGCGGTGCGGGCGTTGCGGATCTCGCCGTCGGTTTCGGCTCATCCTCCGCATCCTCCAGCACGGGTAGGTCAGGCGTCCTGTTGGATCGAGTGGACGAGATTCCCCGCTCTCGGGTCGCGGCACGCTGACGCGCCGCTCCTCCCTGCCTTGCACTTCGATACTTCGCCCGATCTCTCCATGCCTCTGAGTATACTGTGTTGAGCGCAGCCGGTCGGGCTTCAAGAGCCGTCGCATCCTCCGCTTGGGGAGGATGAGGATTGAAAGACCGCGGAGCACGAGGGCCGCAATGATTCCTACCCGCTTGCGACTGAGCCACTTTCTCTGTTATCGCGAGCCGGTCGAGGTCGATTTCCAGGGTATCAAGCTCGCCTGTCTATCCGGCGAGAACGGCGCTGGCAAGTCGGCCCTGCTCGATGCCATCACCTGGGCACTGTGGGGAAAGGCGCGCAGCAATTCGGATCAGGATCTGCTCTCCCTGGGTGCCCGGGAGATGTGTGTCGAGTTCTCGTTTGTCCTGAACGGGCAGGAGTACCAGGTCATCCGCCGGCGCGCGATCGCGACGCCGGGAAGCTCGGGGCGGGCGATGCTCGAGCTGCATGCCCGCGATGGCGAGCGCTGGCGCGTGCTCAGCGGGAACAACCTGCGCCATACCCAGAGCATCATCGACAAGATACTGGGCATCGACTACGACACCTTCATCAACTCCGCGTTTGTCCTCCAGAACCGGGCCGACGAGTTTACCACCAAGACGCCGGCCGAGCGCAAGCGGGTGCTCGGCGAGATCCTCAACCTGGGCGAGTACGACCAGTACGAGCGACTGGCCCGCGAGGAGCTGCGGCGGCGCGAGCAGGAGATCCGCTCCATCGAGCAGGATCTCGAGGCGATCGAGAGCTACCTCCAGATCCTGCCCCAGCTCGAGGCCGAGGTCGCTGGACGGCGACGCGCGGTCGATGGGCTCCGCGCCCAGCTCGACGATCTCCGCCAGCGGCGGGACGAGGTCGTGAAGACGCTCCAGGTGCTGGAGACGGCCGAACGCGTCTCGGCGCAGCAGGCCCAGCGCGCGGAGCAACTGGCGTCGCAGGTTCAGGAGCGAGAGCGCCAGCGGGCGGAGCTGTGTGAGCGTGTCCGCGCGCATGAGGCCGTGCTTGCGCGGGCGGGCGAGATTACTGCCCGCTTCGAGCGCTGGCAGCAGCTTCGCCAGGCGATGGACGAGCTGAACCGGCGACTGCACGAGCGCCAGGCCCTCCTGGCGGCCGAGCGACGGCTGGAAGACGGCATCCAGCGGGAGGTGCACTGCGTCGAGCGCGAACTCCACGCCTGCGAGCAGCAGATCGCGCACTGCGAGCGGGAGCTCGCGCGGCTCCCGGGGCTAGAGGGAGAGCGTAGCCGGCTGGATCGGGAGCTGGCGTCGCTGGGCGATCTCGACGACCAGATGCAGAGGCTCCAGGAGCACCTTCAGGAGCTCCAGAGTCGCCGTGGCGAGCTCCAAGCCGAATGCCGGCGGCTCAAGGAGCAGATGCAGGAACTCAAGGGGAAGATCGACCAGCTCGACGCGATCGATGCCGCCTGCCCGGTCTGCCTCCGGCCGCTCGCGGAGCACGAGCGCGACCGGTTGAAGACCGAGATCGCGTCGCAGGGGCGGGCCCTGGGCGACGAGTTCCGGTTGAGGCGGGCGGAGATTGACCAGATCGACGCCGAGCAGGCGGAGCGTCAGACGGAGATGGAGCGTCTCCAGCACGCGCGCGCTCAGCGGGACCGGCTGCGCCAGGAGCTGGCGAGGGTCGAGACGCAGCTTGCGGGCCTGACCGAACGGCGGGCGGAGCTCGAGCGTCACCTGGCGAAGCGCCAGGAGCTGATGCAGGCGCTCGAGCGCGGCCTGCCCGGGGCTGAGCTGCGCAGCGAGCTCGAGGCCGTGCGCCAGAAGCTGGCCGCCATCCCGTACGACGAGCGTGAGGGGCAGGAGCTGGCCCAGCAGCTCCAGGAGGTGGCCGGCGCGGAGCAGGAGTACCAGGCGCTCGAGCGAGCCTCGCTGGCTGCAGAGCTCGAGCGCCGCCAGCTCGTGTCGCTGGAGGAGCAGATCGCAGCCGACCGCGCGGAGCTCGAGCGTCTACATCGAGAGATCGAGGAGTTGCGGTGCCAGATCGAGCGCGCGGCGCCCCTGCGCGAGCAGCGCGATCAGCTCCAGCAACGGATTCTGGAGGCCGAACGGGCGCTCCACGAGGAGCAGGAGGCGCTCGGCCGGGCTCAGCAGCGGCTGGAAGATGCCTACGAGGAGCGTGAGCGCGCTGCCGAGTTGACGGCGCAGCGCCAGCAGCTCGTCACCGAGAAGGGCATCTACGAGGATCTCGTCAGGGCCTTCGGCAAGGGGGGTATCCAGGCGATGATCATCGAGAACATGATCCCCGAGCTGGAGGAGCGGGCGAACGCGATCCTCGACCGGATGCCGGGCAACGCGATGCGCCTGGAGTTCCGCACCCAGCGCCAGCGCCGGAGCGATGACGGGTTGATCGAGACCCTCGACATCGTGATCAGCGACGAGGCTGGCCGTCGCCCGTACGAGCTCTACAGCGGCGGGGAGATGTTCCGCATCAACTTCGCTATCCGGGTCGCGCTCAGCATGCTGCTGGCCCACCGCGCCGGTACCCGGCTGGAGCTCCTGGTCATCGACGAGGGCTTCGGCACTCAGGACGCCAAGGGGCGGGAGGGGCTCGTACAGGCGATCCGGGCCATCGAGGACGAGTTCGCGATGATCCTGGTCATTACCCATATCGACGAGCTGAAAGACCAGTTCCCGACCCGGATCAACGTGGTCAAGACGCCACAGGGGTCGCAGGTCTTCGTCACCTAGGCCGCGCGGTCACGGCAGATGCCCGCCGGGTATATACTTGTCCTGCGAGCGAACGGCGGGTTGAGATGAACCGACGCGTTGCGACAGCCGCCACCCCCCTCAGGCGCGCGCTTGCCATCTTCCTCGTCATGAGCGGGCTGGCCTGGCTGCTTGCGGGCACGGCGCTGGGTAGCACGCCCCGCGTGCGCCTCATCGAAGTCGACGGCGCCATCACGCCGGTGATGGCGAACTACGTGCACCGTGGCATCCGGGAGGCAGAGCGCGCCGGCGACCACGCCGTCGTGATTCGGCTCAACACCCCCGGCGGCCTCAGCTCGGCCATGGACGATATCATCCAGGACATCCTGGCCAGCGAAGTGCCCGTCATCGTCTACGTCGCCCCCTCGGGCGCGCGGGCTGCCTCGGCTGGGGTTTACATCACCTATGCGGCTCACGTCGCGGCTATGGCCCCGGCTACCAACATCGGGTCGGCCAGCCCCGTCCTGCTCGGGCAGGATGGGCAGCCGGCACAGACTGATGAGACGATGCAGCAGAAGGTCGTCAACGATGCGGTGGCCAAGATCAGGGGGTTAGCCGAGCTGCGCGGGCGCAACGCCGACTGGGCGGAGCAGGCCGTTCGCGAGGCGGTCAACATCACCGCTGACCAGGCGCTTCAGATGGGCGTGATCGATGTCGTGGCGCCCAGCCTGGACGCCTTGCTCGACACGGTCGACGGGCGTCCCGTTACCACCATGGCTGGCGAGGTCACGCTGCAGACGCGGGATGCCGAGATCGTCCCCGTAGATATGAACCTGGTCGAGCAGTTCTTCCAGATCCTGAGTGACCCGAACGTAGCATATATCCTGCTGAGCCTGGGCTTGCTCGGCATCTTCCTGGAGCTGGCCAACCCCGGGGCCGTCCTGCCTGGCGTGGTCGGCGGCATCTTCCTGCTGCTCGGGCTATTCGCGCTGGGGAACCTCGACGTGAACTGGGCCGGCGTGCTGCTCATGGCCTTCGGCTTCATCCTCTTCATCGCCGACCTCTATCTCCCGACCCACGGTGTGCTCACCGTGGGCGGAATCATCTCGTTTGCTCTGGGCTCGTTCCTGCTGATGCAATCGCCGATCAGCCCGGTCTTCCAGATCTCGCGCGCGGTGATCCTCACGGTCACGGCGCTGGTCGCCATCTCGTTCCTCGCCGTCATCACGCTGGTGGCCCGGGCGCATGCACGGCGGCCGGCGACGGGCAGGGAGGGATTGATCGGCACTGTCGGTGTCGTCCGGCGAGCCCTGGATCCAGAAGGGATGGTGTTCGTCGAGGGCGAGCTCTGGCGGGCGCGCAGCAACGCAGGGCGGATCTCAGAGGGGCAGCTTGTCCGGGTCGTCGGCGTCGAGGGCCTGCGGCTGACGGTGGCGCCGGTCGCGCCGGAGGAAGTCGAGACCGTCGCCGAGCAGCCACAGCCGGCCGGGGGAGTGCTGCGGCCGCTGGCTTCGATCACCCGGCGTGGCAACCCAGCGCAGTGAACATGGTGAAGCGGAATCGAAAGGGGCCACGAAGCTGATCGCGCGTGGCCCGGTAGAAGGTGCCTGAGCGAAAGGAGTGCGCTGATGAGCCCGAGTCTTATCGTATTCGCGGTCATTGCCCTGTTCATTCTCATGGTGCTGACCTCGGCGATCAAGATCGTGCAGGAGTACGAGCGGGGGGTCGTCTTCCGGCTCGGCCGGCTGGTGGGCCCGCGGGGGCCGGGCATCATCCTGCTGATTCCCTTCGTCGAGCGCATGGTGAAGGTCGACCTGCGCACGCTCACCATGGACATCCCGGTGCAGGAGGTGATCACCCGCGACAACGTGACGATCCGGGTCAACGCGGTCGCGTACTTCCGGGTGGTCGATCCCAACGCTTCGGTGGTGAACGTGGCCGACTACATCCGGGCAACCTCGCAGATCGCCCAGACCACGCTGCGGAGCGTGCTGGGGCAGGTCGAGCTGGACGAGCTGCTGGCCGAGCGGGAGAAGATCAACCAGAAGCTCCAGGAGATCATCGACGAGCAGACCGAGCCGTGGGGCGTCAAGGTAAGCATCGTCGAGGTCAAAGACGTTGAGCTGCCCGACACCATGCAGCGGGCGATGGCGCGCCAGGCTGAGGCGGAGCGCGAGAAGCGGGCCAAGATCATCCATGCCGAGGGAGAGTTCGCAGCGGCCAACCAGTTGGCCGAGGCTGCTCGAGTGCTGACGATCGTGCCGGGAGCGCTGCAGCTCCGCTACCTGCAGACGCTGACCGAGATCGCGAGCGAGCGCAACAGCACGGTCATCTTCCCGGTGCCGATCGAGCTCTTGTCGGCGTTCATGGAGGACCGGCGGGCGGTGACTCGCACCGGGGCGCCGGCTGGCTCCTCCGACTAGCCGCGAGCGGTGGGCCGTCGCCTGCTGGCCTCTCCGCCGCGCGTGCTGGGGCGCGCACGCTCGCCTCCCATGAGCGGGTGGGGAACTCTACGCCAGCAGGGCAGAGCGTGGAGGGACGCTGAGCGATGCGCCATCCGATCGGCGATCCGATCGAAGAGGTAGCCGACCTCCTGTGGCCGTACGTCGTGCCGCTGATCCGTCGGATCGATGCCGAAGAGTTCACGACGGTGCAGTTCATCGAGGCGATGCAGCTCGACGAGCCGACGCGCCAGGCGTACGAAGAGGCGCTGCGCCGCTGGCCGGAGGCAGACCGCGAGCTGGCCAAGATGGTGGTGCACGGGCAGGTGATCCCGCAGCTCCTGCGCGAGAGCGGGCTGGTCGAGTGGGCCGGCTTCGCCTACGGCGAGGAGGATCCCTACGCCGTCCCTGCCTGGTGGCGCAAGCTCGAGCGGTGAACCCTACAGGCCACAATTGCCGCATGAGGCAACATGGCCAGTGACGGCTCTTGGACTTTACCGAACGAGCACTTGTCAGGCTCACCCTGTTTCTGTAATCTTGAGTCATATAGGCGCTCTAGGGGAAGCGGGTACTGGCCTCCAATTCGGGGGATTCTCGTTTGTTAAGCAGGAATTTGAGGGTCGGTGATATCCCTGTTCTCTATGCGCACACGCCCAACGCGGCGGGGCACTGGGATCTGCTCCACGAACACCTGCGGCGGGTGGCCGAGCGCGCCGCCGAGTTCGCTCGGCCCTTCGGGGGAGAGGCAATCGCGTATCTTCTCGGGATTTTTCACGACCTGGGAAAGGCTAACCCGGCCTTTCAGGAGTACCTGCGCGAGGCGGCAGCGGGACGCCAGAGAAACTCTGTCCCACACGCCAAGTACGGGGCGACGCTAGCCTATAGTGCGCTGTTCCATCATGGCCGGGAACCTGAGCGCTGGAAAGAGCTTGCCCTTCCGGTCGGCGCACACCACTCTGAGCTCGCGTGTGGCGGCACTTACGCTCAGGATCTCGGCCAGTGCTTGGATAAAGATACGGCCGTACTCGAGGCTATCTACGGCTACCTTCGCGTAGCGGGCGCCCGCGGCTGGTGGCAGCTTCCGAAACTCGATCTCGCCAAACTTCCGAAGCCAAACACAACCTCCCGAGAACTGTTCATCCGCATGCTGCTCTCGGTCCTGGTCGACGCTGACCGGTTGGACACCGAGGCGCACTTCGACGCCGCTCGAGTCACGCTCCGCCGTACCTGGCCCGAACTCGAGACGCTCTGGGAGCGGTTGGAGGCTGCTCAGAAGCGGCTACTGGCCGAAGCGAAGGATTCCGTCGTCAACCGCGTGCGGCGCGAGGTGTACGAAGCCTGCCTGCGCGCGGCCGAAGGCCCTCCGGGCATCTACCGCCTGACGGTGCCGACGGGTGGTGGCAAGACCCGGAGCGGGCTAGCCTTCGGGCTGCGGCATGCGCTGCGCCACGGCTTGCGCCGGATCGTCGTTGCCCTGCCGTACACGAGCATCATCGACCAGACAGCGACGGTCTACCGGCAAATCCTCGGCGAGGACTCGGTCCTGGAACATCACAGCGATTTCGAGCTTAAAGCGCGCGAGAGCCGTGATGAGGAGCGAAACGAGGCTCAGGACGAGGCCTACCTGCGCTGGCAGCTCGCGACCGAGAACTGGGATGCGCCGCTCATCGTCACCACCACTGTGCAGCTCTTCGAGAGCCTGCTCGGCAACCGGGCGTCCCCCGTGCGCAAGCTGCACAACTTGGCTCGCAGCGTGATCATCCTCGACGAGGTTCAGACGCTGCCGCCCGAACTCCTCTCTCCGACCCTAGACGTCCTCCGCTGCCTGGTCGAGGGATACGGCGTTACGATTGTGCTCTCCACGGCGACACAGCCGACGTTCGAGGAGAGCCGTCTTCTCCGCGAGCTCGACGGCTATGAGATCCGCGAGATCGTCGAGGGCTACGCCGAGCATTTCCGGTTGCTGGAGCGCGTAGAGTACCGCGTGCTGCATGAGCCTGTCTCCTGGCAGGAGCTGGCGGACGAGATTCGCTGGCGTCACCAGGTCATGGTGATCCTCAACACCCGCCGCGACGCGCTGGCGGTGCTCGATCAGTTGGATGAAGACGAGGATGTTTTCCATCTCTCGACGCTGCTCTGCGGCGCGCATCGACGGGAGCTCCTGCAGGACATCGAGGAGAGGCTGAAAGGGGGTGAACCGGTTCGCCTGGTAAGCACCCAGGTCGTGGAGGCCGGCGTGGATCTCGACTTCCCGGAGGTGTGGCGGGCCATCGGCCCGCTCGATCGGATCGTCCAGGCGGCCGGCCGCTGCAACCGGGAGGGCAAGCGCGAGCGCGGGCAGGTCGTCATTTTCGAGCCCGCTGAGGGCGGGACACCGCGCGGCCCGTACCTCATCGGCCTCGAGAAGGCACGGTTCCTGCTCAGAGAGCATCCGGCGGAATCGCTGAACCGGCCTGATCTGTACCGTCTCTATTACCGCCTGCTGTTCGACGCGGTAAATCCCGATAAACAACGTATCCAGGCGCTGCGGTCGGAGCTGAACTATCCAGAGGTGGCCGAGAAGTACCGGTTGATCGCCGACGACACGCTGCCGGTTCTCGTTTCCTGGGGCGCCGCCGAGCGGCGGCTTGCGGAGTGGCGGGCCAAGCCCAGCCGTGCCGCCTGGCGCCGCCTGCAGCCGTATCTGATCAGCCTGCGGCGGAACGACCTGGAGCGCTTGCGCAGGGAGGGCTGGGTGGAGCCGATAACCGAGGCCATGTACCGCTGGTGCGGGCAATACCACGAGCGACGGGGGATCGTTGCAGCAGTTCACGACCCGAGCGACTTGATCGTCTGAGCCGCCAAAGAGAAGAGATCGGGCATCAGCCCGATCTGAACCGACGGCGAAACCGTTTCGATCCCCGGCCTGCTGGCCGCGTTACAAGGATATCATCCATGCTGTGAAGACTGAACCTACGGCTAAACGCAACTTGACAGCAGCCCTGCCGACGGCTATCATTGATTCGGTCTCTCCATGACACCCAAGAAGGGAGCACGCTGCCCGTGAACCACGCTGAAGTCGGGGTGAAGGTCTGGGGGGAGTACGCCCTCTTCACCCGGCCTGAGTTCAAGTCCGAGCGCGTCAGCTACCAGGTCATCACTCCCTCAGCCGCGCGCGGCCTGTTGGAGGCAATCTTCTGGAAACCTCAGATCCGCTACGAGATCCGCCGCATCGGTGTGCTCCGCCTGGGAACCTTCACTACGATCCTGCGCAACGAGATCGAGCAGCGACAGGGGACGAGGCCGATCTTCGTTGAGGATGTCCGGCAACAGCGCGCCAGCCTCGTCCTCAAGGACGTTGCCTACCTCATCCACGCGGAGATCGTCCCGCAGCCGTGGGAGAAGGAACCGGTTGTTAAATATCTCGACCAGTTCACCAGGCGGCTGCTTCGGGGCCAGTACCACCACACACCCTACCTGGGCACGCGCGAGTTCTCCTGCGCCTTCGAGCCTCCCGACGAGGAAACCCCCGACCCTGCGCTGAACCTCGATCTCGGTCTCATGCTATTCGATATTGCCTACGTCCCTAGTCGAGAGCGCCGCGAACTCGAGTTCATCCGCCACACCCCACAAGGGCCAGAGCGGACCTCCGGATATGCCCAGGCACTCTTCTTCCCCGCTAAGATCGAGAGCGGCTGGCTCACGGTACCGCCGGAGAAATATCGCGAACTCGCCCGCCTGGAGGAGCGAGCAGATGTTTAAGGAACTCGTCGATCTCGGCCAGGAGCTCGAATCTCGGGGCACGCTCGTCCCGGCCGGCTTCTATGCGTACGGTCAGCCTATCCGCTGGATCGTCCACGTCTGGCCCAACCGCGTCTACCTGGAGAAGACTGACCTCAACCGCCCACGCCCCTTCGATGGTCGAACGTCGGCGATCCGTGCCCATCCCCTGACTGACGAGGCGGGCTACGCGCTCGGCGTCGCCAGGCAACAGAAGGGTGTGGACAAGCGAGCTGGCGACAAGCACCGAGCCTTTCGCGCCCTGCTGGAGAAGCTGCTCGCTTCACCCCAGGTCAGTGACCCGGCGCTGCGAGAGGCCATAGGCTGGGTCCTGCATGCCCTAGAGACCGGACTCGTGCAGCAGGACCCGCGCTACGACGAGGTCGAGTCCAAGGACTGGGTTTCGTTCGTCCCCGGCCAGGGGCCATACGCGGGCCAGCACCTCTTCGAACATCCCGAGGTCAAGGCGTTCTGGCTGGCCGAGCTCGAGGATCGTACAGCCTCCTCAGAGCGTGCTGGTAACTCCTCTGGAGCATGCGCCGTCTGCGGAGCGAACCTTCCACTGGTGAGGCGGATGCCAAAGGTCAAGCTGGTCAGCACAGCTCCCTTGCACTCGCTGAACGCCGATGCCTTCGTCTCCTTCCACGCGGGGGCGGGCATCGCCGAGCACGCGCACCTCGGTATCTGTTTTGTCTGCGCGGATACCGCAGCGCGGGCATTCACCCACCTCGCGGACAGTGATCAGCACCGGCGTGTCCTCCTCTACGACAGCAACAGCCGCGATGCTCTTACCAACCAGATCGCGCTCTTCTGGCTCAAGGCTCGGGCCAGGGTTCAGGCCGGTGAGGAGATCTTTGATCCTGCATCGCTCCTCAACTTGGTCAGTAGCGTGCTCGCGCCGGAACAGCGCGCCGATCAGGCCCCTACTGCCTCGCTACCGCAACTCGCCCGGCTGCTCGATCTCCCCTGGCGGCCCGAGGAGGCCGGCCTGAACCTGGACGAGTGCGGCTTTTACCTGGCCATCCTCTCGCCGAACGTCGGCCGGATCGCCGTTCGTGACTGGATCACGGTCTCGCTCGCCCAGCTTCGCGAGAACCTGCGCCGTTTCCTTTCAGCCACATCCATCGTCTCGCCGTGGGGCGAGAGGGTGAGCCCCCAGTCCATCGCCCGGCTCCTGCAAGCGGCTCAGGCCACGAATCCGAACCTGACGCGGGGTCTCTTGCGCTGTGCCTATCTCGGTGAGAGTCCACCGCCAGGGCTGCGTGACGCGGCAGTCCTCCGCTTTCGGATCCCGTCTGTCCTCCAGGATCCTCGCGAAGGTTGGCGTGTCCAGGCACTGGCAAGCGCGCTCAAGCTCGTTGTCTTCTATGGGAAGGAGGAAGCACGCACGATGGACAGGTTATCAGCACAGCACAATCGCAGTGCCTACCTCTGTGGCCGCCTGCTGGCAATCCTCGAGGAGGCCCAGCTCCGCGCCGCCAACTTCAATCTCAACCGGACGATCGTCGATCGGTTCTATGGAGCCGCCTCGACCGCGCCAGCGGCGACCTTCGGTGGGCTCATCAGGCTGGCTACCGTGGCCCACCTGCCCGAGGTGGGCCGGGACGTTCGAATCCTGCTGGAGGATGTGCTCTCGATGCTCGACGAGGCCGGCGGATTTCCGCGAGTGCTGACGCTGCCTGAACAAGCCGAGTTCGCTCTTGGCTTCTACCACCAGCGGGCGGACTTCCGCTCCCGGCGTGGACGGCGTGCAGCAGACGAGGCGATAGGCGGTGGCCCAGGTAACCAGGTGGCGGATTCTGGAGAAGAGGAGGTCACAGGATGAGCATCACCAATCCGAAGACCCGGCACGAGTTCGTGCTGCTCTTCGATGTCGTCAACGGCAACCCGAACGGCGATCCTGACGCGGGCAACTTGCCCCGGGTCGATCCCGAGACGATGCACGGCCTGGTTACCGACGTAGCCCTGAAGCGCAAGGTCCGTGACTACGTGCAGAACCTCCAGCGCGACGAGGTAGGGAACCCGGCAGAAGGTTACGGTATCTTCATTCAGAGCCGGGTCGCGTTGAACATGCTGATCGAGCAGGCCGGCGATGCCGTGGGCATCAAGCAGAAGAGCAAGGTTCCCCAGGATGCGGTTCGCGTCGAGCTCTGTCGACGGTATTACGATATCCGCCTGTTCGGCGCTGTGCTCTCGACTGGCGACTTAAACGCCGGTCAGGTTCGTGGACCCATCCAGATCACCTTCGCGCGTTCTCTGCATCCGGTCGCCCCGCTCGACCTGTCGATCACGCGTAAGGCTCGTACGACCGAGGAGCGGATGCAGACGGGCGAGACAGAGATGGGCCGCAAACCCATCGTCCCGTACGGCCTCTATCGGGCTCACGGGTTTTTCAATCCTTACCTGGCCGAGCAGACAGGAGTGAGCGAGCGCGACCTCAAGCTCTTCTGGGAATCGATGCAGAACCTGTTCGAGTTCGACCGCTCGGCGGCGCGGGGCGAGATGGCCGTGCGCGGGCTCTTCGTTTTCACTCATGACAACCCGAAAGGCAACGCTCCTGCCCACAAGCTCTTCGAGTTGGTCCAGGTGCGCCGGCTCGACGATGGGCGGCCGCCACGCTCATTTGGCGAGTACGAGATCGTCGCGCCACCGGCCGGCCCACTCCAAGCGCATGGCTTTCCGGGTATCACCCTCACTCGCCTGGTCTGACCTGCGCTGCACTTGCCCAAGCGAGGAAGGTACAGGGGGAGGATTGTGAGCGAGGCACGCCATGGAATGGGACGACGATGACCGGATCCCGATTAGCGCCCTCCAGCACTTCGTCTACTGCCCACGCCAGTGCGCGCTCATCCACCTGGAGCAGGCCTGGGAAGAGAATGCCTTTACCTTGCGAGGACGACGCGCCCACCAGGGCCTGGATATTCCAGACGGCTTGATCCGCGAGGGCGTCCGGGTCGAGTATGCCGTACCCCTCTGGTCCGATACTCTCGGGCTGAGTGGGCGGGCCGACGTGGTCGAGTTTCCCGACGGCGTGCCCTACCCCGTGGAGCATAAAGTCGGGTCACGCCGGGCGAGCCGGGCCGACGAGGTGCAGCTTTGCGCCCAGGCGCTGTGTCTCGAAGAGATGCTGGGCGTCGCGGTACCACGCGGAGCGCTCTTCTATCGCGCTTCCCGGCGCCGCCGGGAAGTCCAGTTCACCCCGGAGCTGAGGCAACGCGTCTACGAGGTGATCGAGGCTGTTCGTACGCTCCTTTCTCAGACTAGCTTGCCCCCGCCGGTGGCGGACGAGCGCTGCCCCGACTGCTCGCTGATCGAGATCTGCCAGCCATATGCCCAAGCAGCCTTGGGCGAGCTTGTGGCTTCGCTCCGAGAGGAGGGTCTGAGTTGAGATCATCTGCCCCGAAACAGCCGTCGAGCAGCGCGATGGGTCGCCCATCGGTGACAACACTCCTCAACACGCTCTTCGTGCAATCACAGGGCGCGTACCTGCGGCTGGATCATGATACTGTGCGGATCGAGATCGACGGGCAGCCGGTCAGGCAGATCCCACTGCACCATCTGGACGGGATCTCCGTGTTCGGTAACGTACTGATCTCGACTGCGCTGCTGCACCGTTGTGCCGAAGATGGGCGCAGCGTCACCTGGTTCGACACTCACGGACAATTCCGTGCCCGGCTCAACGGACCGATCTCCGGCAACGTGCTGCTGCGCCGAGCCCAGCACTCAGCGCTCGATGACCCCGAGCGCACGCGCGCGCTCGCGTCCCAGTTCGTCCATGGCAAGCTGAGGAACGCGCTCTCCGTGCTCCAGCGCGCCAATCGTGAGTACGGCGGTGGGCCCCTGCTCGAAGCCGCCATTCGTGAACACCGCAACGCGCTCCGGCTACTCCCCTCCGTGCAGACGCTCGACGAGATCCGCGGCATCGAGGGAGTAGCAGCGACGAGCTACTTCGCGGCCTTTTCAGAGCTGGTGCGAGCGGGAGACCTGCCGTTCAGCGGCCGGACGCGTCGCCCTCCGCGCGATCCGGTCAACGCGGTGCTCTCGTTCGCCTATTCGCTGGTAACTCGTGACAGCATCGCAGCCCTGGAAGGCGTGGGGCTCGATCCGCAGATCGGCTATCTGCACGCGCTGCGGCCCGGCCGACCGGCCCTGGCGCTCGACTTGGTGGAGGAGCTTCGCCCCTGGCTGGCCGATCGCCTTTGCCTGACGCTAATCAACCGTCGACAGTTGACCCCACGCAACTTCGAGAGCCGACCAGGCGGGGCGGTGCATCTGACCGAAGAGGGGCGTCGCGAAGTCATCACCGCATACCAGCGGCGCAAGCAGGAGACAATCAGTCATCCGCTGTTCAAGAGCCCGATCCCGATCGGGCTCGTCCCGCACGTGCAAGCGCGGCTCCTAGCCCGGTACCTGCGGGACGATCTCCCTCTCTACCCGCCATTCCTGCCGAAGTAGTAGGCACGCGGGGGCTGTCCGATGCAGCGGTTTGACATTCTGGTGACCTACGACGTTGCGATCACGACGAAGGCAGGACTACGGCGGCTCCGCAAAGTTGCGACCGTCTGCCAGAACTATGGACAGCGTGTTCAACTCTCGGTGTTCGAGTGCCGCGTGACGCTGGCGCAGCTCGAGCAGCTCGAGTCCGAGCTACTGTCCATCATCGACCCGAAGAACGACAGCCTGAGGATCTATGTGCTGTACGGAGGGCGGAACCGGTCGCTACGCGCGCACGGGCTGGATCGGTATGTGGACTTCGATGAGCCGATGGTTCTGTAAGCGCGGATGGGAAGCGGGTGGCCCGAGCCTGGGGCATTCGCGCCGCTCGATTTTGGCCTTCCTGGAAAGAAATCGTGGGATAGCAGCAGGGAGCAGGCCGGAGAGCAACGCGGGCTCGAGACCGGATCCGCGCAGAGGGCAGCAGATTTCCTCGTCAACACAGCGAATACGGCAATAGCCGTCACATCCTCCCTTCGGGGAGGATGAGGATTGAAACCTGCGGGACCGCGCCCAGCGCTTCGCCCAGCAGGTGTCACATCCTCCCTGCGGGGAGGAGGAGGATTGAAACAATTCGAAGCCCGAGCCGTCGATCCTCGCGGTGGTCGTCCCATCCTCCCTTCGGGGAGGATGAGGAGTGAAACAATTCGAAGCCCGAGCCGTCGATCCTCGCGGTGGTCGTCCCATCCTCCCTTCGGGGAGGATGAGGATTGAAACAATTCGAAGCCCGAGCCGTCGATCCTCGCGGTGGTCGTCACATCCTCCCTTCGGGGAGGATGAGGATTGAAACTTGCCGGTACGGATCAGACTCCAGTACGAGCGGCGTCACATCCTCCCTTCGGGGAGGATGAGGATTGAAACCGCTCTGTGCGACCTCGCTGTAAGACCCGACGGAACGTCACATCCTCCCTTCGGGGAGGATGAGGATTGAAACGTCCGCTGGGTCGAGGAGACCGACGCGGACACGGTCGTCACATCCTCCCTTCGGGGAGGATGAGGATTGAAACCGTTCCAACGGGACATTACCCGCTGGGCGCTGCGTGTCACATCCTCCCTTCGGGGAGGATGAGGATTGAAACAACGCCTGGTTCCGGACGGGCGGCGTGCTGCAGAAGTCACATCCTCCCTTCGGGGAGGATGAGGATTGAAACTTCGTCTCGACGAGCGACGTCGTCGTGAACCGCCCGGTCACATCCTCCCTTCGGGGAGGATGAGGATTGAAACGCCGTTGCTGTCGAGGAGCAAGCTGAGTCGATCGAAAGTCACATCCTCCCTTCGGGGAGGATGAGGATTGAAACCGCATCACGTTGTCGTAGATCGCCCGCTCGGCGGTGTCACATCCTCCCTTCGGGGAGGATGAGGATTGAAACTATGGGATGCTCCAGGGAGAGCTTAGTGCACCGGCGGTCACATCCTCCCTTCGGGGAGGATGAGGATTGAAACAACTGCTCGACAACGGCGGTAACAACCTCGGGGTCGCGTCACATCCTCCCTTCGGGGAGGATGAGGATTGAAACGATAGCGAGCCAGGTGCCACTCGGCATCGAGGTCAGAGGTCACATCCTCCCTTCGGGGAGGATGAGGATTGAAACATGCCGACGATCGAGCCCTTGACCAGGTCAAAAGCCGTCACATCCTCCCTTCGGGGAGGATGAGGATTGAAACTCCCTGCGCCATGCCCGGCTGCCACAGCGGCTGGCCGGTCACATCCTCCCTTCGGGGAGGATGAGGATTGAAACAGCGACGGCTTACGACCTGGGTGCGCGCTAAACAGGGTCACATCCTCCCTTCGGGGAGGATGAGGATTGAAACTTCGGTGGCGAGCTGGATCTGGATCGCGACCGGGTCACATCCTCCCTTCGGGGAGGATGAGGATTGAAACGACACCCTCGAGGTGATGGGCGCGGTGGCTGAGCGGTCACATCCTCCCTTCGGGGAGGATGAGGATTGAAACTGCTTGAGAAATTAGTACTCGATCACTCGGTACTTGTCACATCCTCCCTTCGGGGAGGATGAGGATTGAAACGGCTTGCCCGTGCCGATGCCCTCGCGGTACCAGTAGAGTCACATCCTCCCTTCGGGGAGGATGAGGATTGAAACCGGACGCTCTACAACGAGCTCGTCGGTGGATCGATGTCACATCCTCCCTTCGGGGAGGATGAGGATTGAAACGTCGAGGGGCAGAGTCTCCGGATCGATCCGTACGGTCACATCCTCCCTTCGGGGAGGATGAGGATTGAAACACCAGGTGGCGGCCGAATGCGGGCTGGGCCTGCTAGTGTCACATCCTCCCTTCGGGGAGGATGAGGATTGAAACAGCTCTACCAGGAAGTCGCCGTACGTCCGGCGCTTGGGTCACATCCTCCCTTCGGGGAGGATGAGGATTGAAACCTGGCTACGTTTGCGGCCGGGAAGGGCCTCCAGATCGTCACATCCTCCCTTCCGGGAGGATGAGGATTGAAACTGGATCGTGCTGCCGTAGTAGATATCGACGGTCGTGCTGTCACATCCTCCCTTCCGGGAGGATGAGGAAGGTGTTGCGCGCCCGCTTGACGGCGGGGCGGCGGCGTGCTATGGTCTCGCCAACAACGCGATGAGATGCCGCGCTCATCCAGAGTGGTGGAGGGGACGGCCCGAGGAAGCCCGGCAACCAGCGCGCACGCGCCAGGTGCCAACGCCGGCGGAGTGCATCTCCGCACGATGAGCGCGGTCATGAGGGAACCCTCCACCCTGGGTGGAGGTTTTTTGATCCCTCAGGCACAGCGACAGGGATGGAGGGTACCGACATGGCCAGGAGCTCGACTCTGGGACACCCCCGTATCGGAAAGCACCGCGAGCTGAAGCGCGCCGTCGAGGCCTACTGGGCAGGGAAGATCGACGAGGCCGCGCTCCAGCAGGCTGGACGGGAGATTCGCCAGGCCGCCTGGGCCGTGCAGCAGGCCGCCGGCATCGACCTGATCCCCTGCAACGACTTCAGCTTCTACGACCAGGTGCTCGACGCGATCTGCCTCGTCGGGCTGATCCCGGAGCGCTTCGGCCCGGCTGGGTCGACCGTGAGCCTGCCCGCCTACTTCGCGATGGCCCGCGGGGCCCCCGGCGTTCCAGCTCTCGAGCTGACGAAGTGGTTCGACACCAATTACCACTACCTGGTGCCGGAGTTCGATGCGCCGGTCGCGGGGATCGCCAGCAGCAAGCCGTTCGAGGAGTTCGCCGAGGCGACCGCGCAGCTCGGCCGGCCGGCGAAGCCGGTGCTGCTCGGCCCGGTCTCGCTTCTCTTGCTCGGCAAGCACCACACCAGACCCCTGGCTGAACACCTGCGCGGCCTCCTCCCGGCCTACGTCGAAGCCCTGCGCCGGTTGGGCCAAACCGGCGCCGAGTGGGTGCAGATCGACGAGCCGGTGCTCGTCGCCGACCGAACGGAGGACGAGCTCGCCCTCCTCCGCGCGGCGTACGAGGAGCTTGCGCGCGTCGACCAGCGGCCCAGGATCATGCTCCAGACCTACTACGGTAGCCTCGACGAGCTGAGCTGGAGCCGGGTCATGGCGCTGCCGGTCGACGGCGTCGGCCTCGACTTCGTCCGCACGCCGGTCAACCGAGAGCTGCTGAACCGGCATGGCTTCCCCGCGAACAAGGTGCTCGGCGCAGGGGTGGTCAATGGGCGGAACGTCTGGCGCGCCAATCTCGTAGAGGCGCTCGAGCTGCTCGAGGAGATCGCGGAGCACGTCGAGGTCGATCGGATCTGGGTGCAGCCGTCGTGCTCGCTCCTCCATCTGCCACACGATGCGCGCCTGGAGACACACCTACCACCCGAGATCGCAGCGCTGCTGGCCTTCGCTGAGCAGCGGCTAGAGGAGGTCGTCACGCTCACCCGCGGGCTCAACGAGGGACGGTCGGCCATCATCGACGAGCTGGAGCGGAACGCCGAGATATTCCGCGTCGCGCTCGATTCGACGCGGATCCATCACCGGCCGACGCAGGAGCGGCTCGCCGCGCTCACCGAGGACGATTTCCGGCGCAGCTCGCCGTACGAGGTACGGGCGGCGCTCCAGCGACGGCGCTTCGCGCTGCCGCTGTTCCCGACTACCACCATCGGCAGCTTCCCCCAAACGCCCGAGGTGCGCTCGGCGCGGGCACGCTGGCGCGCTGGCAAGCTCGGCGACGAAGAGTACTGGGGCTTCATCCGCGAGCAGATCGCGGCGCTCATCCGGCGCCAGGAGGAGATCGGGATCGATGTCCTCGTCCACGGGGAGTTCGAGCGCTCGGACATGGTCGAGTACTTCGCCGAGCAGCTCGAAGGGTTCATCGTCACCGAGCACGGCTGGGTACAGTCCTACGGTAGCCGCGCCGCGCGGCCGCCGATCATCTTCGGCGACGTCCACCGGCCGAAGCCGATGACGGTCGAGGTGAGCCGCTATGCCCAATCGCTGACCGATCGCCCGGTCAAGGGCATGCTGACTGGCCCGGTCACGATGCTGAACTGGTCGTTCGTCCGGGAAGACCTGTCGCGCCGCGACGTCGCGTACCAGATCGCGCTGGCGCTGCGCGACGAGGTGCGCGATTTGGAAGCTGCCGGGATCGCCATGATCCAGATCGACGAGCCGGCGCTGCGCGAGGGACTGCCGCTGCGGCGCCAGGAGTGGGACGAGTACCTGGACTGGGCGGTGAGAGCCTTCCGCCTGGCCTCCTCCGGCGTAGCCGACGAGACGCAGATCCACTCGCATATGTGCTACAGCGAGTTCAACGACATCATCGAGGCGATCGACGCGCTCGACGCCGACGTGATCTCGATCGAGAACAGCCGGAGCCAGGGCGAGCTGCTGCGCGCCTTCCTCGATCGCCGCTACCCGCGGCAGATCGGGCCGGGCGTCTACGATGTCCACTCGGCCCGTGTCCCGAGCGTGGAGGAGATCGAGTCGCTGCTGCTCAAGGCAGCCGAGATCCTCGATCCAGAGCAGCTCTGGGTCAACCCGGACTGTGGCTTGAAGACGCGCCGCCCGGAGGAGGCCTGGCCCTCGCTGGAAAACATGGTCGAGGCGGCACGCCGGATGCGCGAGCGCTACCTGGCCAGGGTCGGGTGAGCGGGGAGCGATGGCCATGGTGCCGGGAGCTCGGCGGCTCGAAGGGCTGGGCGTCACCATCTTCAGCGAGATGACCCGCCTGGCGATCGCCCACGGGGCGATCAACCTGGGGCAGGGCTTTCCCGACTTCCCAGGGCCGGACTTCGTCAAGGAGGCCGCGGTGGCGGCCATCCGGGCCGACCTCAACCAGTACGCGCCCAGCCATGGTCTGCCCAGACTGCGGCAGGTGATCGCGAGGTCGTTCGAGCAGTCGTACGGGCACCCGGTCGATCCCGAGGGCGAGGTGACGGTTACCACCGGGGCGACCGAAGGACTGCACGCGGCGCTGCTGGCGCTGGTCGACCCCGGCGACGAGGTGATCGTCTTCGAGCCCTTCTACGACGCCTACCTGGCGCAGATCCGCTTCGCTGGGGGCGTGCCCCGGCCGGTGACGCTCTGGCCGCCGGACTGGCGCTTCGACCCGGACGAGCTCGCGGGGGCCTTCGGCCCGCGCACCCGCGCCGTCATCGTCAACACGCCGCACAACCCGACCGGGAAAGCCTTCACCCGTGACGAGCTCGCGCTGATCGCCGCGCTGTGCCAGGAGCACGATGTGCTGGCGATCACCGACGAGGTCTACGACCGGATTCTCTACGACGGCGCCGTCCATATCCCGCTGGCGACCCTGCCGGGGATGTGGGAGCGGACGATTACCCTGAACAGTACCGGGAAGACCTTCTCGATGACGGGCTGGAAGATCGGCTGGGCCATCGCGCCGCCACCGCTCACCCAGGCGATCCGCACCGCGCACCAGTTCATCACCTTCGCCACCGCTACGCCGTTCCAGGAGGCGATGGCAGTGGCGCTGGAGCACGCCGCGGAGTCCGGATACTACGCCGAGCTGGCAGCGGCGTACAGCGAGCGGCGGGAGGCGCTGCGCCGGGCACTGGAGCTGGCCGGCCTGCCGGTGCTTCCCTGCTTGGGCAGCTACTTCCTGCTGGCGGACGCGAGCGGTCTCGGCTTCCCTGATGACGTCAGCCTCTGCCGTTACCTGGTGACCGAGGTCGGCGTCGCGGCGATCCCGCCTTCGGCCTTCTATGCCGACCCGGCGCGGGCACCGGTGCTGGCCCGGTTCTGCTTCGCCAAGCGGCTAGAGACAATCCAGGCGGCCGCCGAGCGACTTGCCAGGCTTCCGGACATGAACACCCCGGCCAAGCTTGCCCACGCAGCTCAGCGCTGACCGTTGCGCTCGCTGCGTGTGCCGATGCGGGCCGGCCTAGGTGCTTTCGCCGCCCATGCCGAGGGCCTCCGGGCGACTGGCTCGGATGAAGCGTGACGCAGATCGCCGCGGCTGGCGCTCTGCAGCGGGGCAGCTACATCAGCCGCACATGGTACCGCTCGGCGATCTGGGCGACACTATCCATGTCCATTTCCAGGCTGTACTTCTCCCAGAGCGCGGCGAGCTGGGCGACGTCCGGCGGGCCGTCGGCTGGGATTCGCTCCGCCAGATCCTCGAAGTACCGTTCAAAGCCAGCCGGCGAGATGATCTCTAGCAGCCTGGCCGGCTGCGGGCCTTCGTTCCAAAAAGCGTGGGGGATGCCGCGCGGCTTCAGCACCAGCGCGCCGGGGCCCCATCTGGGCACTCCGTCTCGACGATCGATCGCCGCGCGGGCGGCGCTTTCGGCTCGTGTGCGGAATCACTAGCTCCGTGCCATGGGCGCAGTGTCGAGCCGTGCGCCGCTTCTATCACGATGCACTTCTACCAAACGTGGGACAGCCCGTGGCTGGGCACACCGCGCTCTGAGATGTCGCCAGGTCGCTTGTGTGGAGACTTGATCGCCGGCGGCTGCGTGCCTATATCATCGGCGGCTATCGGTAGAGGACGCTGGATCGCGAGAGACAGCGCTCGGGCTCGCAGCGCAGCCAGAGTTCGATACGCTCTACCTCGTTGGTCTACGTGTCGGAAGGGATACGGCCCGATGTTGATCGACGTGCACACCCACACGCCTCGTCACCGCGAGCGGCCCCGGGAGGAGCCCGGCAGCTCGCTCAGCGCGATCTGGCGGCCGGGTCAGCGGATCCCCACCGACTTCACCTGGGCCGACTATCTCGAAGCTCTGGAGCCGGCCGATCGAGCGATCGTGTTCAATATCGCCGCCGATCCCCGCGGCGGCCGGATCGACGGATCGGGCATCGAGCAGCTCATGTACGAGGCGCGGCAGGTCAACGACGACACGGCTGCCTTCGTCCGGGCTTACCCGCACAAGCTGATCGGCTTCCTCTCCGTGCACCCGCACGATCCAGGGGTACTGGAAGAGATCGAGCGGGCGACGCAGGATCTGGGACTGCGCGGGATCAAGCTCGGCCCCAACTACCAGAACTTCGACCCTCTGGGCCCCGAGGCATTCCGGGTCTACCGGCGAGCGGAGGAGCTGGGCCTGCCGATCCTGCTCCACCAGGGAACCTCTCCGGTTCAATTCGCCGACCTCGACTACGCCCATCCCCGGCACATCGACCGGGTAGCGATGGCGTTCCCGTCGTTGAAGATCATCCTGGCGCACATGGGGCACCCCTGGCAGGCCGATTGCTGTATGGTTATCCGCAAGCACCCGAACGTCTACGCCGACATCTCGGCCCAGTTCTATCGCCCCTGGTCGTACTACAACGCGCTGCGGCTCGCGACCGAGTGGGGTGTCCTGGACAAGCTCCTCTTCGGCTCGGATTACCCGTTCGCGACGCCTCGCGAGACGCTGGATGCGCTCTATCGGGTCAATGACGTGATCGAGGGGACGAAGCTCCCTCCGGTGCCGATCCGAGAACTCGAGCGGATTGCCCAGCGCGATAGCCTGGCCCTGCTCGGGCTCGCGTAATGCTCGTTTGTCTCGAACTGCAAGCTCCCGCGTCGGCAGTCGCACGAGCTGGGCAAGACGCGGGAGGCTCGCACTGCTAGCTGCCACCCGGCTGCGATGGCGAGCGCGAGGCTGGCACGCCGAGCAGGCGCTGTGGGCGCAGTCCACGCGGGAGCGGCGCGCTGGGGACGCGCTTGCCGATGACCATCACGCGGAAGCGTCCCATGCCGCCAGGGTCGATGAGGTGCATCGCCGCAGCGCGGGCGGCGAGGTAACCCTCCAGCGTCGTCTCCGGCCGGCTCTGGAGCTCGACCAGGAGCTCGCCGATACCCGCGTTGGCCAGGAACTCCGCTTGCGTCGTCAGGCCGAGCACTGCTAGGCCGTGCTGGCGAGCTGCGCGCTCCAGCGCGGTAAAGTCGACGTGGGCGGTGATGTCCTGCTCGCCGACTGCCCGGAACGGGTCGTCGCCGGCGGTGTGGCTCTGATAGGTCTTGAGCGTGCCGCGCGGAAAGCGATCCGGGTCATAGCGCTCGGCGGCCGGATAGCCATAGTCGAAGACCAGGACGTAGCCGCGCTCGAGGGCACGGGCCACCTCCGCGGCCCAGCGCTCCATCTCCAGGTTGACCTCAGTGACCTGACCCTCAGCGAGCCGCGCGCCGCTCGCTTCGAGGGAGGCGGCGAGGGCCGGCGTTGAGAGTGGGCCTGGGATCTCGACGAAGCCTTCTTCGCCCCAGCCCACGTAGAGCTCCAAGAGCTGGTTGCCTCGCCGGGCGACCCGGTGAAACGGCAAAGCGTCGAGGAATTCGTTCGCCAGCACCGCTCCAGTGAAAGGAGTCCCAGCCTCCGGCTCTTCCAGGAGGTGCTGGAAGCCGGCGGCCGCAAGGCGATCGGAGAGGGCAGCTAGGGCGGCAGGGCTGCGCTCTTCCGGCTGGTAGCGGAGCGCATCGACCAGCGGCGAGCGGACGCGTGCCAGGCCCTCCAGGAGGGTGAGGGCGAGCGTGCCAGCGCCGGGGCCGTACTCGCGCAGGGTAAACGGCACAGGGCGGTCGAGCAGGCGCCAGAGCTCGTCGAGCTGCCGGGCGAGCGTCCAGCCGAAGAGCGGGTGAGCCTCCGGCGCGGTGAGAAAGTCGCCGCCCCGCCCAGCCCGGAGGGCCGTGCGGTAGTAGCCGTGCTCCGGGTGGTAGAGGGCCAGCTCCATGAAGCGGGCGAAGGTCATCGGCCCGCGCTGCTCGATCTCGGCGCGGATCAGCTCGACCAGTTCGGGGTTGCCGCCTGTCCGTGCTGCGGGCATGGCCCCTACCTCTCGCTGCATGAAGTGTAGCGTCGACCCTGGAGTACCCTCTAAGGGGCCGGCGGCGCTCTGCGGAGAAGGCCAGGAGGACAGGGAGGCGCGATGACTGAACGGAAGCCAGGACGACCGATCACTGAGCGGCGACTCCAGCGCATGCGGGAGGTGCTGGCTCGGCGTCAGCCTGACCTGGCTGTGGTGCTGGAGAACGTGCACGACCCGCACAACGTCAGTGCCGTACTCCGCTCCTGCGATGCCGCCGGGGTGCTGGCCGTTCATCTGGTGTACACCGTCGAGGAGTTTCCGGAGCTGAGCGAGAACGTCTCTGGCAGCGCGCTGCGGTGGCTCGATATCGTCGTGCACCCGAGCATCGAGGCGTGCTACCGGGCGCTACGGAGCCAGGGCATGACGGTCTACGCTACGTACCTGGGGGATCCGGCGAACAGCCATGACCTCTACGAGCTCGATCTGACCCGGCCGACCGCGTTCGTCTTCGGAAACGAGCAGCGGGGGGTCTCGGAGGAGGCGCTGGCGGCTGCCGACGGCAACGTCGTGGTCCCGATGATGGGGATGGTACGGAGCCTGAACATCTCGGTGGCCTGCGCCGTCTCGCTCTACGAGGCGGTGCGCCAGCGGCGACTGGCAGGGCAGTACTGCCGCCCCAAGCTGAGCGAGGCCGAGCGGCGGGCCCGGCTGCGCCGCTGGCTGGAGCGCGAGGGCCGCGCCCTCCCCGAGGAGCTGCTCGAATAACCTTTACGATTCAACCTCTCCCAGACTGATCCGACGCGAGCTTCGATTCGAGGTATGCCTTCAGCGCCACAGCGTTGTTGTGCTCGGTATCCCGCGCGCTGAAGAGCAGGGTGATCGGTCCCTGCCGGGCCGCTTCCAGTAACGGGCGCCACGACTCCGGCCGCTCGTCCAGCTCCGCCGCGTAGCGCCGCCGGAACTCATCCCATTTCGCCGGGTCGTGGTCGAACCAGCGGCGGAGCCCATCGCTCGGCGCGACCTCGCGCAGCCAGCCGTCGAGCAGCATTGCGTCCTTGCGCAGGCCACGCGGCCAGAGCCGCTCGACGAGGAAACGCTGCCCGTCTTCGGCCGCAGGTGGCTCGTAGACGCGCTTGATCCGAATCACAGTCGCCTCCCGGCGGTTATCATCTCCCCTGCATGATCTTACCTGCTCCCCTGCCTGGCTATGAGTTCGCACAGTGAGCTTCCCCTGGCCGAGCGGCCAGAGCGAACTACTTGTCGCAGCACGAAACCAGGTCAACCCTCCGAGTGCGGAGGAGACCTCGTGGCGCGCGAGCCGGAGCTGATGATGTGGCTGAGGCAACGCTGATGCAGGCTCAATCGTCGTCGCTGGCCCGGCCCATCGCCTGCTGGCCCGATTCCTTCGCCACGCTGAGCCGCTCCTCGAGTCGACGGAAGAGGACAACCGTGACGATGCCGATCAGCGTGCCGACGATTGCGATCAGGTAGTAGCCGGCTCCCACCAGCATGCCGATCGCAGCGGCGACCCAGATACCGGCAGCCGTGGTGAGCCCGTAGACACGATCGCGAGCGCGCAGGATCATGCCACCGCCGAGGAAGCCCACCCCGGTCACGATGGTCGAGCCGATGCGCGAGGGGTCGATCAACCCGCCAGCGGTGGGCTGGCTGAAGTCCTGAGCCAGCAGCATCGAGCCAACCATAAACAGCGCGGCGCCCTCGGCCACCAGCATATGCGTGCGAAGTCCCGCCGGCTTGTCGCTGAGCTCGCGCTCGAACCCCAGCGCGCCACCGAGGAGGGTAGCGAGCACGAGGCGGAGAACGGCCTCAGTTTCGGAGAGCATGGTTCACTCCTCTAACTCCGGGGGTTGGGAGGGGATGTCGTCACGGCCAGCAGTGCTTGGCGCCGGTGCGGCGACGATCGCTGCTCCGTCTTCGATGCCGGTCCGGCGTCACGATGCTGATCAGCAGCGAGCGCGCTCGTGCCCCACCGTGCGGTGACCGAGAATAGTCACATCTCTCAGATTATGGTCCAGTAGAGCCGCGCAGGCAAACCGTCGCAATCAAGTGGCCCCGGCGCCACTTGCCAGCATAGGTCCTGTCCCTCGTCACGGCTGCACGAGGACCACGGTGTAGTAGTGGATCCCGTCGGCGCTCACCTGCTCGGCCACGCCGAAGCGGCTGAACCGCCCATCGAGAATCACCGCGTGGTGAGCCGGGCTGGCCAGCAAGGACCGGGCAGCCTCCGCCGCTGTCTCCTCGAGCGGATAGTTGTTGCGCTGGATCGTCTCGCCGGCGTAGCTCCAGGGGACGCCCCACTGTCCCAGCAGGTCGAACACCGTGGTGCCCTCGGGCGATGTGTGGGAGAAGTAGCTCCGCTTCGCCATATCATCGCTGCGGAGCTGAGCGATCTGGGTAAGCATCGGGTCGTACTGGAGCGGGGCGAGGCCTGCCTGCTGGCGCGCCTCATTCAGTAGGATCGCGAGCTGCTGGGACAGCGAGACTGCGCTGTACTGCACGTCTCGCGCGCGCTGCTGCCAGACCACCTGGCCGAGCAGGCCGAGCAGCACCTCGTTCGCAGTGCCGGCGAACTCTGGGTGGTACTCGAAGCGAGCACGCTCGAAGTACTGGATCAGCACGCCGCCCTCCCAGACGGCCTCGGTGATCGGGTAGCCGAAGATGCGAACCCCGCCTCGCGACTCCCAGTAACTGAGGAACTGCGGGGCGATGTTGTGGCCAGTCTCCGGGATGTAGTGCTGGCCATCCAGTGGAGCGACGGCTGAGAACGAGTGCCCCTCCTGCTCGGCGACCTCCCGGCCGAGCAAGCCGAGCAGCACCTCGTGCTCAGTACCCGCATATTCCGGGTGATATTCGAAGCGCTGGCGCTCGAAATACTGGACGAGGCGCCCGTCCTCGATCACGGGGGGGCTGATGGCGTGCCCGAAGGTCGAAAGGCCGCCGTAGCCTGCGTAGAAGCGCTGGAAGACCGGAGCGACCTCGTAGCCAGTGGGAGACGCCGCGCTCGCGGGGCCTGGCACGAGCAGGGTCGCCACGATGATCCCGACGAAGAGGACGAGCCAACGGCGGTAGATCGTCACTTCACTCACCTCACCGGTTACTGCCACCTTCGCTCGCTGCGGTGGCATACCCGGGAGGCTGGGCCACCGGAGGCTCAGTCCTCGTAGAGCTGGCAACCTGGCGATCTCCCATCGTCCGAGAGACCCATGGCTTTGCGCCCCCGCCTCGCGACGGGTTTGCCCCTGCAGCTACTGCGAGTATTGAGGGGCGAGCCTCTCGCTACGATGGGCTATCTGGCCTGATCCCAGATGCGACGATGGGGGACTCGTGAGGCGGTACCTTTGGGTGACCACAGGATGGGGTCGCCGGCGGTGCCTGCCAGGGTCAGTTGTGGAAGAGGCTTAGATCGTGACGGAGCCTCAATCATCGGCACGAGGGTTGATCGCGGGCTTGCCTGCTGAGGCAGGCTGTGGCCGGAAATGCCCTAGCCGGAGCATTGTACGGGCGAAGAATCGCCGCTCTCGGATTGGCCCAGAGCGAGACAGCGTGGCGACAATGAAGACGCGCCTTGCAGTGAGGTGGCTACTTTCCGCGCTCCTTGCGGATCCCCTTGAAGGGCTTCCCGTCGGACTTTTGGCCGAGGAATTCCCCAGTCTGAGTGTCCCGCTTTGTCCAGGTCCCCGTCGCCGGATTGAAGACCTGGCTTCGCTTTCGTACCGAGCCACGGCGGAAGTTCTTGCCCGTATTCCTCGCCACCGGATTAGCCTCCGTACCTTCTGCGGTTTCGGCTGGTCGCTCTTGCCTTGACATGATATCCTGGTCTCGTTAAGATTCGCAAGTGAGGTGACATGCAGTAACGCTACGTTAATGGAGATCGCGTAATGGATTACGGGCGGCTGGGACTGCAGTTGCGCCGTGCTCGCGAGTATGCGCGGATGACGCAACTGGAAGCAGCGACTCAACTCGGCATCACGGGAGCGGCGTTGAGCCAGTACGAATCCGGCAAGCGTCGGATCGATGCGCTCACGCTCGAGCGGCTGTCCCGGCTCTATGGTGTGCCGCTAGCATTCTTCTTCCATGGAAAGACCATTCGGCACGATTGGGAAGAGTCCCTGCGCGCGAAGACACCTACCCTTTCCATCCAGGGTAAGGCAGGAATCGGCAGGCTGATCGAGCGCGTCCGAGATCTGGAGTACCTGTACCGCATTACCGGAACGTTGTCCCCGAGCACATTCCATTCGCCGTTTGAGCCGCTCCACCATGAGGGTTTCAGTGAGCACGATGTCGTTGATTGGGCTGAGAAGGCACGTCGATACTTCGATGTGGGCCACGCACCGTTACCCGATGTGCGCAGCTTTCTGGAGCGACAGGGATACCATGTGTTCATGGTTCCGCTTGGTCAGCAGCCAGACGATCTCTCGGGACTTTTCTTCATACACCCACAACTCGGTCCGATTGTGGCGGTGAACGAGGATCACCACATCGCTCGCCGCCCGTTCACCCTGGCGCACGAGCTTGCCCACGGACTCTTTCACTATGATCGCCCTGCTATCCTCTGCCGGAGTTCGGATCAGGACCCGCTTGAACGATTCGCTGATCGCTTCGCCTCTCACTTCTTGGTGCCGACCGAGGCGCTGCACGAGTGGCTGCGTGACCGGCGAATTCAGAAGGTCGAGCGTCCCGAGGAGGTTGTCCACCTCGCACGCTATTTCGGTGTCAGCTACCTGATGATGCTCCGTCGCCTGAGAGAGGTACGGGGCCTCGGCGTGCCGGAAGAGCGGCTTCGCTCGGTCAAGCCGGTGGCGCTAGCAAAGAGCCTGGGATATCCGGTTGCACCGTACGAGTTCGGTGACCAACCGCTCCCGCTCGAGGAGCGTGTGCCTCGCATCTACCTGGATCTGGCCTACCGTGGAGCTCTGGAGGGGCAGATTTCGGTGAGCCGAGCCGCGGAGCTCCTCGGGGTGAGCGATATCGAGCTGGAGGAGCGGCTCGAACAGCTCGCGGAGGCTCAGGCCGCTCCTGCAACCGAGGCGTTGGAGATTTATGCCTGAGTTCATTCTCGATACGGTGGTGCTGCGCGTGATGTCCTTCGCTCACCGCGATGGCTTGGACATACTACTTCAGGCCCTAGGGATCCAGGTTATGCGGTGCCCGGCCGAGGTCTATAACCGGGATGAGGACGCTGTACCGCTCGGGGACCCGGACGACTCTCTCAGCGAACTGGCACGCGGCTTGCGCTATGCCCGCCGGCAGCTCCAGGAGCAGGCACACGCGCTCAACCGCTACCGTACATGGCTCTGCAATGCGACCCAGATCGTTCAGCATTTGAACCAGGGAAGCCTCATTATCGATCCGCTTCTACTAGAGGAACTGCCCCGCCGTGAAGATCTGAGGAATCTCTATGGGATCGGCCGCGGGGAAGCGGCAGCGCTGACCCTGGTAGAGCGCTACCACCCGGATGCAGTTTTCCTCTCCTCGGATAAGCAAGCCTGCAGCGTCTCGCAGCGGCTCGGCTTTCCCCACCTTACGCTCTACGACGTGCTGGACCAATGGGTCAGCCGAGTCAGCCCTACGCGCGGGCTGTTCGACGTGGTGGTGAGCGGTATGGAGATGGCGCGATTCAAACCGGACGCACAGCGCATCGCCGAACTTCGGCATCGACTGTGGAGGTAAGATCTGAAGGCAACGCCGCGATATCCGTTCACCACTGATGCCAGCCGTTTGGCCGGAAGTGATCCTGTGGCCGGTGCATCCCACCACCGGGCAGACTTTCCAAGGGATCTTCCTGCTCCAGGCTAGAGTACCCCTCGCTCGTCCGTACTTACCTCGTCACTCCCCGTTTTCGAGTCCGCGGAACTCTAGGCAGCCCAGTCGTCTGGCCGGATCAGGAGCACGAGCGTCCCATCGTGCTGAATGAGCCGCTCGGCTTCAGGCGTCACCCAGGTGCCGACGACTACCGGCTGGGCAGTCAGGCCGATACGCCGCGCCAGCGCCGCCCGGTCCCGAGCCCGCTGCACGTCTCTCACGCCGATGCCCCAAGAGACCTCGGCGATCAGGTATACCTCGCTCCGGTCGTCGGGCTGCTGCCCTCTGACGACGACGTCGGCCTCGATCAGTCGATCCGCCTCCTCCGGAGACAAGGTGCCCTGATCCTGCGCGTCGTCGACCAACTGCGCGAATTGCTCCTCGGAGACGAGGCGCGGACGACGGATAAGCCTTCGGAAGAGGGCGTGCGCCTTCCGCCTCGCGCGCTCCTCCAGGCTCCAGCCCTTGAGCCTGCCGAGGTCGTCGGCCATCCGCTGCACCGCATCCGCCAGCACGCTGACCTGCGCGGCTAGTTGTTCCAGTCGCTCCTCGGTGCGGCGCTGGGCTTCGGCCAGAGCGTCCACCCGGGCTGCCAGTGAGTCGAGCCGTTCCTCTGTGCGGCGCTGGGCTTCGGCGAGCTCGTCGACCCGGGCGGCCAGCGCATCCACGCGCGCGGTGAGCTGCTGCAGCCGCTCCTCGGTGTGCCGTTGGGCTTCGGCGAGCTCGTCCATCCGGACTGCCAGCGCGTCGAGCCGCGCGGCCAGCGCGTCGACGCGGACTGTCAACGCGTCGAGCCGCTCCTCGGTGCGGCGCTGGGCTTCGGCGAGCGTCGTCAGGGCCTCGGCGAGGCGCGCCTGGGTTATCTCCACACGCTCCAGGCGCTCCAACGCCTGCTGCTGCAGCCGTGCCATCTCGCGAACGATGCCGGCCAGCTCCCGCGTCAGGCCGGGCAAGGCGAGCAGCTCCTCGGTCAGCACAATGCGCCGCAGCTCGGCGCGCCACTCCGGGTGCTCCTCCAGCAGGCGAATCAGCTCGTGCAGGTCATCGGTGCTCAGTGTCACGGATCGTCCTCTCGGTCTCAACTTCTGCTATTGTATCGAAATCTCGGCGGACCGGGGCATGACGCTCTCCGGGCGTCGCTAGCCTGCCGCCGAGCGGATACGATTCCTTCAGGCCCGCGGCCATCCCGCGGCCTGCGCCGCGGGCAATGTGGCCGATGTCGCGCCGTTCGCTCTGGACGTCGACGAGGCCGGCGCGGCAGGGTAAAAGGGAAAGGGGAAGGTTCGGCCACTTGATGCACTCCTCCACCTCAGTACCCGTGGCGGTAGCCGAGCTTCCTGCTCGTGGCCGATGACGAGGAACATGCATGGATCTGCCGTGCTACAGCGGTACCTGTGGAAGGGTTCGTGACTGAGGAGAGAGAAAGGCGTGGGCACCCGCCCGCTCTCCGGTGCGCGCCGGCACGCGGATGAGGCGAGCAGCGCGCACGGGGAACAGCTCTGGGGCAGCCTGGCCGTGCTGCTCTCGACGGTCGGCTTCGGCGCGCTGCCGACCCTGACCAAGCTGGCCTACGCGGCCGGGTTGAACGTGCCCACCCTGCTCAGTTTCCGCTTCGGCTTGGCGGCGCTGGCCATCTGGGGCACGCTGGCCATCCGACGGCAAGCGAGAGGGCCGGGCCGGCACGTCTTCGCTTTCCTGCTGCTGGCAGCGTGCTTTATCGGCAATACCGCGCTCTTCTTCTCCAGCCTGCGCTACGCGCCGGCCACGGCGGCCGCTGTGCTGTTCTACACCTACCCGGTGGTGGTGGCGCTCCTCGCGTTCATCTTCCTGAGAGAGCCGCTGACGCTCCAACGAGCGCTGGCGCTGGCGCTGGCTGTGCTCGGCTGCGCGGTCGTCCTCGGGCTCTCCATCGACGTCGTCGATGCCCGGGGGATGGTCTTCGCGCTGGCGTCAGGCGTGGTCTACGCCGCGTACATCGTGCTGAGCAGCCGGCTGCTGCGCGGCGCGGCCGTCGCGGTCGCCAGTGCCTGGATCATGACGTTCATGGCGGTGGCGTTTGCCAGCTTCGGGGTGGCGACCGGGTCGCTCGATGTCTCCTTCGCGCCTGCGGGCTGGCTTCTGTTGCTCCTGATCGTCACGGTCTCGACTGTGATGCCGGTGCAGCTCTTCCTGGCCGGTACCCTGAGGGTCGGGCCGACGCTGGCCTCGATCCTGGGCACGATGGAGCCGGTCTTTGCCGTGCTGTTCGCAGCGCTGGTCCTTGGCGAGCGGCTGGGCTGGCCCCAAGCGATCGGCGGCGGCTTGATTGTCTTGGCCGTACTGCTGCTCCGCCTGCCACCGAGCCCGCTGGCTAACCTGGCTCGGTGGCGTAGCGGGACGTCGTAGGACAGGGCAATCCCCGGATCTCTGGGGCGCTCTCGCCCCGATCCTGGAACGCGGTAGGATACGAGCGGGTACGTTCGCTTTCGAGAAGGTGGGGAGCTATGTCGATCTCCTGGCAGCAGATCCGCGACGAGGTGACGCACCACCTGCAGGCGCTCATCCGCTTCAACACGGTGAACCCGCCGGGGAACGAGACGCAAGCGGCGGCCTACCTGGCGTCCGCGCTCCAGCAGGAAGGCATCGAGGCTCAGGTCGTCGAGAGCGCGCCGGGCCGGGGCAACCTGGTGGCAAGGATCCGTGGCGAGGGCCGGGCGCGCCCCTTGCTCTTGATGGCGCACAGCGATGTCGTGAGCGTCGAGCCGGAGAAGTGGACACACGATCCCTTCGGGGGCGAGATCGTCGACGGGAAGGTGTGGGGACGCGGCGCGGTCGACACGAAATGCCTCGTCGCCTGCGAGCTGATGGTCATGCTGCTGGTGAAGCGGCTAGGGCTGACCCTCGACCGCGACCTGATCATGGCGACCTTCGCTGACGAGGAGGCGGGTGGCCGCTACGGCGCCGGCTGGATGTGGCAGAACCGGCGCGAGCTGATCGACGCCGAGTACGCGATCAACGAGGGGGGTGGCGCAGCGCTCGAGGTAGCCGGCCACCGCTTCTACCTCTGCCAGACCGGCGAGAAGGGCGGCGCCCGCATGCGACTGACCGCTCGCGGGGAACCCGGACACGCCTCGATGCCGTTGCCCGATACGGCGATGCGCCGTGCTGCCCAGGCGGTGGTGGCGCTGACCGGCCACACCTTCCCCACGGTGATGACCCGAACGGTCGAGCGGATGCTGCGGGCGATCGGGCAGAAGGTCGGTGGTGAGCTCGAGCGGCAGGTCGAGTCAGTCATGCGTGAACCGACCTGGGATAACTTGGCGAGGCTGCCGCTCAACGAGCCCGAGCGGCGGATGCTCTACGCGATGACCCGCAACACCGCGGTACCGACGATCATCCAGGGCGGGCATCGGATCAACGTGATCCCCTCGGAGGTCACGGTCGACGTCGACGGCCGGATCCTTCCCGGTCAGAGCCCGGAGTCGTTCGTCGCCGAAGTTCAGGCTCTCCTCGGCGATCTCGTCGAAGTCGAGCTTACCAGCCGGAGCATCGCGCTGGAGGCGGATCCTGCTTCGCCGCTGTTCGACACGATCCGAACGGTTATGCAGGAACTGGACCCAGGGAGCGAGGTGGTGCCGTACCTGGTGCCGGGAGGCACCGATGCCAAGAGTCTCCCGGGGATCAAGGTCTACGGGTTCATGCCGATGCGCGACCACCCTGAGGAGTTCGATTTGGCACACGCGCACGACGAGCGCATCTCGATCTCGACGCTCGAGTTCGCGGTTCGGGCGCTGTTCGAGATCGTGACCCGCTTCTGCCATGCCAGGAGCGCCGACAGGGTGGCGGCGGGATGATGCGTGGCCTCGTCCTCTTCGACATCGACGGTACTCTGCTGCGCGCTGGCGATCGCGAGCATGCCCGGGCCTTCGTCGAGGCAATGACCGAAGTCTTCGGACGGCCGATCGACCTGGACGGGGTGCCGCTGGCCGGGATGCTCGACAGCGAGATCGCCCGGCTGGCCCTGGAGCGAGAGGGCATTACCCCTGTCGAGGTCGAGGCGAAGCTCCCCCTGGTGATGCGCCGGATGGGGGAGCACTACTCTGGGCGCGTACTGGCGGGCGATCGGGTGACTTGGGTGCTCGCAGGAGCAGTCGAGTCGGCCCTCGCGCTCGCCGATGCGGGCTACGCGCTGGGCGTGTTGACCGGCAACGCCCGGACCGTGGCGCGGGCGAAGCTGGCGGCTGCCGGCGTGGACGGGCTGTTCCCAGTCGGGGCCTATGGAGACCAGGCGCACACGCGCGGCGAGCTGGTATGGCTGGCGTGCGCTGAGGCCGAGCGTCACTACGGCGTGCGCTTTCTCGTCCACCGCGTCGTCCTCATCGGCGACACGCCGCGCGACATCGCTGCCGCGCGTGCTGCTGGGGCCAGAGTGCTTGCCGTGGCGACCGGTCGCTACAGCGTCCGCGAGCTCGAGGCAGAGGGGGCTGACGCGGTGCTGCCAGACCTGTCGGATCCGGTGACCACGCTGGCTGCGGTGGAGGCAATACTGAGCGGTTCGTCCGCCGGGTGAGCGGCTGCGGCGTCGAGAGCGCCGAACACAGAACATCAGGCCCGGTCGTAGCGCGCAACCAGACCGGGCCCGGCTCGATTGCGTCCCTGCGGCGAGGTCAGGCGCGTGCCAGTTGGGCTAGTCCAACCGGGGTTCGCCATTCGGCCCGGCGCGGATCCTTCCCACGCAGCACGTCATGGAAGAGCTGCTCGAGCCGCCGCGTGATCGGGCCGATCGTTCCCTCGCCGACCTGGTAGTGGTCGATCTCGACGATCGGTGTGATCTCGGCAGCAGTGCCGCAGAGGAAGACCTCGTCAGCAATGTAGAGCTCGGTGCGGTCGACCGTCCGTTCTTCTACTACTAGCCCGAGCTCGTCGCGCGCGAGCTGGATCAGCGCGTCCCGGGTGATGCTTTCGAGGATGCTGCTCGTCAGGTCGGGCGTGATCAGCTTGCCGTCACGCACCAGCATCAGGCAAGCTCCCGGCCCCTCGGCGACCTTTCCCTGCGTGTTGAGCAGGATGGCCACGTCGTATCCGTCCAGCGCCGCTTCCATCGAGGCGAGCTGGCTGTTGCGGTAGTTCGAGATGTTCTTGACGCGCGGCGGCATCACATCGTCGGAGATGCGTCGCCAGGAACTCACCCGGGCTTTGACGGTCTTGCCCGTTAGCAGGTGCGACGGCATCGGGCGGGTGGCGATGAACATCTGTGAATCGGAGCTGAAACCGCTGAAGCTCCGCGGCCCCGCGCCGCGATACGCCACTGGGTTGATGTAGGTATCTTCCCGGCAGTCGTTGTCGCGCAGGAGTTGCAGGATCGCCGCAGTCAGCTCGTCGATCGAGTGCTTCTGCTCCAGTCGCACCAGCTTCATCGAGCGCGAGAGCCGCTCGAGATGCTCGCGCAGCCGGAACACGTAGGCCTCGCCGGCCTCCTCGTTCCAGTAGGCCCGGATCCCCTCGAAGACTGCGCCGACCGTCGACCAGCCGAGCTCGGTGACGTGGACGGTCGCCTCTTCCCACCGGACTTGCCGGCCGTTCCACCACAGGTATGTCGGGTGCCCGCTGCTCACGTGACCCTCCTCGATGCACTACCGTTCCACTGCGGCGGCTTCGCCAGCTCTTCGCGCACCGCCCTGGTGCCGTTGCCTCCCCATCGTATCACCCCGTGCATGGCTTGAAAACAACGGGTCCGCGGGCGATCGAGCTGCCCCGCTATCCGCCCTGGCGATCGCCGAGCCACACGTACCACTTGAACCGGCTGAAGAGTCGGTTCGGGCCCACTGGGTCGCCCTGGCGGTTGCGCGGTATAGCGCGAACCCAGGGCTTGACGAGAAGGGCTGCCGCTGGATAGCCGACCGGTACGTAGATCCCCTGCTCCTGCAGGATGCGCTCGCACTGGCGGTAGATCGCCAATCGACGCAGGCGATCGGTCTCCCGATCGCCGAGGCGGATCAAGGCATCGAAGTTCGGATCTGCCCAGCCCAGCCCCTGGATCTGCCGGCGCTCGCTGGCGAACAAGACGGCATAGGCTGCGCTGGGATCAGGGTAGGGGAAGTCCCAGCGGAGCCAGAGAAGCTGGAAGTCACCTCGTTCCAGCACTGTCTCCCACTCTTGGCTGGGCACCTCGCGAAGCGTCAGCGGCATGCCGAGGTTTCCAGCGAGCTGGCCGACGATGTCCTCGACCAGTGTCCGCTCCGGCGTGCCCATCCCCTCACGAGCCGACAGTGTCACGGGCGGCCAGGCTGCGGGGTCTGTGTACGGTGTCGAACCCAGCAGCCGTCGCGCCGCGTCAGGGTCGAACCGCTGGCCGGCCAGGATCTCGTCGCTCTCGTCCAGGTGGCCGGCGATCCCGGGCGGGATCAGGGAGAAGGCTGGTGTCACTGCGCCGTAGACCAGTTGCCACAGGCGCTGCCGGTCGATCGCCCGTCCGAGCGCGCGGCGCACTGCGAGCTGGTCGAACGGCGGCCGCTGCGTATTCGGTACGAGGATCCAGATGGCCGGCTCGGTCGGCCGGACAAGCTGCGGGCCGAGCACCGGGTCGAGCGCGACCGAGCTCAGCGAACCGGCAGCGACGGAGACCAGGTCGAGATCGCCGCGAAAGTAGGCAACCAATCCCTCCTGGGCAGGCAAGATCGGCGTGACGCAGCGATCGATCCGCAGGTCGCGATTCCAGTAGTTCGGGTTCCTGCTGAGCGTGAAGGCGCGGCCATGCTCCCAGCTCGCGAGCTGGAAGGGTCCGTTGGACACGCAGTGTCCGGCTTCGGTCCAGCGATCGCCCCACGTCTCGACGGACGGGCGGTGCGCTGGAAGCAGGCCAGGTAGACCGAGCAGGATCGGGAAGTAGCTCCTCGGGTGCTCGAGCTCGATCTCGAGCGTCCAGTCGTCCAGCGCGCGCACGCCGAGCGAGGCCGGGTCAGCCCCCTGCTGGTTGACGGCCCGCGCATTGACGACGTCGAAGAGCAGCGAGGCCTGTGGAGCCCCGGTCTCCGGCGCTAGCATCCGCTGCCACGACCAGACGAAGTCCTGGGCTCGTACCGGGTCGCCGTTCGACCAGCCTGAGCGATTACGGCGCAGGGTGAACACCCAGCGCCGGCTATCGCCGCTCGATTGCCAGGACTCTGCCCAGTCCGGCACGGGTTCATAGTCCGGGGTGAGGGCAACGAGGCCGCCGAACAACTCGGGGTCGCCGCCACAGCCGGCGTTTGCGTTGAAGTCGTGGCTCAGCGGGTCTTCGAGAAATCCACCCTGGTAGAACACAACAGGTGGGGAAAGAGTAGGAGACGGCGAGGGGGTTGCCGTGGGAGATGGGGGTGGAGCAGCCGGCGTGGTGACCCTCGGGGACGGCGACACGACGGGCTGCTCTGCAGTGGGCGCTGGGGAAGAAACCCGTTGCCGTTCCCGGTAGACGAGGAGAGCGCTGCCAGAGACGGCAGCGAACGCTCCGATCCAGCCGAGCAGCCGGCGCCGGGTCAGCCGGTGGCCTGGCACTGTCGGTGGGCGGTCAGGCATCGGCGGTGGCCTCACCCGCGCCCCCTTTCGCATCTCCCGGCTGCCGCGGCCACCTCCTGAGGCCGACACGCGACGTTCAGTCGAGCCGCACGACCCCAGGGGGAGATTCGCCGGTGACGAGGAAGGCTCGAGCTGCCGCGCCGTAGATCCCGGCATCGGTTCCGAGCGCCGACGGCAGAATGCGCACCTGATCGACGATGTACGTGATGGCGTAGTGTGGCAGCCAGCGCTTGAGCGGGTCAAGGAGCAGGTCACCCGCCTGAGCCACTCCCCCGCCGATGACGATCAGCTCCGGGTTGAAGACGTTGACCAGTCCGGCCAAGCCGACCGCCAGAGCGCGCCCCGCATTCTCGAAGATACTGCGCGCTGCCGCATCGCCGGCCTGGGCGACCGCTGTTACCAGCTCAGCCGTCACGGGCCCTCCAGCAGCCGCCCGGCGAAGTGCCTCTGACCGCCCAGAGTGGGCCAGGGCCTCGCCATCCCGGGCAAGAGCCCAGCCACTGACGTAAGCTTCCAGGCAGCCGATCCCGCCGCAGTGACACCGTGGGCCATCGGGGTTCACTGAGAGGTGCCCGACCTCGGCTCCCAGCCCCCGGTACCCCTCGATGAGCTGGCCGTGGGAGATGATGCCGCTCCCGAACCCGGTGCCGATCATCACGTGGATGAGATGACGGCAGCCGCGCGCCGCGCCGAACATCACCTTGCCCAGAGCTGCGCCGTTGCCGTCGTTCCCGATCACGATGCGCCGGCCTAGCCGCTCGGCGAGCATCGCCCGGAGTGGCACATTGCGCCAGCCAGGCAGGTTCGGCCCGAAATAGATGATCCCTGCATCCGGATCGAGCGGGCCCGGCGCCACGACGCCGACAGGGATCTCAGGACCGGCACCGGAGGCAGCGATCACCTGCTCGGCGAGGTCGATCATTCGCTCGACGACTGCTTGGACCCCTTCCTCCACCCGGGTCAGGGTGCTGACGTGGTGCAGGAGGGAACCCTCCGCCGTGACGAGCGCCGCCCGGATGTTGGTGCCGCCGAAGTCGATCGCGATCGCGGCCGGAATCCCCATGGCGTACTCCCTGCCGGGTATCCTACCGGAAGGCTGTCAGTCCAGGAAGCGACAGCGTAGCAGGGTGACCAGCACCGTAATCCCGTCGCGCCAGGTGATCTTCTTGCCTTCCCAGTACTCGCGCCCATTGTAGGCGATCGGGACTTCGTAGATGCGGTAGCCTCGCTTGAGAATCTGCGCGGTGATCTCCGGGTCGAATCCCCAGCGATCGCTGCGCAGGCGAAGCCGGCGGGCAACTTCGGCGGTGAAGACCTTGTAGCCGGTCTCCATGTCGGTCAGGGTGGTGTCGTAGAGCAGATTGGTGACCAGCGTGAGGAAGCGATTGCCGACGGCGTGCCAGAAGTACATGGCCTTGTGCTCACCGAGGAAACGAGAACCGTAGACGACCTGCGTTCGCCCCTCGACGATCGGCCGTAGCAGCACTGGATAGTCCCGCGGGTCATACTCCAGGTCGGCATCCTGGATGATCAACACATCGCCGGTGGCCGCCGTGAGCGCGGTGCGGACGGCAGCCCCCTTGCCCCGGTTCACGGCGTGATAGATGACCTTGAGATCCCTCGCGCCTTCCGCCTCCTGGGCCAGCGCCTCCCTGGTGCCATCGGTCGAGCCGTCATCCACGACGACGATCTCGCGCTGGTAGGGCAGCTCGACAGCCCGCACCCGCCGAATCAGCTCGAGAATCGTGCGCTCCTCGTTGTAGACCGGGATCAAGACCGAGATGCGCTCGATCGGCCTGCTCGGGTTCCCCACCCTGACCTCCCCGTCGCCGATCCGCCGTCCCCCATCGCGCAGGGCCGGCCGGAACGACCCTTTGCCTCAGGCCGCTCCGGCCGCAGTTTACAGGATGAACTTGCTTAGGTCCTCGTCCGCCACGATGTCGCCGACGCGCGATCGGACGTATTCCGCGTCGATGCGCACCTCCTGGCCTCCGAGTTCGGCCGCGTTGAAGGACACGTCCTCCAGCACTCGCTCCATGATGGTCGACAGCCGGCGAGCGCCGATGTCTTCCGTTCGAGCGTTCACTTCGGCCGCCAGCCGGGCGATCTCCCGCAGACCGTCCTCGGTGAAGGAGAGCTCCACGCCTTCGACCCGGAGCAGCTCGGCGTACTGGCGCGTGAGCGCGTTCTCAGGCACGGTGAGGATCCGGTAGAGGTCCTCTTCGCTCAGCCGCTGCAACTCAACCCGGATCGGGAAGCGCCCCTGCAGCTCCGGGATTAGGTCGGACGGGCTCGCGTTGTGGAAGGCGCCGGCCGCGATGAAGAGCATGTGGTCTGTCCGGACCGGGCCGTAGCGGGTCATCACCACCGAGCCCTCTACGATGGGCAGTAGATCGCGCTGGACGCCCTCGCCGGAGATGTCGGGGCCGTAGTCGCCGTCGCGGCTGATCAGCTTGTCGATCTCGTCGATGAAGATGATGCCGCTCTCTTCGGCTCGCTTAATCGCCGCCTCCACCACCGCATCGAAGTCGACCAAACGCTGGGCCTCCTGCTGGGTCAGGATGCGGCGTGCCTCGCGGACCGAGACCCGGCGGGTCCGGCGTCGCGAGTGGAAGCTCTCCAGGAACTCGGTGAAGGTGTCCTGCAGCTCCTCCAGGCTCAAAGCGCCATTCCCGTCGGCTGGCGTGAAGTAGACGTCGAACTCTCCCTCCAGGTCCAGTTCGATCGTCTCGTCTTCCAGGACCTCGCGGTTCAGCAGGTCGAGCAGGCGCTGGCGCTGGCGGTTCATCCGGCGCTTGAGCGCCGCCCGTCGCTTGCGCCGCTCGGTTGCCGCCTCATCAGAAGAGGCGCGCTCGTCCTCGTCCTCGTCTTCTTCAGCGATCTGACGCCGCTGGCGCTGCTCGACCAGGAGGTCGGCCAGTCGCTGGAGGGCCGCTCGCGCCGCCTCGTCGCGGACCGCCTCCAGCCGCTCGCCGTGCAGCATGCTGATACTGACTTCGACGAGCTCGCGGACGATCGACTCGACGTCGCGCCCGACATACCCGACCTCGGTGAACTTGGTCGCCTCCACTTTGACGAAGGGCGCGTCGACCAGCTTCGCCACCCGGCGGGCGATCTCAGTCTTCCCTACGCCAGTAGGGCCGATCATCAGGATGTTTCTGGGGACGATGTCGCGTCGTACGTCCTCCGGGAGCTGCTGCCAGCGCCAGCGGTTGCGGATCGCGACCGCGACAGCGCGCTTGGCCTGCTCCTGGCCGACGATGTAGCGATCCAGTTCGGCTACGATCTGAGTCGGGGTCAACAGCGCTCGGTTGGTCGGGATACGGGTGACGTTCGTGGTCATGCTCTGTTCAGCGATCATCGGCCTCGTACTCTTGTCGTTCCGGTGGCACTGTGATGAGTGTCACCTGGTCGTTCGTGTAGATACAGAGATCCGCGGCCACCTGCATGGCCGCTCGCGCGATCTGCGGGGCAGTAAGGCCGGTGTGGCGCAGAAGCGCTCGAGCCGCCGCAGCGGCGTAAGGTCCCCCGGTCCCGATGGCCGCCACCCCGTCGTCCGGTTCGATCACGTCTCCCTCGCCGGAGAGCAGCAGGAGTTGGCCGGGATCACCCACCAGGAGCTGCGCCTCTAGTCGCCGCAGGTAGCGATCGGTTCGCCACTCGCGCGCCAGTTCCACTGCCGCTCGGCGCAGGTCGCCGTCCCAGGCCTTCAGGTGCTGCTCGAACTTATCGAACAGCGTCAGCGCGTCGGCTACCGCGCCGGCAAATCCGGCAACGACGTGGCCATCGAACAGCGGGCGGATCTTGCGCGCGCGGTGCTTGAGCACGACGTCTCCGGCGGTGACCTGCCCGTCCCCGGCGACCGCCACGACGCCGTCCCGGAGCACGCCCAGGATCGTTGTCCCATGCCAGGTGGTGGCTACACCCATGCGCCCCGTGACCTCTCCGCGCGGCCACCGTGGCCGTAACCTCATAATTTTACCTCGCTGGGGCGAGCCTGGAGGTACCGGGATGACGCCTCATGCCCGCCCGGCCGCTTCCTCCTCGGCCACGATCCCGGCGATCGAGTCGGGGGCGGCCGTCTCAGCCAGGTTCACCTGGTGGCCGCAGGCCGGGCAGCGGAGCACGCTCTGCTGCCGGCGGCCACTCATGACCATGTAGCCGCCACACTGCGGGCAGCGCTCCGCGACCGGTCGCTCCCAGCTCACGAAATCGCACTCGGGGTAACGACTGCAGCCGTAGAACGTGCGCCCCTTGCGGCTACGACGCTCGACGATCTCGCCGCTGCCGCAGGCCGGGCAGCGCACCCCGATCTTCTCCAGCAGCGGTCTGGTATTGCGGCACTCGGGGAAGCCGGTGCACGCCAGGAAGCGCCCATAGCGCCCCAGCCTGATCACCATCGGCCGCCCGCACTTCTCGCAGACTTCGTCGGTCGGCTCGTCGGCGATGCGCACCCGGGGCATCAACTCCGCGGCCCGCTCGACCGTCTGATGAAAGGGGCCATAGAACTCCTGCAGCACTGGGACCCAGTCGCGCTCGCCGGAGGCGATCTCGTCCAGCTCTTCCTCCATCCGCGACGTGAACCCGACATCGACGATGTCCGGGAAGTGCTCGACCAGGAGGTCGTTGACGGCGCGTCCTAATTCGGTTGGGATCAGCTTGCGGTCCTCTATGGTGACGTAGTGCCGCTGCTTGAGCGTCTCGATCGTCGGCGCATACGTGCTGGGCCGGCCGATGCCCAACTCTTCCAGGGTCTTGACCAGGCTCGCTTCGGTGTAGCGCGGTGGCGGCTGCGTGAAGTGTTGCTCGGGCCTGAGCTCGATCAGCCGTAGCGCCTCCCCCTGCTCGAGCGGCGGTAGTGGCCGCTGGTCCAGCTCGTCGTCGGTCTCTTCGTCGCGACCCTCCCGATAGACGACGAGGAAGCCGGGAAAGCGGACGATCGAGCCGGTGGCGCGCAGCAGGTAAGGCGCATCCTCCGGCCGGGCTCCGGCCGCGATGTCGACGGTGGTAGTGTCGTACACCGCGTTCCGCATCTGGCTGGCGATGAAGCGTTCCCAGATCAGCTTGTAGAGCCGGTACTGGGGCTGGCTCAGGTACGGCTTGACCGACTCGGGGTCGCGTGCCGGGTCAGTGGGGCGGATCGCCTCGTGCGCCTCCTGCGCCCCCTTGGCTTTCCGGCTGTAGACGGGCGGCTGTTCCGGAAGATACTCCTGTCCGAAGCGGGCCGCGATCACGTCGCGCGCCCGTGCCTGCGCGGCCGCTGCCACGTTCGTCGAATCGGTGCGCATGTAGGTGATCAGACCCTGGCTACCCTCGGGGCCGAGGTCGATCCCCTCGTAGAGCTCCTGGGCGATCTGCATCGTGCGCCGCACCGGCATGCGGAGCTTGCGCGAGGCCTCCTGCTGCAGCGTGCTGGTGGTAAATGGCGGGGAAGGCCGGCGCTGCTTCTGCCGCTCGGTCACGCTTCGCACCCAGAAGCTGGCTGCCTGCAGCTCGGCGACCACTGTCCGGGCTGCTGTCTCGTCCTTCAGCACCGGTTTCTCGCCCCGGATGCGGATCAGCGTCGCGGTGAACGTCGGTGGCCCGCCAGCGCCATTGCTCAGCTTGGCCAGCTCAGCCTCGATCGTCCAGTACTCCTCAGGGACAAAGGCCTCGATCTCGCGCTCGCGCTCGACGACCAGGCGGAGCGCCACCGACTGCACCCGCCCGGCCGAGAGGCCGCTCTTGACCTTGCGCCAGAGCAGCGGGCTGATCTCGTAGCCGACCAGCCGGTCGAGCACGCGGCGCGCCTGCTGAGCGTTGACCAGCCGCATATCGATGTCGCGCGGGTTCTCCAACGCTGTCTTGACCGCCTCCGGCGTAATCTCGTGGAAGACGATGCGGCGCACGGGCTTGTCCTGAGCGTTGGTCGCCTCGATCAGATGCCAGGCGATAGCCTCACCCTCGCGGTCGGGATCGGTTGCCAGGATCAGCGTCCGCGCCTTGCGCACACTCTCCTTGAGCTCCTTGACGACGTTCGCCTTCTCCCGGAGGATAAGGTAGGTCGGCGCGAAGCCGTGCTCAACGTCGACCCCCAGCTTGCTCTTGGGCAGATCTCGCACATGGCCCATGGAGGCTTTGACGGTAAAGCCTTGCCCCAGGTAGCGGCTGATCGTTCTGGCCTTCGCCGGCGACTCGACAATGACGAGCGCCCCGCTGCTCCGGCCGTTGCCGGTCGTAGCCTGGCCGCCGCTCGATGATTGTCGCCGTGCCGCCGGCTGCGTGGCCCGCTTGCTCGTCTTCTTCGTTCCGGTCGATTTCGTCGTTCGCTTTGCCATCCTACCCGTACGTTCTCTACCTCAGACTATTCGTCAGATTCGGCATGAGTCTGAAGGATCGCTATTCCGCTCGGGTCTTCCTCACCGGGCCTGTCCGAGCGTGATCACCGTAGCCACCGATTCACGGTTTATCCATATTTACCTGACCGGGCCTCCGCCACCCAGCCTACCATGCTCGCCAACTGCTGGTGGCCCGTGTCGGAGCAAGGAGGATACCACGGCGGCCACTCGGCGACCCGGGTCAGCCATCACAGGTTCAGGCTCCGGCATAGTGCTGCGCGCCGAGGTGCCGCACCAGCCCCTTGAGTTGCATCTGCATGAGCAGTGCGCTGACCTGGCTGATGCCGAGGCCGAGCTGGGCCGCCAGGTCGTCGATATGGCAGGGGCCTGGCCTGAGGTGTGCCAGGATCTCACGCTCCTCCGGCGAGGCAGGCAACGCGGCCCGGGCTTCGAGCGTGAGCTGGCGGGCCTCCAACCGGAGATCCCGGAGGATATCTTCCGCTGAGCCGATCGGCGTCGCTCCCTCGCGCAAGAGCTGGAGCGTCCCCGCGCTCATCGGCGAGAAGATCGGGCCGGGGACGGCGTAGACCGTTCGTCCCTGATCAGCGGCGAAGTTGGCGGTGATCAGCGCCCCGCTCTTGCGCGGCGCCTCGACGACCACCACGCCCAGCGAGAGCCCGCTGATCAGCCGGTTGCGGACCGGGAAGTTCCTGGCCACCGGTTGCTCGCCGGGAGGGAATTCGGTCACCAGCGCGCCCTGCCCGGCGATCCGCTCGGCTAGCCGCCCGTGCTCTGGCGGGTAGATGACATCGATGCCGCTGCCGAGGACGGCGATCGTCCGGCCTCCGGCGTCGAGCGCGGCCTCGTGCGCGACGCGATCGATGCCGCGGGCGAGCCCGCTGACGATGACCACACCGCGCGAGGCGAGTTCGCCGCTGAGCTGGCGAGCGACGTCCTTGCCGTACGCCGTCGGTCGGCGAGTGCCGACGAGTGCGACGGCCTGCTCGTCCTCGGCCCTGAGCTCACCCCGCACGAAGAGAACGAGCGGCGGGCTGGCGATCTCTTTGAGCAGGCGCGGGTAGGCGTCGTCAGCCAGCGGGATGAGTGTCGCGCCGCTGCGCCGCGCCCGCTCCAGTTCCCGCCCGAGGTCGAGCTGGCGACGTTTCTCGACCAGAGTCTCGACGACCCGCTCCGGCAAGCCGGCCTGCCGCAGCGCTGCTGGGCTCGCGTGCCAGGCTGCCTCCAGGCTACCGAACCGGGCGATCAGCGTCTCGAGCCGCCCGGCGCTGACCCCTGGAACCAGATGGAAGCCGAGCCAGTAGCCGATGTCCGGCGACGACATCCCGACCCCTTCCCGAGCCGGCGGCAATCCTAGCAGCGGCCGGGAAGCCGGGCAATTGTGGCAGTGCCGGCGACGAGAACGGGCATTCCGGTACTGCGCTAGAATTGTTCGCTGGGCGTGATGAAGCTGGGGCGAGGCAATGGCGACGGTTTTCCTGGTCGAAGACGATGAGAGCCTCAGCAACGCGGTGGCCTACAACCTCCGGCGGGCCGGGTACGACGTCGTCGCGCTCGCCGATGGCGAGGCCGCGCTGCGCGCGCTCGCCGCCCAGCAGCCCGACCTGATCGTCCTCGACATCATGCTCCCCACCATCGACGGCTTCGAGGTCTGCCGCCAGGTACGGCGCACCAGCTCCGTGCCGATCCTAGTGCTCACGGCGCGGGACGACGAGGTCGACCGGGTCGTCGGGCTCGAGCTAGGGGCTGACGATTACCTCACCAAACCGTTCTCCATGCGGGAGCTGCTGGCCAGAGTCAAAGCCCTGTTGCGCCGCCGCGCGCTGCTGATCGAGGAGCTCCAGCGCGATCGGGAGATACCCCCCGAGCGGCTGGCGATCGGTCCTGTGACGATCGATCTGGCGGCACGTCGCGTCTGGCGCTCGGGACAGGAAGTGGCGCTCAAACCGAAGGAGTACGACCTGCTCGTCTACCTGGCTCGCCACCAGGGCCGGGTCTGTACCTCGGATGGGCTCCTGCGCGCGGTCTGGGGCTACGATGGCTATGGCGATACGCGGACGCTGGCGGTCCATATCCACGGGCTGCGTGAGAAGCTAGAAGACGATCCGCGTCATCCGCGGCTCATCGAGACGGTGAGAGGAATCGGCTATCGCCTCTCGCCACGTGCGACCTCGTAAGCTGGCCCAGGAGACGCGCTGACCCGGCTGCCGGTCTCCCTGTTCATGGGCCGGCAACCTGGCGGCGGGCTCGATTTTCTACGATTGTGCTGAGGCGATGGCTGTCTCGCCGAGGTGGACGGGTGCCTTCTCCGTTGCTGCTCTCCGCTCCGATGCTGCTTCCTGAGTTGGCGCCGGGGGCTGGGGGCATCCTGGCGCTCGCGCTTGCCGCCGCGCTCGGTGCGCTCGCAGCAGTGCTGGCGATGCGCTGGAGCTCTCGTCGCCAGCTCGCGGCTCGGGTGCAGGCACTCCAGCGCCAGCTCGCTGCGCACCATGCTGAGGTGCGGCCGCTACGAGAGCCGGTCTCGCTGCCCGACCCGCTGGAGGGGCTGCGCGCGCAGCTCGACGAGGCGCTCCGGGTGTCTGGAGAGCAGCGACGACTGGCCGAGGCGGAGCGCGAGCGGCTTCACCGGATCCTGGAGCACCTGAGCGACGGCATTGTCATCATCGATGCCGAGGGCAAGGTCAGGCTCCTCAACCGGGCAGCGCAGGAACTGCTGGGCACCGGGCGCAGCCGGGCGATCGGCCGTCCGTACCCCGAGGTGCTGCGCGACTACGAGCTGGACGAGCTGATTCGCGCCGCCGCAGCTGGGGTTACGAGCCCACCGAGCCGCTTCGTGGAGCTCGGGCGCCCGCGGCGAACGGTACAGGCCCTGGCCTCGTCGCTGCCCGGCCCGAGCGGGCCGATGGTAACACTGATTCTGCGCGACATCACCGAGCTACGGCGCACCGAGGCGATCCGGCGGGATTTCATCGCCAATGTCTCGCACGACCTGAGGACTCCGCTAGCCGGCTTACAGGCGCTCGTCGAGACCCTGCTCGATGGCGCGCTCGATGACCCAGCAGTGGCTCGCGACTTCCTCAACCGGATCGCCACGGAAGTCGATCACCTTACCCGTCTGGTGACGCAGCTCCTCGAGCTCAGCCGTGCTGAGGCCGGCCAGCTCCCCCTTCATCGGGTGCCCACCGACCTGTCGGCGCTCATCCAGCAGGCGCTAGCTCGCTTCGAGCCGCGTGCCCGCGCGAAGGAATTGGAGCTGGAGACCAACCTACCCGCGGAGCTCCCAGTCGTCTCCTGCGATCCGGAGCGGATCGGCCAGGTGCTCTCCAACCTCCTCGACAATGCCATCAAGTTCACCCCACCCGGCGGGCGCATTACGGTGAGCGCGGAGGCAACGGCGACCGAGGTGCGTGTCGCCGTCAGCGATACCGGGCCGGGGATCCCGTCCGACGACCTGGACCGGATCTTCGAGCGCTTCTACAAGGGCGACCGCTCGCGCTCCAACAGCGGGAGCGGACTGGGCCTAGCGATCGTGAAGCACCTCGTGCAGCTCCACGGGGGTAGGGTCTGGGCGGCGAGCCCACCACGCTCGGGAGCGACCATCGGTTTCAGCCTGCCTGTGGATTTCACATCCGCTTCACAGTAGCCGTTCACTCGGAGCGTATGCTCGTCGTGGAGGGCGATCCGCGAGAACCCTCCAGCCTGGAGCAGGGCCGGCGACGACCGGCCAGTGCTGTCACAGCCTTGTGAGCCCCCCACATCTCCCTAATACCGGGCGGTGATGTCCCCCCACCATCACCGCCCTTCCCGCTCTTCGGGCACCCCTCTCCCGCACTGCGCGAGCGAGGGGCTGGAGGTGGGCGGGGAGATCGACCGCTGGAGTCTCCGTGGTTGACTTGAGGTACTCGCTGTCAGGAGCATGGATGGTGGGGGACGCATCGCGCGGGGCGTAGCAGTGTCGCAGCAACGAACGACTACAAGGTGGATCGGGCCGATTATCCTGGTCGAGCGCGAGTGGCCGGCCCGGGCGTATCTCAAAGCGCAGCTCGAAGAGGATGGGCTCTGGGTGGTCGCCGTGCCTGGCCCGGGTGACGCTCTCGCGTACCTGGAACGGTGGGAGCTCTCGCCCGCGCTGTTGATCCTCGACCTGGCCCGGCAGTCTGCCGGGGAGCTGCCACGCGTCCTGGAGCTCCTCCGCCGCTGGCCGGACGTTCCGGTCATCGTGCTCAAGAGCTCGATGCTCGCCGGGCAGCCCGACGTCGAAGCCCGGGCTGCCCGCGTGCTGGTGCGTCCCTTCAGCATCGATGACGTGGTGCGAGCCGTCGCCGGACTGCTGCGGGGTTAGGCCCGTGCTGGCGCCAGGCAGCGGGTGGCGCTCGTGTTCCCCCTCCGTTAATCGCGCGTTAATTCCCCGCTCGCACTGCGTTAACTCCCGCTCGCTACAGTGGAGGAGGACGGATGGCGGAGCACGCCAGAGCCTCGCCGGGGAGCGGGCATCAGATGGCCGAACAGCGTGAGCGTGGGGTTTCTCGCGGTAGCCAGAGCGTCGACCGGCGCCGCGCGGTGGTGGTAGAGGACGACGCGACGCTGGCCGAGCTGCTGCGCTACAACCTGGAGCGACACGGCTACAGCGCATGGGTCGCTCCTGATGGCAAGCAGGCGCTGATGCTGGTGCGCTCAGTACGGCCCGACATCGTGATCCTCGACCTGATGCTGCCCGGCATCGATGGCCGGGACGTCTGCCGGCTCATCCGCAAGTGGTCACCCGTACCGATCCTGATGCTGACTGCCCGCGACGGCGAGGAGGATGTCGTCGCTGGGTTCGCTGCTGGCGCTGACGACTACCTGACCAAGCCATTCCGCATGCGCGAGCTGATGGCTCGGGTCGAGGCGCTCGTGCGGCGGGCAGCGGCGTCCAGCGGCGAACCGCAGGTGTTGACCGCCGGCAGGCTAGCGATCTTCCTCGACGAGCACCGGGTGCTCTATCATGATCGAGAGATTCATCTTCCACCGAAAGAGTTCGCCCTGCTGGCGGCGCTGGTGAAGCGGGCCGGTCAGGCCTGCACCCGTGCGGAGCTCCTCGACCTGGTGTGGGGCCAGGAGGTGATCGTCGATCCTCGCAACATCGATGTGCATATCCGGCGGATTCGAGCAGCGCTGGAAGGAGAGCCAGATGGATCGCACCTGATCCAGACCGTACACGGCGTTGGCTACCGGTTCACTCCGGACGCGAGCGAGTGGGCGATAGTCGAGACAGGAGGAGAACAGCATGGTGCGGAAGAAGTGGACTGATGAGCAAGGGTTCCGGGCTTACGTGGCTGATCGGGTAACACGGCGCGAGATGCTGCGCCGCGCGGCGCTCGCCGGACTTACTGTGCCTGCGTTGGCATCATTTCTGTCGGCCTGCCAGCAGGCAGAATCCACGCCCACAGCAGCGCCGAGTGGCGGCACGACCATGGCGACTCCGACGCCAGCGCCGGCTCCCACTCCGACCGCGCAACGTCTTTCTGGCCTGGTCACCATCGATGGATCGAGCACGGTGTTCCCGATCAGCGAGGCCGTGGCGGAGGAGTTCCAGAAGCAGTACCCAGACGTCCAGGTCACGGTCGGCATCTCCGGCACCGGCGGCGGCTTCAAGAAGTTCTGCGCCAAGGAGATCGATATCAGCGACGCCTCGCGGCCGATCAAGGATTCCGAGCTTCAGACCTGCCAGCAGAACGGCGTCGAGTTTATCGAGTTGCCGGTCGCCTTTGACGGGCTCTCGGTCGTCGTCAACCCGCAGAACGACTGGGTCGATCACCTGACGGTGGACGAGCTGAAGAAGATGTGGGAACCAGCCGCGCAGGGGACGGTGACGCGCTGGAACCAGATCCGGCCGGAGTGGCCCGACGAGCCGCTGAACCTGTACGGTGCCGGTACGGACTCGGGGACCTTCGACTACTTCACCGAGGCGATCGTCGGTGAGAGCGGAGCCAGCCGCGGGGACTACACCGCGTCCGAGGACGACAACGTGCTGGTCCAGGGCGTGGCCGGCGATGTCAACGCGCTCGGCTACTTCGGGCTCGCGTACGCGGTCGAGAACGCGGGCCGGGTGAAGATCGTGCCCATCGTCAACCCGAAGACCGGAGAACCGGTCATGCCCAGCCTGGAGACGGTGAAGAATGGCCAGTACGTACCGCTCTCCCGGCCGATCTTCATCTATGTCTCGATGACGGCGATCGAGCGGCCGGAGGTGGACGCCTTCGTGCGGTTCTATCTGGAGAACGCGGCAGCGCTGGCTGAAGAGGTCGGCTACATCCCGTTGCCGGACGAGGCGTACCAGCTCGTCATGGAGCGGTACGAGCAGCGCAAGACAGGGTCGGTCTTCCAGGGTGTCGAGGTCGGCGTCTCGATCGAGGAGGTCCTGCGTCGTGAGCAGTAGGCGAGCCAGCGCGTCGAGTGGTCTACCCCGGTTTGGTCGGGACGAGTAGAATCGGCCGGGGAGAGGGGGCAGGTACCGTCGATGGAGCGCGCGCCGGGCATCCCACAGCCAGTCGAGGCTCTACCTGCGGTGTCGCTCGCCGAACGGCGCGAGCGGATCCAGCGCGTGCTGCGTGGCGATCTCGCGGAGGACCGGCGGCGCCGGCTCCGCGAGCGCCTGATTACCGGCTGGCTCTTCCTGGCGGCGGCGATCTCCGTCCTCACGACTGCGGGGATCATCTATACCCTGAGCATCGAGACGATCCACTTCTTCCAGCGAGTCTCGCTCGTCGAGTTCTTCACCGATACGCAGTGGACACCGCTCTTCGCCGAGAAGCACTTCGGGATCGCTCCGCTCGCGGTCGCGACGCTGCTGGTCTCGTCCATCGCCATGCTCGTCGCGCTGCCCCTCGGGTTGCTGGCAGCGATCGGCCTGGCCGAGTACTTGCCTCCTCGCCTGGCACGCCTGATCAAGCCGATCCTCGAGATCCTGGCCGGCGTGCCGACTGTGGTGTACGGCTACTTCGCGCTGCTCTTCGTGACCCCGCTGCTCCAGCGCTTCATCCCTAACCTGCAAGTCTTCAACGTGCTGTCGGCCGGTCTGGTGATGGGGATCATGATCCTGCCGCTGGTCGCCTCGCTCTCTCAGGACGCGATGCTGGCCGTGCCCCAGTCCCTGCGCGAGGCGGCCTACGCGCTGGGCGCGACGAAGCTCGAGGTGGTATGGCGCGTGGTCGTGCCGGCCTCGCTCTCCGGCATCGTCGCCTCGTTCATCCTGGCGGTCTCGCGGGCGGTGGGTGAGACGATGATCGTGGTGATCGCGATGGGGAACACTCCGCGGCTCTCGTTCAACCCGCTGGAGCAGATGCAGGCGATGACTGCCTACATTGTCCAGGTGAGCCTGGGTGACACCCCGCACGGCACGCTCGAGTACCAGACGATCTTCGCCGTCGGCACGACGCTCTTCCTGATTACGATGGGCCTGAACCTGCTCAGCTTCCGCTTCCTGCGGCGCTTCCGGGAGATCTACCAGTGACGGGGACGCAGCTTAAGCCGGCCGTGGACACCGAGACGGAGTTCCAGCCCCGGCTCTCGCTGCGCCGGAAGGTCGGCGCCGTCTTCGGAGTGCTGACGGTCGTGGCGATGGCGATCGGGCTGCTGACCCTCGGGGCGCTCATCGTCGACGTGGTGCGCGACGGCTGGTCGGTGCTCTCGTGGGACTTCATCCTGAACTTCCCGTCGCGCCGGGCGAGTGCTGCTGGGATCCGCTCGGCGCTCGTGGGCACGATCTATATGATGGTGCTCACCGCGGTGATCGCCTTCCCGCTGGGGGTATCGGCCGCGGTCTACCTCGAGGAGTTCGCTCCGAAGAACCGGCTGACGAGCTTCATCGAGCTAAACATCTCGAACCTGGCCGCGGTCCCCTCGATCGTCTACGGGCTGCTCGGGCTCGGAATCTTCGTGCGCACCTTCGCGCTGGGGCGGAGCCTGATCGCCGGGGCGCTGACGCTGAGCCTCCTGATCCTGCCGATCATCATCATCGCCGGCCGGGAGGCGCTGCGCGCGGTACCGCCCTCGATCCGCGAGGCCGGCTATGCGCTGGGCGCGTCGCGCTGGCAGACGGTGCGGATGTTCGTCTTGCCGGTGGCGATGCCTGGTATCCTGACCGGTACCATCCTGGCGCTCTCGCGCGCGATCGGCGAGACGGCCCCCCTGATCACGATCGGCGCGCTCACCTACGTGGCCTTCACGCCGGGAAGCCTATTCGATCCGTTCACCGTAATGCCTATTCAGATCTACAACTGGATCTCGCGTCCCCAGCCGGCTTTCCACCAGCTCGCCGCCGGCGGCATCATCATCTTGCTCGCCGTGCTCCTGACGTTCAACGCGGTAGCGATCCTGCTGCGCGCGCGCTTGCAGCGCCAGATTCGCGACTGAGAGGGCGAGGGCATGAGCGCACCGACGACCGAGCGCCGCCACATCGTCGTTCCGCCCGGCCAGCCCGCGCTTCGTGTCGAGACGCTTTCAGTCTGGTACGGCACACGCCAGGCTATCCGCGAGATTTCGATGGTGATTCCGGAGCGAAGTATCACCGCGATTATCGGCCCGTCGGGCTGTGGCAAGAGCACGCTGCTGCGTGCCTTCAACCGGATGCACGACACAACGCCTGGCGCCCGGGTGGAGGGCAAGGTCTGGAGGAACGGGATCGACCTCTATGCGCCGGATACCGACCCGGTCTGGGTGCGCCGGCAGATCGGGATGATCTTCCAGCGACCGAACCCGTTCCCCAAGTCGATCTTCGAAAACGTCGCGTTCGGCCTGCGGGTCAACGGCTACCGGGGTGACGTGGCAGCGCGGGTGGAGCAGGCATTGCGGGCGGCCGCGCTGTGGGACGAGGTCAAGGACAAGCTCGACGCCAGCGCCCTGGCGTTGTCCGGTGGGCAGCAGCAGCGGCTGTGCATCGCGCGGGCGCTCGCTATCGAGCCGCAGATCCTGCTGATGGACGAGCCATGCTCAGCGCTCGATCCCGTGGCGACGATGCGGATCGAAGACCTGATGCGCGAGCTGGCGAAGTCGTATACCATCGTCATCGTGACGCACAATATGCAGCAGGCCTCCCGGGTCTCGGACTATACGGCCTTCATGCTGGCCGGTGAGGATCGGATCGGTGAGCTTATCGAATACGCGCCGACGCGAGAGATGTTCATCCGCCCGCGAGACCGGCGAACCGAGGACTACATCACCGGGCGGATCGGATAAGGGCGCAGGCCGTCGCGAGCTGCTGCCAGGCGAGCGGCGCTCTGCGCCTGCCGTGGCATGCTGCCGGAGCCAGATCCCCAGCCGCGGCGAGGAGCGAGGCCGATGAGCGATCCCCTGGTCTCAGTGACCGTGCGCCAGCGAGAGCCAGAGCAGAGGCTCGCAGAGCGCGAGGCCGTGGCAGCCAGCATGGCTGTGGAACGGCTGAGCGCGTTCTACGGATCGTTTCAGGCGCTGGCGGATATCACGTTCCCGATCCACCCAGCAGCAGTGACCGCGGTCATCGGGCCCTCGGGCTGCGGCAAGTCCACCTTCATCCGTTGCCTCAATCGACTGCACGAGCTGGCCCCCGGCGCCCGGATCAGCGGCCGCGTCCTGCTCGACGGCGTCGACATCTACGACCCCGCGATCGACCCAGCCCGGGTACGCCAGTTGATCGGGATGGTGTTCCAGAAGCCGAACCCGTTCCCACACCTCTCGATCTACGACAACGTGCTCGCGGGCATCCGCTTGCACCACTCCCGCATCCCCAAGCCGCAGGCCGACGACATCGTGGAGCGCAGTCTTCGGGCGGCCGCGCTGTGGGACGAGGTCAAGGACAAGCTCGGCGCTCCCGGCTCATCGCTCTCCGGTGGGCAGCAGCAGCGACTGTGCATCGCGCGGGCGCTGGCCATCGAGCCGGAGGTGCTGCTGATGGACGAGCCGACCAGTGCGCTCGACCCCATCGCGACCTACCACATCGAGGAGCTGATCGCCGAGCTGAAGCGGCGCTACACCATCGTCATCGTCACGCACAACATGCAGCAGGCCGCCCGGATCGCCGACTACGTCGCATTCCTCTTAGCCGGCGAGGAGCGAACCGGGCGCCTGATCGAGTTCGACACGGCGGAGCAGATCTTCACCAATCCCAAGCGGCGCGAGACCGAGGAGTACATCACCGGCAAGATCGGTTGAGGGCAGAGTGCGCGCTCGTTCGCGCGGCCGCTCGGACCGTGCTGTGTGGGAGATAGGCCGAAAGCGGCGTCCGGTGTGATAGAATGAGCCAAATCATGCTGGCTCCGGTGCAGTCGTAGTCGATCTGCGCGCAGTTCGCATCCAGAGGCTGCAGTTGCCGCTCGCTCATCCGCCTAGCGAGGGGCAGGGGACTGCGGGGAGAGCGGAGACCCGATCGAGACGACGTCTGACCGGTAAGAGAACAGGTAGGTGCGTCATGGGGATGGCTGTCCGGACGCGAGCCGAATTCGAGCGCGAGCTTCAATCTTTGCGCGAAGAAGTGCTCCATCTCGGGAGCATGGTCGAGAAAGCTGTGCAGCGTGCGGTGCAGGCCCTCAAGAGTCGCGACACAGCGCTGGCCACGGAGGTCATCCAGAGCGATAAGGAGATCGATGAGCGTACCTATGCGCTGGAAGAGAAGGCCCTGCTCCTGATCGCGACCCAACAGCCGCTGGCGACCGATCTCCGGGTCATCGCGGCGACGCTCTTCATCATCAGCGAGCTCGAGCGGATCGGCGACTACGCAGAGGGTATCGCCAAGATCGCGCAGCGCTTGGCCGGCCAGCCACCGCTCAAGCCGCTGATCGATATCCCGCGGATGGCTGAGGTTTCGGCCGAGATGCTGCGCGGCAGCCTGGACGCCTTCATCGACCGCGATCTCGAAGCTTGCCGCGCGATCTGGCGGCGCGACGACGAGGTTGATGCGCTCTACGACCAGGTCTATCGCGAGCTGCTGACCTACATGATCAGCGACCCGTCCACGATCGAGCGAGCGACGCTCTTGCTCTGGACTGCGCACAACCTGGAACGCATCGCCGACCGGGTCACCAACATCTGCGAGCGGATCGCTTTTGTGATCACCGGCGACCCGCGAGCCCTTCCGGGCGAAGTCGAGCCCGACTATCCGAACACGTAAGGAGTGAGCGCCGGCCTACCCCTAGGCCTTCGCTCCCTGTGTCCGGCTCGGCGCGTGACCTGATCGCGAGCTGTCGGTCCCGGCGAGGGCGACATCCACCACGGCGCTAGCGTCAGGCGCTCAGGCGCTGGCACGCGCGGTCGCTCGCCTCCTCGTTGTCGTCGATGAGAGCCCCAGACTCCCGGGTCTTGTCTCCGGTATCAGCCAGCCGCTGCCGGGCACGGTGCAGGATCCTGCGGACCGTCCGCGGGTGGCAGCCCAGCAGCGCCGCGATCTCGCGCAACTGGAGACCTGCGGTGACACGCAGCTCGAGCACCAGGAGCTCGCGCTCGGGCAAGCCGGTGAGTTCATCGATCACCAGGAGGGCGTGGTCTGGCGCCGCGACCGGTTCCGGGTCATGGAGCGACGATGCCCCGGCGGGGTGCCCGCGCTCCAACCGCGCGACGGCCTGGCGCAGCATCGCCGGGAACCAGCGAAAGAAGTACCCGGCGAAGCTGGACTTGCCCTGCCAGCGTCGCACCAGCTCGCAGAAGACGAGGAACGCTTCCTGCTCGACGTCTGCCGGCTCGCAGGCATGAAGCGCGGAGCGCTGCGCGCAGCGCCGGGCGAAGCGCCCGATCTTGAACGCGAACGTCTCGTAGAGCGCGTTGCGTGCGGCAGGATCCTCCTTGGCGCGATGAGCCAGGCGGTTCAGCACTGCGTCGAGTTCGGGCGTGAGGTCGAAGTCGGGCGGAACAACCAGCCCCTCGAGCACGACCGTCACGGTGACAGTCTCCTTCCATGCACCCTCTGGCGGCAGGAGCGAACCGGGGTTCGCTGCTGCTCGCCCGCCGGCGCGGCTACAGGCCGGCGACGAAGGCGCTATCGCGCTCTGAACCGGTGGATTGCCCTGGGCGGGCTCGAGCGGGAGGGCTTCCTCGGCGACGCACTACAGTGGGGAGGAGGCCCATGAGAGCGGCTTGCCCTGACCTTCGGCATGCAGGAGCCGCGCGTCAGCTATCCCTGCCGGGCGCGGCCTCGTCGAGGGGATGCAGTTGCAGCACGTGCCTGGCGCCGCAGCGCGGACAGGTTGCTTCCAGCCATCCCTGGGCGACGTAGCGCCGCTGGCGTACCTTCACTTCGATCCTCCCCGTCTCGTCGTAGATGGCCAGCAGCACCGGGGGGTTGGCGCAGTCGCAGACCCAGCGGAAGCGCAGAGGGGCCTGTTCGGTCGCGTCGATCGATCGACGGGTCATCCTTCGTCCTCCGTCACAGACTAGCGGCGTTCGAGGGCCGATACCAGAAGACGGGCAGGGCCGACCGGATACCCGAGCGCGGTGCCGGGTCGCCGGGATGATGCCCCGGCTGCGTCACGCCGGGCAGCGAGCCGGTCGAGCGCTCGCAGGAGCAGCAGCGCGCGGAGTGGTCTGGGATCGAAGAGCGCGAGCTGCACCGCCAGCGGTGCCAGGCCGCTCACGCGCACACCCAGTAGCCGAACCGGGCGGCGCCACTCGTCCAGCAGCTCGAAGGCGAGGCCAACGGCTGCCTCGGCGATCTCACGCCCATCGATCGTAGGGCGTGCGAGGCGGCGCTGCCGGCCGAGTGTCGTGAAGTCGTCGAACCGCACTTTGACGCTGACGACCTGCCCCTGCAACCCTTCGAGGCGCATCTCCCGGGCCGTCTTCTCGGACAGCTCGCGGAGCGCCTGGCGGATCTCGCTCCGTTCGCTCAGGTCTCGGTGAAAGGTGCGCTCGTGCCCGATCGACTTCGGCGCGCGCTCCTCCGGCGTGACCGGCCGCGGGTCGATCCCCTGGGCCCGCTGGTGTACCTCCTCGGCACGGCGGCCGAAGACGACGCGCAGCCAGTACGGTGGTATCTGCGCGAGCTGGCCGAGGGTGCGCACGCCGAGCTCGCGCAGTCGCCGGGCGGCGTTCGGCCCGATGCCGGGCAGGTAGTCCACCGGCAGCGGGGCCAGGAACGTCGCTTCCTGGCCTGGCGGGATCAGACGCAGGCCGTCTGGCTTGGCGAGATCGGCAGCGACCTTGGCGACCGTCCGGTTGGTGGCGATCCCGACGGTCACGCTCAAGCCCAGCTCCGCGCGCACCCGCTGGCGCAGTCGCCGGCCGGCAGCCGCGGGCTCTTCGGGCCAGCGTGGTGCCGGGCCGAGTTCGAGGCATGCCTCATCGATGCTCAGATGCTCGACGAGGGAGCTGAGGTCGCTCAGGATGGCGCGGAACTGCGCGGCCAGCTCGCGGTAGTAGGCGAAGTCCACCGGCAGGAAGACCGCCTGCGGGCAGAGCCGCTCCGCTTGTCTGATCGGCATGCCCGAGCGGATGCCGTAGCGGCGGGCTTCATAGCTGGCCGAGGAGACGACACCCCTCCCACCAGGGCGCCCACCGACGATGAGCGGCTTACCAGCCAGCTCCGGACGTCGACGTACCTCCGCGGCGGCGAAGAAGGCGTCGAGGTCCGCGTGGAGAACGGCTCGCTGCGCGTCCACCCGATCCCAACCCCTTCCCTAACACCGGATTAGAACATCTGTTCGTATTCTACGCTGCGAGCCTGCCGGTGTCAAGGGTCGTTCGTTCGCCTAGGACGGATCATCCCATCTCCTGCGGTGGGGGAACGCTGGTTATCGCTTCACGGATTTCATAGGCAGGAGTCATCTCGCCTCCGGCCGTGGGGAACGCCGCCTGGAGGAGGGGGACCCGTTCAGTGGGCTTGCATGGTGCGAGCGGAGCTTCGAGAGCAGCGCGCAGACAGTCTCCCGCCGTGGTCGGAGTCCTGGCCGGTATGGGGGCTGGGGGTGGCGGAGAACGCGCTCGCCCGCGGCAGGATCGCGGGTCACCTAGCTGAGGTGAGCATAGGGGGCGACCTGGGTCGCCCCCTCGAAATCGCACGCCTGTCCTCGTGGCGAGACCCTCAGCGCACGAGCAGGAGCATCGGGTGCTCCAGCAGGTGCTTGACCTCCGCCAGGAACTGGGCTGCAGCGACGCCGTCGGCCACCCGGTGGTCGGTCGACAGCGTCATCCGCATCCGCTGCGAGGGAGCCAGCTCACCGTCAGCCCGGTAGACCGGCTCCTTGATGATGCTCCCGACCGCCAGGATCGCGGCCTGTGGCGGGTTGATGACGGCGGTGAAGTGCTCGACCAGCCCATACATGCCGAGGTTGCTGATGGTGAACGTTCCGCCCTGGTACTCCTCGGGCCGCAGCTCGCCGGTGCGAGCCCGGTTGATCAGATCCTTGCTGAGCCGGGCGATCTCGCCCAGCGGCTTGTGGTCGGCATCGACGATGTACGGCGTGATGAGCCCGTTCTCGACCGCGACCGCGATGGCGATGTCGATCCGCTTGTAGACTCGAAGCTGGGTTCCGGCGAAGCTGGCGTTGAGGCCGCGGTGCTTGCGCAGGGCGAGCGCGCAGGCTTTGACCAGCATGTCGGTGATCGAGACCTTTTCTGCTTCGTCGTCGACCTGCTCGTTGATCTGCTTGCGAAGCGCCAGCGCGGCGTCCATCTCGACGACCGTCGTCACGTAGAAGTGCGGGGCCTGCTGGTGGCTCTCCGCCATGCGCCGGGCGATGGTCTGTCGCATCCGGCTGAGGTCGACTACCTCGAACTCCGGCAGGCCGGGGGCGACTGCCGCGGGCGGAACCTCCACTGCTGGTCGGGGCGGCGCTGCCGGCGCGGCCGGCGCAGCCGGGGCGGCCGGAGCTGCGACCTCGGCCGGCGGTACCTCCGGCGCGGCTGCCGGGCGGCCGATGAGCGGCATGATGTCTTCCTTGACGATGCGCCCTCCTGGGCCGCTGCCGCGAACCTGGTTCAGATCGATCCCGTGCTCGGCGGCCAGCCGGCGTACCAGCGGCGAAGCGCGCACCCGTTCACCCGGAGCGCGCTCGGCGACGGCCTCCGTCACCTGGGCGGCCGGCGCGCCCACCGGTTGCTCGGCCTTCTCCTCCCGTCGCGCTCGGCCATCCGCGGCGGCGGCAGGCGCTGTTGCAACCTCGACCTGCTCGCCCGGCTCGCCGACGATGGCGATCGGCTGGCCGACCGGGATCGTTTGCCCCTCCTGCGCCACGAGCTTCAGGAGCACCCCGCTCTCGAACGATTCGATCTCCAGGTTCACTTTATCGGTCTCGATCTCGGCGATCGGCTCCCCGCGCTCCACGCGGTCGCCTTCCCGCTTGAGCCAGCGCAGGATGGTGCCCTCGGTCATGTCATACCCCATCTGGGGCATGACGATCGGCTTAGCCATCAGTCGTTCCTCCGCGCTCGTGACTGGCTGACCGCTCGATCGCTTCCGCTAGCCGACGGCGACCGGCTGCTTCTGGTAGAGCACCTGGCGCACCGCTTCGACCACCTGGTCTTTATTGGGCACCACCAGGCGCTCGAGGTTCCGCGCGTACGGCATCGGCACCTCCAGGCTGCCAACCCGGGCGATCGGCGCATCGAGGTAATCGAAGGCCTTCTCTTGTACCGCCGCAGCGATCTCGGCACCCATGGCCAGCGTGCGCCAGCCCTCCTCGACCACCACTAGCCGGTTCGTCTTCTGGACTGAGCGAACAACCGTATCGATATCCAGCGGGCGGAGCACCCGCAGGTCGATGACCTCGCACTCGATCCCCTCGCGGGCCAGCTCCTCGGCCGCTCCCAGCGCCAAGTAGTACCCGCGCGACCACGAGACGATGGTCACGTCGGTTCCCTCGCGGCGCACCTCGGCGCCCTCCAGCGGCAAGAGGAAGTCCTCGTCGTCCGGCACCTCGCCCCGGTTGCGGTAGATCAGAGAGTGCTCGATGAAGATCACCGGGTCGTTGCCGCGGATGGCCGACTTGAGGAATCCCTTCGCGTCCTTCGGCACGGCCGGCATCACGACGCGGAGGCCGGGTACGTGGGCGAACCAGTGCTCGAACGTCTGGGAGTGCGTAGCGCCGAGCTGGCCGAAGCCGGCCGCTGTCCGGATCACCACAGGCGCGGTGAACTGGCCGTTGAACATGTAGTGGAGCTTGGCCGCGTGGTTCACGATCTGATCCAGCGCCAGCAGCGAGAAGTTAATCGTCATCAGCTCGACGACCGGTCGCAACCCGCCGATGGCCGCGCCGATCCCGGCACCGACGATGCCTAGCTCAGCGATCGGTGTGTCGCGGACGCGCTTGGGGCCGAACTCCTGCAGGAAGCCACGCGTCACGGCGTAGGAGCCGCCGTAGGCGCCGATATCCTCGCCCATCAGGAAGACGCGCTCGTCGCGGTACATCTCCTCGCGCAGCGCCTCGCGCAGCGCGTCACGATAGGTAATCTCACGTGCCATCCGTCTCGCTCCTCGCCGTCAGCTCACCCGAACCGGCTCGGCGTAGACGTAGTCGGTCACCGTCTCCGGATCGGGATCCGGGCTCTCATCGGCGAACCGAACCGCCGCCGCGACGACCTCATCGATCTCCCGATCGATCTCGTCGAACTCGGCTGCCTCAGCTTTGCCCTCTTGAGTCAGACGGTTGCGGAAGAGGACGATCGGGTCGCGCTGGCGGCGGTACTCCTCGATCTCCTCCTTGGAGCGGTACATCTCCGGGTCGGCCATCGAGTGCCCGCGGAAGCGATAGGTCAGCGCCTCCAGGAAGAATGGCCCCTTGCCGGAGCGACAGTGCTCGAGCGCTGCCCGGGTCGCCTCGTAGACGGCCAGCACGTCCTGACCGTCCACCCGCTCGGCCGGGATGTCGTAGGCGCAGGCTTTCCTGGCCATCTCGCGAACGGCCGAGGCGTGCTCGACGGCGGTGCCCATACCGTACAGGTTGTTCTCGCAGAGAAACAGAACTGGCAGCTTCCAGAGCGCTGCCAGGTTCATCGACTCGTGGAACGGCCCGGCGTTCGTCGCTCCGTCGCCGAAGATGGCTACGGCTACTCGCCGCTCGTCCAGGTACTGGCTGGCCAGCCCCAAGCCGACCGCGATCGGGAGGTGGCCGGAGACGATGGCATACCCGCCCCAGAAATTCTTGCTCGCGTCGGCGAAGTGCATCGAGCCGCCACGCCCGCCGACCAGCCCAGTCGACTTGCCGAACAGCTCGGCCATGCAGCGACCGGGATCCAAGCCCAGCGCGAGCGCGTAGCCGTGGTCGCGGTAGTGGGTGACCAGGTGGTCGCGCTCGTCCATCGCGTGGATAGCGCCCACTGCCACGGCTTCCTCCCCGATGTACAGGTGGAGGAAGCCGGCGATCTTGCCGAGCGCGTACTGCTCGGCCGCCGCTTCTTCGAACCGGCGAATGAGGACCATCCGCCGGTACATCTCGAGCAACTCGCTCTTGGGCAGCGCCAGCCCGGGCGAGCGCCCATCTACCGTACTGGTCATGCCAGCCTCCTGCCTTCCGCCCCCGTCGTCCGGAGGCGGCTCGCTACACTTCCCGGCACGCGAGCGGCTCTGCCGCGTGCCCACGCCGTGCGCGGCTCTCTCCATCCGCTGACCACGCCCGCACCCCATACTCCCGGCGGGCACTCGAGCCTCGTCAGTGGAATCGCCCGGCCAACCGAAACCATTCGGACCGAGCCACCTACAACTCTAGGTTATCACACCGAACCGCCGAGCTTATACCCGATCCGCCTCAGGAATTCTTCCCGCTTGACCACGTCGGCCTCGGCCTCGACGCCGAGCGGCTTGAACCCATCGACCACCCCGAGCACTGCACGCCCCTCGCCGACGTCGGCCAGGATGACCTCGACCGGGTTCGCGGTTGCGCAGAAGATGGTGCAGACCTCGGCCACATTGCGAATTGCTGGCAGGACATTGATCGGGTAGGCATTCCCCAGCATCACCAGGAAGCAGTGCCCGGCCGCGATATTGAGCACATTGCGACGGGCCAGTTCGGTCAACTCCGGGTCGGTTCCGCTCCAGCGCACCAGCCGCGGGCCAGACGCCTCGCTGAAGGCGAGGCCGAACGCGATCCCCGGCACCGATGTGACCAGCGCCTCGTGCAGGTCCTCGACGGTCTTGATGAAGTGCGACTGCCCGAAGATAACGTTGACCTCTTCCGGCTTCTCGATCCGGACGCTCACCAGCTCGATCGGCATCGCCTCCTGCTCCCCTCCTACTCTGCCCCTCCGGGCAGCACCACCGCGCGTCCCTTGATCTTCCCCTCGTGGAGATCGCGGATGGCCTGGTTGATCTGCTCGAGCGGATAGAATGTTACCGCCAGCCGCACCTTCCCCTCGCCAGCCAGCGCCATCAGCTCGAGCAGGTCTACGTACGTTCCCACCAGGTTACCGATGATGCTCTTCTCCTCGGCGATGAGATCGATGGCCGGAACCTCCACCGTACCCCCGTAGCCGATGACGAAGTAGGCTCCGGCTCTGCGTGTCATCGCCAGCCCCTGCGCAATCGAGCCGCCCTCGCCCACGAAGTCGAGCACCACTTCAGCTCCCTTGCCACTGGTCAGCTCGCGCACCTCGGCAACGGCCTCGGGCCCGGCTCGTACCACGTGCTCCGCCCCGAGTTCCCGCGCCAGGCCCAGGGCCAGTTCCGAGCGATCCACGACGATGATGCGAGCCGGGCTGAGGTGGCGCAGCACCTGGAAGGCAATGTGGCCCAGCCCGCCGAAGCCGATCAGCACGGCCCAGTTCCCCGGCTCCAGCATCCGGGCGGCACGCTTGGCCGCGTGGTAGGCGGTCAGGCCGGCATCGGCGTGCGGCGCAACCTCCCGCGGCTGGAGTCCATCGGGCAAGCGGACGAGGTTGCGCTCCTTCGTCAGGAGATAGTCGGCGAAGCCGCCGTCGCAGTTGAGCCCGGGGAACCGGCTGTTCTCGCAGCGCACTGCCCTCCCGGATGACCGCCTGAGCTGCGTCGTCGCAGTTGAGCCCGGGGAACCGGCTGTTCTCGCAGTGCATGTCGTTACCCCGCCGGCAGGCCGGGCACACGCCGTNTGCATGTCGTTACCCCGCCGGCAGGCCGGGCACACGCCGTCGGTGATCAGCGGGTGGACGATGACCGGATCGCCCCGCTGGAACCGGCGCACGCCGGGGCCGACCTCCTCGACGAAGCCGGCGTTCTCGTGCCCCAGCGTGTAGGGTAGCTCGACCGAGACCTTGCCCCGCCAGATCCCCTCGATGATGTGGAGATCGGTGCGGCAGAGCCCCGCGCCGTCGATGCGGACGATGACGTCGTCGGCTTCCTGGATAGCGGGGTCGGGGACCTCGTCGATGACGAGATAGTCCGGCCCGCGGAATTCCGGATCGTACTGGTGGAGGCGGGCGGCACGCATCGTTCCCTCCTTCGTGTGGAGACCCGGGGACGTTGCCTGCGCCTTTCATGGTAGCACTGGCGAGTTGGCAGTGGTCAGGCGCGTCCGCTATGCTGAGACGTTCACCAGGTCGGGTGCTGCCGGAGTGTGCAACGGTCGTAGATGGAGATGAGCAGCGCATGCGCAAGCAGACCGTGCGCCGGGCCAAGATCGTGGCTACCATCGGCCCGGCATCGTGGGACGAGGACATGCTCGCCGAGCTGCTGCGGGCAGGGGTCAACGTCGTTCGGGTCAACGCGGCCCACAACGCCCCCGAGGAGCGTCGGGAGATCATCGCACGTATCCGCCGGGTGGCCGGGCGGGACGGCCGTCACATCGGCATCTTGCAGGATCTCGCCGGCTGGAAACCGCGCACCGGGCCGCTGGCGGGCGAGGACCCGGTTCGGCTGATCCGTGGGCAGCAGGTCGAGGTCGTGCCCGATGGCCAGCCGCTGGAGCCGGGGCGGATCTCGATCGAGGACGAGGCGCTGACCGGGCAGCTCGAGCCGGGCGATCGCGTCCTGATCGCTGACGGGTTGCTCGAGCTCGTCGTCGAGCGGCGAGCGGGCCGGCGGCTGCAGGCTCGGGTGGCCCGTGGTGGGCTACTTCTCGGCCGCCAGGGCGTCACGGTGCCGGGGCTCCGGGGCCGCCCGTTCACCCTGAGCGACCGCGACCGGGCCGATATCGCCTTCGCTGCGGAGCACGACCTCGAGTACCTCGGGGTGAGCTTCGTGACCAGCCCGGCCGATTTGGAGCTGGTGCGCGAGGAGCTACGGAGCTGCGGCGCGCGGGCGCACCTGGTCGCGAAGATCGAGCGCCCCGAGGCTCTGGAGCGGATCCACGAGATCGTCCGGGTGGCCGATGCGATCATGGTCGCCCGCGGCGACCTGGGAGTCCAGCTCCAGCCGGAGGATGTGCCGATCGCCCAGAAGCGGATCATCGAGGCGGCTCGCGCCTGTGGGCGTCCAGTCATCATTGCGACACAGATGCTGGAGTCGATGGTCAACCAGCCGATCCCGACCCGTGCCGAGGTGACCGACGTCGCCAACGCGGTCATCGAGGGGACCGATGCGCTGATGCTCAGCGCCGAGACGGCGACCGGTCAGTACCCGGTCGAAGCGGTGGAGATGATGGATCGGATCATCAGCGCGACTGAGCGGCACTTCACGCCGGGGCGTCCAGCGGCCAGCGAGGCGCCGACGACGATCGCCTCGACGATCGCCCGGGCGGCCACCGACATCGCGCGGCGTTGGGAGGCCGTTCAGCTCATCGCGGCCATCACGCGCACCGGGTTCACCGCCCGCGAGGTCGCGCGCGAGCGCCCGGAGACACCGGTCGTCGCGCTGACGGTAGACGCGTACGTGGCGCGGCAGCTCTCGCTGGTCTGGGGGGTCTACCCGCTGGTGGCTCCCTTCGCTGAGTCGACCGAAGAGCTGATCGACGAGATGGCGCGGAAGATCGTCGAGGCCGGCTACGCGCAGCGCGGCGATCACGTCGTGTTCACCGGCAGCCTGCGCTACTTCCCGGAGCCGGGCCATACTGATGCGCTGCACCTGCGGCAGCTCTAGGGCCGAGCCGCGCGGCGGTCAGCCCTCGCAGCCGAGACCGTCCTGGTCACGGTCGAATCCCTGGGGATCGGGCGGCAGGACGCGGAAACCCCGGTAGGGAACGTCGACGCAGCGCAGATCGGGCGGCGGGGAGGGGATGCAGGCATCCGGGTAGGCTGGGTCGCAGTGCCAGGCGGGATCGGGCGGGGGCTGGTAGCCAGCCGGAAGCGGTGCGGGCTCCTTGCTGAGGAGCTCGTAGCGCCAAGCGTAGTAGTGCCGGCCGACATTGCCAGCTTCCACCCTCCAGCCCTCGGGGTTATCGGGTGTGTAGGTCAAGACGCGCCGCTCGAAGACCTGCACCAGGACCCAGCGCTGGACGCCGCCGACGCGGATGCGCGTCCAGTAGGCTTCGGTGAGTGGGAAGCCGGTGGCGTAGAACGGGTTCTGGAAGAGGCGTTCCTCGACACGCTGGCCGTTCTCGTAGACCAGGCCGGTGCTGTTCATGAACTCCCAGAAGACTGACGCCACCGCGTGGTTGGTCTCCGGCACGAGATAGGCTGCGGTGACGCCATAGGCGGCCAGCTCGGGGTTCTCCGCGACGACGCCTGCGCGGTCGAGCGTATGGGTGATCAACTCGCCGACTGGCAGGGGGGCCGCGCCGAGCAGGGTGCTGAAACTCGCGTAGGTCAGCCCGTCCGGGTTGTCGGCATCGCCGGCCACGTTGACGGCAGCGGGCGAGTGGGACTCGAACGTGTCCTGGCCGAGCTGGAGCTGGCCGGTGACCAGTTCCTTGGCCAGCAGCCCGTTGGTGACGTACCAGGGCGAGCGCGGGTCGGCGGCCGGGTCGGTCAGCTCCATCCGCGTCTTGTCGAAGTACTGGACGAGCCTGATCCCACCGGGGGCCTCTCGATACGGCTCGCCCATCGCTCCCGTAAACGGGCCAGGCCCCCACATCCAGGTCCGGTGGGCGGTGCCCTCCAGCACTGGCTGGTCAGTCCGAGCCCAGGTACCGGCGAACGCGCCGGTGGCGATCGGGGCCGTCTGCGCGAGCGTGGCGGGCGAGACGAGGAGTGCCACGCTGACCACGGCTGCGACGAGTCGACGTGCCAACCGCATGCATGCTACTCCCTCAGAGCTTACGGTATCCCAGCGGCGACGCCGCTTTCTCAACCTATCTTACCGGCGACCCTGTGCGTGTGGAGGAGCCGTGGGAATGTACAGGCGGGGACGCGCGTCTGCAGTGGGATACTGTACCGTGGCCGGTGGGCCGCCGGTCGAGGGGGATGAGCTGAAAGGGGGAACGGGGTGAGCTCGCGGCCCTTTCTGATCCTCGGGATACCCGGCAGTTTGCGACGCGGCTCCTACAACCGCGGGCTGCTGCGCGCTGCTCAGGAGGTGGCCCCGGAATGCGTCCAGATTGAGCTCTTCGAGCTACACGAGATCCCACCCTACAACGAGGACGTGCGGCAGCAGGGCGTTCCTGAGCCGGTCGCGCGGCTGAACGCGACCATCGTGGCCGCCGACGCCGTGCTGATCGCGACACCGGAATACAACTGGAGTATCCCGGGGGTTCTGAAGAACGCGATCGATTGGGTGTCGCGGCCGCCGGCGAGCACGCCGCTGCGCCGCAAGCCGGTCGCCGTCATCGGGGCCTCGGGCGGCTTGTCCGGCACGATCCGCGCGCAACTGGCCCTGCGGCAGGTGCTCTTCTCCCTCGAGAGCTACGTGCTCCCCAAGCCCGACCTCTGGGTCCGCAACGCCGGCCAGCTCTTCGATCAAGAGGGGCGGCTCATCGACGAGGAGACCCGCCAGCGCCTCCACGAGGTGCTCGAGGCCCTGGTAGACTGGACGGAGCGTCTCCGCGACTGACGCTGCTCCAGCTCCGGCTCCGTCCCGTCGTGATGGGAGCAAAACGATGCCCACCCAACCACGCCTGCCTGGTGATACCTCCCTCGGCTGGGTGAAGCTCCGCGTTGCCGACCGGGAGCGCTCGCTCCGCTTCTACCGCGATGTGCTCGGTTACCAGGTTGACCTGCCGGACGATCGAACCGCCCGGCTCCGGCCCGCACCTGACCGCCCAGCGCACTTCGTGCTCAGCGAGCTTCCCGGCGCTATCCCCCGGCCCCAGCGCTCGACTGGCCTGTACCACACGGCCATCTTACTGCCGCACCGCCGGGAACTCGCCCGGGTTATCCGACGGCTAGTCGACGCCGGCTGGCCGATCGGCGGGGCTGCCGATCACGGGGTCAGCGAAGCGATCTACCTCGACGATGCCGAGGGCAACGGGATCGAGATCTACGCCGACCGGCCGCGCAGTGCCTGGCCGGCTCAGGGGGAGCAGGTCGCCATGTATACCGACCCGCTCGATATCCCCGATCTCCTGCGCGAGCTCGCGGCCGACCCGCAACCGTGGTCGACGATGCCCCCGGATGCGCGCATCGGGCACGTGCACCTGCAGGTCAGCGACCTCGACCGCGCCGAGGAGTTCTACTGCGGCATCCTCGGCTTCGAGGTGACCCAGCGCAGCTATCCCGGCGCGCTGTTCGTCTCTGCCGGCGGGTATCACCATCACCTCGGGCTGAACATCTGGAACAGCCGGCGGGCCGGGCCGCCGCCGCAGAATGCGACCGGGCTGCTCGCGTTCGCCATCGTCATCCCCGAAAGGCCAGCCTGGGAGGCCGCGGTCGAGCGCGTGCGGGCGGCCGGCTTGCCCGTCGAAGAGGCACTGCGCGACGAGTACGGCATTGGCGTCGCGACGCGCGATTTCGACCTGATCGGCGTCGAGCTCTGGACACCGGCCGCTTGAGGCGGTCTCAGGCGGGCAGCGCCGAGGCCGGGGGATCAACCTCTGCCTCCGCGGTTCGCCGCGGCCGGAAGAGCTGATCGCCGAGCCAGGCGATCGTCACCAGCCAGACCGGGAGCGTCAGCAGCCAGATGAAGACCTGCTCGCCGAGGGGGGAGAGCGCCCCGGGCAGCCAGCCGCGCATCAGGCTCATCAGGTACGTGCCTTCGAGCAGCAGCACGGCCATACCGGTGTACCAGCGCAGCGGGCCGAGCTGGAACGCCACCAGCGCGAGCGGCACGAGCCAGCTCAGGTACTGCACGCCGAAGCCGGCCGTGACGGTAAAGAGCAGCAGAATGACGGTCAGCATGCCGTCCAGGAGATCCCGCGAGCGTCCCAGAGTCAGGTAGAAGAGTCCCAGCGCCGCCAGCGTGGCGTACGTCCCGTACCGGCTGGCCAGCGCGAAGAGGGACTCCGGCTCCAGCGGTCGCAGCCAGGCGAGACTAGACTGCCCGGCGGCCGCCTTGAGCAGGTTCAGTACCGCGGTGTAGCCCCACCACCCCGTGACGGCGCGGTAGCCCAGCACGGTGCCCAGGATGTCCCGCAGCGAACCTGGCCAGAACGCCAGGTACACGATCAGGCCGGCTGCGACCGGGAGCGCTGTGCCGGCCGCCAGGCGCACTCTGGCAGCCAGGCCCGGTAGGTGCAGCAGGAACAGTGGTAGGAAGACGGCCGGCCACGTCTTGTCGAGCACGCCGAGCCCGAGGAGCAGGCCCGCCGCGAGTTGCCCACTAGCCGCCGCGCCGTGGAACTGAAGCCAGTACCAGGCCAGCAGCGCACAGAGCAGCGGGAGCGCGTCGAACTGGCCGTGGTAGGCGGCGACGTAGAGCGCGATCGGGTGCAGTGCGTAGAGCGATGCGACGAGGGTCGCTGGGTCGGCGCTGGCGAGACCCCACACGGATGAACGCGCCGGCAGCTCCTGCGCGCTCCAGAGCTTCCGGCTGGCCTGGTAGAGGAGCCCGGCGATGGCAGCGTCGGCCAGGATCGCCGGCAGCTTGACCAGCAGCGAGAAGGGCAGGTCGAAGGAGAGCGCCAACCAGCGCGCCAGCGCCATGCCGTACATCTGGAACGGGAGGTATGGGTGGCGGCCCTCGGCGTCGGGGTGCGTGTAGACGTCTTGGCCGGCCCGCACCAGGTCGGCCACGATGCGATACGACTCCATGTCGAAGACCGCCCCCGAGGGTAGGACGACCGCCGGGAGCAGGCGCACGGCCAGCGCGAGCAGGACGATCGTCGCCGGCCGCAGGCGCCGGTCTGGCCGGCCGAGGTCGAGCGCGAAGTAGACCGAGGTGACCGCGACGATCCAGATGAAGCCAACGAGGGCCGGGCTCACGGCATTCCGATTCCAGGCTATGCGGCCGGCGGTCAGGGTGGTCACCCACCGCTCCGCCGGGTATCAGGGGCTCGCCGGGACGGCCTTCACCGCGGCTGGCGCCCGGCAACCGCCAGGAGCAGCGCCGCGCGGGCCCGCGCGGCCTGCCAGAGCAGCCGGGCCTCCTCCACGCCGAGCAGCCGCAACCCGGCCCAGTAGACCGCGGCGCCGCCGGCCACCGGGATCGCCACCTGGAGCAGCCGCCAGCTCAGGCCCGCCTCCTCGGGCGGCCGGATCCCGACCAGCCCCTGGGTGATCAGCAGCACGATCAGCGCCATCGCGCCGCCGGCCAGCAGCGCCGACCGGAGCGTCGGTCCGACGGTGCTGTCACCCACCCGGCCCAGCGCCCGGCGGAGCAGTAGCCACATCACCAGCGCGTGCACGATGAACTGGGCCGAGTTCCCCAGCACCAGCCCTAGCATGCCGAGCGGACGCACGAGGCTGAGCGCAACGACGAAGTAGACGACCACCGAGAACACGCCGACCAGCACCGGCGTCCGGGTGTTCTGGCGAGCGTAGTAGGCGAAGATCAGCACCTGGTCGAACGCGGCGAAGAAGGTGCCGGGCAGGTAGCCCAGCAGCGCGATCCAGATGGCCCGCGCGCCCTCCAGGTCGGTGGCCCCGTGGTAGAAGAGCAGGGCGACCGCCGGCCAGCCGATGGCGGCCAGCCCGAGCGTCGCCGGGACGACCATGACCGTCACCAGCTTGAGCCCGGTGGCGAGCGTGCGCTGGTAGGCGTTCTCGTTTCCGTCAGCGAAGTGGCGGGAGAGTGTCGGTAGCGCTGCCAGCGAGGTCGCGGCTGCCACCAGCCCCAGGATCATCTGGTTGAGCGCGGTCGCGTAGCGCATCGCTCCCAGCGCGTGCTCGTCGACGCCCCAGGCTAGGTTGCGGTCGATCACCAGCGCCACCGTATTGGCAAACAGGCCGAGAAAGATCGGCAGATAGAGGAGCAAGACGCGGCGGATCGCCGGGTGGCCGAAGCCGAAATTGAGGCGCGGCAGGACGTCGCGCAGCCCGCTGAGCTGGATCAGGGCCAGCAGGCCCGCCCCGGCCAGGATGCCGATCACCAGGCTGGCAATGCCGAGCGACCGCCCGAGCGCCAGGGCTGCCGCGACGATCGCCGCGTTGCGCACAGCCAGCGAGAGCGAGGGCTGGGTGAAGCGCTCGAGCGCGTAGAGAGTCGACATTAGGATGGTGGAGAGTGCCAGCAGTAGGACTGCCGGCAGGATGAGTCGCACCAGCCGGATCGTCAGCTCGACCGTCTCAGGCCCGCGCGCCTGCTCACCGCCTCCGAGCGCGGTCATGCCGGCGACAACCCAGGGGGCGAGCAACTCCATGACGAGGACGACGCCCCCGACCACGAGCAGGGCCAGCATCAGCAGCGCGCCGACGATTCGGCGCAGCTCCTCACGCTGCGCCGGCGCCGCGTAAGCGCTCAGGACGGGCACCAGCGCGGCCTGCATCATGCCGCTGATCACCAGGTCGAAGAGCATCGTGTGGACGTTGTCGGCAATGGTGAAGGCAGCCACCGCGTCGCCGGTGCCGAAGAGCAACGCGGTCACCTGTTCCCGAGCGAGCCCGAGCACCCGGCTCAAGATCACGCCAACCATGATGATCCCGGCTGCCCGGGCGATCTGCGCGCGCTCGGAGGGGGGAGCGAGGTCGGCTGCGCTCACGGCTCTCCCGATCCCGGCGTGGCCATCGCCAGGATGCGCCGGACGATGTCGGAGGTCGAGCGGCCGGGCGTCAGGGGCACGGTCGTCACCTGGCCACCGTAGGCTCGCACGATGGCGGCTTCGGGCCAAGGCTGCTTGCCGGCTGTCAGCTCGGCCTCGTCCAGCGCGTAATCGCCTCCCTTGACGTAAATATCTGGCTGTAACCGGCGCACGGCGTCCTCGGCCGTGTTGCCCGGGAAGATCGTCGCGTAGTCGACACACGCCAGCGCCGCCAGCAGCTCGGCCCGCTCCTCGGCTGGCACGATCGGCCGTCCTGGGCCCTTTCGCCGGCGCGTCGACACGTCGTCGTTGACTCCCACCACCAGCACGTCGCCGAGCGCGCGGGCGGCCTGGAGGTAGCGCGCATGGCCGACGTGCAGCAGGTCGAAGTGGCCGTTCGTGAAGACGACGCGTTTGCCCTCGGCCCGCAGCCGGGAAGCCAGACTCTCGAGCTCGTCGAATGGGATCACCTGGCCCACTGGTCGTTACGCTCCAGAGCTCGTTGGCCCTCCTGCGGAGCTGGCGCTCGCCCAACAATCTCAGCCCGGTATCGTAGCACAGAAGCGTGGGTTAACCCGGCGGGGCAATGCGTCAGCCTCTCTGTACCTCTCTTAGTGTCTGGCCCTCATCAAATTCACCTTTCTGCAATCCGCAACGAACCTGCGTGGGATACGGTCTTTACCGGGCCGTGGATCTCGCTCGGCTCGATGGAGGTGGTTATCGTGGCCCGATATGTTCTCTCGAGATTGCTTCGAGCGCTTGCCACACTGTGGTTCGCGGTCACGCTGGTATTCATCGGTCTTCGCCTCTCCGGCGATCCGGCTGCTGCACTTCTGGGGCCTGAGGCACGCCCGGAAGCGGTTGAAGCCCTTCGCCGCGCCTGGGGCTTGGATCGGTCGATCCCTGTCCAGTACGCCGTGTATCTGACCAATGTGCTGCAAGGTGACTTCGGCCAGTCGCTCCGCGAACAACGGGCCGCCACTGTCGTGGTGCACGAGCGCCTTCCTGCGACCGCGCGACTGGCTCTCGTCTCCGTTGGGATGGCACTTGTGCTCGGAATTCCGGCGGGCGTGCTGGCAGCGCTGCGCCGCGGCACCACCCTCGATCGGTTGCTGATGAGCGTCGCGTTGATCGGTCAGGGCCTGCCGAACTTCGTTCTCGGACTCTTTCTGATTCTTCTCTTTGCCTTCCATCTGCGCTGGCTACCGAGTGGGGGTCAGCACGACTTACGTGGCCTGATTCTCCCTGCGTTCACTTTGAGTACCTATGGGATCACGAGCCTTGCCCGCTTTTCGCGCTCGGCAGTTCTCGATGTGATCAACCAGGACTATATGCGTACCGCGCAGGCGAAAGGGTTACCTCCCAGCCGGATCTTGCTTGACCATCTGGGTCGTAATGCTGCGCTCACGCTGGTGACGGTACTGGGGCTCCAGCTCAGTGTCGCGATAGCCGGCGCCGTCGTAACTGAGACCGTCTTTGCCTGGCCGGGGATGGGCCGGCTACTGTCTCAAGCAACGGAGCAACGAGATTTCCCCGTGGTGCAATACGGCGTGTTTTTGGTCGCCCTCTCGGTGGTGACTGTGAACCTCGCCATCGACCTCCTCTATGGATTCATCGATCCTCGAATTCGGTTGGCCGATTAGAGGAAGTTGGAGAACGTGATGGCTCAATCGCTCACCCGCAGGCGGCCGGTCGCTCGAGAACGTCCGGCGACGCCCCTTGTGGCGCAACGCCAGCGCACCCGTTGGAGTACGGCCCCCGTACTGCTGATCCTGGGCTGGGCTCTCCTCGCGGTGCTCGTCGCGCTCGGCGTCGCTCAGCCATGGCTCGGGCTCGCTGAGCCAGGCGCGCAGCACCTTACCGAGCGACTGCAGCCACCAATCGGGTTCGGAGGGACATGGGAGCATCCATTCGGCACGGATCAGCTTGGCCGCGATCTACTAAGCAGGCTCCTCGCTGGAGCGCGGGTCTCGCTCGGCCTCGCGACGCTGGGAGTCACGATCAGCCTCGTGGTGGGATCGATGCTCGGACTGCTTGCGGGCTTCCGGCGTGGTGTCTTGGATCACGCAATAATGTTCATCGTCGATGTCCAGCTCTCGATCCCCTTCCTGGCTATTGCGCTGGTTGCACTGACGCTCTTTGGCACTGGCCTTCCAGTGCTGATTGTGCTGCTCGGGCTGAGCGGCTGGGAGCAGTATGCGCGACTCGCCCGCGCGCTGAGCCTGCGAACCAGCCAAGAGCTGTATGTCATTGCGGCACGCAGCCTGGGCGCATCAACTGCCCGAGTCCTCAGTCGTCATGTGCTCCCGAACATTGTCGCGCCGCTTCTCGTCCTGGCAACGCTCCAGTTTACGAGCTTGCTGCTCCTTGAATCGTCGCTCAGCTTTCTCGGTCTGGGCGTCCAGCCGCCGACTCCAAGCTGGGGAAATATGTTGGGCGACGCACGCAACTATCTTCAGCTCGCCTGGTGGACGACCGTTGCCCCAGGGCTTGCGCTGCTGCTCGTGACCCTAGTCGTGAACGCGACCGGAGACTGGCTACGCGACGTTACCGATCCAGTACTCCGCCGGAGATAGAGGATGCTCGTGAGCGTAGAGAAAGAAGGATCGATAAGGAGGACGTGATGAAGGGAACCCTGCTCAACCGTCGGTATATGCTCAAGCTGGCTGCCCTCGGAGCCGGTAGCGTCTTGCTGTCGCCAGCGCTGCTCGCCTGTCGAACAACAGAGCCAGATGATGCGACCTCAGCCGGAGGAGGAGGTGAAACGACCTCGAGTGCAAACGCTCCGTCAGCCAGTACGGCGACACCTGGCATGGCCAGCACGCCTGCCCCGTCAGGCTCCCCATCAACTACGACCGATCGGCCTGAACTGCGCATCGGCGTACAGGGATTGCCGCCAGTCCTCGATCCCGACCAGGTACTCTCCAATGTCGGCACCCGTGTCACGTACTCGATGTTCGACTACCTGATCGAGCGTGACTTTCGTTCCGGCACGACTGCGGGCACCGGATTCGAACTCATCCCGATGGTAGCCCGGGAGTGGCAGCGCATCGATGACCTGACCATCGAGTTCCGGCTGCGCGACGATGTTCGCTTCCATCACGGACAGCCACTGACTGCGCAGGACGTGGTGTTCACGTTTCAGCGGCTTCTCGATAACCCTCCGGATGCGCTCCTGGAGGCGAAGTCGTACTTCAGTACAGTGCAGGGCGTCGAGGCCGTGGACGAGTACACCGTTCGGTTCACGACGCTCTATCCTGATCCGGTCTTCGAGAAGCGCATCTCTTCCTGGGGTGGTTGGCTGCTGCCCAAGGACTACTACGAGGAGGTCGGCCTCGACGGGTTCGCCCTGCGCCCGGTGGGAACCGGTCCCTACCGGCTGGTCGAATTCCAGCCTGATGATCATCTCACGCTGGAAGCCTTCGACGAGTACTTCGGTGGGCTCCCGACGGCACGGCGCATCATTTTTCGGGTGATCCCTGAAATCCAGGCCAGAGTCACTGCCCTGGCCAACGGCGAGGTCGACATCATCACGAATGTGCCGCCCGACCAAGTGCCGGTGCTCCAGCAGATCTCCGGAGTCGAAGTGCGCAGTGTACCACTCGCGAACTGCCACGTCCTTCGCTACAACTGCAACCGACCCGAGCTGCGCGACAAGCGTGTCCGTCAGGCTCTCAATCTGGCCATTGATCGAAAGCTCCTCGTCGATACCCTCTGGGGCGGTCAGGCGCTGCTTACCCGTGGTTTCCAGTTCGAGGACTGGGGACCGCTCTACAACCCCGATCGTCCCTACTTGCCCTACGATCCAGATCGCGCCCGCGCGCTTCTCGCAGAGGCCGGCTATGCCGGCCAGACTATCCGGTACAACGTCAAGCCTGGCTACTATACGTTGGGAGTTGAAGCTGCTCAGGCTATCGTGGAGATGTGGAAGGCGGTCGGCATCAACGCCGAGGTGCAGCTCATCGACTGGGCAGATTTGCCGAAAGAGGAGCGGGTAGTCGGCTCGTGGTCCAATTCCAACTATCTGGCTGATCCAGAGGGAGCCTTCTGGAATCGCTGGGGAAAGGAACAGGCCACCCAGCGCGACTGGTGGACGCCAGAGAATCCCCGCTTTAACGAGTTGGGTGACCAGCAGCGCCGAACGCTCGACCAGAACTTCCGCTACCGGGCCTTCCAGGAGATGCTCGACATCTGGGAGGATGAGGCTCCCGGTACTGTGCTCTACATCCCGATCGAGCACTACGGCGTGCGGATGGGGATCGAATGGACACCATACTCCTTCTACTACATGGATCTGCGTCCCGATAACCTCAAGTTCTAACGGCGACTGAACGCTGAGGAGCCGCTCATGCAAAGAGTCCAGCGTGTCCTGATCGTGACGCTCGACGGCTTGCGTCCGGACTTCGTTACCCCAGAGCAGATGCCCTTTCTCACGTCCTTGGTTGCGCACGGCACGCGCCTGCTCGACTATCACGCCGCCTATCCACCCCACACTCGCGTTCAGGTGACCACGCTCGCGACTGGCGTCTACCCCGGCGTGCACGGAATCGTGGCCAACGTGATGCTGGTGCCGGGTGCCAGCTCCGATCACATCGTCGATACCTCGGACTACCAGCACCTCGCCTCGCTCGATGCGGCGACCGGAGGTCGGGCTGTGCTCGTGCCGACCTTAAGCGAGCTCTTGGCGCTCGAGGATCGCCGGCTCGCGATCGCGGCCAGCTCGTCGCCCGGTTCGACGATTTTGTGGACGCGGACGCATCCATACCGGGTGGTGAACCCACGCACCACCTACGGCCTGCCAGACCTTGTTGCTCTCCGTGAAAAGCTCGGTGAGCCACCGGATCCCGCCGGACCGCAGATGGCGCTCGCAGAGTACGTGGTGCGCGCCGCGCTCGGCCTCTTTCTCGAAGATCCCGAGGTAGCGGTCACCGTCCTGTGGATCAACGAGCCCGATGCCAGCCTGCACCGCTACGGGCTCGGCGCGCCCGAAGTGATCGCCACGCTGCGCGAGCTGGATCTCCTCATCCGTCGTCTGATCGAATCGCTCGATGGGCGCGGGCTGCTCGATGATACTATGGTCGTGCTGCTCTCCGATCACGGCCACTCCACGCCACGCACCGGCCGCTCTCTTGCCGAGGGGCTCCGGCAGGCTCCCCTCGCCGTGCAACAGGTCGCAGCATCGCTGGTACCGAGCAGTGATTTCCTGTTCCTGCGGCCGGGGGCACGGCGCCCGCGAGCGAGCGAGCTGCGTCCGCTCGTCGAGTGGCTCTACCAGCAGCCATGGACAGGCGTAGTCTTCGCCCCGCCGGACGATGCCCAGGAGCTTCCGGGCGCTCTGCCGCTCGATGCTGTCTGGGGCGACCGCCTGTGCCGCGAGGTCGAGGAGCGCCTGCCTGTCCTCGCAGTCAGCCCGACCTGGAGCGACGAGCCGAACGCGCATGGGTTGCCTGGTACAGTGTTCGCGCTCACCGAGCAGGTCGCGACCCGGTCGACCCACGGCGCGGCCTCTCCGTGGGATCTGCACGCGTTCGCGCTGTTCTTCGGCAAGGGAATCCAGTCTGGTGTCGAAAGCACGCTCCCGGCGGGGGCTGTCGACATCGTCCCGACGGTCTTGACCGCCTTGGGTCTCCCTGTGCCGGAAGATGTGCAAGGTCGGGTACTGCGGGAGATCTTCGGCAAGCCGGTCGAGCTGCCGCCTAAGCACTGTCGTGAGCTGGTGCGCCCACGCGATCGGGGCAGCGAGCGGATTCCCGTGGTGGTGCGTGAGCGGCTCGGCACGACCACGTACCTCCACCTGGCTGCGCCGGACGACGCGGTGTGACCTGTCACGCGAGGGATGCGTGGGGTCAAGCGAGCGGCACGCCCAGCCTGGCCAGGCGGTCGCGCAGGCGCTGGGCGTCGTCGACCGCGTGCGCCCAGGCATCGTTGTTGAAGTAGACGTGGCCCTCGCGCCCGCTGGCGGCGAGCTGCTCCAACCGCGCAGCCAACGCGGCGATCTCCTCGTCGGTCAGGCCGATTCCGAACGCGCCGTGGTGTACCCGCACGTAGCCGAAGGGCCCGGTGAACGGCAGCTCCTCAGGCTCCGGGCACCGGCCGCCCAGCGCGACGACGACCGTGCCGCCGGACGTGGAGACCAGATCCAGCACCGCCGGCTCGAACCAGCTCGGATGGCGGAACTCGATCGCGAATCGGGGGCGCGCGGGCAACCGGGCGAGGAAGCCGCGTAGCCGCTCCACATCCCGCTCGAAGCCCGGTGGGAGTTGGAAGAGCACCACCTCCAACGCCGGCCCGAGCCCACCGGCTGCCTCCAGCAGGTGACCCAGCTCATCCTCTACGTCCGCCAGGCGCCGGACGTGTGTGATCAGGCGGCTGGCCTTGACCGCGAACCGGAAGCCAGGCCGCGAGGACGCAACCTGTGCCCAGCGAGCGAACTGTTGCCGCGAGGGCAGGCGGTAGAAGCTGGCGTTGATCTCCACGGTCGGGAAGTGCTGGACGTAGTAGGCGAACCACTGGCTCGGCGCGAGATCAGGCGGGTAGAACCGCCCGAGCCAGTGCCGGTACGACCAGCCCGAGGTGCCGATCCACAGCATCTGCACCCGCCCCGGTGCGTCCACGCGCTTCCAGCCGGCGCTCGACTCGTGGCAGGCCGAGGTCAGCCGCTCGCTCGTGCCGGTTGTAGCACCTCGAGCAGGATCAGCGCCAGCACCTTCGTCCCGGTCACCAGCTCTTCCACGGTAATGTACTCGTCCGACTGGTGCGAGGTGTCGTTCGACGCCGGGCCATAGAGGATGCTGTTCGTAATCCCGGCCCCATGCACCACGAAACGCTGGTCGTGGCTGCCGGCCGAGATCATGACCCGCGGGGTCATGCCCATCTCCCGGATTGCCCGAGCAGCGGCCTGAGCCAGCGGCTGCTGCTCGTCCACCAGCGTCGGCGGCGTGGCGTAGCGCTCCTCGTAGCTCCAGCGCAGTCGCGGCTCCTCAACGCGCAGAGCCTCCAGGAGGTCGAAGAGTTCCTGCCGGGCCTGATCGAGCGTCTCCGGCGGCACCAGCCGGCGGTTGAAGGTGACGGTGCAGCGGTCGGGGATCACGTTGGTGGCAACTCCACCCTCGATCGTGTCGAACGAGAGCGTCGCCGTCTCAGTGCCTGGCGTCGCGAGCAGGAGGTCGGTGCGGCGCTGGCGGAGCTGCGGTTTCAGTTCCGACTCGGCCCGGCAGAGGAAGCGTGCCGCCAGTTCGACCGCGTTCACCCCCAGGTGCGGGGCGCTGCCGTGGGCCTGCCGGCCATAGAGCGTGAACGCGCCCCAGAGCGCGCCCTTGTGCCCCACGCCGATGCCGTCCAGCCCGAACGGCTCGGTGATGATCACGCCGTCGGTGTTCTCGCGGCTGATCACTCCCTGCTCGACCAGGAACCCGGTGCCGGCATTCCGGTTGCCCACCGTCTCCTCGTCCGGCACGAAGCTGTGGGTCACCTCACCAGCCCAGTCAACGCCGGCCCGGCGCAAGGCTTCGACCGCGTATATCTGGGCGACCAGCCCGCTCTTCATGTCGCACGCGCCGCGGCCATAGATGCGCCCGTCGATGAGCTCGCCGCCGAACGGGTCGCGCGTCCAATCGTGCCCAGCGGGGACGACGTCGTAGTGGCCGTTGATGTGGAGACGGAAGCCGGGGCCAGCCGGGCCTGCGAGCCGGGCCAGCAAGTTCGGCCGCGGCAGTCCCTCGCCGAGCGGCGCGAGGGTCGGTAGCAGCTCGTCCGGCACTCGGACGACCTCGGTGGCGTAGCCCAGTCCATCGAGTAGCCCCTTCGCCAGCGCCACGAAGTCCTCGTAGGCTTCACCTGGCGGGTTCACCGTGGGAACCCGGATGAACGCTTGGAGGGTCTCGACCATCTCACTGGCTAGCGCATCTACCGCGGCGCAGACCGCTCGCTGGCGCTCGTCCATCGTGCACCTCCCCTTCCTGAATCCAGACTACTCGGCCCAGGGCATGCGTAGGGTAGCGACCACTGGCCGGTGATCCGACGACCAGCGGTCGAGGACGCGCGTTTCCAGCACGGTGACCTCCGGCGAGACGAGCAGGTAGTCGATCCGCCGGCCGTCTTCCGAGGTCGTCGCCTCGGGGCTCAGGCTGGCGCCGCTATCGACCAGTCCTGCTTCCAGCAGCCGGGCGATCACCGCGTCCTCCGGTTCGGCGTTCAGATCGCCAGCGATCACGACCGGGACGCGGCCTGCCCAGAAGTCGACCAGCTCTTCGACCTGCGCGAGCCGCACTGCCCCAGCCCCCCTCGGGTCGTCCAGGTGCGTGCCGATGACCCAGAGCGAGCCGCCCCCGGCCTCGACGCGCACCGCGAGCGCCGAGCGCCGCAGGTTCTGTGTCTGCGAGAAGCGCCACAGCTCCTGGGCGGTGACCGGGCTCCGGGTCAGGATCGCGTTGCCCCAGAGCCCGTCGGCGGAAGCCGGCCCCCAGGTCGGCCACATGCCCAGCCGGTGACTGAGCCAGAGAAGGTTGTCGGCCCCGTTCGTTACCAGCCAGCCGCGGCTGACCTCTTGGAGCACGACGATGTCAGGCTGGGCCGACTCGATGGTGCGAGCGATCTCCTCCAGGCTCCAGCGGTTGTCGCGCGCGAAGCCTGACTGGATATTGTAGGTCATCACAGTGATCTGGCTTGACAGCGGGGCAGCCGAGAGTGGCGCCGGCGAGCGTAGTTCCTGCCAGCCAGCGGCGAGCGCGACCAGCGCTCCAGCGGCCAGTGCAGCGGGGTAGACCGGGACGCGCTCGCTTGCCGGCTCGCGGCTCGGCCACCACACGGTCGCCCCGAGGCTCGTCAGCAGCCAGGCCGCGCCGAGGTAGACCCCGCTGCCGGTCGCGGTGTAGTAGCCGAAGAGCAGGCCCACCTGGATCAGCAAGCCTACGGCGAACCCCAACGCGACCCGGCCGATGCTTCCCCGCTCGCGGTCGACCCGGCCGCTCAGGAGCACGCCCGCGAGCAGTGCGGCGCTCCCGGCCGCGCTGAGCAGGAGCCCGAGGGCCGCCCATCTCGACCCGTGCCACACGAGCCAGAGCCCGAGCCCGCTGGCCACCGTCCCCGGCACCCAGCCGACCCAGTGGCGGGCCACGAGCCGGCCGAGTGCCATGCCGCCGGCCAGGCCGAGCCCGAGTACGAGGGCTCCCGCCGGCAGGCGGAGCCCGGCCTGTACCTGAGCCAGCCCCAGGTTTCCGAGCGCCAGGTGGAACAAGGCCAGGAACGGCCCGACCAGGATCGCCCGGGTGCCCGGAAGCGCGACGATCTCGTCTTCTTCCCACCGTGCCGCCAGCAGTGACAGTGCCCCCGCGCCGATCAGGAGAGCAGTCGCGAGGTGCGCTGCCGGCCCCGGCGTCCACGGGAGGTCGATCGTTAACGCAGCCGTCCGCACTGCCAGGTCGAGCGCGCAGCCGGCCAGCAGTCCGAGCCCCGCCGAGCGTCGATCCAGGCTCAGCAGGCCGACGAGCAGCCAGCCCCAGCCGGCCAGCCCGATCGCGCCGAGGAGCACCCGCAGCGGTGGGTCCTCCGTCACTTGCAACGCCAGGCGGCTGAGCCAGAGCCCGAGGGCGCTGAGGAGCAGGAGTCGCCGGCTGCCGAGTGCCTGGGCCATGAGCCCGGCCAGCGCCGGAGTGAAGAAGACGCCGACGCTGTAGAGCGCGAGCGCGGTGCGCCGGCTCTGATCGACCACGAACACCAGGTCGGCGACGAAGACGCGCGTAGCCTGCAGCCCGAGCGTCATGGCGGTGGCGGCGAGGACGATCATCCACCAGGGCTCGATGGCCCCGAGCACGAGCCTGAGCCACCCCGCCCGACCGGTGCCACGGCCTGACGGCCTGAACGGGCTCGTCATCTTGCTGGTTCCCCATAGTGTCCGGCGTGTCGCGCGGATCTATCCCCCGGCAGGGGTCTGCGGAAGAGTACGGCAGTAGAGGGTATTCCGGCAATGCCCTGGCCGGAGGTGCTCTGGTCCGGTGCGCCGGAGCCGGCTAGTTCTCGATCTCACCGACCGGGCCGGCGAAATGCTCGTAGACGGCGAGCGAAGCCCTGGCCAGGAGCTGCGTTGCCGCATAGCCATTGCGGGCGCGCTTGGTAAACAGCGCCACGGCATAGACGATGTCGCCGGCGTAGACCAGCCCAGCATCGTTGCGGACGCCGCGAATCGAGCCGGTCTTGTGCGCGACCTGGACGCCGAACGGCAGTAGTGCCGGAATGCGCTCGCGGAATTTCTGGCGCTTGAGGATATCCAGGACGGCGTCGCGCGCGGCGGGGCTCAGCCCCTCGCCTCGCTCGATCGCCTCGTAGAGGCGCACCATGTCGCGCGGCGTGGTGACGTTGTTGTCCGGCGTCTCGCGCGCAGCCCGGCAGTCGAGCGGGGCTAGGCGCGAGGCGAGCCGTGCCTTGAGTGTCTCGTAGGTCAGCGACGGGTCGTCCGGGTCGAGATCGTGCAGCCCGGCGAGGATCTCCCAGGTGTCGAGCGGCAGCGAAGTGTGGCTCATGCCTAGCTCGCGCAGCGTCTCGGCCACCGCCGCTCGGCCGACCAGGTCGTAGATCAGGTCGGTGGCCATATTGTCGCTGACGGTGATCATCAGCGTGGCGATGTCCTTGAGCGTGAGCGTCGCGCCGGGCTCGAGGTCCTGGAGCACGCCCGAGCCAGGTACCCGCTGCTCCGCGCGGAGGGTGAGCCGCTGCGCCAGATCGATGTGCCCGGCGTCAGCCTGGCGGTAGAGGACGTACAGGAGGACAGTCTTGAACGCCGACGCGGTAGGAAAGACCTCGTCGGCGTTGAAGGCAAGCTCCTCGCCAGTATCCAGACGCCTGGCCGCGACGCCGAGCACGCCGTCGAACTCGCGGGCCAGCTCTGCAAATGCTACCGCCATCGCCGCTTTCCCTCCCTCGCCGTTCTCGTCGACTGCCGGCCGGCAGGGTATCATCGAGTCAGAAGGCCGACAAGCGTCTTGCCGGGAGGCGGTGTCGCTTCGATCGGCACTGAGACCGTCGTCTCATGGCCGAAGCGGAACCGGTCGACTCTGGCACTTGCCTGTCCGGCTGATCCATGTGAGACTTCGCTTCAGGGGTACAGTGAGTCCCGCTCTCCCGGCGCAGCGGTGCTGCACTGCACCTGTCGGAGTCCGAGCGGCGGCGATGCCCGGCACGGTCTCAACCTGGCGTCGTCGCGGTCGTTACGGGGGGTGCCCGATGGATGGTACGGTCGAGACTGTCGGTGCGAGTAAACTCCCGGCTCCCGAGCTGGAGCAGGAGGCGCTCGAGCATGTCTGGATCCACTCGGCCGAGTGGGTTCGTCTCGCCGAGGAGCGAGGGTTCCGCGTCTTCGAGCGGGCCTTCGGAAGCACGCTGGTCGATGTCAACGGGCGAGAGTACATCGATGGTTTGTCTGGACTCTGGGTGGTCAATGCCGGGCATGGCCGCCAGGAGATCGCCCAGGCGATGGCCGACCAGGCCGCCCGCATCGCCTACGTCTCGGCAGCGAACCACACGACGGTACCGACGGTTCAGCTCGCCAACGTGCTAGCCAGCCTCACGCCCGGAGATCTGAACCGGATCTTCTTCTGCTCCGGCGGCTCGGAGGCGGTCGAGAGTGCCATCAAGATTGCCAAGCAGGTTCAGGCGATGCGGGGGTTCCCCAAGCGGTACAAGATTATCGCTCGCCGGGGCAGCTATCACGGTATGACCTACGGCGCCATGAGCCTGACCCAGTCACGCAGCGAGAAGTTCTTCGGGCCGTTCATGTACGGCGTGCTGCACGTGCCCTCGCCCAACCGCTATCGCAACGACTTCGGTCTCGAGGGCGAAGAGGGCGACATCATGTGCGCCAACTACGTCGAGCAGGAGATCCAGTACCAGGATCCAGAGACGGTCGCGGCGGTGATCGGTGAGCCGATCTCCACCTCGAACGGCGTGCACGTGCCCTCGCCCAAGTACTGGCAGCGCCTCCGCGAGATCTGCGACAAGTACGGCGTGCTGCTGATCATGGACGAGGTCATCAACGGATTCGGCCGCACGGGCAAGATGTTCGCCGCCGAGCACTTCGGGGTCGTGCCGGACCTGATGACGATGGCGAAGGGGCTGACGTCCGGGTATGCCCCGATGGGCGCGGTTGCGGTCAGTGAGAAGGTCTTCGAGATTTTCCGCGAGCAGAAGGACGTGCCGCTCGGGCACCTGCTCACCTTCGGCGGGCATGCGGTGGCCGCGGCTGCGGCGCTGAAGAATCTGGAGATCTTCCAGCGAGAGAACCTGGTGCAGCAGAGCGCCGAGAAGGGCGAGTACCTGCTCAAGCAGCTCCGCGAGCTCTTGCACCATCCGACGGTCGGCGACGTCCGGGGCCTGGGGCTGATGTGCGGCCTCGAGATGGTCAAGAACAAGGCCACCAAAGAAAAGTGGCCGCGCAACTCCGCCTTCATCAAGACGCTCGAGCGACGAATGAACGAGAAGGGACTGCTCACCCGCGTCTGGGAGATCGTCCATGTCGCGCCGCCGCTCGTGGTCACTCACCAGGAGATCGACCGGATCGTCGAGATCATCGACGAGGCGTTGACCGAGGCCGAGAACGAGTTCGCGAGCGAGATCGGCGTGTGATCCGCGGTCGAGTCTGTAGATAGAGCGGGTACCGGCGCCAGCAAGCCGGTACCCGCTCTTGCCTCACTCCTCGATCAGTTCGGCCAGGCGACGCGCCAGGTTCAGCGGGACGATCGCCTCGTCGTGCAGGAGCACGCGCTGGTATCCCTCCTTGTCGATCACGTAGGTGACCGTGGTGTGCCCGACGGTGTACGCCTTCGGGTTGCTCGCTAGGGGTTGCTTCATCACACCGATTCCGTAAGCCGACCAGACCTGCTCCAGCGTCGACCGGTCGCCGGTCAGGAACGCCAGCTTGCCGCTCAGGCCGTTGGCGTCCAGGTACTGTCGCAGCCGGGCTGGCGTGTCCTGCTCCGGGTCCACAGTCACAGCCAGGATGGCGACCTCGCGCTGCTGGCCGGGTTCCAACTGGTCGTACGCCGTTGCCAGCTTCTGGGCGGTGAGCGGGCAGATATCCGGGCAGCTCGTGTAGAGGAAGGTGAGGACGACTACCTTACCACGCAGCGCCGAGAGCTGGACCGGATGCTCGTCCTGGTCGACGAGCGTGAAGTCGGGTGCTGGCCGGGCATCGAGCTCGACGACACCTTCCTGGCGACTGTCCGTCCGTGTCTCCTCGAGCCACCAGAGCGCGGTCGCTAGCCCGAGCGAGGTGAGCGTGAGCACCGCGGCGCTGATCACGAGCAGCCACAAAGTTCGTCTCGTCAGGATCGGCACTGCCGTCCGGTTCATCGGCCCTCTCCAACTCCCTCCGGTCCCTGACTGCGGCTCGCTGAGGCCGTCCACCGTCCTCGCCGTGGGGCGCTCCGCTCGCTGAAGAGCCACCAAATGAGGGGCAACTGGAGCAGTGCCAGCATGCCCCAGAGCCACCACGAGCGCCACCAGGCTGAGCCAGCGGCCGGCTCCACGGTCGCTTCAAAGCCTACCGTACCGTCGCCTTCCGGGCCGTCGATCTCGACAGTGATCCGGTAGAGCCCAGGCTGCTCGAGCGGGAATTTGGCCGCGTAGTAGAGCTTGTTCGTGGCCTGCTCATGAGTCGCCGGAAAGCGCCCCACCGTCTCTCCTCCAGCCGTTGTGACGACGACCTCGATCCGGGCACCCTCGACGATCTGCGGTGAGTCAGGCCGCTGGAGAAGGACGCTGACATCGAGCTCGCCGGCTCGGAGCGGTTCCGGGCTGGTGAACACGGTCACCTCGTACGGCCCGACGGGCTCGGCCGCGATGCGCACCTGCCCGCCGTTCGCTCGCGTTCCGGCGGCGAACGCGAGCGAGATGACGAGCAGCGCAGCCAGCAGCACTGGCTGGCGAGTCCCAGCACCGTGCTGGAGGCGGCTCTCGGCATGGGGTGAAAGCGCAGTTCCAGGCACGCGCGCTCCCGTCCGGATCTCCAGCGTACTGAATCCAGGGCTGCTCGAGTGCCGGGGAAAGCTTGACCGTGGCGTCAGAGGAGCACGTCGCGGAGGCGCTGGTAAGCTTCCTGGTCGTATTCGGCCAGCCGCGCGATCAGCTCGGCCAAAGTGATCTGACCGAACTCCGGATGCCGGGCGGTCCGCTGCCATTGCTCCTCGCTGAGCTGGCTCAGCCGGTGCACCAGCTCCTGCCGCAGCTCGCGGAACGCTGCCAATGCCTCGAACGGCTCCTCGCGCGCATAGCCGCGCTCGATGGCGACCAGATCGGGGTCGAACTCGCTGATCTCAGGCTCGTCTTCGGTCAAGATTCGCTCCAGGCGCTGCAAGGTCTCGGCGTCGAAGTCGCGCAAGTAGGCGAGGATCTCGACGGCGCCCCACTGCCCGCCACACCCAGCTTTGCGCAGGGTCTCGACCGAGAGGTCCTCGACCAGGTTCGCGACCCGGTCCGGGAAGCGGCGAAGACGCTCCAGAAGCTCAGCTCGGTCGGCGTCTCGGTCACTCTGCATGTCGATAGGCCAGCCCTTTCGACGGCGTCGCCGGCAGCGGGCGCTGCCCCAGGGCGACGGCCACAGCGGCTTCGGCCAGTACCCGGGTAGGATCGACCAGCGGTACCGGCAGGTCGCCAGTGCGCAGGATGAGCGGCAGCTCGGTACACGCGGCTACCACTGCCTGCGCGCCGCTCCGCACCAGACCGAGCGCGGGCCCGAGGACAAGCTCACTGGTCGCCCTTTCGACCTGTCCGGCCTTGACAGCCGCGATCGCCGCCGAGACTAGCGTTTGCTCGTCGCCAGGCGGGGCAATAGCTCGCAGGCCGCGCTCGGCGAGGGCCCGATAGTAGAGCCCAGAAGCCACGGTGCCGGCAGTCGCCAGGATCCCGATCGTGGACCCGGCTGGCAGCATCTCTGCTAGCCGATCAGCAGTCTCATCGATCATGTTCAGGAACGGCACCTCCACCGCAGCCTGCACCTGGGGCAGGAAGGCGTGCGCCGTGTTGCATGGCACGACGATGAAGGACGCCCCGGCGCCGGCCAAGCGGCGCGCACCGGCGATCAGCCAGGGAGTAGGGTCTGGCCCCCCGTACAGGAGTGCCTCCGTCCGATCCGGCACCGACGGATCGGCGTCGATGATCACGTGCAAGTGCTCCTGATCCCGGGCCGCCGGTGTGGTCTCGATGATCTTGCGGTAGAGGTCGACCGTCGCTAGCGGCCCCATGCCGCCGAGCACGCCGATCACCAGGCGTTCGGCCATCTGCCTCTGTCCCCAACTCCCTCGCTCAGTGCCTGCCCTGCGCCGTTCGCGAGGCAGGCTGTAGGCGCGCACCGTTCCCGATATCGTATTCCCCTCGTGGTCGGGCATCCAGAGTGCCACCCGCGCGTGCTCGAGACCGGGAAAGGGAGGGGGCGGCCCAAACCAGCGGAGGGGTCATCGGTGGCATTATAGCACCAGCGGTCAACAGGCCGGCCCGATCCGTAGACTTGTGGGTCGGGCACAGCGATTGCGCAGTCGTGGCGCCGGAGGAAGCCGGCAGCGAGGCGGTCGGCCGCAAGGCAGTGAGCGGGGAGCGGGCATGTTCGTCGATCTGAGCTTCTTCGAGGTGGAAGAAGGGATGCAACACGTCTTCGAGCGCGCCTTCCGTGTCCTGGTCGAGGAGGCGAGGCAGTCCGACGGTTGCCTCTCCTCGGAGCTGGTGCGCCTCGATGAGGATAGGCGCTACGTGTGGGTCGAACGCTGGTCTTCTCGGGAGGCGCATAACCGCTTCAACCAGCTCCTGTTCGGCCACTTGCTGCCGCGCTTGCCCGACCTCGAACGCTATGCCCAGCGCCTGACCGACCGCGATGCCGAGGGCTACGTGGTGCTCTGAGGCCGGAAGGGCAGATCCTGCAGCCTCGCGTACGGCGGGAACGGATCCCCGACCAGCGGCAGAGCGTAGCGGCGGAATGCCGCGCTTACCGACCGCCCGTCCGGGCCGATGAACTCGTCTGGCAGCGCGCGCTCCCGGTTCGCGACCGCCGCCAGCGGCACCGCGCCGAAGCGCACCTCGTACGGCTCGTCGGAGACACGCTCCAGCGACACCATCACGTCCGAAGCGCCCTCGCACAGGAGCGCGACCGCCTTCGTGCCGGCCTCGTACGCCTCTTGCCAGTCCACCGGCGAGGTGCAGGACATGAACATGCGGGCGATCGTGCCTGGCTTATCGTAGCGCGCGCGGAGTCGCAGCCGGCGCTCGATCGCCTGGGCCAGAACCGGAGCTGGCCCGGGGTAATAGGGGTGGCCGAACGGGTCGACCCACTGTGCCTGCTCGCCGCCTAGCGGCCGCCCCTGGGCGTCCCGCAGCGTCTCCGGCACGACCGCGACCACGTGTCCGAACCGATCGTAGGCGGACGCGATCTCCTCGAGGAAGGCGTCTAGGCTGGCCGGCGGCCGCTCGGGGAAGAAGATCAGGTGGGGTGCGTCTTCGGAGGCGACCTGGGCGAGCGCGGTAGAGGCGGCGACCCACCCGGCGTTGCGGCCCATAACCTCGATGAGCTTGACCGGGTAGAGCCCGGCCGTGGCCTCGGTGTCGAGCCCGGCGTCGCGGGTCGCCAGGGCTAGAAATCGGGCGATCGAGCCGTAGCCAGGGCAATGGTCGGTCGCGGTCAGGTCGTTGTCGATCGTCTTCGGCACGACGACGACCTGGAGCGGTTGGCCCGCGCGCCGGGCGGCCGACGCGAGGCGCAGCGCTGTCTCCGCCGAGTCGTTGCCGCCGATGTAGACGAAGGCACCGACCTCGTACCGAGCGAGGATCTCGAGGGCGAGCTGAGTCGTCTCGCTGGAGAGGCGCAGGCGAGTGACGCCCAGCGCGGCTGAGGGGGTACGCGCCACCCGCTGCAGCAGCTCGCGCGGCTGGGCGCCGAGATCGACGAAGTCCTGCCGCAGCACGCCTTCGATACCGCGCCGGGCGCCGATGATCGCCTGGAAGCGGCCACTCTCGCGCGCTGCCTCGACGACGCCGACCAGGCTGCTGTTGATGACCGCTGTCGCGCCGCCGGCCTGGGCGACGAGCAAGTTCTGCCGGCTTCCCACGCTCCCTCCCGGTTCAGGCACCTCAGCGCGCCGTCCAGCCCCCGTCGACCACCAGCGCGGCGCCGGTCATGAACGACGAGTCGTCACTGGCCAGAAACAGGGCCGCCCGCGCGATCTCCTCCGGCTGGCCGATCCGGCCCAGCGGCATCCGGCTGATGATCTCCGCCCGGTACTCGTCGACGCTGCGACCGAGCCGCTCGGCTGATCTCCAGAGCAGCGGGGTGTCCACCGCGCCAGGGCAGAGACAGTTGACCCGGATGCCCTGCTTGCCGTGGTCGAGCGCGAGCGCGCGAGTCATCCCGAGGAGCGCCGCCTTCGACGCGCAGTAGGCGGCCGCACCCGGTGACCCTACGAGGGCCAGCTCGGAGGCGGTGAAGATCACCGAGCCGCCACCAGAGATCGCGATCTGCGGGATGGCGTAGCGGGCGCAGAGGAACGCGCCGCGCAGGTTTACCTCCAGAATGCGGTCGAACTCTTCGAGCGGCATCTCCGGCACCAGCCCGCGACCGCTGATCCCGGCGTTCGCGAAGAGGACATGGAGGTGCCCGAACTTCGCGACGGTCGCATCGACCGCCGCGGCGACCTCGGTCGGTCTGGCGACGTCCGCCTGCGAGCTGATCACCTGGGCGCCGCTACGCTCGAGGTTCTCGACGAGGGAGGCGAGCGCCTGGTGGTTCGTATCGACCAGCATGAGGCGGGCGCCCTCGGCCGCGAACAGCCGGGCGCTGGCAGCTCCGATGCCCGACGCCGCGCCGGTGATGATCGCGACCTTCCCCTCGAGTCTCCCAGCCACGTCGTTGCTCCTCCATCGGATCGAGGGCGTGGAGCCCCCGCTTCGGGCACAGTAGCGGTTACGGCCTAATCCCGTCAAGCGATGACCTGTGGTCGCTCACCAGTGCGCACCCCGGCTCGCTGGCGCGGACTGGGCCGATCGCTGGCTCACGCTCGACGCGCATCGCCGCGAGCCCTCCGCGCCGACGGGATGGTACTGACGCAGTCGAGCGCGCTGCGACGGTGGCCGGCGACGTGTCAGCGCTGCCCGGTCTCGTGGTGTACGCCACTGGAAGCCAGGGCGTCGAGGAAGCGGAACAGCTCGTCGAGGTCGTCGGCGACCCAGGCGCCCGCCTGGCGCAGCGCCGCCAGCTTGGCGCTCGGCCGGCCGGAGCCGCCCCGGATGATAGCCGCCGCGTGGCCGAAGGCAGTGCCCTCTGGCAGCGACTCGGCGAACCGCCCGGCGACCAGCGCGAGGAGCGGCTTGCTGAAGCGGCCGTCGGCCAGTGCCTCGGCGACGTCCTCCTCGAAGCGTGTTCCCGGCTCGCCGAAGAGCACGACCGCGTCTGTCTCCGGGTCGGCCTGGAAGAGCGGCAAGAGGTCGGCCGGGGGCGTGCCGATCAACGCGTCGCCCCCGACGCTCACTGCCGTGCTCACCCCGAAGCCGTGCCGGCGCAGCATCAACCCCAGTTCGGCCGTCATGCCGCCACTGCGCGAGATGACGCCGATCCGGCCCGGGACGAAAGCCCGCTCTGGCCGGTCGCCGCCGATCGCTCCCAGCTTGACGCGCTGGCCCGGGTTGATCAGCCCGACCGAGTTCGGGCCGATTACGTGCACGCCTGCTGTCCTCGCCGCGTACAACAGTCGCAGCGCGTCGTGCTTCGGCACGCGCTCGGTCGCGATCAGGAGCAGCCGCAGGCCGGCGTCGATCGCCTCCAGGGCCGCGTCGAGCACGGCGGCCGGCGGCACCGAGACGAGCGCGGCAGCCGGCCGGTGAGCCGCGACTGCCTCGGCCACGGTGTCGTAGACCGGCACGCCAGCGACCTGCTCGCCGCCTCGACCGGGTGTCACCCCGCAGACGACGGCGGTGCCGTACGCCAGCATGTGCGCGGTGACCATGCGCGCCTCGCGGCCGGTGATGCCCTGAACGAGGACGCGGGTGTCACGGTCGAGCAGAATCGCCATCGCCCTCCCCGTACCGCTCGCGCATCGCCTGCACCATGACGCGGGCCGCCTCGCTCAGCGTCACCTCTTCGCCGAGCCAGCGCACGCCCGCTGCCTCGAAGATCGCCCGGCCCTCGGCCTCGTTGACGCCGGTCTCGCGCGCGACTACCGGGAAGTCCGGAGGCAGGCGGCCGGCCTCGCGCAGCGCCTGGACGACTCCCCGCGCGAGCACGTCGACCTGGGTGTTGTTGGTCAGGTTGTGGGCGACGAACAGGCCACGTACCCCTGGCTTGGACAGCACCACGCGAGCCAGCGCGGCCACCTTCGTCTCGGTCGGGTTGCCGCCGATCTCGGCGTAGTTCGCCGGCCGCCCACCGGCGCGGAGCAGGGCATCGAAGAGCAGCAGGCTGGCCCCACCACCGCCGCAGAGGAAGCCGATATCGCCGCCTTCCAGCTCCAGGTACCGGGCCGAGCCCCGGTACGGCTCGGCGGCGTTGATCGCGTCGACCTGCTGCTCCAGCGCCGTCGGTGGACGCCAGGCCGGGCCGATCAGCACACGCCCGGCCAGCTCGGGGTGGCGGAACAGCGCCGCTTCGTCGAGCGCGACGACCGCGTCCAGGGCGACGAGCTCACCACTGGCTGTCTCGGCCAGCGGGTTGATTTCCAGCAGCTCGGCGTCCAGCTCGACGAAGGCCCGGTAGAGCGCGGCCGTAAGCTGGGCCAGGCGGGGAAGCGCCGGGCCGCGCACGCCCGCCGACTGCCAGAGCGCGCGGGCGCGAAACGGCATCATCTCCTCGCCCGGCACCAGCTCCAGCCAGGCGATCGCTCCTTCACCCCGCGCCAGCTCCTCGACATCGACCCCGCCTTCCCGGCCGACCAGCACCCGCACCGTCCGGTCATCGGCGTCGAGCGTGATGGCCAGATAGCGCTCCTGTGCGACTGGCACCGCCTCTTCGACCAGCACGCGATCGACCGGGAAGCCGCCGACCTCGCGCCCGAGCAGCGCCGCGGCAGCGTCGCCAGCGGCCTCCGGGTCGGCGGCCAGCCTGACGGCGCCGGATTTCCCTCGCTTCCCCACCGGGACGAGCGCCTTGACGACGACCGGCCCTCCGAGCGCAGACGCGACCTGCCGTGCTGCCTCGGCAGCGGGGACGGCCTGTCCCCGCGGCACCGGAATCCCCCGGGCCGCCAGAATCTCCTTGGCATCGTGCTCGAGTAACCGCGCCACCGCTGCCCGCACCTCCTCGGGCCGTACGATGGCCTCTGCGGGGCTGCTGGTCAAGACCTCGCGCCGCTGGGCCTATCCGACCTGGTTTCTGGCCGATCTCCCCTCGGCGCAGACGTCGCGGCGGTTCCCGGCGAAGACGTTGCCCGTCACCGTCGAGTCGGTGGTGTGGAGCAGGTAGACCCCGCACCGACCGTTGTTGCGGATCGTATTGCCGGTCACCAGGTGGCGCTCCGAGGTCACGCGGTCGGGGAGATCGTGGTTGGCCGGGTCGAGCGTGAAGGCGACGCCGTGACGGCCGTTCCGGGTGATCAGATTATCGCGGATGACGCCGCCCTGGCCGTGCTCCCAGTTGACCCCGTCGGTGCGGTTATAGGCGATCACGTTGCCCTCGAGGATCGTCTCGCGGGAGAAGCCGAGCCAGAAGCCGTAGTTGCTGTGAGTGGCGATGTTGTTGCGGAAGACGTTCCCGGTCGAGAACGTCGCCTCGAAGGCGTTGTTCGGGGAGTAGGAGCCGTCGTTGCCTTCGATCAGGTTCTTGTCGCTGGGTGGGCTGAACTGATTGCCGAGGAAGAACCCGTCTCCGGAGTAGCGGAGGTCGTTGCCGATGACGTTATTGCGGTGCGACCCGCTGGTCACGAGGATTCCGGCCGCGTCGCAGCCGGTGCCGCCGCAGCGGTTCACATGGTGAGCCTGGTTACGCTCGATCCGGTTCTCGCAAGAGGCGAAGAGCCGGATGCCCCAGGCGGTGTTGTGCGAGACATCGTTGTCCTGAATCAGGTTGCGGTGGCTAGCGTAGAGGTTGATCCCTACGTCCTGGCGGCTCGCGACATTGCGGCGCACCGCGCTGCCGGTAACGCGGTGGAACAGGATGCCCCCGCCGCACGCGGCCGACAGCGGCTGGTTGAGGTCGAGAAACGTCCCGTCGCTGCCGGCGTTCTCTGAGAGGTCATTGTCCTCGATCACCAGGTCGGTGCAGTCCTCGGCGAAGATGGCGTAGAAGAAGTTGCGGATGACGAAGTTGCGGATGACGACACCTGTCCGGCCACGCAGCACGATACCGAAGCCGGCCTTCTGCATACCGTCGAGGATGAGCCCGTTCCCGTCGAGCACGACGCCATCGGCGGCGACGACGATGACTCCACCCCCGTCGGGGTCAGCGAGGCGGTAGTGACCCGGCCTGAACGACGTGCCCGTGGTCACCAGTGTTCGCCCCGAGAGCTCGGCCCTTCTGGAGTCCGGTTGCACGGCCCTCGCAGCTCCTTCCAGCGTGTCTTCCCTCGCTCGATGGTAACAGTGCTGTTACACACGTCGCCTACGCTCCCTCTCAGGAATCGGGCAATGGTGGGCGCGAGCGGGTCGGCCCACCGGAGCGAGAAAGGAGAGGGATCATGAGCCGGTTCCTTTCGTGGTTCGCGCGCCTCGGCCCCTGGCGCTGGGCGATGGCCGTCGCAGCAGTGGCGGGGCTGGGCGGTGGGCTCCTGCTAGCGCACGAGGCTGCGGTCGCGGTCGTCCTGCACGAGCACGCGGGCGCGCACGCCCAGGAGAGCGAGGCGACGTCGCCGAGTGGCAGGCCCGGTAGACTGCCGCCGGAGGTGAAATACGGCTGGACGGCGACCTCGCCGGCCACGCACGCCGGTGATCAGTACCAGCTCGTCGTCACCAACGGCGAGACTCCGCAGACAGTCTACGTGCGCGTCATGATTATGGATCACCGGAACCACAACAACATCGTGGTGCTGCAGCAGCGGCTCGAGCTCGAGGCCGGGGAACAGCGCGTGCTCACGGCGGTGAACGACTACGGTACCGCCAACCACTTCCAGACCGCCATCGGCAGCGAGACCACTGACCTGACGCTCGAGGTGAGCCTGACCGCCTCCGACGGGGAGCGCACCGCCTGGTTCAACCAACGCGCGTTCATGCTCCGCGAGCGTGACTGAGCCGCGCGATCGTGCCAATCCCTGGTAGGGGCGACCAGCCGGTCGCCCCTACCAGCTCCGGCTTGCCTTGCTTCACGGCAGGCTCAGGGAGAGGACGCGTGAAACGCCGTCCTCTCCCATCGTGATGCCGTAGAGGACGGCAGCTCCCTCGATAGTAGCGCGGTTATGCGTGATGACGACGAACTGGGTGCGCTCCGAGAGGGCGTGCAGCATATCGCGGAAGCGGACCACATTGGCATCGTCCAGGGCGGCGTCCACTTCGTCGAGGACGCAGAAGGGCGCCGGCCGGACGCTGAGGATGGCGAAGAGCAGGGCCACGGCGGTAAGCGCCCGCTCGCCACCGGAGAGCAGGTGCAGGCTCTGCAAGCGCTTCCCCGGAGGCTGGGCCACGATCTCGATCCCGCCCTCGGGGCCGGCGCCGTTCGAGCCGAGCAGCCGGCCGCGGCCGCCGCCGAAGAGTTCGCTGAATGTCCGCCGGAAGGCCTGATCCACCGCATGGACCGTGCGGCTGAAGGAGGCTTGCATCTCGCGCTCGAGCTGGCCCATCGTCTCGCGGAGCCGCTGTGCGGCAGCGCGCACGTCAGCGAGCTCTCGGTTCAGCCGCTCGTAGCGCTCGCGTTCTGCCCGGTACTGGTCGATCGACTCCTCGCCGTAGCGGCCCAGCCGCTGCCAGCGCTCGCGTAGCCTGGCGCTCTGCGCCTCGATCTCTTCCAGCGGAACGCTCGGATCGAGTTCGACCTCGGCGAGCTGCGCCGGCAAGCTCGCGGGATCGTCGACGGAGAGATCCCAAGCCGCTCGCTCCAGCACCATCGCCAGCTCGTCCCCAGCACGCTGGCGCTCGACCTGGCAACGATCCAGCTCCCGCTCGGCTTCTCGCAGCTCCTGCGCCAACCCGGTCACGATCTCACGCTGGGCCCGCTCCTGCTCCAGGAATTCCCTGAGCCGATCGACGGTAGCGGCGTGCTCCTCCTCGGCGTCCGACAGTTCCTTGCGCTGTCGCTGCGTGTCGGCCTGGAGCACGCGTCGCTCCTCGGCCAGCCGGGCGAGCTCCTGCTCGATCTCGACGCGCTGGCGGGCGAGTAGCTCTCGCCCTTCGGCCAACCGCTGTGCCCGGCGTTCCAGCCTGGCGAGTTGCTGTTCCACCCCCTCGAGCTGTCGTTGCACCGCCGATCGATCGCCACGGGCCACCTGCACGCGCCCAGACTCGAGCTGCTGGGCCAGCGTCTCCAGCTCGCGCTGCTGCGCGGCGCGAAGGGTCACCAGTCGCTCGCGCTCGGCCTGCACCCGGTTGAGATCGGTCGCGATCGCCTCGAGCGCCTGCTCGATGGCCTGAAGCTGGCCAGCGATCTGCGCTCGCCGCTCCCGGTCGCGTTCGGTCTCCGTCTCGAGCGCGGTGAGGCTCTGGCGCAGCAACTCGCGCTCGAGCCGTTGCTCGCGATCCTCGGCTTCCAGCCTGGCCAGCTCGGCTGCCTGCTCCTGGCGCCGGGCCAGCCGCTCCGCACGGGCCGCTTCCAGCCGCTGAACCCTTTCCCGCGCCTGCTCACCCTCGGCGATCAGCCGCGCGCGGCGTCGCCGGAGTTCCCGCAGCTCGCGCTCCCGCGCTAGCAGCCCGCGCTCGCGACCGCGAGAGCCACCGGTGACTGCCCCGGAGGGCCGGGTAATCTCCCCGTCCCTAGTGACGATCGTCCAGCCGGGAGGCAGGCGGTTCAGCATGGCCCGCGCGGTCGGCAGATCGCGCACGACCAGGACGCGGCTGAGCAGGCTGCGCACGACCGGCTCGACGCGTGGCTCGCAGCGTACCAGCTCGGTCGCGACGCCGATGACGTTCACCTCCTGTCCGGCCAGCGCGAGCTGCTGCGGGCGGCCGGCGCGCACGGTGTCGAGCGGCTGGAAGGTCGCGCGGCCGGACCGGGTGCGCTTCAGGTAGGCGATGGCCGCCTCAGCATCGGCCCAGCGCTCGACGACCACGTCCTGCACATGGCCGCCGAGGGCAACCTCGATCGCGACCTCCAGCTCGGCGGGGACTTCGATCAGGCTCCCGAGCGTGCCGATCACGCCGGCCAGTTTGCCCTCCCGGGCTGCCGCCAGCACGGCGCGCACGGCGCCGGCCACCATGCCGGATTCCGCCAGCCGCTCGAGCGCGTCCAGCCGGGCTGAGGTAGCAGCCAGCTCCCGCTCCAACTCAGACAGTGCCACCCTCGCCCGGGCCAAGTCGGCCTGAATCGCCGCTTCCTCCCGCTCCAGTTCGGCCAGAGCCTGGCGCGCCTCGTAGAGCTGTACCCTAAGCGCTGCCTCTGCCCGTTCGAGGTCCTCAGCGCGGGCCGCCAGCTTGCTCCGCCGGGCTTCGCGTTCGGCCTCCGCAGCCGCCAGCCGCTCGCGCTCAGCGAGCAGCCCCGCGAGAGCCTGCTCCTGCTTTCCTCGCTCGGCTTCCAGCCGGGCCAGTTCCTGCTGGAGGTGCCGTTCCTTCTCGTCGGTGGCCCGCAGCGAGGCGCGCAGCTCATCCCGCCGGGCCTCCATTGCCCGCGTCTCGGCCTCGATCTCCGCCAGTTCGCGGTCGAGATTCTGCAGGCGCTCGCTGAGCGCTCGCCGCTCACACTCGAAGGCCTCCCGTTCGTGGGCGAGCGCTGCCGCCTCGGCGTCCAGCTCGGCCGCGCGCCGCTCCAGGTCGGCCAGGCGCTCCTGGGACACCTGTTCCTTCGCCGCGGCTAACTCGCTCCGGTGGAGGGTGGCCTGGAGCGCGCTCTGACGGTGCTCCAGCGCCCGTTCCAGCTCATCCACGCGCTGGCGCAGCGACACAGTCGCCGACTCCACAGATGCCAGCGCTTGCCTGGCCTGCTCCAGCGCGGCACGCGCACGGACTACCGTGACCGCCGCAGTGGATTCCGCGTCGGCCGCTGCCTGGATCCGTTCCTGGATCGCCTGCCAGCGCCGCGCGTAGAGCTGAAGCAGGGACGCTCGCAACTCCTCCCGGACGCGGATGGCCGCTTCGGCCTGGCGCGCGGCGCGCTCCAGCGCGTGCAGGCGGGGTTCCAGCTCGCGCAGCAGGTCTTCTAGCCGGACGGCATTGGCCTCAGCCTGGGCTAGGTGGGCCGAAGCTTCATCCTGGCGCAGACGCAACCCGGCGATGCCTGCCGCATGCTCGAACAGCCCGCGGCGATCAGCCGGCCGCTGGCTGAGAACGGCGTCGACCAGCCCCTGGCCGATAACGGTGTAGTCAGGCCCCAGAGAGGCGGTGAGCTGGAGCACGTCGCGGAGCCGTACCCGCTTCCCGTTGATCAGGTAGTGGCTCTCGCCGTCTCGGAAGACCCGGCGGGTAACCGTGATCTCGGTGAAGGGGAGTCCCAGGCTCTCCCCCTCCTGCTCCAGGGTCAGGCTCACCTCAGCCATTCCCAGCGGTGCCCGGCCTGGCCCGCCAGCGAAGATGACGTCCGACGCTTGCCGGCCGCGCAGGCTTCCGTAGCTCTGCTCCCCGAGCGCCCACCGGATCGCGTCGGCAATGTTGGATTTGCCCGAGCCGTTCGGGCCGACGACGGCGGTGATGCCGCGGTCGAAGCACAGCTCGACCGGCGTCGCGAAGCTCTTGAAGCCGTGCAGGTAGAGGCGTTTCAACCGGACGCTCATCGGAGTTCCGGCTCACTCCGGGTAGCCGTGCGGGAAGCGCTGGTGCCAGAGTACCGCGCTCCTGATGATCTCCTCGAGACCGTAGCGTGGTCGCCATCCCAGCACTCGCTCGGCCTTGGCGTAGGAGGCGTACTTGACCGGCGGCTCCCCTGGCCTGGGTTCTCCAGGCTCGATGGGAAACTCGACGCCGGTGATCTCCTGGACGAGCTCGATCACCTGCCGGGTCGAGTAGCCGACCCCGCTTCCCAGGTTGATTACGTCCGTCGGGTGGCCTCGGCGTAGCGCTTGGAGTGCCAGCAGGTGCGCTTCAGCCAGGTCGAGAACGTGCACGTAGTCGCGGATCGTGGTTCCGTCAGGCGTATCGACCCGGGGCGAGGTGAGCCGGAATGCCTGCAGCCCCAGCGCGCCCCTGATCGCGTTCGGGATCAGGTGTTCCTCAGGCCGGTGGTCTTCGCCCAGCGAGCCGTCGAGCGCGGCGCCGGCGGCGTTGAAGTAGCGCAGGCTGATCGAGCGTAGCCCATAGGCCTGGTCGTACCAGCGCAGGAACTCCTCGACTGCAAGCTTGGACGCGCCGTAGGGGTTGGCCGGCTCCGTCGGATGGTTCTCGTCGAGCGGGAGATAGCGGGCCTCGCCGTAGACTTCGGAGGTGGAGGAGTACACGACCCAGGGCACCTCGTAGGCCAGACAGGCGTCGAGCAGGTTGATCGCTCCGCCGATGTTGTGCCGCACGTACTTCGCTGGATCCTCGACCGACTCTCGAACCGAGGTGTAGGCAGCCAGGTGGAAGACCGCGTCGAACCGTCCATCGGCGATGGCGGAAAAGACCACATCGCGGTCAGCCAGCTCGCCGACGATGAGTGGGCAGTCCACGGCTGCCCGGTGGCCGTAACGGAGATTGTCGAACACGACGACCTCATGTCCGGCCTCCTGCAAGGCGCGGACGGTGAAGGAACCGATATAGCCGGCTCCCCCGGTGACCAGCACGCGCAGCGGCTCGCGCTCGCTCATAGCGGCTCGTCTCTCGCTCCGGTCGCGGAGCGGATCAATTGCCAGGCCACCTCCGCGCTCTCCCATCCCAGCACGATATCCCAGTCGGCGAACCACTCCTCGATCGCCCGCAGGTCTTCAGCCGGCGCCTGGAGGAGATCGACCACGCCACCGTACCGCGGATCGTTGCAGCGGACAGCCAGGACTTTGTGATCACCGTCGGGGCGCACGAACACCCCGATCGGTCTCACGCGGACTCGTTGGCCCGTCCTCAACGGCATGCTGCTCAGGACGATGACGTCGAGCGCGTCGTCATCGATCGGATTGTACGTGCCCGGCAGGTGCCCGTAGGCGGCTGGCCAGGGGCGACGCGCGTGCGGATGCCGGTAGGTCGTCCAGGTGCCGGTCGCCTGGTCGCGCGCATGCCGGACAGTGCTGCCGGCCGGGTCCTCGATGACTGCCTCCAGGCAGTCCCCAGCGTCGAGTCGGTGCTCGCTCACGACAGCGGCTCCAAGGGCAGATCGGCTCGGGCGCCCCACTCGGCCCACGAGCCGTCATAGACGCGGACCGAAGGATAGCCGAGCAGCTTGAGCGCGACGTAGGTCTGGGCAGCGCTCGGGCCGTGGAGCCCGTAGACGATGACGGTCTTGTCCGGCGTCACGCCCTGGCTTGCGAACAGCTCGCGGAGCGCCCCTGGGTCACGATAGGCGGGCACGGAGCCAGGCTCGGTCAGCGCCGTCCAGGGAACCATCACGGCTCCGGGGATCTTGCCCAGCCGCAAGCGGCCGTTCCAGCTCTCGCGCAGCTCCTCTGGCGTGCGGTTGTCGACGATCGCGACAGCCGGATCGCCGAGCGAAGCCAGCACGTCGTCGACGCCGATCAAGACGGTATAGTCGAGCTGCTGCACCAGCGAGCCGGGAGGCGGAGACGACGGGAGCCGGCGGGTGAGCGGCAGGCCAGCGGCTTCCCAAGCCTGCCGTCCGCCCTGGAGCACCTGCACCTGGCGAAAACCGAGCGCGTGCAGCGTCCAGACGATCCGGGCCGCGTAGCGGTTGCCGGCGCCGTCGTAGACAACGACCCGTGTGTCCGGTGTGATCCCGGCCCGGTGGATCAACTCGGCGCGGCCAGGCTCGCCGACGAGCATCCCGTAGGTGTCGTTGTGCACCTCGATCGTGTCCTGCCACCAGACATGGATGGCCCCGGGGATGTGTCCCGCCTGATACTCGTGGAGTGGGCTGGCGTCGAGCAGGCGCAGGGCCGGGTCATCGAGGTGCTGCGATAGCCACTCCGCCAAGACGAGTAGCTCGCCGCCTGGATAGACCTCAGGAGAGGCCAGGCTGCCGGCCGCCGGGGCGGGTGTCCCGCAGCCAGCCAGGACCAGCGCCAGGGCAAGCAGAGCGATTCGCCAGCGTGCAGACCGAGCCACGGTGCCGACCGACCTCCTCTTGGGGCAAGCTTACGCTGTGCCGGCCGCTGGCGCAGCAGCGATGCGGCGAGATCTCTGACAGGGTGGGGCAGCGATGAAGCGCGGATACAGTCTCTGGGTAGTCGTGCTGGTGGCGCTGCTGGCGCTGAGCTTCGGGACGGTTGCTGGCGGGGTCGCCGGAACGGTAGCCGCCTTGCTGGTCGTACCGCGGTCTTCGCCGGTCTCGATGCCCCAGCCGACGGAGGTTGTCACGGTGGCGACCAGCACCGCCTCGCCGTCGCCGACGGTGGTCGCGCTCCCGTCTCCGACCGCCACGCTTGCGCCGCCCGCGGCCAGTGCGGATGAGGGGGTGTCGGTCGCTGACATCGTGGAACGTGTCAGCCCGGCCGTCGTCACGGTCGTGAATCGCCAGGCTCTCGGGCTCGGCGGGTTGTTCGGCGACGAGAACGAGCCCGCGGGCACTGGCACGGGCTTCATTATCGACGAGCAGGGGCACGTCATCACCAACAACCACGTCGTGGAGGGGGCACAGGAGATCGAAGTGCTCTTCTCTGATGGCTCCAAGGCGTCCGCGCAGCTTGTCGGTGCCGACCGGTTCAGCGACCTGGCCGTGATCAAAGTTGACCCCCCAGTTCCCGGCACGCTCCCGCTGGGCGACTCCGACCAGCTGAGGCCCGGCGACCGGGTGATCGCCATCGGGAGCACGCTCGGCGACTTCACGAATACGGTGACCGAAGGCGTCGTCAGCGGGCTCGGGCGGCAGCTCGAGACCCCGGACGGCTTCAACCTGGAAAACATGATCCAGCACGATGCCTCGATCAACCCGGGCAACTCTGGGGGCCCGTTGCTCAACCTCCGTGGCGAGGTGGTGGGCGTGAACACCGCGGTCGTCCGGCAGGCGGGCTTCCTTCCCATCGAGGGCTTGGGATTCGCTATCCCCAGTAACACGGTGAAGATCATCGCCGATCAGCTCATCCAGAACGGGCGCGTCATCCGCCCGTACCTCGGCATCACCTATGAGCCGATTACTCCACGCCAGGCGCTGGCTGGAGATCTCCCGGTCGACCACGGCGTGCTGGTGACCGCGGTGGAGCCTGGCTCACCCGCCGACCAGGCTGGAGCCCGCGATGGCGACATCATCACTGCGTTGAACGGGCAGGCTATCGACGGTGATCACCCGCTGGTCAACGAGCTGTTCCGCTACCGGCCGGGGGATACGGTGACGATGGAGGTCTTCCGTCCCTCGACCGGCGAGACGTTGACCTTGCGCGTGCAGCTCGGCGAGCGCCCGGCCGACCTGTGAGCAGCTCTCAGTCTTCGAGCGTGAACGTCACCGAGACAGTAATGGAGAACTCGACGGGCTCGGGTCTCACCTCGGTCGGCTGGTGCTCGGGGACTAGACTCATGGGAGTGTACAGACTGTAGTCTCGCGCTCGGCGACGACGAGGCCAGGAGTCATCGACTGTGATCTGCACCGCCTTGCCCAGGCGCCGGCCGGCCAGCTCGGCGAGGTGGGCGGCCTTGGTGTGCGCGTCGGCCATCGCGCGGATACGAGCGTCTCGTTCTGGAGCCGACGGGTCGGCCACGTCGAAACAGTAGAGTTCGACGCTGGTCGCGCCGGACGCCGTCGCCGCGTCGATGACCTCTCCGACACGTTCGATCGGTTCAACCGTCACTCGTACCCGATGGCTCACTGAGTATCCGAGGACTGGCCACCGCGCCAGCCTGTAGTCTCGCTGCGGCGTCACGTCGTACCACGCGGTGCGGCTGCGCTCGTCCGCGATGCTCTGCGCGCGGAGCGCCGCCAGCACCGCGGCCATCCGGCGGTTGGCTTCGCTCTGCGCGCGTGCCAGCGTCCGGTCGGATACTTCGACCGTGATGACGACCACCGCTCGATCGGGGACGGCTTCGACCTGCCCCTTGCCCGTGACGCTGATGGAGTCGAACGCGCGATGGTGCTCGTCCATAGCGAACCTCCTCTCGATACCGTGGGCGGCGATGCGCGCTAGCTGGGCCTGAATCGCCGCATCTCCACAGCATAGCGACCGGCCGGGAACCCAGTGGTTCCCGCCGGCCGCGCTACCGCGAGGTTGGGCTCAGGCTCGCTGGCTGGTCAGGCCCAGGCCCGGATCGAGCGTCGTTCCTCCCCTACTGGATCGCGAAATCGACTGTGACCACGACGCTGACCACGGTCTGCCCCGGCGGCAGGGCGTCCGCGGCGCCCGCAGCGGCTCGCGCCTCGACCGGTACTGGCGGTGGGAAGGCTCCGCCTTCGACGATGCGGATGGGCGATCCCAGGCTGACCCCGGCGAGCTGCGCGAGGTGGCTAGCCCGGTCCCGCGCGTCACGCATCGCCAGCTCGCGAGCCTGGCGCATGACGGTACTCGGGTCGGCGACCGTGAAGGACACGCCCGAGACCGAGTTGGCGCCTGCGCCCACCGCTGCCTGGATGATCTCTCCCGCCCGATCCACCGGCTGAACCTGGACCTCGACCAGATGGACGATCCGGTAGCCGGTGATCGGTTGATCCGGCTGTTCGTAGTTGCGCTCCACCCAGATGCTGTAGCTTACCGTCTTGATCTTCTCCTCTGGGATCCCGCGCGCCTGCAACTCTGCCAGCACAGCATCCATGCGCTGGCTCGCCTCCTGCTGGGCCGTGGCTAGATCTGGGTTGCTAAGCTCGACGCCGAGCGTGACGATGGCCAGATCCGGCCGGATGAAGACGCGTCCCTCGCCGCTGACGCTGATCACGCGCTCGCTTGGGGTCTGCGCTGCGGCTGGAGACGGTCCGGACACCCCGGCGCCAGTGAACAGCGCGATCAGCGCGCCACCCACCGCCAGGGCGGCGATGGTCAACGACGCGATGCCGAGACGCTGAAGACCGCTCATCTCGTGTTCTCCTCTCTGCACAATTCTCGTTCGATACATCTACCGCGAGAGACGGTGACGGCGCGCGGCCAGGCGCGGCAACAAGAAGCCGAGCGCGAGCGCGACCGCGAGCACAATGCCCGCCGCAGCGGTCGCCAGGCGCAAGAGTGAGATCCCGGTCTCGGCAGGACTGGACTCATCCTCACCGGCGGCTTTCGGCACCGAGCCGGCCGGCGTCGGCTGTGGAGTCGACGGCGCGGCCATAACCGCTACCGGAGCCTCAGGAGTCGATTCCGTGGCCGGTACCGGGGTACCGGCCGGGGCAATCTCCTGGGCACTCCCGGTTTCGCCGGGTGTCGGCTCGGCCGGTGCGCTGAGCGCGGCGACCGGGGTCGCTTCGACCGCCTCCGATGCAGCCTGCCGGTCTGCCGCCGGTTGGGGAGGCGACGCTGGCGTGCCTGCTGGCGCTGGTCCGCCGGCCAGCAGATCGACGCTCAGCAGCGCTACCAGCAGCAGTGCAGCGATGGCCGAAGACCAGCGAAACAGCGGCTGGTAGCGCAGGTACCACGGCCGGGGACGCAGGCGCTCTAACTCCTCGCCCGTCAGCGTGAACGAGCGCGGCAGAGCCGGCGCGGGCAGCTCGGCCAGCAGCGCGGTTATGACCTGCAACTCCGCGATCTGCTCCTGGCAGGCCGTGCAGGTGGCGAGGTGCGCCGACACCGCTGCCGCGACCGCCGGGTCGTCGATCGCCTCGGCGAGGTAGGCCGAGAGGAGCTCATCGTTCGGATGTCCGTCTGCCGTAAACCGCATGATGCTCGTTGCCTGTTGCTCCTTGTTCGTCGCGTCGCCGTTACTCGGATCCCGATGAGCGCTCACTGGGCCCGTCATTAGCTTGACGCAGGAATCCTTCCAGAAGTTCCCGCGAAGACTCATCGGCAGCCAGAAGTGCCCGCAAGCGAGCGCGCCCGCGGCTCAACCGAGACTTGACAGTACCCAGCGAGACTCCGGTGATCGCGGCGATCTCCTCGTAGGAGAACCCCTCGACATCGGACAGAATGACGGTGATGCGCTGATCTTCCGGGAGCATCGCCAGACCTGCCTCGAGCCGTCGCCGTAGCTCGTCTCGCGTGGCGTGCTCCACCGGGCTTACCGGAGCCGGCTCGACCGACCAGCGAACCCCCAAGTCCGATCCAGTAAGGTCGAGAGAGGTTGCTGGCCGTCGCTGCATCGAACGAAGCACGTCCAGCGCGCGGTTGTGGGCGATGCGCAGAAGCCAGGCGCGGAAGCTGCCTCCCCGGTAGTCGTCGAGCGACGTATAGGCGCGGAGAAAGGTCTCCTGTGTGATATCCTCAGCGAGGTAGCGATCGTGGAGCAGGCGGAGCGCCACCGCATACACACTACGCTGGTAGCGCTCGACTAGCAGGTTGAAAGCGGCGAGCTCGCCCGAGCGGACCGCCTGGATCAATGCATCGTCTGACGGGTCGAGATGTACATTCACCGAGCGCGCGCTCCCGCATGGATGATACGAGCAGAGACGGGCTAGTGGATATCGAGCAGGACTATCTGGCTATAATCCCTCAGCCCGCAACGACCGTAAACCGATATGAGCGAGTCGTGCAACCGGCAGGTTGCATTTCCCGTTAAGTTGTGCGGAACGCATGTTTCCGCTATTGTTTGCAGAGCCAGCGCGAGCAGCGACACCTCGAGGGGGACACAGCCATGATCCACTCGCGCCCTTTTGTGAGCCAGTCTAACGCAGCACGCCGGGAGCGCAACGGCTCTTCAGGTATCACGCTCGTTCTCGCCGATCAACACCTGCTCTTCCGGCAAGCTCTTCGGCACTATCTGGAAACCGAGCAAGGGATGCGCGTAGTCGGCGAGACCGGAGATGGCTTCAACCTCGCGTCGCTGGTCGAACTGCGCCGGCCTGATGTCGTCCTGGTCGACTCGGCCTTGCCGGGCCTCGACATCGCCGGCACGATCCGGCGGATCAAGATGAAGTGTCCCGGCGTGCGTATCGTTGTGTTGTCGCTGGTGGGTGACCGGGATACCTTCCTCAGCGCGGTGCGGGCCGGCGCCGAGGGGTTCCTGATCAAGGATACCCCGGCTGAAGAAGTGGTATCGGCAATTCGCCAGGTGGCTGAGGGAGGCTCGGTGATCAGCCCGGCGCTCACCGGCGTTCTCCTGCGAGAATTCCGGCGACTCAGCTCGCTCCAGGAAGGCGTGCCGCCGGTCGGGTTGACGCTACGGGAAATCCAGCTCCTGCGACTCGTGGCTGCCGGATTGAGCAACAAAGAGATCGCGGAGGCGCTCTGTCTCGCTGAGAGCACGGTCAAGAACCGTCTCTCGCTCCTGTTCGAGAAGCTGAGCGTCAAGGATCGGACACAGGCCGCTATCTACGCGCTGATGCATGGGCTCCTTCCGGAGTCGGAGCCGGACTACCCTCCGGCGCTCGCCGAGGGGAGCCTCTCGACTGATCAAAGCACGCTACACAGCGTCGGTTGAGCCGGTTTTACCCGTCGCACGGGCCGTTGAACAGCCCGGACGGGTCTCGCTCAGGGCTGCGGCAGCCGTAAGACATCGAGCCATTCTCGCCAGTTCGGCTTCGACTCGGGCCGCTGCCTAGATGGCGTTGCCTCGGGCGTCGGCGTGGGGGCAGCGTGCCAGCGTACGATGCCGACCGTCTCGCCGGGGTAGGCGAGATTGAGCTCGCGCCGGGCGGTCTGCTCGATGTAGGTCCGGTAGTTTCCGGTAGCGTAGCGCTCGAGCTCGGCAGCAAGCTGGTCATGCTCGCGTTGCAGCGCGGCCAGCGCCTCGCGTCGCACTGCTACCTGCGCTTCGAGCTGGCGGGCCTTCCAGGCTTGCTGGCCGAACGCGACCACGAAATAGAGCGTAATCCCGAAGGCCAGCAGCACCAGGAGCTGGCCGCGGAGATTGCCGGCCACCCGGGAACGCTCGCTGGCCATCTCACTCCGTCCCGCCTGAAGGCGCGCGCCTCGTCACCGCCTCGATCAGCGGCGGCACTGCCCGGTGCCAGGGCGTCGCCTGCTCGTAGGCGTGGGCGACCCGAAGCAGCGTGCCCTCGTCGAAAGGCCGCCCCATGAACTGCATGCTCACCGGCAGGCCATGAGCGAAGCCGCAGGGGACGGCGATGCCCGGCAGCCCCGCCATGTTGGCCGGAATGGTGAAGACATCCGAGAGGTACATCTGGATCGGATCGGCCGTGCGCTCGCCGAGCCGGAAGGCGACGGTGGGCGAGGTCGGCGCCAGGATCACGTCGACCTTCTCGAAGGCCTCGTCGAAATCGCGCTTGATCAGCGTGCGCACCTTCTGGGCTTTGACGTAATACGCATCGTAGTACCCGGCGCTGAGCGCGTAGGTTCCGAGCATGATACGGCGTTTGACTTCTGGCCCGAAGCCGCGGCCGCGGGTCTGGAGATAACTCTCGAGCAGCGTCTCCCCCTGAAGGCTGAGGCCGTACTTGACGCCGTCGTAGCGGGCGAGATTGGCGCTGGCCTCCGATGGGGCGATGATGTAGTAGGTGGCGAGCGCGTACTTCGTGTGCGGGAGCGAGACGGGGACGATCTCCGCGCCGAGCCGCTGGAGCTCGGCCACGGCCTCGTCGACGACGCGCTCCACTTCCGGATCCATCCCCGGCACCTGGTACTCCGCGGCGATCCCGATACGGATGCCCCGGATGTCGCCGGTCAGCGATGTCTGGTAGTCGGGAACCGGAACGTCGACCGACGTCGAATCGCAGGGGTCGTGGCCGCTGATCGCCTGGAGCACGATCGCGACGTCCTCGACCGTCCGGCCGAAGGGCCCGATCTGGTCGAGGCTGCTGGCGAAGGCGACCAGGCCATAGCGCGAGACCCGGCCGTACGTGGGCTTGAGCCCGACCACCCCGCAGAAGCCGGCAGGCTGCCGGATAGAGCCACCGGTGTCGGATCCGAGCGAGACCATCGCCTCGCCCGCTGCGACCGCTGCGGCCGAGCCGCCGCTCGATCCGCCGGGCACCCGCTCGAGGTCCCAGGGATTGCGCGTCGGGCCGTAGGCCGAGTTCTCGGTCGAGGAGCCCATCGCGAACTCGTCGGTATTGGCCTTCCCGACGAAGACCGCGCCCTGCTCGCGCAGCTTGCGGACGACCGTGGCGTCGTACGGCGAGCGGAAGCCCTCCAGGATGCGCGAGCCGGCGGTGGTCGGCGCATCGACCGTGCAGAGCACGTCCTTGAGCGCGATGGGGATGCCGGTCAACGGGGCGACGTCGCCGCGGGCGATGCGGCGGTCGGCCTCCTGTGCCTGTGCCAGGGCCACCTCTTCGGTCAGCGTGATGAAAGCATGAATCTGCGGCTCGACCTGACGGATGCGCTCCAGATGTGCCTGCAGCAGCTCGACGGCGCTGATCTCCCGCCGAGCCAGGCGCGCGCTCGCCTCGGTCACCGTCAGCCGGGTCAGGTCTTCGCTCACCGGTGACACTCCTGTCACGACTGCTCGAGCACGGCGTTGACCTTGAACATGTTGTCCTCGGCGTCGGGCGCGTTCTTGAGCGCGTCCTCGACCGGGAGCGAGGGGCGAACCTCGTCCTCGCGCCAGACATTCTGCAGTGTGATCACTTGCGCGGTCGGTGGGATCGCCTCGGTGTCGAGTTCCTGGATCAGATTGACGTGCTCGAGGATGGAGGAGAGCTGCTCGCGCATCCGCTCACGCTCCTCCTCGGTCAGCCCGAGCCGGGCCAGCATCGCCACGTGGTCGACAACTTCTCGGCTGAGCCGCATCGGCTACCTCCCTGGTCCGCATCCCTCCGAGCGGCGGACTGGTACGGAGTGTAGCACGCGTACGCTCCCTACCGCCGCCCCTGCGCCATGCGGCCCCGAAGGCGAATTAGCTGTGCAGTGGCTGACGAGAGCACTGAGCCGACTCTAGGGTGGGGGTGACTGGCCGCTCGTGATCAGCCGGCGCCGTTGAGGCATCCCCCGTGCCCGACCTGGCTGGAACCGCATCATCGGGCGTTCGGGCGAGCCTACTGCCCGAGTTGGACGAGCCCGTTGGCCCGGATGACCTCGGAGTACCAGGCGTAGCTCTCCTTCGGGATCCGCTCGAGTGTCTCGTAGTCGATGTAGATCAGGCCGAAGCGCTTGCTGTAGCCGTGTGCCCACTCGAAGTTGTCCATCAGCGACCAGACGAAGTACCCGCGGAGCGGCACGCCGTCTTGCAGCGCGCGGTGGGCGGCCGCGAAATGGTCGTGTAGGAAGGCGATCCGCTTCGGATCACGCACTGCCCCGTCCTCGAGCTGGTCGGCGAAGGCGGCTCCGTTCTCGGTAATGTAGATCGTCGACGGCGCAAAGTCGCGTTGCAGGCGGATCAGGAGCTCGTAGAGCCCGTCGGGCACGATAGCCCAACCCATCTCGGTGAGCTCGTAGCCGGCTGCCTGGAGTTCTTCAGGTGGGACCAGGATTGCCTTCAGCGGGTTCAACACGGAAGCATCGTACCGGACGAATGCGGGCGTATAGTAGTTCACCCCCAGGAAGTCGATCGGCACGGCGATCGCGTCCAGGTCTCCCGTCTGGGCCGTGGGAGCCAGCTCGCCGTACGTCGCCAGCATGTCCTGGGGGTAGCCGCGACCGAAGAGGGGGTCGAGGAACCAGCGATTCAGGAAGCCGTCGTAGCGCTGGGCTGCCAGCCGATCCTCCTCGGCTTCGGTAGCTGGCCGCACCGGCGAGAGGTTGAGCGTGATGCCGACCTGCGCGTCAGGCGAAGCGGCTCGGATGGCCGGCACCGCGTGCCCGTGCGAGAGCAGAAGGTGGTGGCTCACCTGGATCGCGATGCGGGCATCCTGGATGCCCGGAGCGTGGACGCCGAGGAAGTGGCCAACAAAAGCCACAACCCAGGGCTCGTTGTGCGTGATCCAGTGCTTGACGCGATCGCCCAGTCGCCGCGCCACGACGTCGGCGTAGGCGGCGAAGGCCTCGGCCGTCTCCCGCGCGGCCCAGCCACCGCGGTCTTGCAGCGCCTGGGGAAGGTCCCAGTGGTAGAGCGTGACGAAGGGCGTGATCTCGGCCTGGAGCAGCGCATCGACTAGCCGATCGTAGAAGTCCAGGCCGCGCTGGTTGACCTGCCCGGTACCCTGGGGAAGGATGCGCGGCCAGGCGATGGAGAAGCGATAGGCCGGCGCGCCCAACTGTTGCATCAGGTGGACGTCCTCCGGCCAGCGGTGGTAGTGGTCACAGGCCACGTCACCGGTGTGGCCCTCGAACGTCTTGCCCGGCGTGTGGCTGAAGGTGTCCCAGATCGAGGGGCCGCGCCCGTCCTCGTCGACGGCGCCCTCGATCTGATAGGCGGCTGTCGCCGTGCCCCAGAGGAACCCGTCGGGGAAGCGCCGCTCGACCATCCCACGCCCTCCCTTCTATCGCGAGGCTGGTGCCGAACCGCGAGCGAGATGGCACCTTCGGTCTCGGCGAACCACCCCTGGATTATAGAGGCTAGGCGATGGTCGAGGATCGCCTCAGTGGTGACCCTGGTGCCCCAGCTCGTCAGGGAGCGCGGAAGCTCTCGATCACGAGCTCGATTTCCGGGAGCGCTGTGGCGTCACATCGGTCGGGCGCGTCGGTCTCGATCCGTACCACGAAGCCGGTTCTGCTTGCGAGATAGCCGGCGGCTACAGCGCGGCGCTGCTCGCAGTGCCTGCCGGCGCCGGGGTCGAAGCTCACCATCGCCGCCGGCAGGCGGCCGCCATCGACGGCGAACTCGCGGGGCATCGACCTGCCCGGCACATCTTGCAAGACCTGCTGGAGCAACGCCTCTGGCGTGGCCGCGTCGACCTCGGGCACGACCTCCACGACCATCCGAAAGCTTCCACCCCAGACCGGTGACTCGCTGTCGTCGATGAGGACGCGCCGGGCATCGTCGGAGACGCTGACGGTCGCGCTCTTCGGGATCGAGAGGCGGAAAGCCCAGTTCGGGTCGAGGTAGCTCTCGAACTCGTACACCTCCCCGCGGACGACCTCAGCCGGGGGAGGCGTTGCGGTAGGCACAGAGGGAAACCACGTCGCGAGACAACCAGCACCGCTCACCAGTGCGAAGGTCCCGACAGTCAGCAACAGCACACGTGTTCGATGCATCCCGCACCTCCCTGGGATTCCAGGCTAACTTCATCGTTATACGAGCCACACTCGCCCTAGGATTCGTTACCAACCCGGCGCCACTCCTCGACGTTCCACATGCATGACATCTGCCCAGCTAGAAGCGAGAATCCCTCAATTCGTGAGCTTACTAGAGCCACTCGCTGATACTCGAATAGTGGTAGGACAGGAAGGGACGACGCAAAGAGCTCCTGCTGTCTATGATATATCGTAAACCGCTCTGTAAGGGTATGGGCAGCAGCACTCTTCTCAAGAAGCGAATCATTGGCAGGATGAGTCCAGCCAGAGAAGTTATCGCCGTGCCAGTTATTAGAGATACTAGGAATGCTTGCTGAGTGCCAAAGATTAATAGCATCTGACTCTATAGTGTCCATTTCCCACGAGAAGAGTGCGAGATCAAATGTGTGTGAGGCTAACAATCCACGTGGTCCTAAGAGGGCTTCGGCAGCAATCGGTCTGACGGTAACTGAGATCCCAATGTTCCTAAGATCATCACGGATAAGGTTCGCGACGCGCCATCGAACGTCGTTGCCCGTCGCCACATAGAGCGTAAGCATGAGATGCTGACCGTTGCGCGAGGCGAAGCCGTCCTTGTCAGATACGTAGCCTGCTTCGCTCAAGAGGCGTGAGGCATAGCCGGGATCATATGTATATTCCTGGAGCACAGGAGTATGAGCCCAGTGACTGCTTGGCAGCCAACTGCTCATCACGGAACCGAACGCACCCAGAGCCTCATTCACCAGACGCTCACGATTGATAGCATGTGCGATGGCCTTTCTGACCCGAGAATCCCCAAGGGCTGGATGCTGAAGGTTAAAGTCCAGCCGTTCCCATTTGAAGCCCGGTGCAGTAGCAACAAGACCGTCGATCTGGATTCGATCTATTTCTTCCAATGATACTAACAGAGAATCGTCAGAAACTATATCTATTGTCCCCGAGATAAACTCTTCGATTAGTCGCCGCTCGTCAGGAATTACGCTAACAATAATGCGCTCAGAAGCTGGTCTTCTCCCAGCGAAAAAGGGGTTGGCCTCCAGAGTGATAACCTGAATTGCTGGCCAGAGGTCATTTGGTGAAACAGCTTTTACTCCCGATCTGTCATATTCTGAAGTCTCTCCAACATAACGCCATTCTGTGACCACATAAGGACCGAGGCCAACTGGGCGAAGAGGGAAGATGCTAGTGTCCAGATCTTCCTTGGTCATTCCGCGCAATACGTGCTCCGGCAGGACTACGCCGCTTAGTAACCTGTCGAGATCGACTAGCGGACGGCCAGGTCGTGTGGTGACGACGACTGTTCGGTCATCAGGAGTATCGATGCGTTCCACTGCTGAGTGTTGACTACCAGCTGTGTTGGCTACTCGTTCCATGAAGTTGAAGGTGAACTTGACATCCGAGGACGTGACGGCCCTCCCATCTGACCACCGTAGACCGTTGCGAAGGTGATATGTGATGGTGACTCGTGTCCCCTCATACCGAACCCCACCATTGTCCAAGGTTGGAATAGACTCAACAAGTAAGGGGCGACCGTCGCCATCGGTTGAATGTAAGCCGCGGTGTACCGCTGCACTAATCGTTCGAGTTGATGGCCACGGGTAGTCAATCGGAAGGGTTGTTTCTATAGGCTTTGTTAGACCTACTCGAATTGCTGCTTGCGATGTATCATGGGAGTCAGCCCGTTGGGTAGCAGTTAACCATAATGGATAGATGGCAAATAGGAATATGCCAAGAAGAAGCAGAAGTTGTGAATTGGTTAGATACTTTTTCGCCCGCAGAGTAATCATGAAGCCTCCAGGACTTAAAATGTGCAGGACTTAGCAGCTGTGCGCGTGAGGGGGAGGGGGGGTGCTCCCTCCCCCTGATTTACCCGGCTGGCCACTGTCTTCCGGTGGGATATGCACTACCTGTTTGAGCAGTTTCCCCATTGGAAAAGTCCCCGGCCACAATTGGCCATTTCCATACCCCAGGGCTCTCCATTGGCCCAGCGGGTGACATAGCGGTTCGCAACGGTATTATAGGGTGTCTTTCTCCCTCGCCATTCCAGGCTGTAGTGGGTACTCCAAGGAAATGGATTGTAAGTGTCGGAACTTGCGGGGAAAGTCGTGGAGATGCCAGTTCCTGCATAGGTGAGTGAAAAAGTGATGGTTTGTCCATCTGAGGCACGGACTTGACCGGCTGGGTCCCAATCAACTAACCGAGCTGGACTCGTATTAGAGCGGATCCAGGGCTCAAATCGAGTCAGCTCCCAGTACTGGTGACTGTACGCTGACCCAACGGCCTCGACATAGAACAAATCGCTGCGCCCGTTTATCTTGAAGAAGTTCCAACTTGTGTAATCGGTAAGTCGGCTATCACCTGATGACCAGGTGACGCTAAACCAATACTGGGTGTTCCCCCATGTGCTTGCAAGCGGTGTCACTTGCTCCCCAGTTCGCCGCACACGTGACGACTGCTCTACCATTGATGGTGTTACCAAAGCGGGAGGTGGGGTCTGACTGCCGCCTGCATGGTTCGCGGAATCTGAGAAACCGGGTTGTAAATCTCGCGTCGGCTCGGCTGCTGCGGCAGAGTACGTGGTGAATATTGCGAGGAAGATGATCGCAGGAAGCGAGCGAAGAACACGCATCATGTTAATATCCCTTTCACCATGTGAGTCTGGACTCAGTAGTTATTGATCGCTGCTAGGCTTCACGGGCTAGCCGACGCTCATCTGCCTTGCCTCCTTCCTTGCGCCGCATGCTACCTATGGGCGAGGAGTAGGTGGATACAGAGAAGACCTGTGGAGGGCATGCAGTGGTTGCCTTAGCTAGCATAAGGGAGAGCAAGCGAAATGCCAAGAGTTTCGATGCTGAATTGGCGGATGGCTGAGCTCGGCGATTTGTTCAGGCCGCCATCGTGCTAGCCCCGGTTGCGTAACCCAGGATTAATGCCGATCTGCGCTGGCGACGTGGAGAGAAGACCAGCCGCAGTGCGATGCGGACACCGCAGTAGCGGTCATGCACGTCGCAGCGGGGAGCTGAGGCTGTAGAGGCAAGGCTGGGTCAGCTGATCTCGCGGGCGTCGAAGATCGACCTCGCGGCTTCGAGCCTGTGCTGGTCGCCCGGGGGGAGCGGTGCTTTTCCACACGGCTCCGCTGGGGCACCACCCTCTCAGGCCCGCCGGCCGGTTGCCCTGACTCTGAGGGAGTGCCCTGAGTGTTGAGGAATGGAAGCTCTTCGGGGGTGAGACAGGCAACCCGACAGTGCTGGCCCAGCGCGCGAAAGTACCTGCTCGATAGCTTTGCGGAATCCGGGCTGCTCAACGATGTGCCTGCGGTGGGATTCGTACGATGCGATGAGGACGACCTCTTCGCCGCGCACGATCCGTGGCTCGGTATCGACGAGTAGAGCACCATTGGCGTTGATCGCGCGAACCTCGCGCCGGATCGCGCTCGAGCGCGTAACGAGCTGTTCGAGCGCTGTCGCGTCGCTTACCGACGCGGCGCTCTCGGGTAGGTCACTCGGCTATCTAGTCGTCTCGCAGGACTGCCGCGCGGTCTGCGCGAGCGAGGAAACGGCTGCAGGATGCGGCGCGGCGGGAGTCAGACTGGAAGCGGCGGGTGCTGGGCCGGATGAGGCAGAGGCCGAGCTCCGTTGGATGGGACGCCGACCGCGCTGGCGGATCTCTCCGTCGGGGACAGCAACTGCCGCTGTTGGAGCCGTAGTGGTCGCCCTCGGGTCGCCGCCAGGGAGCAGAGTATCGATATTCTCGCAGGCACGCTTACTCATACGTAAAGCCTGGCTTCACCCGATCTCTTCGGCGTCGAAGATGCTCTTGGCCGCCCGCAGCCGCGCCTCGTCCGCCGGGCTCCTGGCTGAGTGGGTCGCCTGGCTCTCCGCTGCGGGATCCGGCATCGACGCCGTGCCGGCTGGCTCGGGGTTCGGGCCGGCTTGAGCCGGCGCGATCGCCGGGACCTCCTCGGGCGCGACGCAGTGGACCCGGTACGCGCGCCCGAGGTAACGGCTGATCACGGACTCGACCAGCTGCCGGTGTACCTCCTCGTTGAGCTTCGAGCGGTGGAACTCGTAGGGGGAGACCAGGTACACGTCGTCCCCGGCGACGAGCGCCGGATCGACCGAGGTGAGCAGCGCCGCCGTCTGGGACCGGGATGCCTTGACCTCGCGCCGGATCTGAGCCCAGCTCGCAATCAGCTTTTCCAGCACCGCGGCCTCGCTCGCGGAGTCGGAGCCAGCGCTGGCCCGGGTGGTTGCCATCTCTCGGGGAACCGCCCCGTTACCCGCGCTGTGCGCCACGGCTTGCGGCATCGGCGGGGCGTCTTCGCGCGCGGTGAAGTCGGGATCCGGCTCCCGCGGAGACACTGCTGGCCCGCTGGCCGGCCCAGCGGTCGCCGGAGCCGGCTCGGGGGCGCGCGGCGTGCGGCTGGCCGTTGCCGGCTGTGTTGGGGGCTGAGCCTCGCTCGTAGCGTCTCGCCAGTGGGTGGTCACCCCCGGCTCGCCGCCGAGCCGGAGCACGGCTTCGACCGTCGCCAGCTCGAGCGGGAGCTGCGGGTCGAGGCCAGAGCGCGGCAGGACCAGCTCCAGGCCGCTGTAGATGCGCAGCAGCGTGGCCAGCTCAGCCAGGCTGAACCGCTCCGCCTGCTCGCGGGCTGCCGGATCGGCGAGATCGTCACGACCACCGGCCCGCAGATGGAGCAGCGTCCGCAGATAGCCAGTAATCTGACGCCCGAACTGCTGCAGATCCTCACCGTTCTCCGCCGCTTCGGCGATGATCCGCAGCCCGGCACCGGCGTCGCGCCTGATCAGCGCGTCGACCAGGCCGGCCAGTCGCTCATCCCGGCTCAACCCCAGGGCCTGGCGCACCGCCTCGGCGGTGATCCGCGTCCTGCCCTCAGCCCCTTCGGCGAACAGGGCCATTCGCTCGAGCAAGCCGAGGGCGTCGCGCAGGCTGCCGGTCGCCTGCTGGGCGATGAGCGCCAGGGCATCGTCGTCGATCTCGATTTCCTCCTGCTGGCAGACCCAGCGGAGCCGGGCGAGCATGCTGCTGAGCGGGATACGGTGGAAGTCGAAGCGCTGGCAACGAGACGCGACCGTATCGGGCAGCTTATCTGGCTCGGTGGTGGCCAGGACGAAGGCGACGTGAGGGGGTGGCTCTTCCAGCGTCTTGAGGAAGGCGTTGAAGGCGTCGCGGGTGAGCTGGTGCGCCTCGTCGATGATGTAGAACTTGACCCGGAGCTGGCTCGGCGCGTACTTCACCTTCTCGCGCAGGTCACGCACGTCGTCGACCCCTCGGTTGGAGGCAGCGTCGATCTCGACGATGTCGACGGCTGAGCCGGCGTTGATCGCCTCGCAGGCGGCGCAGGCGTTGCACGGCCGAGCCCAGGGATCCGGATCGAGACAGTTGACGGCCTTGGCCAGCAGGCGCGCGGTGCTGGTCTTGCCCGTGCCGCGTGGCCCGCAGAAAAGATAGGCATGGGCGATCCGGCCCAACCCGATCGCGTTGCGAAGCGTGCGGGCGATGTGCTCCTGGCCGACGAGCTCGGCCGGGTCGAACGAGCGGGGCCGGTACTTCCGGTACAATGACGAGGACTGCGCGCGCTGGTTCCGGCCGCTCTCCTGGGAATCGGTCATCCTCGAGGCTCCCTGTCTCGGGAAGACGGCGGTTGTCCGTACATGATGTGAAGTATAGCCGGCATTGCCTGACCGGCAACGGCGGGAATCGATGGGAACGCTGTACCTAGTCGCCACGCCGATCGGCAACCTGGAGGATATCACCCTGCGCGCGCTGCGCACGCTGCGTGAGGTGCCGCTGATCGCCGCCGAGGACACCCGGCACGCGCGCAAGCTCCTCGGCCACTACGGCATCCAGACGAAGCTGGTGAGCTTCCACGAGCACAGCCCGCCTGGCCGGGTCGCCGAACTGATGAAGGCCCTCGAGCGGCACGATGTCGCGGTGATCTCGGACGCCGGGATGCCTGGCATCAGCGACCCCGGGCTGGTGCTGGTACGCGAGGCGGCGGCGCGCGGCTTCGACGTCGTGCCGGTGCCTGGCCCGTCGGCGGTCACCGCGGCGGTAGCGGTCTCCGGGCTAGTCGAGGACGGATTCCTGTTCCTGGGTTTCCTACCCCGCCGGGCGAGCGAGCGGCGCCGGCAATTGGAGTCGCTAGCTGGGCTGCCGTTCCCGCTGGTCCTCTACGAGGCGCCGCATCGGCTCCGCGAGACGCTGCGCGACCTCGAGGCGACGCTCGGGGATCGACCGCTGGCGATCTGCCGCGAGCTGACCAAGCTGCACGAGGAGGTGTCGCGCCTGACGATCGGCGAGGCGCTGCGTCGCTACGAGGCCGAGGCGCCGCGCGGGGAGTTCGTGCTGGTGATCGGTTCCCCGCAGGAGACGACGCATCCGCCAGGCGAGGCCGAACTGCTGGCGCTCCTGGAGGAGCAGATCGCAGCCGGGCGGACGGCGAGCGCGGCGGCGCGGGAAGTAGCGAGGGCGACGGGTGCCAGCCGGCAGGCGGTCTACCGCCTTGCGCTGAACCTCCGCGGGCGGCATGCAACCGGGCTGTCCGGCATCTCAGCGGGTGACGCTCGGCCATAGGGACGGACCTGCGACGCTCGGCGGGTTGTCACCACCCGCGCCCGCAGATTGCTGGCCGTGCCGATTGACAGGCTCTGTGCCTCCCACTAGAATGCGCTCGAACTCTCCAACAAGCAGCGCGCGGCTGGGATGCCGAGCAGCGTGCTGGTTCAGCGGGTTTTATCGGTGAGGAGGGGGCCATGCCGGTGAATCCCAATGACCTCTACGACGAGAACTTCGCGCGCTGGCAGTACTTCTACCGAAAGGGGTTAATCAGCCGCCGCACCTTGATCCAGGCGGCGCTGGTCTGGGCGGGGGCTGCTTCTCTCGGCTCGGTCCTGGCGGCCTGCCGCCAGGAACCGGCGGCGACACAGGCCCCGACGCAACCCGTTGGCGCCGCGTCACCGACTGCGGCCACGGGTGCGGCGCCGGCTCCGACCGCAGCGCCGTCACCGGCTACTCAGGAAGGTGGCCTGATCCGGCTCGCGTTCGACTCGGATCTGCCGACCATGGATCCGCACATGCACCTCTTGCGGACGGGGATCATCACCTTCTACCACACGCACGACAACCTCGGCGTGCGTGACTTGCAGTCGCTGCGCATCGTCCCCTGGCTGGCCGAGAGCTGGGAGATCATCGAGCCGACCAAGTGGGAGCTCAAGCTACGCCAGGACGTGAAGTTCCACAACGGGGAGCCCTTCACGGCCGAGACGGTCAAGTGGAACTGGGAGCGGGTCATCAACCCCGAGCAGAAGAGCCCGCAGATCGGGAATCATGCGGCGATCGCGGGAGTCGAGGTGATCGACGAGTACACGGTGCATGTGATCACCAAAGCGCCGTACCCGATCTTCACCGAGCGGCTGCAGAACTTCCAGATGATCCCGCACAAGCTCGCCCAGGAGAAGGGCGACGCGTACCTGGCGGAGAACGCGATCGGCAGCGGGCCGTACCGCTTCGTCGAGTGGAAGCGGGGTCAGGAGATCGTCCTGACGCGGAACGACGACTACTGGAACCCCGACGTCAAGCCGGCGTTCAAGGACTTCATCATCCGCATCATCCCAGGGGTACCGACCCAGCTCGCCGAGCTGCTCGCGGGTAACGTCGAGATCATCCGCGTGGTGCCCTTCGACCAAATGAAGACGGTCGATGCGTCGGGCGTGGCCACGACGAAGACGCAGCGCATCCTGCGCACGAGCTTCATCGGTCTGGACTGCAAGGGCCGGACGGGCCCCAACCCCTACCAGGACGTGCGGGTGCGACACGCGGCCAACCACGCGGTGGACATCGAGGGCTACATCAAGACGCTCCAGCCCGGCGGCGACCGCGCGCCGGCGGCGCTCAACCCGATGCACTTCGGCTTCGATCCCGCGATCGAGCCGCACGCGTACGATCCGGATAAGGCCCGCGCCCTGCTCAAAGAGGCCGGGTTCGAGTCCGGCTTCGAGGCACGCTGGCTACGCGGCCCCTCGTCGATGCCCAATCAGGATCAGGTGGACCAGGCGATCCAGCGCGACCTGGAGGCGGTGGGCATTCGCGCCAAGTTCGAGACGGTGAGCGACACGAACGTCCACGTCTCGATGGTGACGGAGGGCAAAGCCGGCCCGATGTGGAACTGGAACTGGGGCTCGTACTCGGTCTTCGACGCCGACGGGCTCTACTGGGACATGTTCCATCCCAGCACCATCTACAACTACTGGGAGAACCAGGAGTTCGCCAAGCTGATCGAGGAAGCTCGCGGCACGCTGGACCAGGACCTGCGCAAGGAGCTGTACTCCAAGGCCCAGCGCATCGTCCGGGACGAGGCGCCGGTGATCTTCCAGTGGGGCTTCCACGCGGTCTGGGGAGTGAGCAACAAGGTCGACTGGACGCCGGCGGTCGACGAGATCGACCGCATCTTCCTGGCGAAGCCGAAGGCATGAGGGTGGTTTGCTAGGACACCAGATCGGCGGCAAGCGGGGTAGCTTCGGGGTCGCCCGAACGAAGGGCAGAGCTTGCTGGCCTGGAGCGTCGCGCGGTGCCTGACCTAGCGCTGCCCCACACGGATCGAGGAGGACTATGGCGCGCTACCTGGCGCACCAGCTCACGCAGATGGTCATCGCGATCTTCGGGATCTCGGTCATCGTCTTCGTGATCACCCACGTCATCGGCGATCCCACCAGCGTCCTGCTGCCGCTGGATACCCCACTGGAACAGCGCGAAGAGTTCCGGAGACAGATGGGCTTCGACCGGCCGATTCTCGTGCAGTACGCCGATTTCCTCGGTCAGGCTATCCGTGGTGACTTCGGCAACTCGTTCCGCGTCGAGAAGTCGGCACTCTCGCTCGTCCTCGAGCGTATCCCGGCGACGCTGTTGCTGACGGCGAGCGCGACGGTCCTGGCGATCCTGATCGCTATCCCGATGGGGATCCTGTCGGCCTACAAGCGGCACAGCATCATCGACAACATCGCGACAGTCTTCGTCGTGGCCGGCCAGGCGATGCCGATCTACTGGCTGGGGCTGATGTTGATCATCCTGTTCGGCGTCCAGCTCAAATGGTTGCCGCCATCCGGATACGGCGAGTTCGGGATCGACCGGCTGAAACACTTGATCCTGCCGACGCTGGTGCTGGGCGTCTTTCTCGCGCCGGTCACCGAGCGGCTCGTGCGCTCGGGGATGCTCGATGCGCTGACGCAGGACTATGTGCGTACTGCCCGGGCCAAAGGGTTGCGCGAGCGCGTGGTACTGACCCGGCACGCGCTCCGTAACGCGATCATCCCGGTGATCACCGTCCTCGGTCTCCAGTTCGGCCAACTGCTCGGTGGGGCGGTGATTACCGAGACTGTCTTCGCCTGGCCGGGCATCGGCCAGCTCACGGTCGACTCCATACGAAACGCGGACTTCCCGGTGACGCAGGCGGCGGTGATCACGATCGCCGTCATGATCAGTGTCGTGAACACGGCCATCGACGTGATCGTCGGCATTATCGATCCGCGGATACGGTTCTAGCGCGAGTACCGGAGGAGCCATGGCGACGGCGGAGCCCCGGGGACAAGCACTCACGCGGGCTACTCTGGCGGAGATGCCGGTTCGGTTGGCCCGGCGCCGGACGCTACGAGACTGGCTCCGGGCAGCCTGGAAGTTACGGCTCTCGGTGCTCGGGGGACTCGTCTTGCTCCTCCTCCTGCTCATTGCGATCGCCGCGCCGGTGCTCACCCCCTACACGCCGTCCGAGGGGCGGATCGTCGAGCGGTTGCAGCCACCAGTCTTCCTCGGCGGCTCCTGGGAGCACCCGCTCGGCACCGATGGCGTCGGGCGCGACTACGCCACACGCCTGATGTACGGCGCGCGCGTGGCGCTTGCTGTAGGTGTGCTCTCGACGCTGGTCGCCACCGCAATCGGCGTCTGCCTCGGCATCCTGGCCGGCTACTACAGCGGGAAGGTCGACTGGGTGATCTCCACGCTGGTCAACATCATGATGACGTTCCCGTTCATCCTGCTGGCACTGGCGGTCATTGCCGTGCTGGGGCCGAGCTTTCTCAACGTGGTGCTGGTGCTCGGGATCGGCTCCTGGCCGATCTACGCCCGGGTCGTGCGCGTGGAGGTGAGCCGGATCAAGGCGCTCGAGTTCGTCGCTGCCGCTCGGGTCATCGGGTTGACTGACCTGCGCATCATCGGGCGGCATATCGTCCCGAACCTGGTGAACGCGATCATCGTCATCGGTACCGTGCAGATCGCGCGGCTGATCATCACCGAGGCGTTCCTGAGCTACCTGGGCCTGGGCGTGCAGCCGCCGACGCCGTCCTGGGGCTACATGCTCTTCGAATCGCAGGCGTTCATGTTCAATCCCGCTGAGTGGTGGCTGCCGATGCTGCCGGGACTGGCCATCTTCATCACCACGCTGGCGATCAATCTCGTCGGTGACGGCTTGCGCGACGTGCTCGATCCTTACCAGCGATCCTCGCTCTGAAGCCGTGCCAGGCGCGAACGGCTCTGCTGCTCGGATCGACCGACACGCCTGAGTCACCAGCGGGATGCCTGGCTGGGGCGGGAGGCGACTATGGCTACGGCTTGCCGCCGCCCTTGCCGTTGCCCTTTCCGCCACCGCCGTCACTGCCGCCCTGCTGCTGGAAGAAGGCGACCAGCCCGTCGCGTACCGCCTGCGCGATCTGCGTTTCCCGGCCCTGGGTGCTGTCGGCGAGATAGCTGGCCTCCTGGGTATTCGACATGAAGACGGCCTCGACGATGATCGCCGGCATGTTCGACTTCAAGAGCACGCCGGACGCGAACTGCGCCACGCGGCCGGAGTCGATGGGCGAGTCCTCCCCATCAGGGAATGTGGCCAGGCCACTCACCAGCTTCGTCAGCACCGCCTGGGCGAGGGCAAGATCCTTACTGCGTTTGCCCCACATCGTCATCGTGTAGTCCACGTCCGCATTCGAGACGCTGTTGAGGTGGATCGAGACCAGCGCGTCGCCGCCCTCCGCGTTGGCGAAGGTGTAGCGGTCGGCGTTCGAGAGGGTCTCGTCGGCCGTTCGCGTCAGGCAGACCCTCGCCCCGTCGGCCACCAGGAGATCCTTGAGGATCGTAGATATCTCGAGGTTCAGCGTCTTCTCCACAAGATCAGGATCGGTGGCGGTGTTGACAGCCCCTGGATCGCTCCCTCCGTGCCCTGGGTCGACGATGATGGTTCGGCCGCTGAGGAGCCCACTCGTAGACGAGTCTGAGAAACATGTCCCAGACTGCGTCGCCGCGTGCACCCCGGGCGATACCGGCATCGCGATGAGGAGCAGCACAGCCGTCACGAGTGCCCACCGCGGGCCAATCGCGCCTGCCTTCATCTTTACCCCTCTCTGGCCGCTCCTAACCGCCTGATAGCGTCACCGGCGCGCACTGAATAACGACTGGAATCCCGTGGCTCCATTACGCTGTCGATCTGGCGGCACTGTATCACAGGTAAAGTAACCTCACACCATCGCAGGCGTCGAAGCTTGTGGTGGCGACGTCCCAGCGCGAGCCTTGCAGGCGCTGCCCGACCGCAGGCAGCGGCTGGTATGATGGCCGCGCATGCGTGGCTGGCGATCCTGTGCAGTGGAGGAGGAGACGCCGGATGGAGGACGCTCGCGCCGTGCCGCTACCGCTGGAAGGCTACCGCGTGCTCGAGTTCGGCCAGGCGGTCTCCAGCCCGCTCTGCGCCATGCTCTTGGGCGACCTCGGGGCGGACGTGATCAAGGTCGAGCCGCCGGGTGGTGACCCGGCCCGCGGCTATGGCCCGCCCTTCGTCGCTGGGGAGAGCCCCTACTTCCTCTCGGTCAACCGCAACAAGCGGAGCACGGTGATCGACCTCAAGACGCCGGAGGGCGCCAGGATCGCGCTCCGGCTGGCTGAGCGCGCCGACATCATCGTGACCAACTTCCGACCAGGCGTGATGGAGCGGCTCGGGCTGGGCGAGGCGTCGCTGCGCCAGGCGAACCCGGGACTCATCTTCTGCCAGGTGACCGGCTACGGCCCGACAGGGCCATTTGCCGGCCTGCCGGCCTACGACCAGGTAGCGCAGGGGATGTCGGGGCTGATGAGCGTCACTGGCACCCGGGAGAGCGGCCCGCTGCGCGTCGGCGTCGCCATCGGCGATATCCTGGCAGCGCTGTTCGCCACCTACGGCGTCCTGGCCGCGGTGGTCGAGCGGCAGCGCACTGGCCTCGGCCAGCGCGTCGACACCTCTCTCCTGGGGGCGATTATCGGCATCTTGACCTACCAGACCGGTCGCTATCTGGCTGGTGGCGGCGACCCGCAGCCGGAGGGAAACGACCACCCCGTCGCTGCGCCCTACGGCGCCTTTAAGGCGCGGGACGGCATGCTCAACATCGCCATCGCCAGCGAGCAGATGTGGCGGCGACTGGCTGAAGTCGTCGGCCATCCGGAGTGGGTGGCCGATCCCCGCTTCGCCACCAACGCTGACCGGGTCGCGAACCGGCCGATCCTCCACTCGATGCTGAACGAGGCGCTGTCGACCGGGACAGTGGCCGAGTGGGTGGAGCGTCTCAGCGCCGCGGGAGTAGCTTGCGGGCCGATCTGGACGATCGGGCAGGCGCTGGAGAGCGAGCAGGTGAAGCACCTCGGCATCGTGCGGACTGTCCACCACGACCACGCCGGCGATATCCCCCTGATCGGCCCCGCGGTCGATCTCTCGCTCACGCCGCCGGTGATCCGCCGGCCGCCGCCGCTACTTGCGCAGCACACAGCGGAAGTGCTGCGGGAGCTGGGCTATCAGGACGACCAGATCGAGCAGCTCGCCGAGCAGGGAGCCGTGACCCTGGGGCCGGTTGCTCGGGAGATGCCCCTCGGGGGCTAACCGATCGGACCTTCAGGCATGTAGGTGCCGATTGCCGTCGTCTGGCGGCTGGCGCATACTTTGGGTAAGCGCCACCGCTCTGACGGGAGTACGCTATGGACCGCCAGGCTCTCCAAGAACGACTGCTCCGGATCGTTGGCCCGGACGGCATCATCGACGATCCGGACGAGCTGCTGGTGTACGAGTACGACGCCTCGGACGAGGTCTTCGCAGGGCACCATCGCCCGGATATCACCGTCCTGCCGCGCACTGCCGACCAGGTGCAGGAGATCGTCAAGCTGGCGAACGAGTTCGGCGTGCCGGTCACTCCGCGCGGGGCCGGCACGGGGCTGGCCGGTGCCGCGCTGGCCGTTCGGGGCGGCATCCTAGTCGTGATGACCCGGATGAACCGCGTGCTCGAGATCAACGAGCGGGACGGGTATGCCATCGTCGAGCCGGGCGTGATCAACCTCGAGCTGAGCCAGTTGACCCAGCCGCGCGGCTACTTCTTCGCTCCCGACCCGTCCTCGCAGCGCGCCTGCACCATCGGCGGCAACGTCGCCAACAACTCCGGCGGGCCTCACTGTCTCAAGTACGGTGTCACCTCGAATCACATCCTCGGTCTGGAGGTGGTGCTTCCGAACGGCGAACGGATCTGGACTGGCGGCCCGGCCCCGGAGAGCCCAGGGATCGACCTTACTGGCGTCCTGGTCGGCTCCGAGGGCACGCTCGGGATCGTCACCAAGGTGATGGTGCGGCTAACCCGGCTGCCGGAGGCGGTCAACGTGCTCCTGGCCGCGTTCGCCGACCTCGAGTCGGCATCCCAGGCTACGTCGGCCATCATCGCGTCCGGGATTCTGCCGGCTGCGCTGGAGATGATGGACCATCTCACGATCAAGGCCGTCGAGGCGGCGTTCCATGCCGGATATCCGGAAGATGCCGGCGCGGTGCTGCTGATCGAGCTCGACGGTCTGGCCGAGATCGTGGCCGAGAGCGCCGACCGCGTCGTCGAGCTGTGCCGCGGGTGCGGCGCCACCGAGGTGCGGGTGGCCAGGACGCCGCGCGAGCGCGAGCTGCTCTGGCTCGGGCGCAAGTCGGCGTTCGGCGCCATGGGCCGGCTGGCCCCCAACTACTACCTGGTTGACACGACGGTGCCGCGCACCAAGCTCCCGCCAACGATGCGCACGGTCGAGGAGCTGAGCCGCGAGTACCGGTTGCGCATCGCCAACGTCTTCCATGCTGGCGACGGCAACCTGCACCCGCTGGTGCTCTTCGACCGCTTCGTGCCCGGGGAGATCGAGCGGGTGCTGCGCTGCACTACGGACATCTTGCAGTACTGCGTCGACGTGGGTGGCACGCTGTCCGGGGAGCACGGCATCGGGCTCGAGAAGCGCGACTACATGACGCTGATCTTCACCACCGAGGATCTGTGCGCGATGGCCGGGCTTAAGCGGAGCTTCGACCCGCGCGAGCTCTTCAACCCGGACAAGGTCTTCCCGTCCGGCTTCTCCTGTGGCGAGGTCAACGCCATCCGCCAGCAGGCGATGGCGAAACGGTTAGGGATCGAGTTTGTCTGATCGCGCAGTCTTGCAGCAGGCATTGGATCGGATCGCGACACTAGGCGCGCGGCAGGAGCCGGCCGCCTACGAGGTCGACGGCTTGACGCCGCAGCTCGTCGTAGCCCCGGACTCCCCCGCGGCGCTGCAGGAGATCCTGTCGCTGGCCAACGAGGCAGGGCTGGCCACGGTACCGTGGGGTGGCGGCACGCAGATGGGCCTGGGGAACCTGCCCCGAGCCTTCGACCTCGCGATCGACCTGCGGAAGCTCAACGCGATCGTCCAGTACGAGCCGGACGACCTGACGGTCGCGGTTCAGGCTGGCTGCACGCTCGGCGAGCTGGGCGCGAAGCTAGGCGCGCACGGCCAGATGTTGCCCGTCGACTTTCCCACCGCCGACCGGACGACAATCGGTGGCCTGGTGGCGACCGGCCTGAGCGGTCCGCGCCGCTACGGCTACGGCGCGCTGCGCGATCTCCTAATCGGGATCACGTTCGCCCTGCCGAGCGGGCAGCTCTCCCGCGGCGGGGGGATGGTCGTCAAGAACGTCTCCGGCTACGACATGATGCGCCTGCACTACGGGGCGCTGGGGTCGCTCGGCGTGATCGTGCAGCTCAACTTCAAGGTCATTCCCAAGCCCCGGGCGGAGCGCACCGTCGTCGCTGCCTATCGCCGGCTGTCCGATGCGGCTGAGGCGGCGCTGCAGGTGCGCTTCTCGCAGCTTGCCCCGACAGCGATCGTCCTGCTCGATGCCCTGTCGGCCCAAGGCGTGGGCTTGGAGATGCCGGGCTGGGTGGTGTCGCTGCGCTGCGAGGGGCCGGCCACCGCTGTCCAGCGCCAGGCGGACCGGATCAGCGAGGTCGTCCGGCCGGCGGCCGATCGGGTGGAGGTGCTGGAGGGGCACGAGAGCGAGCGGCTCTGGACTGAGGTCGGCGGGTCGATCGGGGCGGGCCGGCTGGGTCGCGCAATTCGTGTCCGCATCGGCCAGACGCCGTCAGAGTTGCCGCGGCTCGCCGAGGAGATCGATCGAGCGCGCACCGGCCTGGTCGTCGAGCTGTCCCGCTTGCTGGACATCGGCTCCGGGCTCTGCTACGCGACGCTGGCCGCCGAGCGCGACGAGGATTTGCAGCTCGCGTGGCAGCGGCTCTCCGGGCTGGGGCTTCACGCGACGCTCCTGACCGCCCCGCCGGGCGTCAAGGTCGACACCGACGTCTTCGGCCGGCAGCCGGCCGGGCTCGCGGTCATGCGGGCGTTAAAGGAGACGTTCGACCCCAACAGGATCCTGAACCCGGGCCGGTTCATCGGGCGGCTGTAGGCAGCATTCGAGCTGGATCGAGGAGCGAGCACGATGGTCGTCGCAGAGGAACGCGCTGTCCTCCACGGTTTCAAGGGGCACGATGTCCCCGAGTTCGACGTCATTCGCTCCTGCGTCCACTGCGGGTTCTGCCTGCCGGTCTGCCCGACCTATCGGGTGACCGGGCGAGAGCGCTCGTCGCCGCGCGGTCGCATCTGGCTGATGAAGTCGATCGCCGAGGGGCGGCTGGATCTCCTCGATCCGCTCTTCGAAGACGAGATGACGCTCTGCCTCAACTGCCGGGCCTGCGAGGCGGTCTGCCCGTCCGGAGTGCGCTACGGCGAGATCCTGGAGGCATCGCGGGCCCAACTCGTCCAGCACCGGCCGCAGACGGCCAAGGAGCGCCTCTTCCGCTTCCTGGGATTCCAGGTGCTGCTGGGCGACATGCGACGCTTCCGGGCCGCGAACCGGCTGCTCCGGCTCTACCAGCGGAGCGGTCTGCGGGCGCTGGCCCGCCGGAGCGGCATCTTGCGCCTCCTGGGGATGGAGCACGCCGACCGGTTGATGCCGGAGATCAGCGACCGGTTCGTGGTCGCCGATGGGAGCTTCTACCCGGCTCTCGGAGAGCGACGCGGCCGGGTGGCGCTGTTCGTCGGCTGCGTAATGGGCACCTCCTATGCACACGTCCACGAAGCGACTGTCCGGGTGTTGACGCGCAACGGGTTCGATGTCGCCTTGATTCCTGGGCAGGGGTGCTGCGGCGCGCTCCATGTCCACGGTGGCGACCCCGAGAGCGGGCGCCGGCAGGCCCGCCGCAACATCGACGCGCTCGGCAGCCCCTATATCGACGCGGTCATCGTCAACGCCGCCGGCTGCGGGGCCATGCTCAAGGAGTACCCGCACCTGCTGCGCGATGACCACGACTACGCCGAGCGGGCACGGGCCTTCTCAGCCAAGGTTCGGGACGCCATCGAGTTTCTCGCCGAGCGCGGCCTCTCGGCTCAACCCGGCCCGCTTCCGATGACGGTGACGTACCAGGAACCCTGCCACCTTGCTCATGCCCAGCGCATCACTAGGCAGCCACGCGCGCTCCTGGAAGCGATCCCCGAGCTGAAGCTCGTGGAGATGGCCGAGTCGGCGCTCTGCTGCGGCAGCGCGGGGATCTACAACCTGCTGCGGCCAGAGATGGCTTCCACGCTGCTCGACCGCAAGCTGAACAACGCGCTGGCGACCGGCGCCGAGGCGATCGTCTCGGCCAACCCTGGCTGCATGCTACAGCTCCAGGCCGGGCTACGGGCCCGCGGGGAACGAATCCCGGTGCTGCACCTGATCGAGGTGCTCGACCGCGCCTACGCCGCCGCGCCGGCGACTCGTCCGGCCGAAGCCCTCGCCGCGGGCTGAGCGGAGGCGCGCGCAGGCGACACGTCAGCGCTCGCGCTCGGCTCCGGCCTCGCTGCTGGGGCCTGGCGTTCAGTCGCCGCGACTAGGACAGCGCCGAGCAGGCTACGGCTTAACGCCATGCCGCCGAGGGCCAACCTCCGGAATCGGGCAGCCCCTTGATCGGTCACGATCCCGACTTCCCCGGATCGGCTCGTTGTCCTACTATGTCCTGAGCACTGCCCGCATCCGAAGGAGGTCTCCATGACGTTCACCGTGATCGGCCGGTGTTCCCGTACCGGAATGCTCGGGATCGCCACCGCGACCCACTCCTACGCCGTCGGCGTGCGCGTGCCGTTCGTGCGCGCGCGGCTGGGAGCCGTCGCCATCATGGCCGTCGCCGACCAGCGGCTCGGTCACACGGCGCTGAAACTGCTCGAGCTCGGCTACAAGGCGCCCGCGGTCATCGAGGAGCTGGTGCGGGCCGACCCGTACCACGAGTATCGCCAGCTCGGGGTGGTCGACGACGACGGCTTCGCTGCGGCACGCACCGGCGCGATGAACCGCCACTGGTGCGGCCACCGCGTCGGTGATGGATACGTGGTTTTGGGCAACGCGATCGCCAGCGAACAGGTCGTCGACGCGATGGAGCGGGCCTACCTGGCCGATCCCTCTCTCGACCTCGAGGAGCGACTGCTCCGAAGTATCGAAGCGGGGCGCGATGCGGGCGGGCAGCCGGAAGGGCAGCGCTCGGCGGCGCTGGTCGTCTACGACCGGAAGGATTTCGCGCGAGTCGACTTGCGTGTCGACCTGCACGAGGAGCCGGTCGGCGAGCTGCGCCGGATCTTCGAGATCTACCGGCCGGCGATCCCGTACTACGAGCTGCGGCAGGTCGATCCGCGCGTCCCGCCGCTCGATGAGTGGCTGGCCGAGTAGACGACGTATACCGCGTAGCGAAGACTCGCCTCCTCGCTGCCGGGATCGGGCCCGCGTGACCCTGCTACACTTCTGGCGGTCGGCGCGGCCCGGATGCGCCGCGATGTCGCGTGAGGGAGACACGGCTCGTCGATGCGTCGGATGCTCATCCTGCTCCTCCTCGCTCTCAGCGTGCTGCCCTGGCCGGTCGCAGCGGCCGAGACTGGCTCGATCAGCGGAGTCGTGCGCAACGGCACCGCGGGCGGCGGGGACGTGGAGGGGCTGACCGTCACGCTGCGGCGCTTCCGCGGGATGGAACTGGCCCAGGAGTACACCGCGACGGTCGGCGCCGATGGACGGTTCACGTTCACCGATCTCCCAGTTGCCGATGGCGAGGCCTACCTCGCCGTCGTGACCTACCAGGGCGTCGAGTACTCGAGCTCGATGATCCAGCTCACCCAGAATCCCGATACTCAAACCGAGATCACGGTCTACGAGACCACGACCGACCCCAGCGTCGCCAGCATCGGCTCGCGCTCCCTGGTCGTCGCGGGCGCGGCGCCGGAGCTGAAGACCATCGACATCATGGACATCGTCATTGTAACCAACCAGAGCGACCGCACCTACCTCGGAGGGCCGGACGGCACCGTCCTGCGGCTGCCGCTCCCGGAAGGCGCGCTGGAGATCAGCCCGCAGCCGGGTTTCGACTACGGCCAGCCGCGGCTCGAGGCGGACGGCACCCTGGTCACGACGGGGCCGCTGCCGCCGGGCACGCACAACGTCGTCCTCAGCTACAGCGTGCCCTACTCCGGCACGCGCGCCACATTGACGATCGGTACCGCGATGCCGACAGGCACGCTGCGCGTGCTGGTGCGGGAGGGGACGTACGAGCTCAGCTCGCGCTCGCTGCTAGACAGCGGGACGGTCGAGGTGAGCGGTGTCTCGTACCAGGTCTTCTCGATCGACGGGCCAGTGGTCGGCGATCGGATGACGGTACAGGTCTCGAAGCTCCCGCGCGCTGGCGGCGGGCTGCTCGATCTCCCGCTCGGCCCGCTGATCGCTGCGGTCGTAGCTGGGATCGGGCTGGTCATCGCCAGCGTGCTCACCTACCAGCTCCTGAGGCAGCGGCGTGCCCCGGCAGAGCCAGTGCTTGAAGATGCCGGCGCGGAGGCGGAAGAGCGATCGCCTGCGGCCGAACCGGTACCGGGGGACGAGCGGCTGGAGCTGGCGGCGGCACTCAACCGGCTGGACGAGCAGCGGGCCGCCGGGGAGATCGACGAGGAGAGCTACCAGGTGCGGCGCGAGGAGATCCTGGGCCGGCTGCGCGCGCTCGTCCTGCGCCAGCGCGGGCTGGACGAGGCCGTGCACTGACCCCGCCTCGCGGCCGTCGCTTCGCGCCGGTGACTGCGCGGGGCATCGCGGCACGGGGCCTGCAGCGCCCCTGCCTCCGGTTCTCGTGTCTCCGTTTCCGCACGCAGTGTTCGCGAGCGCAGGCTGTGCTAGCATGGTCCGCGGCGCGAGAGCGAGGGAGAGGGAAGGCGATGGCCGAAGAGCGCACTGGAAAGCGGCGGCTGGCACCGGAGGACATCTACGAGATCGCGCTAGTGAGCGACGCGCAGATCTCGCCGGATGGGCAGCGCGTTGCCTTTGTCCGCACGGTGCTCGATCGGGAGCGCAACGACTACCGGTCCTCGATCTGGCTCGTCGACGTGGCCGGCGGCGAGCCGGTCCGCTTCACGACAGCCGATGCCCGCGACAGCTTCCCGCGCTGGTCGCCCCGCGGCGACCGGCTAGCGTTTCTCTCCAACCGGTCGGGCAAGGATCAGGTCTGGCTGATCAGCCTGGGGGGCGGTGAGGCCCAGCAGCTCACCCGCTTCCCGGAGCCGGTGACCCACTTCGCCTGGTCGCCCGACGGCACGACCCTCGCCGTGGTGACGAAGGCAGAGACTGCCGAGCCACCGGAGAAGGAACCGGAGCCCGAGACCGACGTCGTCCGCATCACGCGCATCCGCTACCGCTCCGACGGCACTCCCGGCTTCCTCGACGAAAAGCGATCGCATATCTGGTGCGTCCCGGTGGACGGCGGTCGGCCCTGGCAGGTCACGTCCGGCGACTTCGACGAGAGCTGGCCGGCCTGGTCGCCGAGCGGCCACGAGATCGCCTTCGTCTCCAACCGGACGCCGGACCGCGAGTACAACACCGTGAGCGAGATCTGGGCGGTGCGGGCGAGCGGCGGGGAGCCGCGCCCGGTGGCGACTGGCGACGCCGCCTACTTCTTCAAGCCGGTTTGGTCGCCGGACGGCACCGTCCTGGCCTTCACCGGGCATCGCGAGCCCTTTGCTGGCTCGTCGCGCAATCACCAGCTCTGGGCGGTTGCCGCCGGTGGCGGGGAGCCGGCGAGCCTCACTTCCGCGCTCGACCGCTCGGTGGAAGACGAGGTGCTGACCGACACGGCGGCGAGCTCGAAGCCAGGGCCGATCTGGGCGCCGGACGGGCGATGGATCTACACGCAGGTCAGCGACCAGGGCAACGTGCATCTCTACCGGATCCCGGCCGGCGGGGGAGAGCCGCAGCTCGTCGTCGGCGGCCGGCGCCGGGTAGTCGACTTTAGCCTCAGTGCGGACGGCTCGCTCATCGCCTGCACCGTCTCAGAGCCGCTGAATCCCTGCGACGTGATCGTCTGCTCGGCGGATGGCTCGGGCGAGCGCAGATTGACGCGGGTGAACGAGGAGTTCTTCGCGACGGTCGAGCTCTCGGAGCCGGAGGAGGTCTGGCTGCCGAGCGCGAGCGAAGACCGCCGGCCGATCCACGCCTGGATCATGAAGCCGATCGGATTCCGCGAGGGCGTCCGCTACCCGCTCGTGCTGGAGATCCACGGCGGGCCACACGCGATGTACGGGAACGTCTACTTCCACGAGTTCCAGCTCCTGGCCGCGCAAGGCTACGCCGTCCTGTACACAAACCCCCGCGGGAGCCAGGGCTACGGGCAGCAGTTCCTCTCCTGCACGCGCGGTGCCTGGGGCGAGGCTGACATGCCCGACCTGATGGGAGCGGTCGATGCGGTGATCGAGCGTGGCTACATCGATCCGAGCCGGCTCGGCGTCACCGGCGGCTCCTACGGCGGCTTCATGACCAACTGGGTGATCGGCCATACCGACCGGTTCAAGGCAGCGGTGACCCAGCGCTGCGTCTCCAACCTGGCGAGCTTCTACGGAACCAGCGACATCGGTTTCCACTTCGGCGAGCACGAGATCGGTGGTACGCCCTGGGAGCAGCCGGAGCTCTACCGGCGGCTCTCGCCGCTCACCTACGCGCCGCAGATGAAGACGCCGCTCCTGATCCTGCACAGCGAGCAGGACTACCGCTGTCCCATCGAGCAGGCCGAGCAGCTCTACGTCTGGCTCAAGAAGCTGGGCCGCACGGTGGAGTTCGTGCGCTTCCCGGACGAGAGCCACGGGCTCTCGCGGTCGGGCAAGCCTAAGCACCGGGTCGAGCGACTCCAGCATATCCTGCGCTGGTTCGCCGAGTACCTGTAGCGGGCGCCGGCCGGCGTGCCCCGTTCGCAGGCCGTGGCTGAGCGCACAGTCTCTGAGGGGCACCGCGCGTGCTCGCGAAGGGACTGAATGCCGAACTTCGCCTGCGTGTATGCCGCCTGGGGCAATTGATCTGTAGGGGCGAGTGAACTTTCGCCCTTACCGCTCCTTCAGAGCCTGGCCGGTACCTGGTCCGTCGCCGAGCGGAGGGCATGTCAAAGGTCCTGCTTGGAGCTCGCCCCCTCAGCGCTCTGCCGTGTCACGACTTCGAACCAGCGGTCTTCGCCCTTCTGCTGCTCGACCGCGTCCATGATCTCTTTCGTCTTCTTGAACACCTCCGTCTCGTGCCAGGCCTCCCAGTCGACGCGGGAGCGCCAGGTGCCGACGACGACGCGCTGGTTCGGCGCATCGACCGGGATCAGGAGCTGAACCTCGATCCAGCCCGGTTGGTTGCGCACGTCGTCGATCCGCTCCTGGAAGGCTCGATCCCACTGTGTCTCCTGACCCGGTTCAATCGTAACCTCGGTGATGACCGTCATCATGGCTGACTGCCTCCGTTTCCGCGTTGCTGTTTGTCCGGGGAAAGGCCGGATATCAGGTGTGAACGGGTTGGGCTACGAGTATACGCGCTGCTCCGCGGGCTGGCGATCGCGATCATTGTTCGCCTTCAGGAGAGCGTGGTATACTCATGCGTCGACGGGGAGTGGCGCAGCCCGGTTAGCGCGCCGCGTTCGGGACGCGGAGGTCGGAGGTTCAAATCCTCTCTCCCCGACCTGGAGGACGGTGCGAGCCGTCCTCCCTTGCTTTCTGTCTTCGGCCCCCGATCGGCCCTCTACCTTCTAGATAGCGAGGGAACCATCCTCGCTCCAATCGCGGTACGCTATCCTCGCGGGTCAGGCAAGCGTGGATCCAGTATCGCGGTCGTGATCGAAGGGGCATTCAGGGATGGCTGAGCACGTTCCCGGGACATCGTCCCTGGCTGAGCCTGAGCCAGAGCGGCAGCAGCGTCTCCGCCAGATCCCGTCCATCAGCGCGATCTTGGCCTATCCTGAGCTGGAAGGCTATCTGGAGCGATTCCCCAACGAGGTGGTGACGCAGGTCGCCCAGCAGGTCGTCGGCCGCGTTCGCACCGCGATGTTGAGTGGCTCGGCAGAGGTCCATCCGGACCAGATCATCGACGCGGTCAGGCGAGAGCTGGATCAACTGGAGCGCCCGCGCCTGTCACCGATCATCAATGGGACCGGCGTGATCATCCACACGAATCTGGGGCGCGCTCCCGTCAGCGCGGAGACGGCAGAAGCGATGGCCGAGACTGCCTCGCGTTACACCCCCCTCGAGCTCGAGCTCGACAGCGGTCGCCGGGGCGGGCGCATGGTCGAGATCAGCCGGCTGCTTCGCTTGCTGGTCGGGGCCGAGTCGTCGCTGGTCGTCAACAACAATGCCGCCGCCGTGCTGCTGGTGCTGAGCGCGCTCTGCGCCGGGCGCGAGGTCATCGTCTCGCGCAGCCAGTCCATCGAGATCGGCGGAGGATTCCGGATCCCGGAGGTCCTGGCGCAGAGTGGCGCTCGGCTGGTGGAGGTCGGGACCACCAACCGGACCTACGTGCGCGACTACGCGGCCGCGATCACCTCGGAGACGGCGGCTATCCTCTCGGTGCACTGGAGCAACTTCCGGATCGTCGGGTTCACTGCCCAGCCGGCGCTGGCCGAGCTGGCCGAGCTGGCCCACCAGCGTGGCCTCGTCCTGATCGAAGACCTGGGCAGCGGGGCGCTGCTCGACACCGCGCCCTTCGGCCTGGCCCACGAGCCGACCGTGGGGGAGGCGCTCTCAGCCGGAGCCGACATCGTCTGCTTCTCCGGCGACAAGCTGCTGGGTGGGCCACAGGCCGGCATCATCTCCGGCAAGTGGGAGCTGGTGAGCCGTGTGGCCGCGCACCCGCTGGCACGAGCCGTGCGGGCCGATAAGACGGCGCTGGCGGGCATCGCCGCGACCCTGCGGCACTATCTCTATCACGAAGCGTTGACCAAGGTGCCGGTGTGGCGAATGATCAGCGCGCCGCTGGACCAGCTCGAGGCCCGGTGCCGGTCCTGGGTCGCCCAGCTCGGCCATCTGCCTGGCCTGGCAGTGGTCGAGAGCCAGGCGACGGTTGGGGGCGGCTCACTGCCTGGCGAGACGCTCCCGAGCCGGGCCCTGGCGATCCCGGAGGCGGTTGCTCGCGCGCATGGCCTCACTCTCGACCAGCTCGCGCAACGACTGCGGACCGGCCGGCCGGCGGTGATGCCGCGGGTCGAGAACGGGCGCCTGCTGATCGACGCCCGCACCGTGCTGCCCGGCGAGGACGGCGATCTTGTCCAGGCGCTCCGGCAGGCACTTGGGCGAGGCTGAGGTGATTCGGGAGCAGGAGATCCGGCAGGTTCGGGAGCGGCCGGCAGAGCGCCGGCTGCTGGCGCGGCTGCTCGTGCTGGCGGCGGCCGTGCTCTGGGGTACGACTGGTACCGCCCAGGCCCTCGCGCCGGGTAGTGCTGACCCGGCTGCGGTCGGGGGCGTGCGCGTTCTGATCGGCGGCCTTGCGTTGCTGGTGCTCGCCCTGCTCCGTGGCGGGCTGGGCCGGCCTGGAAGCTGGTCACGCCTTGCAACCGCCCTGGCCGCGGCTGGCGTGGCCGCATACCAGATCTGCTTCTTCTCCGGTGTCGCCCGCACCGGTGTGGCCCTGGGCACCATCGTGACCATCGGGAGCTCGCCGGCATTCGCTGGGCTGCTCGGCCTGCTGGCCCGCCGCGAGCGCCCCGAGCCGGGCTGGGGCATGGCGACGGCGCTGACAGTGGCCGGCGCAGCCCTGCTGGTTCTGCCGGGACAGGAGGTCGGTGTCGATCCCCGCGGGGTCGTCCTCAATCTCGGAGCAGGTGCAGCCTACGCGACCTTTGCGGTCGCCAGCAAGGCGCTGATGGATGCTGGGCGACCGCCAGCGGCGATCATGGGGCTTGCCTTCAGCGGTGGCGCGCTCCTGCTCCTGCCCGCAGTGGTGACCTCGGATCTGACCTGGCTTCTCCAGCCGCGCGGGATGGCCGTGGCCCTGCACCTAGGCCTGGTGGCCACAGCACTCGCCTACCTTCTGTTCGGTCGCGGGCTCCAGGGTACGCCGGTGACGACTGCGGCGACGCTGTCGCTGGCCGAGCCGCTGACGGCTGCCAGCCTGGGCCTGCTCCTGCTCGGCGAGCGGCTGACGGCGCTCGGGCTCGCCGGGGCCGGGCTCCTGTTCGCCGGCCTCGTCCTGCTCGCGCGCCCGCCGGGTATGCGGCTTCGCCCGAGCCGCGGTCTTCCCACCGACGGCTGAAGCCTTGATCGGCCGTGGAGGTCGGCACGATAATACGGCCAGGTACCAGTGCCAGAAGCTCTAGCAGGAGGTGAGTGCCATGGTCTACGCCAGGGCAGCAGTCGTCGAGCAGAAGCACGGGCCGTTCGTCGTGCGCGAGGTGGAGCTGGGGGAGCCGCGGGAAGACGAGGTTCTGGTGAAGGTGGTGGCCGCCGGCATCTGCCACACCGACCTGATCGTCCGGGACCAGTGGTATCCGGTGCCATTGCCGGCGATTCTCGGCCATGAAGGAGCCGGTGTGGTAGAGGCTGTCGGGAGCCGCGTGACCAAGGTCAAGCCCGGGGATCACGTGGTTCTTACCTTCCTCTCCTGCGGCCGATGCCGGAACTGCTTGCGCGGACGTCCGTCCTACTGTCTCGATCTCTACCGCTTGAACTTCGGTGGTTCGCGGCCGGACGGCTCCTCGCCTGCGCGTGGTGACGGCCAGCCGATCCACGCGTACTTCTTCGGACAATCCTCGTTCGCCACCTACAGCATTGCGCATGAGCGCAACGTGGTTCCGGTTCCCGAAGACGTGCCGCTGGAGTACCTCGGTCCGCTGGGTTGTGGGATCCAGACCGGTGCGGGGGGTGTCTTCAACTCCCTACACCCCGAGGCGGGAAGCAGCATCGTCGTTTTCGGAACCGGCACCGTCGGGCTGAGCGCAGTGATGGCTGCCCGGTTGTCGGGTTGTACCACGATCATCGGGGTCGATATCAGACCTCAGCGACTGGAACTCGCTCGGGAGCTGGGGGCCACGCACGTCATCAATGCTCAGGAAACAGAGGTCGTCCAGGCTATCCGCGAGCTTACCGGCGGTGGTGCCGACTATAGCATCGAGACCACCGCCTCCCCACGCGTCTTCCGGCAGGCGGTCGACTGTTTGAACCAGCTCGGGGTCTGCGGCTTGATCGGTGCTGCGCCGATGGGCACGGAGACTAGCCTGGACATGAATACGATCCTGTTCGGCCGCACGGTCCGCGGCATCATCGAGGGTGATAGCGTGCCGGACCTGTTTATTCCCCAGCTCGTCGAGCTGTACCGCCAGGGAACGTTTCCTATCGACCGCCTCATGCGTATCTACAGCCTCGACGAGATCAACCAGGCAGCCGCCGACTCGGAGGAGGGACGCGTCGTCAAGCCCGTGCTGCGCATGGCTGCCTGAGGGAGTACGGCCAGCTTCGCCAACGAGCGGCCGCTTCGCGAACGCACCGTACGAGGTCGCTGGACGAGCTCGCCGCGCCCGCGTAAGATCGGGGCGTCGACGCGGCGAAGCGGTGGCGGCGCGCCGATTACCCGATCGCTTGCCCGCGCGGAGGCATAAGCGTGGTGCTCGAGGAACAGGCGCGGAGCGGCCCTGCTGGGGAGATGACCGGCGAGGAAGTCTTCGCGGCGGAGGGGCTGGCCAGGATTTCCCAGCGGCTGGCTGATGCGATCGCCGAGCGCTTCGGCGACGCTCCAGGGCTGGTGCTCGTCGGGATCAAGCGGCGCGGTGATCTGCTCGCGCGACGCCTGAGCCAGCTCCTCGCCGAGCGGCTCGGCCGCGAGGTGCCGGTCGGGTCGCTCGACATCACGCTGTACCGCGACGATTTCGACAGCCTCAGCGAGCAGCCGATCGTCGGGCAGACGGAGATCGCCTTCCCGCTCGAGGGGCGCACAGTGGTCCTGGTCGACGACGTGCTCTTCACTGGCCGCACGGTGCGCGCCGCGCTCGACGAGCTGCTCGACCTCGGCAGGCCGGCCCGGATCGCCCTGGCCGTCCTGATCGACCGGGGCGGCCGGGAGCTCCCGATCTGTGCCGATATCGTGGGTCAGACGCTCACCGTCGAGCCGGGCGATCAGGTCCAGGTGCTGCTCAGCGAGCTGGACGGCCGCGACGCCGTCATCCTCTTCCGCGCGGCTCACCCCTAGACTGCTCGCTCTGATCCGAAGGCCGATCGGCCGCTCGGTTGCCGGTGGTGCCTGCGGCACGGCGTTTGCGCTACTCAGCACGGCCCCGATCGGCTACAGTTAGCCCATGAGCGCGGTACGTGAGCTCGCACCGAGCGTCGATCGCCAGCGGATCCTCTCCGAGCTACGGGCGTTCGCCCGCATCGGCTACAGCCCGGACGGAGGGATCAACCGGCTCGCCTTCAGCCGCGCCGACCGGCAGGCACGCCAGGTGCTGCTCCACCGCCTGCGCAGCCTGGGACTGGAGCCGCGAGTAGACGCCTTCGGCAACGTCTTCGGCCGCCTACCGGTCGCCCGCGAGCCCGCCCTACCCCCGGTGCTGGTCGGCTCCCACCTGGACACCGTGCCTGGTGGCGGGCGGTTCGACGGCGCGGCCGGGGTGGTGGCTGCGCTCGAGGTGGTCGCGGCCATACGCCAGCACGGCGTGGTGCCGCGCCGGCCGGTCGAGGTGGTCTCGTTCGCCTGCGAGGAGTCGAGCCGCTTCGGGCGGGGCACGCTCGGCAGCGCGCTCGTCGCTGGGACGGTGGAGCCGGAGGAGATCCTGGGGCTCCGCGATGCCCGCGGGCTCACGCTGCGCCAGGTGCTGGAGCTGGTCGGGCTCCAGCCAGACCGGTTGGCGACGGCCAGACGGCAGCCCGGCGACTACACCGCCTATCTCGAGCTGCACATCGAGCAGGGACGAGTGCTGGAGGAGACGGGGGTTCGGCTGGGGATCGTCGAAGCGATCGCCGCTCCAACAAGGCTGCGGTTAGAGCTCGTGGGCCGGGCCGATCACTCCGGAGCTACGCCGATGCCGCTCCGGAGGGACGCGCTGGCCGGCGCGGCCGAGGTTATCCTCGCGGTCGAGCGCCTGGCGCGGGATGCTCCTGGGGTGGTCGGTACCGTGGGTACGATCCGGATCGAGCCGGGAGCGATCAACGTGGTACCGGGACGAGCCGAGCTGGGTATCGACGTTCGCAGCAGCGATCGGGAGACGAAGGCGAGCGTGGTAGAGGCGCTGCGGCGGGAGATCGAGGAGATCGCCCGCCGGCGCGGGCTGGAGCGATCGGTTCAGACGCTGACCGACGAGGCGCCGGTCGCCTTGCACCCGGCTCTCGCCGCGCTGCTTGAGCGCTGCGCGCGGGCGAGAGGGTTGCCAGCGCTTCGGATGGTCTCCGGCGCGGGGCACGATGCGATGCAGATAGCCCGGATCTGCCCGTCCGGCATGGTTCTAGTGCCGAGCCGCGAGGGGATCAGCCACAGCCGCCAGGAGTGGACGCCACCGGACGACATCGTGTTCGGCACGCAGGTTCTGCTCGATGCCGTGCTCCATTTGGCCGAGCATGGCCTGCCGGAAGGCTGAGCGACGAGGCGGAACCCCGGAACATAGCCGGCTACCAGGCCCGGGCGCGCCGGATCGACTAAGCAGGCGCTGCTCGAGAGCCGACGTGCTCGGACGCCCCGAGCCGCTCTCCCACCGCGCGCTGAACCGTCCACGCGCGATACCGCGCAGCCCGCGCCGGCCTACGTTGCCAGGAAAGCCTCCTCGATCGCCCGCAGGGCCTGCGTGAAGCAGACGGCCGGAGGCCGGACGATGCCAGCGCCCACCTGGCCGATCCCCGGCTCCCGGTGGGCGATGCCGGTGTCGATGACCGGCAGGATGCCGGTGCGGACGACGGCCCGCACGTCGATACCCGTCGGGGTGCCACGGAAGTTGAGCGCGGCGATACGGAAGAGCTCGTGCTCGGCCACGGTAATCTCGTACATGTCGAGCGTGGCCCGCAGCGCGTCGGACGGCGAGCCGCCGATGAACTGGACGATCGCCGGGGCGCCGGCGAGCGCGAAGCCGCCCAGCCCTACCGTCTCGGTGATGGCGCTGTCACCGATATCGGGGTTCGCGTCGGCGGAGCCGTAGCCGGGGAAGAAGAGGCCGGCGGGCGTCTCGGCCGGTCCAGTGAACCAGCGGTCTCCCAGCCCGCTGACCCGGATCCCGAACTCGGTGCCGTTGCGCGCGAGCGTGGTCACGACGGTGCTGCGCTCGACCCCGTGGGCCGCATCGGCCATGGTCTTGGCGGCTGCCATGGCCAGGTTCAGGAAGAAGTGGTCGTTGCCGTGGATGAAGCGCAGGACGGCAGCGATCTCGGCCGGCGGCGCCCCGGTCTCGAGCAGATGCGGCGCGAGCTCGCGGTAGAAGAGCGAGGTGCCGGCCTTGTTCCGGTTGTGGCACTCGTCGCCCATCTGCACTGCCTGGGCGATGAGCTGGCGCACGTCGATCCCCTCCGAGCGTGCCAGCGCCGCCTTCACGAGCGGCGCCAGCACCCGCTCGATCCAGCGAAGCCGCTCGATCACGTCGTCGCCGTAGGCTCCGTAGCGGAGCACCTTGCCGAGCCCCTCGTTGAAGGTACTGTAGGCCCGGTTGCCTCCCTGGGCGTTCTCCACCACCATGACCGGCATCGAGGGGGAGATGACGCCGGCCATCGGGCCCACCGCCTGTCGCTCGTGGCAGGGAGCCAGCTCGATCTCGCCTCGCTCGGCCAGGCGGATCGCCTCCTCGGGAGAAGAGGCCAGCCCCTCGTACAGCATGGCGCCGATCAGCGCGCCGCGGAGCGGCCCCGAGGCGTGGGCCCAGTCGATGGGCGGGCCAGCATGCAAAAAGGTGCGCGCCGTCATGCCCGGCAGCACGTCGCCGGCCCGAGCGACGTCGACCAGCACCGGCTGCGCGCCCATCATTCGCCGCACGGCTTCCTGGTTAGCAGCGGCGATGCCCGGGTCATTGAAGAGCGGCAGCGCCTCCGGCAGGGGCTCGACCAGCGGCGGCCGCCAGGCAACCCGCACCGCCTCGACCCCCTGCTGGGCCAGCGCATCCGCGAAGAGGTCGAGCCCGACGTTGATCGGACGGATCCCCTCGCTCAGCAGTGCCCTGATGGGGCCGATTCCCTCCAGACCCATCGCTCGGCTCCCTCCGCACCTCGAGGTGGTCGCTCCCGGACCCAGCGTGACTGCGCGGCTAGGCCGGGTCAATCAGGGCGCCGGAACCGTCGCCGAAGTGCCGCCGTCGCACCGGGCGCCGCGCTCGGGTGTCTGCGGCCCGAGCCGGAAGGCCCGGATGAACTGCTCGAGTCTCGGATCGTTCGCCGATTCGAGCCGGACCTGCTTACCCCAGGCGGAGGCGACGACCGGCGTGGGCAGGTCAGGGTAGGGGCTCACTAGGATGAACGTCTGGCTCTCGGCGATCTGGCGCAGTCGCTCCACCTGGTCGGCCGGCAGGTCTGGCCGGTAGGTGATCCAGACCGCGCCGTGCTCGAGCGAGTGCACGGCAGTCTCGTTGGCGACCGGCTGGCTGTAGAACCCGCAGTTCTGCCAGATCGGTGAGTGCGGTCCACCTACCGGCGGCACCTGGTCGTAGGTGACCTCTCCCTGGGTGTGGTCGCGCGAGAGGTTCGTGAACGAGACGACGCCTTCCGGCGGCTGCCGTTCACGCTGGCCCTGCACGTAGACATAAGCACCAACGCCGAGGCCAGCCAGCACCAGAACCGCTGCCGTGGCGATGATGGCCCGCGCCATGCGCTGCTGGCGGCGGTGGCGCTCGGCCGCTTTGAGCCGCCCCTCGCGCCGTCGGCGGCCCGTCGCGGGTCGCTCGCCTTGAGGCGGGCGCTTCATCATAGCTGTGCCCCCTTCACGATTTATCTCCCTCCACGCCGCGATGGGTCGGTCTACGGGCTCCGGCCACGATGCGGCCGGCAAGCTGAGCCGCGATGACGTTGCTCGTGCTCACCAGCGCCCCCGCTGCCTCGAGCTTCGCTCGCTGGGCCGAGAGCCGCTGTGGGTCGCGCTCGGTCCCGACCAGCGAGACCACGATCGGGAGCGCGCGGCCATCTGCGGCGGCCCGGGAGCGCGCTACCTCCAGCGCCGGGGCGAGCGTACCCGCCGGGTCGGGGTGAGCCCCGTAACCCAGCACCACGTCGAGCAGGATACAGGCGGTGGCGGGGTCGGCGGCCTCCTCCATCAGCCGCTCGATGCGCAGCGTGGGGTCGATCATGGGGTGCGGTCGACCGACCGTCAGCTCGTCGGCGCCCAGATCGAGCAGCGTGTGCTCCCGGCTCCGGCGCGGGTCGGGAAGCCGGTATCCCGGCTCCAGCGGGACATTCGACCAGATCGGCCCCAACACCGGCGAGAGCACCCAGATCGCCTCCTCGCAGAGCGTGCCGCCGGAGAAGAGCCCGCGCGCGAAGCGCTGCGTCGGAGTCAGGCCGGCACGAGCGCGGGCGAGCGCTGTCTCGTCGACCGCCTCGTCAAACCGAACGGTCTCAGCCGGCCGGCTAGTCGCGAGCGCGACCGCGTGCCGCGCTGCCTCGGCCAGCGTCGGCACGCAGGTAACGCCCGGCCGGGACGGCAGCTCGGCTCCGAGGAAGGCGGCCACGACTGGCTTGCCCTGGGCCGTCGCTGCTGCCAGGACGCGGTCGGCGATCGCCGGATCCGGGGGCTTCGAGATCAAGACCAGCACCTCGGTCGCGGGGTCAGCACCGAGTGCCTCGATCGCGGCCAGCGTCGTCAGGCCGCCGACCGGGGCGCTCAGATCACGGCCGCCGGTGCCGATACCGTGGCTGATGCCGCCGCCGAGCTGGTCGATCAGGCAGGTGACGTGCTGCAAGCCGGTGCCCGAGGCGGCGATCAGGCCGATCGGCCCGCGGCGAACGACGTTGGCGAAGCCGAGGCCGACGCCGTTGATCAGCGCGGTGCCGCAGTCCGGCCCCATCAGGAGTAGGCCCAGCTCGGTGGCCAGGCGCTTGAGCCGGATCTCTTCGGCGAGCGGCACGTTGTCGCTGAAGAGGAAGACGTGGTGGCCGGCCCGTAGCGCCTCTTCGGCCTCGATCGGGGCGAACGGCCCAGGGACGGAGACCAGTGTCAGGTTCGCCTCCGGAGCGCGCCGCAGCGCCGAGCGGAGCGATCGCGGGCGCTCCTCGACCTGGCTGACCGGCGTGGCACCGATTTCGGCCAGTCGCCGGGCTGCCTCGGCCAGCGCGCCCCGCGCGGTCGACTCGTCGGTCGCCTGGACGACGATGACCAGGTCATTGGGGCCGGCCGCTTCGACCTCCGGCGTCGACAGGCCACTCTCGGCTAGCAGCTCGCGGTTCAGGCTGGTGCCCATCACCAGAGCGGCGCCGGTGACGCCGGGCAACTGGTTGAGCGCGGCCGAAACCGCCATCAGGGTGACGGAGTCATGATAGGTTCCAGGCCGGACTTCAGCGACGACGACCATCCGAGTCCTTCCTCACGCACCCGCAGTATACCGCCGGATGAGCGCCTGCCCGGCGGTGAGCAGGCCGCGAAGGGTGCAGCGTCCGGAGCTCGCTCCCAGGCGCACCAGCGTGTCCGCGGCAGCTAAGATCGCCGGCTTGTCGCTCGAAGCGAGCGCCTGCCCGAGCCGGAGGAGCGGCAGCGAGAACTCGCCTCTCCCGGCATGCGTGAGCCAGGCGGCGCTGAGCGCGGTCGTCTGCGCGGCGGCGGTCTCGGAGATGCGCCGCCGCAGCTCGAGGAGGGCCACGGCATCGTTCCGCAGGCGTGGCTCTTCGGCGCTGGCGAGCAGGGTCAGCGCGGCGCAGGCGCCGACCAGAATGTCGTCTCCCGCCGGAGTCGACCCGGGCCCGAGCCCGGCCAGCCGGCGCGTGGCCGCCAGGACGGCCGCGCGGTCACGGCGGGCCAGGCCGTCGACGAGAATATCCAGGGCGCCTCGGATGGCCTCGGCGAAGGGGGCGAGGAGATCGTTCCGGATCGCGCTCGTGCCCTGGCCGAAGCCGCTGCCGTATTCCTCCTCTGGCGGCAAGACTGCCGCGAGGTATCGGAAGCCTGCCGCGAGCGCGGCCAGCGAGACGAGATCCAGATTCCGCGCGAGCGATGGCTCCCAGAGGTCGGCTGACTGGCCGGTGATGCGCAGCGCGGCATCGGGAAAGCGAATCTCTCCCTTACCGATCCAGGCGTGCTGCCCCGGACGGAGACCTAGCAGGGTGCGCTCACCTCGGGTACAGGAGAGTACCAGCCCGTTGGGAACCCAGGAGGAAGTGGCGGCGGTCAACGTCACGAATTGCCCACCGACTTCGAGGTTTGCCGCCTGCGAGTAGGCGCTGTGGACGCGGGCGGCGCGCTGTGGGCCGGTGAGGAGATCGAGCACTGGCCGAGCGATCGCCGTCGCCGCGACCGTGAGCGGCCAGGAGCGGGTATCGCCTGCTGGATCGAACGACGCGTGAAAATCGGTCGCGGTCACCGGCTCTCCTCGGGGTTGGCCGGGCCGAACGACCCGGCACGAACCGCTCAGGGCTCGTCTGCCTGAGCGACCCAAGCGCGACACGGGGCGAGCCGCTGGCAGTCTGGTCTTTGATCCTAGCCTGCTACTCCGGGATGTGCCAGGGCGGCCGGCGCTACGGCGGTTGTCGCGATGCCGAGAGATCCTCTAACGAGGCGGTCGACACGGCTGGACTCTCGGGCGGGCCGCGCAGTTGGCCAATCGGTACCGGGCTATGCGATAATGCGACCGGACTGTCGGTGCATCCTGGCGCAACGCGTCTGCGGCGACTCGTGTACAGTTGTGCTGGGAGCGGAATCAGCAGGAAAGGGAGGGAACCATGGCGTTCGAGCTTCCCCCGTTGCCGTATCCGTACGACGCGCTTGAGCCGCACATCGACGCCAGGACGATGGAGATTCATCACTCGGGCCATCACGGTGCCTATGTGCGTAACCTTAACGCCGCGCTCGAAAAGCACCCCGAGCTCCAGAACCGGAGCATCGAGGATCTGCTGCGCAACATCAACCAGGTGCCGGAGGACATCCGTACTGCCGTGCGCAACAACGGCGGTGGTCATGCGAACCACAGCATCTTCTGGACCATCATGGGCCCGAACGCCGGTGGCGAGCCCAGCGGCGAGCTGGCGGAGGCGATCAATCAGACGTTCGGCAGCTTCGCGACCTTCAAGGAGCAGTTCTCGGCTGCGGCCGCGGGGGTCTTCGGCAGCGGCTGGGCCTGGGTGGTGCTGAACAACGGGCGACTCGAGATCGTCACCCGGCCCAACCAGGACAGCCCGTACATGGACGGGCTCTATCCGGTGATGGGACTGGACGTGTGGGAGCATGCCTACTACCTCAAGTACCAGAACCGGCGGCCTGAGTACATCGCCAACTGGTGGAACGTGGTCAACTGGGACGCGGTGGCGCAGCGCTATCGCGACGGGCTCAAGTAGCGAGTACCTGCCCTAACTGTCCGGCGAAGAGCACGAGGCCCCGCTGTGATGCGGGGCCTCTGTTTTCTCTGGATCTCAGTGTGGGGGTGGTCAATGCCCCTCTTCCGCCGGCACCAGCGGTCGCAGACCTGCCTCGATCTGCGCGCGGTACGGCTCGAGGAAGGGTGGCAACGCGAGTCGCTCGCCGAGGTGCGCCGGGTCCTCATCGACGGCGAAGCCCGGTCCGTCAGTGGCGATCTCGAAGAGCACGCCGCCCGGCTCGCGGAAGTAGAGCGAGCGGAAGTAGTAGCGGTCGATTACCGGCGTCACCGTAAGCCCAGCCGCTGCCACGCGCTCGTGCCACTGGCGATGCTGCTCGTCCGTCGGAGTGCGGAAGGCGACGTGGTGTACCCCACCGATGCCGGTGCGAGCACGCGGCAACTCCGGCCTGACCTCGACGTGGACCTCGGCGCCTGGGCCACCCGGCCCTGTCTCGAAGACGACACGCCGGTGCCCATCGAGCGCGAGCTCCGCTGCCCAGCGGAATCCGAGCACGTCGCGGAGCACTGCCTCGGTAGGGCCGAGGTCGCGCACCACCAGGGCGACGAAGGCGATGCCGCGGATGGCGAACTCGGCCGGAACCGGGCTCTCGCGCCAGGGCGAGCCACCGGGCCAATCGCTGGCGTCAATCAACGCAAGCCGCTGGCCCTCGGGGTCGGTGAAGCGGATCATGCCGCGGCCGCCGTACTCCTCTATGCCCTGATGGTCGATGCCTGCCCTGTCGAGACGGTCCGTCCAGTACTGCAGCGCGGGGCGGCCAGGCACGCCGAGCGCGATGGTCGCCACCTCGCCCGCCCCGGGGCGATGCGGGCCAGCGTCGGGCCAGTCGAAGAAGGTGACCTCAGTGCCGGGGCTGCCGGTCTCGTCCCCGTAGAACAGGTGGTAGGCGGACACGTCGTCCTGGTTGACGGTCTTCTTGACCAGGCGCATCCCCAGGACGCGAGTGTAGAAGCGGACGTTCTCGGCTGCCCGACCGGTGACTGCCGTGACGTGGTGGATCCCTCCGAGCTCCAGCTCGGTCACCGGGCTCCGGCTGTTCATCGCGCGATCCTTCCTCGTTGTTCCGCCACTAGCCATCGCCTGCCGGCGCGGCTGTAGCCCGCAGCAGTGTCACCGGGTCGCCCGGCCGCAGCGTGCCCGGCTCCAGGACGACGGCCGTGACCCCGCGACGTCCGTAGAGGTGCTTGACCAGAAGCGGGTGGTAGACCGCGACCGTCTTGCATGGCTGGTTCTGCGCCGTGACCTCGACGAGCACCGGCCCGAGCCGCAGCCGGTCGCCGGGCTGGAGATCGCTCAGGTCGCCCAGCCCCCATACCAGCACGTTCTCGGCCAGGTCGCCAGGCTTGAGCTGGATATCCAGGAGCAGGTTCATCTCGTCCAGCACTTCCTGGGCGACGATAGTGAGCTGGCGCCGGTTCGGCTCCGGCTCACCCTTCTTCTTGTGCCGGTTGTATGGCCCGGCGTGGTAATCCCCGTCGATACCGTGCGGGCCGACCTCGACCTGCAACTGGGGATACTTCGGCACGCCACCGGTCGGGCTCGAGCACACGGCGACGACTTGTCCGGTTCTGGCCGCGCTCACGCAGTCACTCCTTCACGCTACCGGCTCGGACGGTCCTTCCGGTCGATTCCACCCGGGCGATGGCCGGGGCCGGCGAGTTCTCCGGGCGTGTCGCCGTTCCCTATCTAAACACGAGAGGGACGCGCCGGCAATCGATCGTTCGGCTGCCTTCACCTGGCTGCTCGCCTGCCCAGCGCCTCGGCAGCATAGACCACCACCGAGCAGCCGACCGGGAATACCAGCTCGTTGACCCCCCGCGTGAACAGGTCGATCGCCGACATGCCCTCGGCGGTCTGCAGGATCAGCACGAGCACAAAACCGCCGAACACCAGACCCACGAGGAAACCAGTGGCGACATAATGGCTGATCCGGCCGTGCTCCCACTTCTGGATCCTGGCGATAGCCAAGCCGAGTATGCCGTACTCGATCCCCTTGACCGCGGCGAGCAAGAACGGTGAGGGTGTGGCCGGGACCGCGCTGGCAATCGCCAGCGCCTGTGCCACGCTCTTGTGGAGCGTGCGGGCAACAGCGAAGGCTGCCGGCGCGATGAAGAAGCCGGTGAACTTTCCGGCCGGGATACCCGTCTTCGCGACGGCTAACCCCACGGCAAGCCCCGTGCAGACGAAGAATGACCACGCGATCTGCTGGACGAGTTTCACCGCGAAGGACCGAGCCGTGGTGCCCTCGCCGAAGGCGGCGGCGAGAACGAGGAGGATCACCTCCATCGTCAGCCCCAGGAGGATAGAGAGCCAGGCGACGTGCAGGAGAAACGCGCGCAGGTCGAGTGCCGGCGCTTTCGCAGTCGCCGCGGGGTGGCCGCCGTTAGTCGCGCCCATGCGAGGCCTCCTCTCCGTAGAGATGCGCGACTCATGGAGAGGGGCCAGCCGGCAACCGGGGCTGGCGGCTCTCCGCCCGACCAGGACGACAGCGTTGGCGTGCGTGCCTCGCCTCTGGCCCGTGGCCGGTGTATTGCAGCAGTCTACCAGATGCGGCCCTGCTCCGATGCGGGGCGTGGCGGCTTCGATGATCGACCAGTCGTGAAGCGGGCTGGGCCTCTCCGGAGGCCGGAGGCGCGGTACAGTACGCCTGTCGCTCCGCCTGCGCGGCGGGGAGCGGTGGTGCTGCTCGAAAGGAGGGCGCGTGCGCATCGGGATCGACGTCGGCGGGACAAATACCGACGCGGTGCTGCTCGAGGGGCGCGAGGTCATCAGTTGGGCCAAGCGCCCGACGACCCCGAACGTGACCGATGGGATCAGAGCCGCTCTGCAGGCTGTGCTGTCCGGTACGGACGTGGCCCCTCGCGATATCGGCGCGGTGATGATCGGGACCACGCACTTCACCAACGCGGTGGTCCAGCGCCGCGAGCTCGACCGGATCGCGGCCGTCCGGCTGGGGCTGCCGGCCACCCAGGCCATCCCGCCACTGACCGACTGGCCCGACGAGTTGCGCGAGGCCGTCGCCGGACTCGTCCGGCTCCTGCCCGGCGGCCACCAGTTCGACGGCCGGGAGATCGCCCCGCTCGACCGTGCGGCGGTCGATCAGCTCATCGCCGAGCTGCGCGCGGAGGGAATCGATACTGTCGCGGTGAGCGCTGTCTTCTCCCCGGCGGTGCCCGACCACGAGCGCGCGATCGGAGCCTGGCTCAGGGAGGCGCTACCGGGCGTACACCTGACGCTATCGCACGAGATCGGCCGGTTGGGGCTGCTGGAGCGGGAGAACGCGGCCGCGCTCAATGCCTGCCTCAACACGCTCGCCCGCCGGACGATCAGCGCCTTCACGCGCGCGCTGGCCGAGCTGGGCATCGAAGCACCCCTTTACCTGAGCCAGAACGACGGCACGCTGATGGCCGCCGGGTTCGCGGCGCGCTACCCGGTGTTGACGTTCGCCTCGGGTCCCACCAACAGCATGCGCGGTGCGGCGGCGCTCAGCGGGATCGCCGACGCAGTCGTGCTCGATGTCGGTGGCACCACGACTGACGGCGGGGTGCTGGTGAACGGCTTCCCGCGGGAAGCCTCGTTCGAGGTCGAGGTCGGCGGCGTGCGTACCAACTTCCGCATGCCGGACGTGGTGAGCGTCGGGCTGGGCGGCGGGAGCCTCGTCACCGCCGACGGCGGGCGGGTCGGGCCGCAGAGCGTCGGCTACCGCTTGACCGAAGAGGCGCTCATCTTCGGCGGCCGAACGCTGACCGCGAGCGACATCGCCGTTGCCGCGGGCCGAGCCAGCTTCGGCGATCCAGCGCGCGCCCGCAGCCTCCCGGTGGATCTGGTGCAGCGGGCGCTGTCGGTCATCGATGGCCGGCTGTCCGAGCTGGTAGACGCGCTCAAGACCTCACCGGATCCGGTGCCAGTGGTGGTGGTCGGCGGTGGCAGCGTGCTGGTGCCGGACGAGATCGAGGGAGCATCGGTCGTCGTCCGGCCGCCATATGCAGAGGTCGCGAACGCCATCGGCGCGGCCATCGCCCAGGTGAGCGGCGAGGTCGACCGGGTGTTCTCGCTCGAGGGCAGGAGCCGTGACGCGGTGCTGGCCGAGGCGAAGGCCGAGGCCGAGCGGCTGGCGGTGGAGGCGGGGGCTGATCCAGCAACGGTGAGCGTCGTCGAGGTGGACGAGATCCCGCTGGCGTACCTGCCATCGACCGCGGTACGCATCCGGGTGAAGGCAGTCGGTAATCTGCGAGGAGTGTAGGCGTGTGGTACGTGGACGAAGAGCGGCTGGAACATATCGCCATCGGGGCTGGCATCCTCGGCACGGGCGGTGGCGGGAACCCGTACTACGGCAAGCTGCACGTGCGGCGGCTGCTCCGTGAGGGGGCGCGTATCCCGGTCGTAAGCCTCGATGAAGTGCCGGACGACGCGCTGGTCGTCTCAGTCGGAGGCATGGGGGCGCCGACCGTTGGGATCGAGCGGATTCACCGGGGAGATGAGCCGCTGGTCGCGCTCCGCGCGCTGGAGGAGCACCTGGGCCGCCGGGCGACTCACCTGATCCCCGGGGAGATCGGTGGAGCGAACTCGACCCGCCCGATGGCGATCAGCGCCATGACCGGCTTGCCGGTCATCGATGCCGATGGGATGGGCCGGGCATTTCCAGAGCTCCAGATGGACACGTTCGCGATCTACGGCGTCTCGTCGACGCCGGCAGCCCTGGCGGACATCTACCACAACGTCGTCCTCTTTCCGCGCCTCGCGGACGCCTTGACACTCGAACGCTACGCCCGGGCCGTGACCGTCCAGATGGGCGGGGCGGCCGGCTACGCCTTCCCAGCGATGTCCGGCGCGGAGGCGAAGCGGACGGCCGTCCCGATGACGCTCTCGCTCGCCGAAGCAGCCGGCGCGGCGGTGCGACGCGCCCGCCGGGAACATGCTGACCCAGTGGCCGCGGTGCTGCGCGTCACCGGAGGACAGGTTGTGTTTCGTGGCAAGGTGATCGACGTGCAGCGCCGGCTGGTCGCGGGCTTCGCCCGCGGGGTGGTGGAGCTGGACGGGCTCGGCGACGATCGCGGGAGCCGGATGCGCATCGACTTCCAGAACGAGAACCTGATCGCCCGCCGTGACGGCGACGTGGTGGTCGTCGTGCCTGACCTGATCTGCCTGGTGGACGCCGAGACGGCGGAGCCGGTCACGACGGAGGTCGTGCGCTATGGCCTGCGGGTAGCGGTGCTAGGCATCCCGGCGCCGGCGCTGCTCAAGACGCCGCAGGCACTGGCGGTCGTGGGGCCAGCCGCTTTCGGGTATCCGGAGATCGAGTACCGCCCGCTGCCGGGAATCTACGGGGGCGACCGCCTGGTTGGTGAGCGAGACGGGACTGAGCCGAGCTGGCCTCGTTCAGGGTGAGACCGCGGTGAGCAGCATCTGCCGCAGCACGTAGAGCAGCAGGAGTGCCACGAGCGGGGAGAAATCGAACATGCCGAGCGGTGGCAGCACCCGGCGGATCGGGGCGATGATCGGCTCGGTGAGCTGCACCAGGAACTGGCTGATGGGATTGCGCATCCCCCGGTCGAACCAGGACAGGATCGCCCGAGCGATGATAGCGAACTGCATGATGGTCAGGAAGGTGAGCAAGACTTGGAAAACCAGGGTCACGGTCGGTGTCCTCTCTCCGTGTTTACTGACCAACCCTAACACGCGTCTGCCCCGGCGTCAACGATGATGCTGACGTCTGAGCGCTTGCCTGCTCGCCTCTTCCGCGTGTAGCAGAGTTCGCTTTGGGACGCATAGGGGCCCGTGAACTGCCTGCGCCCACGTTCAGCGCGGGGCAGGGGCTAGAGCGTGCGCTGCCTCGCGTTATCCATTGCTGAGACGAGCCGCGCCCGCGGCTTCGGCGTCGCCGGTGGATCGACGCACCCTCGGCGACGCCGCGGCGGTCGGAGCTGGTGGACGAGCTCGGGTGGACGTGCGAGGCCGAGTAGGGTATGCTCCTCCTGGTGGTAACGTTATGGTAAGTATCGAGAAAGGGGGAGCTGCGCTGTCGCGATCTGCAACGGTATGCTCGCGGCGCCGAAGGGGGCCGGTGACGAGTGCCTATGCACGGATCGAGGCTTATGTCTTGTGAAGTGGTGCCAGGTCGGCACCAATTCTTCACACGTTGCGTAGATCAAGTATCCACGCTCAGTCTTCACTAACTTGACACGTAACGCCTCATACAACTATATAAGACGAATGGGGAGGGGCAAGGCGTCGCCTGGCTGCGGTCACGGCACTGCGCGCCTGGCCTCGGATACGACGACGAAGGAGGTCTTGCGCGATGCGGATCGCCCAGATTGCGCCGCTCTACGAGGCTGTACCACCGAAGCTGTACGGTGGAACCGAACGGGTGGTGCATGCGCTGGTAGAGGAATTGGTCCGCCGTGGCCATGAGGTAACGCTCTTCGCGACGGCGGACTCTCGCACGAGCGCCCGCCTGGTACCGATGGCCGACGGCGGGTTGCGCTTGCTCGGTACGAAGGATCCCTGGGCTCTGCATGTTGCCATGCTGGAGGAAGTCTATGCCCAGGCCGACCAGTTCGACGTGATCCACTCGCACGTCGACTACCTTACCTTTCCGTTCGCCCGCCAAAGCTCCACGCCCACCATCACCACGCTACACGGGCGACTCGACATGCCGGAAACCCGGCGGGTGCTCGCGCGCTTCCCGGAGCAGCGTCTGGTCAGCATCAGCGAGACGCAGCGTCTACCGCTGGCCGATCTGCCGCTCCGCTGGCAAGCCACGGTCTACAACGGCATTCGCCTGGAGCACTTCCCGTTCCGCGCGGAGCCGGATGATCCACCCTACCTTGTCTTCCTAGGCCGCATCTCCCCGGAGAAGGGGCCGCTGCAGGCGATCGAGGTCGCCAAGCGCGCCGGGATCCCGCTGAAGATCGCGGCCAAGATCGATCCGGCCGATCGGGAGTGGGCAGAGGCGAACTTCCTGCCGCTGCTGGACACGCCGGGCGTCGAATATCTGGGCGAGGTGAACGAGCAGCAGAAGGCAGAGTTGCTCGGCGGCGCGCTGGCGCTGCTCTTCCCGATCAACTGGCCAGAGCCCTTCGGGCTCGTGATGATCGAGTCGATGGCCTGCGGCACGCCGGTGGTGGCTTTCCCCGGCGGTTCGGTCGAAGAGATCGTTGTCGACGGCGTCACCGGGCTGATCTGCCACTCGCACACGATCGACGAGATGGTCGCGGCACTCGAGCGGGTCGAGCAACTCGACCGGGCAGCCTGCCGGCGACATGTCGAACGGTACTTCAGTAGCCGGGTGATGGCCGAGCGCTACGAAGCGGTCTACCGCCAGGCGCTGGCGGAGTCGCTGGCCGAGCGACTCGGCCCGGCGATCGCCAGCCTCGATGGGCGGCTCACGACGCGCGACCTCATCGGGCATGATGGCCGGCATCTCCTGCTCACCGCGCGGGTGCTGCGCAACGGCCAGACTCAGCAGACTCCCGACGAGAAGGGGCAAGCCTCGCTGGACTGGTACGACGACGGCCGGATCCCGGAGAATGGGCACGCAACCGCTGCGCCGGGTGTCACGACGTTGAGCGAGCAGAGCATCGATCGGGATCGACCGGCCGCCGATTAGGGTCGAATTCGGGCAACGAGGTCCGCATACGCGTGGGGATCTAGGTCGCCCGGCGGCGCCACGAAGACGTGCGTAACACCGATCTCCGCCAGCCGGCGCAGCCGGGCTCTGATCTCCTCTGCCGATCCGACATGACTGACGGCCGCGACCAGCTCGGTCGGGATCAGGCGTCGTGCTGTGGCGAGATCACCGAGCTCTCTCGCAGCGCTCAGCCCACCGCCTCGCGCCAGCACCTCCTCGGTACGCATCACCTCGCGCAGGCGAGCAATGAGTGCGGGCACGTCGAACCCAGGGACTTCGAGCTGCCTAGCCATGCCAGGCAACGTGCAGAGCAGCGCCAGCAGGCTCTTGCGCCGCTCGAGGATCGGCTCCGGGTCATCGGTCACGGTGATCGCGGTGCGGACGAAGATGCTGAACGCGTCGGGATCTCGCCCTGCCATTTCGACTTTCCGGCGGAGCTCGGGTACGAGGCGGCGCAGAAACGGCTCGCTGGCGAAGTCGGCAATCAGCACGCCGTCAGCCTGGCTCGTGGCTAGGGCCAGCGCGCGTGGCCCAAGCGCGGCCAGATAGATCGGGATCGAAGGCTGCACTGGGCCGAACGCGAGGCGCCAGTCCTGCACACGAAACTGCCCCGAGGACGAGGCCCGGTACGGCGGTTGCCACCACTGGCGCAGCAGCGCGATCGTCTCTCGCAGCGCGCGGAGCGGCTGCCCGGTCTCGATTCCCAGGCTTACCCGGTACCACTCCGGCTGGCCACGGCCTAGCCCGAGGAACGCTCGGCCACCGGAGAGTCGGTCGAGCGTCACCGCCGACATCGCGAGCAAGACCGGATGCCGGAGGTACGGGTTCGTAACGCCCGTGCCGAGCCGGATACGCTCGGTGCGGTTCGCCGCCGCGCCCAGCACGGCGAAGGCGTCCCAGCCATCAGGGTCCTCGCTGAGCCAGGCCGAGTGCAACCCGGCCTGGTCGGCGACCTCGATGATGCGAATCGCCTCGCGGGCCGCTCGCTGCGGGTCGGCGCTGCGCGCCCACGGATGGTGCGAGAGGTCGAGGCAGAACTCCATGATGCCGGGCGTCCCTCAGAGCGGTGGCTGGCGGAGGTGCCAGTCCGTGCGCGCCTGGTAGGCCCGCGCCACCGCCAGCAGCCGGTTCTCCGAACCGGCCGCGCCGACGAGCTGGAGTCCGGTTGGCAGCCCGCGCTCGCCGAAGCCGTTCGGCACGCTGATGGCCGGCAACCCTGCCAGGTTCCCAGCGCTACCGAGCGGCAGACGGCGTCCCTTACCCGCATAGTCGTCGAAGCGCATGCTCAGCGGGCTGGCGACGACCGCCGTCGCCGGGTGCACGATGGCGTCGTAGCGAGCCAGCAGCGCGCTGAGCGCCGCGCGCGCCTGTCGCCGGATGCGCATGGCCCGCAGGTAGTCCACCGCGGGGATGGTCAGGCCAGCGTAGCCGCCTGTCCGGTCTTCCGGCGCGGTCAACCCCAGGAGAATGCCGGAATGGAGCATCTCCTCGAAGGCCGAGGCTGCCTCGGCGCTCAGGATCAGCCGGGCCGTCTCGTTATACGGGAAGTCGGGCAGCGTCACGGGTTCCAGGTGGGCGAACTCGCCCAGCACGCCGAGCGCCGCCTCGAAGTTGGCCCGCACTTCAGGCTGCGCGGTCTCCAGACTCTCTTCCAGCACGCCGATCCGGAACCCCTGCGTTGGTTCGTCTTCGGGCCGGTAGCGGAAGCGCTCGGGCGACGTCGAGGGGTCGTTCGGATCCGGGCCGGCGATGGCGTCGAGCACTAGGCCGCAGTCGTCGGCGCTGCGGCACATCGGCCCGATCTTGTCCAGCGTCCAGCTCAGTACCATGCCTCCGAACCGGCTGACGCGACCGTAGGTCGGTCGCAGGCCGGTGATCCCGCAGTAGCTGGACGGGGTGAGGATCGACCCCCATGTCTCCGAACCGAGGGCGAAGGGCACGGCGCCAGCACCGACCGCCGATCCGGGGCCGCTTGAGGAACCACCGCTCCAGGCGTCGAGGTTCCAGGGGTTGAGGCCAGGCCCGGTCAATGAGGCGTTCGGCTGCTCGTACCCCATCCCGCCAGCCAGCTCGACGGTGCCGAGCTTGGCGACCAGCACCGCGCCGGCGTCCCGCAACCGTGCGATAACCGTCGCATCGAAGTCGAAGCGCTGCTCACGTAGCGGCTCGGCTCCCCAGGTGGTCGGGTATCCGGCCGCGGCCAGCAGATCCTTGGCGCCATACGGGATCCCGTGGAGCGGTCCGCGATCGAGCCCGGCGGCCAGTTCCGCCTCCGCGAGCTGGGCCTCGCGGAGCGCCCGCTCTCTGGTAACAGTGACCACCGCGTTGAGCCGCCGGCCGACCGTCTCCAGCCGGTCGATAAAGTACTCGGCCAGTTCGGTCGGCGTCGTCTCCCCCGCTCGAAGGAGCTTCCCGAGTTCGCGAATGCTCAGATAGGCGAATTCGCGGGTTGCCACGGCTTCCCTCTCCCCTCACGGCACGAAGGTGAAGTCCGGCTCGTCGGCGTTGTCCAGCGCTCGCTGGCGGAGCGTCGCCGCTGCCTGCACGAGCTGCTCCAGATCCTCGCGGATCTCTTCCCACTGCGGCTCGGTAAACCGGTCCGGAAACCGGTTCCGCAGGCTGGCCAACCGCCGCTCGATCTCGCCGGTCATCTGGGGATCGGTCATGGTTCCCTCCTCCTGCCTGTCTCCGTGGCGCACCTGGCACTATACGGCGGAGACGCGTGGCTGTCAGCACTGCGGAAGCTCGGGCTCGGGACTGCGAGCCCGTCTATCGCGCTTATCGCGCTCCAGTGAGGCGACTCCGGTCTACTGGCCCTGCCCTTGTGGCGTGGGGATGACGAGCACCTGGCCCGCTTGCAAGGTATTCGGATCGCTGATGTTGTTCGCGTCGATCAGGGCCTGCACATCGACGTTGAATTTCGCGGCGATACCGAAGAGCGTGTCGCCAGGCTGCACCACGTAGGAGGTGGGAGTCTCTCCACTCGGCTGGGAGCCTTCCGGTGTCGAGTTGCCTTCGGGGACAGCGGTCGGTGTCGCGCTGGGGTTTACGGCTGGCCCAGGTGTCGGCGTGACGATCTCGAGCATCACTGGGGACGTGGGAGTCGGCGTGGCGCTCGGTGTCGGAGTCGCCTCCGGTTCGCTCAGGCCGAGACAGCTCGCCGTCAGCAGTCCGCAGAGCAGAAGCCTCACCCACCGCAGCGCGCGCCAGGCATCGGGTGCAGACCCTTGCCGGCCCATAGCCCCTCCCACTCGAAGCTCGGTCCTTTCCGCCGCTAAGCATAGCAGCGATCGGTGCTGGCCAGTCACCTACCCCTGCTCTGTCCCCGGCTCGGGACCGAAGAGACGCTGCTGCAGGCTCCGGATCCGCTCTCGCCGCTCGCGCTCGGTCGCCGGATCCGGCTCCCAACGCAGCCGGAGGACAGAACCCCTCCGGGTTCCCTTCGGCAGAATGGCGAGCGGGACGACCAGTTGCTGGCCGTCGTCCAGCACCAGCACGGCAAGTGGTTCCCCTCGCTCGTCCGACTCGATCCGGTCCACAGCGGCAATAAGTGCCGGCTCGCTACCCATCGACGGGCCCTCCGCTGACCTGTACCCGATAGCTCGTCCCGTCGCTCTCGATAAGCACCGTGCCGTCGACATCGGTCCGGTAGACTGCGACGCCGGCAGCACGGAGGCGATTGACCACTTCGGCGTGCGGATGACCGTAGGGATTATCTGCACCGGCTGAGATGACCGCGATCGCTGGCCGCACCGCGTCGATCAGCTCGGGCGTGGTTGAGGTCTGGCTGCCATGATGGGGAACCTGCAAGACCGGTGCGCGTAGCCCGCCGTCTTCCAGCGCGACGAGCTGGCGCTCCGCTGGTGCCTCGATGTCACCGGTCAACAGGACCGTGACCGCGCCGTGCACGAGACGGACCACCAGCGCGTTGTCGTTGTCCGCGACCTCGCCGCTCTCGTCTCGCAGGAGCGGATCGCGCGGCCAGAGGATCTCCAGCCTGACGTGCTCTCCCAGCATGAACGCCTGGCCGCGGCGGGCCCGCTGAGCCGGAACGGCCTGATCGGCCACACGCTCCAGCGTCTCCAGGTATGCCTGGTTGGTCGACGGCAGCGCGGGATCGACGAAGGTGCCGATCGCGAATGAGTCGAGCACCACGGGCATGCCGCCGACGTGGTCTTGATCGGGGTGACTCAAGAGCAGGTAGTCGAGCCGGCTTACTCCCCGGGCCTCGAAGAATGGGCCGATGACTTCCTGCACGTCGCGCGCGCTGTTGCCGGCGTCGTAGAGCAGCGCGTGACCGTCGGCCGTGACGACGGCCACGGCCAGGGCCTGCCCGACGTCGAGGAAGGCGATGGTCGTCTGACCGCCACTTGCGGACGGCTCTACGCTGGTACCGCGTAGCCAGCCGGAACGGGCCAGCAGCGTGAGCGCGGCCAGGAGCAGCAGGCCCAGTAGCAGCACCCAGGCCGGCAGGCGAAATCTTTCCCGCCGGGCCCTTCGACCTCGTACCACGGCATCATCCCCGAGGTGTGCCAGGCTGTTGGGGCCGGTCGAGTGCCCGGCTCCGGCGCCACATCAGATAGGTGCGCTGTAGCACCGTCAGATTGGTCGCGATCGCCAGAATCCAGAGAACCCAGACCGGCCGGTTGAGGAGCAGGAACAGCGCCAGCACGACGATCCGTTCAGGTCGCGCGAACAGGCCGGCAGTCAATGGCACTCCGGCTGCCTCGGCCCGCGCGCGGGCGTAGCTGACCATCAGCGAGCCGACGATGGTGGCATAACAGAGCAGCACAGCGACCTCTCCCAGGCCTGCGCGCAGGATATGGACGAGCAGCCCGCCGACGAGGACCGCCTCCGAGTACCGATCCAGCGTCGAGTCGAGGAAGCCCCCGAAGCGGGTGACACGCCGGGTCGCGCGGGCAACCGCGCCGTCCAGCATGTCGAAAGCGCCGGCAAGGAGCGCTAGCACTCCGGCCAGCCTGAGATGACCGGAAGCGATGACCAGAGCCACCCCGAAGTTGAGGAAGAACCCGATCACGGTCAGCGCGTTCGGCGAGAGCCGGGTGCGGGCGACGAACTCCCCGACCCGATGGAGTCGTCCGCGTACGCGGTCGGCCACGATGGAGCTGATCATGGTGTCTCACCACTCCACCAGCCACGCAGCGGGATGCGGGTGATCGACGGCCGGGGAACCGGCGTTGCCGCCTTCCGGATGTCCACGGCCCGCAGTCGCTCGTAGTAGGCCAGCGTCTGCTCGGCGATCACCGACCAGGAAAATCGCTCGGCACGCTGCCGCCCTGCCCGGCCCAGCCGCTCGCGCAGGTCACGGTCGGCCAGCAGGTGCACGAGCGCCAGCGCCAGCGCCTCCGGATTCTTGCGCTCCACCAGCAATCCCTCGACTCCATGCCGGACCACGTAGCGGTAGCCCCGGATGTCGGAGGCGACCACGGGTCTGCCGCTCGCCATCGCCTCCAGCAAGACGATCCCGAAGCTCTCCCGGCCGGTGGCCGGGGAGCAGAACACGTCGCAGGATGTGTAGTAGCGCGGCAGCTCGTGTGGCGCGATCGGCCCGACGAAGTGGAGGTGCGACTCCAGCTCGTAGCGATCGATCAACCACTGGAACCGGCGTGGATCGCCTGGGCCGACGACCAGGAGCAGGCAGGCAGGAAACTCGCGCCGCACCAGCGCCAGCGCTTCCAGGAGATACTTGAACCCTTTCCGCGACTCATTGTACCGGCCGACGAAGAGGATCGTCGGCCGGTCACCGAACCGCTGGATGGGCGGCACATCCGGCCGGAACACCTCCACATCGATCCCGTTCGGGATCAACTCGTAGTGGCCCGGAAAGTAGCGGCTCACGAACTCCAGCGCTGCCGGTGAGACGGCGATCCGCCCATGGAGCTTGCTGAAGAAATGCGCGAGTACCGGCTTACCGTAGAGATAACCGAGGTTGTGCGAGCGCGCGGCGTGAAACGTTCCCACGTTGACCGTCCGTGAGTGGAGCAGGACGAGAAGCGGCAGAGCGGGCGCCAGCGGCTCGTGGAGGTGGATGATATCGAACCGCTCCCGCTGGAGCAGATCTTTGACCTTGCCCGAGACGAAGGGCGAGAGCGTGATACGAGCCGTCGAGCCGTTCGCCGGGATTGGGACAGCCGTCCCGAGCTTGATGAAGTGGCCGTCATCGTACTCGTCTTCGCCGAGCGAGCGCGGGGTAAGCACGCGCGTCTCGTGCCCACGCTTCCGGAACTGGGCATCGAGGTGCAAGATATGCTCGTTGACGCCGCCGGGGAAGGTGAAGTCGAAGGGTGAGACCAGGAGGATCTTCATGGCGCATGCTGTCCCGCATCCAGGCGACCGCCGCATGACCCGATCCGGCCGGGAGGGGGGATCACGATGAACTGGGCCGCCGCGCTGTTCGCTGCCGGCCTCTGGTGGCTGCTGGCCACTGCCTGGCTTCTGTTGCGACCCAGGCCGCAACCCATGCGTCTCTCCCAGCTCGGACTGCGGCTGCTCCAGGATCTTCTACCAGGGCTGCTGCTCGGTCTCCTGTTCGGCCGGCTGCTCTGATGCCGGGATCCCCAGGCTTACCGGCCTGCTGCCCCACCGGTCTCTGCCGTCCCCGCTTCGTCCGTCTCGACCGCGCTCTCCGGCACGACGACCACATCCCGGCCGATACTGATCACTTGCGCGATCGGAACCGACTGCCGCCGGCCGAACAGCCCTGCAAGCCCCACCGGCGCGATCTCGATCGTCGTGAGGCGACCGGATGGCGTGTCGATCTCGCCGCCGGCCACAGTGCCTAGCAGGCGCCCCTGATCGCTTACCACGCGGAGGCTGGTGAATTCTCTGAGACTCAGCAGTTCCCGGTTCGAGTCATCGGACTCTGCCCGCACCACGTCGCGGCCGGGAATCATTGCGGCGTCGGGGCCGATGCTGGTCACCGCGTCCATCTCGACGAAGGTCGTGCGCCCGCTGAGCAGCCCGCCGCTGCTAATCTGCAAGCGCACGACCCGCCGGTCGCCCGGGCTGAGCAGGACATCGGACACCTCGCCGAGCCGCTGGCCGTCCTGGACCGCGACCACCGCCAGTCCCTTGAGGTCTTTGATGTCCACGGTCCACGTCCCTTCCAGGCTCTCCGGCTCGAGTCCTCGATCGTCATCATAACCGAAGGTCGGACCTGTTGTCCCGCGCTGGACTTGCGCCCTGTCACCTGTCTCTGCCGCAGAATCGGTCGATGCCCCGCTAGCCGCTCACAGGCTGCCGCGGTACAGGCCGCCGTCGACGAGAATTGTCTGGCCCGTTACGTAGCTGGCAGCCGGCGACGCCAGGAAGGCCACCACGTTGGCGAACTCCTCGGGCTCGCCGAGCCGCCCCAAGGGGATCCCACTGGCGCTGTCCTGCAGCGCTTCCTCCAGCGTGATCCCCTGGCGCTCCGCGCGCTGCCGGGCCAGATCGACGATGCGGTCAGTGCGGGTCGAACCCGGGCCGACATTGTTGACCCGGATGTTGTACGGCGCCAGCTCGTCGGCGAGCGTCTTGGCGAACCCGACGACGCCCAGGCGGGCGGTGTTCGAGAGAATCAGCCCGCTGATCGGCTGCTTGACCGAGATCGAGGTGATGGTGACGATGCTGCCGCCTTGCCGCTTGAGATAGGGCACAGCTGCCCGGCAAAGCCGGATCGTGCTCATCAAGTTGAGCTGAATCGCGTCGAGGTAGGCCTGCTCGTCGAAGTCCTCGAAGCCACCACCAGGAGGCCCGCCAGCGTTGGTCACCAAGATGTCGAGCCGGCCAAAGTGTCGCACGGTCTCGTCGACGACGCGTTGTACCTGGGCGGAGTCCCGGGCGTCAGCCACCTGGGCCAGGACGCTCGCGCCGGTCTCCTGGCGGAGGCGCTCAGCGGCTTCCTCGATCCTCCCAGCATCTCGGGAGAAGATACTGACAGAAGCTCCCTCACGCGCGAAGCCGCGCGCGACTGCGTACCCTAGCCCCTTGCTCGCCGCGGCGACCAACGCCACCTTGCCCTGGAGTCCGAGATCCATCGATGTCCTCCCCTCGCCGGACGGACGAACTCTCCGCCGGGGCTGATTGTAACGGAAGGCGTTCGGCTTCCCGTCCGGCGCGCTGTCGCCTTGAAGACGCGTTTGAACCGCGTGGTATCATCTTGAACCGCGGGCACATTGCTTATGTCCACACTGTGTTCAGGAAGCCCGTATCGGGTCACTGAGGGACAAGCACCGGTGGATCGGCGGCGATACGGACGCAACGGGCGCAACGGGGCTTTTGGCGGGGGCAATGGCTATCCGCCGCGTTCTCGCCGCGCCGCCCGTGTGCGACGGGTTCCGCCCTGGCTCCTCCGGACGCGGTCTCGCAGAAAGCGCAACTCCGGACGGGATGTGCTGACCCGGGTATTCGCTGGCGCGTTGCTGCTGGTGACCTTGCTCGTCGTCGGTACCGCCGGGGCGGCCGGCGCGACTGGCCTCTTCGCCTGGTCGTACCTGATGGGTGATCTCCCCTCACCCGATCAGATCGAAGCTCCCCAGTTCCAGACCACGAAGATCTACGACCGCAACTGGCGGCTGCTCAGCGAGGTGACTGACCCGTATACCGGCTGGCGCTGGGCGATCAGCTATCAAGAGATCATGGACCACATCGAGCAACAGCAGGATGACCCGGACAAGCCTCACCGGGCCTGGATCATCGATGCGACCATCGCTGCCGAAGACGAGAGCTTCTGGGTCAACCCCGGTGTCGAGCCGCGAGCGATCATCCGCAGCTTCATTACGAACCTCAGTGGCGAGAATATTTCCGGGGCCTCGACGATTACCCAGCAGGTCGTGCGCTTGCTCTACCCGGAGAAGATCGGTACCGAGCGCACGTACTCCCGGAAGCTGCGCGAGGCCGTCATGGCGATTCGCTTCACTCGCCACTACACCAAAGAGCAAATACTCGAGATGTACTTGAACAATGTCTATTACGGCAACCGCTCCTACGGTATCGATGCGGCTAGCCAGTCGTACTTCAACAAGTTCGCCTGGGAACTGAGCCTGGCCGAGGCGGCTATGCTCGCCGGCTTACCCCAAGCGCCGAGCATCTACGACCCCACGCAGAACTACGAGCTGGCGAAGGCGCGCCAGCGCTACGTGCTGGAGCGGATGGTCGAGCTGGGCATGATCACGCGGCAGGAGGCAGACGCTGCCTATCAGGAGCCGCTCTTCCCCCAGACGCGCCAGGATCGAACCACGCTCGCCCCGCACTTCGTCAACTTCGTCAAGGAGTATCTGGAACAGCGCTACGGCGCGAACGCGGTCAACCGGGGAGGGTTGCTCGTCCGGACGACGCTCGACCTCTCGGTGCAGGAGACGGCCCAGCAGATCGTCAGCGACTGGGTCTCCCGGTTGTCCGGTTCTCGCGTCAACAACGGCGCGCTGGTGGCGATGCTGCCCTGGAGCGGCGAGATCATCGCCATGGTGGGGAGCGCTGACTTCTACAACGAGGCGATCGACGGGCAGGTCAACGTGACCGATACTCCGCAGCAGCCGGGCAGCGCGATCAAGCCGATCACCTATCTCGCCGCCTTCGAGTCGCTCGGCTGGCATCCGGGGACGGTCATCTTCGACTATGCCAAGACCTGGCGCCTCCCGAACTGCAAGCCGTATTCGCCTCGGAACGCCACCGGCCAGCACTACGGCGCCATCACGGTTCGCGAGGCGCTGGGCAACTCGCTCAACATCCCGGCGATCCAGGCGCTCGAGGCCGTCGGTATCCCGGCGATGCTCGACATGGCCCAGCGGTTGGGAATCAAGACGTCGTTCTGGCAAGATCCGAATCCGTGCGACCTGTCGATCACGGTCGGCGGGCGCGAGGTGAAGCCTATCGAGCTGACGAATGCCTTCGCGACCATCGCCAACAACGGCCGCTATGTTCCGTACAACCCGATCCTGGAGATCATCGCGCCTGGTAACCAGGTGATCTACCGGCTCGATCGCGCCAACGTCCTCAACCAGGCGGAACAGGTCGTCCGGGCCGAGTATGCCTACCAGATCACCCATATCCTCTCCGATAACCGCGCGCGCTCGATGATCTTCGGAAGCAATAACCCGTTGATCCTGCCGGAGCTGGATAACCGGCCGGTAGCGGCTAAGACGGGTACGTCCGAGGACGCGCGCGATCTCTGGACAGTCGGGTACACGACCGACCTCGTCGTCGGGGTATGGGTAGGCAATACCGACAACAGCCCCACCCGAGGGCTGGACGGGGTGAGCAGCGCTGCCCTCATCTGGCATGACTTCATGGTCCGAGTCCACCAGGATCCGGCGCTCGCTCAGACCTTGCTGGGGCCAGATGGCCAGCCGATCCCGCCGGACTTCCCGCGTCCGCCAGGGATCATCGAGGCCCCCGTCTGTGCCGCGACTGGCAAGCGACCGATCCCCGGCGCTCGCACCGTGACCGAGATCCTGGTGCGCGACGGTGGGCCGAGCCTGCGCTGCGACCAGGTGAACGAGTGGGAGCTGCGCGAGCTGCGCGCCGCGCTCGCGACCCCCAAAGGGATGACGGCGAGAGGTCGCGCGAACTTGAACGCATACGCGGCGATGGTGGGCCGGAGTCCCGTCATCGACGTCGAGCGGCAGCAGCCGCTCCCGACGCCGCAGATCGGCGCTCCGCCCGAGACTCCGACACCGACGCCCCAGGCCGGCACGCCGGCACCTGAAGAGGATCCATTCACCATCCCGGTGCTCACGCCGGTTCCGCAGCCTCCGGAACAGGCCGGGCCCGACGGCGGGGGGAACGGGAACGAACCGGCTCCTACGCCGGACCTGCCAGGCCAGTGAACGCCAGCAGTCGCCGGGGTTCTCCAGCTACGTCCACTGGTTGGTAAAAATGGGCGGCGGTATCTCTTGCCTTCCTGGCTGGTCCGCCCCACACTCCCGGTGACGCGAACCATCGCCCGATGCCTGAACAGAAAGGAGTTTCAGGTGGCCTCTCGTGCGTCGTGACCGCTCTTGCCTGGTATCGAGCCGAGGAGGCATGGTCATGTCACAGCAGCCTGGTGACTACGCCACGAAAAGCGCGCTGGTCGACACTGCGTGGGTCGCACAGCATCTCGATGATCCCCGCGTCCGGCTCGTCGAGGTCGATGTCGACACGAGCGCCTACGATAGCGGTCACATCCCGGGCGCGGTCGGCTGGAACTGGCAGACCCAGCTCAGCGACACGATCCGCCGCGATATTCCCGCAAAGGCCGAGCTCGAGAAGCTCCTCAGCGAGTCCGGAATTTCCCCCGAGACGACGGTTGTGCTCTACGGCGACAACAATAACTGGTTCGCGGCCTGGGCCTTCTGGCACCTCACGATGTTCGGCCACCGTGACGTCAGAATCATGGACGGCGGGCGCAAGAAGTGGGAGGCGGAAGGCCGTCCGATGACGACGGACGCTCCCCAACACCGGGCTACGCAGTATCAGGCGAAGGACCCGGACTACTCGATCCGGGCTTTCCGCGACCAGGTCCTCAGCAGCGTCGGCGTGCCCGGCCGGGCGTTCGTAGACGTGCGCTCGCCCCGGGAGTACAGTGGCGAGCTGCTGGCACCGGAGAACCTGCCCCAGGAGGGCGCCCAGCGCGGCGGCCATATCCCGGGGGCGGTCAACATCCCCTGGAGCCAGGCCGTGCGCGAGGACGGCACCTTCAAGCCTGCCCAGGAGCTCAGGGAGCTGTACGGCAGCAAGGGGATCACGCCAGACAAAGAGATCATCGCCTACTGCCGCATCGGTGAGCGGAGCTCACACACCTGGTTCGTGCTCAAGCACCTGCTCGGCTATCCCAATGTGCGGAACTACGACGGCTCCTGGACCGAATACGGCTCAATGGTCGGCGTGCCGATCGAGCGGTGAGCGGCGAGCCCGCGTCTGTCCCGCGTCGATACACCTGCGGACCCGCTCGCAGGCACCCTGACCAAGAGTGCTCCCCTCGTCCCCGACCCGTCCGGCCGGTACCGTGTCCCAGGTACGGCGGGGCGAGGTGGGGACGAGGGGATGAACGCGCTCCTCTCCAGGCAGCCTGAGATCCGAGATTGTGCTATAGTACACAAACGGGGCAAGGACCTGCCTGGGGTGAGGTGACCAGGTGTCGCTCGCAAGCTATGCCGTCATCGGCCTGCTGCTGATCACGGCCACCATTATGGGCACGACGCTGCTGCTCGTCGGGCGTTTCGTGCGGCCCAGCCGGCCGACGCCCGCGAAGCTGCAACCGTACGAGAGCGGCGTGCCGGACGTGAACCCGCCACGGGCGCGCTTTACGCCGCGCTTCTACCTGGTGGCCTTGCTGTTCGTCATCTTCGATGTCGAAGCGATCTTTCTCTACCCCTGGGCAGTGGCGTTCGACGCACTGGCACTCTATGGCTACGTCCAGGCGGCGCTCTTCGTAGGGCTGCTCCTGGTCGGGCTCCTGTACGAGTGGAAGAAGGGAGCCCTCGAATGGGTGTAGCGGTTGAGGAACAGGTTCAGCGGAATATCTTCACGACCAGCGTCGACTGGGTGTTCAACTGGGCACGGCGTTCGAGTCTCTGGTGGCTACAGTTCGGACTGGCCTGCTGCGCTATCGAGATGATCAGCGCTGCGATGCCCCGGTTCGACCTCGCCGAGCGCTTCGGCATGCTCTACCGGGCCTCGCCGCGCCAGGCAGATCTGATGATCGTCGCCGGCACGGTGACCAAGAAGATGGCTCCGGTCGTGCGACAGCTCTACGACCAGATGGCTGACCCCAAGTGGGTGATCAGCATGGGGAGCTGCGCCAACGTCGGCGGGCCGTTCGACACCTATGCGGTGGTGCAGGGCGTGGATCAGGTGATCCCGGTCGATGTCTACGTGCCGGGTTGCCCGCCACTGCCCGAGGCGCTCTACTACGGCGTGCTCGAGTTGCAGAACCGGGTCATCCGCTACGACTCGATCAAGAAAAAGCAGGGCAAGGAGGCGGCCGAGGCCGATCGCCAGGCTCAGCGCGAGGCCGCGCGGGCAGCGCTCGGTCCGCGGCGCTAGGGCGAGGGTGCGAGACGATGAGCGACGAGCGCCAGCAGGCACCGGTCCCGGCCGTCCAGCCACGCCAGCCGTGGCAGACCGGCTACTGGGGGCCGACGAATCCCGAAGAGCACCCGGCCGTCATCGCCGTGCGCGCGCGTTTCCCGGAGGCGTTCGAGGAGGCGGTCAACTTCCGCGACGAGATGACGATCCGGGTCAAGCGCGAGGCGCTGCGCGAGGTGGTGGAGTTCCTGCGCGACCATCCGGAGCTGCGCTACAACCACCTCACCGATCTCACCGCGGTCGACATGCTCAACCTGCGCGACGAGCCGCGCTTCGACGTCGTGGTCCAGCTCTACTCCATCCCCCGCCGCCAGCGGCTGCGCGTCAAGTGCGGCGTGAACGACGGGGAGACCGTGCCCTCGCTGGTGCCGCTCTTTGCCGGGGCCAACTGGCTGGAGCGCGAGTGCTACGACATGTTCGGCATCGTCTTCGAGGGGCATCCAGACCTCAGACGCATTTTGCTGCCCGATGACTGGGACGAGGGACACCCGCTGCGCAAGGATTACCCGCTCCGCGGTTACCGTGACTACGTGCAGCCGGGATTCGAGCGTCCGGCGCCGCGGGTGCGTGGCTCACTGCCGAGGCCGAGGCCATGATCGATTTCACGCAGGCGACACCGGTTCTCCTGAGCGAAGAGCGGCAGATCACCGAGACTCGCCGCGAGCTGGTCCTCAACATGGGCCCCCAGCATCCCAGCACGCATGGCGTGCTGCGTGTCCGTCTCACCCTGGAGGGCGAGACGGTCATCGCGTGCGACCCGGTGATCGGCTATCTCCATCGCGGCGTGGAGAAGCTGGGCGAATCGCACCGCTACGCGCAGATCGTCCCCTGGACCGACCGGACCGATTACGTTGCTGCCCCGTCCAACAATCTCGGCTATGTGCTGGCGGTGGAGAAGCTGTGCGGCATCGAGGCGCCGGAGCGCGCGCAGTACTGGCGCATGATCATGGCCGAGCTGGCGCGGATCGCCTCGCACCTGGTATGGCTGGGCACCCACGCGCTGGATATCGGCGCGCTCTCGGTCTCGCTCTACACGTTCCGAGACCGCGAGCTGATCCTCGACATCTTCGAGAAGTTCTGCGGCGCCCGGCTCACCACCAACATGATGGAGATCGGCGGCTTCTCCCGCGAGATCCCGCCCGAGCTCCCCGGGATGGTGCGCGATTTCTGCCGATACTTCCCGAAGGCGATCCGAGAGTACGAGGATCTGCTGACGGAGAATCCGATCTGGCTGGCCCGGACGAAGGGCGTGGGAATCGTCGAGCCGGAGGTCGCAATCAACTACAGCCTGACCGGTGCTTGCCTGCGCGGCTCCGGGGTGAACTACGACGTGCGCAAGGCGATGCCGTACCTCCTCTACGATCGGATCGACTTCGAGGTGCCACTCGGTACTCACGGCGACGTCTACGACCGCTACCTTGTGCGTGTCGAGGAGATGCGACAGTCCGTCCGCATCATCGAGCAGTGCCTCGACCAGGTGCCGGCAGACGGGCCGCTGATGGCCTACGAGTCGAACTATGTCATCCCGCCGCACGAGACGGTGATGACGACGGCCGAGGACATGCAGCGCCACTTCATCTGGGTCATCAAGGGGTTCTCGCCACCGAAGGGCGAGGTCTATCACGCCGTCGAGCATTCGAAGGGAGAACTCGGCTACTACATCGTGAGCGATGGGTCGCCGATACCCTACCGGATGCGGATCCGATCCCCAGACTTCGTGAACCTGCAATCGCTGCCCTACATGGCGCAGGGCGCGATGCTGGCGGACGTGGTCGCCTTGATCGGGACGATCGATATCGTGCTCGGCTCGGTCGACCGCTAGGAGCGCGATGGGTACGCCGTCGTCGCCGTCCAGATCCGGAGAACGGGTCACGCGAGACGAGGGCGACGAGCGGCTGTGCGGCACGAACGGGAGTGATCGCCGGAACCGATGGACTGGGAAGCGCTGATCGTAAGCTACCTGCTCGGCTTCGTCCTGCTCAACATCCTGCTCGTGCTGATGGCCTACATGACCTGGTTCGAACGCCGGCTCGTGGCGTTCTTCCAGGATCGGATCGGGCCGAACCGTACTGGGCCGTTCGGCCTGCTCCAACCGATCGCCGACGGTGTCAAATTGATCAGCAAAGAGGATATTGTCCCAGCGAACGCCGACCGGCTCATCTTCCTGGTTGCGCCGCTGCTCTCCTTCGTGCTGGCGCCGCTCGGCGCGCTCGTCGTCCCGTTCGGGGACTCGATCACGCTGTTCGGTCGCCAGATCAACCTCTACGTTATCGACATCAACGTGGCAACACTCTACTTCTTGGCGGTCGGCTCGATGGGCGTCTACGGCATCATCCTCGGGGGCTACGCTTCGGGGAACCGCTACTCGCTCCTGGGCGCGCTCCGCTCTACTGCCCAGGTGATCAGCTACGAGCTGGTACTCGGGCTCTCGCTGGTCGGCATCTTCATCCTGACCGGCTCGCTGAGCCTGGTCGAGATCCTGCGCGCGCAGCAGCGAACGCTGATCCTCGGCGGGCTGGAGCTGCCCAACTGGTTCATCCTGAGCCAGCCGCTGGCGTTCGTCCTGTTCCTGATCGCCGCCGTGGCCGAGACCAACCGCGCGCCGTTCGACCTTCCAGAGGCCGAGACTGAGCTGATCGCCGGCTATTTCACCGAGTACTCCGGCTTCCGGTTCTCGTTCTACTTCCTGGCTGAGTACATCAACATGATCGTGGTCTCGCTGATCGCTGCCACGCTCTTCCTCGGCGGGATCGACGGGCCGTTCATCGACGGTATCTGGTGGCTGGTGGCGAAAGCGTTCATCTTCCTGTTCTTCTATGTGTGGCTCCGCGCCACGCTGCCGCGTTTCCGCTACGACCAGCTCATGGGCTTGGCCTGGAAAGTGCTGCTCCCGCTGGCGCTGATCAATATCGGCGTCACCGGACTGGTGCGGCTCTGGGGGATCGGGGCGCTGTGAGCCGGGCGATGACCGTGTTTTCGTCGCCGGCGGAGCTGGGTTGGGAGGCTGAGACCGACTGATGGCGATCGAAGTCCTGATCTTCTATCTGCTGGCGGGGGTCGCGATCGCTGCCGCGGCCGGGGTGGTGCTGGCACGCAACCCGGTACACAGCGCGGTGTCGCTGGTTCTGTCCTTCATCAACGTGGCGGCCATCTACGTGGTGCTGCGGGCCGAGTTTCTTGCCGTGGCCCAGATCATCGTGTACACCGGCGCGATCATCGTGCTGGTGCTCTTCGTGCTCATGCTGGTACAGCAGCAAGACCTGCCCGAGTTTCACGGCGGCCGTCCGCTACGGCGGGCGGTCGGCTTTCTACTGGGGCTGGCCCTGCTGGCCGAGGTGGCAGCGGCTATCCTGACGCGCTCGCTCCGCGGGGCACCCGGCTCCTGGACACCGGAGGCCGTGGCTGCAGTCGGCGGGAATATCCAGGCCATCGGTCGCGAACTCTACTCCGCCTACATGCTGCCGATCCAGGCGACGGCGCTGCTGCTGCTGGCCGCGACGATCGGCGCGCTGTTCCTGGCCCGGCCGGAGCTGGTCGAGGAGCGGCTGGCAGTGGCACGGCGGCTGTTCACGATCTCGCTCGCTCACCCGCGCGGGGTCGATACGCTGCAGCCGGTGGCCGAGCTGCCCGCGCCGCAGGATGGCCAGCTCAAACCAGCCGGGGGCGACCGGTCATTGGTGATGGCGCGTACTGCCGAAGAGTTCACTGAGCAGCCGGCCTGGGGGGAGAGTCGACGATGAGCGAGCTCACGACGGCGCACTTCCTGTTTCTGAGCGCGGCGCTCTTCATCATCGGAATGGTGGGCGTGCTTACCCGGCGCAACGTGCTGATCATCTTCATGTGCGTTGAATTGATGCTCAACGCGGTGAACGTCACCTTTATCGGCTTCGCCTGGGAGCAGAACGCGCTGACCGGGCAGATCTTCGCGCTCTTCGTCATCGCAGTCGCCGCCGCCGAGGCGGTGATCGGCCTGGGGATCGTGATGGCACTCAGTCGACGGCTGGATACGGTAGACATCGACGAGGTGCGCCAGCTCCGCGAGTAACGGCTGTCCTCCACCGCGTGGGGATCTCCGGTAGCTGAGCCGGCAGGCGACAGGCAACGCGGGCGGGGAGGTACGGGAGAGCAGAGGCATGGAGTGGATCGCCGACTGGCTGTTCATTATCCCGCTGGCGCCGCTGGTAGCGGCGGCCGTCAACTTCCTGCTCGGGCGCTGGTGGATCCGTGACCGGGCCCATTGGATCGCCGTGCCGGCGGTCGGGATCTCCTTCCTGGCCAGCATTCCGGCCTTCCTTGCTGTTGCCCAGCACCATGAGCCGCTGAGCCAGCACCTCTATACCTGGATCCCGGCCGGCGACTTCCAAGTGCCGGTGACGCTCTACGTCGACCAGCTCACCGCGGTCATGCTGCTCGTCGTGACTGGGGTCGGCTTCCTGGTGCACCTGTACTCGATCGGCTACATGCACGGCGACCCGGGGTACCACCGCTTCTTCGCGTACCTGCCACTGTTCGTCTTCTCCATGCTGATGCTGGTGCTGGCCAGCAACTTCCTGGTCCTGTTCGTCTTCTGGGAGGCGGTCGGCCTCTGCTCGTACCTCCTGATCGGCTTCTGGTTCCGTCGCCGCTCGGCGGCCGACGCGGCCAAGAAGGCGTTCATCGTCAACCGGGTCGGCGACTTCGGCTTCGGCGTCGGCGTCATGCTGATCTTCGTCACGCTGGGCACGCTGAACTACGCCGAGGTCTTCGAGCGAGTCGGGACGCTCAGCGCCGGCACAGTCACCGCCATCGCGCTGCTTCTCTTCACCGGCGCCGTCGGGAAGTCGGCACAGGTGCCGCTCTTCGTTTGGTTGCCGGACGCGATGGAGGGCCCCACGCCGGTCTCGGCCCTGATCCACGCGGCGACGATGGTCACGGCGGGCATCTTCATGGTGGCGCGCGCCCACCCGATCTTCGTCGCCTCGCCCACGGCGATGCTGGTCGTCGCGATCGTTGGGGCGCTCACGGCGTTCATCGCCGCGACCATTGCGGTGACGCAGTACGACATCAAGCGGGTCGTCGCGTACTCGACGGTGAGCCAGCTCGGGTATATGGCCATCGCGCTGGGCACGGGCGCGTGGATCGCTGCCATCTTCCACCTGTTCACCCACGCCTTCTTCAAGGCGCTGCTCTTCCTCGGCTCGGGCAGCGTGATGCACGGCCTGCACGACGAGCTGGACATGCGGCGGATGGGCGGCTTGAAGCGCTACATGCCGCTGACCTATTGGACGTTTCTGATCGGGGCGGCGGCCAATGCTGGTATCCTGCCGCTGGCCGGCTTCTGGAGCAAGGACGAGATCATCGTGGGGGCATGGGTCGCGGGCTACCCGGTGATCGCCCTCATCGCCCTAGCGGCGGCCTTCTTCACCTCGCTGTACATGTTCCGGGCCGTATTCATGACCTTCCACGGCGAGGAGCGATTCGACCGGGAGCACCTGCACCCGCACGATCCGTCGTGGACGATGTCCGTGCCGCTGGTGATCCTGGCGGTCGGAGCGGCTGTGGCCGGCTTCGTCGGCGTACCGCCGGAGCAGGGCTGGTTCCACCACCTGCTGGAGCCGGTGTTCGAGGGCACCGAGCACCACGAGGTGAGCCTGGCGACGACGCTGACGTTCGGTGTCGTCTCCACTCTAGTCGCCTTGGCCGGGCTCTACGCGGCCGCGGCCGCCTACGTGTTCCGTTCCGTCTCGCCGGCAGCCGTGGCGGAGCGGCTGGGCCCGCTGTACCGGCTGGCCCACAACAAGTGGTACTTCGACGACATCTACCAGCGATTCATCGTCGAGCCGGCGCGCGCCTCCGCCGTTTTCCTCTGGCGGCAGATCGACGTCGGGGTCATCGACGCGGCGGTCAACGGCGTGGCCAGCCTGGTGGTGTGGACCAGCCAGCTCTGGCGCCGGGCCCAGACCGGCCTGGTGGCCAACTACGTGCTGGCCATCGCGCTCGGCACCGTGATCATCGTCGGCGCGTACCTGGTGGCCGGCAGCAGTCTGTTCAGGTAGGGGAGCGAAGCGGTGGATCAGATCCCGATCCTCAGCCTGATCACCTATGCGCCGCTGGCCGGCGCGCTCGTCCTGTTCCTCTGGCCCCGCGCGACGGAGCGCGCGGCGCGCTGGATCGCCCTGCTCGGCGCCGGCGTCTCCTTCGTCCTCTCGCTCGCCTTGCTCGCTGCGTTCGACCGCTCGGCTACGGGCATGCAGTTCACCGAGTTCATCGACTGGCTGCCGGGGCTGGGGATCGCCTACCGGCTGGGCGTGGACGGTATCAGCGCGCCGCTGGTGGTGCTGACGACGCTGTTGAGCCTGATCTCGATCATCGCCTCCTGGGATCCGATCAAGCGGCGGGTACGCGAGTACTACATCTCGCTCCTGCTGCTCGAGACCGGCATGCTCGGCGTCTTCGTCAGCCTCGACCTCTTCCTGTTCTACATCTTCTGGGAGGTGATGCTGATCCCGATGGCGCTGATCATCGGGATCTGGGGCAGCGCGAACCGGGTATACGCGGCAGTCAAGTTCTTCCTCTACACGCTCGCCGGCAGCCTGCTGATGCTGGTGGGCATCGTCGCGGTCTATCAGGCGTACTTCGAGCAGACCGGCGTGCGCACGCTCAACGTGCTGGAGCTGGCCCAGGGCACCTACGGGCAAGCGTTCCAGATGTGGGCCTTCGCGGCCTTCTTCCTGGCCTTCGCCATCAAGATCCCGATGTGGCCCTTCCACACCTGGTTGCCAGACGCCCACGTCGAGGCCCCGACGGCGGGCTCGGTGATCCTCGCCGGCATCCTGCTGAAGATGGGTGGGTACGGCTTCCTGCGCTTCAACCTTCCGCTCTTCCCGGACGCCACCCGAGCCTGGGCGCCGTTCATCATCGTTGTCTCGCTGATCGCGATCATCTACGGCGCGCTGGTGGCGCTCGTCCAGCCGGACCTCAAGAAGCTGGTGGCCTACTCCTCGGTGAGCCACATGGGCTTCGTGACGCTCGGCATCTTCGCGCTGAACGCGCAGGGACTGTACGGCGCCATGATCGTGATGATCAGCCACGGGCTAGTCACTGGTGCCCTCTTCCTGCTGGTCGGTGTCCTCTATGAGCGTGCGCATACCCGTGAGATCAGCGCCTTCGGCGGGTTACACCGCTCCATGCCGCTGGCGGCCGCCTTCTGGGGCCTCTTCGCGTTCGCTTCGCTCGGGTTGCCGGGGCTCAGCGGCTTCGTCGGCGAGTTCTTGGCGATTCTCGGTGGCTTCCGGGCCTATCGCTGGGCCGGCGTCATTGCCATGGTCGTGGTGATCCTGGCGGCCTGGTACATGCTCTGGATGCTCCAGCGGATCGTGATGATGCGCGCGCCGGGGGAGCCACCAGACCCCGACGATCCCGAGCTGCGGCTGGCGAACGCCTACGCGGTACCGCCGGCGGCTGGAGGCGCTGGGCCGCACGGGCATACCGTCGACCCGCGCACCTTCCCGGATCTGAACTGGAAGGAATTCGCGACGCTGGCACCGCTCGCAGTACTGACGGTCTGGCTCGGTGTCTATCCAGGGTACGTGATGCGCATCCTGCAGCCGGCGATCGAGCAGGTGCTCTCGGCGTTCGGGCGCATCGGGCTCTGAGAACGGAGATCAGAGGAGAGAACCGTGCCGGTGCAACTCGTTGCCCCCGACTGGTCGCTGCTCGTCCCGCCGCTGGTCGTGCTCGGGACGATCCTGGTGCTCCTCGCGGCAGACCTGGTGCTCCCGCGCGAGCGGCAGGCCGGGCTCACCGTGGTTGCGCTCCTCGGGCTGGCAGTGTCTCTGGTCTCGCTGCTGGCGATCGACTGGACGGCCGGCGCCAGCACGTTCGGTGGCATGTATCGGGCCGACTCGTTCAGTCTTTTCGTCTCCCTGGTGGCGCTGGTCGCCGGTATCCTGTCCATCCTCGTTTCGGCCGGCTACGTCGAGTCGGGTATCGAGCCGGGGGGAATGGCGCTAGCCGAATACCTCTCGCTGCTGCTCTTCTCGGTGCTGGGCACGATGCTGGTCGGTGCGGCGGGTGACCTGCTGATGATCTTCCTCGGCATCGAGATGAGCTCGCTGGCCGTCTACGCGCTGACGGCCTTCGCTCGCCGGCGGCTGACCTCGATCGAGGGCGCGCTGAAGTACTTCCTGCTGGGCGCCTTCGCCACGGCCATTTTCCTGTACGGCATCGCCTGGGTCTACGGCCTGACCGGCAGCATCATGCTCGACGACATCGCCGGCGCGCTCCGGGATATCGTCCAGGGTGACGCGCCGGTCGAGGCGTCGCTTCTGCTAGCGCTGCTGCTGCTAGCTGTCGGGCTCGGGTTCAAGGTGGCGGCGGTGCCGTTCCATATGTGGACGCCCGATGCCTACCAGGGTGCTCCGACGCCGGTCTCGGCCTACATGTCGGTGGTGCCGAAGGTGGCCGGCTTCGCGGCTATGGCGCGGGTTCTGGTGCAAGGGTTGAGCCCGCTGAGCGAGCAGTGGCTGCTCCTGATCGCCATCCTGGCGTTCATCACGATGGTCTACGGCAACGTGGTCGCGATCGCCCAGCGCGACGTCAAGCGAATGCTCGGCTACTCCTCGATCGGCCACACCGGCTACATGCTGGCGGGTCTGGCTGCCTTCACCAGCCTGCAGCCCGGCGACCGCAGCGTCGGCAGCATGCTCTTCTACCTGTTCGCCTACGCCTTCATGAATATCGGTGCCTTCGGGGTCGTGGCCTGGTTGCAGGAGCGCGGGCAGGGCGTCGACCTGGAAGACTTCCAGGGACTGGCCGCGCGTAGCCCGCTGGCCGCCATCGCGATGACGATCTTCATGCTCTCGCTGATGGGCATGCCGCCGCTGATCGGCTTCTATGCCAAGTACTACGTGATCCTGGCGCTGATCGAGGCCGGCTTGCTCTGGCTAGCGGTCGCGATCGTGATCATGAGCGCGGTATCGGCCTTCTTCTACCTGCGCGTGGTGGCGGTGATGTACTTCAACGAGCCGGCCGGAGCCTGGCAGCCCGCTCGGACGCCGCTGCTCGGCGCCGGGCTGGCGGTGATGGCGCTCGGCAACCTCGCGCTGGGGCTGTTCTCCGGCCCGGTGCTCGACCTGGCGCAGCGCTGGGCCCTGGCCTTCGCCTGAGCACGACGTCCAGGCCACTTACTCTTCTTCATGTAGAGCAAAGAACGCCTCTGTGCTATGCTATGGGCTGCTGGCAGGAGGTTGTGGAACGTAGACGATGTCGCCCACCCGGAGCCACTTGGGATCGGGATGACCGCTTGCTCCGATCGTGCCATCCCGGCGCCTGTACTGGTGCACGATTGCGATTTTCGTGCCGTCATGCCCGTAGTAACGCAGTGTCTGGCTCATGGAGCAGTGCTCGGTATGAGTGAGACTCGTGACATGGCTTTCGCGGATGACCTCCGCTCGCAGCTCGCCGTTCTGGACGCGTTCCCAATAGCGGAGGGTATTGAAGAGCCGGCGGATCTCTGCCTCGGAGACGACCTGCACCTGTGGATCGGAGTGTGCACGCATGCACGCTGACTCCCTCGCCCGCGAGCTGGCGGGGCTGATCTCGGACTACCTGGTCGGCGAGCTAGATTTTGGCTCGTTCGAGCAGGCTTTTGTTGGGCTGACCTGGAACGCGCACCAGTTGGGGGACGCTTCGCTGGATGAGGTGGTCAAGGACATCGAGCACGCACTGGTGCAGAGTCGAGCCCACGTCTTCAATGAGACGGAATTCCGCCGCTGGCTAACGGACGCGCTGCACAAGCTAGCCGTTCGCACCTAACGACCTCGCACCTCTTCGCAGCCCGGCCTAGATCCATTGCCCCGGCAGTATACATGAGCGTACGTATGCAAAGAACGGTGGCACCATGCGTTGGCGCGCTCTGGCCATCTGTCAGCGATCAAGCGGCAGCCGCTGGGGCTGAACCTTCGCTCTGGCCCACGGATCACCGATCGCGTCCAGCCGCTGGGGCAGCGTGCGGATCGTAAAGTGCTCCGGGCGCACCTGGCCCTCCTCCACCTCCTCCCAGGCCAGCGGGGCCGAGGCCGGGGCTCCGGGCCGGGCGCGCAGGGTATACGGGGCCGCGGTGTTGCGCGCCAGGCTGTTCTGGGCGTGGTCGATCGTCACCCGCTCGTCCTCGTCGTGGGTCGCGCCGTCGCCGGTGGCCACCAGATCGGGATGCTCCCGGCTCAGCTCCTCGGCCAATCGATGCACCCACTCTCGTACTGCCTCGACCGGATGAACCGGCTCCAGCGGGAGGAAGAGGTGCAGCCCGGAGCCGCCGCTCGTCTTGGGCAGAGCAGCAATCTTGTCCCGGGCCAGCCGCTCGCGCACCAGCAGCGCGACCCGCAAGACGCGCTCGTAGCCGGCCCGTGGGCCAGGGTCGAGATCGAGGATCGCCCAGTCAGGCCTATCCGGGTGCTCGGCCGGCGCGTGCCACTGGTGGAACTCGATCGCGCCGCGGTTGGCGTACCAGATCAGCCCGGCGACGTTCTCAATCAGAGGGAGACGTCGCGCCTGCCCAGTCGTCTGCGGCCGGTAGGGAGCCGTGCGCAGCCAGCCGGGCAGGCGCGCGGGCGCGTTGCGCTGGTAGTGGCCGGACCGTTCGATGCCATCGGGGAACACGCGCAGCGTCACCGGGCGGCCGCGCAGGTACGGGAGCATCGCCGGGCCGGTGTGCCGGTAGTAGTCGAGCAGGTCGCGCTTGGTCAACCCTTCGGCTGGCCAAAGCACCTTGTCCAGGTGCGTGACCTCGACCTCGACCCCGTCGATCTCCCAGCGCTCGCCTGCAGACATGCGGCGTGCCATCGCGTCGCTCCCTCGCTTCGCTGAAGCCTCGCCTGGGCCGGGACTCTGCCCGAAACTGGGCCGAGCGCCCTTTACGAGCGTACTCCCGGCAACCGGGCGTGTACACCGTGGACATCAGGCCGCCAGGTCGGAGTCGCGCCGGAGCGGTTCGCGAGTGCCCCGCGGCGAGCTGGGCTCACTACGACTGGAACCGGAGCTACACGGACGGGCGCTCGGGCTGGAGCTCGTTCTCCAGGCTGCGGAGTGGCCGCGCGCACGGCAGCGCGTCTGCCGTGATCTGTTAGACGACTTTGCCGGCGTTCTACGGCCGCGCTGGCGCTCGCGTCTGGCGCGCCTGTTACTCCACGACCTGCAAGCTGCCCAGGGCCGGCCCGGAGTCCTTGCGGTCACCGCGGGTTCCCTGCGCGCGGCAGTCTCGAGAAGTAGCCTGAGGCTGGTATCGTTCCTGGCTCGTACCGTGTGCCGCGCCGCTGGTGAACACGAGACACGTCCGTATAGGCATTGACAGGCCGGGGCGGGTGAGGTATCCTGGATGTGCTGAGCGCTGGAGCGCTCAGGCTGAATGTGCGGCGAGACCTGTTCCGCCGCATTGCTGTGTCTCAAGAAGAGCACAGCGCGAGTCGCTCTCCGCGTGGGGAGCGTGCAGAAGTCGACCGTGGAGGGTAGATCGGTGGATTCCGGAGGAGTCCCAGAACGCAGTACCTGCTCCACGGGCTGACCGGCTTGGGTGCCTCTGAGCGCGACAGTGTAGGCTAGCACCTCCGCGCCCCCGGTCAGTCCGGGGGCGACTTGTCAGTAGTGTGAACCTGGCAAGAAAGGAGGTGGGCCGATGCAGACCTACATCCGCTACACCATCACCAACCAGGACGGGCGGCCGGTCATCCGGGCCGTGCCGGTGCCGCGGAGGATCGAGACCTCGGTCGTCGAGGCCGCGCCGGCCCAGGAGACCAAGGGTGAGCGGGTCGAGCAGCCGCTCGTCCAGCGGATCCGGCGGTTCCGCCTGCTCGATATCCGCTGACGCTCAACGCCAGTCCCAGGTATGCGCCGACCCCCGCGGGCGACAACCCGGCGGGGGTCGTGGCATTTCCAGAATCTCCGTGACCGCACTGGTCTGTCTGGCGCGCGTGGCTCAGGCCAGACTCGCTAGTCCTCGCTCCAGGTCCTCCACTAGGTCTTCCGTCGTTTCGATCCCAACGGAGAGCCGGAGCAGACCCTCGCCGATCCCGTGGGCGGCGCGCGCTGCCTGCTCGACCGATCGGTGAGAGGTCGAAGCCGGGTGGACGATGGTCGTCGTGACTCCACCCAGCGTCTCGGCGAAGCGGATCAGGCGCAGCGCGCGCACTAGCCGGGCGACGGCGGCGCGGCCGCCCTCGACCTCGAACGCGAGCATGCTGCCGAAACCGTTCGCCAGGAGTCCACGCGCCAGGTCGTGCTGCGGGTGGCCTGGCAAGCCGGGATAGCTCACGCGCTCGACTGCCGGGTGCTCCACGAGCCGGGAGGCGAGTGCCAGGGCGCTCCGGCTGCTCTGGCCCATGCGCAGCGCCAGGGTGCGCAGGCCGCGCAGAGCCAGCCAGGCGTCGAACGGCCCGCCGATACCGCCCATCCGGATCGCCTGGCGACGTGCCCGTTCGACCAGCTCCGACCTGCCCACCACGGCGCCACCGGAGACATCGTGGTGCCCGGCGATGAACTTGGTTGTGGAGTGCACGACGAGATCGGCCCCGAGCTGGATCGGCCGGCCGTGGTAGGGCGTAGCGAACGTGCTGTCGACCACCAGCAGCGCGCCATGCCGGTGTGCCAGCTCGGCCAGCGAGGGCACGTCATGGACCAGGATCGTCGGGTTGGTCAGGAAATCGACGTAGAGTAACCGGGGCGGCTGCCCGGGTCGCTGGAGGGACGCCTCGACGGCAGCGAGGTCAGTCGCGTCGACGTACTCGACGATGACTCCGAAACGAGCGAGATCGAGGTCGAGCAGGTTCCTGGTACCACGGTAGACCAGCTCGCTCGCGACCACGCGATCGCCCGGCGCGAGGAGCGCGAACAGCAGCGAGCTGATCGCGCTCATCCCGCTCGCGGTGGCCAGGGCGGCCTCGGCCCCCTCGAGATCCGCCAGCGCCCGCTCGAGCTGGACGTGGTTTGGCAAGCCGTACCGGCCATAGATGAAGCCACGCTCTCTGCCCTCATAGATCGCGTCGAGGGTGTCCAGGTCAGGGTAGGCGTACGCCGCGGTCTGCCAGATCGGCGGCGTGAGTGGATCAGTCGCCGACGGAAGGAGATCCTCGCCACCGTGCGCGCAGCGGGTCAGGTCGCCCATCTCCTCCGGCGCGTCTCGCTCCCACATCGCATCCCCTCCAGCCTCGGGTCTTTCGTTATCCGTCTCTACTGAGCGCGGGGCCGCCTGTCCGAATGGACAGGGACACAGCCAGATCGATCGACCATGCTCCATTCTCGCACCCGAGCTGGCTGCCTTCGAGCTGGCGCGGTGAGGGACCGGCCCGAGTTGCCAGTGACGGGGCGATCGGCGTGAGATCGTGGCGATGAGAAGGAGCCCCTGTGCGTCTCGGCAGCGTGGCTGGCGTCATCGGTAGCCTATCCCCCAACCGGCTTCTAGGGATACCCCTGGCGGCACTGCGAGATCCGCTCGGCCGATTCAACCTGGCCACCTTCTTCCTCTCGCTCACCATCTATTCGCCTATCCTGGTGCTCTACTACACCGGTCGCGGCCTCTCGCTCTTCCAGGTGCTCTCGCTGGAAGCCTTCATGGGACTCGCCACCATCCTGCTCGAGGTGCCGACCGGCGTCGTCGCCGATCGCATCGGGCTCAAGCGGTCAGTGACGCTGGGGTTCTTCTTCCAGGCTGTGTGGGTCGGACTCCTGGTGCTTGCGCGCGAGTACTGGCAGTTCCTGGCCGGCTACGCGGTGCTCGGAATGGCGATCAGCTTTCGCTCGGGAGCGAGCGAGGCCTGGATCTACGAGACGCTCAAGGCGCGTGGTGAGGAGCATCGCATGAGCCAGGCGCACGGCGCGTTCTGGGCCGCGTCGCTGGCCGGGCGCACGACCTCTGCCGTGCTCGCGGCGCTGGTGGTACGCGAGATGAGCGAGCCGTCGTTCGTGCTGGCGCTCGAGCTGAGCGCGGCCGCGATGCTGCTCGGCACTGTCCTGGTGCTCACGGTGCCCAACCGGCAGACCGAGGCCGAGCTGGCCCGGCAGCGAGGTAGCCTGCGCCTGGTGCGGGACGGCATCCGGCTGATCCGCGCGCATCCGGCACTCCGGCGCATCGTCGCCCTGTCCGTCCTGGCAGACCCGTTGCCGTATGCACTGCTCTTCCTCTTCCAACCGTACTACCAGCTCGCTGGGACGCCCGCGGCGCTCTACGGTCTCTCATCGGCTGCGGCCGCTGCGCTCGGGGCGCTGGGTGCGAGGAGCGCATTCGGGCTGGAGCGTCGACTGGGGGCGCTGCGGGCGTTCGTTCTGGCAAACCTGTTACCCGTTGCCGGCTACCTGGCGATGGCCGGCCTTGCCGGGCCGTACCTGGCGCCGCTGCTCTTCGTAATGACCTACGGCGCAATGCAGATCCGCTACCCGCTGATCGCGGCCTTGCAGAACCGGCACATCGCCTCGTACAACCGGGCGACCACGATTTCGGTGGTCTCGATGCTGGAGGGCGCCTACGCGCTGGCGATGAAGCTGGTAGCTGGCTACCTGGCCGACATCGACCTGCGGCTGGCCTTCGGGTTCCTGGCGCTGGTGCCGCTGGTCGCGGTGAGCTGCTTCCCTCTCAGGGTCGAGCAACTGGAGTCGCAGGAGCTATCGGCTGCGGAGGGGTCGGATGGCCCGCGAAACGACGACTGACCGCTCGCCGCCGGCGTCGTTACTGTTCCGACGAGTCCGGCTTGCGCTGGGCTGGCATACTCGGACTATGATGTCGGCCGGACCGTGCGCGGAGGGACGGAGGAGTCGATGAGCCGACTGGGATACTCGGCCAGCTTCGAGCAGTTCCACCCCACCGACATGCTACGCTGGTGCCAGCTTGCTGAGCACTACGGGTTCGACTCGGTGCTGGCAGCCGACCACTTTCACCCCTGGACGCCCGAACAAGGGCAGAGCGCCTTCGTGTGGGCCTGGCTCGGCGCGCTGGGAGCGGCGACCACGCGGCTGCGCTTCGGCACTGGCGTGACCCCGCCGATCGGGTTTCGCTATCACCCAGCGATCGTGGCCCAGGCAGCGGCGACGCTCGAGGCGATGTTCCCCGGCCGCTTCTGGCTGGGGCTGGGGGCCGGCGAGGCGCTCAACGAGCACATCGTCGGCGGCTACTGGCCGGAACCCGCCGAGCGGGTGCGGATGCTGGTCGAGGCGATCGAGGTCATCCAGAAGCTCTTTACCGGCAAGGTGGTCAAGCACGAGGGCAAGTACTTCCGGCTCGAGAGCGCCAAGCTCTACACCATGCCCGAGACCCCGCCGCCGATCATCGTCGGCACCGCTGGGCCAATCATGGCCAAGCGCACCGGCGAGCTCTGCGACGGCTTCCTCACTCCCGGCGCGCCCGACGAGAAGCTGCGCATGCTGATGGGCCGCTTCGAGCAGGGGGCCCGCGAAGCCGGCAAGGATCCGGCCAAGATGCCGCGGATGATCCAGCTCCATGTCTCCTGGGCCGAGAGCGATGAGGCGGCGACCGAAGCGGCAGTGCGCGAGTGGCCCAACGGGGGAATGGCCTTCCCCAAGGGCGACATCCGCAACCCGGAGGACTTCGCGGCCATGGCCAGGCTCGTGCGCCCGGAGCACTTCCGCGGCCGCGTGCTCATCTCGGCCGACCTCGAGGTGCACCGCGAGCACATCCAGCACTTCATCGATCTCGGCTTCACCGAGGTCTACGTCCACAATGTAGGGCGCAACCAGGAGGAGTTCATCAAGGCGTACGGCGAGCAGGTGATCCCGAAGCTCCGCTGGCCCGAGGCAGTGCCGGTCGCTTCCACCAGCGCAAGGTGACCCGCTCCGGGCCACGGCTCGTGGTGGAGAGAACATGGAGATCGTCGATCTCACCCCGCGGCGCCGGGATTGGATCGCCCAGGCAGCCCGGATCCTGCAACAAACCCTGCCGCAGGGCTGGCCTACCGTCGAGTCGGCCCGCTCCGAGGTCTGGGCGTCGTTCGGGCCAGACCGCTTGAGCCGGGTCGCGGTAGACGAGCGCGGCGAGGTGCTGGGGTGGATCGGCGCGATCCAGCGCTACTCCCACGCCTGGGAGCTGCACCCGCTGGTGGTACGCCCGGATCGCCAGCGGCAGGGGATCGGCTCGGCGCTGGTGCGCGACCTGGAGCGGCTGCTCCGCGAAGGAGGTTGCCTCACGCTCTTCGTCGGTAGCGACGACGAGACGGGCGAGACCAGCGCAGCGGGCGTCGAGCTCTTCCCCGATGTGTTGGAGCATGCCCGGCGGTTGGCCGTGCTCGGCAACCACCCGGTCGGGTTCTACCGGGCGCTCGGCTTCGTCGTGATCGGCTTGCTCCCGGACGCGAACGGCCCGGGCAAGCCCGATATCTGGCTCGCGAAGCGGATCGCGCCAGGGTAGGGTGCCGGCCGGGCGCTATTGCGCTTGGACGAAGCGAGCCGGGCTGAAGGGCGCGAGCAGCGGATCCGGCTCGCCGCTCAGGATCCCCTCCACGACGAGGTCGGCGGTGGCCGGCGCGAGCTGCACGCCGGTGCGGTAGTGGCCGGTCGCGACCCAGACGTTGCTGTAGCCTGGCAGTGGGCCGATGATCGGCTCGTCGTCCGGCGTGCCCGGCCGCAATCCGGCGCCGAGTGCCACGAGCTCGCCCTCGAGCAATGTCGGAGCCAGTCGTTCGACGAGGCGTAGGCAGTGGGCAATGCCGGCGGGCGTCACCCGCGTATCCCACTCGCCACGCTCCTTGGTTCCACCAGCCCAGATCAGTCCATCGGTACGTGGGGCCAGGTACCCGGCCCCGTCAGCCGAACCGAGCACGTGGCGGAGCACGGTCGCCCCTCCGGAGATGAGGGTCATCTGCCCCTTGACCGGGAGCGTCGGGAGAGGCCGGCCGAGCTGCCCGGCCAGATGCCCTGTCCAGGCCCCGGCCGCCAGCACGACCTGGACGGTCAGGTAGCGACCCTGCCGGGTCTCGAGCGCGACGACCCGATCCCCTTCGACGGCGAAGCCAGTCACCGGTGCCCGCTCCACGACTCGCGCGCCTCGACTCGCGGCAGCCAGCGCGAGCGCCCGTACCAGGCGCTGGACGGTCAGGCTGCCGCCCTCGTCGGCGAGCAGCGCGCCATGGATCCGCTCAGGCAGCAGCGGCTCGATCTCACGGGCCGTCTTCCCATCGACCCATTCGCTCTCGAACCCTGCGCTGGCTTGCCAGCCGGCCAGCTCTCTCAGCGAGGTGACCTCGTCTTCAGTCTCGGCAACCAGGAGCTCTCCCCATTGCCGGTAGCCGGCGTCAAGGCCGCTGTCCTCCTGTACAGCCGCGACCAGCCAGGGATAGGCCTGGAAACTGCGCCGGGCAAGCTCCAGCCGCTCGGCGGGGATGGCACTGCTCGAGGGCGGACTGACGATCCCTGCGGACGCCTCCGAGGTGCCCTGGCCGATGATGCCCTGCTCGAGCAGGAGGCAAGAGACCCCCCGCCGGGCGAAGGCATAGGCGATCGCGGCACCGACTACCCCGCCGCCGACGACGATGACGTCCGGCGTGCCCTCGCTTCTGGTGCTCACCGTCTTGCCCTCCACTGCTCTCTGTCCGGTCACTCCGTCACGGCCGGCCGCGCCGGCACCATCATAGCGCCTCGTGCAGCGGAGGCGACGGGACAGCGTCCAGAGCGAGGCCAGATCCTCCAGCAAGAGGAGCACGCCGCTGTGGTATACTCGGGCTGGACAGGGCGATGAGGCTCGCCTGGCGGCGAGTCAGCCGCCGAACCGCCAATCCTGGCTGATAGCCTCTACGCGTGACCTCCGGTCGGTGCGTGGAGGCTTTTGTGTTCGGGTCACATCGACTGGTCGTCGGCCCCGCGGACACGCTCCGCTTATCCGCCTGGCTGTCCGGGATCCTCGCTGGTGCCCAGCGGCTCCTCGGCGTTCGAGAGCCGGCGCCCGACCGTTATCTCCTCGGTGCTCTCGAGGAGGAGCTGGTACGAGCCGGCTGCCCGGTCTGCCGCCTCCAGGCCCGCAAGGAGCTGCGCGGGCTCGAGGCATTACTCTGGGAGCAAGTCACCGATCCCCTGACACACCGGCGACTCCTCGCCTCGCGTGGCTTCTGCTTCGAGCATACCTGGGCACTGATCCCCGCCGGGCACCTGGTGCACAGTCACCATGGCGTGGCGATCATCCTCGACCGGCTGCTGCGCGACTTTCTGGCACGAGCCGGCACCGGGGGCGTCGAAGCCGCCCGGCGATGGCTGCGACCGGATGGCCCATGCCCGGCTTGCGAGTGGAACCGCGCGGCCGAGGACACGCTGCTGTGGGCACTGGTCTGGCTTGCCGGACGAGATCCTGGCCTTGTTAGTGAGGGCCCGGCGGTGCTCTGCCGGCCGCATGCTGCCGCTCTCATCGAGTACGTCCCGGCCGAGCGGCGACTGGCCCTCGAGCGCGGGATCGTTGCGCGGCAGGAGCAGGCACTTGACGAGAGCACGGTTGAGGAGCGGCTCGCCCTGCTCTTCGGCCGGCAGCCGCATGAGCTTCCCCCGCGAGTAGTCTCCTGCCCCGCCTGCGCGCGGGCACGCCGGTCCCTCCTCGATGACGATTCCTGGCAACGGTCGCGGCTGCATGCCTGGGTTGCATTGCGGGACGCGCCGGAACGAGTCGCCGAGGCGCTAGCCCAGGGCCTCCCGAACCCAGTCGGCCGGCTCGGCCATCCTGCTCCGCTGCGAGCGCCGGATACTGCCGTCGATCCTCTCTGCCTCGGACACTTGCGCCAGCTTCTGGTCGCAACCGGGTCTCGCGAGGCGCTGCGAGCTGCGCTCGAGGGGCTGGAGCGGCTGGCGGAGGCGCTCGAGGGGTTCATCGCCAGCGCCGACTACCGCTTTACCGGCGAGCTGACGCCGGCCCAGCGCCGGAGCTGGCGACAGGTCGTGGCCCGCTTCGCTGGGGAGACGCCGGGCGTCGGGCTGCACGATCCGCTTTCCGGTTCGCCCGGGAGGCGATGCGAGTAGGATAGAGGCTGTACGGCGAGGAGCGAGTGTGATGCCCGCAGCCACTGATCCGCGAGTGCCCGGCGACGCGACCGGGTCGAGCTACGATGACCAGCTCATCGCCGGGCTCGCCGACGAGCGGCCGGAGGTGGCCGAGATCTGTGCCTGGGTGCTCGGCCAGCGCCGGGTCGCCCGCGCCGTGGGGCCGCTCTGCGAGCTCGTCCAGCGTCGCCCGCGCGACATCGCCGTCTGCGCCGCAGCGGTAGAGGCGCTGGCCCAGATCGGTGACCCGTCGGCAGTCCCTGCGCTGTTGTGGGTGCTCGAAGAAGGATATGCTGGCGTTCGCCGTGCCGCGGTCCGCGCGCTGGCCCGGCTCGACGCCGAGACGGCGCGCGCTGTGCTGGCCAGGGTGGCTGCCGAGGATCCGGCTGCCGGTGTCCGGGAACTGGCGGTCCGGCTGCTCGACACGCTACGAAGGGAGGACCGGAGTGGATGAGCCTCGTGCCCGCGACGAGCGGCTCGGATCGGAGGAGGCGCAGCGCATCCATTCGATGGCTCGACGTATCCGCGAGGCGGTGGAGCGGGTCATCGTCGGCAAGCGCGACGTCATCGACCGGCTACTGGTGGCCCTCCTCGCCGAGGGGCACGTCCTGATCGAGGATGTGCCCGGCATCGGCAAGACCAGGCTGGCACGGTCGCTGTGCCTGGCGCTCGGCGGGGTCTTCCAGCGGATCCAGTTTACGCCGGATCTCCTGCCGACCGACGTCCTCGGCTCGCTGGTCTACGAGCCGCAGTCCGGCGCCTTCGCCTACCATCCTGGGCCGATATTCGCCAACGTGATCCTGGCTGACGAGGTCAACCGGGGGACGCCGCGCACGCAGTCGGCGCTGCTGGAGGCGATGGAGGAGCGCCAGGTGACCGTGGAGCGCCAGACGCATCCGCTGCCGCGCCCGTTCCTGGTCGTCGCGACCCAGAACCCGGTCGAGCTGGAAGGTACCTTTCCGCTCCCGGAGGCGCAGCTCGACCGCTTCCTCTTGCGGCTGCAGGTGGGGTATCCCGAGCGCGAGGACGAGCGCGAGATGGTGCGCCGGCTGCTGCGCCGCGACCCGATCGTCGACGTGGAGCCGGTCACCGAGCCCGGCGAGCTGGCGGCGGCCATAGAGCAGGTGGGCCGGGTCTACCTCGGGCAGGCGGTGGAGGACTACCTGCTGGAGATCGTCCGGCGGACGCGCGAGCATCCTGAGGTAGAGCTGGGCGTCAGCCCGCGGGGGACGCTGGCCCTGGCGCGAGGGGCGCAGGCGCTAGCAGTGCTGAACGGCCGATCCTTCGTGATCCCCGACGATGTGCGCGCGCTGGTCGTGCCGGCGCTTGGGCACCGGCTGATGCTGACCTCGCGCGCCGAGCTGCACGGTCGAACGCGAGAGGAGATCCTGGAGGCGATCCTCGCCGAGGTGCCGGTGCCGGTGGAGGAAGACTTGGAGCTGCGGGCCTAACGATGGACGACGCGCGCGCGCTCTTCGCCGGCCAGCGCCAGGAGCGCCTGCGGGCGCTCCTGGTCGCCGCGGCCCTGCTCGGCCTGGTGGCGGTGGCACTGCGCCAGCCGGTGCTGGCTGTGGCCGGGTTCGCGGTGGCGCTGACGCTGGTCGTGGCGCTCGCCTGGCAGCGCTTCGGGCTGGTCGCCGTGCGCTACCGCCGCCGCTTCTCCCAGTCGCGGGCGTTCCCCGGCGAAGAGCTGTGGCTGGAGCTGAGCGTCGAGAACAACAAGCTGCTGCCCTTGCCCTGGCTTGAGGTCGAGGACGAGTTCCCGGCCGACCTCGCGTTCCCCGGTCTCCAGCTCGATCCCTCGCCGAAGCCGAAGACCGCGGTCTTCCGCACGCTCTTCTCCCTGCGCCCGTACGAGCGGGTGCGGCGCCGCTACCGGGTGGTGGCGACCCAGCGGGGCTACTATCGCTTCAGCCGGGTCCGGCTGCGCACCAGTGATCCCTTCGGACTGGCGCTGGCGGCCTGCGACGACGCAGCGACTGACGAGCTGATCGTCTACCCGGCGATCGAGCCGCTGCCGGCCTTCGGCCTGCCGGCGAAGCAGCCGCTGGGCGACCGACGGCCGGTGCGGCCCCTGCTCGACGACCCCACGCGCTACCGCGGTGTCCGCCCCTACGTCCCCGGAGACCTTCCCCGGCGCATCCACTGGCGGGCGACGGCGCGCACTGGAGAGGTCCAGTCCAAGCAGTTCGAGCAGGCGGCTATGCCGGCGCTGGCGCTCTTCCTGGACATCAACACCTTCGAGCACTTCTGGGAGGGGCTCGATCCCGAAAAGCTGGAACGGGGTATCTCCCTCTGTGCCTCGCTGGCGGCCTGGGGGCTGGAGGAGCGCTATCAGGTCGGGCTCTATGTCAACGCGCCGCGGGCGGGCGGCGAGCGCTTCATCCGGCTCCCGCCGAGCCGGCACCCCCGCCAGCTCCAGCGGATCCTCGAGGCGCTCGCGCTCCTCGTTCCCTACACCGGTTACCGGATCGAGCTGCTGCTGGGAGCCGAGGCGCGCCTGCTCCCCTGGGGATCGACGATCGTCGTTATCACGAGCGTGGTGAGCGAGGCGCTCCGGCGGACGCTGCTCGCGCTGCGCCGGGAGGGGCACGCCGTGACGCTGCTGGCGGTCGGGGTGGATCCTGACCTGCCGGCCCACCCGGGCCTCACGGCGTACCGGATCGAGGGAGGCGCAGATGGTACGGTGGCGAGGCATACCGCTTGAGCCGCTGATCTCCGTGCTGGTCGCTGTGGCGGAGGCGGCGGCCATCGCGCCCTGGCTGTGGATCGCCGCTGCCTTCACCGGTCATGCCGAGGCTCGAGTGCCGTCTCCCGTCGTGCTCGCTCTGGTGGGGCTACTCGCGTTCTGGTCGACCCGCGCTTTCCTGAGCGCTGGCTGGGATCTCGGCGCGGCTCGGGCGCTGAGCGCGCTCGTCTGGCTCAGTGCGATGCTCGTCTGGTTCGCGGCGCGGACAGACACCTGGCTACGCGCGCCGCTGGTCATGGTCGACCGGCTCCTCACGCTCGATGGCGCGACGGTGGCCCTGTTCGCGCTGGGGCTGGTGGCGTGGTGGCGCGGGCTGGCGCTCGGGGCCGACCCGCGACCGTTCACCCCAGATTTCATCCGCTTCAGCTTCGTCCGCGACCTCGGCCTGATCGGCGGGGCCAGTTTGGTGACATGGCTCAGCCCGGCGATGGGGAGCGTGGCCGGCGCGACGCTCGCGTGGGCTGTCCCCCTCCTCCTCGTCACCCGGCTGCTGTGCGCCGCGGCCGTCCTGGCCCAGGAGGTGCAAGCTGCGGCGTCGCCCCAGGCGAACCGGGGGCGTCTCGGGTCGGGCTGGCTCGGTGCGGCGCTGGCGCTGGCGCTCGGGATCCTCGTTCTGGCGACGGTGCTGAGCGCCTTCGCTGGGCCGCACGCCTGGCGCTGGCTCGCCACGCCGCTACGACTAGCGCTCGAGGGTCTCGGAACCGCGCTGTTCTGGGTCCTGGCGGCGGTCGCCTATGTCTTCTTCCTGGTGCTCACGCCGGTCGCCTGGCTCGTGGGTCGAGCTCGGGGCGAAGAGCAGCCGCAGCCGATCTCGCCGCCGGCGCTGCCGCAGTTTCCGGAGGTGGCTGAGCGCGCTCGACTGGCCATCCCGCAGCCGCTGCTCGTTCTGGTGGAGGTCGCGCTCGGTATCGCCATCGCCGCCGCACTGCTGTGGCTGGTACTCCGCGCGCTGCGCCGCTACCGGCTGCGGGAGCCGCAGCGGGCTCTCGAGGAAGTTCACGAGAGCACCTGGTCGGGCCAGCTCATGCTCCAGCAGCTCAGCGATGCCCTGCACCGGTGGCGGCCGCGCCGGGGACGGGCCCGCCGGCTGGATGCGGCGCAGCTCGGCCGCCCGCCGCGGTCGGTGCGCGAGGCATACCGGTACGCGCTGGCGCTGCTGGCGATGCGCGGCCTCCCGCGCCGGGCGGACGAGACCCCGCTCGAGTACCTACCCAGGGTCGTTGAGACGTGGCCGGCGGTGACAGAACCGTTGGCCGATCTCACCGGCCGCTACCTGGCGGCACGCTACGGGGAGCTGGCCAGTGCCGACGACGTGCTGGCCGCCCAAACCGATTGGGCTGAGATGCGGGACGCGCTCGCAGCGGATTCCTCGCGTGGTTGACAGCCGCTGGCGGCCATGAGCTAATCCTCGAAGCCCGGCCGGTGAGCCGGCTGGGATGCAACGGCCTGAACGCAGGGAGGTGGAGCCATGCCAGATACAGCCGACGTCGTGGTGGTCGGCGCTGGGGTGAACGGGGCCAGCACGGCCTTCCATCTCGCCCGGGCCGGCGTGCGCCGGGTCGTGGTGGTCGAGCGGAGCCACATCGCTGCGGGGGCGACGGGCAAGTCCGGCGCGCTCGTGCGGATGCACTACACCAACCCCTTCGAGTCGAAGCTCGCCTTCGAGAGCCTGAAGATCTTCCAAGCGTGGAGCGACATCGTCGGGGGCGAGTCGCCGTTCGTCCGCACTGGCTTCATCCAGGTCGTGGCGCCGGAGTACGAGGAGCACCTACGACGCAACGTCGCCGACCAGCAGGCACTCGGCATCGATGCGCGGGTGATCTCGGTCGAAGAGCTGAAGAGAATGGAGCCCTGGTGCGACGTGGAGGGGCTGACCTGGGTCGCCTACGAACCGGATAGCGGCTACGCCGACCCCTACGCGACCACCTGCGGCTTCCTCCGGCGGGCACAGGAGCTGGGTGTCGAGGTGCGGACGCACACCGAGGCCGTGCGCGTTCTGACCCGCGGCGATCGGGTTACCGGCGTCGAGACGAGCGGTGGGACGATCGAGGCGCCAGTCGTGGTGCTGGCGCCCGGTGCCTGGGCTAACCGGCTCTTGCAGCCGCTCGGCCTCGACTACGGCCTCTACCCGCGCCGTGCGCAGGTGATGATCTACCGCTGGCCCTGCGGCTTCAATCACCGTCACATGACCTATATCGACGCGGTGCTGAACACCTGGTTCCGCCGCGAAGGCGAGAACTGCACCCTGGTCGGGGTGGAAGTCGGCGTGCTGGGTGCCGACCCCGACGACTACGACGAGACCGGCGACCAGGAGTTCGTGGAGCCGACGCGGACCACGCTGGCCCGCCGCTTCCCGGTCATGGCCGACGCGCCGCTGAGGGGTTCCTGGGCCGGGATGATCATGATGAGCCCGGACGACCGGCCGATCATCGATCAGGCGCCGCAGTACCAGGGTCTCTACGTGATGCTCGGCGATAGCGGAACGTCGTTCAAGACGGCACCGGCCATCGGCAAGTGCCTGGCCGAGTGGATCACCGAAAGCCGGCCGCAGACGGCAGACCTCCGGCCGTTCCGGTCCACCCGCTTCGCCGAGGGACAACCCTGGGAGGATGCGACCAACTACGGGCGGGCGCGCCGCACTATCTCCCGCTAGGTAAAACGCAGCGCGTCCCCGGCCAAAGGCCGGGGACGCGCCCTCGAGCTCGCGTACCGGGCTAGGCCTGGGCCTGCTGGATCGCAGCCCAGACCTTCTGTGGCGTGAGCGGGATGTCGAGGTGCTTGATGCCGAGTGGCTTCAACGCGTCCATCACCGCGTTGGCAACGGCGGGCGTCGAGCCGATCGTGGCGGCTTCACCGATGCCCTTGGCGCCCAGCGGGTTGAGCGGCGTCGTCGTCTCTGTCTTATCGGTGATGAACGAGGGCAGCATGTTGGCCTTGGGCACGGCGTAGTCCATCAGCGTGCCCGTCAGAAGCTGCCCGTTCTCGTCGTACTGGACCTCCTCGTAGAGTGCCTGGGCGATGCCCTGAGCCAGCCCACCGTGGACTTGCCCTTCGACCAGCAGCGGGTTGATGCGTGGCCCGCAGTCATCGACCGAGACGTACTGCAAGATCTTGACCTCGCCGGTCTCCGGGATCACCTCGACGACGGCCACGTGCGTGCCGAACGGGAAGACCTCGTCAGGCGGGGCGAAGAAGTCGGTGGCCACCAGGCCAGGCTCGATCTCGGCCGGGAGCCCAGGGCCGTAGGCCGCGCCGGCGATCTGCGCCAGGGTCAGCGCGCGGTCGGGCGCGCCCTTGACGCGATACTTGCCGTCAGCGAACTCGATGTCGTCGACCGCGGCCTCGAGCAGATGGGCCGCGATGCGCCGCGCCTTCTCTCGGACGCGCTCGATGGCCATCAGGAGAGCGCCGCCACCGACGACCAGGCTGCGGCTCCCCATGGTGCCGTTCCCCTGCGGTACGCTGGCGGTGTCACCGTGGTGGACGACCACCTCGTCGAAGTTGGCGCCGAGCTCATCGGCGACGAGCTGGGCCAGCGCGGTCTCCAGTCCCTGGCCGTGGGGCGAGGTGCCGGTATAGACGCTCACCGCTCCGCTCGGCTCGACGCGGACGGTCGCGCTCTCCCAGGGGCCGAAGCCGCAGATCTCGACGTAAGACGCCATGCCGATCCCGATGTGGCGACCCTGCTGGCGCATCTCCTGCTGGCGCTGGCGCCACTCCTGGTACTTCGCCACCTCGAGCGCGCGGTTCAACGCCTTCTCGTACTCGCCGGTGTCGTAGCGCTCGCCCGTGGCCGTGGTATACGGGAACTGCTCCGGGCGGATGAAGTTCACTCGCCGTACCTCAGCCGGATCGAGCCCCAGCGCGTCGGCGACCAGGTCGACCATGCGCTCGATGTAGTAGGCGGCCTCAGGGCGCCCGGCTCCGCGGTAGGCCCCGACCGCCATCGTATTGGTGTAGACACCGACCGCATGGATTTCGACGGCCGGGATATCGTAGCAGCCGACAAGCATCGTGCCGGTGGTGGCGGGGAGGAACAGGCCCTTCGGGTAGGCGCCCAGGTTCTGGATGATGTTGGCGCGCAGCGCCAGGATCTTGCCGTCCTTGCGCACTGCGGCTTCATACTCCACGACCTGATCACGGCCATGGTTCGTCACCAGCATGTGCTCGGAGCGTGTCTCGAACCACTTGACCGGACGGCCCAGGTGACGGGCGAGTGCCGCCAGGACGACGTCCTCCTGGTACACGCCGATCTTCACCCCGAAGCCACCGCCGACCTCCGGCGCAATGACGCGCACCTGGCTCTGGGCCAGCCCCAGCGCGCCGGCAATGGCATCTCGGCTCCAATGGGGTGCCTGAGTGGAGCTCCAGACGGTAACGCCACGAGTCAACGGCTCAGGAGCTGCCGCCACCACGCGAGTCTCCATCGGGACGCCGGAGAGACGCTGGTTGCGGAAGCGCTGCTTGACCACAGTGTCGGCCTGTGCGAAGGCACCCTCGACATCGCCGCGCTTGTGATCCCAACGCACGCCGATGTTGTTCTTCACCTGCGGGTAGAGCTGCGGCGCGCCATCCTTCATCGCCTCCTCTGGATCGGTCACCACCGGCAGCGGCTCATAGTCCACCTGCACGGCAGCAGCAGCGTCGTGGGCGAGATAGCGCTCCTCTGCGAGCACGGCGGCGATTGGCTGGCCTACATAGCGGACGACGTCGACTGCCAGGGGATCGACCTGAGGGACTGCTCCAGCGCCCTCTTCCTCCTCGCCAGCGGTGCCCTCACCTGCGCTGAGATCAGCTCCCTTGACCCACTTTCGGAGATCCTGGCCGGTGATCACCGCGACGACACCTGGCATCTCCAGCGCCGGAGCAGGGTCGATCCTCGTTATCCGTGCATGGGGGTAGGTGCTGCGCACGAAGGCGACGTAGAGCATCCCCGGTAGCTTGAGATCGTCGACGTACAGCGAGGTGCCGGTGATAAGTCGAGGATCTTCCTTGCGCCGGACACGCGCGCCGACGTAGCGACTGATCGCCATGGGCTTCCCCCTTCCCTCCGCGCCTGCGCAGGCGCCGTCGTACACCTTCGACACGGTTAACCAATCACTCCGCCCATTTTACGCGGCATTCGGTCCGCCGTCGAGAGCGTCACCGCGCCGGGGCTACGAGCTCAGGACCTGCCGGATGTCGTGACAGCGAGGCACCACCGAAACGAGTATCCTCAAAGCCGGATGCCTGTACGTTCGTGCTATCACCTAACGGGATCTTGGAGCGACATCCGGTGTCCTATCCTGCCTCGCCACTGCTCGTGGATGTCGCCGCCGACGTGCCGACCGTCGAGCGGCGGCGCCTGCTGACGTATGCGGTCCCCGAGCATCTGATCGGTCAGATCGAGGAGCGCCAGCTCGTCTGGGTTCCGGTGCGAGATGAGCTGACGCTCGCGGTGGTCGTGCGCTGCCATCGCGAACTACCTTCGTTCCCGGTTCGCCCGCTCTACGCGCCGGTGGAGCCCGCCTTCCGCCTTTATCCCTGGCAGTGGGAGGTAGCGGAGTGGCTCTGTGACGAGACCGTGTGCTCGCTCTTCGAGGCTGTCTCCCCGTTCCTGCCGCCAGGGATCTCTGGCCACACGGTCGAAGTCCTGCGCCTGCGTCCGGGTATGCCCGATGCCGCTCCCCGGCTGACCTCCGTTCAGCGCGCGCTGGTGGATCTCCTGGCCGAGCGGGGCGAGATGACGCTGGAAGCAGCTCGCCGGGCCTTGGGACGCCGGCTGACGACGGTGGTCGAGCGGCTGGTCGCCGCTGGAGTGATCGAACGGGCAGCGCGCGTGCGGCCGTGGTCGGGGCCGGCTGCCACGCAGCGCTTCGTGCGGCTGGGGCCGGAGGCTGGCAACGGATTGACGCCGGAGCAGCGAGAGGCTCTCCGGCGGATCCAGCTCTTGCTGGCGCGGCGCGAGGGGGCGCCAGTGCCCTGGGACATGCTGCGCCGCGAGGGCGTAACGGCTTCGCTGCTCAGCGGGCTGGCTGAGCGTGGCGCGATCGAGATCCTGGAGCTCCCGCGCTTGCCTGCTGCTCTCGCGCCTCAGGGCTCCCCAGTGGATCTTGACCTGACGCCGGAGCAGATCCGGGCCTGGAATCATATCCGCGATGCCCTGCGAGGCCAGCGCTCGCAAGTATTCCTGCTGCACGGCGTCACCGGCAGTGGCAAGACCGAGCTCTATCTACGGGCGACGGCCGAGTGCCTGCGGGAGGGTCGACAGGCGATCGTCCTGGTGCCGGAGATCGCGCTGGCGACTCAGGTCCTCAGCCGCTTCGCTGCCCGGTTCCCTGGCCAGGTCGTTTTCCTCCACAGCGCGCTCAGCGGATCGGAGCGGATAGCGGCCTGGCAGGCTGTCGCCAGAGGGCAGGCGCCGGTGGTGCTCGGCCCGCGCTCGGCGCTCTTCGCGCCGGTCTCGCGGTTGGGCCTGGTGGTGATCGACGAGGAGCACGAGGCTGCCTACAAGCAGGACGCGCCGCCGCGGTACCACGCCCGCGCGGTAGCCCGGCAACTCGTGAGCCGTCACGACGCGGTGTTGCTCCTGGGGAGCGCCACTCCGGACGTGAGCAGCGCCTATGCCTGCGACCAGGGCGAGGTGATCCGGCTGGAGCTGCGGGAGCGCGTCGGCCCGCGCGTGGTGCGGAGCGATGGGCAGGTGGAGCGGGCGCCGCTGCTGCTGCCGCCCGTCGAGATCGTCGACATGCGCCTGGAGCTGCAGCGGGGCAACCTCGGGCTGTTCAGCCAGGCGCTGCTCCAAGCGCTGTCCGAGGCGCTGGCGGCCGGTGAGCAGGCGATCCTGCTCCTGAACCGGCGCGGGCTCGCGACGGTCGTGCAGTGCCGGGCGTGCGGTCACGTGGAGTCCTGCCCGTTCTGCGACGTGCCGCTGGTCTACCATGCTGACCGCGGCCTGTTGATCTGCCACCGCTGCAATTTCCGTCGCCCGCCGCCCTCGACCTGCCCGGCCTGCAACAGCCGTGCCGTGAGCTACTACGGGGCGGGCACGCAGCGGGTCGAACGGGACATACGACGGATCTTCCCCGAGGCGCGCGTAGCGCGCTGGGATCAGGACGTCGCGCGGCGCGGGCTCGACCCAGCCGAGCTGGTGCGGCTGGCCCGCCGGCATGAAGTCGACATCGTCATCGGCACCCAGATGATTGCCAAGGGGTTCGATTTCCCGCTGGTGTCGACGATCGGCGTGATCAACGCCGATACCCAGCTCTATCTGCCGGACTACCGGGCGGGGGAGCGGACGTTCCAGCTCCTGACCCAGGTCGCTGGCCGGGCAGGCCGCCGCAGTCCGGGCGGCCGGGTGATCGTCCAGACCTATACGCCGGATCACTACGCTATCCAGGCGGCCAGCCGGCACGACTACCAGGCCTTCTACCGGGAAGAACTCGCGTTTCGTCGCCGGCACGGGTACCCGCCCTTCCGGCGACTCGTGCGCCTGCTGTACCGGCACAGCGACGACCTCGCATGCCAGATCGCCGCCGAGTCGATGGCCGAGCGCCTGCGCGCGGAGGCGACCCGGCTCGGTCTGGGTGACGTCGAAGTATTGGGGCCCACGCCGGCCTTTATCTCCCGCCTGCGCGGACGCTACCAGTGGCAGATCCTGCTCCGCGGCTCCGACGCCCAGCGGCTGGCCGCTGCCTGTACGATCGACCCCGGCTGGGTGGTCGACGTCGACCCGATCAGCCTGCTCTGACCCGTTGCCTGTTCGTCCTTTCGGAAATCTCGGGTGTATGCTATTCTCTCTCCAGTGATCCTGCACGACGGGACTTGTAGATGACGTCGCCTATACGAAGCCATTTGGGATCCGGGCGTCCGCTCGCACCGAGGGTGCCGTCGGATCTCCTATATTGATGGATAATTGCAATTCGTACTCCATCACGCGTCATGTAATGGACTGTCTGGCTGTACGAGCAGTACTCGGAGTGTGCACGGTTCGATACATGTCTTTCGCGGATGACGGATGCTTCTAGTTCTCCGCGTTGGACTCGCTCCCAGAGGTGACTGTCGTTGAAGAGATGGCGAAGCTCTTGTTCACTGACGTAGCGAACACTGCTCGGAGGGCTTGAAGACATGACGCTAACTACCATTCCAGATGAACTTATTCTCCTCGTGACTCGATACCTCGAGGGGGCGCTTACCCTGGATGAATTCGAGGATGCCTTCATTACCCGTACCTGGGATTCAGATCGTCTCTCTCACGAGCAGACAAAGTCCTTTATTTACGATGTCGAGCATGCGCTCGTGGAGCATCGAGCCGGCCTGCTCAGCGAGGAAGAGTTGCGTCGAGAATTGACCTGGCGCATCGAACAGGCGCTCATGAGTATGCTCGACGGTGCAGAGTAACTGCCAACGTCGCGCCTCGTTATCCAGAACGTGCAGAGCGGGTGACAACCCTCCCTGACGGTGCGTCATCGTGACCCATCGAGCGGAGATCGCGCGGAAAGCGGCAGGATCGAGACCGCATCGCAGACTCTCTGCCCGACGGATAGCCGTGACCACGGCGACGTGGAGGCTCGACGCTCGCGCCGGCGAGTATGCGCGAAGGCGCGGGCGAGGGGGCGCAGCCGATGCGCTATACTTTTGGGAAGACGCGGTGGCGTGAGGATACGGTCCGATGGCGGTACTGACGATCATCACCGAGGGCGATCCGCGACTACGGCAGAAGGCCGTACGCATCAAGTCGATCGATGAAGGCCTGCGCCGGCTGGCACGGGACATGTGGGATACGCTGCACGCAGCCAGTGGCGTCGGCCTGGCCGCGCCGCAGGTCGGTGTCTTGCGACGCTTGATTATCGTGAGTGTCCCAGCCGGCTTCGAACATGAGGACGATCCGGAGATCAAGCTCACGCTCGTCAACCCTGAGATCGTCAAGGCGAGCGGCCGGCAGGTCGGGCCGGAGGGGTGCTTGAGCATCCCCGGTTGGGTCGGCGATGTCCCGAGGGCGATGAACGTGACCGTCAAGGCCCGCGACCTGGACGACAAGGAAGTGCGGATCAAGGCGAGCGGCTTCCTAGCTCGCGTGCTCCAGCACGAGATCGATCACCTCGACGGCATCCTCTTCATCGACCGGGTCGAGGATCGCTCGACACTGCGCTATGTCCCGGAGGAGGAAGAAGAGGACGTCGCCGCCCCGGAGACTGCCCAGGCAGCCGAGTAGCCTCGCGCTCAGATGATGACTTCTGGCTGGTGCACCCGGCTCTGCTCGGCCAGCAGGATCGCCTCGATCGTCGCCAGCGTCTGGTCGAGCTGATCGTTCTCGTTGAACACGACGTAGTCGAACTCGTACACCTGGGCGAGCTCGCGAGAGGCGGTCGCGATCCGCTCCATCAGCGTCGCGGGGTCGTCGGTCTTGCGGCTGCGCAGGCGCTGCATCAGCTCGGACATCGAGGGCGGAGCCAGAAAGATCAGGATGGCCTGCGGCACCAGCCGGCGAATCGAAGCTGCTCCCTGCACGTCGACCTTGACGACGACGGACTTCCCGCTGCGCAGCGCCTTGCGCACACGATCTTTCGGCACGCCGTAGAGGTGCCCGTAGACCTCGGCGGATTCGAGGAACTCCCCACGCTCGCGTGCCTGGAGGAACTCCTCCCGGCTCATGAAGAAATAATGAACGCCATCGATCTCACCGGGTCGACGCGGGCGAGTCGTGGCGGTTACCGCGAAGTAGAAATCAGGATAGGCCAGACGCATCCGCTCGATCACGGTATCTTTGCCGACGCCCGATGGGCCGGAGATGACGATCAACTTTGGGCGAACGCGCTGGCGAAGCTCGTCGAGTAGTTCATCGGCCTGGGTATTGAGCCCGACGTCGTCCGTCACCGGCATGGACCTCCCACGCGCTTGCCCGTACCCGGAGCATCTCCCGGTACGCCGCGCTCCCGACCGGTACGCGAAGGGCGGGTGTACCGGTGAGAGAACCCCCCCCCGACCGAGTCTCATTCTGCCATACTCATGCTGGGCACGAAACGGTCTGTTCCTCTCGGTGGGCCGCTGTGCCTCCGCCGCTGTGATGCCAGAAGGTGCCCCGTGTTCGACATCCTAACTCTTGCTGCCCTTCGCGAAGAGATAAGCGACCGGTTGCTCGGAGGACGCGTGCAGAAGATCGTCCAGACGAGCCCGCTGGCGCTTGCCATCGAGGTGTATGCGGGCCGGCGACTGACGATCATCGCCGATGCCGATCCTCAAGACCCGCGTTTGCTCCTGACGGAGCGCGGGCCGGCCAGTGACCCGGAGCAGGTGACGCCGCTCCTGCTCCTGCTGCGCAAGTACGTCCGAGGAGGGAGGCTGATCGAGGTCGGGCAGCCGCCACTCGAGCGCGTCCTGTGGCTGACGTTCGAGAAGTTCCTGGAGGACGAGCATCGTGGCCGGCGGGAAGCCGTCCAGGCTGGCGAACTCGTTCGCACCCGCCTCGCCATCGAGCTGATGGGGCGTCATAGCAACCTGATTCTGGTCAGCGAGGACGGTCGCGTGCACGATGCGATCAAGCGGGTCACGCCGGCGATGAGTGCTGCCAGGCCGATCCTGCCTGGCCGGCCCTATGAGCCACCTCCTCCCCAGGTGAAGCGCGATCCCCGGCGCCTGACACCCGACGGTGTTCTGTCCCTGGCCCGAGAGGCAGCGCCGGCCGCCGAGCTACCGAGCGTGCTAGTGCAGGCGCTGGCAGGGTTCAGCCCGCAGATGGCCCGCGAGGCGACCTACCGGGCATGTGGCACCTTTGCGGTCACGGCCGGCGAGCTCGCGGCAGACCCTGTCGCTGCCGAGCGCCTGGCGCGGGCGGTGAACGAGGTGATCGCCCCGCTGGAACGAGGCGGCTGGGAACCGACGGTCTACCTCAGTGACGACCAGCCGGTCGCGTTCGCGGCGATTCGGCTGTCGTACCTCGGCGGGTTGACGGTCGAGGTTTATCCGACGATGTCCGCGGCGATCGAGCGCTACTTCGCTCAGCGCGCGAGCGGGCCGGCGGCCATCGCCGAGCGGCACGCGCGGCGGCGGCAGCGGTTGCTGCAGCAGATCGAGGAGGCCAGGGAACGAGCAGAGGCCCGGCTGCGCGCGCTGGAACAGGAACTCGAGCGTGCGCGGGAGGCGGAGCAATGGCGGCAGATGGGTGAGTTGATCTATGCCTACCTGGCCGCGATCCAGCCTGGGCAGACAGAGCTGGTGGTCGAGGGGCTGCAGATCCCGCTCGATCCGGAGCTCTCACCGAGCGAGAACGCGCAGGCCTACTTCGAACGTTACCGCAAGGCGCAGTCGGCAGCGCAGCAGGTGCCGCCTCGGATCGACGAGGCCCTGCGCGAGCTCGCCTACCTGGAACAACTCGCGGTCCTGACCCGGCTGGCCGAGTCGGCCGAGGAGCTAGAGCAGCTTCGCCAGGAATGGGAGCTGTTCCGGGCGCCGAGGCGTGACCACGAGTCGCCGCGGAGGAGACGCAGCCGAGCACCAGCGTTCCGCCGCCCGCGTGCCTGGGTCACGTCGCGCGGCGATCGGATCTATGTCGGCCGGCACGGCCGGGAGAACGACTCGATCACCTTCGAGCTGGCCCGGCCCGACGACGCCTGGCTGCATGCCCGTGGCCTGGCGGGGGCGCATGTGGTGGTGCACTGGGCAGGGCCGGAAGATCCAGCCGTGCTCGAGACCGCGGCCGCGCTGGCTGCCTGGTACAGCGACGGCCGGGGGTCGAGCCGGGTACCGGTGGACGTGACCCAGCGGCGCTATGTGCGGCGGATTCCTGGCGCCGGCCCCGGCCTGGTGAGCTACCGTAACGAGCGCACGCTCCATGTTCGCCCGCAGAGTCCCGAGTCGCTCGGCCTGCGGCAGGACTAGCGGTGTGGTGGCCGATGCGGGCGAGTTTGCTGAGCGGCACGGTGGACGAGCCAGCGCGAGTGACCAGTCTCAGGTGCAGCGCCCGAGTGGCTAGCGGGAGATGGGCTTCGCCAGGCGCGCGAGCAATACGCCGATCTCGTACAGGAAATACATGGGGGCGGCGACCAGGAACATGTTGAACGGGTCGGGCGTCGGCGTGATGATGGCTGCGCCGACCATGATCACCAGCAGGGCGTACTTGCGCAGCGAGGAGAGCCGCCGAGCGTCGACGATGCCGAGCTTGGCCAGGATGAAGATCACTACCGGCAACTCGAAGACGACGCCGACCCAGAGTAACAGGGTCATGTAGAAGGAGATCACTTCTTCGGCCCGGAACTGGGCATCGAACACCTGGCTGCCGAAGTTGGACAGGAAGTGGAGTGCCCGCGGGATCACGACGAAGAAGGAGAACGCGACGCCCGACAAGAACATCAGGGTCACGAACGGCAGAGCCCGGTAGAGATAGCGCCGCTCCCGGCGCGTGAGGCCCGGTGCCAGGAAGCGGACGATCTGGTACACGATGACCGGCATCGCGATGCCGATCCCGATATAGAGCGCGACCTTGGTATAAGTGATGAAGGGCTCGGTGGGCGAGATAGCCTGGAGATCATCGAGCCCGGTCATCTGGGTGATGAGGTCGAGCGTGGGGAACGCCAGAACCAGTCCGACGATGAAGCCGGCGGCGATGGCGAGACCCGAGTAGATCAAACGCTGGCGAAGTTCCTCCAGGTGTTCCTGGAGGGTCATCTCCTTGAACAGATCCTCGGGCTCTGGTTCGGGCTCGCTCGGAGCGGAGACGACCGAGCGCCCTCGGACGCGGTCGAGCAGGCTTACCATCGCTCGTTGTTCGCTGCGCTGAGCACCATCGTCGACATCTCCGATCAAGAAGAGTAACAAAACCGACGCCGTCCCGGCTACGAGCGGTACGGCGCCTTCCCAGGCTTCCCCGCGGTGCGATCGTGTCGTGCTCTACCGATTGATGTGCTCTTCGATGAAATTGATCGCATCCCGGACAGTGACGATGTTGGCGGCCTCCTCGTCGGAGATCTCGATGCCGAACTCCTCCTCGAGCTGCATGATGAGCTCGACCAGATCGAGCGAGTCGGCGTTCAGATCCTTGACGAACTCGGCGTCCAGCGTGACCTCGCTCGGGTCGACGCCGAGCTGCTCAGCGACGACCGATTGAACGCGCTCGAAGATCGGCGATGTTGCGGACACTCCTCTACCTCCCCTACACCATCGGGCACGCCAGTCTCCCCAACTGTTCGCGTAGTATGCCCGAGAACCAGCATGCACGCAAGCGGTACCGCCGGATTGGGTCGAGCTCTACGACTCAACTGGACGATGCGAGGTTGGCTGCGATCGTGCCGAGCACGCCGTTCACGAACCGGCTCGAACTCTCGCCGCCGTACAGCTTTGCCAGTTCCACGGCCTCGTTGATCGCGGCCTTCAGGGGGACATCCGACTCGTGGAGGAGCTCATACACGGCGATCCGCAGGATGTTGCGGTCCACTGGCGGAAGCTGCTCGATCGGGAATGCTGGCGCGGCTTCGGCAATCATGGCATCGATGCGTCCCCGATCCTCCAGGACGCCGAGCACGAGCCGCTCCGCGTACCGGCGTGCCGGCTGGGGAGTGGACTGGTCATCCAGGTAGCGAGCCAGCACCTCTTCGACTGGATGCCCTGCGACATCGGACTCGTAGAGAATCTGCATCGCGAGGATTCGTGCCTGGCGCCGTGTCCGGCTGACGGTCATCACAGGTGCCTCCGGTCTCCCATAGGCGCGTGCTCGCCAGTACCGTCCGTCTGAACACCGGCCGCGCACGTCACTGCCGTAAGTGTACAGGAGCCGCACCGGGCCAGGCCGAGCGGCTGGCCGGAGGCGGCTCATGCCGAGGGGGCGAGATCGGCTTCCCGATCGAGAAACTCTTGCAGGAACACCGTCGAATGGCGCCCGGCGCGAAAGTCCGGGTCACGCAGCAGGCGGCGGTACAGCGGGATCGGGGTAGGGACACCAGCGATGATCGCCTCGCGCAGAGCGCGGTCTAGTCGATCCAACGCCTGCTGGCGATCGGGTGCCCAGGCGATGATCTTGGCGAGCAACGAGTCGTAGTGCGGTGGCACCGCGTATCCCGGGTACAGGTGGGTATCGACCCGGATACCCGGCCCTCCCGGCAAGTGCAGGTCGGTGATCCGGCCGATGCGCGGCGCGAACTGGCTCGCTGGGTCTTCGGCGGTGACTCGTACCTCGATCGCATGGCCTTGCGCCCGTACCGGATCTGACAGCGTGAGGCGCTCGCCAGCGGCGATCGCGAGCTGCCACTGGACAAGGTCGATGCCGGTGACCATCTCGGTGACCGGATGCTCGACCTGGATGCGCGCGTTGGCCTCGGTGAAGTAGAAGTGTCCATCCTGGTCGAGCAGGAACTCGAACGTGCCGGCACCGACGTAGCCCACCGCCTTGGCCCCGCGCACCGCGGCTTTGCGCAGCGCGTCTCGCACCTTCGAGGGGAGATTGGGTGCTGGCGCTTCCTCGATCAGCTTCTGATAGCGCCGCTGGATCGAGCAGTCGCGCTCTCCCAGGGCAAGTACCCGACCGTGCTGATCAGCCAGGATCTGGACTTCGACGTGTCGCGGGCGCTCCAGATAGCGCTCGAGGTAGACTGTCGAGTCGCCGAAGGCCGCCTGGGCCTCCTGCTGGGCCAGGCTCAGCGCCTGCGCCAGCTCCGCCTCGCGGTACACGATGCGCATGCCACGCCCGCCACCACCGGCTGCTGCTTTGACCAGCAGCGGGTAGCCAACCTTCCTCGCGATCGCTCGTGCCTCGCTGGCATCGCGGACCGGATCCTCGCTGCCGGGCATGATCGGCACGCCGGCCTGGCGCATCAGCCGGCGCGCCTCAGCCTTGTCGCCGAGCGCTGAGAGGACCTGCGCCGGCGGCCCGATAAAGCGGATCCCGCACTCGGCGCAGATCTCGGCCAGCAGCGGGTTCTCCGCCAGGAAGCCGTAGCCAGGGTGGAGCGCATCGCAGCCAGTCACGACCGCCGCGCTGATGATGGCCGGGATGTGGTTATAGCTCCGCTCGGCAGGCGCCGGGCCGATACAGATCGCTTCGTCGGCTAGGCGTACCGGGAGCGACTCGCGGTCAGCTTCCGAGTAAGCCACCACTGCTGGGATCCCGAGCTCGCGGCAGGCGCGCAGCACCCGGAGGGCGATCTCTCCGCGGTTAGCGATCAGGACCTTGCGAAACATCGGCCTCACGTCGCCATGAACAGGCCGCCGTCGACGCTCAGCACGGCGCCAGTGATGTAGCGGGCAGCCGGCGAGGCGAGGAACGCGATCGCCTCGGCCACGTCCTCAGGGGTCCCGTAGTAGCCGAGAGGGATCTGCTTGAGGATCTGTTCCTGCAGCTCCGCCGGGATCGCCTCCGTCAGGCGCGTTTGGATGAACCCGGGCGCGACCGCGTTGACGGTGATGCCACGGCTGCCGACCTCGCGCGCCAGCGACTTGGTCAGGCCGATAATACCAGCCTTGGCGGCTGCGTAGTTGGTCTGCCCCACGTTGCCGACGAGCCCGACGACCGAGGTGAGGTTGATGATCCGGCCGTAGCGCTGTCGCATCATCGGCCTGATCGCGGCTCGGCAGCAGAGGAACGCCCCCGTCAGGTTCGTCGTCAAGACATCGTTCCAGTCCTCGTCGCGCATCCGCATGATCAGCGTGTCCCGCGTGATCCCGGCGTTGTTGACGAGTACCTCGAGCCGGCCGAAGCGGTCGATCGCCTGGGTGATCATCTCGCCGATCTGGTCAGCATCGGTCACGTCGGCGCGGATTGCGAGCGCGGTGCCGCCCTCCGCGACGATCTCGCGCACGACTGCCTCGGCGAGATCCGCCTCTCCCCGGTAGTTGACGACCACCTTGAAACCATCCCGCGCCAGGCGCACCGCCGTGGCGCGGCCGATGCCGCGCACCGCTCCGGTGACGATGGCCGCGCCCCGCTCTTCGCCCGTCATCGATCATCACCTCCTGGCTCGCGCGTGCCGCGCGCTCATGCCTCTCCTTGCGGCTCAGTCGAGACCGCGACCCGTGCTAGCATGTCCTCGGCGGTCTCTATCACCGCGCCAGGCTCGATCCGGCTGATCAGCCCGCTCAGCACTCGCCCCGGCCCCAGCTCGTAGTAGTGACTGACCCCTCGCGCCGCCGCGGCCCTGATCACGTCGACCCACCGCACCGGCGCGGCGATCTGGGCCAGCAGTTCCTCGCGGAGCTCGTTGGGGTCGCTCAGCGGCCGGGCGTCGACGTTGGCCAGCAGGGGAGCGATCGGCGGAGCGATGTGGATCGATTCCACCAGCGGGCGCAGCGCCTCCGCCACTGGGCGCATCAGCGACGAGTGGAAGGCGGCGTTGACTGGTAGCCGGACGACACGGCGGGCCCCGCGTTGCCTGGCCAGCTCGGCCGCGCGCTCGAGGGGCTCGGAGCGCCCGCTGAGCGTGATCTGGCCAGGCGCGTTGATGTTGGCGACTTCGACCCCGACCTCTTCGGCGATGGCGGCCAGTGCCTCGAGATCCAGCCCGATGACGGCCACCATACCCCCCAGCCCGTGCTCTTCCATCAACTCACCGCGACGCCGAACCAGCCGGACGGCGTCGGTGAAGTCGATGCTGCCGGCGGCGACGAGCGCTGTGTACTCGCCCAGGCTGTGCCCGGCGAGGCAAACGGGCGGCGGGAGCACACCGCGCTGGCTGAGGGTACGCCAGTAGGCGATGCTGGTCGCCAGAATCGCCGGCTGCTGGTTGCGAGTGGCCGCCAGCTCGTCCTCCGGCCCTTCGAAGATGAGGTGTGAGAGCGGAAACCCGAGGACATCGTCGGCGGTCTCGAAGGTCTCGCGAGCGATCGGTTCTCGCTGGGCCAGCTCGCGGCCCATGCCGACTCTCTGGCTTCCCTGGCCGGGGAAGACCCAGGCGACTGCGCTCATCCGCTACTCCCGTCCCGGAACGCCGCTCCAGCCCCAACGCACGACGCTCGCAGCCCAGGAGAGCCCGGCCCCGAAGGCGACCAGGACGAGGTTCATGCCTGGTCGGAGGGCGCCGGCATCAGCGGCCTCGGCCAGGCAGATCGGCACGGAGGCAGCGGAGGTGTTGCCGTAGCGGTCGAGGTTTACCCATACCTTCTCTGCCGGTAGACCGAGCCGCTTGGCGGCCGCGTCGATGATCCGCAGATTGGCCTGGTGTGGAATCAGCAGGTCGATATCGTCCAGCCGCAGCCCAGCCCTGGCGATGGCTTCGATGGCGGCCTCGCCCATCACCCGGACGGAGAAGCGGAAGACCTCACTGCCCTGCATGCGCATATAAGGGCGTTTGGATGGCAGGGTGCCGTTCGCGCTCAGCAGCTCTCGGAAGCCGTCGAGATACAAGTGCATGGCCCCGGTGCCGTCCGAGCCGAGGACGCTAGAGAGCACGCCCTCCTCCGCAGTCGTCGCCTGGAGCACGACCGCGCCCGCGCCGTCGCCGAAGAGGACGCAGGTGCTGCGATCAGTGAAGTCGACCCAGCGCGTCAGCGCGTCAGCGCCGACGACCAGAACAGCGTCGGCCGCGCCAGTGGCGATGAACTGAGCGCCCACGGTGAGGCCGTATACGAAGCCCGAGCAGGCGGCGGCCAGGTCGAACGCTCCGGCGCGAGTGGCCCCCAGTTCGGCCTGGAGCAACGAGGCTGTGGCCGGCATCAGCAGATCTGGCGTCACCGTGGCGAACACGACCAGATCGAGCTGGCGAGGATCGATGCCGGCGATGGCAACGGCGCGGCGAGCGGCGATAGTCGCCATCTGGAGCGTGGTTTCGGCCGGGCTGGCGATTCGGCGCTCGCGGATACCCGTGCGGGTGACGATCCACTCGTCGGACGTGTCGACCATCCGCTCCAGGTCCTGGTTAGTCAGGACCTGTTCAGGGACGTAGGCGCCCCACCCCGTGATCGCTGCACGCCGTCCGGCCACTGCCGAACCCCTCCCGTTCCCGCGTCGACGCGGCCATGCGATCGGCCGGCCCGGCCCTAGCCGGCGATGGCCGGGAGGACCGGGCGATCCTCTCGCGCCCCTATTCGGTTGTACGCCGGCTGCGCCGGCTCGCGCGGTTCATCTCGATGACCTGCCGGCCCCGGTACGTGCCGCAGTTGGGGCAGACGTAGTGGGTCATCTTCTTCTCCCCACAGGATGGACAGGTCATGAGCTGCGGCAGCTTCAGGTAGTGGTGCCGGCGCCGGTTACCCTGGCGACGCCGGCTGACGCGATGCTTTGGCAGTGCTCCCATGGCGGGCAGTTCCTTTCCCTGCTCGAACGCCCCCAGGTGACTCGCCCTGGGGGCGCTCCATCCAGATCCCTTACCTGCTCAATCCGCGCGGTCCTCGAGCAGCGTCTGCAGGACCGCGAAGCGCGCGTCTGTGCTCTCCTCGCTCTCGGGCAGGAGCGTCTGGAACCCAGGACAGTCCGGACCGCACACCGGCCGGATCGGCTGGGCCAGGATCGCTACCTGGCGAAGGATCTCGCGCAGGTCGAGCTGGTGATTCTCGTCGATGACGAAGATCTCGTCGTCGCTCGGCTCCGGTAGCGGCACACCGGTGAACACGTCGATGCTCGGCCAGTATTCCGCTTCGAATGACTCGGCGTAGGTGGCCTCGAACTCCGTGAGACAGCGCGCGCAGACCTGTGGGGAAGTGACCGTAACCTCGCCGCTCACCAGGATGCCCGATGCGATACGCGTGAACTTGAGCCCCGCGTCCAGGGAGCGAGCCTCCAGATCCTGGTCGAGCGCGAGGTCGTCGAGATGAACGGTGACGGTACGCATTGCGCCGACGCGCGCCTTCAGGAGCTGGGCCACGTTGATGACCGTATCGTTGTGAAGGTGCGTCGTGATCATCGTTGGGACCTCCGAATCAGCGCCTCTCCTGGCGGAGATGCGCAACTAGCATACTATACTGGACCGTACAAATGAGGGTCAAGGCAAACCGAAGCGCGGTTGCGCCGAGTGACGGGCGTTGTAGAATGCCGCCGGGCGTGCAGGGTTTCGCGGGGAAGTGTAGCGGCGCAGATGCGAGAGAACAAAGTGAAGCGGAAGCTCCAGGCCGGCGAGGCGGTAATCGGGTGCTTCGTACCCTATCCCTCGGCAGAGCTGGCCGAGATCTGCGGGCTGATCGGGTTCGACTTCGTCCTGATCGATGCCGAGCACGGGCCGACTTCCGTGGAGTCGGCCTACCATATGGTGCTGGCGGCCGAGGCGGGCGGAGCGACTCCCATCATCCGGGTGCCGCAGAACGCGCAGCAGGTGATCCTGCGCTACCTCGATATCGGAGCCGGAGGCATCATGGTGCCTCAGGTCAACAGCGCTGATGAGGCGAGGGCCGTTGTCACCGCTGCTCGGTACTATCCGCATGGTCGGCGCGGGATTGCCGGGGTGCGCGCCGCGGGTTTCGGGCTCCAGCAGTCCCTCTCCGACTACACCGCGCAGGCGAATGCGGAGACGCTGGCCATCGTGCAGATCGAGAGCCTGGCCGCGGTAGAGCGGCTGCCGGAGATTCTCGAGGTTCCTGGGATCGATCTCCTGTTCGTCGGTCCCAACGATCTGGCACAGTCGATGGGATACCCTGGTCAGCCGCTCCATCCGGAGGTGCAGGCTGTCGTCGAGCAGGTGGTCCGGCAGGTCGATGGGCGGGTGCCACTCGGCACGACGGCGACGACGCCGGAGCTGGCACGTCGCCAGATCGAGCGCGGTTTCCGGATGGTGGCGGCCAATACCACGGCTCTGCTGGCGGCGAGCGGGCGGGCACTGATCGAGGCGGCGAGGAAGGGGTAGCCTGGGAGCGTCTTGAGCGCGGGCGGCTGGTAGTGAGGAACGGAGCGAGTCATGGTTCAGAGCAAGCTCTTACCGTACGCCTTCTTCGAAGGGGAATTCGTCCCTGCTGATCAGGCCAAGGTCAGCATCGCGACCCATGCCCTCCAGTACGGGACAGGGGTGTTCGGTGGCATCCGCGGCTACCTCGACCGCGACGGCGAGACGATCAACATCTTCCGCCTCCCGGACCATGCCCGGCGGCTGATGCAGTCGGCGCGCTTCCTGCGCGCTGAGCTGCCGTACGACGCCGACCGAGTGGCCGAGATCATCGTCGAGCTGGTCAAACGGAACGCTCCCACCTTCGATATCTATATCCGGCCATTCATCTACAAGGCTGACCTAGAGCTCGGGCCGAAGCTGAAGGGTATTCGCGACGAGCTCGCGATCTACATGATCCCGCTCCAGGAGTACCTGCCGATCACCCACCCGATCCGGCTCATGGTCTCCTCGTGGCGGCGAGTCGAAGACAATATCGTTCCCAGCCGTGGGAAGGTGAGCGGTGCCTATATCAACTCCGCCCTGGCTCGCGACCAGGCCGAGGAGTGCGGATTCGACGACGCCATCATGCTCAATGCGGCCGGAAAGGTGGCCGAGGGGAGCGGAGCGAATCTCTTCATCGTCCGCGGTGGCGCGCTGATTACCACCCCGGTCACGGCCGATATTCTCGAGGGAATCACCCGGCGCTCGCTCCTGGAGTTCGCGCGAGATCTGGGCATTCCGATCGAGGAGCGGGAGATCGACCGGAGCGAGCTGTACATCTGCGATGAGGCGTTCCTCTGCGGAACCGGCGTTCAGATCGCGCCGATCGGCTCGATCGACGGCCGGCCGGTCGGAAACGGCCAGATCGGGCCGATCACGGCCCGGCTGCAGCAGGTCTTCTTCGCCCTGGTGCGCGGTGAGGAGTCGCCCTACCAGCACTATCTGACCCGGGTCAAGATCGAACAGCCCGCAGGCGCTCGATAGGGACAAGGCCCTCGGGCCAGCCCCGCAAGGGTTGACTAGGGGTAGCTGGGAGACGGGCTTTCGGCCACCCGGTCGAGAAGTGGTACGCTTGCCCCCGACGGTACGGGCCTGCTGCCGACGCGAGCGCGGGGACGAGGTGGCGCGGGAACGGTGAGGGTGAAGCGGCACGATTGGCAGGGCGCGATCCTGCTCGTGGTCATCGCCGCGCTCCTGCTGGCCGGTTGCCAGCGCGGCGGCTCGGGCTCGACGCCAGCACCGAATGATGCGCCGGGTCAGGCAAGCGGTGCCGCGCCAGTGACCGGGCAGGCCGCGGGTCCGGCACAGACAGTCGTCCCTACCCAAGTGCCACAGCCAACCCAGCGCTCCTCGATCGTCGAAGCTGGTCTCGAGGAGCCGCGAACGCTCAACCCCCTCTTCGTGGCTGACCCGGTATCCGAAGAGCTCAGCCGTCTCGTGTTCGACAGCCTGGTCACGGTCGACCCGGCGACCGGCGAGATCGCTCCGGCATTGACCGACTCCTGGGATGTCAGCGATGATGGCGTGCGCTATACGTTTCATCTCCGGGACGGCGTACGCTGGCACGACGGCCAGCCGTTCACAGCCCGCGACGTCGAGTTCACCTACCGGACAATGCTGGACGTAAACGCCCGCTCGCCGCGCTACTCGCGCCTGGCCGAGCGGGTGAAGGTGGTCAGCGTCGTCGATCCGCGGACTGTCGTCATCGAGCTGATCAGGCCGGATGCGTCCTTCTTGCCGACCCTGGCAACCCTCGGCATCGTGCCCGAGCACGTCCTGGCAGGCGTCCAACCGGAGCAGCTCATCACTGACCCCTTCGGGCTCAGCAGCGCCGTCGGCACCGGGCCCTTCATGCTTAAGCAGTGGGTGCGCGGGGAGCAGATCGTCTTCGAGCGCAACCCCCAGTATTACCGTGGCACGCCGCAGGTGGCCCAGTACACGTACAAGGTCGTCGGGTCGATGGACGAACTGATCGCCGGGCTGCAGGACGGCCTGATCGATTGGGCGGTGGTCGACGCCGCGCAGGCTGGGGCAGTCCCAGCGATCGACGGGGTCAGCGTCCAATCTTTGCCTGGCTTCGAGCTGGTGATGGTGGTCCTGCAACTCGATTCGAGCAAGAGCGAGCTCTTCCTCGATCCCCGGGTGCGGCAGGCTCTCATGCTGGCGCTGGATCGCCAGCGGATGATCGACGAGATCTGGCACGGCCAGGCTGAGGTCGCTCGGGGGACGCAGCCTCCGGCATCCTGGGCCGCGGGGCCAGCCGGGGTCGAGTACTCCTACGATCCGGAACAGGCGGCCCGGTTGCTCGACGAGTCCGGCTGGCAGGTGGGGCCCGACGGGATTCGCCACCGGGAAGGCCAGCGACTGAGCTTCCGGCTGGTGGCGACCGGTGCCGATCCGACTCGCCGGGCCCTGGCCACCTGGCTGCAGCGGCAGTGGGCGGAGATCGGCATCGAGGTCCAGCTCGAGCTGGAGCAGTGGAGCGATGTCCGTCGCCGGGCGACCGAGACGCGAGACTTCGATGTCCTGCTGCTCGGCGTGCGGTGGGACCTCGACCCGGACCAGAGCACCGTCTGGTCGAGCGACTCGATCTTCGACGGGCTCAACATGGGGCACTACACCAATGCCGAGCTGGATGCGTTGCTCGCGCAGGCGGTCGCGACCACCAACCGGGAAGAGCGGCTGGCCCACTACCGGCAGGCGCAGGAGATCGTTCTAAAGGATCTGCCGGCCTTGCCGCTCAGCTTCCCGAAGGTGACCGTGCTCTGGTCCGATCGTATCGAGGCGCCACCGCTCACGGCAACTGCCCTCCGGCTGCGCTACGGCGTCGAACAATGGCGGTTGCGGCTGTAGACCAGAGTATTGACGACTCTATCCGGCATGGGTACACTCCGGTTCAGTACCCCCAGCGATCCTGACCGCTCACGCAGAGACTGGATCGGGGGCGTTCTGGGAGAGCGGCACAAGGAAGAGCGCGACGCTGGAAAGCAACGAACGGCTTGACAGCCGGGAGCGCTTCTGGCTCTTATCTGTGTGGTCTGGGTGTCGGTGTGGCGCGGTCGTGAGGCGAAGGAGACGCGATGGAGCCGCTACTTGACGTGCGAGACCTCCGAACCCAGTTCTTCACCCAGGATGGCGTGGTGAAGGCGGTCGACGGGGTGTCGTTCAACCTGATGCCTGGTGAAACGCTCGGCATCGTGGGCGAGAGCGGCTGTGGGAAGAGTATCACGGCACTCTCGATCATGCGGTTGATCCCCAGCCCGCCGGGCAAGATCGTCAGCGGGGAGATCATCTTCGAGGGTGAAGATGTTCTCAAGATGAGCGATGACGAGGTGCGCTCCATCCGTGGCCGGAAGATCGCCATGATCTTCCAGGACCCGATGACCTCGCTCAACCCGGTGTTGACCATCAACCGGCAGATCAGCGAGGCGCTCGAGCTGCACCTAGGCATGACCAAGAGCCAGGCGCGCCAGCGCAGCATCGAGCTGCTCAAGATGGTCGGCATCCCGAACGCCGAGCAGCGGGTGGACCAGTACCCGCACCAGTTCTCCGGCGGTATGCGCCAGCGCGTGATGATCGCGATGGCCCTCTCCTGCAATCCCTCCTTGCTGATCGCCGACGAGCCGACGACCGCGCTCGACGTGACCATTCAGGCGCAGATCCTGGACCTGATGCGAAACCTCCAGGCCGAGCACAACACCGCCCTGATCCTGATCACGCACGACCTCGGCGTCGTCGCCGGCATGACTGACCGGATCAACGTCATGTATGCCGGTCACATCGTCGAGACCGCGCCGACGGAGGAGCTGTTCGCCAATCCGAAGCATCCCTACACGGTTGGCCTGCTGAACTCGATCCCGCGGCTGGACGCGCCGCGCAAGGAGAAGTTGAACCCGATCCGCGGCCTGCCGCCCGACCTCATCGATCTGCCGGACATGTGCCCGTTCATGCCGCGCTGCGACTACGCGCGAGAGAAGTGCGGCCAGAAGAACCCACCGCTGATGGACGTAAACGAGGTGCATCGCTCGGCCTGCTGGTTCTGGGACGAGGTGAGCCTGGCCGGGCCCACGGGCAAGCGTGAGGGAGGAGTGACGGCAAACGATGGCGACTGAGGTGCGCGCGACCCCACAGCAGAGCGACGGCCAGAGCCGCGAGGTCTTGCTCGACGTCCGCGACCTGGTGATGTTTTTCCCGCTCACGCGCGGGATCATCCTGCAACGCCGGGTAGGATGGGTCCAGGCGGTCGACCACATCTCGTTCCAGGTCTACAAGGGCGAGACGCTAGGACTGGTGGGCGAGTCCGGCTGCGGCAAGAGCACGACCGGCCGCGCCATCCTCCAGCTCTACAAGCCGACGTCCGGTGAGGTCATCTTCAAGGGGACCGACCTGACCAAGCTGAGCCCCGGCGAGATGCGGAAGATGCGTCGCTATCTCCAGATGATCTTCCAGGACCCCTATGCCTCGCTCAACCCGCGCATGACCGTGGGCAGCATTATCAGCGAACCGATGCAGATCCACAACCTGGTACCGAAGAACCAGCGCAACGAGCGCGTCCAGGAGTTGCTGGAGACGGTCGGGCTCAACCCGTACTTCGCCAACCGCTACCCGCACGAGTTTTCCGGCGGCCAGCGGCAGCGCATCGGCATCGCCCGGGCACTCGCCGCCGACCCGGAGTTCATCGTGGCTGACGAGCCCGTCTCGGCGCTCGATGTCTCGATCCAGGCCCAGATCATCAACCTGCTCGAGGAGCTGCAAGAGCAATTCAAGCTGACCTACCTGTTCATCGCCCACGACCTCAGCGTCGTCCGGCACATCTCCGACCGCGTGGCAGTGATGTACCTCGGCAAGATCGTGGAGCTGGCAGACCGCAACTCGCTCTACGACGATCCGCTCCACCCGTACACCAAGGCGCTGCTCTCGGCTGTGCCGATCCCCGACCCAGTGGTGGAGAAGAAGCGAGAGCGGATCATTCTGACCGGTGACGTGCCCAGCCCGATCAACCCACCGTCTGGGTGCCGGTTCCATACGCGCTGCCCGTACGCGATGGACATCTGCTCGAAGGTGGAGCCGCGCTTCGTCGATCAGGGCGGCGGCCACTACGTGGCCTGCCACCTCTATCCCGGCTGCACGCCGTAGCGACGTAGGGAGCGGTGTTCGGGCGCGACCCACAGGTGATCCTGGCGACGATCATCGCCTTCGTCGTCGGGATCACCGTTCACGAGTTCTGCCATGCGTGGTCGGCTCTGATGCTGGGAGACGACACCGCCCAGCGCCAGGGTAGGGTCACGCTGAACCCACTCGCCCACCTCGACCCGATCGGGACGCTCGGCATGCTCTTGATCGCCGTCGTCGGCTTCGGGATCGGGTGGGGACGACCGGTGCCGGTTAATCCGGCCCGGCTGCGCGGTCGCCAGCGCGGCATGGCGATTACCGCGCTGGCCGGGCCACTCTCGAACGTCGTGCTGGCAATGGCCTTCGCCATTCCCTACCGGTTCGGGGGCGGGCTCGCCGTACCTCCGTTCGTGGACACGCTGCTGCTGCAACTGATCCTGGTCAACATCTTGCTGGCTGCCTTCAACCTGATCCCGATCCCTCCGCTCGACGGCCTGAAGATCCTGACGGGTATGCTTCCGAACTTCTGGTACCCCTACCTGGCCCCGCTGGAGCGCTACGGGGTCGGTATCTTGCTCGTGCTGATCCTCCTCGGTAGCTGGGGCGGGGCCAGTATCCTGGCCGAGATGTACCTCCCGGTCTTCCGCCTGCTCTTCACGCTGATCATGGGCCAGGCGCCGTTCTGATGCCGGTCGACATTCGTTCGACTCGACTCGCCGATTGCCTGATCACGATAGAGGGCTTCAGCGGGCCGCTCGATCTGCTCCTGCGGCTGGTGGAAGAGCGGCGGCTCCCGGTGACGGAGCTGTCGCTGGTCGAGGTGACCGACCAGTTCCTCGCTCATCTCGCCTCCCTGGAGGATGCGCCGCTTGAGCTGGTGGCTGACTTCACCGTCGTGGCGGCCCGACTGATCGCGCTCAAGGCGCGCGCATTGCTGCCGCGCCCGGCCGAGCCCGAGGCTCCCGGCGAGCCAGAACCTGACGACCTGATCCGGCAGCTCAAGCTGTACCAGGCGTTTCGCGATGCAGCCCAGGAGCTACGGCTGCGTGAGCTGCGCGGACGGCGCGCCTATGTGAGACCCGCGATCTCGCCGCCCTCACCGGCGCGGGTGAAGGTCATCGCGCGGGATCCGGCCTCGCTGCTCACGGCATTGCGACGCTGGCATCGCCGGGTCGAGCCGCGGCCGGTAACGCTGCGGCTCCCGCCGGCTATCTCGCTGCGCGCGATGGCGCGCCGGCTGCTCGCGGGGCTGCGTGGGGGCGCCCGCACCTTCCGCGAGCTGGTCGGCCGGAAGGCCGATCGCCGCGAGTTGGCGGCCGGCTTCCTCGCACTCCTTGTCCTGATCCGGCGAGGGGCAGTGCAGGCCGAGCAAGAGGTTCCCTTCGGTGAGATCATGGTGACACCGCGAGCGCGACCCTGGCGCGAGGCGACTGCCGATGACTGATCCACCCTTCGACCTCGCCGCGCGGCTCGGCGCGCTGCTGTTCGTGAGCGGCGAGCCAGTCGAGCGAGCCGAGCTGATCAATCACCTCGGGTGTAATGAGACCGAGCTCGACGCGGCGCTCGCCACGCTGCGCGAGCGTGGGCCTGGCCTCGGCCTCGTGCTCATCGAGCACTCCGGAGCCTACCAGCTCGCTACTGCCCCGAGCCTGGCCGAGCTCGTCGAGGCGTTCCTGGGGCTAGATCGCCCGGCCCGGCTCTCGGCGGCGGCGCTGGAGACGCTGGCGATCGTGGCGTATCGGCAGCCGGTTACCCGCGCCGAGATCGAGGCGATCCGCGGAGTGGATTCGAGCGCTGCCCTGCAGACCCTAATCGCGCGGGGACTGGTAGAGCCGGTCGGCCGGCTTCCCACAGTCGGCCAGCCGATCCAGTACGGCACCACGGTGCAGTTCTTGCAGGCGTTCGGGCTGGCCAGCCTCGAGGAACTACCGGACCTGCCACCAGAGATCAGCGAGTTCTTGGCTGAAGAGGGTAGCCAATAGGGCTGTTATGATCGGTGATTTCTTCCGAAAACTTATAGGGGGTGGTGAGTGTGGCTCGAGGTACGTCGCGAGCTAGCGGTTTGTTCGTTGGTCGTCTCTTGGTCGTACTAATCCTATTCTTGCTCCCTGTCACAGTGGCTTGTTCTGCTAACATCTCCTGGGCCACACACACTCCCACTCCAATCAGTCCTTCCAAACAATCTGTTAGGGAATTGGCCTCTACTCCTGCTTACAATATACCCACTCCTGTTACCGCTACTGCAAGAGGTGCTGCTTGGCAAGAGCCAAAGAGTCAAACACGTACTGATCAACCTGTGCTGCCACCGTTTTACCCAGACTGGCATGCAACTTGCTTCGGTCCTGATCGTCCGTGGGGCTTGATGACCTTGTATGATGTGTACTTAGTTGACTGGTTTGGGTAGGGGAGCGTTGGTGGTGGTCTCACTGCGGTTCACGCTGGCCGTATAGTCAAACACTCTATCTTGTGCGACACCCTCGCGGAACACCTGAGCCTACCTTTGATCAATTAGTTAAGTATGAAGAAAGTGTATTCTCATTCCTCCGATCCCCCATGGGATCTGCATGGGTCGGTAGCGGTGACTCGCCAACAGATGCCGACGCGATGGAGTGGCTTATTCAAAGCCTACATCCCCAGGGCCGTGCAATGGCTTCAGAATACCTGACGGAGCAGATCTTGCTGTACTACCGTGGCAATCCTCAGGCGCAATATGCTCTAATTTATGAAATATTAGTAGCGAACTTTTCATACACAATATCATCATCTCTTCTTGATAGTATGCTTCAAGCATCGTATCAAGATCTAGTGAACTATATGGTACTACTAGCAGGTGGATACCATGCCGAGTACATCGAGTACGTAACCTGTTCACCTCAGCACTCGTTACACAGATTCCTGGCTCAGTGGATTTCTGAGGACGACTGGGCTGCAGTTTGCAAGGCGTGGCAACAGGCTCTAGCGACCCCGTAACCCTTAGTTCTTTGTGGCTTGTCCGCACTTAATCAAACAGCCCGGCCCCGCCCTTGTATGCCTGTTCGCCTCTTTCGGGTTCACTTCACCGGGCCCGGGCGGTGGCGAGGCGACGCAGCCGGATGATCGACTCCTCGAGCACGTCGAGCGTGCGGTCGATCTCGTCCTCAGTATTGTCCTTGCCCAGCGTGAGCCGGATGCTGCCCCGCACCAGATCCGGGTGTAGGCCGATGGACAGCAGCACATGGCTCGGCTCAGTGGAGCCGGTCGTGCAGGCCGAGCCGCTCGAGGCTGCAATCCCGTGCATATCCAGGTTGAGCAGCACTGTCTCGCCGTCGATACCTTCGAAGGAGACGTTGACGTTGTTCGGGAGCCGGCGCTCGCGGTCGCCGTTCAGCCGTGTGCCGGGGATCCGGCTGAGCAGCCCGTCGATCAGCCGGTCGCGCAGCCGCTGGACATGGGCGTTGCGCTCTTCGAGCTCGGCATAGGCGAGCTCCAGCGCGGTCGCCATGCCGACGATACCGGCTACGTTCTCGGTGCCGGCGCGCCGATTGCTCTCCTGGGCCCCGCCCTGCTGCTGCCAAAGGATCGGCGTTTCGCGACGCACGTAGAGCAGCCCCACGCCCTTCGGGGCGTAGAACTTGTGGGCCGAGAGCGAGAGCAGGTCGACGTTCAGCTCTGTAACATCGAGCGAGAGAGCACCGGCGGCCTGCACCGCATCGGTGTGAAATGTAATCCCACGCTCGCGGGCCAGCCGGCCGATCTCGGCGATCGGCTGGATCGTGCCGATCTCGTTGTTCGCGTACATCACGGAGATCAGGATCGTGTCGGGCCGGATGGCGGCCTCGATCTCCTCGACGCGCACGATGCCGTCACTGCCGGGTCGCACGTAGGTGACCTCGAAGCCGAACTTCTCCAGGTAGTGGGCGCTATGGAGGACGGCATGGTGCTCGAAGGCGGTAGTGATGATGTGATTGCCGCGACCGTGCAGCCGGTGCCACCAGGCGACCCCCTTGAGGGCGAGGTTGTCGCTCTCGGTGCCGCCGCTGGTAAAGACGATCTCGCGGGCCTGGCAGTTGAGCAGGCGCGCGATGCGTGCTCGCGCCTGGTCCAGCGCGGCGCGCGCCTCGCGGCCGGCGGCGTAGATACTCGAAGGGTTCCCGTACTTCTGGCTGAAGTACGGGAGCATCGCCTCGAGCACTCGCGGGTCGACCGGTGTCGTCGCAGCGTGGTCGAGATAGATCTCTGTCCGGTTCAATGGCAAACCTCCGGCGCGTTCGCAGTCACGCGCCCTGATCAATCGGCACAGGCGTGCGCCTGGCTGCTGCTTCAAACCGCTTGTTCGGCGCGTGGGCGCTTGGCCTCACGCAGCAGGTCCGCGAGCGTGGTCGAGTCCAGCACCTCGATGATGCTGTCACGGACTCGGAGCCAGACGATGCGCGTGGCGCAGCCGTCGATCATCGGGCAAGTATCTTCATCGCTCTCCTCGCTGACACAGCTCATCGGCGCGACTGGGCCCTCCATGACCCGGTAGATCTCCCCGACCTTGACCTCCTCAGGCGGTCGCGCGAGCTCGTAGCCGCCGTGTGCCCCGCGCGTGCTGGTGACTAGCCCAGCGCGCCGGAGCGGCAGCATGAGCTGTTCGAGGTAGGCGATCGGCACGGCCGAGTCGGCTGCGATCGTCGCCAGCGGGATCGGCCCCTGCCCGTACATCTTGGCGAGCGAGACCATCGCCCGCATCCCGTATTCGCCGCGAGTCGAAACCTTCATCGTGCGCGGTCCCTCGCCCCTGGTTGCAGAACGCTCGTACCTACTATGCTACGTTGGGATCGCGTCGCGGTCAACGATGTGTGCTCGATCGCTATGGACTGGCCGATCAATGCGCTCGTCACTTGCAACTCGATCCCAGGTGAGAATGATTCTTGCTTCATCTCGAGTATACCTTACGCCATAGATCGGGATTCGTCAACTACAGGAGACCCGCGCTGCGCTCGGCAGCGCGTCGTGTTGAGGGTGGTTCGAGGCGCGTGCGGGGATGTGGGGTACGCTCAGCGCTCGGCGCAGCGACCGCGCTAGTTGCGTCGAGGTTACGGCTACGCTATACTTCCCCGATGGCGGGCCGAGTGGGGAGCCGCCCTAGGGGCGGTTACCCTCTGGTAGGCATGCTGTCGGCAGGCCGGTGTAGCTCAATTGGCAGAGCAGCGGTTTTGTAAACCGCCGGTTGTGGGTTCGAGTCCCACCATCGGCTCGCCTGTGGGGAGATGCCCGAGCGGCCAAAGGGGCCTGGCTGTAAACCAGGTGCGCAATGCTACGGGGGTTCGAATCCCTCTCTCCCCACCAGCACTGCCGGCTGGGCGGTTCGTGGAGCGATGAGCCCACGGTGCTGGCGCGGTACGCGTGGGCTCTTTGACGTAGTGCCGTGCCTGCACGGCTGCAGGCACCCAATGCAGCAGGAGGACGAGGGCCGTGGGGAAGCAGCGGTTTGAGCGG
>NZ_JAMSLR010000030.1:0-1194 GCF_023806485.1 Thermalbibacter longus
GGCGTGCGCGCCACCTCCCACCCCACGATCTGGCGCTTGGCGCGGCTGAACTCCACGCCCAGCTCGATCACTTCCGTGATGCCCGGCGCGCCGCGGTGCTTGGCCGCGTAGTCGCGGGCCTTGAGCTGCCGCATGGCCTCGCCGGTGGGCTCCTCGCCGTCGACCACCTTGAACTCGATCACCCAGGCGCGGCCGGCGTGGCGGATGACGAGGTCGCATTGCCCCGGGTTGGACACTTCTTCCGGCACGATGTCCAGGCCGAGGCTGGCCAAGTGGCTGTAGAAGACGCTGGCGTAGTAGCCCTCGTACCGGGCGATGGGGTTGGCGCGCACCCAGTCGTGCGGGATGCTGGCGTAGAGGCGCTCGAAGTGCGCGCGCAGGCCCTCGGCATCGCCGTCGGTGAGCAGGTCGTACAGCCGCATCGTCAGCTGGGACAGCGGCGTGCCGCCCGGCAGCCACCCCCCCAGCAGCAGCGCCTCGTTGAGGGCGCTGCGCACCTCCAGGTTGGGCACGCGCAGCGTGTAGACGGTGGCTGCGCCCTTGCGCTGCTGGCCGTCGATGGTGAGATACCCGGTCTGTGCCACAGCAGCGCCTCGGGCTCGATGCGCTCCACGTCGAAGGCCGACAGCAGCTGCTCGCTGGCGTAGAGCCGCTCCAGCTGCGGGGTGAAGAACCCCTTGCCGCGCAGCCAGTGCACCAGAAACGTCGGCGTGCCGGTCTCGAACCAGTGCGCGCGGAACTGCCGCTCGGCCAGCAGCAGCAGCACGTCGAACGGGTTGTAGACGCTCACCGGGCCCCAGCGGTAGCCGTTGTACCAGCGGCGGATCTCCTCGCGGTCCAGCGGCTGGCCTTCCTCGGCAGCGGCCTGCAGTTCCGGCGCGAAAACGGTGTCGATGTCTTCATCCGTGTAGCCGCAGATCGTGCCGTACTCGGGCGACAGCGTGATGTCGCGCAGGTTGTTCAGGCCCGAGAAGATCGAGACCTTGCTGAACTTGGACACGCCGGTCAGCAGCACGAAGCGCAGGTCGGCGTCTCTGCCCTTGATGACGCTGTAGAGGTTGCGCAGGCCCTCGCGCATGGCGCGGGCGACCTCAGGGGTCTCGAGGTTGTCGAGGATGGGCTTGTCGTATTCGTCGACCAGCACCACGGCCTGGCGGCCGTGGGCTGCGGCGGTGCGCTCGATGAGCGCATCGA
>NZ_JAMSLR010000030.1:1253-1556 GCF_023806485.1 Thermalbibacter longus
AAGCTCAGGCGAATCACCGGGTGCGGCCTGGCCCAGTCCCAGTGGTCGGCAAGGAAGAGTTTCTCGCGCGGGGCGCTGCCGTCGGCGCCGTCGTGGGCGTCGAACAGTTCGCGGCGGCCTTCGAAGGCACAGGCGATGGTGTCCAGCAGCAGGCTCTTGCCGAAGCGGCGCGGGCGCGAGAGGAAGTAGTGCTTGCCGCTGTCGACCAGGCGCGCGATCAGCGGTGTCTTGTCGACGTAGTAGTAGCCGCCCTCGCGGATGTCGCGCAGGGTCTGGATGCCGATGGGCAGCTTGCGGCGGGGC
>NZ_JAMSLR010000031.1 GCF_023806485.1 Thermalbibacter longus
GCCTAGGGAACATCTGCACAACCACCCCTGACCGGGTAGCATGACGCCTGTGAGGAAGCACATCGCAGGAGCGCCGCCGATGAAGCAAGCCAGTCTCGGAGCCGGGTTTGAGCTCAAGGTCAAGACCACGCGCAAGCGCGAGTTCCTGCGGCAGATGCAGCAGGTGGTGCCGTGGAAGGAGCTGGGAGCGCTCATTGCTCCGCACATGCCCTCGCCTGGCCCCAAGGGGGGACGTCCCCCGTACCCGGTGTCGGTGCTGCTGCGCATCCACTTCCTGCAACAGTGGTTTGCGCTGTCGGACCCGGCAGCTGAAGAGGCGCTCTACGACGTGCCGGCCTTTGCCGAATTCGTGGGTCTGGACCTGGGGGTGGACACCGTGCCCGATGAAACCACGATCCTGCGCTTCCGGCATCTGTTGGAAGAGAAGAACCTGAGCCAGCGCATGCTTGAGCTCGTCAACGAGATCCTCACCCAGCGCGGGCTGATGGTCAGAAGCGGCACGGTGGTGGATGCCACGCTGATTGCCGCGCCCAGCTCCACGAAGAACCAGAGCCGCAGCCGCGACCCCGAGATGCACCAGACGAAGAAAGGCAACCAGTGGTACTTCGGCTGCAAGGCGCACGTCGGGACGGATGCGGCCAGTGGACTTGCCCACAGCGTGGTGGTCACGCCAGCCAACGTGGCCGACGTCACGCAGGCGCACGCGCTGCTGCATGGAGAGGAGCGAGACGTCTTTGCCGATGCCGGCTACCAGGGCGTGGACAAGCGCCAGGAGGTGCAGGCTCGTCACCCCAAGGTCAACTGGTACGTGGCCATGCGGCCGGGCAAGCGCCGCCAGCTGGACACAACCAAGCCGCTGGATGCGGTGCTGGATGAGCTGGAGGGCGTCAAGGCGCGCATCCGCGCGCGCGGCGAGCACATCTTCGGCGTGCTCAAGTGCGTCTTCCGCTACACCAAGGTGCGCTACAAGGGCCTGAAGAAGAACGCGGCGCAGATCACCACGCTCTTGATGCTGGCCAACCTNGCGAGCACATCTTCGGCGTGCTCAAGTGCGTCTTCCGCTACACCAAGGTGCGCTACAAGGGCCTGAAGAAGAACGCGGCGCAGATCACCACGCTCTTGATGCTGGCCAACCTGTGGCTTGCGCGCAGGCGGCTTATGCAGCCCTGCGTGGGGTAAGTGCGTCCAAACAGGGCGCGCAAGCCCCCTGCGGGGCCGCCAAAGGCCCCTGCGGGGGCCTAAACGGCCCCG
>NZ_JAMSLR010000032.1 GCF_023806485.1 Thermalbibacter longus
CCCCCCCTTCCTCCGGGTTGCGCCCGGCAGTCGGGCCAGACACCCCGCGTAACTGGCCCCGAGGGTTGCGCTCGTTGCGGGACTTAACCCAACACCTCACGGCACGAGCTGACGACAGCCATGCAGCACCGGTGCCCCGGCTCCCCGAAGGGCACCCCAGCCTTTCAGCCAGGTCCCGGGGCATGTCAAGCCCTGGTAAGGTTCTGCGCGTTGCGTCGAATTAAACCACACGCTCCGCTGCTTGTGCGGGCCCCCGTCAATTCCTTTGAGTTTTAGCCTTGCGGCCGTACTCCCCAGGCGGTGGGCTTACTGCGTTCGCGCCGGCACGGATGGGGTCAACACCACCCACACCTCGCCCACAGCGTTTACTGCGTGGACTACCCGGGTATCTAATCCGGTTCGCTCCCCACGCCTTCGCGCCTCAGCGTCAGCAGCGGGCCAGCGGGCCGCCTTCGCCACCGGTGTTCCTCCCGATCTCTACGCATTTCACCGCTACACCGGGAATTCCACCCGCCTCTCCCGCCCTCGAGCCCGGCCGTCCCGCCCGACCCTCCCCGGTTGAGCCGGGGGCTTTCACGAGCGGCGCGCCAGGCCGCCTACGCGCCCTTTACGCCCAGTGATTCCGGGCAACGCTCGCCCCCTACGTGTTACCGCGGCTGCTGGCACGTAGTTAGCCGGGGCTTGCTCCGGGGGTACCGTCACTCCCTTCGTCCCCCCGAACAGGAGTTTACACCCCGAAGGGCGTCATCCTCCACGCGGCGTCGCTCCGTCAGGCTTGCGCCCATTGCGGAAGATTCCCTGCTGCTGCCTCCCGTAGGAGTCGGGGCCGTGTCTCAGTCCCCGTGTGGCTGGCCGTCCTCTCAGACCAGCGACCCGTCATCGCCACGGTGGGCCGTTACCCCACCGTCTAGCTGATAGGCCGCAGGGCCCTCCGCACGCGGCCTCCCGGCCTTTGCTCGCCTAGCCTACCGCCACGCGAGCCTATGGGGTCTTAGCCCCAGTTTCCCAGGGTTGTCCCCCGCGTGCGGGCAGGTTCCCCACGTGTTCCGCACCCGTCCGCCACGGTCGACCGCTTGCGCGGCTCCCGTCCGACTTGCATGCATTAGGCACGCCGCCAGCGTTGTCCCTGAGCCAGGATCAAACTCTCCATCA
>NZ_JAMSLR010000033.1 GCF_023806485.1 Thermalbibacter longus
GGCCCGAGCAAGCCGGAGCTGCACTATGTGCTCGATCCGCTGGCGCGCATCGACTTGGAGGAGATTCTGGGGCTGATCGAGGCGCAGCGCTACTTCGTGCTGCACGCCCCGCGGCAGACGGGCAAGACCACGGCGCTGCTGGCGCTGATGGAGCATCTGAACCGGCAGGGCCGCTACCGGGCGCTGTATGCCAACATCGAGACCGCGCAAGCCGCGCGCGGTCAGGTCGAGCGNCGGGCGCTCTATGCCAACATCGAGACCGCGCAAGCCGCGCGCGGCAACGTCGCCGAAGGCATGGCCGCCATCGTGCGCGCGCTGGCCAGTGCGGCACGCCACTGTTGGCACGATGAAGCCGCCGCGCAGATGGCCCTGGAGCTGCTCGGCACCGCAGGCGTCAACGACTGGGTGCGCTCGCTGCTGGAGCGCTGGAGCCTGGCCGATCCACGGCCCATCGTGCTGCTGCTGGACGAAGTCGACGCCTTGGTGGGCGACACGCTGATCTCGCTGCTGCGTCAGATCCGCGCCGGCTATGCGCAGCGCCCGGCGGCCTTTCCGCAGACGGTGGTGCTGTGCGGCGTGCGCGACGTGCGCGACNTGCTGCGCCAGATCCGCGCCGGCTACGCGCAGCGCCCGATGGCCTTTCCGCAGACGGTGGTGCTGTGCGGCGTGCGGGATGTGCGCGACTACCGCATCCACAGCGGCGACGGCGAGATCATCACGGGCGGCAGCGCCTTCAACATCAAGGCCGCCTCGATCCGGCTGGGCAACTTCAGCGAAGAGGAAACCAAGGCGCTGTGGCTGCAGCACACCGACGCCACCGGCCAGCGTTTCGATGAAGCCATCTGGGCCGAACTCTGGGAAGACACGCGCGGCCAGCCGTGGCTGGTGAATGCGCTCGGGCACGAATGCACCTGGCAGGACAAGGAGCTGCGCAAGAACCGCGCGCTGCCGGTGACGCTGGAGCGCTACAAGGCCGCGCGCGAGCGCCTGATCCAGAGCCGCGCCACGCACCTCGATCAGCTCACCGACAAGCTGCGGGAGCCGCGCGTGCACGCCGTCATCAGCC
>NZ_JAMSLR010000034.1 GCF_023806485.1 Thermalbibacter longus
CCTCCCCCGTCACGTCCGTCGTCCGAATGTAGAACTGCGGCCGGTACCCACTGAAGAACGGCGTGTGCCGCCCCCCCTCCTCCTTCGACAACACGTACACCTCCGCCTGAAACCCCGTGTGCGGCGTGATCGACCCCGGCGCCGCCAGCACCATCCCCCGCTCCACCTCGTCCCGCTCAATCCCCCGCAGCAAACACCCGACGTTGTCCCCCGCTACCCCCTCGTCCAACACCTTCTGGAACATCTCGATCGACGTCACCACCGTCTGCCGCGTCGGCCCCAACCCCACGATCTCCACCGTCTCCCCAGGCCGGATCCGCCCCCGCTCGATCCGCCCCGTCACCACCGTCCCTCGCCCCTTGATCCCAAACACGTCCTCGATCGGCATCAAAAACGGCTGGTCTACCGCCCGCACCGGCGTCGGAATGTACTCGTCCACCACCCGCATCAGCTCCCAGATCGGCGCATACTCCGGCGCCTCCGGGTCCGTCGCCCCGCTCTCCAGCGCCCGCAGCGCCGACCCCCGCACCACCGGCACCGCCTCCCCAGGAAACCCGTACTGCGACAGCAGCTCCCGCACCTCCAGCTCCACCAGCTCCAACAGCTCCGGATCGTCCAGCATGTCCACCTTGTTCAAAAACACCACGATCGCCGGCACCTCCACCTGCCGCGCCAGCAAGATGTGCTCCCGCGTCTGCGGCATCGGCCCGTCCGGCGCGCTCACCACCAGAATCGCCCCGTCCATCTGCGCCGCGCCCGTGATCATGTTCTTGATGTAGTCCGCATGCCCCGGACAGTCCACGTGCGCGTAGTGCCGCTTCTCCGTCTCGTACTCCACGTGCGCGATCGCAATCGTGATCCCCCGCGCCCGCTCCTCCGGCGCCTTGTCGATCGCCTCGAACGGCCGGTACTGCGCCTGCCCCTTCAGCGACAACACCTTCGTGATCGCCGCCGTCAACGTCGTCTTCCCATGATCCACGTGCCCGATCGTCCCCACGTTCACGTGCGGCTTCGTCCGCTCAAACCGCTGCTTCCCCACGGC
>NZ_JAMSLR010000035.1 GCF_023806485.1 Thermalbibacter longus
GCCCGTCGCCGCCTCCACGATCAGCACGTCCGCCCGCGACACTACCCCTCCCCGCCCCGCGCAACCCCGCCCTCCCGTGACCGACCGGCCCCGGCGTATCCTAGCATCGCCGCCCCGCTCCCGCCGCCATCTGCCCCCACAGCGGACCAGCACGCCGACCAGCCCCCGAACAGGCCGGACGGGCCGGCCAGCGCGCGCTAGACGCCGATTCGCTACGCTCCCAAGGGGCAACGAGGCGACAGCGGAGGAACTCGCCCTCCGCGCCAAGTGCTCACCGGAGGGAGAGGAGCCACCTGAGGCACGCCGCCACGACGGGGGCCGAGCTAGGGCTCGAGCAGCACCGGCGGCCTGGCAAACCCCATGCGCTCGATGACCGGCAGGAGCTCCGCGAGGCGCTCGAGCAGCCGGCGATAGCGCTCGGCCTGCTCGGGCGTCATCTGGCCCGAGCGGTACGCAGGATCGAGGTCGAGCCGTAGCCGGGACATGGTCGAGTTCCAGGTCAACTCTTCCGCGGCGCGGATGTCATCGGGCTCATCATCCCAGACCGGCGCAAGCTCCGAAACGTCCTCGATCTCGAAGTCGACGATATCCAGATTGAGATCGATCGATCGCTTCAGTTCCGCCGCCGTAGCCATCGGAGATGCTCCCGCTTCGTGGCATAAAGGAAATCGTGCTCAAGATCCCGCGGCTGAAACACCGTCGTCCAGTGCCCGAGTTCGACTCGATATTCTACCACAACCCAGTCCGACCCCCCTGGCCCACGCAGTTCCTCCGCTCTCCGAATCACCGCGAGCTGCCAGTAGCCGGCATAGCGACTCGTGAAGACGCTGCTCCGGCGATCCAGAATGACGCGCCGAGCACTCTCGAGGTATGCTTCGAGCGTGGTTCCCGGTGGCCATTCCCGAAATCGCTCAACATGCTTGCGGTAGTGCTCCTCAGCGTTTGTCCTCCCGCGTTTGTCCGGTCTCGGGTCGAAGCCGGCCCGCGCCACGTGCTCCAGCACCTCC
>NZ_JAMSLR010000036.1 GCF_023806485.1 Thermalbibacter longus
GAGCGGGACGTCTACGACGTCACGATCATCGGCGGGGGCCCGGTGGGGCTGTTTGCGGCCTTCTATGCGGGCATGCGCGGGCTGAAGACGAAGATCATCGACAGCCTGCCGGAGCTGGGGGGGCAGCTCATCGCGGTCTACCCGGAGAAGTACATCTACGACGTGGCGGGGTTTCCCAAGGTCTTGGCCAAGGACTACGTGGCGGGGGCGGTGGAGCAGGCGCTCTCCACCGGGGCGGTGGCGTGCCTGGAGGAGGCGGTCGTCGGGCTGGAGCGGGTGGAGCCGGAGGGGCTGCTGCGGCTGACGACGGACAAGCGGGAGCACTGGACGCGGACGGTGATCATCTGTGCTGGGGTGGGGTCGTTCGAGCCCAAGCGGCTGGAGGCGCCGGGGGTGCGGGAGTTCGAGGGGCGAGGGGTGCACTACCTGGTGCGGGATCTGGAGGCGTTTCGGGGCAAGGACGTGGTGATCGTGGGTGGGGGGGACTCGGCGGTGGACTGGGCGCTGACGGTGTACCCGCTGGCGCGGCAGGTGACGCTGGTCCACCGGAGCAAGTTTCGGGCGCACGAGCGGTCGGTGCAGGCGCTGCACGCGTCGCCGGTGCGGCTGTACTACCCGTTCTACGAGGTGAAGGAGGCGCGGGGGAACGCGTGGCTGGAGGAGGTGAGGGTGCAGCAGACCCGGACGGGGGAGGAGCAGGTGGTACCGGCGCAGGCGATGATCGTGGCGATCGGGTTTGCGGCGGATCTGGGGCCGATGAAGGGGTGGGGGCTGACGGTTGAGCGCAACAGCATCGTGGTGGATCCGCAGACGATGGGGACGGGGGTGCCGGGGGTGTACGCGGCGGGGGACGTGGTGACGTACCCGAGCAAGTTCAAGCTGATAGCGACGGGGGTGGCGGAGGCGATCATCGCGGTCAACCATGCGGTGGTGTACCTCGATCCGAGCGCGCGGCTGGACGCTGGCCACTCCACCAACATCATGGAAAAGCGGGAG
>NZ_JAMSLR010000037.1:0-512 GCF_023806485.1 Thermalbibacter longus
AACGGCACGGCCGGGTGCTGTTTGTGGAGGCGGATGGACTGTTTATTTCCCGCCAGGGGAAAGGGAAACGGGCGAAAGAAGAGAAAATCCTGGCGGTTCACGAGGGATGGAAACGAAACGGTTCGCAGCTCGAGCTCGTGAACCGGCGCCACTACCTCCATGAAGGGGAGGGAGACGTGTGGGAACGGTTCGAAGAGTGGCTGATGAACGAATATGCCTATGATCCGTGCCGGGACCTGTTGATCATCAACGGCGACGCGGCGTCGTGGATCACGGCCTGCCGGGAGTATTTTGGGAAGCGGGCGTGCTTTCAGCTGGATCGATTTCATGTGGCGCGGGAGCTGCGTCAGTGTCTGTCCGGCCATCCGCGTTGGCGGGAGGTGCGGAAGAAGCTGGCGAAACAAGACGAAGAGGGGCTTCTCGTGGAGCTGAACAGCGCGGTCGGCACGTTGGAGGACGAAGCGAAAGAGAAGCAGATGGCTGCCATGATCCGCCGGATCGAGTCGATGCCG
>NZ_JAMSLR010000037.1:567-885 GCF_023806485.1 Thermalbibacter longus
CGTCGGATCGAGTCGATGCCGGGATGCATCCGGGACTATCGGGAGTGGCTGTCGGAGCAAGGGGTGGAGACGACCGGCATGCGTCCGATGGGCCACGCCGAGAGCGTGATGAGCCGGTTTGCGCATCGGGTGAAATCCCGCCGCAGCTGGAAAGACCAAGGGCTTCGGGCGTTTCTGAGGGCGATGGCGGCCCGAATCGACGGGATTTGGTGGAGAAATGGGCAGTTGGTGGAGGAAGAAGAGACCCGAACGGCGGCCTCGGCCTCAACAAAGTCCAAGCGGATCGAACAGGCCAAACGGAAGGCCGGACGGTTATGG
>NZ_JAMSLR010000038.1 GCF_023806485.1 Thermalbibacter longus
CTCCCGGGCCAGCAGCAGCGCGATCCCGCGGCCGATCCCCCGCCCAGCCCCCGTCACCAGCGCGACTTTGCCGTCCAGCATCCCCATCGCTTCGCTCCTAGCCCTTTGCCTCGTAGTACGCACGCCGCTCCCAGAGCTGGATCCCAGGAGCGATCTCCCGCCAGCTCGATGGGTCGGCCTGCATCGCCGCCGTTCCCCGCACGGGCCGGTCGTATCCAGGGAGCTCGACCGGCTCGGGCAACGTGAGCAGCGGCTCGATCGTGCTCGGGAACACCTCCGCGATCTCTGAAGGCGACCAGCCACCCTCCCTACGCAGCACCGCCGCGAGCTCCCAGTGCGAATAGATCGAGATGGTGTAGCCCCGCACGCCGAAGAAATGACCGTTGATCCCTGCCGCCTCGTCGGTGGCCAGGAAGACGACCATCGGCGCGACGTTGGCCGGATCACCCTCGGTGCCCTCGGCCAGCTCGCTCGGCGGTTTCCCGTGTACACGGGCGAACTCTTGCCCGCGCGGCGTCGAGTCGATCATGCGCGTGGTGGCATACGGCAGGATGGCGTTCGCGGTCACGTTGTACTTGGCCATGCTGTTCGCCAGCACGGCGGTCAGGCCCAGGATTCCGTACTTGGCTGCCGCGTAGTTGGGTTGGCCGGGACTACCCCAGGCGGAGACACTGGAGAAGTTGATGATTCGGCCGCTGCCCTGCTGGCGCATTAAGGCCGTAGCATGGCGGCAGACGTTGAACGTGCCGTTTAGATGCACTGCGGAGACCGCGTCCCACTCCTCCTCGGTCATATTGAAGATCATCCGGTCGCGCAGGATGCCGGCCACGTTCACCACCACGTCCAGC
>NZ_JAMSLR010000039.1 GCF_023806485.1 Thermalbibacter longus
TAGGCCTCTGGCCGCCGGTTGGCCAGCGAGGGGAGCTGCGCGCGGATCTCCCGCAGGTAGCTGAAGTCCAGCTCGCTCACCACCACCCCCACCCGGTTCGGCGCCTCCGCCACCACCGTCCCCCACGGATCCACCACCAGCGCATGCCCGTAGCACTGTGCGTTCGGCTCGTGCGGCCCGATCTGCGCCGGCGCCACCACGTAGCACTGGTTCTCGATCGCCCGCGCCCGCAGCAGCACGTGCCAGTGATCCTTCCCCGTGTAGAGCGTGAACGCCGCCGGCACGAACACCAGCTCCGCCCCCTCCAGCGCCAGCAGCCGGTACAGCTCCGGAAAGCGCAGGTCGTAGCAGATCGTCAGCCCCACCTTATGCCCCGCGATCTCAGCCGTGACCACCCGGTCGCCGGGCAGAATCGTCGCCGACTCGTTGGCCGTCACGTTGCCGGTCAGGTCGATGTCGAAGAGGTGGATCTTGCGGTAGGTCGCCAGGATGGCCCCGCTGGGGTCGAAGAGCACGCTGGTGTTGTAGTACTTGCCGGGGGTGGCGGAGCGCTCGAGGATAGAGCCGCCGAGGAGGTAGAGGTCGTGCCGGCGAGCCGCGGCGGCGAAGCGCTCGCTGGTGGGGCCGGGGATCGGCTCGGCGTTCGCCTCGTGCTGCTCGCGCGGCCCCAGGTAGGAGACGTACTCCGGCAGGGCGACGACCTGGGCGCCACGGGCGGCGGCCTCGGCGATCAGCCGTTCGGCGGTGGCCAGATTCTCGGCCTTGTCCCCGCGCGAGTTCATCTGCACGACCCCAACCCGCAGGATATCGCTCA
>NZ_JAMSLR010000004.1 GCF_023806485.1 Thermalbibacter longus
AGCCGACCCGCTTCGAGGCCGAGCCGGGATTCGCGGAAAACCCGGTCACAGTGTGGGCGGACGATGATGACGGCGATGCGGTTTTCAGCAGCCACACGGTGACGGTGACGGTCTACGACCAGTTCGGGGACCCGCTGGCGGGCGTGGACGTGTGCGTCGACGTGGTGAGGGGGCCGAACGCGGGCGTGGGCGACTGCGGGTCGACGGACGCCAACGGCCAGTTCGCGTTCACCTACTGGCCGAACGGCACGTTGGGCACCGACGCGATCCGGGTGTGGGTCGACCTGGACGACGACGGGGTGGTCGACGGGGGCGAGACCGACACCCTGATCAAGGAGTGGGTGCTGGGCCTCGCACGGGTGCTCGCGTGCGCGCCGACGCCAGACTACAACGTCACCAGAACTCCGCACACCTTTACCTGCACGCTGACGGACGGGGCGGGCAACGGGGTCGCGGGGCAAACCCTGAGTGTCGACATCGACCCGGGCCCGAACAGCGGGGTGACGCCGACGTGTGGCATTACGAACGCGCTCGGCCAGGCCACCTGCTCCTACACCGACCAGGACGCCGACCCGTCCAGCCTGGAGTTGAACGACTACCGCGACACCATCAGGGTGACGCATCCGGCCAGCGGGGCGAGGGACACGGTCACCAAGGTGTGGTTCGACGGCGTGGCCGAGGGCGTCGTCGAGGGCGAGCTCTTGGTGCGGGTGACGCTGTCCCCGTCGGTGCTACCAGCGGGCATCCGGGTGCTGTTCGTGATCCGCGACGCCGACCCGGCATCCAGCACCACGCCCAGCGCGTCGTTCGGCGGCTGCTCGAGCGATGACGAGGTGGCGGCGGCGAGCACGGACGCGAACGACCAGGCGGTCTCGCCGCTCATCTACGTGTGCGATTGGGTTTACGCCGGCGAAGGCGACAACACGTATGGCGACACGTACGATGTCGAGGTCTACTGGGACGCGGACGGCGATGAGGAGTTCGATCCAAGGGTCGACGTCCTGCTCGACACGGTGACCTTCACTGTAATCGAAACGTGAGCCGTACGGATGGGCTAGGTACACCTGATCCAAACCCGCGCGGGGAAGAGGCCCCGGGGGATCATCCCGGGCCCTCTGGGTTTGCTCGCACCCCCTACCCCCTCTCCCGCCATGCGGGAGAGGGGGGCCCGAAGGGCGGAGGAGGTGGGAAGGCACCGGAGTGGGGTAGCGCAGGCAGGGTGAAGGCGGCGGGGGCGGTGCCGCTACGCCGCTCGGGATCTTTCACCGCCATGGCCACCTGGCACCTGGGCGAGTGGTGGAGAAGAGATTGTCGGCCCGCTGGCCAGGAGGTGACGTCCCGTCCGCTCGGTTGCGCCCACGGCAACCTCGGGCCGAGCACCGGGCCGGCGTCAGGCCGATGCAGGCGCGCTGCGTGCCTCGCGAATGGCGCGCCAGACGCGCTCGGGGATGAGCGGCATGTCGAGGTGCCGCACGCCGAGCGGCCGCAGCGCGTCGAGCACCGCGTTGACGATCGCCGGCGGAGCGGCGGTCGTGCCCGCCTCACCCACGCCCTTGGCGCCGAGCGGGTTGAGGGGACTGGGCGTCTCGATGTGGGCGGTCTCGACGTCCGGCACGTGCGCGGCGCGCGGGACGGCGTAATCGAGGAACGAGCGAGCCAGCGGCTGGCCGCTCTCGCTGTACGGAACCCATTCCAGCAACGCCTGCCCGATGCCCTGGGCGACCGCGCCGTGGATCTGCCCCTCGACGAGGAGCGGGTTCACCTGGTTGCCGCAGTCGTCGACGGCTAGGTAGCGGAGCACCTCGATCTCGCCCGTCTCAGGGTCGACTTCGATCATCGCGATGTGGACGCCAGAGGGGACGGTACGGGTCTCTGGCGCGAAGAAGCGCGTCGCTTCCAGACCCGGCTCCAACCCTCCGGGCGGGCCGTCGAAGCGGTGCGCGAGCCGGGCGACTGACTGCCAGGTCACGCGACGGTCGGGAGCGCCGCGCACCTGGAAGGCCCCGTTCTGGAGTTCGATGTCGTCCGGGCTCGCCTCCAGGGCGTGCGCGGCGAGCTGCCGCGCCTTGGCCAGCACGTCCTGCGCCGCGAGGAACGCGGCCGAGCCGCCGACGGCCGTGCTCCGGCTGCCGAAGGTGCCGATGCCCTGCTGGATCGCGCCGGTATCGCCGGTCCGGACGCGCACGCGCTCCAGATCCACACCGAGGACATCGGCGACGATCTGCGCGAGCACGGTCGAGTGTCCCTGGCCACTGGGCGTGATGCCGCTGAAGACGCTGACGGCGCCGTCGGGGTGCACCCGCACGGTCGCGCTCTCCCAACCGGGCCCGGCGAACTCGCAGTAGCAGGCGAGGCCGATGCCGAGGATCCGGCCTTCCGCCCGTGCCCGCTGCTGCGCCGCTCTCGCTTCGACGTAACCGAAGCGGTCGAGCGCGATATCGAGGGCCCGGTGGTAGTCGCCGCTATCGTACTGAGCGCCGGTCGGGCTGCGGTAGGGGAACTCATCGGCCCGCAGGAGGTTGCGGCGACGGATCTCGGCGGGATCGAGGTCGAGCTCCGCGGCGGCGGCGTCCATCAGCCGCTCGAGCAGGTAGGCGGCTTCGGGCCGCCCGGCTCCCCGGTAAGAGCCGAGCGGGGCGCAGTTGGTCATTATCCCCTCGACCAGCACATGCAGTGCCGGCACCCGGTACGGCCCGGCGGCGAGCAAGCCGGTGCGCAGAGCAGTCGTGGCGGCGTTGTAGGCACCCAGGTTCGCGAGGAGCTGCACGTCGAGTCCCAGGAGCGTGCCGTCCCGGCGGAAGGCTGCGCGGACGCGCTGCACCTGGTCGCGGGCATGGACGGTTCCCAGCAGGCTCTCGCTGCGTGTCTCCACCCACTTCACCGGCCGGCCGAGCTGCCAGGCGAGCGCGGCGACCAGCACGTACTCGGGATAGACACCGCCTTTGGAGCCGAACGCCCCGCCGACCTCCGGGACGATGACGCGGATCTGATGCTCGGGCAGGCCCACGGCGGTGGCAAGGCCGCTGCGCAGCCCGTGGGGGGCCTGGGTCGAAGCCCAGACGGTCAGCTCGCCGGTCGCCCGGTCGGGCCGAGCGAGCGCGCCGCGGGGCTCCAGGAAGGCGGCATAGATCCTTTGGTTCACCAGCCGCAGGGAGACTGTGACGTCGGCCTGGCGAAACATCGCCTCGAGGTCGCCCTGCCTGACCTCCCAGCGGAACGCGACGTTGTCGGGCCAGTCTGGATACACTAGCGGCGCCGTCGCTTCCCGCGCACGCTCGGCGTCCACGACTGCCGGCAATTCCCCGTAGCTCACGGTGACCAGCTCAGCCGCCTCGTGCGCCGCGACGGGGTCGACGGCGAGGACGGCAGCCACCGGGTCACCGACGAACCGGGCGCGATCTACTGCCAGTGGGTATCGCTCCAGACGACGGCCTGACAGGAGCTCCGGCGGGCTGGACAGGGGCGAGACCCAGGAGGCGAGCTCGCGGCCGGTCACGACGGCCACGACGCCGGGGAGGGCCAATGCGGTAGCGGAATCCACGTCGCGAATGAGCGCGTGGGCAAGCGGGCTCCGCACGAGCGCCAGGTGCAGTAGCCCGGGGACCCTGATGTCGTCGAGAAATGCTGCGGTACCGGTGATGAGCCGATCGTCGCCGAGCCGGCGCAGCGGACGGCCGATGTACCTGGTGTTGCCGGACGTCGACATGGCTCCATCCCTTCCCTGAGCCACTACCACCGTAGAGCGGGTATCGCGTCGATGCGCCGAGCTGGTCGAGCTGCCACAAACGTCACGGCGGTTGGCCAGTCTCGCTCAACCAGGCCCGGATGATCTCCTCGTCGTGCTCGAACGCTAGCTCTGGCAGCTCGTCGGCCGCGAAGAGCGCGACGTCGTCGGTCTCGTCGCCCGCGGCGAGCCGACCGCCGATTGGCTCGGCGAGATAGACCGCCAGCACCACGGGGTGCCCCGGTGTCGAGTAGAGGCCGAGCAGCCGGGTCAGTTTCACCTCCAGCCCGACCTCTTCGCGCACCTCGCGCAGAGCCGCGTCTTCGACGCGCTCGCCGCGCTCGACGAACCCGGACGGAAACGTCCAGCGCCCGAGCCCGGGATCGATGGTGCGTCGCTGGAGCACGACCTTGCCCTGCTGGACGATGAGCACTGCCACGGCGAGCTTCGGGTCAGCGAAGAAGGTGACCTGGCAGTCAGGGCAATGGGGTCGCAGCCGGCCGGCGACGTGACGGCGCTGAATAGGACGGCCGCAGTGCGGGCAGAAGCGGATCGAGTCGTCGAAGCTCAGGCTCATCGGCCTGTGTCTCCCCTGCGTGCACGCTCGAACTCGGCCTGGAGCCGCTCGTAGTCTTCCCAGGTGTCGAGGTCAGCCGGCCGCCGGTGCGCGCGGACGTCGACGAGGAGCACCTCGTCGGCATGACGCTCGAGCAGCGGGCGAGCTCCGGTGTCTCCGGTCAGGCGCTCCAGCTCGGGGAAGAGCGCCCGGGCGATGAGCACCGGGTTGCCGCGCCCCTCGGCGTAGCGTGGCTGGACGATCGGCGCCCGGCGTTCGCAGAAGGCCTCGATGAGCCGGTCGACGACGGCCGGCTCGACCAGTGGCTGGTCGCCGAGCAGGAAGACGATTGCCTCGACGTCACCCGGGAGGTGTCGCAGCGCGAGGCGAACCGACGTGCTCAACCCTTCGGCGTAGTCCGGGTTCTCGATCACGGTCAGGTTCGTGAGGTCGACCTGCCGGCGAATCTGGTTCGCTGCGTGGCCTAGGACGACGAGCACCGGGTCGAGCTTGGTTCGCCGAGCTACTGCGACCGTGTGGGCCAAGACCGGCTGTCCCCTGAGGGGAAGGAGTTGTTTAGGCTGGCCGAGGCGACGCGAGGCGCCAGCCGCGAGGATAACGCCAGCCACCCGCCCCATAGCCTAGTCGTTGCCGGCGGTCGCCTTGGCAGGGAGCAGGCCGGAGCCAGCCCCCCGGGGATCGCGGCCACTGCGCACGGCGATGATCTCCGCCAGGATGCTGACGGCTATCTCGGCCGGTGTGCGAGCGCCGATGTCGATGCCGATCGGGCCGTGGATCCGGGCGATGTCTTCATCGCTGAACCCGGCCTGGCGCAGTCGCTCGGCCCGGGCCTCGCTGGTCTTCCGGCTGCCGATCGCCCCGATGTAGCCCGCACGCGACCGCAATGCGACCTGGAGCGCCGGGTCTTCGAACTTCTCGTCGTGCGCGAGCACGACGATGTCCGTCTGCGGGCCGAGCGGCACCTGGGCCAGCGCCTCGTCCGGCCAGGCGACGATCAGCTCGTCGGCGTGCGGGAAGCGCTCGCGCGTCGCGAAGAATTCCCTGGCATCGATGACGGTCGTGCGGTATCCGAGTTCTCTCGCCATCGCGACGAGGGGGATCGCAATGTGGACGGCGCCGATCACTACCAGGCGTCGAGGCGGCAGGAAGCTCTCGATGTAGACGTCGACCTCCTCGCCGCTGGCGAGCTGGTACGAGCGCGTCTCGATCTTCCCCTGGGGGAGCAGCGCGCGAGCGTCAGCAGCTACGGCCTCGTCGAGCTCGGGATGCCCCAGCGTGCCGAGTATCCGGCCGTCTTCATAGATCAGCAGCTTGGCGCCCAATGGCTCACCGCGCACCAGCGTGGCCTGCGCGACCGCGTCCTCGCGCGCGATGGCTTCGCGCAGCGCGTTGAACAGCTTGCTCATCCTCGCCTCACCAGTGGCTCGACGAACACGTCGATGATGCCTCCGCAGCTCAGGCCGACGTCCCAGGCCATCTCGTCACTGATCCCGTACTGGACGAGCTGCGGCCGGCCGCTCTCGAGCACCTGTTGCGCGAGCTCGAAGACCGCGCCTTCGACGCAGCCCCCGCTGACCGAGCCGGCCATGCGGCCGCTCCTGGTCACGGCCATCTTCGCGCCTACTGGGCGCGGAGCGGAGCCGGCAGTCCGGACAACTGTGGCCAGGGCGATCTCCTCGCCCTCGGCCATCCACTGTTCGATCTCGGGTAGAATATCGCGCATCGGTCTCCCTCCGGGCCGTTACGCCACGCGGCTGCTTTCGACCGGCGCTGGCAACACCGGGTGCTGGCGCCGCACCGGCCGGTAATCGTCGATCGTGCTCAAATGCCTGGCGAGCGCCTCCAGGCTAGCGAGGTTGTGCACCGGCATAAAGTCGTCGATAAAGGGTAGCGCTGCCTGCATGCCGCGGGTCAGCGGCTCGTAGCGCGGCGAGCCGAGCAGCGGGTTGAGCCAGATCAAGCGGTAGCTGCTCCGCTGGAGCCGGGCCATCTCGCGGGCTAGGAGCTCGGGATCGCCGCGATCCCAGCCGTCGCTGATGATCAACACCACCGCGCCGTTCCGCAGGACGCGCCGCGCCCACTGGGTGTTGAACGTCTGCAGCGACTGCCCGATCCGGGTGCCGCCCGACCAGTCCTGCACCTCGCGCGCGACTCGCTCCATGGCCTCGTCGATCGAGCGGTGCTTGAGCAGCCGGGTGATGCGCGTCAGCCGGGTGCCGAAGACGAACGACTCGACTTTGGCCATGCCGTTCTCGACGGCATAGATGAACTGCAACAAGATGCGCGAGTAGCGATCCATCGAGCCGCTGACGTCGCAGATGACGACGAGCTGGCGCGGCTTGGTCTTGGTCTGGCGCCGGGAGATAGTCAGCGGCACGCCGCCGGTCTGGAGCGAGCGACGCATCGTGCGCCGCGGGTCGATGAACCGGCCCTTGGGCGACGCTACCTTTCGGCGTGAGCGCCGCTGCCCGATCTGCCAAGTGAGCTGCTCCATCAGGTGCCGGGTCTGCTGCAGCTCCTCTTCGGTCAGGTCGGCGAAGTCCTTCTCGCGTAGCACCTCGGCGGCGCTGTAGCTGAATGCTTCCGAGCCTACGCCTTCCTCGGACTCCTCACCCTCCCCCTCGTCGAGCGTCTCGACGAACTCGAGGCGGCGTCCCTGGATACCCTCGAGCGCGCGACCGTCGGCCTCGCCCTCGCCCTCCTCGCTCTCTTCCGGGGCGAGCTTGACCACGTCGTCGGGCTGGCCGCTCTGGAGCGATCCATCGACGTACTCCGGCTTGGCTCGCCAGAAGGCGTCGAAGAGCTGCTCGAAGACCGGGATGTCTTCCTTGTGCGTGATCAGGCACGCACGCGCCGCCTCGCGGAACTCCTCCCGGCTACCGACATCGATATGCTCGATCGCGCGGACGAAGTCCATGGCCTGGCCGGTAGTGGTCTTCACCCCGGCTCGCCGCAGGAGCCGGGCGAACGTCAGTGTGCGCTGTGCGAAGTTCGTCGCCGTCGTCATGGCTACCAGCTAGTTCTCAGCGACTGCAGTACTGACCAGATCCTCGAGCTTGCGCTTCCGTACGAACTGCAAGTCTTCCTGATGCTTCAGGATCGCGCCCAGTGTCGCCGAGGCGATCTCGAGGCTGAGCTCCTGCTGGTTGAGCGCGAGGAGGGCAGCGGCCCAGTCGAGCGTTTCGGCGACGCCCGGGAGCTTGTACAGATCCTCCTGGCGGAGCGCCTGGATGAACCGAGCGACCTGGAGTGCCAACCGCTCGGAGATCCCGGGCAGCTTCACGGTGAGGATCTGGAACTCCTTCTCCAGCGACGGGTAGTCGATCCAGTGGTAGAGACATCGCCGCTTGAGCGCGTCGTGCAGCTCGCGCGTACGGTTCGAGGTGATGATGACGTACGGCGGGTGCTCGGCCCGGATCGTCCCGATCTCGGGGATCGTGATCTGGAAGTCCGAGAGCAGCTCGAGCAGGAAGGCCTCGAACTCCTCGTCGGCCCGGTCGATCTCATCGATCAACAGCACCGGGGGCTTGCCTCGATGGCGGATCGCCTGGAGAAGTGGCCGCTCGATGAGGAACTCTTCGCTGAAGATCTCCTGCATGGCCACATTCCAGCCGACCTGCTGATCCTCGAGCAGGCGGATCGCCAGCATCTGGCGTGGGTAGTTCCACTCGTAGACCGCGTGGCTGACGTCCAGTCCCTCGTAACACTGGAGCCGGATCAAGTCGGTGTCGAGCATGGCCGCCAGGACCTTCGCGACCTCGGTCTTGCCGACACCGGCCTCACCTTCCAGAAGCAGCGGCTTGGGCAACTTGAGCCCGAGATAGATCGCCGTGGCGAGGCTCTTCTCGCAGACATACCGATGCTGAGCCATCGCCTGCTGGACGTCTTCGACCGTATTGAGCGCTGTCGTTGTCGTCACCCCTCACCTCGACCTGCTCAAACTCCCGTACAACCTGATACGAATTGTATCAAATCTGCGCCTGCCCGACAGCGCGATCCGGTGGCCCGATCTCATGCCCTCCTGGCAACAGCAGACCGGGGGGACGATCCGCCCCGGTCTGCGGAGACCTGGCCGCGCTGGAATCAGCCGCGGGCGCGCTGAGCGGCCTTAGCGATGGCTCGGCCCACGAAGACGCGCGTCAGGTGCGCGCGGTACTCTTCCGACGCGAACACATCGCTGTTGAACGTCATGCCCTCGCTCGCGCGCTGGCTGGCCTGCTTGATGACCTCAGTCGTCGGCTCCTGCCCGATTAGTGCCTGCTCGGTCTCCGTCCGGCGCACGGCATAGGGGCCAGCTCCAGTCACCGCCACGCGCGCGGCCGACACTCGCCCGTCGTCACCGAGCGTGACGACTGCCGCTGCTCCGACCACCGCGTACCCGGATGCCGGGTTCGCGAACTTCTCATATGCCATGCCAGTGCGGCCGGACGGCTTGGGGATAGCGATCTCGGTCAGGACCTCGTTCGGCTGGAGAGCAGTGGTGAAGAGGTCCACGAAGAACTCATCGGCCGGGATGGTGCGCTCGCCGCTGGGACCGACGGCCTTGAGCTCGGCCCCGAGCGCCAGCATCACCGCAGGCAGGTCGGCCGCCGGATCGGCATGGGCCAGCGAGCCGCCGATGGTGCCCAGGTTACGTACCTGGAGATCGCCGATGACATCGATCGCCTCCGGCAGGATCGGCAGCGTGCGCTGGACCAGCTCCGAGCGCATGACCTCGTCGTAGGTCGTCGTTGCCCCGATGACTACCCGGTCACCCGCGTCGCGGATGCCGGACAGCTCGGGAATCCGCGTAATGTCGATCAGCGCGGCCGGCGACGAGAGCCGCAGCTTCATCGCTGGCACCAGGCTGTGCCCGCCGGCGAGCAGCTTGGCATCCGGATTCTGGCTGAGCAACTGGACAACCTCGCTGACCGACGATGGCCGGTAATATTCGAACGCACTCGGATACATCGCTCAGTTCCCCTTCCACTCCTGGCAACCGATCACTCGCGCTCCCCGGTTGGAGCGCGAGGCCATTGGCTCGATCCCCGCGTGGGCTAGCCCCTCCGCTCCTGAACAGCCCGCCAGATCCGCTCGGGCGTCAGCGGGATGTCGATATGGTCGATGCCGAGCGGGCTGAGGGCATCGATGATCGCATTGGCAACGGCCGGCGTCGAGGCGATCGTTCCGGTCTCTCCGGCGCCCTTCGCGCCCATCGGGTTGACCGGTGTCGGCGTCACCGTGCGATCGACATCGAACCGCGGGAGCATGGTGGCCTTGGGAATGGCGTAGTCCATCATGGTAGCGGTCAGGAGCTGCCCGCTCTCGTCGTAGGCGGCGAACTCGTAGACCGCCTGGGCCAGTCCCTGGGCGATACCGCCATGCACCTGCCCGTCGACGATCATCGGGTTCACGACGTTACCGACATCGTCGACTGCCACGTACTTGCGGAAGGACACTCGACCCGTGTCGGGATCGACCTCGACCACGCAGATGTGGCACCCGAACGGGAACGTATTGTTGATCGGGTCGTGGAAGTGGGTCTCCTCGAGCCCGGGTGTTACCCCTTCCGGCATGCTCCAGGCAAGGTAGGCTGCTCCGGCGACCTCCTGGAATGTCTTGGCCCGGTCGGGCGCGCCCTTGACGAAGAAGCGCCCGTTCTCGAAGGCGACGTCCTCCGGTGCGACTTCCAGTAGATGCGCGGCGATCTTGGTTGCCTTGTCCTTGATCTTGCGGGTGGCCATGATCACGGCCGTGCCACCGACGGCCAGGCTCCGGCTACCGTAGGTGCCCATGCCGAAGGGGATCATCTCGGTGTCGCCGTGGACGATCTCTACGTCGTCGATCGGGACCCCCAGCTCGTCGGCCACGAGCTGGGCGAAGGTGGTCTCTTCGCCCTGGCCGTGCGGGTTCGACCCGGTGAAGACCGAGACCTTTCCGCTCGGGTGAACTCGGACAGTCGCGCTCTCCCAGAGACCGCCCTGAAAGCCCATCGCGCCGGCCGCTGCCGAGGGCGCAAGGCCACAGACCTCGACGTAGGTCGAGAACCCGATGCCCAGGTAACGACCCTGCGCGCGCAGTTCCTCCTGCTCACGGCGGAGCTGCTGATAATTCACCAGCTCTAGTGCCCGATCGAGGGTGGCCTCGTAGTCCCCGCTGTCGTACTGGAGGCCGGTCGCCGTGGTGTAGGGGAATTGCTCCTTGGGGATGAAGTTCTTGCGGCGGATTTCGGCCGGATCCATGCGCAGCTCACGCGCGAGCAGGTCCATCACGCGCTCGAGCAGGTAGGTCGCCTCGGGCCGGCCAGCGCCGCGATAGGCGTCGGTCGGCGTCGTGTTGGTGACCACGCCGTAGACGTCCACGTGAACAACCGGGATCGTGTAGGCGCCGCAGAGCATCAAACCGAAGAGCCAGGTGGGCACGCCGGGAGATGCGGTCGAGAGATAGGCACCGAGATTCGCATACGACTTCACCCGGATGCCCGTGATCTTGCCGTCCCGCGTAGCCGCGACATCGACGTACTGGATGTGGTCGCGACCGTGGATGGTTGCGACGTAATTCTCGCGCCGGCTCTCGAACCACTTGATCGGCCGGCCCAGATCGCGGGAGATCGCACTGGCCAGCATCTCGCCGGCGTACATCGGGATCTTGCTCCCGAATCCGCCACCGACGTCGGTCGCGATCACACGGATGCGCGTCTCCGGGATGCCGGTGACGGCCGACAGCAGCAGGCGGTGCACATGCGGGTTCTGGCTGGTGCACCAGATCGTCAGGTCACCGGTGCCGGGGTTGAAGTAGGCCAGCGCGCCGCGCGGCTCCATCGCGCTCGGGATTAACCGGTGGTTGATGAAGCGCCGAGTGAGCTTGACCTCGGCCTGGTTCCAGGCGGAGTCGAAGTCCCCGGCGTGGAGCTTCCAGTGGAAGGCGATGTTGTTCGGCACATCGTCGTAGAGCTGGGGTGCGCCCTCCTGGGTGGCCTTCTCCTGGTCGACCACCGCCGGGAGCACCTCGTACTCCACTTCGATGGCCTCGGCCGCGTCCTCGGCGATGTACCGGTTCTCGGCCACGACCGCCGCCACCGCGTCGCCGACGTAGCGGACCTTGTCCACCGCCAGCGCACGGTACGTCGGAACCTTGAGGTCGCTGTCAGGGACCAGCCAGGCGCAGGGTACGGGTGCCAGCTTGTCGACCAGGTCCTGTCCCGTGTAGACGGCGACCACGCCCGGCATCGCGCGGGCCTTGCTGGTATCGATGCGAACGATACGGGCGTGGGCGTGCGGGCTGCGCTTGAGGGCCATGAAGAGCGTGCCGGGGAGCTTGATGTGATCGGTGAAATTGCCACGCCCAGTGATCAACCGGGGGTCTTCCCGCCGCTTGACTGAGGCGCCGAACAGCTTGGTGACAGCCATAGTTTCCTCCTTCGCGATGTCGCGAACCGGCTGCCGTCCTCAACTCGGTCAACGCCCGGCCGGGCGGCTTCAGGCGCGCATCTTCTCCGCTGCATACTGCACGGCTCGGACGATGTTCTGATACCCCGTGCAGCGGCAGAGATTACCCTCGAGGTAGTGCCGGATCTGCTCCTCACTGGGGTTCGGGATGCGCTGCAGCAGGTCCACCGCGGTCATGATCATGCCGGGTGTGCAGTAGCCGCACTGGAGCCCGTGCATCTCCCAGAAGCCCTCCTGGACCGGGTGCAGCTGCCCGTCGCGAGCGAGGCCCTCGATCGTCGTGATCTCGGCCCCGTCGGCCTGGACCGCGAAGACAGTGCAGGACTTGACTGCCTTCCCGTTCATCAGGATGGTGCAGGCTCCGCACTGGCTGGTATCACAGCCGATATGTGTCCCCGTCAGGTTGAGGACATCGCGGAGGTAGTGAACCAGCAGCATTCGGGGCTCGACATCGTGGGTATGGCTGACGCCGTTCACCTTCACCGTGATCTGCATCGGACCCTCCCTTCCGTGCTCGACCTCGCTCAACGCGCTCGTTGACCGCAATAGGACTCAACCGCCGGCGATCTGCTTCTCGATGCAGGAGAAGAACTGCTCCACCATTCGCTTGGCCACGCCGCCGAGCATCCGCTGGGCGACGCCAGCGACTGGCCCGCCGACTTCGACATCGCCCTCGTAGGTGATCTGCGTCGTGCTGTCGGGACCTTCAGCGAGACGGATCGTCCCGGTGCCCCGCACGAAGCCTGGCCGGCCGCTCCCCTCGACCTGCATCTGGTACTCCTCCGGCGGCCGCATGTTGATCAGGCGCACCTTGCCGTCGTAGGTACCCCGAACCGGGCCGATCCCCACGGTCATCGACATCTCGTACTCGTCCTGGCCGACCTGGTTGAGCTTCTCGACGCCAGGCAGGCATCCTGCAATCGCCTGCGGATCGATGAGCCGATCCCAGACGACCTGGCGTGGCGCGCTCATGGTGTAGCTACCGCTGATTTTCACTCCCGCTCCTTTCCTGTATCCCGACTCGTCCGCGTGTCAATGGACCGGGCGGCCATCTCCCGGCGAATCGGAAGAGACGGCCGCCTGGCTCAGGCGTGCACTGATCCCACGGTGGCGCTCCTTGCCGGGCTCACCTCGCGAAGAGTTCCCATACACCGCCACCCATGCTGATCGACTGCGGAACGAAGCGAGGTTAAACAGCGCTCTCAATGCGTATCATAAGACCAAGCCCGCGCTGCGGTCAAGCAGTTTGCTCGTACGCGCCCCGGTACGAATGATTTGATCACGTAGCCCGCGGCACCTGGTGTGCTACCAGCCGTACGGGATGTTGCGACGGGGGTTGAGGAGGGGGAAGATCGGTCTGTCGCACACGTTCCGGATCCGCTGCCACAGCCGCTCCAGTTCGGCCGAAGCCAGATAGGGGCGGAGCAACCGCTCCAGGAGCGTCCGGTGGCGGAGGGCGTGCCGGAGTGGGGCAAGGAGCTCGGGGCCGATGATCTCCCCGCAGAAGTCCCAGAGAACAGTCCGCAGCTTGGGATCGACGTGGAACGTAAGGCCGTGGTCGATCCCCCATACCCGCCGGTCGTAGCGGCCGATGAAGTAGTGACTCGCCTTGCGGTCGGCGTTATTCGTGATCAGGTCGAACAGCGCGATCTGGCGTAACTCCTGTTCCCGGCAGCGCTGCCCGGCTAGCCCGCGCAATGGCATCTCATCGGGCTCGATGTAGAGCTGAATCGTCCCGATCCCGTGTGGGCCATCCCGAATGACTGTCGGTGGGATGAAGTACCAGCCCATAGCGCGGCTGAGCACATACGAGGCGTACTCGCGCTTGTACAGCGTGCCCGAGGGGAAATCCCACAGCGGCACCTCGCCGCGACGCGGTTTGTAGACCGCTACCAGCGGCTCGGCGCCTGCCGGCTCGAGCATGACAGCGAACGTGTAGTTCGAGCCCCAAGGAAGCAACTGGCAGTCGGTGATCGGCGCATCAGCGAGCCATCGCAGAATCTGGCGACGGTGTACCGGCCCGTGCTTCATCAGCACGGACTGGCCGTCCCGGCGGTGATGTAGACTGTGCTCGGTCATGAGCGGCGCGATCCCTGTGCGGTCCGGTTCCTGGCACGAGTAACGATACCACCTCTCACCCCGGAGCTTGGTAGAGGCATCGCCCGCGGGGTAGGATTAGCGTGGCAGAAGGCCATCCTGGATGCGGAACGTGTGCGGCGCCGGGAGAAGCCCGGCGATCGAGCCGGGGGAAGCTCAACCGCATGGCGTTACCCTAGACCGGGATGGCACAATTCCTGAGCAGCGGTCCGGTATGGCACGACGCATACGGGGCGCCGCGAACGAGAGGTGCCCGGGGCGTCGTCGAGGCCGTGACACGGTACGGATCAGTGGGACAGGGTGAGGACGGGTGAAGGTTACGGTCGAACGACTGCCGCAGAGTGCCGTGCGCTTGGATATCGCCGCCGACCCTGAGGAGTTCGAGCGGGCATTCGAGCGCGCGTTTCGGCGCATCAACCAGCAGGTCGCGATCCCCGGCTTTCGCCCAGGCCGCGCGCCGCGAGCCCTCGTGGAGCGGCGGCTCGGGCGCGAGGTGATCGTCCACGAGGCTCACCACGAGTTAATGGACCAGCTCTACCGCAAGGCCCTCGAGCAGGAAGACTTGACGCCGGTATCGGAGCCGGTCGTCGAGGTCTACCAGGACGAGCCACTGGCCTTCCGGGTCGAGGTCCAGGTCTACCCGCGCGTCGAGTTGAACGATTATCGATCGGTGCGGGTCGAGCCGCGGGAGGTCAGCGTAACCGATGACGAGATCGACCAGGTGATCGAAGACCTGCGGAAATCGCAGAGCGTCTGGGTCGAGCCGGAGCAACCGCGACACCCAACGAGCGGCGACCAGGTGACGATCGATCTTCAGGCGTTCGAGGGTGATGAGCCGTTCCAGTCCCCGCTGGAAGGCATGCCCTTCGTGCTGGGCGAGAGTTCACTCTTCCCGCAGATCGAGGAGGCGATCCGCAATCTGCTGCCCGGCGAGAGCGCCGAGTTCGACATCGCCTTTGCTGAGGACGACGAGCGGGTAAACCCCGATCTGCGCGGCAAGACGCTCCACTACAAGGTCACGCTGCGCGAAGTCAAGGAGCGCGAGCTGCCCGAGCTGGACGACGAGTTCGCGCGCTCGGTCGGCGACTTCCAGACCCTCGACGAGCTGCGCCAGCGCATCCGCGACGATCTGCTCCGCCAGAAGGCGCTGGCTGCCCGGAGCGAGGTACTGAACGAAGCTGTGGAGAAAGTGACTGAGCAAGCCACAGTCGAAGTGCCCCCGGCCTTGGTCGAGCGCCAGGTAGAGCTCCAGATCGAGCGACTGCGGGAGGATTTGCGGCAGCAGGGCTCGAGCCTCGAAGAGTACCTCCGCCTCAGCCAGAAGTCGCTCGAGGATCTGAAAGCGGAACTACGTCCTGGGGCCGAGCAGCGGCTGCGGCAGTCCCTGGTGCTCGAGACCTTTGCGAAGATCGAAGGCATCGAAGTCTCAGAGGAGGACCTCGTCCAGGAGATCGAACGCCTGAGCTCGGCCAGTGAAAACCCCGAGCAGATGCGCTCGATCTACGGCTCCCCGTACTTCCGCGACCTAATCGGTGATGAGCTGCAGACTCGCAAGGTGACCGAGCGGCTCATCGAGATCGTGACCGAGGGGCGTGGCGCCGTTCTCGGCGAGGCGGCCCGCCTGCTCGAGGCGGAGGAGACCGCGGTGGAGGTAGAAGAGGTAGAAGGAGAAGACGGGGAGACCCGACCCACCGCTGACATGATCGCATCGGTGCCAGCGGAGCCTGCCGATGCCTCGGAAGAAGAGGAAACCGTTGCCAGCGCTGGCGAGCCGGAAGAGGAGACTGAGGAACCGGTAACCGCTCGGGAGGAAGCGCGGGAGACGCAGTGAGGCTTTTCGAGACGCGTGTGGAAGCATGCTGACCAGGAGGCACCTAACCATGGAGTGGTACCGAACACCGCAGAACCTCATTCCGATGGTGATTGAGACAACCAGCCGGGGCGAGCGCGCCTACGACATCTATTCCCGCCTGCTGCGCGACCGGATCGTCTTCCTCGGGACGCCGATCGACGACCAGGTGGCGAACGCGATCATCGCTCAACTTCTGTTCCTGGCCCATGAGAGTCCGGAGCAGGATATCAAGCTGTACATCAATAGCCCAGGCGGGCTGGTCTATGCGGGACTCGCTATCTACGACACGATCCAGATGATCGAGCCAGATGTCGCGACGTACTGCATCGGTATCGCGGCCAGCATGGCGGCGGTACTGCTGGCCGCCGGAGCCAAGGGGAAGCGCTTTGCGCTGCCACACTCTCGTGTGCTCATCCATCAGGGCACGTCGGGCTTCCGCGGCTCAGTGCCGGATATCGAGATCCAGGCGAGGGAAACGATCACGCTGACGACCAAGCTCACCGAGTTGCTCGCCTTCCATACCGGGCAGTCGTTCGAGCGCGTCAAGCGCGATACCGAGCGGGATTACTTCATGTCGGCACAGGAAGCCAGGGAGTACGGCATCGTCGATCACGTCCTCGAGTCGCCGAAGCTCGTCGGTGTGTAGCCTGAGGGGATAGTGGGGCGGGAGCGCGAGGATGTCGACGACGCGCGGAGGCCGGATCTTCTACCGCTGCTCCTTCTGCGGCAAGAGCCAGGAGGAGGTGCGCCGGTTGATCGCCGGCCCGAACGGCGTGTACATCTGTGACGAGTGCGTACAGCTCTGCCGGGAGATCATCGAAGAGGAGTCGCCGCCGCGTCGGCCCGCTCCCTCGCTCACCCATATCCCGACGCCGAAGAAGCTCTACGAGCAGCTCAGCCAGTACGTCATTGGACAGGATCGCGCCAAGAAGATCCTCTCGGTCGCGGTCTACAACCACTATAAGCGCGTCCTGATGGGCGACGACGATGAGGTCGAGCTGCAAAAGAGCAATATCCTGCTGCTCGGCCCGACCGGCAGCGGCAAGACGCTGCTGGCACAGACGCTCGCCAAGCTCCTCGATGTCCCCTTCTCGATCGCCGACGCGACGGCGCTCACCGAGGCCGGCTACGTCGGCGAAGATGTCGAGAACATTCTGCTTCGCCTCATCCAGGCGGCGGGCGGCGATGTGCACCGCGCGCAGACCGGGATCATCTACATCGACGAGATCGACAAGATTGCGCGCAAGAGCGACAACCCGTCGATTACCCGCGACGTCTCGGGCGAAGGCGTCCAGCAGGCGCTGCTGAAGATCATCGAGGGGACGATCGCCAACGTGCCGCCGCACAGCGGCCGCAAGCATCCCCATCAGGAGTACATTCAGATCGATACTCGCAATATCCTCTTCATCTGCGGCGGTGCCTTCGAGGGGCTAGCCGAGATCATCCGTCGGCGTATCGGCAAGGACTCGACTATCGGCTTCGGCAAGAGCAAGCAGCAGCGACAGCGCGAGGAGAACGTGCTCCACGACGTGACGCCCGACGATCTGCTCAAGTTCGGCCTCATCCCCGAGTTTATCGGCCGGCTGCCGATCGTCGCGGCGCTCGACCCGCTGACGCACGAGGATTTGATCCGGATCCTGGTCGAGCCGAAGAACGCGGTCGTCAAGCAGTATCAAAAGATCTTCGCGCTCGACAACGTGGAGCTGGTCTTTACCGACGATGCCCTGGAGGCCACGGCGGTGCTGGCTGAGCAGCGCAACACCGGCGCGCGTGGCTTGCGCACCACGATCGAGGAAGTGCTACTGGACGTAATGTACGAGCTGCCTTCGATGCGCGGAGTGCGCAAGTGCGTGATCACCGGCGACGTGATCTATCGACGCCGGCCACCGTTGCTGCTCGCCGAGAACGACGAGCCACTGGAGAACTACCAGGAGACAGCCTGAACCTCGCCGTCATGGCGCAGGCGTCTCCGGCACAGCGCATAGAGAAATCGCAGGGGCGAAAGACATACTCGCCCCTGCGATTCGATAAACCCCCTCGTCCCCATCTGCCGCCGGCGCCAGAGCCGCCCGGCGCTGAGGCCAGCAACTGGCCGAACCCTCTACCCGTCCCGTCTGCCGGTGCGCGCTGCCACTCGCGAACGCGGGCTGCTCAGGCTCGTCTCCTTCGACAGGACGCAACTATCGCAGGTGCTTGCGCCGGCTCGGGCTGCGCGTGCGCATGAACTCCAGCACGTCCTTCAGGTGCTCGCGATAATGCTCGTAGGTGTCCCCGGCGACCAGATCTCGCGTCAGCATCGGTGTGGTTTCGAGAAGCTCCATGAGCTCGGCGTGCGTGGTATCGAACTCGGCGCGTACCTCGTCGATCGGCTTCTCCGCCTGGCGGCGTACCACCTCGGCGTTGAAGGCGTCGACATCCAGCTCTGCCTCTTCCAGCTCGGCGGTGTCCTTGCCCTCCTCCAGGGCGCGAATCCGCTCGATCAAGAGTCGCTCCCAGGCCGTGATATGAGCCATCAGGTCCTTGAACGACCACGTCCCCACAGTGTTCGGCTCGACCAGCTCGTGCTCGCTCAAGGCGACGAGCGCCTTGCGGAGTTCGAGCCAGCTCTCGGCGATATCGCGAAGTATTGCCAGCCGCTCCTGCGTGCTGATCGTCATGGTTCACCCCCCTGAGATTGTCGGTTTCCAGCGGAGAGCGTACCACGGCGCCGGCAGAGCGTGTCCTGTGGCGGCCGAGGGGGCAGTACAATGAGGCCAGCAGAGGGGATTGCCTGGTGGAGAGGAGCTGGGCCGTGAGGCGCGTCGTGGTGACCGGTGGGGTACTGGCGCTCGAGGATGGGCCGGTTCGAGCTGACCTCGTCATCCACGATGAGCGGATCGCGGCCATTACGCTCGATGCATCAGACGTCGAGGCAGACGGTCGGATCGACGCGACTGGACTGATCGTCACGCCTGGCGGTATCGACGTGCACACCCACTTCAAGGAGCCTGCCGACCCGCTGCTCGAAGGCTTCACGACGGGCAGCCTGGGAGCGATCGCCGGCGGCGTGACGAGCGTCGTGGAGATGCCGCAAGCCTCTCCGCCCTCGAGCCGGGGGGCGCACATCCGGGAGAAGCGACGGCTGGGGGAGGCGCACAGCATCGTCGACTTCGCGCTCTGGGGCGCGGCGATCAACCAGCCGCTGGACCATATCGACGAGATGCTCGACGAGGGGATCGTCGGCATCAAGTCGTTCATGGCCGGGTCGAGCCCCGGTTTCCCGGCGGCGACTGACGAGACGCTGCTCCAGGTATTCCGGCGACTGGCCGGCACCGGTATCCCCTATGGCCTGCACGCTGAGAACGACGACCTGCTCCAAGCCGGCATCGCGCGCATGCAGGCACTGGGTCGCAAAGACCCCCTGGCGCATGCCGAGTCCAGGCCGCCGATCGTCGAGGTCGAGGCTGTCCACCGCGCGCTCTTCTTCGCCGAGCAGACCGGTGGGCATGCCTACATCGTCCACTGCAGCACCGTGGGGGCGCTGGAGCTGGTGCACGCGGCGCGGGCCAGAGGCGTCCGCGTCTCGGCCGAGACTTGCCCCCAATACCTGACACTGTCCGAGGAGGATCTCGTCCGGCTCGGGCCGTTCGGGCGCTGCGCGCCGCCGTTTCGCTCGGCCGCGGAGGTCGAGGGGCTCTGGCGCTTCCTGGCCGACCGCACCATCGACGTCGTCTCTTCCGACCACTGCGGGTACACGATCGAGAGCAAGGAGGCCGGCTGGGACGACATCTGGCAGGCTCCGCTGGGCCTCTCAGGCATCCAGACGCTGTTCCCGGTCACCTTCGACGAGATGGTCAACCGGCGCAAGCTGCCGCTCGAGGACTTCGTCCGCGTGTCGGCCGCGAACCCGGCGCGCATCTTCAGCCTCTACCCGCGCAAGGGGTGTATCCGCGTCGGAGCCGATGCGGATCTGGCCTTCTACGACACGCGGCAGCAGTGGACGATCCGAGCCAGCGACCTCCTCCACCGCAACAAGTGGACGCCGTTCGAGGGGCACACGGTCGGCTGCCGGGTGGTGCGCACGATGATCCGCGGGCGCGTGGTGTACTCCTGGGACGGCGAGCACCGCGTGAGCGCGGAACCTGGCTATGGACGGTTTCTGCCGCGCGGATACGGGCGAACCGGGTGACACAGGCACTTCACCGCGTCAACTGTGGCGCGGTCTGCTCTCTATGCTGCGGGCCGGGGCGTATGCCGCCCCGGCCCGCTCGCATGCATGAGAAGCCGATCGTTGACTAGTCACGGCGCTGCATGCCGGTGACCAGGCTCACCCAGTAGAGGAGTTGCAGCAGGGCAGCCAGGAAACCGGCGATGTAGGTCAACGCCGCCGCGTTCAAGACTTGTCGATTCTGCTCGTACTCCGTGCGGTCCACCAGCCCCATGGTGGTGAGCATCTGCATAGCCCGGCTGCTCGCGTTGAACTCGACCGGGAGGGTCACCAGAGCGAACAAGGTGCCGGCTGAGAAGAAGGCGATCCCGAGCCAGGCCAGCCCGGTAGCTCCGATCACGATGCCGGCGAGGATCATGATCCAGCCGATGTTCGAGCCGAGCGTCGCCGCTGGCACGAGCGCCGAGCGGAGCTGGAGCGGCACGTAGCCGACCTTGTGCTGGATCGCATGCCCCGCCTCGTGCGCCGCGATGCCTAGCGCCGCGACCGAGCGACCACCGTACACCGGCATCGAGAGTCGCAGCACTCGCTGCCGGGGATCGTAGTGATCAGTCAACTCGCCCGGCGTGAGCTCGACCGGCACGTCGTAGAGCCCGTTGGCATCGAGGATCATCCGGGCAACCTGAGCGCCGGTCAGCCCCTGGCGGTTCGGGACGTTGCGGTACTTGCCGAAGGTCGAGTGCACCCGCCACTGGGCGAAGAGCATCAAGAGCAGCGCCGGGGCCATGAAGACGATGTACATCGGATCGAAGAAGAACATCCCGTTGGCTCCTTTCTGGCCAGTAACGGTCGTTCCACACGCCTGTACAGACTGTTAACACCAGCCGACGCGGGGCCCGTCGTTCACTGCCCCGCCGCCGAGAGTCGTGCAGAACTTCCCGCTCCCTGAGTATGACCGAAACCTGCGCTCAGTTTCAAGCGCGTCGAAGGCCGGGAGGGCGCGGTGGAGGTGAACCGCAGCGGCCTGTGCTCGCGGAATGTGGGATTGCGCTGACCGAGAGACCGGCACGAGGGTAGGATTGAGCGGTGCACTAGAGGCCGTGGCTGAGCGATCGGGGAAACGAGGGGGCATGACGGAGGATCAGCCAGCGCTGCGCGAGGTCGAGCGGTATATGCGCGCGGTCATCGATCGAGCGGAGAGCAGCGGCATGCTCGATGATCGGGCCGCGCTGCCGCTCTACCGCGTGCTGGCCTACCACCTCGGGTGGATGGACGAGCAGTTCCGACCGGCGCGAGTCGACGGCGGCAAGCGCATCCGCCCGCTGCTGTGCCTGCGCTGCTGCGAGGCAGCCGGTGGCGACCCATCGGCGGCAGCCCCAGTGGGCGCGGCGATCGAGCTGCTCCACAACTTCACGCTCGTCCACGACGATATCCAGGATCGTAGCCGGACACGCCGTCATCGGCCTACCGTCTGGGCACTCTGGGGCGAAGCCCAGGCGATCAATGCCGGGGACGCCATGTTCGCCCTCAGCCAGCTCGCGCTGCTGGGGGTAGCCGATCGCTTGCCGGCGAGCTCGGTCGCGCTGCTGCTGAGAGCGTTCAACGAGACGACGCTACGCATCGTTGAGGGGCAGGTACTCGACCTCGGCTTCGAGGACAGGCCATCGGTCAGCGTCGACGAGTACCTGACGATGATCCGCGGCAAGACGGCCGCGTTGACCGCGTTCGCTGCCTGGTCGGGCGCGCTCGTGGCTGGGGCAGATCCGGAGCGCCTGGAGCGTTTCCGGCTATTCGGCGAGGCGCTCGGGCTCGGGTTCCAGATCCGGGACGACTACCTCGGAATCTGGGGGCGTCGCGAGGAGACGGGCAAGGAACCAGCCGACGACATCCGGCGTCGAAAGAAGAGTCTACCGATCGTCCTGCTGCTCGAGTCCATGACTCCTCCGGATCGCGAGCTCCTCGATTCACTCTGGAGCGGCCCGGAGGTGAGCGACCAGGCCGTCGAGCAGGTGCTCGAGCTGCTCGAGCGCTACGGTGTCCGCGAGCGCGTCCGAGCCGAGGTGGCGCGGCTGCACCAGGAAGCTCACAGTCTCCTCGCGGAGGCAGCCGAGCCGGGGCCGGCGCGGGATGCGCTGGCCGCGCTGTTGGACCGGCTCGCCACGCGCTCCGGTTAGGCAGCCGGGGCTGGGCGACCGCGCCGCCCCTGCATCCCGCCGGGGTCTCTCCGCCAGGCGCGTGGGGTTAGCCTGCCAGGTGGGCGCCCTCGATGAGCGATGGGAGCCTGGGGGCGAACTCTTCGCGCTCCAGCAGGCGCAGCGTGCCCTCCACGAGGCCGAAGGCGCCTGTCAGCATCATGTCGCCGAACGGCGCGGCCTCGTAGTACCCCAGGCCGCGGGCCAGCCCGCGGTTGGGGCCGGTAACGGCCACGAAGTCGAAGCGGCCGGCGCGGCTGTACGCCGGGTCGAAGGCGGCGCCATGCCCACCGCTGGCGGCGACCTCCTCATGAGTCAATCTGCCCTGCTGTAGTTGCTCGACGAGGTAGGACAGGATCGCTGCGGTGATCCCGCCGGTATGGTGCTCGAAGAGTCCGTAGACGCGCTGGCCGCGGACCGCCACGCCGAAGGTGTGCATGTTTCCGATATTCACTAGGACTGCGCCCGTCTCATACGCTGCGCGGGCCACCATGGGGTCGCAGAGGCTGCCGAGGACGGCAGCCGCACCGGTATCCATGATCACCGCGCCGGGCACCAGCCGGCGCGTGGCGCGCATCCGGATCATGAACTCCGGTGGCTCGCGGTAGACCATGTCGTGCAGGTGGCCCCCGCGCGCGAGCAGGCCCTGGAGGAACTCGTAGCGGAACTCCCGGCCACCGGCATCGGGCAGGTACCCGTGGTCTTGCACAGCGATGGCGAAAAGCGAGGGGAGCGTTACCTCGAAGCACCGCAGTGCCTGGCGAAGTCCAGCGAGATCGACGTCTCCGAGCCAGACCACCTCGGCGCCAGGCGGTGGATCGTCCCGGAGCTGGATGCCCAACGACTGGACCCGGCTGAGATCGTTGTGGAGCGTTCGGGCGGGTTCAGGCGCGGCATAGACCGGGAGCCCCGCGTGCAGATGGTCCAGGACGGCCTCCGTGCTGGCACCGCCGCCCATCAAGCTGCCGGCCAGGTAGAGAGGCCGGCCGCGCTCGGTGACCTCGCGGATGCGAGCGGCCACCACGCGTGGTTGGGAGGGGAGCACGAGCTTGACGCAGTTCTCCGGCTCACGGCCGCTCTCGTAGAGAAAGACGTCCTGGGTACCAGCGCCCACATCGATCGCCAGGATGCGGATCGGCAGTTCCATAGTGCCCCCTCGCGCCGCGATGCGGTGACTACCCTTCGATTTAGTATGCCAGCCGGCGAACATAGCGCATCGGGTGGTCACACGGCCGGGTCGGATCGGCTGGCTCCGCTGCCAGCTCGATGAGCACGACTTCGGGCGGAGCCAGAAAACGAAGCGGAAGCGTGGTCATGCCGATCCCAGAGCTGACATAGAGCAGCGTCCCGCGCTCCCAGTGGAAGCCGCGCTGCTGGCGTGAAGGAGTCCGACCGCGCGAGAGGTCGAGATACCAGGCGGCATCCAGCGGGGTCAGCCTCGACCAGGGTGACAGGCAGATCTGCCCGCCGTGCGTGTGACCGCACAGCATCAGGTTGGCGATCCCGCTCGGCAGCCGGTCGACGATGAGGGGAGCGTGAGCGAGCGCGAGCGTCGGAACTGTCGCGCTCGGCGAGTGCCGGAGCCAGGGATGCAGTGTGGCCCTGCCGGTGTACGGGTCGTCGAGACCGATCAGGCGGATCGTTCTGCCACGCAGATCGAGATCGACCGCTTGGTTGCGCAGCATGACCACCCCTCGCTCCTCCAGGAAGCGCACGATGCGCTCGGCGGCGGCCTCACTCTGGCGATAGTCGTGGTTGCCGAGCACGCCGTAGACCGCTGGTAGCTCGCGCAGATCGTCGAACACGGTCGTCGGTCGGAAGATGCCCTGGTCGAAGTAGTCACCGCCGAGCAAGACCAGCTCGGCTCGCCAGTCCCGCGCAGCCCGGATGGCCTCGCGCGTCAGCCGCTCGGAGGGGCCGGGCCCGCCGAGATGGAAATCGGTGAGGAACGCCAGCCGCGCGCCTGCGAGCTGCGGTGTGAGGGTAGGGAGGGTGACGCGCAGGATCGTTCGCCTCAGCCGGCGCGGTTCGATGCGCCAGCTATAGCCTGCGAGGAGAGCGCCGAGCGTCGCCGCGCCCGCCAGGGCCACAGTGGCGTTCCGCCCGATCCGGGTTACGCTCAACACGCTTGCCCTCTCACTCTGTGGGTGTTCTCGTCTGGCTGGCCGGTGCCGAACGGCTGTTCTGTCGTATACTTGCCCCGGCAGCGGCACGCCCGGTCATCGGGATAGGAGTTCGCGCCCAGGCACTGCCGAATGGGGAGTGTAGCAAGATCATGCCTGCAGAGCGACGCGCCGAGCGCCCGAACCGGCACGAGGCGATCACCCATGCGATGGAAGACTATCTCAAGGTCATCTACCTCCTGGAGGAGGAACAGGGCCGGGTAAGCACCCAGGCGATCGCCGAGCACCTCAACGTGCAGAGCCCCTCGGTCACGAATATGCTCAAGCGCCTGGCGTCACTGAAGCTGGTCGATCACACGCCCTACCGCGGAGTGACGTTGACACCGGCGGGACGGCGTATTGCGCTCGAAGTCATCCGCCACCACCGGCTCCTCGAGCTGTACCTCACCGAGGCGCTCGGGTACTCCTGGGACGCCGTGCACGAGGAGGCCGATCGGCTGGAGCACAGCATCTCCGAGGAACTGGAGTCGCGGATCGACGCGCTGCTCGGCTACCCGAGCGCCGACCCGCATGGTCACCCGATCCCGACACCAGAAGGGGAGCTGCCGCTGAACGAGGCGACCCGGCTCGACCAGGTCGACGCCGGCAGCACAGTGACGATCGAGCGCGTGTCCGATCGCAATCCGGAGCAGCTCCGCTATCTGGCAGCTCTCGGCCTCTTGCCCGGGGTGGAGGTGGCCGTGCTCGACCGGCTGCCGTTCTCCGGGCCGATGCGGGTTCGGGTCGGGGAGCAGGAGCATTATCTCAGCCGGGAACTAGCGCACGCGGTGTTCGTCAGCGTTCCCGTGCAAGACGGACGCTAGCGCCGTCCCGCCCGGGTCTGCTATGATCTCCTCGGAACGGTGCGAACGTACGCATGGTCGTTCGCGAGCGGGAGGCGTTGGCCGTGGGTATCTACCGGTGGAAGGAGCCGGATCCGCTGCCCGACGCCGCGTACGGGCTAGCTGACGACGCGCTGCTGAGCCAGATCCTGTACCAGCGTGGTGTCAGAACGCCAGCCGAGGCGAGCGCCTTTCTCCGCCCATCACTCGATCAGCTCTCGGATCCGGCGCTTCTCCCGGACGCAGGCGCAGCGCTCGCGCTCCTCCGTCGCGCGGTCGAGCACCGCTGGCCGGTCGTCGTGTTCGGCGACTACGATGTCGACGGCGTCACGGCGACCACGATCTTCACCAGAGCACTGCGCTCGCAGGGCTTGACTGTCCAACCGGTCATCCCGCATCGGATCCGCGACGGGTACGGGCTGCATCAGGCCGATGTGCCGGCCATCCTAGCCACCGGCGCGCGGCTGCTGGTGACGGTCGACTGCGGTACTTCCAGCGGGGAGGCGCTCGCGGCCATCCGGCAGGCCGGCCTCGAGGTGGTAGTGATCGATCACCACGTCGTCAACGGCGATCGGCTACCGGAGGGAGTGGCGTTCGTGTCGCCACAGAGGCCGGACGCCTCGTATCCCTTCCCGAGCCTGGCTGCGGTGGGCGTCGCGTACCAGGTGCTGCGCCTGCTGCTCGGCGATGCGCAGACCGTCTCGTACCTGCCACTGGTCGCGCTCGGCACTGTGGCCGACGTGGTGCCGCTGGTCGGTGAGAACCGGGTGCTCGTCGCCGAGGGGCTGCGCCGGTTCGCGCAGGAGGCGCCGCTGGGCCTGCGCGCGCTGGTGGAGGAGGCAGGCCTGCAGCTCGACCAAATCACGAGCTGGCACTGTGGCTTCATCCTCGGGCCGCGGATCAACGCCGCCGGCCGCATGGCCGACCCGATGCTGGCTCTGCAGTTGCTCCTCACCGAGGATGACCTGGAGGCGCGCCGGCTGGCTCGACGACTCTCCGAGCTGAACGACCAGCGGCAGCAGGAGATCGAGCGCATGCTAGTCGAGGCCGAGCGCAAGCTGCAGCGACAGGCGGAGCTGCCGCGCGTGCTGGTGCTCGCCGACGAGGCGTGGAACGTTGGGCTGGTCGGACTCGCGGCCAGCAAGCTGGCCTCACGGTACGTTCGCCCGGTCGTCGTGCTGAGCCGGCAGGCGGAGATCAGCCGTGGTTCGGCTCGCGGCATTGCGCGGTTCGATGTCAGCCAGGCGCTGGCTGCCTGCCAGGATCTGCTCCTGGAGCATGGCGGGCACAGCGGCGCCGCCGGGCTGACGCTCGAGAGCGAGCGTATCGTGGAGCTGGAGGCGCGGCTCCTGGACTTCGCGAATGCCGCCCTCGGCGATGACGACCTCGTCCCCGAACTCGACCTCGATGCCGAGCTCTTCCCGCCGGAGCTGCGCGTGGAGACGGTCGAGCTGCTCACGGCCCTGGAGCCCTTCGGCCACGGGCATCCCACGCCCCGCTTTTTCCTGCGCGACGTCGCCGTGCGCGATCTCCGTCCGAGCCGCAACGGGCGCCATCTGCTCTTTACCGTCGTGCCGCGTGGCGGCTCGCCAGTCAGCGCCGTCTGGTTCGACGGCGCAGAGCACCGGAGGGCTCTAGAGCGCCTGGGGCGGGTAGACCTGGCGTTCACCTTGAGGCGGGACTCCTGGGACGGTCTGCCGCGCCTCAAACTCGACGTGCTCGATTTCCGCCCGGCGACGACTGCGCGGCCGTCCGGATAGCACGGGCGAGCATTTCAACCCGGCTCCGGCTGACCCGGTTCTCGATGATTCCCTCCTCTTTCGCCCAGGTTCCGACGATGAAGCCGCTGGTCTCAGGGAGGAATGCAGCCACCCGCTCCGGCGTGATCCCGCTGCCGATGAAGATCGGCACCTCGGGGAACAGCGCGCGCAGGCGCCGCAGCTCTTCGGGATCAGCAGGCTGCCCGGTAGCGCTTCCGGTCAGGATCAGCGCGTCGGCCAGCCCACGCTCGAGCGCGTCGCGGGCAGCCTCCTCTAGGGAGACCGGACCCAGCGGCGCCGCGTGCTTCACCAAGATGTCTGCCCAGATCTCGACCGGTGCGTCCAGAAATCGACGGAGTCTCAGCGTCTCGTCGGCCCGGCCCTCGATGATCCCCTGGTCGGTCAGCATCGCGCCGGTGTGCACGTTGACCCGGATGAACGAGGCACCGGTCGCCGCAGCGATGCTGAGAGCGGCGACCGCATCGTTGCGCAGCACGTTGACGCCGACGGGAAGGCGCACCGCAGCCCGCACCGCCGTCACGACCCGGGTCAGCGCGGCGATGGTGTACGGCTCGACGCGGTCCTTGCGAAACGGGGCATCGCCGTAGTTCTCAACGATGAGCGCGGACGCGCCGCCCGCCTCGTACGCCCGGGCATCGTCGACGGCCCGCTCGATGATCTGCTCCAAATTCAGGCTAGCGCGTGGCGAGCCGGGCAACGGGAGCAGGTGGACGACGCCGACGATCGGCGTCTCCCCGCTCCTCGCCGCCCGCGCCTGGCTGATCTCCCTCATCGGCGATACTCCTCCTGGGGAGATGGTCTACCCTGGTCTCAGTGAGACGCCAAGGGATACTATAGCGCCGGGTAGTGGGCGAAGGATCTGCCGGGGCACGGCGATGAGCGAGCGGGGATACCCGGAAACGAGCATGAGCATCCACGAGCTCGCGGCTCGCAGCGGCGTGCCCGAGCGGCGCATCCGCTACTACATCGCCGAGGGCTTGCTGTCACCGCCGCGCGGCCGAGGCCGAGCGGCGCACTACGGTCCTGAACATCTGGAGCGACTCGCCGAGATCCAGGCACTGCGCAGCCAGCATCTGGGCCTGGAGGAGATCAGGCAGCGCTTGCAGCGGCACACAGACAGTGCAAGGAGCCCGGCCGACGGCTCGCTCTGGCGGCACTGGGAGCTCAAGCCGGGCGTGCTCCTGATCGCGCGGGCTGACCTGGTCGAACCGGAGATGCAGCGCGTCGAGGCCTTGGCTAGCATGGCGAGGCAGCTCCTGGGTGATGCCGGGCGGGAAGGAGAGCGTCGAGGTGATCGCCGGTCTGCCCGGTGATCAGCGCGAGCACGCGAGGCAGCGCCAGGCACGGGCAGCGCTGCGGCCGATCGTCGAGCTGCTACGCCGGGCGGGGTACCATGCCTACCTCACGCCTGGCTCGGATAACGAGTGGCTGGTGGCCTGCGATACCGACCTGGGCCGGGTCGATGTCCGCATCGGCTCGGACGGTCTACTGGTGGAAGTCTGGGACACCTCTCCTGGACTCTTCTGGGACGACGAGGACGAGCGACGGCGGGCAGCCAGGGAGCGGCTAGCCCGTATCACGCTCCCCGCAGTGGCACGTGGCCTGCTCGACCCTGATGAAGAGGCCTGGTGGGACGAGGTCGACCACGGTGTCGGGTTGCGGCTCAGGCTCCAGGTACCGTTCGGCGCGCAGCATCTGCTGGCGCAGGTCATCGAGGAGATGCTGGCCCGCTTGAATGACGACATCGCCCGCCTGGAGAAGCGGCTGGTGGAGTGAGGGCGTGCATCGGAGGCGACCATGGCGACACTGGGGATCGAGGGGCTGAGCCTGGAACAGTGGCGACAACAGCTCGCCGTCGCGCTGGGGGATGCGCCGGCTGACCTGTTGATCCGCAATGCGCGCGTCGTCAACGTGGCGAGCGGCGAGATCGAGACGGCGAACGTGGCGGTCGTGCATGGCCGGATCGCTGGGGTAGGCGACTACACAGAGGGCAAAGAGGAGCTGGATCTGGCCGGGGCCTACCTCGCGCCGTCGTTCATCGACGGTCATGTCCACGTCGAGAGCTCGCTGCTGTGGATCGACCAGTTCGCCCGGGCGGTCGTCCCGCACGGCACGGGGGCCGTCGTGACCGACCCGCACGAGATCGCCAACGTGGCTGGCCTGGCCGGTATCGAGGCGCTGATGGAGGCATCGGCCGATCTACCGCTGGGAGTGTTCTTTACGGTGCCGTCGTGTGTCCCAGCGAGCCCGATGGAGAGCGCGGGAGCCGAGATGACACCCGAGCTGATCGGCGAGGCACTGAGACTGCCGCGGGTGGTCGCGCTCGGTGAGATGATGAACTTCCCAGGGGTGCTGGCCGGTGACCCGGAGATCTACCGCAAGCTGGTTGCGCCGGCACCGCGACGTGACGGCCACGCGCCGGGCCTGGCCGGCCGGCAGCTCAACGCCTATGCCGGCTCGGGCATGGGGTCCGACCACGAGTCTACCCGCCTGGAGGAGGCACGAGAGAAGCTCCGCCGGGGACTCATGATCATGATCCGGGAGGGCTCGACCGAGCACAACCTGCTCGAGCTGTTGCCGCTGGTCACCGACCAAACCTATCCCCGCTGCTGCTTCGCGAGCGACGACCGAGACTGCGCCACGCTTCTGCACGACGGGCACATGGACGCGGTATTGCGTAAGGCGATCGGCGCCGGGCTCGACCCGATCCGGGCTATTCGAATGGCAACGCTGAACACCGCCGAGTACTGGGGGCTGCCTGGGTTCGGGATGGTAGCGCCTGGCTACTGGGCCAACCTGGTCGTCTTCGACCGGCTGGACGATATCCGCCCGCGCCTGGTGCTCTACCGCGGCGCGGTGGTGGCCCGTGAGGGGAAACCGGCTTTCGAGACGGAAGTGACGATCCCTGGCGAGCTCCTGCACACCGTGCACGTCGCACCGCTGGCGCTCGCATGCCTGCAGCTCCCAGCAGAGCCGAAGATGACTGCGGTCGGCGCGATCCCGGGCCAGATCGTCACGCGCAAGCTGGAGGTCGAGCCGAAGGTAGTGAACGGGCTGGCGGTCGCCGACCCTGAGCGGGATCTGCTCAAGCTGGTCGTGGTCGAGCGTCACCGGGCGACCGGCCGGGTGGGCGTCGGCCTGGTGCAGGGTTTCGGGCTCGAGCGCGGGGCGCTGGCGTCGTCGATCGCGCACGACGCGCACAACATCGTGGCGGTCGGCGTATCGGACGAAGATCTGCTGCTGGCGATCGGGACGGTGGCGGAGATGCAGGGTGGGCTGGCGGCGGTGGCGGACGGCCAGGTTCTGGCGACCTTGCCGCTGCCGGTGGCCGGCATCCTCTCGCCGGAGCCGCTGGAGAAGGTGGCGGCGGCGTACGAGCGGGTGGAAGAGGCGGCCCGCTCGCTCGGCAGCACTGTACCAGCGCCGTTCGCGCTTCTATCGTTCATGGCGCTCTCGGTTATCCCGGAGGCTCGGGTGACCGACCGCGGACTGGTGGTGTTGTGAGCGTCTAGGCCGGTTGCGTGGCACCGGGCTCGTTGGCCGGCTTCTCTTCGAGAGTGCTATACTAGAGCACCGGAGACGAGGCCCAGCGTCTATTCTGGCGCCGTAGCCAAGCGGCAAGGCAGGAGTCTGCAAAACTCCGATCGGCGGTTCGAATCCGCCCGGCGCCTCCGCATCATTCCCCGAGAGCGGTCACCACTCTGCCATCCCATAGCCGAGCCAGGTGACGCGTGAACCGCTGGTGACTGAGCCAGCGGGCTTTCGCGTGGCTCGCGAGAACGGCGCTGGGCGTGCCGATCCGTAACGTCTTAGCCCTGACCGCCGCTGTCCACGGTTTTCACCTGCACCGTCGCTCCCGTATCATCCCGTCGTTTGCAGGCGTCTCCAGCCTCGGCGGTGAACGTCACCGCACTGCCGGTGCAGCCAGAATGGGAGACTGGAGGCGCGGCCTCGGAATCGCTTCGAGCGCCGTGCTCGGAGCGCATTTGTGCGTCCGGTGATCGCTTGGAGTCCGGTGGGGAGGGTAGCCCTGCCATAACCCTCCGGTTGGCCTGGTGGCTGGCGTCGAGCTGCCAAACGAACCTGCCCAGGCGAGCAGGGGTGCGTGGTTTTCCCTCTCCCGGAATGCGAGGGGGCGGTGGAAGAGAGCTGGTGTGGAACGGGGTGTCAGACTCCGTATCCCGCGCGTGAGGCACGAGTGGTAGGCTGGCCGCAGCGAGATCGATCGATCGGGAAGGTGGCGATGGGTAGCTCGGACAATCAGCCGGAGTGGCTCGCGCGGTGGGCTGGCGCTCGGGTGCTGTACCTCACTACGCTCGGACGCCGGACGGGGCGGCCGCACCGCATCGAGATCTGGTTCGCGGTGGATGGTGGCCGTTTGTACCTGCTCTCCGGCGGGCGGGATCGGTCGGACTGGGTGCGGAATATCCAGGCGAACCCGCGGGTCACCGTCGAGCTCGGGGGCGAGACCCACAGCGGCGTGGCGCGCATCCTGGAGGAGGGCACACCGCAGGATCAGCGCGCTCGCGAGTTGCTGGTGCGCAAGTATCGCACGACTGAAGACGACCTCGCTGACTGGGGACGGCGCTCTCTCGCCGTGGTCATCGAATTTCCCGGTGAAGCGCCCAATCAGCCTCAGGCGTCGTCGGGCTAGGTTCGGTATCAGGAGTGGCAAGGACGATGGAACCGGAAGAGCTCATCTCGTCGGAGACGCGCTTCGCGGGGAGGCTGCTACGGCTCCGCGTCGATACGGTACGGCTGCCTGGTGGCCAGGTGAGTCGCCGGGAGGTCGTCGAGCACCCTGGGGCCGTCGCGGTGCTGCCGGTGCTGCCGAGCGGCGAGCTCGTTCTGGTTCGCCAGTACCGTCATGCTGTTGGGCGCGCGCTGCTCGAAGTCCCGGCCGGCACACGCCAGCCGGCTGAGTCGCCTGAGGCGTGCGCGCGTCGCGAATTGCTGGAGGAGACAGGTTTCGAAGCTGGGACGCTGCGCGAACTGGCGCGCTTCTACGTCAGTCCTGGCTGGGCGAACGAGGAGCTGATCGTCTACCTGGCAACCGGCCTGGTGGCCCGGCAGCCACAGCCTGCCGACGACGAGCGGATCGCGGTCGAGCATGTGGCTCCTGAACGGGTGCCCGAGCTGGTTCTGAAGCGCGACATCGCCGATGCCAAGACGCTGGTCGCAGTCCTAGGCTATCTGGGGCTGCACCTTGTGTAATGTGCCTCTTCGGCACATCTTTATACCACCACCTCAGTACTCCCCATCCTAGTACCTGCGTGTTGACCGCTCGAACCTTTTCACTATTGATGAATGATTCGCTGAACCAGACAATCTGAAGCAAGATTCTGGTACTCTTGCTCCGCGCCAGCGGGGAAGGGAGCAGCGATGCGGCGGTTTTCTGCGAACACGACCCGCACGACGACGCGCGTCATGTTGGTCGATGACCACCCGTTTTTCCGGCAGGGTTTGCGTCGCTTGCTCGAATCCGAGGGCCGCTTCGCCATCGTCGCTGAAGCAGGGTGTGGTCACGAGGCTGTCTACCAGGCTGAACTCCAGGAGCCTGAGCTCGCGCTGATCGATGTCCAGCTTCCCGGAATCACCGGGCTACACGTGGCGCGCATGCTCAAGCGACAGCACTCGCACATGCGCATCATCATGGTATCTACCGAGGCCGAGGAGGGGTGGCTGATCGAAGCGGTACGGGTGGGTGCCGCTGCCTTCCTGCTCAAGGATGCCGGTCCAGACCAGATCATCGAGGCAGTCGATCGGGTGATGGCAGGCGAGGAGATGCTGTCGCAGCTCGTGCTCTCCCGGCCGGAGCTGGCCCGGCGCTTGCTCCTCGAACTCCAGGAGTGGGGTGCTGCCCGGAGCGGCCTCGGTGTCGAAGAACAGCTCACCGTCCGCGAGCTCGAGGTGCTCGACTGCGTGGCGTTGGGGATGTCGAACAAGGAGATTGCCGACGCCCTGTTCATTACCGAGCAGACCGTGAAAAACCACATGACCTCGGTGCTGCGCAAGTTGCAGGCTGAGGATCGCGTGCAGGCTATCCTGAGCGCGGTGCGGCGAGGCTGGGTCGTGATCTCGCCGCGCAGCTCGACGATGACGGCGGCCTAGCCCTGAGGTAACGCCGGCCAAGGATCGACCTCGCGGGCCGCGATGTCGTGCCGGTAGGTCATGCCCTCGAACTGGATCAGCTCGACTGCGCTGTAGACACGCCGGCGCGCGGACTCGAAGGTCGGGCCGGTCGCCGTCAGGGCGAGGACTCGACCCCCCGCTGTCACGATCGTCCCATCAGGTTCCCGCTGTGTCCCCGCATGGAATACCAGGACATCGTCCGGTACGCGATCTAGGCCAGTGATCGGAAATCCAGTCCGGTACGAGCCGGGATAGCCGGCGGAGGCCACGACGACGGTGATGCAGACCAGCGGCTGCCAGGTCGGGGCCGGTACCTCGGCGAGTCGACCAGTGGCCGCGGCGTAGAGCAGCGGTGCCAGGTCGCCGTCGAGCAGCGGCAGCACTGCCTGCGTCTCCGGGTCGCCGAACCGGCAGTTGAATTCGAGTACCTTCGGCCCTTCGGCCGTGAGCATCAGGCCCGCGTAGAGGACGCCTCGGTACGGTATGCCCCGCCGCCCGAGTTCGCCGATCGCCGGCAAGACGACGCGCTGCAGAATCTCTTGCCGCAGCGTCTCGTCCACCCACGGAACTGGCGCGTAGGCGCCCATGCCGCCGGTGTTGGGGCCGGTATCGCCGTCGCCGATCCGCTTGTAGTCGCAGGCCGGGATCAACGGGTATGTCGTCTCCCCGTCGGTAATTGCCAGGAACGAGACCTCGCGCCCGCTCAGATACTCCTCGAGGAGTACCTCGCGGCCGGCCTCGCCGAGGCCGCCCTCTTCCATCATCCAGCGGAGCGTCCGCTCAGCTTCTCTCTGATCCTGGCAGATCACTGCGCCCTTGCCAGCAGCCAGACCGGACGCCTTGACCACCAGCGGGTACTGCTGGTCGCCGAGCGCGCGGAGTGCCGCGCCGAGCTCGGTGTAGCGCTCGGCGCGCGCGGTGGGGATGCCGGCGGCGGTCATGATCTCCTTCGCCCAGGCTTTGCTGCTCTCGATGCGGGCTGCTGCCGCCGAAGGCCCGAAAACAGGTATGCCCTGCCGGGCGAGGACGTCGGTCAGGCCGCGGGCGAGTGGATCCTCGGGGCCAGCGACGACGAGATCTACCCGGTGCTCGCGCGCTGCTACGGCCAGCGCCTCGATATCGGTGGCGGGGATCGGCAGGTTCTCGGCGATGGCCGCGGTGCCACCATTGCCGGGCGCCACCAGCAGCCGCTCGACCGCAGGGGATCGACTCAGTGCCCAGGCGAGCGCGTGCTCGCGCCCGCCGCTGCCCACGACCAGGACACGCATAGTTACCCCCTGCCAGCCCCTACTCCCACTCGATCGTTGCGGGCGGCTTGCTGGTGACGTCGTAGACGACCCGGTTGATGCCAGGCACCTCGTTGACGATCCGATTGCTGATGCGGGCCAGTAACTCGTGCGGCACCCGAGCCCAATCTGCTGTCATGGCATCCTCGCTGGTGACTGCCCGGATGGCGCACACCTGAGCATAGGTACGGTAGTCGCCCATCACGCCAGTCGTGCGGACGGGCAGAAGCACGGCGAAGAACTGCCACAGCTCGGCCGAAAGCCCGGCTGCCTCCACCTCCTGCCGCACGATCGCGTCCGCGCGGCGCACGGTCGTCACCGCTTCTGGCGTCACTTCGCCGATGATGCGCACGGCCAGGCCTGGCCCCGGAAACGGCTGGCGCTGCACGATCTCCTCCGGCAGCCCCAGCAGCCGGCCGATCGTCCGCACCTCGTCCTTGAACAGGAAGCGCAGCGGCTCCAGAAGCTCGAAGCGCAGGTCGGCCGGCAGCCCGCCGACGTTATGGTGCGTCTTGATCTTGGCGGCGGCCTTGGAGACGGCTGTCGCGCTCTCGATAACGTCGGGGTAGAGCGTGCCCTGGGCCAGGAAGCGGAAGGGCCCGTGCTCGACAGCGGCAGCCTCGAAGACACGCACGAACTCATCGCCGATGATCCGGCGCTTCTCCTCCGGGTCGAGCACTCCCCGTAGCCGCGCGAGGAAGCGCTCGCCGGCGTCGATCGCAACCAGCGGCATCTTGAAGTGCCGGCCGAAGACTTCCTTGATCGTCTCCGGCTCGCCCTCGCGGAGCAGGCCGGTGTCGACGAAGACCGGGGTGAGCTGGTCGCCGATCGCCCGGTGGATGAGCGCGGCGGCGACCGAGCTGTCTACGCCGCCGGAGAGCGCCAGCAGTACGCGGTCGTTGCCGACCCGCTCGCGGATCGCCGCGATGCTGCTCTCGATGAAGGACTCTGCTGTCCAGTTACCGGCGCAGCCGCAGACGTCGTAGAGGAAGTTCCGCAAGATCACCCGGCCGAGCGGGGTATGCGCGACTTCAGGGTGGAACTGGAGACCGATCAGGTTGCCGCGGGCCATGGCTGCGTACGGGGAGTTGCCGCTGCGGGCGAGCGGAGCGAAGCCCTCGGGGAGGCGAGCGATGCGGTCGCCGTGGCTCATCCACACATCGAGCCGCTCCGGCAGCCCGGCGAAGATCGGGTGAGGTTCGAACACCTCGATCGTCGCCGGGCCGTACTCGCGCTCGGCTGCTGGCTCGACCGCTCCGCCGAGGGCGTGCGCCAGGAGCTGCATGCCGTAACAGATGCCGAGCACCGGCAGGTCGCTCTCGAGTACCCAGGCCGGCAACTGGGGCGCTCCAGGCTCGTAGACGCTGGCCGGCCCGCCCGAGAGGATCACCCCACGGGGCCGCAGTGGCGCCACATCGGACCAGGTCGCGTCGTGGGGGAGGAGCTCGCAGTAGACGCTGGCCTCACGCACCCGGCGGGCAATGAGCTGCGAGTACTGCGAGCCGAAATCGAGCACCACCACGGCATCGGTGGACATCGGCAGGCGCTCGGCCGGTTCTGCTTCCGGCGCCGCATGCTCCGGTGTCGCAGCGGTTCTGATCGTCGCTTTGGTCTCCACCCACGCCTCCTCCGCTGCTGGCAGGGCCGACCCATGACCTGCCACCATTCTACCGGAGCGGGGTATCCGTACGGCGGGAGCAGCTCGCAGGCTCCGGAAACACGCCGGGACGTGACAGCCGGAGCCCGCCGGACGATACTACGCTTCGAGCGGAGACGCGCTCGACTGGGGTTGTGGGGCACGGGTGCGGCGACTGAAGCTCGGAGTGCTCATATCCGGTACCGGCCGGACGCTCGCTAACCTGTTACGCCTCACCGCTGGCGGCGAACTGCCCGCGGCGGTAAGCGTGGTCGTGAGCAGCCGGCCCGACGCGCTGGGCAACCAGATCGCGCGCGATCACGGGATCCCGCTGGTAGTCGTCGATGCTCGGAAGGTGCGAGACATCGAGACGTTCAGCGACGCCGTCTATCGCGCGCTCGACGAGCACAAGGTCGATCTGGTGACCATGGCCGGGTTTCTGCGGCGCATCCTGATCCGGCCTGACTACCAGGGACGGATCGTGAATATCCACCCATCGCTGCTGCCGCTCTTCGGCGGCAAGGGGATGTACGGCGAGCGAGTTCACCGGGCGGTGCTGGCGGCCGGGATGAAGGTGAGCGGCTGTACCGTACACTTCGTCAACGAGGAGTACGATGCCGGCCCGATCATCCTGCAGGCCTGCGTGCCGGTGCTGGAGGACGACACGCCGGAGACGCTAGCCGCGCGCGTCTTCGCCGAGGAGTGCCGGCTGTATCCGGAGGCGATTCGCCTGTATGCGGCCGGGCGCCTGCGCCTAGAGGGGAACCGCGTCTGCATCTTGCCGGAGCCTGGTCTCGAGGGATAACTGGGCCGGCTCGCGGCGTGCTTCCGAGCGGGAGAGCATCGAGGAGGGATCGATGAGCTATCGCGACGAGCTCGACACCCCCTGCCTGGTCGTCGACCTCGACCGGCTGGAGCGGAACATCGCGGAGATTGCTGCCTATGCGCGGGAGCGCGGGCTGGCGGTGCGACCGCATATAAAGACCCACAAGACGGCCGAGATTGCCCGCTTGCAGCGGCAACACGGGGCAGTCGGCTTCACCTGCGCCAAGCTCGGCGAGGCCGAGACGCTGGCCGACGCCGGCGTGCTCGATGACGTGCTGCTCGCCTACCAGATCGTTGGAGAGCAGAAGATCCGCCGGCTTCTGGCCCTGATGGATCGGGCTACGGTCACGGTGGCAGTCGATAGCGTGGAGGTCGCCGAGGGGCTGTCGCGCGGCGTACGCCAGGCCGGGAAAATGCTCGACGTGCTGATCGAAGTGAACACCGGCCTGAACCGTGCCGGGGTGGAGCCGGGCGAGCCGGTGCTACGACTCGCGCGCGAGGTGGTGCAGATGCCTGGGCTGCGCTTGCGCGGCCTGATGACGCACGAGGGGCACGTGGCCCGGGCGCGCGACGCCGAGGAGCTCGCTGGGATCGCTCGCCGGGCGGGACAGGACATGGTTGACTCGGCCGAGTTGCTGCGGCGGGAGGGCATCCCCGTAGAGGTCGTCAGCGTCGGCTCGACGCCGGCCGCGTTCTACACAACTTCGGTGCCGGGGATCACCGAGATGCGGCCGGGCACCTACGTCTTCTACGACAACGCGTCGTTCCGGTTCGGCCGCATTGGGCCCGACCGCTGCGCGCTACGCATCCTCACTACGGTGATCAGCCGCCCGGCGGCGGACCGTGCGGTCATCGATGCCGGCTCGAAGACGCTGACGATGGATCCACCGCCGCCAGGCCGGAGCGGGCACGGGTACATCGTCGAGCACCCGGAGGCGGTGATCGTCCGGCTCAGCGAGGAACACGGGGTCGTCGAGCTCCCGTCGTCGGCACGTGGCCTTCGCGTCGGCGACCGGCTGGAGATCATCCCCAACCACGTATGCCCGGCAGTGAACTTGCAGGATGAACTGTTCGTGGTCCAGGGCGGTCGAGTCATCGGCACGTGGCCGGTGCTGGCGCGGGGCAAGGTGCGCTGAGCGCTATTCAGTCAGCTCTGGCTCCACCGGTTCCTCGGCGCGCAGTTGACGGTAGCACGCGCTGCAGATCCAGAGGTATTCAGCGTCTGGGGAGCCGACCTCAGCGCCGGGGACCTGGCGCGCTCCGCTTCGGGACACCACCCGCTGGCACAGCGCGCAGGTGACCAAGTCATTCTCTCCGAGCAGTTCACGGCGCAGGATGATCTGCTCCTCTTCCATCGGCTCTACTCCTTAGCGAACCGGCCAGAGGGGCCGGGGCTCGCGCTCGGGATCGTCGTTCCATTTCGCGCGGAGGCGCCTCTGCTACCGGAGGCCCCGGAGCTGACGGCATTGTGCGCGGCCACGGTCGCGAGCAGCACCTCATCGAGGAAGTGGTTCACTTCGGTCAGCAGGCGCAGCACGCGCCGGGCTGGGATCTGCTCATCCTCAGCGAAGCGCTCGATCGCCAGCAGGACAGGCTCGCGGAATGCGAGGAACGCTTCCACTGCGTCGATCGTCGAGAGGCTCGCCTCGGCGCTCAGCTCGCCGTAGCGCGAGCCGATCGCCCGGCCGGAGGCGAGGATCTGGGCGCGGTCCTCGTGACGGCTGATCAAGCGAAAGGCAAGCTCCACCAGTTGGCGGCCCAGCACGCGCAGTTCAGCCCGGTGCTCCGGCCGGTAGGCAGCATACCAGGGGCGGGAGGCTACGCGGCTCAGCGTCTCGGATTGGTAGGTCGCGAACGAGAGGTCGGTTAGAACCTTGCGCGACATGCGCCGGCGGGGCCGGGTATCGCCTCGCAGCAGGCCGAGCAGATCGGCCTCGCGGAAGCGGCGATGGCCCCCAGCGGTGCGGTAGACCGGGATCTTGCCGGCGTCGCTCCAGCGGCGGAGCGTAGACTGGCCGACCCCGAGCAGTCGGCTGGCTTCCTCGATGGTCAGCCATCGCCCTTCCGCAGCCGGCTTGGCTTCAGCGTCGCTCGGTCGGCGCACGCGCGCTCCTCACGGTTCGGGTCACCATAGCAATGGATTGTACCGGCCGCTTCCCTCGCGATCCAATTATGGAATTCGCTCAGGCTTCCGAGAACGGATATTCGTGTCCGCGGATCATCTCGAGCAACCGGTCGCGAGTGGCCAGGATGCACCGGTAGCCGTCCGGCTGGGCTTCGGCCATGTTGGCTGCCTCCAGCTCGTCTTCGTCGAGGATGGTCACATCCGTGCCCGGGACGGCGATGACATCGATGTAGAGATCTCGCCACCGGACTACTTCGCCATCGATGTCGAGCGGGCAGGACACGTTGGCGTACCAGCCCTTGAAGCGCCCTCCGGCGGAGAAGACCGCGAACGCGCTGATAGGTTCGACGAGAGAGAAGTACTCGATGAGCCGGTCGCCCGGCGTGAAACGGAGCGGCCCGGACTCGACCTCGCGGTATGTCCAGCGGGCCTCGGCGACTACCCAGCCGGTGCGTCCCGGTAGCACGGTGCCCTGGTAACGGGCGACCGGCTGTCCATCCGGGCTCAGCTTGACGATCGTGATCCGGGTTCCTGGCTCTGGCAACCTGACCATGAGCGAGGGTCACTAGGCTGCGTCGCGAGCAACGGCCAGCACCTCGTCAGTCTTCTGGCGCAGCAGCTCTGGCGTGATGGCCTCGACATTGATGCGCAGCAGCGGCTGGGTGTTCGATGGCCGGACGTTGAACCACCAGTCCGGGTAGTTTACCGTCAGCCCATCGAGGTGATCGATCTCGCCGTCGGCGAAGTGCTGCTCCAGCGCCCGCAGCACGGCAGGCATGTCCCGCGCCTCGATGTTGATCTCCCCGGAGCGGAAGTAGCGGTCGATCGGCTTGACTGCCTCGGAGACGCTCACGCCCTCGCTGGAGAGTAGCTCCAGCACGGTGAGCGCGGCGATGATGCCGGAGTCGGCGTACCAGTTGTCGCGGAAGTAGAAGTGGCCCGAGTGCTCGCCGCCGAAGATCGCGTCGTGCTCGCGCATCAGCGCCTTGATGAAGGAGTGCCCGACCCGGGAGCGGATCGGTACTCCACCCTCGCGCTCGATCGTCTCCCGCACGGCGCGCGAGCAGATCAGGTTGTAGACGATCCTGGAGCCGGGGTGCTTGCGCAGCAGCGTCTTCGCAACCAGCGCGGTGATGATATCCCCTCCGACGAACTGGCCGTGCTCGTCGAGGATGAACATGCGGTCAGCGTCACCGTCGAACGCGATGCCCAGGTCGGCCCCGTGCTCGACGATTGCCCGCTGCAAGTCGCGGATATTCTCCGGCTCGAGCGGGTTGGGCACATGGTTGGGGAAGCGGCCGTCCAGCTCGAAGTAGAGCGGGACGATCTCGATCGGTAACTGGCCCAGGACGGCCGGCGCGATGCGGCCTCCCATGCCGTTGCCCGCGTCGACCGCGATCTTCATCGGCCGGATCACCGTGCGGTCGATCAGCGAGAGGACGTGGGTCGCGAAGTCGGCGAGCACGTCGCGCTGGTGGAGCGCGCCGCGCCGCTCGGGGTCAGGGAACTGGTTGGCCAGCACCAGGTCGCGGATCTCGCCGATCCCCTCGTCCATGCTCAGGGCACGGGCCTCGGAGCGGCAGAGCTTGAAACCGTTGTATTCCGGCGGGTTGTGCGATGCCGTCACCATGATGCCGCCGTCGAAGCCGAACTTGCCCACAGCAAAATAGAGCCCGTCCGTGCTGATCAGGCCGACGTCCGTGACGTCCGCTCCCTGATCGAGCAGGCCATCGATGAGGGCAGAAGCGAGCGTTGGCGAGGAGACGCGCATATCGCGGCCCACGACCACGTGGCGTGGCTGCAGATACACGACGAACGCGCGCCCGATCCGGTACGCCAGCTCCGGCGTCAGCTCGTCAGGGTAGATGCCGCGCACGTCGTAGGCCTTGAAAATGTTGGCGACAGTTTGGCTCATCGTAACCTCCCCTCGTTCTCTCGCGTGGTCTGTTAGACCGGATTGGGATCGTGGAGGAACGTCGTTTCCAGCTCGAAGCGCTCGGCGAGGTGCCGTCCGAGCGCCTGCACTCCCAGGCGTTCGGTGGCTTCGTGCCCTGCGGCGATCACGGTTACGCCCAGCTCGCGTGCCAGCGCCATGGTCGTCTCCCGCGCCTCGCCGGTCAAGAGCGCCTGGCATCCCAGTTCGGCGGCCTCTGGCAGCGCTGAGGCGCCGGAGCCGCTCAGCACAGTGACGCGCCGCACCTCAGCCGGGCCGCCGGGTAGCACGAGCGGCTCGCGCCCGGTCAGCTCGCGAACCTGATCGATGAGGTGAACTAGTGGGCGCGGCGCGCTGCTCTCGGCGACGAACCCGATCGGTACGCCAGCGACCGGCCCGCACGGCTCGATGGGCTCGAGCTCGAGCGAGCGCGCCAGCAGCGTGTTGTTGCCTAGCTCTGGATGCGCGTCCAGTGGCAGGTGATAGGCGAGCAGGCTGAGGTCATCGGCTAAGAGCAAGCGAAGGCGCTGCCGGAGGACGCCCGTGATCGGGCCGAGCCGGTCGCCCCAGAGCAGCCCGTGGTGTACGAGCAAGGCGTCAGCGCCCCAGGCCAGGGCCTCGCTGATCGTCTGCCGGCTGGCGCTCACCGCCGTCGCCAACCGGCGCACCTCCGCCCGCCCCTCGACCTGCACGCCATTGACGGCCGCATCGCGGAAGCGGGCGATTTCGAGCAGTTCGTCGCAGTAGCGCGCGAGCTCGCGGAGCGAGATCACTGGAGACACCTCCTGCACCTGTGCGACCATTCTGCCATGGCCGCCAGGCGCGCGCACGGGCCGTGGTGAGCCGCAAGGTATACTGCGTTGGTGGCTTGCGTCGATCGCCGGCTGAGAACCAGTCGGAAGGGTTCGGATCGTGACGTCTCACACCCCAGTTCTGGATCCTCATGCCCCGGTGGATTTGCATCTCCATACCGTCGCCAGCGATGGAGGATGGACGCCGGCAGAGCTAGTCGAGCATCTGGCTGCTCGCGGCTTTCGGGTCGCGGCCGTCTGCGACCACGACACGATGCGCTCGGTACCGGAGGCCCAGGAGCGGGCACAGCGCCACGGCATCCTGCTCGTCCCCGGTGTGGAGGTCACCACACGCTGGGACGGGCGCCAGTGGCACCTCCTGGTCTACGGCGTCGATCTTGCGAGCCCTCGGGCCTGGAGCTTCGCGCGCCTGCTCGACTACCTGGCCGACCAGCTCTGGGCGGCGGCTGAGCGCGGGATCCAGGTTCTCGAGCGGCACGGCTACCGGCTCCCCTCGCTGCGCGAGGTGGTGAATGGGCAGCCGCTGCGGCCGTTCCACGTGCTCACCGCGGCCATCCGCGACGGGCACGCGACGAACCTGGCGACTGCGCACGAGCTGACCAAGCGCTACGGCGAGGCCATGCAGGTCGACGTACCGCTAGCGGAGGCAGTCGAACTGGCTCACCGGGCCGGTGGCTACTGCGTGCTGGCGCACCCAGGCCGGAACGATGGCGATGGTGTGCTGGACGCTGAGCGACTGGATCGCATGCTCGAGGTCGCGGCCATCGACGGCTTGGAGGCGCACTACCGCTCGCACAGCGACGACGACACCGCACGCTACCGCGCGATGGCGAGCGATCGCGGGTTGCTGGTGAGCGCGGGCTCGGACTCCCATGCGCCGGGCTTCCCGGTGAACCCGAAGCCCTACCCGGCCTCCTGGATTGCGCCACTGCTGAGCCAACTCGGCATCGAGATCGAGCCGGTCGACGATGATCCGTGGCGACCGGGCGCGCCGGACGCCGAGCAGCTTCGGGCGACGGTAACGCGCGGCACTTGACCGGCGACCGCGAGATCTACGTCGTCCTTTGCTCGCAGGAGTGCTAGGGTGGCTGTCTCGCTGGAGGACATCCGCGAGGGGGTACGGGCGCTCGGCTTGAGCGGGGCCGTGCTCTGTGTCCATGCCTCGCTCCGCTCCTTCGGCTGGGTAAACGGCGGGGCCGCGACCGTGATCGAGGGGCTACTGGCTGAGGGGTGCACAGTGATGGTGCCCACCTTCAGCTCCTGCTACGAGATCCCACCCCCGCCCGAGTCTGCCATGCGGCCACTACGTAACGGCGTGGACTACGACGCCGTCGAGCCGCGCGCGGAGCAGACCGCGCGAATCTACACGCCAGAGTGCGGTGAGATCGACCGATACCTGGGCGTCATCCCGCGCACGGTACTCTCGATGCCAGGACGGGTGCGCGGCGACCACCCGCTCGACTCGTTCACCGCCGTCGGGCCGCTGGCCGCAGACCTGGTGGGGAGCCAGCGACCAGACGACGTGTACGCGCCGTTCGTCGAGCTCGTTCGGCGCAGCGGCTGCGTGCTGCAGATGGGGGTTGGGCTGGAGACGATGACGCTGATCCATCTGGCGGAAGAGCGGGCGGGCCGCACGCTGATACGCCGGTGGGCGCTGGGGCGAGATGGCCGGCCTCTGATGGTGCCGGTCGGCGCCTCCTGCTCCGACGGCTTCGTGCAACTCGAGCCGGTGCTCGGCCCGCTGGCGCTGGCGGTAACGGTAGGCCGGAGCCGGTGGCGCGCGTTTCCGGCGAGGGAGGCGCTAGAGGTCGCCGCCGGGGCTATCCGGGCCGACCCGATGGTCACGCACTGCGGCCGGCCAAGCTGCCGAAGTTGTCACGATATGGTGCGCGGTGGTCCAATCCTGCTGCACTGAGCGAGGGGCGTTCGCGCTCGCGCGCCAGCGACGACGTCCGACTGGCTGCCGGGTAAGTGTCACATTCGTCGTAGGGTCGGGGGCATTTTGTCAACGCCAGCGTACGGGAACGCTTCGGCTCGCCTCGTGACGCGCTCCGAGCAAACTAGCCCAGCGCCCATGAGACTGCTAGGAGCACGTTGGCTGCTCTGACCGGTTCGGTGGCGTCTCGCTATCCCCAGGGTTGTGCGGTTGCACTCCCGCCTGATCTCCTCGGCTGGCTAACCCCAGCACTGCGCTGACCGGTCGTGAAAGGGTGGACGGATGGCGTGTCTTGCCCGGTGGGTGGGGGCTCGTGTATACTGCCTGAGGCGAACGCGGTCGTCGCCCGCGTGGTGCCCACGTAGCTCAGGAGGCAGAGCACAATCTTGGTAAGATTGAGGTCCCGGGTTCGAGTCCCGGCGTGGGCTCCGGTGCCGGTGTAGCTCAGCGGCAGAGCAGCTGTTTCGTAAACAGCAGGTCGTCGGTTCGAATCCGACCACCGGCTCCCAGCAGAAGCTGACCGGAACCCGGCAATGAGAGAGCGCCTGGGAGTTCTCCCAGGCGCTACTGCTCTGCTTGCCCCGGTTCACCCAGTAGCCTCTCACGATGCCAGGTCCAGCCGCCCCAGCGTCTCGCGCGGCGGGCACTCAGCGACGTGGAAGCGGGAGAGGGCAGGTAGCGCGATCTGCCAGCGTCTCGGAATCGGGAAGCGTATCTCGGAACAATCGCCCAGGCCTGCGCCTAGCACCGCCGAGGTGCTGTGCCTGCGGCCCGGCCGGCTAGCACAAGCCGGCGCTCCGGCCCTGATCGAGATCCCCTTGCCGGGCTACCCGGGAGCCGCTCACTAGCTGGTGGTGCCAGACTGGGGTCCGGGCTGCCGGCGGCTCCCGTTGAAGGCGGCGGCGAACGCGAGTGCTGCGACGGGGAAGAACACGGGCCCGATGCTGAAGATGCCCAACATTACCGCAAGGACCAGGAGCCCAACTACGCCCCAAAGGAGCGCTAGCGTTGCCGGGTTGCGGCGGTGTGCGTGCAGGAATGCCAGAAGCGCTGCCCAGCCGACCAGCAGCGACACGAGGAGAAGGTAGACCGCCAGCCGCGGGCCGATGCCTGCTTCCCAGAGGCTCTGGAACACGATGCGCGTAGCTGCTGGAGAGGCCGATCCACTCGCCGTTTCCTGCGCTGTAGCGGTTGCGGTGCCGTACGGCAGCGGCGCGAAGACCAGAACGAGAAGGAGCGCCGAGCCCAACCCGGCAGCCAGCAGCCCGCTCGTCATCTCGGCCCGCCGGAATTGCTCCGGCGTCTTCGGCGTAAGCAGGAACCATGCCACCAGGACCAGGCTGAGCGCTATCCAGGCCAACCAGAAGCCTGCGATGATTACCGGCATGGCGCGCCCCAATCTGTCCTTCTAGATTTTACGAGCGAATGATCATTCGTCCCAATGTCGTTATCCCCGGCTGGTGCCTCCCCAGCGGCGAGCCGCGTCATCCGTGCCACGGCGCCTGTGATTGCCCTCAGCGGTCGCGCCGGGAGCTAGCGAGGACCAGGTGAGCCGGTCCCGCCGCTTGCCGGCTGGAGGGCTGCGCTCAGCCGCCGAAGATCCGGGCGATCCGGTCGAGCGCGGCCTCGATCTTGTCGTCGGATTCGGCGAAGCTCAACCGGACACAGCCCGCGCTCACCTCGCCGAATGCGTCGCCCGGCGTCACCCCGACATGCGCCTCGTCGATCAGCCGGGCTGCTACCTCCTGGCCACTCAGCCCGGTTCCGCTGACATCGGGGAAGGCGTAGAAGGCGCCCTCGGGCAGCGGACAGCGGAAGCCGGGGATCTGGTTCAACCGCTCGGTGATCAGGCGCCGGCGCCGGTCCCAGGCCGACACCATCTGCCCGATGAAGTCCTGCGGCCCCTCGAGCGCCGCGACAGCTCCCCACTGGGCGAACGAGGTGGCGCAGGTGGCGGAATGGCTGTGCACCTTCATGATCTGCTTGATCAGCGGAGCCGGCCCGGCGACGTAGCCCAGCCGCCACCCGGTCATCGCGTAGGCCTTCGAGAAGCCGTTGACGGTGAGCGTCCGCTCGGCCATACCGGGGAGCGCGGCCAGGCTGTGGTGCCGGTGACCGTCGTAGACGATCTTCTCGTAGATCTCGTCCGAGATGACGAGCAGGTCGCGCTCCTGCGCCACCTCGGCGATCGCGGCCAGCTCGGCCTCGCTCAGCACCCGCCCGGTCGGGTTGTTGGGGCTGTTGACGATCATCAGCCGGGTCGCCGGCGTGAGCCGGGATTCGATCGCCTCCCTGGAGATCCGGTAGTTCTCGGCTGGGTCGAGCGGGACGTGCAGGCAGCGCGCACCAGCGATGGTGACCATCGGCTCGTACGACACCCAGCCGGGGTCGAACATCAAGATGTCGTCCCCAGGCCCGACGAGCGCCAGGATCGAGACGAACAGGGCAGCTTTCCCTCCAGGAGTGACGATGATCTCCGCGGGATCGACCTCGATCGCGTTATCCTCGCGCAGCTTCCGGGCGATGGCGCGTCGGAGCGCCGGGATCCCGGCGCTGGCGACGTAGTGGGTCTCGCCGCGGAGCATCGCCTCGGCAGCGGCCCGGCAGATGTGCTCAGGCGTCGGGAAGTCGGGGTCTCCTCCACCGAGGTCGATGACGTCGAGCCCCTGCTCGCGCAGCGTGCGCACGCGATCGCTCACCGCCAGCGTGGGCGACGGTCGGAGCTGGACGACGCGCTCGGCAACCTGGTAGGCCACGGTACCTCCATTCGTCTCGGGCTACTCGGAATCGCCAGGCACCTGGCGGCCTGGTGGCGACAGCGATTATGCCTCATCGATCCGCCACTCGGTCGCGCGTCTGCCCCCGAGCCATCGCTATCGCGGAGCCTAAGCCCGCATGATACGACCTGGCGCAAATTCAACGCGCTGACCCTTGAAAGTTGGCACGGAGTTGAATACTATACGCACTGGTTAGCACTCGATCGTCGAGAGTGCTAACCGGCAGCAGTTGGGGTAGTAGGGCGGCGCGGGGGCGCCGCAGCATGAGGGAGGTTGGTTGGCCATGGTGTTGACCAGCACCAAAATCCGGCCGCTGGGTGATCGGGTCGTAGTCAAGCCGATCCAGCGGGAAGAGGTTACCAAGAGCGGCATCGTCCTGCCGGATACGGCGAAGGAGAAGCCCCAGCGAGGTGAGGTCATCGCTGTTGGGCCGGGCCGGCTGAACGACGACGGGGAGCGCATGCCGATGGAGGTCAAGGTCGGCGATGAGGTGCTCTTCGCCAAGTATGCCGGCACCGAGCTCAAGATCGACGAGGAAGAGTACCTGATCCTGAGCGAGAAGGATATTCTGGCGGTCCTGACTGAGTAGCGAGGGTGCACCGACCGCCCTGAGGTGTGGCAGCAGTCGGATGTCGTGATGGATGGTACAGGAGGGCAGGAACCGTGGCGGCGAAAATTCTCGAGTTCCATGAGGATGCTCGGCGCTCCCTGAAGGAGGGCGTCGATATTCTTGCGAATGCGGTCAAGACCACGCTGGGCCCGAAGGGCCGCAACGTCGCGCTGGATAAGAAGTACGGCGCCCCGACGGTAAGCCACGACGGCGTCACGGTGGCCAAGGAGATCGAGCTGGATGACCCGTTCGCCAACATGGGCGCCCAGCTCCTCAAGGAGGCGGCCACCAAGACCAACGACGTGGCCGGCGACGGGACGACGACGGCGACCGTGCTGGCCCAGGCGATCGTGCACGAGGGGCTGCGCAACATCGCGGCTGGCGCGAACCCGATGCTGCTCAAGCGCGGTATCGAGCTGGCCAGCAAGCGCGTGGTCGATCACCTCAAGAGCATGGCCAAGGAAGTTCGTGGCCGCGAGGATATCGCGCACGTCGCCTCCATCTCGGCGGCTGACACCGAGATCGGCAACCTGATCGCCGACGTCATGGAGAAGGTCGGCAAGGACGGTGTCATTACCGTCGAGGAGTCGAAGGGCCTGGCCTTCGAGGTCGAGTACACCGAGGGCATGCAGATCGACCGCGGCTACATCTCGCCCTACTTCGTCACCAACCCGGAGCGGATGGAAGCGGTCGTCGAGGAGCCCTTCATCCTGATCACCGACAAGAAGGTCTCGGCGGTGTCGGACTTGCTGCCCATCCTGGAGAAGGTGCTCCAGGTCAGCAAGAACTTCGTGATCATCGCCGAGGACGTGGACGGTGAGGCGCTGGCCACTCTGGTGGTCAATAAGCTGCGCGGGACGCTGAACGCGCTGGCCGTCAAGGCGCCGGGCTTCGGCGATCGGCGGAAGGAGATGCTCCGCGACATCGCGATCCTCACCGGTGGCACGGTGATCTCGGAGGAGCTCGGCCGGCGGCTCGAGACCGCGACGCTCGATGACCTCGGGCGGGCTCGCCGCGTGGTCGCGACCAAGGACGAGACGACCATCGTCGAGGGCTATGGTCGCGAAGAGGACATCAAGGGGCGCATCGAGCAGATCAAGGCCCAGATCGAGCAGACCACCAGCGATTTCGACCGCGAGAAGCTCCAGGAGCGGCTGGCGAAGCTTGCCGGCGGCGTCGCGGTGATCAAGGTCGGTGCGGCCACTGAGGTCGAGCTGAAGGAGAAGAAGCATCGCGTCGAGGACGCGCTGAGCGCGACCCGCGCTGCCGTGGAGGAGGGCATCGTGCCCGGTGGTGGCGTGGCGCTCGTCAATGCGATGGCGGCGCTCGATGACGTGGAGGCTGACGGCGACATCCGCACCGGTGTGCTGATCGTGAAGCGGGCGCTCGAGGAGCCGATGCGCGGCATCGTCGAGAACGCCGGTCTCGATGGCTCGGTGGTGATCGAGACGGTTCGCCGGCTCCAGAAGGAGCAGAACAACCCCAACATCGGCTATGACGTGATCCGCGAGGAGTACGGCGACATGGTCGAGTGGGGCGTGATCGATCCGGTGAAGGTCACCCGCTCGGCGGTCGAGAACGCCACCTCGATCGCGGCGATGATTCTGACCACCGAGGCGCTGATCACCGAGAAGCCGGAGAAGGAGAAGGCTCCGGCCATGCCGAGCGGCATGGAGTACTAGACCAGGCCGTCGGGACTGCTGGGCGCGCTGCCGATCGGCAGCGCGCCCTCTCCTTTTTCCCCTGCCAGGGTGACCGGTCACGTTTCGGGTCGTACACTGGGCGCCGGTACGGCCGCATTCGGCCGGTGGCGCGTTCGTCCTGCTCCAGCAGGGAGGCGGCGCACGGTGCAACTCCGCGACCAGCGCCACGCAGCTCCAAACCGCCCGCGCGTGCTGGCGCTCGGCACGTTCCAGCCGGAATATCCGCGCAATGCGCTCACCCAGGCAGGATTACGGGCGCTCGGCTGCCCCATCGATACCCTCAATGTCCCGGTATGGGATCGGCTACCTGACCGCCTAGCACCCGCCCGCCGCTGGCGGTCTCTGGCTTCGCTCGGGGTACGGCTGCTTCGAGCCTATGCGACGCTCCTTGTCCGGCTGCCGCGACGGCTCGCTCGGGTCGATGTGGTGCTAGTCGGCTACCCTGGCCACCTCGATATGCTGGCCCTCGGACCGTTCGTCCGGTTGAGCCGCCGCCGGCTGATCTTCGACCCGCTCGTCACGCTGACCGACACTCTCGTCGAAGACCGCCGGCTGATTCCGCCCGGGGGGATGCGCGCCCGGGCGATCCGGCTGCTCGACCAGGTCGCCCTCAGGCTGGCTCACGTCGTGCTGGCCGATACGGAAGAGAACGCGCAGTACATGCGCGCGCTGGCTCCGTCAGCGCGGTCGCGGATCGTGGTCGTGCCCGTGGGTGCCGATGAGGAACTCTTCTCGCCGGCGCGGGCGCTGTCGTCTCCTGGCTGGCCGGCGCGGGCACCGGAGGCGCTCCGGGTGCTCTTCTACGGCACCTTCATCCCGCTCCACGGGCCGGAGACGATCGTGCGCGCAGCGGCTCTGCTCGGGCCCGAGCGCGCCAGTTTCGTCCTGATCGGGCAAGGCCAGCTCGCCGGCGAGACGCAGGCGCTCGCCCGAACCCTGGGCTTGCGCAACGCTTGCTTCCTGCCCTGGGTTCCCTACCGCGATCTGCCCGCCTGGATCGCTACCGCGGACGTGGTGCTCGGGATCTTCGGAGACACCGCCAAAGCGGCGCGCGTGGTGCCGAACAAGGTCTATCAGGCGATGGCGATGGGCGCCGCGATCGTCACCCGGGACTCGCCTGCTGTGCGCCGGGTACTGGAGCACGAGCGCTCCGCGTTCCTCGTGCCGCCGGCCGATCCAGCGGCTCTGGCCAGCGCCATCGAGGCACTGAACGATCACGGATTGCGCGCGAGACTCGGCGCCGCAGCGCGCCAGGCATTCTTGCAGCTCGCCACGCGCCAGGCGCTCGCCGATCGCTTGCAGGACGCGCTGCTGGACTCGCGCTTGCCCGCGCGCATGCTGGGTGTGGTCGAGAGGGATGGGCGATGAGGCTGCCGGTTCGTCCCACTCCGCTCCAGTCAGCCCGTCATGCGGTCTGGCTCGTTGCTGGGATAGCCCTGCTGGCCCTGGTGGTGCTCTGGGCAGGCCAGTTCGGCTCGACCTTCACCATCCTCCGGGAGGCGCGACCGGCAGCCCTCCTGCTATCGCTGCTCCCGGCAACGCTCGCTCCGGTCGTGCACGCCTGGCGCTGGCAACGCATGCTGCAGGCACTCGACCAGTCCTTGCCCCTCCGGGCGGCCGTTCGTGCCACGGTGGCGGCGACGCTCGCCAACTACATCTTGCCCGGGTACGCGTGGGCGCCGGTAAAGGGACTGGTTGCCCGGCAGGCGTACGGCGTGGGGCTGGCTCGATCCGCTCCCACGCTGGCAGTCGAGCAAGCGCTGGATGCCGGAGCGCTGATCTTCATGGCTGGACTGGGATATCTGCTGGTTCCCGATCTTGCGAGCGAGGCGCAGTTCCAGCGACCGGAAGCTGCGCTCTGGCTCGGGCTGCTGGTTGGGGCGGCGCTTATCACGCTCGCGGCGGTACGAGGGAGCCGTCGTCTCGACTCCCACCTCGAAGCCCTTCGATCGAGCGGCCGGAGACTGCTCGGCGCCCGGGCCCTCTACCCCTGGCTGGGGCTTCTGACGCTCGCCCGCTGGGCCAGCGATCTCGCCTGCTTCTGGCTGGTGGCTGCGGCGCTGGGGATGCGACTCGATCCAGCACGGCTGCTGCTCCTGGCCGGTCTCCCAGCGCTGGCCGGTCTGGTGACCCCCATCCCCGGCGGTCTGGGCGTCCGCGAGGGAGGGGCATTGGCAATCGGAGGGCTGCTCGGCTTGCCGGCCGGCCCATTGGCCGGAGCGGCGCTCCTCCACCGTGGCGTGCTGGTGGCCGGCCTGCCGCTCGCGTTGCTCGCGAGCTCAATCGCTCTCAGGAGTCGACCATGAGGACGATCGCTCGAGAGCGACGCCAGCGAGCGATTCCGGAGCATGCTCAGGCTGCTGCCGGCCGGGAGGCTGCGCTCGTCGCCGCCATCTGGGTTGCCGGGCTGCTCGTTCGGCTGGCGCTGATGCCAGCGACCTTCCACAGCGACCTCTACCAGATCTACTCTCGGGCCAACGATGCTGTGACCCACGGTGCCTGGCTGAGCTGGAGCGGGCAGGTGATCATCCAGCAGGTACACAACCTCTGGTTCCTGGTCATCGAGCGCTGGCTGCCGGATAACAGCGCTATCTGGTCGTCGTACTCCGGAGTCGCCGGCATCGGGGCACAGCCGTCGGAGCTGGAGCGCTTCCTCTCGTACGCCTATCTGGGTCGCGCGCTCTTCTTGATGAAGCTCCCGTATCTGGTTGCCGACCTGGTGAACGGCTGGCTGCTCACCCGGCTGGTCGAGCCGAGGTGGCGGGCACGCGTGCTGGCACTGTGGTGGCTGAATCCGCTGGTGATCTACACCAGCATGATGTTCGGCCGGCACGACTCGCTCTCCATCGTCGCGGTGCTGGCCGCGATCGTTCTGGCACGACGGGGCGCTCGCCTGGCCGGGCTGATCCTGCTCGGGTTGGGGGGCCTGGCCCGCTTCTTTCCCGTCTTCGCGCTACCGTTCTATATCGCCGCCTATCGCCGCTCCTGGCGACAGGCACTCCTCCTGGCTGGGGTGATAGCCACTCTCTGGCTGTGCCTCGACCTGACTGTCCTGGGCCTGACCGGTCAGAGCCCCACGCTGACACTATTGGGGCGCTATCCGCACGTCCGCTACCTGATCAGCCTGGCGTTGCCCGTCGGCGACGAGATGGTGCCGCTCCTGCCCATGGGTTACGCCTTGCTGCTCCTGTGGTGGCTCAACCGGCCCAACCAGGGGACGGACGCCTTCCTGGCCGGGGGCGCGGCCACGATGCTCCTCTTGATCGCGCTGATGCCATTCAACCCGCAGTACGCCATCTGGGCCGTACCGCTCCTGGTGCCCTGGCTCGCGCTCGACTCGCGGTTGATCCTCGCCCACGCGGCGCAGATCGCGCTGTACGTGGTCTGGCTGGCCCGCTGGGGCAGCAACGTTACCTGGGATCTCTTCCAGCCGCTCGGGAAGGATCTGGTAGAGCGTTTGCCCGACCCGCAGCTCGTGGCCGCCGCGCTGCTGCCGACCGAAGTCTGGCAGCCGGTCGTGCGCGGGCTCTTCGCCGCGGTGACACTCTGGCTGGCCTGGCGCGTCCTTGTCCTATGGCGCGCCGGGATGCCGGCTGCGGGCGCGGCGGGTGGAGGCACGGGCGATCACGCGCCGGTGAACGAGGAGCAGGCATGCTGAGGGCGATACTCCAGGCTCGTCGTCTCATGCGAGGGCATCTCCCCAGACGAAGCGGCTCCTGGGGCCTCTGGCCGGCTGCGCTGCTCGGGCTGGCGCTGTACCTCGCCGGGTGCCGGGCGCCGGTCGCGCTCGTCTCCTCGCTCCCGCCCAGCGCCAGCACCATCACGGTGTACACGAGTGCGAGCCAGCCGTTCTATTCGGCGCACGACGGGCTGCGCGGGATCCAGCTTCGCGTGAACGTGCCCACCGAGTTCTCCCCCGGCCAGACGCCGGCATTGACCGGGGGGGCATCGCTACGCGTTACCTACGAGCCTGACCTCGACCCGCGCTATCCCGACCGCGACTTCTACGCCTGGCCAGAGAGCGAGCAGTGGCTCGGCGAGCTGGTCGATGGACGGACGGTCGGGCAGACGTTTCGCTCGCTCTACCCTGGGCTGAACGGCATCACGCTCAGGGTCTCGACGTACGGTGCCGACTTCTCCCCCGGCACAGGGCGGCTCAGAGAGGGCCAGCCAGCCATCGTGCGCGAGGCTCCCTTCGCCGGGCGCGAGGTCACGGTGCTCCCCGGGGGGACCGAGGTAGAGGTCCGCTCGGCTCGCGAGGGCTGGGCCGAGGTGATCCTGCCAGATGGGCGCCGAGGCTACGTCGATCAGGATCAGTTCGCGAGCTTGCCGCCCCCGTCGCGCCGCAACACCGGAGAGGTGATACTACGCCTCTACCGGCTCTCCGACGGCGCGCTGCTCCGCGAGTCGCGGCTGCCGGCCTCCACGCTCCACGATCAGAGCCACGTCACCTTCGCATTCGAGCCGCTGCCGGACTCCTACCGGCAGGAGTACCGCTTCACCCTGACCGCTGCCGGCGCGCGGCCGGGGAGTGCGGTCACCTTCCGCTTCAGTCCCATCGATGTCTACCCGGAAGGAAGCCGACTCGAGGGTAACGGCGAGGCTGACGGCGACCTGATCTTCCGGCCGGCCTATGCCGAGCGCATGCTGGTAGAGACTCCACTGGACCAGGCCCTGTGGTCGGGGCTGACGGGGGTGCTCGAGGTCACGTTCGAGCCCACCGGGCCGACGCGTGATTGCTACCTGCGCGTCACGATCCAGGCCGGTGACCGGCCGGTCATCGTGCACTGGTCGTGGATCCGACCGCCGGGCGGTCTGCCGCTCTCGAGCGCCGACGACCCCGGCGCGCCGGCCGGGGGACTGGTGCTCAACGCGCTCTACGCGGAGGACGTGCCGGTGCTCTCCGTGCTCGGAGGCCTGGCTCGCGGGTATGCCCGCCTGTTCTGGCGCGATCCTTGGTTAACCGCGGCCTATATTGCCGTCGTCGCCGGAGCGCTGGCCTGGGTGGCACGGCGCGCGCGGGAGAGCTGGAGCCATGGTGGTTGAGCGCTCCTGGCGGCGCTGTCTTCTCTGCGGGGCTGCCTTCGTAGGGCGCGCCTTCCTCTGTCGTAGCTGCGCGGACCGCTACCGCCGCGAGCCTCCCTCGCCCGCCCTGCGCCGCCAGTTCTACGAGGCGGTCGACCGGACCTACCCGGATTGGGCGAACACCTACGGTGACCACAACCTGCCGCGCGGCCTGCTGCGCGAGCTGGAGTCGCTGCCACGCCACCTTTCGGTGCTCGAGCTCGGCGCCGGCGGAGGGTTCTTGCTGCAGGCACTCCAGCGACTGGGCTATCGCACGTTGATCGGGCTCGACCTGGCCAGGACGGCGCTCGAGCCATTCCGGAGACGGGTGAGCGGGGCGCTCGCCGTCTGCGGTGACGCCGAGCGCCTGCCGTTCGCCGACGAGAGCCTGGACATCGTGATCTCGAGCGACCTGGTCGAGCATCTGCCCGATCCAGATCGCCATTTCCGGGAGGTGGCCCGGGTGCTGCGTCCCGGCGGTCACTACCTGTTCAAGACGCCCAACCGTCTCCTGGCGGTGCCCTATTACCGGCTGGCCGGGCTGTACGACTATCCCTTCTGGCATCCCTCGATGTTCTCGCCGGGCGACTTGCGTCACCGCCTAGCCGCCAGCGGCTTCACCTGCCGCTTCGTCGCACAGCCCAGGCTCACGCCGGCCCAGCTCCGCAAGGTCCCGATTCGAGGGCTGCGCCCGCTGGCCGAGCGCCTTCCGGTGGGCCGCTTGCCGCCCTGGCTGCGGCCGCATCTCGAAGTGGTCGCCCGTCGCCGGTGAGGTCGGTCAGACGCCTGGCTGGTAGGCCGCGCGGAGCGGCCCGATCACCTCATCGGCCAGGCGATGCGTGACGCCCTCGGGGAAGGGCGGTCTTAGGATGAGCACGAGGTGGGTCGCTCCCGCGTCGATATACTGCCGCGCCAGCTCGCGCGTCGCCGCCGGATCGGCGTCGTCGACCCAGAGCTGCACCGAGCGCTGGATCGACGAGGGATCGCGGCCGATCTCCAGGCAGTGGCGATCCAGCACCTCGCTCTTGTGGCGAAACGTCTCGACGGGACCACCGCCGAAATTCCAGATGTCGGCGTACTGGGCCGCGACCCGGAGCGTCAGTTGCTCGCCGCTCCCGCCGATTACGAAGGGTGGATACGGCTTCTGGACAGGCTTCGGCTCGCAGCGCGCTTCCCTCAGCCGGTAGTAGCGGCCCTCGAAGCTGGGTGTCTCTTCCGTCCAGAGCCGGCGAATGACCTCGCACGCCTCGCCGAGCATTCGGATGCGGCGTCCGGGAGGCGGCAATTCGAGACCGTACATGTCGTGCTCGAGCTCGTGCCAGCCCGCGCCGATGCCGAAGTCGAGCCGACCGCCCGAGATGACGTCGACGGTCGCGGCCATGTTCGCGAGCACCGCCGGGTGCCGGTAGGTGTTGCCGGTCACCATCACCCCGATGCGCAGCCGCTCGGTCCGAGCGGCCAGGGCCGCCAGCAGCGACCAGCCCTCCAGGCAGGGCCCGGTGGGGTCCGGGCCGAGCGGGATAAAGTGATCGAACACCCAGGCGTGCTCGACTGCGGGGTTGGCATCGGCCTCCTGCCAGACGCGCAGGATATCCGCGTAGGTGGTCTGCTGCGGGGACGTCTTGATCCCGAAACTGAGCTGTCTCGCGAGTGCCATTCTACCTCCTTGCCTTGGGCGACGCGGTAGACCCGTGCCGCGGACCGTTCGCCGAGTGGCTAGATTGTAATCATTGCAGCGATGTAATCAAGCGGACGATTCTCAACTTGTTCTGACAGTCCGGCAGTTCGGTTATGCTACGCAGGGCTGGGCACCACGAAAGGGGCGAGTGAATGGCAGGACGAAGGGTGGGCGAGACGAGACGAGCGGCGGTGCTGGCGCGGAGCGGCATGGTAGCCACCGCGCATCCACTGGCGACGGCCGCTGGGCTAGAGGTGCTCCAGCGCGGCGGTAACGCGATGGATGCGGCGGTCGCGGCCGCGCTGGTAACCGGCGTGGTGCTGCCTGCCATGTGCGGCCTAGGAGGCGATGCCTTCGTGCTCTACTACGAGGCAGCGACCCGGAAAGTCACCACCTTCTACGGCTCCGGGCCCGCGCCGGCCACCGCCACGCGCGACTTCTTCCTCGAGCGCGGCTTTCAGAAAATGCCGTTCTACGGCCCGCTCTCGGTCTCGGTGCCCGGCGCGGTCTCGGTCTACTTCACCGCCATCGAGCGCTTCGGCACCTGGAAGCCAGGTGCACTGTTCGAGCGGGCGATCCAGTATGCCGAGGAGGGATTCCCGCTGACTGAGCAGGGAAGCCAGGCCATTGCCGCCAATGCTGCTGAGCTCGCGAAGTACCCCACCTCGGCCGCGGTCTTCCTCCCTGGCGGCGATGTCCCCCGGCCGGGCACGGTCTTCCGCCAGCCCGACCTGGCGCGCTCGCTCCGGCTCGTCGCTGAGGGTGGCCCCGATGTCTTTTACCGGGGTGAGATCGCCGAGGCGATCAGCCGCTTCATGGCCGAGAGCGGTGGGCTCCTGACGAAGGACGATCTAGCTGGCTATCGCTGCGAGGTCGGCGAGCCGATCCAGACGACCTATCGTGGATACACGGTCTACGAGACCGGGCTGCCGACGCAGGGACACATCGTCCTCGAGGAGCTGAACATCGTGGAGCAGGCCGACTTGGCCGGGCTCGGGCCCGACAGTCCCCACCTGATCCACCTGCTGGTGGAAGCCAAGAAGCTGGCCTTCGCCGACCGGCTCGCCTACTCGGGCGACCCGCACTTCGTCGACGTGCCGCTCGGCACGCTCTTGAGCAAGGAGTTCGCCCAGCGCCGCTTCGCGGAGATCGACCCGGAGCGGGCGCGGGACGAGGTGCCAGCGGGCGCGATCGAGCGCGGCGGCGAGACCACGTACCTCTGCGTCGTCGACCGCTGGGGCAACGCCGCCTCCTTCATCCACAGCCTGTCCGCCGCCTTCGGTAGCCAGGTTGTGGCCGGCCGCACCGGCATCCTGCTCAATAACCGCGCCGGGCGCGGCTTCACGCTGGAGGAGGGACATCCCAACGTCATCGCTCCGGGCAAACGGACGATGCACACGCTCAACTGCTGGCTGATCACCCAGGGCGACCGCCTGCGGTGGGTCGGCGGCACACCTGGCGGCGACCAGCAGCCGCAGTGGAACCTGCAGGTGATCGTCAATTTGATCGATTTCGGGATGGATCCGCAGCGAGCGGTCGAGCACCCGCGCTGGTACAGCTTCCCGGGAACTGACCCGATCAACTTGCCTAACGACTTCGTCCTGCGGATCGAAGACCGGTACGGCGAGGCAGTGCTGGCCGAGCTGGAGCGCCGGGGCCACCGAGTGCAGCGGCTCGGCGATTGGGGCTCGGGCGGGGCGGCCCAGGTCATCGCGGTCGACCCCGAAACTGGTGTGCTTACCGCTGGCTCTGACCCACGAGTGGAGGGCCTGGCGCTCGGGTTTTGAGGGTGTGCAGACCGTCCCCCGCTTCCGGGATTCCGAGTCTGTCATTCACCGTATCCGGCAGGGGGCCGGTCCTATTCCTCCTCGCCGGCTAGCCGGGAGACGGCCTGCATGGCTCCGAGGCTGCCGTGCCTCAAGCACATCGGGAGGGGACGGCGCTGGGACCCAGAGGCTCGGCACACCTCGTGATGACATAACGGCTGCGCCGCTGAGCTGGCCCCCGGCGGCGCCTGGTGCACCCGAGTACGGCTGCAAAAGAGTAGACCCCGCGAGACGGAATCTCCTCGGTCCGGGGATAGTGGTGGCCACTTACGGCTTCAAAAGAGAAAACCCCGCCGGGCACGAGGCCGGCGGGGCTGTACCGGTGGCGCATACGGGATTCGAACCCGTGATCTCCGCCTTGAGAGGGCGGTGTCCTAGGCCGCTAGACGAATGCGCCCCGTAAGGCCGCCCGAATTTATACCACACGGCGCTGTCACCCGTCCACCGGATGTGTATCCCCTCGCGCAACTGGACCAGAGAGCTCGAGCTCGAGCCTGGAGCGCACGGCGTCGCACAGGCGCTGCGGTTCATCGACAGCGACATGCACCGTATCGACGGGGGGTGACTGCCCGAAAGCGGTGCGGAAGGGTGCGGGGTGCCGCAAGGTGATCGTCACGTCGGTGCGCCCGCCGACGGGCAGGTACGCTGCCCGCTCTCCCTCGACGACGCGCAGTTCATCGCGGCCCTCCGGAACCTTCCGGGGAGCGTGCTCGATGCCGGCAATCTCCGGAAAGGGGATGAACGCCTCGTTGAGGAGGCCATAGCGGATCCAGAGCCCGTCATCAGTTACGCGATGTGGCAGCACTACCAGCGAGGCATAGAGACCGATGATCCAGATGATGCCGTAGATGGTCAATGCGAGCAGTACCCAGCGTAGCCAGGCCCAGGGGATCAGGAGCTCGAGGATCAGGATCTCGACGGGTGCTGTCAGGATCACGAGGATGACCAGAGCGCCTACGATCGACCGTTTGCGGTAGGAGAAGTCGCGCTCATCCGGCCGGTAACGGCGCAAGAGCCACCGGCCCAGGCAGATCCAGAGACGTAGCTCCAGTGCGACCAGCCGGGCGAGTCGCTGGGGCATCATCACCGTCAACGCGTCCTCGAACGCCTCGACCCCGCTCTGGCCTTGTGACCGCTGATGCCGGAACCGGCGCACGGCGCGGATCGCCTGGAGGCCGGCAACCAGAGTCAGCGCGCCTTCGACGATGACGACGACCGCGACAGCCTGTCCGAACGAGAGCCAGCCGGCTCGCACCAACACGATCTCGATCACGATGAGGATCGGGAGCGACCACTTGAGCGCGCGTTGAAGCACGAGCAAGGCTCTTCCGCTAACGTACATCCTCAGATAGGCAGGTCACTAGCCGAAAATCAGGGCAATCCTAATGCGTCTGCTCTCGTTCTTCAACAAGGCTTCGCCCCGCAATTTGACTCTCCCTCGACGCGTGGCGTATACTGCGGTGACCTGGCCGAGGGGAGAATTAGGCGAAGTGGTCGCGTCACGCGAGCCAGTAAATTGACGAAGTCGCGAACCCCGAGGTCGGAGTACGGTGCGGTTGTCAAGTGCATATATTTGGCTGCGCTCGCGTCCGGTGTCCCACGATGGGAGTACCGGGTGCATGGTCTCGCTTGCGGAGAGCTCGCCGGGAGGCGCGGCTAGTCATCGAGCGCTGCGCGCGGGGCGAACCAGAGGCGAGGCCAGAGCGCGCGAGAAGGACGACCGGTGAGTAACCTGGCAGAGCGCCTGTTGAATGACCTGCAGGAGGCAGTCCGCGCTGGAGACGTGAACCGGCGCGAGACACTCCGTTTCCTGCGAGCTGATATCAAGAACGTCGAGATCGAGCGGGGAAGGCCGCTCACCGACGACGAGATCGTCGAGGTGATCCGGCGGCAGATCCGCCTGCGCCGTGACGCCATCGAGCAGTTCGCGCACGGCGGCCGCCAGGACCTGGTCGAGCGCGAGCAGGCGCAGATCTCCGTGCTCGAGGAGTACCTGCCGCCGCAACTCTCGGCCGACGAGTTGCTCCAGTTCGCCCGCGAGGTCGCCCGCGAGGTCGGCGCGAGCAGTCCCCGAGATATGGGCCGGGTGATGCCGGTGCTGCGCGAGCGTGTCGGATCGCGGGCTGAGGGCCGGGCGATCGCCGAGGCAGCCCGGCAGGCGCTGGCCGAACTGGGTGGTGGGGCAGGATCGCTGATGAATGATTCGAGCGCCAGGTAGAGTGCAGCAGTCCTCATTCCCGTCAAGGCTTCGGGCCACGAGGGAACTCGATCGATGCCTCGCCGCAGTCGCATAACCCGAGTCCCGGTGATTGCCCGCTTGGGAGCGACTCTCCGCCTTCATCCCTGGGTCGACCCCTTGATCGGCATCGTGGGGTTCTTCGCGCTCGTTACCCTGGCGCTGGCCACCATGCTCTACGCGACCTGGGAATCGGACGCGCTCAACCTGCGCGCCGGCCAGATCGCCGACCGCACCATCAAGGCCCCTCGGACCGCGACGTTCGAGAGCAAGCTCCTCACGGAACGAGCGCGCAAGGAAGCCTACGACGACGCGCGCAACGTGGTTCTGGTCCATGATCCGCTGATCGCGACCGCACAGCTCGAGGCGTTGAACCGGTTGCTGGCGCAGGTCGAAACGATCCGCGCCGAGCGTGGCCAAGATCTCGCCGCAGCGACCCAGAAGGCACAGGCCGCACTGGAGGGGTTGAGCGCCGAGGATGCCCAGCTTCTCGTCAGTGTCAGCGATGAATCCTGGGGTAGGATCGAGACCGAGTCTCGCCGCCTGCTAATGGCCGTGATGAACGGCGAAGTCCGCCCGGAGAACGTGGCCGCTGCCAAGGAGTCGCTCTTCGGCCTGGCCAACCCCTCCTTGAACTCGACGGAGCGCCAGCTCGCGATCACTCTGGCGCGCCCGTTCATCCGCGCCAATGTCCAGGTGGACGAGGAGCGGACCAAGGCGGCCCGGGAGGCGGCCGCCGAGCAGGTCGAGCCAGTCCTGGTCACCGTCCAGGTCGGGCAGGTCATCGTGCGCGATGGCGACGTGGTGACTCCGGAAGTCGTCGAGAAGCTCGAGTACTTCGGCCTCTTGGCGCCCCAGCAGTCTTGGCAGCAATTTATCGGCCTGCTCGGCATCCTGGTGCTGATCACCGCCGGGCTGACGATCTCACTTCACCGCTTCCTCCGCCACACGCGGCAGATGCGCCAGCTTCTCCTCATCGCCGTCATGGTCGTCATCCCGGTCGTCCTAGGCCGGTTAGTGTTGCCGCATCCAGACCTGCGCTACATGTTTCCGATCGCCAGCGCGATCATGCTGCTCGCGATACTGCTCGATTTCCGGGTCGCTGCAATTACCGCCGCGTTCACCAGCCTGTACCTCGGTGCCGTCGCCGGACTGTCGTACGAGATCACCCTCTTCGCCTTTCTCAGCAGCCTCGCCGGTGCGATGGTCATCTGGCGGGCCGAACGGACGATGACCTTCCTCTGGAGCGGGCTGGCCGTGGCCGCAGCGACCGGCGGTACAGCTCTGCTCTTCGAGCTGGTCGACAACCGGTTCGATCTGGCTCGAGCGGCGACGCTCTTAGTCCACGCCGGGGTGAACGGGGCGCTCTCGGCGAGCCTCTGCTTCCTGTCCTTTAGCTTGCTCGGCCGGCTGCTCGGGATTACCACGCACTTGCAGCTCCTCGAGCTCGCCCATCCCAACCAGCCGCTGCTGGCCCGGCTCGCCCGCGAGGCGCCGGGTACGTACCATCACAGCCTGGTGGTGAGCAATCTGGCCGAGGCGGCAGCGGAGGTGGTGGGTGGCGACCCGCTCCTGACCCGTGTCGCGGTGCTCTACCACGACATCGGCAAGGTGATCCGCCCCAGCTTCTTCGTCGAGAACCAGGCTAACCGCGCGAACGTCCACGATACGCTCGACCCGCGCACGAGCGTGCAGCTCATCAAGGAGCACGTCACCGACGGCGTGCGGCTGGCGCGCAAGGCTCGCCTACCGAAGCCGATCATCGACGTGATCCAGCAGCATCATGGAACCTCTCTGATCCGGTACTTCTACTCCAAAGCGCTGGCGAGCGGCGAGCCGGTGGACGAGGCCGAGTTCCGCTACCCCGGCCCCAAGCCGCAGACCAAGGAGGCGGGTGTGATCCTCCTGGCCGACAGCGTGGAGGCGACGGTCAGATCGGCAGCCCAGTCCGGGAAGCTCTACGAGGATTCGGCCGATGGCGAGCATTCCCGTCCCGGCAGCAAGCTGGAGGAGATCGTGGATCGAGTCATCCGCGAGCGGCTCGAGGAGGGCCAGCTCGACGAGTGCGACCTGACCTTGCGCCAGATCGGCGAGATCCGGCGCGTATTCCTGAGCATCCTCGAGGGGATCTATCACCCGCGCATCGAGTACCCGGAGCTCGCGCGCCAGCCAGGACAGCGGCCGACCATCGAGGAGTCAGCGGCTCCCGCCATGGCCGAGGCTGATTAGCGAGCGGGGCGCATGGCCGAGCTGATTATCGAGATCCAGGCCAGCCCCGGCGTTCGGATGCCCCCGGCTGATCGCTTGCAGGCCCTGCTGGAATTCGCGGCTGAGCAGGAGGGTGCCGGCGGCGAGGTGAGCGTGTGGATCTGCCGGGACGGCGAGATCGCCGAGCTCCACGAGCGGTACCAGGGCATCCCCGGCCCCACCGACGTGCTGAGCTTTCCTGGTGAGCCACCATATCTAGGTGACATCGCGGTCTCGGCAGACACGGCCGCGGCGCAGGCGGCCGAGGTGGGACACAGCCCGGGCCGGGAGATCGCCTACCTCGCGCTGCACGGGCTGCTCCACCTGCTCGGCTACGATGACTTGGACGAGACCAGCCGGGCGCGCATGCTGGCGCGCCAGGACGAGCTGCTCGAGGCGTTCGAGCGGGAGTACCCCGGTGAGTGGGATGAGCCAGCCGGCCGTTAGCCTGATCCTGACCGTCAAGGACGAGGCCGCGTCGTTACCCGAGCTGCTGGCCTCGATCGCCGCGCAGTCCCGGCCGCCCGACGAGGTCATCGTCGTGGACGGCGGCTCGTGCGACGCGACCGTGACGATCCTGAGGCAATGGGCTGAGCGGCTGCCGCTGACGGTGATCGAGCTGCCGGGTGCCTCGATCGCCGAGGGGCGAAACGCGGCGCTGGAGCAGGCGCGTGGCGAGCTGGTCGCGGTGACGGACGCCGGAGTGATCCTCGAGCCGGACTGGCTTGAGCGGCTCATCGAGCCGTTCCTGGCGCCGGAGCGGGAGCAGCCCGACGTCGTCTCCGGCTTCTTCCGGGCAGCGCCGCGCACGCTCTTCGAGCTCGCGCTCGGCGTGACCACGCTGCCCGACGTCGAGGAGATCCGGGAGGAGCGATTCCTCCCCTCCAGCCGCTCGGTGGCGTTCCGGCGGAGCTGGTTCCTCGCCGGGATCCGCTACCCCGGCTGGCTCGACTACTGCGAGGACGTCGTCTTCGACCTGCGCTTGCGCCGGGCGGGCGCGCGGTTCCGTTTCCAGCCGGCAGCGATCGCCTGGTTCCGTCCCCGGCGGACGCTGGCGGAGTTCTGGCGCCAGTACTACCGCTACGCGCGCGGCGACGGCAAAGCCGGGCTCTTCACGACTCGCCATTTGATCCGCTACGCGACCTATCTCGGGCTGGTTCCCGCGGTGCTGCTCACGCGTGACCGCCGGCTGGCGCTTGCGGCTGGACTGGGTGCGCTGGCCTACCTGCGTCGCCCGTTGTGGCGGCTGTGGCGGCGCCGGGAAGTCGGCCCTCGGTGGCTCGTGGTGGCCGCGCTGCTGGTGCCGCTGATACGGCTGGTAGGCGATCTAGCCAAGATGGCCGGCTATCCGGCCGGCCTGGCCTGGCGAGCCCGGCGCTATGGTCTACGGCGTACCTGGCGCAGCATTCCAGAGCCGGTCAGTCTGGGGCGTGCTGGCGAGCCTGCTGCAGGAGTGCAAGCCGGAGGAACTCCGCTGCCCAGAGACTGACGCGCCGCCGGATCTCGTAGGCGGGCGACGTAACCTGATGCCGGCGTTGGAACGAGCCAGCGGGCGTGTCCAGGTAGAGGAGCGCTTCCCCGCGCGTGCGATCGGGCGTCTCTCCAGGCGTCATCTGGATCACCACGGCGTAGATGCAGTCGGCCTCCTCGAGGTCCGCTCGGGCCGCCGCGATCGCCTCCCGCGCGAGCGACTCCAGGCCATCTGCGCTCCGTGCCGGCCGACCGGGAGAGACCAGGCAGCCGGCCAGCACGTCCCCCGCCAGTGGTTCCTCGATCAGCAGGTGGGAGAGCCGGCCCCCGCCGTCGACCTCGACGATGCCGAGCTTCCACCTGAGCTGGCGCAGCGGCTCCAGCGCAGCGGCGCCGAGCGAGGTCGCCTCGTCGCCGTACACGTGGTCGCCCAATCGGGAGCGGATCTCCTCGACGACCCGCGCGATCGCATCCTCGGCCCGTCGGGCGTCAGCAGCCTGGGCCGTGATCCGCACGTGGACACCGTCGTCTTTCGCGTAGGTAGCGACGATCGGGTAGCCGGCTGCGACCAGGTCAGCGATAACTTGCTCGACGGCCGACTCGCCCAGCCCGATCGTCTTGAGCGTGGCCGAGCGGATAACCCCGCCGCCGAGATACGGCGCGAGGCGCGGCACAGCCTGCTCGCGCCACATGCGCTCCATCTCTCGCGGCACCCCGGGCATCGTGACGATGAAGTGGCCATCCTTGTGGACGAACCAGCCTGGGGCAGTGCCGATCGGGTTGGGGAGCGGCTCAGCCGAAGGGATGAGCCAGGCCTGCTTGCTGTTCTGTTCGGGCATAACCAGGCCGCGCGCGGCGAAGAACGCTCGGATCTGCTCCAACAAGTCGGGGTCGACTGTGACCGGCTCTCCGAGCAGGGCAGCGATGGCCTCACGGGTGAGATCGTCGGCTGTTGGCCCGATGCCTCCGGTGGTGATCATCAACTCGGCGTCCTCCCAGGCACGGCGCAGCGCGCGCACGATGTGCTCCAGGCGATCGCCGACCTGGGAGACGCCCACCAGCTCGACGCCGAGTCCGGTCAGCTCCTGGGCAAGAAAGGTCGCGTTAGTGTCGGTGAGGTGGCCATCGAGGAGCTCGGAACCGATCGAGAGCACTACCGCGCGCATCGCTACCCTCCAGCCGGGCGTGGCTCGGTCGCGGGGGCGATCTTAGCATGTCCGGCGGGCTGGTGGCGCGCGGTGCCTCGGGGAAAGCGCAGCGCGGGCACCGACTGGTGCCCGCGCTGGAGTACCCTCGGAGGGATTCGAACCCCCAACCCCTTGGTCCGAAGCCAAGTGCTCTGTCCATTGAGCTACGAGGGCCCGTTCCCCGGCCGGCGAATAGTGTAGCACACTCGACCGCATCCCGGCGACTCGGTGCATGCGCGCCAGGCGTGACGGCGAGCGCGAGAGGGCTCGCCAGCGGCCGGCGCCCGCTCGCTCCGTGGCTGAGCCAAAGCATGGTTAGCGAGCCTCGTTTCGGTGCGCGGGCACGGGGCGGGGATGGCCAGGCCGCGCTCGGGCAACCCTCTTATAACGCGGGCTACGCTGGGCTCGCGCGAGGAGCCTCTGCAAGCGCATCCGGCCCAGGATGGCTGGATCCGTTTCACCGCGTTTGGGAACGGGTGGGGCTGGCCATCCGGGCCAGCCCCGCTACGAGCCGTACGATTCCCATGCGACAGGTCGCCTCGTCTGCCCTGACGGCCACCGGGCGAGCGCGCGGTGCCGGTGTCTACAGGGGAGGAGCACGCGTGTCGGTGCGCCGGGGGCAACCTATCCGTCAGGCGAGTCATCCTCGTGGCACGGCAACCTCGTAGCCGGTGTTGATGGCCTCGAAGAAGTTGACCTGCTCCGGCAGATCGAGCTCGGTTGCCAGCCACTTCGCCGGGTTGGGCGTGCCGAATTCGGTTCCCAGACCCAACTCCTCAAGCCGCCGGTCGGCGACGTACTCGACGTAGGCCTGCACCAACTCCGCCGAGACGCCGAGCAGCGGGCGCGGCAGCAGCGCCTCGCTGTAGCGCCGCTCCAGCTCGACGGCCTGCAAGATGAGCCCGCGCAGCTCCCGGCCCAGCTCCGGGGTGAGTGTCTCCGGGTACTCGTCGAGGAAGCCGGTGATCAGGTGCAGGCCGAAGGACAGGTGCAGGCTCTCGTCCTTGATCACCCAGTCGATGATGCTGGCCAATCCCTTGAGCAGGTTACGACGCCGGAACGAGAGCGCGAGCAGGAAGCCGGAGTAGAAGAAGATGCCCTCGAGCACGATGTAGTAGCCGACCAGGTTCTCGAGCAGTGTCTCGCGTCCGGCCCGCGTGCTCAGGTCGGGCCGGCTCCGCAGGATCTCTTCGGTGAGCCGCTGCAGGAAGTCCTCCTTGGCGCGGATGGCCGGCTCATCGCGGTGCGCGCTGAAGATCCGCTTGCGATCTACCGGCAGCGTCTTGAGCACGTACTCGAAAGCGAGCGAGTGGTTCGCCTCCTCCCAGATCTGGCGGGCCAGGTAGAGCCGGGCTTCCGGGGCGGTGACGTAGGGGTAGATGGCCAGGATCAGGTTGTGCGTGACCAGCGACTCCATCGGATTGAAGAAGCCCAGCAGCAAGCTGATGGCATGCCGGTCCTCAGGGGTCAGCCGCTCCCAGTCGCGCGCGTCCTCGCCCAGCGGCACCTCCTCCGGGAACCAGGTGTTGTGTTTCCCTTGCTGGAGGTGAGCGTAGGCCCAGGGATGCGAGAGCGGAAAGAGCTCGACCGCAGCGAGCGGGTCTCCACCGAACAGCGTGCGCATGGATCGTCCCCCTTTCGAAGTCCGTTCTCCCTCGAACCGTATCGCCAGATTTCAGGCCGAGCCGCGGGGTGCTCGATCACTGGCAGACCTCGCAGGCGAGATCGGCCGCCGGGTCGCCTTCCAGGACGTGCTCCTCGAGGTTCCAGCGCGGGCGCTTGAGCGCCTTGTTGACGCGCACGGTGCTCTGCTCCGCGTACATGCGCGGCGCCATGAAGACGTAGTAGGTCGACTTCAGCCCTAGCTCCCAGGCGGTAAGGTAGACGGCCTCCATGCGCTCTAGGGCCCGCTCCTGGAAGTAGAGGTTGCGGCTGATGCCCATGTCGACCCACTTCTGGGCGCGGGCGGCCAGGCGCACGTAGGCCTCGGGCGGTACCTGGTAAGCGGTCGGGAAGCGGCGCTTGAGATCGTCCGGGATCTCGTCGATAAAGCGCAGGTCGCCGCGCTCCTCGACCAGCCGCTCGCGGACGGACTCCCAGAGGCCACGGGCTTTGATCTCGTCGACCAGCGTCCGGTTGACCTCCAAGAACTTGCCGGAGAGGTTCTGGCGCGTGAACAGCGCCGCGTAGTACGGATCGAGGCTAGGGCTGGTGCCGGCGATTAGGCTGATGCTGGCTGTGGGCGCGATCGCCATCACCGTCCCGTTGCGCATTCCCCGCGCGACCTCGGCCCGCAGCTCGTCCCACGGCAGCCGGGCGCTACGGTCGACCGTCACCGGCCGGCCGCGCGCCGCCTCCAGGTCGTCCAGCGTATCGATGGGCAGCGTGCCGGCCGACCAGGCGCTGCCGGCGAAGCGCGGGAAGGGGCCGCGCTCGCGGGCCAGCTCGGCCGAGGCAGCGATCGCGTGGAAGCTGATCAATTCGACTACCCGATCGGTCCACTCCTCGGATGCCTCGTCCCCGTAGGCCATCCCCAGCCGGGCGAAGGCGTCGGCGAAACCCATGACGCCGAGCCCGACTGGCCGGTTCTGGAGGTTGCTGCGCCGTGCCCGCTCCACGGGGTAGAAGTTGATGTCGATGACGTTGTCGAGCATGCGGATCGCTGTTCGGACGCTCTCAGCCAGCTTCTGCTCGTCGAGCGTCAGGCCCGCGCCCGGGCTAGAGACCAGGTGCGCGACCAGGTTGACCGAGGCGAGGTTGCAGACCGCGATCTCCTCGCTGGACGTTGGCAGGAACACCTCGGTGCACAGGTTGCTCGAGTGGACGACCCCGGCGTGGCGGAGCGGCGAGCGGAGGTTGCCGGCGTCCTTGAAGACCAGCCAGGGATGCGAGGTCTCCTGCATGGTGGCCAGGATTTCCCGGAACAGGTCGCGGGCGCGCAGCTTGCGCCAGGCGCGGCGCGGTAGCTCGCCCCGCTCGGCGCGCTCGGCCAGTCGCCAGTAAGCCGCTTCGAACTCGGGCCCGTACAGCTCGCTGAGCTCGGGCGCGACCGCTGGGTCGAAGAGATACCACTCGCCGCCGGCCTGGATCTGCTTCATGAAGAGATCGGGGATCCAGAGTGCCGTGTTGGCGCGGCGCGCCCGCTGGTACGGGTCGCCGTCGTTCTTCTTCAGATCGAGGAAGGCCGGCAGTTCCAGGTGCCACGGCTCGAGGTAGATGGCCAGCGTTCCCCGGCGGCGGCCACCCTGGTTCACCGCGTTGATCAGCGCGTCGTAGAGGTGGGCGAAGGGGATGACGCCGGAGGAGCGTCCGTTGACGCCACGCACTGGAGAGCCGGCAGCTCGCAGCTTCGTCAGGCTCGCGCCCAGGCCGCCGGCGTACTTGGCGAGCTGGCCGAACTCCTCGGCGGAGGCGAGGATCGAGTCCATCGAGTCCTCCACGTCGGCCAGGTAGCAGGAAGCGAGCTGCGGGTGCGGCGTGCCGGCATTGAAGAGTGTCGGGGTCGAGGGCACCACCCGCAGTGTGCTCATGACCTCGTAGAAGCGGGCGGCCCAGGCAGTCGGGTCATCCTCCTTGAGTGCCAGGCCCATGGCGACCCGCATCCAGAAGAATTGCGGAGTCTCGAGCAGCTGGCTGTCCTCGCTCGTCGGGTCATCGCCCGGCTCCAGTTGGCGCAGCAGGTACCGGTCGATCAGCGTGGCGAGGCCGGTGTAGGTCAGGAGCTGGTCGCGCTCGGGCATCAGCCGGGCTGCCAGGGCCTCCAGCTCGAAGTCGAGCAAACGCCGATCCAGGAGCCCCGTGGAGACCGCCTGCCTGACGTAGCCCTGGAAAGCGCGGCGATATGCAGCCTCGGCGGGCTCTGCATCGCCGAGCGCCTGGCGATAGAGGTGGCGCAGGCGCAGGCGAAGGGCCACCGGCTCCAGGTCCGGCTCGAGGTGCAGGTTCTGCAGTACGGTCTCGACGAGCACAGTCTCGATCTGCCGGAGCGAGACCTCGGAGCGCCCGTTGAGCAGCGGCGTTGCTTCGCAGAGGAGTTGATCGACTGCGATCGGATCGGCACCGGCGCGCTCTAAGAGCGCGCGAGCGACCTCTGCGGGAGAAACATCTGCGTGTGACCGTCGGTCAAGTCCAGTCATCCGTTCCAGAGAGGAAAGCATCACAACCCCTTCCTGTAGCTCGCGCACGGTCCGGCGCTTCTCTGTGCGCCCAGAGCCAGCACGCGGCAGAGGGCGCCAGACGTTACCGGTGACTGAGAACGGCCATCTCACCTCCCTCGTGCCGGGCTCGCGAGCACGATCTTCCCCGCAGCCAGGAGCGCCGGAGCTCCTGACCTTGGTGCTGAGCTCGCCTAGATTGACGGGCTGTCACTATATCTAGTGTGCTATGCGTCGACGCACTACTATATATAGTGGTCTCGCCATGGGTTGTCAAGAGGCGGGTGTTCTGGAATCGACCTGGCTTGCTGATGGCTGAGATCGGAGAGAAACCTGTGAAGCGGTCGAGGAGGATCGCGCTGCAGCGCTGGTGGCGCGGACCGATGCCCGGCGGCTGGGCTGCCGGCTGGCGACGCTGATCTCGGGGACGGCCGCACGGCCGCTTTAGGAGCGGCTGGACTCGCAGGCCGTCGCCACGCTCCGCCGTTGCGTAGCCGTCAGAGGCCACGGGCCCGGGCGACACGCCATCGTGACGCGATGCGGGACGTGGTAGACTGGGCCGGTGGGCGCGAGGATCGAACGCGCTGTAGTGGGGGAAGAGCGTGGTTACGGTCGACGATACGATCAAGGATCGGGCCGGGCTGGAGCGCAAGCTGGCTATCACCAGCTACAACGTCGACCCCAGCCGGGCTCACATCCGCATCATCGACCCGGACGTCTGCCTCCAGTGCGAGCGGCAACAGTGCATCAATTGTTGCCCGGCCGCCTGCTACGCGCCCCAGCCTGACGGGCGGGTGCTCTTCTCGTACGAGGGCTGCGTCGAGTGCGGCACCTGCCGGATCGTCTGCTACGAGTTCCACAACATCGAGTGGACGTACCCGCGCGGCGGCTTCGGCGTCCAGTACCGCTACGGCTAGCCTGGCTGCGTCCAGCGCCTAGTCTCCTGAAAGCGCGGAGCCGGGCCACGAGTTGGTTGCCCGGCTCGTTCGATCTCGTCTTTTCGCCTGCTCGCTAGCCGCGGGCCGCGGCGACGCCTGCCATCGCTCGCCGCACGACCTGCGCGAGCAGAGCGATCCCTTTGTCGATCTCCTCCGGCGTCACCGCACTATACGAGAGCCGCAGGTGCCGCTCGCCGCTACCGTCGGCATAGAAGGCCGGGCCGGGGATGAAGTCCACGCCGATCTCTCGGCACTCCGGCAGGATCGCCGGGGCGCTGACGCCTTCCGGCAGCGTCAGCCAGATGAAGAAGCCACCGTTCGGCTTCGTCCAGCTTACGCCATCCGGCATCTCCCGCTCCAAGGCCCGCAGCATGTGGTCGCACTTCTGCTGGTAGATGCGGCGCAGCTCGTCCAGGTGGGCGCTGTACTTTCCGGTGCGCAGATACCAATCGGCCAACGCGGCGCTGAAGCTGTTCCGCAGGCTGTCGACACGCGCCCGGGAGAGCGCGGCCACGACCAGCTCCGGGCCAACGATGTAACCGAGCCGCAGGCCCGCGGCGATCGTCTTGGAGAGTGTGCCGCAGTAGAGCACGTTTCCCGGCTTGGCCAGGCTGTAGATCGTCGGCGGGTACTCGCCGCGGAAGCGAAGCTCGTAGTAGGCATCGTCCTCGACGATCAACAGCCCACGCTCGTCGGCCAGCCGGGCCAATGCCTCGCGCCGCTCGACGCTCAGCTCGACGCCGGCTGGGTTCTGGAAGGTGGGCAACGTGTAGAGAAACTTGGGACGCCGCCCCTCACGCTCCAGCCGGTCGAGCACCGCCGCGACCCGGTCGGGATCGATGCCGTGCTCGTCGATCGGGATACCGATCATCTCGGCACCGGCCAGCCGAAAGATCATGGTCGCGCCCATCCAGGCCGGGGCATCGAGGAGCACCGTGTCGCCGGGGTCGATCAGCGCGTCGCAGATGGTGCCGAGGCCGCTGCTGGAGCCGGCAGTGATCAGAATCTGCTCTGGCCGCGCCTCGATTCCCTGGTCGCGAGCCAGCTTCTCGGCCAGCGCGCCGTTGAGCTCATCGCCGCGGATCGGGTTCTGGTAACCGAGAGCGTCGCGCCGCTCGTGCTCGGCGAGGAACTCCGCCGCCTGCGCCATCTCGTTGAGCGGAAGGCTCGGCTCGTCCGGATCGCCGTAGACGAAGGAGATGATCCCCTCGGGGGGCGTCCGGGAGGGGCGATCAGCGGACGCGGCCAGCCGCCCACGCCGAGACCACCGCTCGGCCCAACGCTCGTCCATGCCCTGCTCCTTTCCCCGCGCGTGGTATCCTGCCAGCAGGACAGCCCTCAAGCCCTGCCGCCTCAGTATAGCGGACGGCTCGGCGGTTTGGGACGGACGGGCGTAGCGGCCTAGAGTCAGTGCACGGGGGAGGAGCATGAGCGCGAGCGTCGTGGTCGAGCCGCACTTCGTGGAGCAGATGCAGCGGGCTATCGAGCGATACCGCGACCTTGAGCCGCAGAGCATTCCGGTCGACGATCCCGAGACGCCGGAGTTGGCGATGCCCAACCGGCTGGCCTACGCGCTGGGCTGGGTGCTGGCCAGCGCCGTGGTCGGCAGCCGCTTCCCGACCGCGGCGATCGACGTGCTGCCGGTCTATCACCCGGAGCACGGGTGGGATCGTTTCCTGGTGACGCGACGCGTGAGCTGCGCGCTCCATTCAGACGAGCCTGCCGATAGCCGGGGCGTGCTATGGCTCGGCGAGGAGGACGCGCCAGTATTCACCGTCGGGCAGAGCGTGCGGTTGCCGCTGGGCACGCTCTGCCGCACCGAGCCGGCCGAGGCGATCCGTCGCCTCCTCTACGCGGTGCCTGCTCCCCGGCTGCGGCAGGGCGACCACAGCCGTTGCGCCCACACCCGGGCTGAGGCTTACCCGACTGTCCACCGGGTGGTCACAGACCTGATCGTCGACTATCCCGGCCTGATCGCCGCGCGCGAGCTGTTCATCGACGACCAGCAAGTCGACGGAGCGTATCATCCGCTCTACCTCGCGACCGGCGCGAAGCTCGAGGGCTGGACGTACGAGTATTTCCAGCTCGTCTACGGCGACCAGATCGCGTTCCTGCGCGCTGACGGCAAGCTGCTGACCTACGAGCGAGAGCCGGGCACCTGGCGCACCGTCGGCGAGCTGCCGCTCGCCGACCCGGCGGCGCTGCGCGCGCGCCTGTGCGAGGTACTTCGGCTCGGAGGCGCCTCAGAAGCGACGCCGGAAGCGCAAGGCGAGGGCGAGCCGGAAGAGAGCGGCACTGCCTCGGGCACGTCTTAGCAGAGCGCCCGCAGGGCAGGGATACGTACCGCCAGGGCCAGGATCGCCAGCGAGGACAGCGCGGCGCCGAGGGCCACCGCGTGCGGTACACCGATCTGTTCGCCGAGGAAGCCCATCGGCAGCGCGCCGAGCGGCATGAAGCCCCAGGTCAGCATGTAGATGCCCATGACCCGGCCGCGGACCTCATCGGTCACGTTGAGGTGGAGGAGGGTGTTGTTGATCGACATGTAGGACGACCCCAGCACGCCACCCAGGACGAGCATGACCAGCGAGAGAGGCAACCAGGTCGAGTAGGCGAAGACAATGATGATCAGCCCATAGACGAAGGTCGTGACCAGGATGAAGCGTCCCTTGTGCTCGATCCTCCGGAAGCCGGCGATGAACAGCGATCCGGTCAGGGCACCGAGGCCGCCAGCGGTATAGAGCAGGCCCAGTCCGCTGGCCCCCACTCCGAGGATGTCGCGAGCGTAGACCGGCAAGAGCTGGATGTACGGAAAGACCAGGATCGTCGGAATGGTGGCAAGCAGCATCAGGCCGACCAGCACGCTGCTGCGACGTACATAGTCGATACCCTCCGCCAGGTTGCGCAGAAAGGGCAACCTCACCCGCGTGGTGTCCTGCCTCGACGGGAGCTGCAAGGTGTTCACCAGCGCGATCGCCAGGCAGCCGACCTGCGCGAAGAGCGCGCCGCCGGAGCCGATGGCGGCGATCAGCGGCCCAGCAAGCGAGGGCCCGACGATGCGGGTGACGTTCATCCCTGCCGAAAGCAGGGCGATCGCGTTCTGGAGCCCCTCGCGCGGCACGAAGGTGGGCACCAGCGTCTGGCGCGTCGCGTTATTGACCGCGAGCGCCGCGCCGTTGAGGAAAGCCCCTACGAGCAGATGCCACGGGCGGGCCAGGCCGAGCGTCGTCAGGATCGCCAGCGCGAGCCCGATCCCGAGCGCGCTCGCCTGGCAGGCCACCAGCAGGTTGCGGCGATCCAGCCGGTCGATCAGCGCGCCGGCCGGAATGGACACGATAAGGAACGGGAGGCCGCTGGCGAAGCCATTGAGGCCGACCCAGAAGGGGGAGTTGGTCAACTCCAGCATCAGCCAGCCGAGCGAGACCTGGAGCATCCACTGGGCGATCTGGGTCAGCACGCTGCTGACCCAGAGGAGGCGGTAATCCCGATAGAGGATGAGCGCGGCGAAGAGTCCGCCTTCCCCGAGCCGAGCGCTTGCCCGCGCTCTCGGATCAGGCGCGGCCAGCCGGTGTCTCGCCATCCAGACTGCCTCCAGGCGCCGCGCAGCGGTGCGCGGCATCCAGGAACCGTAGCAGACGGCTGTGGCTAGCGCAAGAGGCGGATCGCTGAGGGTTGAACTGTTTTCCCACGTTTCGGGCTGGCACGCTGGTCGCGCCCGGCGCTGAAGTAGGGGCGACCGGCCGGTCGCCCCTACAGCTCCTACTGGCACCCCTCTCCCGCAAGGCGGGAGAGGGGACGGGGGTGAGGGCAGATCAGCCGGCCTCACTACCGCACAGCGCTGAGACGGCGCAGCGTCGAGGTGACCAGGGCCAGGCCGCAGCGCAGGGCGATTCCAGCGTAGACGAGCAGGTTCAACGGCAACGGCGAGTGCCTAGCATAGTGCTTGCGGTAGAAGAGGTACATCGCCCGGTAGAACTCGACGATGATACGGGGTTTGCGACGGCCACCCGAGCCGCCCTTGATGTGCGTCGCTCGCGCCTCGGGGTAGTAGTACACCTGCCAGCCACACGCCTTGATCCGGTAGGCCCAGTCGAGGTCTTCTCCGTACATGAAGTAGTCCTCATCGAGCAGGCCTGCCTGGGCCACCGCCGCGAGCCGCACCAGCATGCATGCTCCGGTAACGGCATCGACCGCCAGCGTCTCGTCAGGATCGCAGTAGGTGAGGTTGTACTGGGCCAGACGGGTGTGCTTCGGGAACCAGCGTGCCAGTCCGCTCAGCTTCCAGAGCGCGCTCGACGGCGTAGGGAATGAGCGACGGCACGCGAGGTCGAGCCTCCCGTCCGGCAGCAATACCTTGGGGCCGGCGATCCCGGCCTCGGGATGCGAGTCCAGGAAGCGGGCGAGCAGCCGGACCGCGTCAGGATCGACGAAGCAGTCGCTGTTGAGCAACAGCACGTAATCCTTGTCAAGGCGGCTCTCCTTCGCCGCCTGGGTGAGGATCTCGCGCAGAGCCAGGTTATTTGCGCGAGCAAAGCCGAGATTGCGCCCGGCCTCGATCGCGCGGGCCTGGGGGTAACGCTCCCGCAGCAGCTCGAGGCTGCCGTCGGTCGAGCCGTTATCGACGACGTAGATCCCGAGCGGGCGGTCGATGGCGCTCGCCAGCAGGTGACGCAGGCAGCGGTCGAGCAGATCGGCGGTGTTGTAGTTGACCACGACCACCCAGACCCAACCGGTGCCGGCTGGCGTCTCGGCTACTGCGAGCTGGCGATCGCTTCTGACCTGCTCATCCTCCATAGCGCCAGAGGACGTAGTGACGGCCAACATTGCCCATCTCCACTTTCCAGCCTTGTGGGTTGTCCGGAGTATAGGTCAGGCAGCGGCGCTCGAAGCACTGGATGAGCACGTCTTTCTCCTGGCCACCGACCTTCACGCGGGCCCAGTAGGCCTCGGTAATCGGGAAACCGGTGGCGAAGAACGTGGGCTCGAACAGGCGGCCGGGAACGAAGTCGGCCCCATCCCAGACGATGCTCTCCTCCTGGAGGTATTGCCAGAAGACATCGGCGATCGTGTGGTTCGTCTCCGGCACGTAGTAAGCGGCGAAGACACCGCCGGGGCCATCCTCCACGATGGTGCCGTCGCGGTGCACTCGGGCACGAATCTCCCGGCCGACCTGCGCCGCTGGGGCGGCCAGCAGGGAGCGGAGCGTCGCGTATGTCGGCCCGGTGCGGTCATCCAGGTCACCCGCGACCGGGATATTCGCCGGCTCGTGGTCGACGAACTGGCTGTCGCCGACTTGAAGCTGGCCGGTGATCAGCTCGCGCACCAGAAGGCCGTTGGTCACGAACCAGCGGCTCGAGCGGTCACCCGACGGCTGGTTCACCTCCATCCGGCTCTTGTCCCAGTACTGGACGGCTCTCCGGCCGCCAGCGGCGTCGGCATACCGCTCTTCCAGCGTCAGGAAAGGCTCCGGGCCCCAGATCCAGGTTCGCGCCACGGCGCCGGCAGCAACTGGCCGGTCCTCGCGGTCCCACACCGCTCTCCAGGAGCGCATTACCACTGGACTAATCGCCGAGGGTTGCCAGGCAGCCCAACCGGCCCGCTGGAGGCTGCCCGTCTGGCCAGCCCGCAGGTCGCGGACGATGACTTCCGGCGGCTTCCCGTGCGGCGTATCGAGGAACGCTAGACGGCTCCCGTCAGGCGAGACGGCCAGGAGCATCCGGTAGTCATCAGGTACCAGCACGGTTCGCTCGCCGCTGCTGAGATCCAACCGCGTGACCATCGTCGGGTAGCTCCGGGCGACGTAGGCAAATCGACCCAGCGGGTCGACCCAGACGTAGCTTTCCGGCAACGCTTTCGAGGGGTAGCCGATCGGCAAGTCGGCGAACACGCGCTCCTGCAGATTGTTGAGGTCGAGTACGACGAGGTCATCCCCACCGTTGCGGAAATCCAGAAACAGCAGTCGCTGCCCGTCAGGAGTGATTTGGAACGGTCCGCTGCACGGGTTCGGGAAGCGGTTGGCGATCCGCCGCGCCGTACCGCTCTGCACGTTGTAGCTCCACACGGTCGCGTCGGCAGCCGAGGCATACAGCAGCCGCAGGCTGTCTCCAGCCCAGGTGAAGGCCCCGAAGGAGCGGGCCGCGATCCTGGTCTGCCCGCTCGCCAGGTCCACCCAACCGAGCTCGAGTACCGGGCAATCGGTGTAGTCCGGCACGCCAGTGGGGCGAGTGAAGCCGAGATAACGCCCATCCGGAGACCAGACCAGGCTCGTTGCGCCCACCTGGTATTGGCCGGCTGGCTCGCCGTCGCGGTTGACGACCTGGACGGTGCCCTCATTCACATACGCCAGCCAGCGCCCATCCCACGACCAGGCGGGATGGATGCCCGGCCCCAGTTCGCGGGTTACTGGCTCGGGGAGGAAGCGGGCGAGACCGACGACACTGCGCCCGTCGCGCAGGAAGGTGTAAGCTAGCCGATCGCCGTCTCCCGACCAGACCGCGCCGGTAACCGCAACGCCATTGGTAAGCTGTTGCCGCCAGTTGCCCTGATCGTCGCCGATCCAGAGCGTGCGATCGCGATCGATGTAGGCCAGCAGCCGTCCCGGCTCGACCGTGGCGGCGGAGGCGGTCGAAGCCGGCAGCGACGTGAGCGTGAGTGCCAGCACGAACAGCGGTATCCACCAGGACTGTCGTCGTGCGCTCACCCTCGATCCCTTCCCTAGCCCTTCTTGCTTCCCGAGCGCGATGGCCCGGAAGAGGATGATACCCCAGCGCTGAGCCGGCTCGAAACCTCGGGCGTGGCGGCGCGCTGCTTGACGCCGCCGCTCCAGCCTGATAGGCTACCAGCTATGCGGCGGCGCGGCTTGCCGCCCCAGGAGGATGCACGCGGCCATGCTCTATCGAATGCCCGGACGCGCCAGGTACAGGTGACGGCAGCCAGGTTGGCTGCTCGTTCGCTGCACCTGGGTGTGATGGAGACATTCGGTCTCGCTCCAGGTACCACGCTGGAGCTGCGATGAAAGGAGCATGGCACATGGCGGAGAAGACCCCGATCAAGAAAGTTGTCCTCGCCTACTCCGGCGGTCTGGACACCTCGGTTATCCTCAAGTGGATCAAGCAGACCTACGGCTGTGAGGTCATCGCTTTCACCGCCGATATCGGCCAAGGTGACGACTTCGCTGCCATCGAGGCCAAGGCGCTGGCCACCGGCGCCTCCAAAGTCTATGTCAAGGATCTGAAAGAGGAGTTTCTCACCAAGTACGCGTTCCCGACCTTGCGGGCGGGCGCAGTCTACGAGCGCAAATACCTGCTCGGCACGAGCTTCGCCCGGCCGCTGATCGCTGCGCACCAGGTCGAAGTCGCCAAGCTGGAGGGTGCCGACGCCGTCGCCCACGGCTGCACCGGCAAGGGGAATGACCAGGTGCGCTTCGAGCTGACCTACAAGGCGCTCGCGCCCGAGCTGAAGGTGATCGCTCCGTGGCGGCAGTGGGATCTGGGCGGGCGCGAGGATCTGCTCGAGTATGCCAATGCCCACGGGATCCCGGTAAGCCAGTCGAAGCAGAACATCTACAGCCGGGACCAGAATCTCTGGCATCTCAGCCACGAGGGCGGCGAACTCGAAGATCCCTGGCAGGAACCGAACGAGGCGATGTTCCAGCTCACGGTCAGCCCAGAGGCAGCGCCAGACACGCCGCAGGAGCTGGTCATCGGCTTCGAGGAGGGCTATCCGGTCAGTATCGATGGCCAGGCGATGGGACCGGTCACCCTGGTGACGACACTGAACGAGATCGGTGGACAGCACGGTATTGGCCGCATCGACCTGGTCGAGAACCGTCTGGTCGGGATGAAGAGCCGGGGTGTCTACGAGCAGCCAGGGGCTACCATCCTCGCAACGGCGCACAAGGAACTGGAGTCGCTCGTCCTCGACCGGGAAACGCTCCACTACAAGGATCTGGTGGCCCAGAAATATGCCGAGCTGGTCTACTACGGGCTGTGGTTCACACCGCTCCGCGAGGCGCTGGACGCGTTCGTGGACGTGACGCAGAAGCCAGTGACCGGAGAGGTCCGGCTGAAACTCTACAAGGGGAATTGCATCGTCACCGGACGGAAGTCCCCGTACTCGCTCTACCACGAGGCGTTTGCGACCTTCAGCAGCGACCCGATCTACGACCATGCGGATGCACAGGGGTTCATCAACCTCTTCGGGTTGCCGCTCAAGGTGGCCGCTCTGTTGAAGCAACAGGGCACGACCGCCCAGTAGAGTCTCTCAGGTAAAGGGACCGGCCGGAGCCGCTCAAAGCTCCGGCCGGTTCGCCGTCTCATGGTCAGGTGCCAGGTGTCGGACTCGGGCGTGGTCAGCCTGCGCGCAAGCTTCGAGACGACCCGGCAGCCTACAGAAAGATGATGCCGAGGATCATGCCGACGATGAGTGTCAGCACGCCCGCGCCGACCAGCGCAACGAAGGTGAGAAAGCCGAAACCGTAGCGGTACTCGTGGTCGAGTATCCCGGCGCGCTCAGCCCGTTCGACCCGCTCCGCAACCAGGGCCTGCACATTCTGTCCGTCTGCCACTGCTCTTCGCACTCCTTCCGCCAGGTGCCAGGTCGCCGTCAAATCGCCGGGAGTAAGATACCAGATCGGGACCCGGATTGCGATGCCCTTCACAAACCGGTTGCCACCCGGGGGCAGGGGGAGACCCGATAGAGCATGACTGATTGTTGTGGAGGACGACCGTCAGGTCGCCCCTACGGGGGTCAAAGGGGCGGCTAGCGAAGCCCTGGGAGGATCGCCATCGGAGACCTCGCCGCACAGCCCGCTCTGCGGCACAAAAAACGCGGAGCACCGGGGGACGTAGTGCTCCGCGCCAAGGGAAGGGAAGGGATTGGGTTCCGGGATGGCAGTGGAGGCTGCCCATCCCAGCGATCATAGTATACCCGTTTGACATAAGCGGTGCAAGGGCAAGTGGTACCAGCCGGTGGACGGCGGTTCGCGCTCGTCGTCCTCGTCTCTCCGATCGACCAAGGGAGAATAGCCGGCCGCAGCAGCATGCATGCTATACTGGCGCCGGAAGCGCCGTGTGTCGAGTACCAGGCGCGAGCAGTCTCGGGGGTGAGACGCGTGGAGTTCGAGACCGTCATCGGGCTGGAAGTGCATGCCCAACTTCTCACCCGGTCGAAGATGTTCTGTGGCTGCTCGGCCGAGTATGCGGGCGCCGAGCCGAACACGCACGTCTGCCCGGTCTGCCTGGGGCTACCCGGCTCGCTCCCAGTCATCAACCGGCAGGCTGTCGTCTCGACGGTGATGACTGGGCTGGCGCTCAACTGCCGGATACCTCCGTACAGCAAATTCGACCGCAAGAACTACATGTACCCCGACCTGATGAAGGGGTATCAGATCTCGCAGTACGACTTGCCGCTGTGCGTCGAGGGTTATCTCGAGTTCCAGCACGATGGCCAGCGGAAGCGCGTCGGCATCCGGCGGGTGCATCTGGAAGAGGACACGGCTCGGCTGGTGCACCGGACCTGGAACGGTACGGGCTACAGCCTGGTCGATGTCAATCGCTCGGGAGTGCCGCTGATCGAGATCGTGACCGAGCCAGATCTACGCTCGCCGGAGGAGGCCCGCGCTTTTCTGATGGCGCTACGCCAGGTGCTCCGCTACCTGGGCGTCTCCACCGCGAACATGGAGGAAGGCGCCTTCCGCTGCGACGCCAACATCTCGCAGCGCAGCCTGGACGGGTCCGTTGTCGGGCCTAAGGTCGAGATCAAGAACATGAACAGTTTCCGCTCGGTCGAGCGGGCGCTGGCATACGAGGTGGAGCGCCAGCGCTCGGCTCTGCGGCGTGGCGAGCCACTCGTGCAGGAGACCCGAGGCTGGCTCGAAGATCAGGAGATCACGGTCTCGCAGCGAACCAAGGAATACGCCGAGGACTACCGGTACTTCCCGGAGCCCGATCTACCGCCGATCTTCCTGACCGAGACTGATCTGGTCGAGATCAGGGCGCGGATGCCGGAGCTGCCGCTTACCCGCTTCGAACGCTTCGTGCGCGACTACGCTCTCGGGGCGGCAGAGGCCGGCCTGCTCACCGAGGAGCGGGCCGTGGCCGACTATTTCGAGGCATGCGTGCAGGGTGATCGTGAGATTGCCCGCCAGGCGGCGAATTGGATCACCGGCGAGCTCTTCGCGCTGATGCGAGAGCGCGTCGTCGACATCGACGGAGTGGGAGTGAGGCCGGGGCAACTGCGCCAGCTTATCGAGCTGGTTCGGCGCGGAACCATCAATGCCCTGACGGCGAAGGAAGTCCTGGTGGCAGTGAGCGAGACTGGCCAGGATCCTGACGCCATCGTGGCCGAGCGCGGGCTGGCGCAGGTGAGCGATGAAGCTCAGCTCCGTGCAGTGGTGCAACGAGTGATCGAGCAGAACCCGAAGGCGGTGGCCGATTACCGGCGCGGTAAAGGCGCGGCGATCGGTTTCCTGCTCGGTCAGGTCATGAAGGACCTGCGCGGCAGGGCCAACCCTGCCGTAGCCAGGAAGCTGCTCGAAGAGACTCTCGGTGCGCCGGTGGAGTGAATCCACCGGCGTTCGTTTCTGCTCTGCTTGACGAGCGAAACGGTGGGCAACGAGGCTCGCCCGGGTTAGGCACGATGCGGTGCCCTGACCTGCAGGGCGGAGCGTCTCTGCCGGACGGAACTTGATCGTGAGTGCAGAAGAGGCGTGGCCATGGTGATTACCAGTCCTGTCGTGCGGGAGAAACCACAGCAAAGTCTCTTCGACGTCGCGGTCGAGCAGTTCAATATCGCGGCCGACGTGATCGGCCTCGACGACGACCTGCGACGGATCCTCAGTACCTGCAAGCGCGAGCTGATCGTCCACTTCCCGGTAGAGATGGACGACGGCTCGGTCCAAGTCTTCACCGGCTTTCGCGTCCAGCACAATCTCGCCGCGGGGCCGTCCAAGGGCGGGATCCGCTATCACCCCGACGTCACGCTGGACGAGGTGAAGGCGCTGGCGATGTGGATGACTTGGAAGTGCGCCGTCATGGGGCTGCCGTACGGCGGCGCGAAGGGCGGCGTCCAGGTTGACCCGAAGCAGCTCTCCCAGAACGAGCTGCAGAACCTGACCCGGCGCTACGCGACCGAGATCTCGCTTGTGATCGGCCCGCACACCGATATCCCCGCGCCCGACGTCAATACCAACCCGCAGGTGATGGCGTGGATCCTCGACACCTACAGCATGCACCGCGGCGGGGTTGCGGTCCCAGCGGTCGTGACTGGTAAGCCGCTGCAGCTCGGCGGCTCGGCGGGCCGGCTGGAGGCGACCGGCCGCGGCGTCGTCTTCGCGATAGAGGAGGCATCGCGGGTGTACGGCCTTGATCTTGGGAAGGCGACGGTCGCAATTCAAGGATTCGGCAATGTTGGCTCGGTCGCGGCACGGCTGCTGCACGAGCACGGAGTGCGGGTGGTGGCGGTGACCGACGTCAATGGCGGCGTCTGGAACCCGAAGGGGCTCGATATCCGCGCCCTGCTCGAGCACGCACGGGCCACCGGGACGGTGGCCGGCTTCACCGAAGGGGAGGCCATCACTAACCGTGAACTCTTCGAGCTGCCGTGCGACATCCTTATCCCGGCAGCGATCGAGCGGCAGATCACGCAGGAGAACGCGCCGCGCATCAAGGCCAGGCTCATCGCCGAGGCGGCCAACGGCCCCACGACGCCCGAGGCCGACCGCATCCTGTTCGACCGCGGCATCATCGTGCTGCCCGACATCTACGCCAATGCCGGTGGGGTGACCGTGTCGTACTTCGAGTGGGTGCAGAGCCTGCAGCACTTCTACTGGTCGGAAGCGGAGGTCAACAGCCGGCTCAAGGAGATCATGACGCGGAGCTTCCACGCCATCCGTGGTGTGGCTGAGCAGTACCACGTGCATATGCGCACGGCGGCGCTAGCACTCGCCATCCAGCGCGTGGCCGAGATCACCCGGCTGCGAGGCATTTACCCGTAGGGCACAGCGGTGTCCGTTACCCTGGCGCCTCGCTGGAACGAGGCTCGTACTCGGTCGAGTGCCGGGAATCAACTACCACGCAGCTCCTCGCCCCTCGCCCGACGAGCCGGCGAGGCGTGGTCGAGCCTGAAACATGGTGACTCCAAGGCGGGGTGAGCGCGAGCCGAGGCGCGGTGGAAACGAATATTGCCATCCGGCTCTCGGCCTTGGCTGATGTGTGAGGGGCGACCGGCCGGTCGCCCCTACCACTTGCGAGGCTCGCGGGGGCGCTAAGAAAGCCTCAATGCCGTGGCCGGGCGCGTCTCCCGCGCGTGGCAGGAGAGAGGTGTCCTATGGGTGGCTGCCCACCGCGCGATCCCCGAGCCGGCTATGGCGGCGAGCGGGATCGAGCAGTGTTTGACGCTGACTCGCTCGTTATGCTAGATTTACACGTGCGCTCGGTACTCGTGCGCCGAGTTTGCCTGGGGCTGTAGCTCAGCTGGGAGAGCACAACGCTGGCAGCGTTGGGGTCAGGGGTTCGAGTCCCCTCAGCTCCACCGGATGACGAGAGGTGATGCCCCTTCCGGCCCGGACCGCGAAACGGTTCGGGCCGCTTCTATTCATGCCGCTGGCCCGTCATCACCCCTGAGCGTCGAGCAGCGCGGTGAGGGTCACGGCGGGCGCTGGCGTGTCTAGGTGCCGGCGCTGCCCATGCATCCCTCGAGGCTCTCATAAGGAAGCCTAGCCGTGAGCCTCGGCCGCTTCAATTCGGTCGAGGTACTATCTGGCGTAGCTGGCCGCCGGAACGGTCCTCAGGCTGTCTGCCGGTAGGCACGGCGAATCAGTTACCGTCGATACGGGGATTCGAACTGAACGGTTCGCGGTCTATCTCGGGGCTACTCGGACGGGGCCACGTCGAGCACCTGGGGCACGGCCTGCCGCTCTGGCACCTCAGCAGCGATTGCGCGCTCGAAGGCCGCCACGACGGCGGGGTCGAACTGGGTGCCCGCGCAGCGGCGGATCTCGGCCATCGCCTGCTCATGCGTCATAGCCGGCCGGTAGGCGCGGTTGCTCGTCATGGCGTCGTAGGTGTCGGCGACCGCGATGACGCGCGAGCCGAAGGGGATCTGCTCGCCAGCAAGACCGTCCGGGTAGCCCTTGCCGTCCCAGCGCTCGTGGTGATGCCGCACGATGCGGACGATCTGGCGGTAGGGCGTGAGCCGGCGGAGGATCTCGCTGCCCTCGACCGGGTGGCGCTTGATGATGGCGAACTCCTCGTCGGTGAGGCGTCCGGGCTTGGAGAGGACGTAGTCGGTGGTCGCGATCTTGCCCAGGTCGTGGATGCGCGCGGCGGAGAGGATGGCTTCGAACTCCTCGTATGGGAGGTCCGGGAACTGCTTCAGGATCATCTCGGCGAGATGAGCGACGCGCTGCGAGTGCTCGGAGGTGTAGGGATCGCGCCGGTCGAGCAGGTCGGCGAGCAGCTCGAAGGTGGCCTGCGTCTCATGGTGGAGCTGGCGGTAGTTCCGGAACGCGAAGTAGGGGCCGAGCAGCGGGATGATCATGAGCACCAGGGCGAGCGGATTCTCGCGCGCCAAGACAGGATATAGGGTGCCGAGCGCTGGGAGCGCCAGGAATTCGACTAGGAGTCCACGGGCGGCCGCTCTCCAGAGGTGCCACGGGCTCGTTCCCCCGGCTTGAGAGAGAATTACTGACAGGAAGATTGACTGTGCGAAACTGAAAGCCCCAGCGGCCAGGAGTGCCGCTGCGAAGTTTTGCAGTGTCGTGATCGGTGTCAACTTGAGATCAGCGAAGCTTACGTAGACCCACCCGGCGAGAAAAGTCGATAGCGCGCAGTTGATGGAATTGACAATGAGTTTGATCGGCTCGCGCCGATCGATGACATCCTCGACAAGAGAGCCAGCTACCGCAATTACCGTTCCCGGCAACGGCCCGAAGGTCAAAGCGGCCGCGAAGCACAACGCCGATGACACCGAGACGGTAATGCGCAAACGCGAGACAGGCAAGTCGATCGCAGATAAATCGGAGACAGCGATTCCTGCAATCAGGATAGCTGCGGCGACGACAAGCTGCCATGTTATGGGCGGTGCCCAGAGTGTGGGGCCGACTAACCCTATGATGCCCAGGCTGAGGACCGCGAAGAGGCCAACTATGGCGTACAGGCGATGTGGATGTTCCACGAGTTCCCCCTGGCATCGGGGTGCAGACACCCGGAGTCGTATGCCGCGCTCAGTTTACTACACGACACACCTCTCGCGGCGATCGTATGCGGCAAATCACACAAAAGTACTACCCTTGGAGCGCGACAGGCCGCTGATTTGAAGACAGCGGCCTGCGCACTTCGTTCGCTAGTCTGGAACGGAAACTGAGAATTCTGACAGCTTCTGGACAGTGACCGATCCTAGCGGCTCAGCCCCTGCCTACTGCCACTTCCAGCCCTTCCACTTCATAGAGGTGATCCCCCTTCCCAATACAAAACACCCTCTACGAACTGCGCGCCCGCGACTCGACGCGCCGACCGTGCTAGTACCAGAGATCCAGGACCGCCGGTACTCAGGTCATGTTTATACTAGTACTTACGAACCGATTTGTCAAGACTCTGGTACTACCCAAGCGCGCCTGGAGTTCCTAGTGCCGGAATCGCTCGCTGGTACCGGAGACCTAGCTCCTTCGTACCGCCATTGCGAGGCGTGGCGCCGCTCTGCTACGCTCAGGCGTCGAGCCGCACGCGCGGCCGTGGAGGTGTGATGGAGATCGCTCGCTTCCGGCGCATCCTCGTCACTGGTGGCGCTGGCTTTATCGGCAGCAACTTCGCTCGCTACCTGCTCGAGCAGGGAGCACCCGAGATCGTCGTGCTCGACAAGCTGACGTATGCCGGGAACCTCGCTAACCTGGCTGACCTGGCCGGGCGGCCGGGGTTTCGCTTCATCCAGGGCGATATCGCTGATCCGGCGGCCGTCGCCGCAGCCATGGAGAACTGCGACGCCGTGGTCAACTTCGCCGCCGAGACGCACGTCGACCGTTCGCTGCTGGAGCCGGCGGCGTTCATCCAGACGAATGTCCAGGGCACCTACGTGTTGCTGGAGACAGCCGTGCGCTGCGGCGTCGAGCGCTTCGTCCAGGTGAGCACCGACGAGGTCTACGGTGAGGTGTTGACCGGCAGATCGCGCGAATCTGATCCGCTCCGGCCGCGTAATCCCTACTCCGCCAGCAAGGCCAGCGGCGACCTCTTTGCCCTGGCCTACTACGCATCCTATGGCCTCCCAGTGATGGTGACCCGCGGAGCCAATACCTATGGACCCTACCAGCACCCTGAGAAGTTCATCCCGCTCTCGGTCACCAACCTGCTCGAGGGCCGTCCCATCCCGATCTATGGAGACGGTCGCCAGGAGCGTGACTGGCTCCACGTCCGCGATCACTGCCGCGCGATCGCCCTCGTGCTCACCAGAGGCGAGCCGGGACAGGTCTACAACGTCGGCGCCGGCAACCACCGGCCGAACCTCGAGGTTGCCCGCACCATCGTGCGCCTCTTGGGACTGTCGGATGACCTGATCCAGCACGTCGCCGACCGGCCGGGCCACGACCGGCGGTATGCGGTCGATGCCTCGAAGATCGAGGCGCTCGGTTGGACTCCCGAGATCCCGTTCGATGAGGGTCTGGCCGAGACCGTGCGCTGGTACGAGGCTCACCGGGAGTGGTGGACCCCGTTGAAGTCCGGCGAGTTCGCCGACTACTACCGGCGGAACTACGGCGCGCGCGGAGTTCTCGGGCGGGGTGAACAGTAGGGGGAGCTGTCCCGGTGGCGGTGACGATCGAGCTGGCGATCCAGAAGACCCATCGCTTCGGCAGTCGCGAGAGCGGAGACACGGCAGAGGTCATCGAGCGGCCCGGTGGAGGCATCTCGGTTGTGCTGGTCGATGGGCAGGGGCACGGGGCGGCGGCCAAGCTGCTGAGCGTTCAGGTTGCCGGGCGGGTGGTGTCCTTGCTCAACGAGGGGGTGCGCGACGGCGCGGCGGCGCGGGCCGCGCACGACTTTCTGTTCGCGATGCGGGGCGGAAGGGTGTCGGCCGCGCTCGACATTCTGTCGGTGGATCTGGCCAGCTCGACCCTCGTGATTACCCGCAACAGCGAGGTGCCGATGGTTCTGCGCCGGAACGGCGAGCCGCGGCTCGTCGTCGAGTCCGGCGGCCGCATCGGCATCTACCGGCACACCCGGCCATGGGTTTTGGAGGTGGGGATCGAGCCGGGTTTGGCTGTGGTGCTGGTGACCGACGGCGTGGTGGCGGCCGGCGAGCGCTGGAGCCGGCGCTTCGATCTCCTGACGGCGGTCGAGGGGGCGCTGGCGCGGGCGCCGGACGCTGAGAGCACAGCGGAGGCGGTGCTACACGCGGCGCTGGAAGCTGACCGTGGTTGCCCGCAAGACGACATGTCGGTCGTTGTGCTGCGACTGCGGCCTGGTGGGGCACCGCAGCCTGTGCGCCGGCTCCGGGTCGACTTCCCCTTGCCGGAGTAGGTCGGTGACGGACTCTACCTCGTGGCGTCGGGCTGAGTTCGGGTTGCTTGCGGCGCCACGAGGCAAGGGTAGGAAGCCCACGTCCCAGCAGCTCTTCCCGAGAGCCGGCGCTGTGCGTGCGCGAGCGGCTGCATGATGGCGGGCTTGCCAGAGGGGTGTGGTCAGCGGCGAAAGCGGCCAGCCTCCAGCGCTCTCCGCTCGCGCAGGCTCCAGCCGGTAAGCGGCCCCAATTCACGGATGCTCTGGGTGCCGTCGTGTAGCGCCGGGCTCACAGCGGCCGGAGATCGGTGCCCGGTCGTGCAGGAGAGAACGAGGCGCTCGGAGTGAACGCGCCGATCACGGTCGCGGGCGACACTGGCAACTGTCCGGCAGGGACGACGCTGTCTATGCATGGTCAGCTCCAGCTCCACCACCGCGAAGTTCAGGCCGGGACGAGCCCGGGATGCCGTGGACGCCTCGACACCCGCGCTCAGAATCCGGGCCGGTACTCGCCCCAGACCTGCCGGAGCCGCCCGCAGATCTGTCCCAGGGTCGCGCCCGCCAGCAAGGCATCCTTCATCACCGGCAGCATGTTCTCGGCACCGCGGGCAGCTCGCTCGATCGCATCCAGCGCCGCGGCCACCCTCGTTGGATCCTGTCTCGCGCGGTACTCGCGTACCCGCGCGACCTGTCGCTCCACCGCCGTCTCGTCAAGGCGGTGAACCGGTACCTCGACCTCATGCTCATCCTGGTACGTGTTCACGCCGACCACTGTCCGCTCGCCCGAGGTCACGCGCAGCTCCCAGGCGTAGGCGCTCTCAGCGATCCGCTCCTGGATCCAGCCTTGCTCGATCGCGGCGACTGCTCCGCCGAGTGCCTCGATCTCGTCGATGATCTCCCAGGCGCGCGCTTCGATCTGGTCGGTCAACTCCTCGACGAAGTAGGAGCCGCCGAGCGGGTCGGCGGTGTCTGCCACGCCGGTCTCCTCAGCCAGGATCTGCTGCGTGCGGAGCGCCAGCGTCGCTGACTCCTCGGTCGGCAGGCCCAGCGCTTCATCGTAGGCGTTGGTATGCAGGCTCTGGGTGCCCCCGAGCACCGCGCTCAGCGCCTGGTAAGCCACCCGCACGACGTTGTTGAGCGGCTGCTGGGCAGTCAGCGTGCAGCCGCAGGTCTGAGTGTGGAAGCGCAGCATCATCGAGCGCGGGTTCTGCGCGCCGAACCGCTCGCGCATGATTCTGGCCCACATGCGCCGGGCAGCGCGAAACTTCGCGATCTCCTCGAAGAAGTTGCTGTGCGCGCCGAAGAAGAAGCTCAGCCGTGGGGCGAACTCGTCGATCTGCAAGCCGGCCTCGATCGCCGCGCGCACGTAGGCGATGGCGTTGGCGAGCGTGAACGCGACCTCCTGCACGGCGGTCGCGCCGGCCTCCCGCATGTGGTAGCCGCTGATGCTGATAGTGTTCCAGTTCGGCAGGTGAACGCGACAGTATGCGAAGGTATCGGTCACCAGGCGCATGGAGGGGGCTGGAGGGAAGATGTACGTCCCCCGAGCCGCGTATTCCTTCAGGATGTCGTTCTGAATCGTACCCCGGAGTTCTCGCGGGTCAGCGCCCTGCTCTTCGGCCACGATCTGGTACATCAAGAGGAGCAGCGCTGCCGGTGCGTTGATGGTCATCGAGGTCGTCACCCTGGCGAGCTGGATGCCATCGAACAGGCGGCGCATGTCGTCGAGCGTGCTGATCGCAACACCGACCCGGCCGACCTCCGGCCGGGCCAGCGCGTGGTCGGAGTCGTACCCGAGCTGGGTGGGGAGGTCGAAGGCGACGCTGAGCCCCATCTGGCCGCGCTCGAGCAACAGCTTGAACCGGCGGTTCGTCTCCTCGGCCGAGGCGTAGCCGGCGTACTGGCGAATGGTCCACTTCTTGCCCCGGTACATGGTGGGGTGAATACCGCGGGTGTAGGGATACTGCCCAGGGTCAGGCTCGGCCGCGCGGCCGCTGTCCCGGTACACCGGCTCGATCTCGATCCCGGAGTCGGTCACGACGCGCTCGAGTTCGGTCTGGCTCATGCCCACGCTCCTCGGACGGCTCGATGTCGCCCTACTGCGCTTCTGAGGCCGGGGCGACCTCGACCAGTTCGGTCAAGACTCCATTGCAGGAACGGGGATGAATGAACGCCACCCGCCAGCCGTGCAGGCCAGTGCGGGGCTCGCGGTCGACAAGCTCGAAGCCGGCCGATTCGAGCCGCCGCAGCGCCGCAGCCAGATCAGTCACGGCGTAGGCGACGTGGTGGACGCCGTCTCCACGAGCGGCCAGGAAGCGGGCCACGCCGCTCTCCGGGTCTAGCGGGGTCAGGAGCTCCAGATAGTCGTCGCCGGCGGCGAAGGCGGCAAGGCGGACGCCTTGCTCGGGCATTTCGATCAGGTCGAGCAGGCGAAAGCCGAGGCGCCGGTAGGTCTCCGTTGCCGCGGCTAGATCGGCCACGACGATCCCGACGTGGTGGATACCGAGAATCGTGATCGGTGGTGCGAGGACGTCCACGCTATCTCCGCGCCCTGGCACCGGTGCCGCCGCGCCGCACCGGCACGTTGGCGACGAGCCGGTCGCCGCGCTCGGTGCGCAAGATGTTGATTTCCAGGCGATCGACGTCCACGTCCAGGTGGCGTGAGAGGATCCGGCAGATATCGTCCCTGATCGCCTCCATCACATCGGGCGTCAGTTTCACGTGGTCGTAAACCAGTACTTCTACCAGGCGCTGCTTGGCGACCTGCGCGCTCCCCTGCGGACGGTACGCGTTCCGGCGCCCGAACAAGCTATCGAGAATCCCCATTTACCCTGCTCCTCCCCCACGCACTGCCTGCCCCTGCCGGCTCCCTCCGAAACCGAGCGCACGGAGCAGACGCCGCAACGCGCCATCCGGCGCCTCCAGCACCATGAGCGGGACATCCTCGCCCAGCAGCCGGGCCGCGATATCGCGGAACGCCTGCCCGGCGCGCGAGAGAGGATCCAGCGCCACCGGCTCACCGCGGTTCGTCGCGGTGATGATGGTCTCGTCGTCCGGCACGAGGCCGATCAACGGGATGGAGAGGATCTCGGTAACGTCTTCGACCGACATCATGTCGCCGCGCCGGACGAGCTCCGGATCGATCCGGTTGACGATCAGCCGGGGTACCGGGAGTTCTGCCGCCTCGACCAGCCCGACGATCCGATCAGCGTCGCGCACCGACGACACCTCTGGATTGGTGACCACGATCACCTCGTCGGCGCCGGCGATGGCGTTACGGAACCCCTGCTCGATCCCGGCCGGCGAATCGATCAGGATGAAGTCGAACTGCCGGCGTAGCTCCTCGCAGAGCGCGCGCATCTGCTGGGGAGAGACCGCCTCCTTGTCGCGCGTCTGCGCGGCGGGGATCAGGTACAGGTTGTTCAGGCGCTTGTCCCGGATCATCGCCTGGCGCAGGCGGCACCGCCCCTCCACCACGTCCACGATGTCGTAGACGATGCGGTTCTCCAGGCCCAGGACGATGTCCAGGTTGCGCAGGCCGATGTCGGCGTCGAGCAGCACGACCGACCGCCCGCGGGCCGCTAAGGCTGCTCCGAGGTTGGCAGTGGTCGTGGTCTTGCCGACTCCGCCCTTGCCTGAGGTGATGGTGATGACTCGCCCGTTGACCTCCTGTTGTTGCTCCACCGTATCCCTCCCTTGGCCAGTGCTTCCCTCCACTAGCTTTTCCATCCCATCAGTGTCTCCGATCTGTCCGCCACGGCTCCACGACGATGGAGCCGTCGAGTACTCGTGCCAGGGCTGGCTGTTCCAAGAGCGCTCGCCCGGAGTCGGGCGCCCGGGCAACCAGCGAGCCGATGCGAAGCTGCGTCGGCATCAGCCGCAACGCCGCGATCATTGCATCATGATTCCCATGCATGCCGGCGTGAACCGTCCCGCGCAGCACGCCCCACACCAGGACGTCGCCGGCAGCGTAGACCTCGGCGCCGGGGTTGACGTCTCCGACGATCACGAGGTCGCCATCGCTCGAGATCGACATGCCGGAGCGGAGCGTCCGCCGGACATAGAGCGCGAGATGCTCCCCCTCGGCCGGAACGCCTCCGGGTGACGGTAGCGGCCGAACCGGCGAAGGTCCGTCCTCGCGATCCACCAGGCGGAGCGGATGAAACCCCCAGGAGCGCAGTAGCTCCCGATGCTCCGGCACGCTCGAGGTTACCGCCCGCAGCCGCACGCCGCGGTCGCTCAACAGATGCTGCAGCGCCACAATCTCTTCGAGATTCGGCTCCCGCCCGCCGTAGTCGACGATCAACTCGCCGTCGCGGAAGAAATCCCGCGCGCCGTCGATGCTGCTGCGCACCTGGCTCAGCAGCATCGGGAGCGGTACGCCCGCCGGGAGTTGGAGCACGAGCCCATCCTGCGTTCCTCGTACCCGAACCTGACCGACCTCGCGGCGCTTCTCGACCATGCCATCTACCCCTTGCCTTCTTCGACCGACCTGTGAGGTCGCCTGGGGCCGAGCCTGGTCGCCTATCCCGAGCGGCCGAAGTAGGTCGCCAGGATCGCGTCGGCGACTGGCACGGCGAAGGTCGATCCTTCGCCTCCGTCACGGATCAAGACCAGTACCAGCACCTCCGGCGCATCGAACGGAGCAAACGCCGCAAACCAGGCGTGCTTCTTCTCGTACCGCCCATCGACGGCCTGGCCATACTCCGCTGTCCCAGTCTTGCCGGCAATCGGGATAGCGTCCCCCGTGCGGATGAACTTTCCCTTCGCCGTCCCGTCCGTGACCACCCGGCGCATCGCTCGGCGCACCAGCTCGATGTGCTGCGGCTCGATGCCGAGCTGCCGGACGCGCTCAGGGGCGAACTCGCGTATCACGCTCCCAGATGAGTCGCGCAGCGCCCGCACTAGCCGCGGCCGGTAGTAGGATCCGCTATTCGCGATGGCGGCCAATGCGCAGGCGAGCTGCAGTGGCGTGCACGCCAGATGCCCCTGGCCGATTGAGACGTTTATAGTATCACCGACCGACCAGTACTCTCGCAACGTCTGGAACAGCCACAGTGGGTTCGGAACCACGCCGGCTGCCTCGCCGGCCAGCTCGATGCCGGTCGGCTGTCCAAAGCCGAATTCCTGGCGCAGATAGCGCTCGATGCGCTCGATGCCCAGCCCGGCGAAGTAGTGCGGCGTGGGGTCTCCTGGGAGATAGTAATGCAGCGGCTCGTCGTCGCCCTCCGGGACTTGACCGGGCGCCCCCACATTGTAGAAGAAGACGTTGCATGAGTGGGTGATCGCGTCCTCGACGGTCACCGGCCCGTGCCCGCTGGCCAGCCAGCAGACGTAGATGTTGCCTCCCTGCTCGTCGAAGACGGTCGGCACGCGGATCTGTCCGCGGCAGAGGAACGTCGTCCCGCTGTCGATGACTCCCTCTTGCAGGCCAGCGCAGGAAAGGATGGGCTTGATCGTCGATCCAGGAGGGAACGTGCCGCTGATCGCGAAGTTCACCAGCGGGGTGAATGGGTCGTTCAAGTAGGCCTCGTATTCAGCCTGGGTGATCCCCTCGGCGAAGCGCTGGTTATCGTAAGTCGGCAAACTCACTAGCGCCAGCAGCTCACCGTTGCGCGGATCAAGCACGATGGCGACGCCGGAGCCGACCGGCTCACGGCCTTCCTGGAGTGCTGCCCGGTTCGCCTGGTCGATCCCCTCGCGCAGCGCCTGCGTCACCGCGCGTTGCAGCTCGGCATCGATCGTCAGCTCGACTGTGTAGCCGGGTCGCGGCTCTCGCCGCCGGTGGCGCAGCTCCGCGATCTCGACGCCGCGCGCGTCGGTCTGGATCCAGCGTCCGCCGCGCTGGCCGCGCAGCATGTCTTCCATCGCCTGCTCGACCCCGCCACGCCCGACGTAGTCATCGGGCAAGTACGGGTTACGCGGGTCATACCCACCGGCCTCCTCGAACTCCTCCTCGGAGATCGGGCCGACGTAACCGAGGATGTGCGCGAATTCAGGGCCAGCGGGATACTGGCGCACCAGCGTGTCGTCGCTTACACGCACCCCTTGCAAGTACAGCTCGTTGGCCGCCAGCGCCAGTGCCAGATCATGAGGGACGTCCTGCTTCAACACTACTGGCTCGGCCGAACCGGCGTGCAGTTGTAGCAAGTAGTCGTAGCGGTTGAGCACGTGGACTCCTGGCAGCCGCTTGGCTAGCTCGCGTAGCCGGCTGGCCTCCTCCGGGCTGAGACGTTCCCGAATGAGAGCGAGCGGCCCCTCACCAGGGTCGAACACGGTGGCGACGAGGCTTGCGGGCTCCGCGCCCAGCGCCGCGGCCAGCTCGTCCAGGACCTCGCGCTCCGCCCCTCGCGGCAGTGCCGAGCGGCGGACCACCAGCACATCGTCCAGCCCGAGTGCCTCGATGAGCTGCGCGCGGATGGCTGCGCGGCGCGTCTCATCGTCGGGCAACTGCCCGGGGATCACCGCGACCGACCAGCTCCGCCGGTTCTGTGCCAGGACGGCTCCATGTCGGTCGACGATCAAACCGCGTGGGGCGCGGAGCGGCTCGAAGCGGATGATGTTTCCCTCGGCCTGGACCTGGTACTGCTGGGTGTCACGAACCTGCATTTGCCAGAGCTTGCCGATGACGGCACCGAACCCGCCGAGCATCAGCCCGCGGAGCAGAAAGGCGCGGCGCGTCAGGCGTCGCTCACCGCTCTCCTGAGGATCCTCGATCCGGCCCCGCCGTCGCTCGTGCGGCGGAGCGAGTTCCATTCGCTTACCGCGACGGCGCACGGCGCATCCCCGACCTCTCCAGCGCGACGATCGCACCGTAGACCAGCGGTACGACCGCGACGTTCAGCAGTGCAGTCAGCCCGGCCACGCGTAACACCACGTCGATCGGCGGTCTGGTACCGAGTGCCCACTGCAGGGCTACCGCGACGAGGTGGCTAGCGAGCGTGGCCAGTATGACCAGCCCCATTGGGCTGACCAGATCGCTCCGAAACAGCCGGCGGCGTGCCAGGCCACCGATAACTGCCACCAGCAGTAGCCCCAGTCCGTGCGAGCCGAGTGGCTCCAGCGTCAGGAAATCGAGAGCGAACCCGGCGAGGGCGGCCCAGATCATGCCGGCGGCGACGCCGCCCAGGCTGCTGGAGACCAGCACCAGCCCGAGTACCAGATCTGGGCCAACCTCGAGGGGATTTGCTTTTGGCAAGAGGGTAACCTGCACGGTGGCTGTTCCCACCAGCAGGAGGGCGAAGAGGAGGCGCTTCACTGCCGGTCACGGTCCCCCACCAACCACTGCACCTCGGTCGACTATCGTATCACATCACCGGCGAGTCCCTTTCGATCGGATGCCGAGAGCGCTCGTCTCCCCTTCTCTGCTCGTTTCTGGGCCATCCGGTGACCTCGCCGTGCATTGACGAGGACGATCGCTCCTCCGTATCCTTATGTCATCGGATTGTCGTGACAGCCAGCGCGAGGACGCGCATCGAGACGCGAGGGAGCGGCAAGCGGCCAGCACTGAAGCGGTACAGGGCGGTGCCCGCCTGAGGCGAGACGCTCTTCCGGCTCACCGAGCCCCGCGATCCAGGCGGGTGACTCTGACCAGCATCGTCGATTCGTGCGCGCACCCATCGTACGCCAACCGTCCGGGGGTCAGCAGTGGTCGCCGATAGACAGCCTCGCTACCGCCGCTACCGTATTGAGATTCGCCCGGCGCCGGATCTGGTGCGCCTCCCTCCTCGCTTCCGGGTCGAGGTCAAGAAGCATCGATTAATCAGTCTCGTCCTCAAGGAGCTCATCCACTACCGGGCGAACCTGCCAGTGGTGTTGAGCCGTCCGTGCGTCTACGGGGTGTTCTCCCGGCCGATCGGCGGTCTCGCTCCCAAGGAGGAGCTCTGCGTCGGGTGCCTGCGCTGCACCGTCCAGTATCCAGAGGTCGTCCAGATCTACCCGAATCCGGAGCGGGAGCGGCTCGGGGACTCCTACCTCGGGCCCGCATGTGTCGACACGCTGCTCTACGAGGCCCGCACCGGCCACGTTCCTGTACGCGGAGCCGGCTACCGAGGGCCCTTCGGCGGAGCCGGCTGGGATGGCATGTGGACGGACATGTCGGAGATCGTCAGGCCCACTCGGGATGGCATCCATGGCCGGGAGTTCATCTCGACGGCAGTGGACATCGGCGAGAAGCCGGCGCTGCTCGCGTTCGACGAGCAGGGTCAGCCGGTCGGGACTCTGCCGAAGGTCATCACCCTTCAGGTGCCGTTCCTGTTCGATCGTCCGCCGCCGAGTGCCCGGTCGCGCCGCCTCCTGGAGATCCTGACACGGGCCGCGCGAGAGATCGACACTCTGGCGATGGTGCCAATCGATCTGGCCATCCGGTTCGAGCTGGCTGGGCCATCCGTCGTCCCCGTCGTGGGGGAGGAGACCTGGCGCTGGCTCGGACAGTTGAACTGGCTGCCCCGCATGATCGCGCTCGAGGGCTGGGATCGGGAGCGCGTCGCCGAGCTGCGGCGCCGCCTTCCCGAGAGCATCCACTGCGCCCGCGTGCCGATGGAGAGCGATGTTCTGGAGCTGCTGCGGCAGGGTGCCAGGGTCGTGCACCTGACGGCGGACTACCACGGCCGTCGCAACGGTCGATTCGTTATGGACTTGATCCGGCAAGCACACCAGCGACTGGTGGATGCCGGCGTGCGCGAGGAGGTCACGCTGATCGGGAGCGGTGGGATCGTGATGGCCGAGCATGTGCCGAAGGCGATCATCTGCGGCCTCGATGCCGTCGCGCTCGACACGGCGCTCTGGGTGGCGCTGCAGGCCCGCTTCGCCGGTGAGTGCCGGGATCCGGAGACCGCGCTCGTCTCCTTCCCGCGGCTCGAGCCGGCTTGGGGCGTCCAGCGGCTCAAGAACCTGGCCGCCTCCTGGCGAGACCAGTTGCTCGAGGTGCTCGGCGCGATGGGACTGCGCGAGGTGCGGCGCCTGCGCGGTGAACTGGGTCGCTGCATGTGGCAGGCCGAGCTGGAGCGCGAGGCCTTCGCGGAGGTGGCTGGCTACTGTGCTGACGCGTAGGGCGTCCGAGCAGTCGATTATCCGTAAGCATGAGGAGGCCCTACACCAGGGCTATCAGCGCTGGCCCACGCTCGACTTCGGGCTGCCGCCGGCAATGGGCGACGATCGCTGGCCCGCCGAGTTGATCCTGGCCACTTGGTTCCAAGCTGAGACTGGTCGCCCACCGGCGAATGGCCTGGAGTACCGGGTCGGCCGGTCAGGGGGTGGGTTCGACGCGCTCGACTTCCGCTTCTTGCCGCCTGAGCAGCAGCTTGCGGCGAGCGAGCCGGTTGATACGGTCATCCCGCTGAATCGCCGACCGGGCGACCGGGCCATCGAGATTCCGATCCCCTGGTACGGTGGCGGGATGTCCTTCGGCTCGGTCAGCGAGCAGATCATGCTCGCTCGAGCCAAGGCGGCGAGGGAGTGGCGCACCTTTACCTCGACCGGCGAGGGCGGCTATCCGGAGTCGCTCGTTCCCTACCGCGACCACGTGATCACCCAGATCGCGACCGGGATGTTCGGCGTGCGCGAGGAGACGATCCAGTGGGCGCCGATCGTGGAGTTCAAGTACGCGCAGGGGGCGAAACCCGGCTTGGGGGGACATCTCCTGGGTGATAAGGCCACTGTCGCGGTCGCCAGGATGCGGGAGAGCGTGCCCTGGGTCAGCCTCTTCTCGCCTTTCCCGTTCCACAGCGTCTATTCAGTTGAAGATCACAAGAAGCACATCGATTGGGTGCGGACGATCAACCCCGACGCGCTGGTCTCGGTCAAAGTGTCGACGCCGACCGATATCGACATGGTGGCCGTCGGGAGCTACTACGCCGGGGCCCACATCATCCACATCGATGGGGGCTATGGCGGCACCGGGGCGGCGCCGGAGATCGCCAAGAAGAACATCGCCATGCCGATCGAACTCGCGCTGCCGCGAGTCCATCGCTTCCTCGCGCAGGAGGGGATCCGCGACGAAGTGGTCATCATGGCCAGTGGCGGTATCCGCACGGCCAACGACATCGCCAAGGCGATCGCGCTGGGCGCCGACGGCTGCGTGCTCGGCACGACCGAGCTGGTGGCGCTCGGCTGCACGCGCTGCGGGAACTGCGAGCGCGGGCGCGGCTGCCCCTTCGGCTTGACCACGACCGACCCAGAGCTGTCGCAGCTCGTCGACCCCGACTGGGGCGCCGAGCGGCTCAGCCGGCTCTACGCCTCCTTCCAGGCGCAGCTCCGTGACATCCTTCGGCGTCTCGGGCTACGCAGCGTGCGCGAGCTCCGAGGCCGCGCCGACCTGCTGGTCTATCGCAAGCCGGGAGATCCCGATGAGCAGGCAGACTCCATCGGATCAGGTTAGGCTGGCTGAGTGCCTGCTCGCCTCGCGCCGGCCGCTCGTCGCCGGGCAGAAGGTGCCACTGCGCAAGGCTGAAGCCGAGGGGGGCTGCGGCGTCATCGGCATCGCCTCGAGCCAGCCGCTGGCCGGGAAGCATCTCCTGCAGGCACTCATCCAGATGCGCAACCGCGGTAACGGCAAGGGTGGCGGGATCGCTGCCGCCGGGCTCGATCCAGCCTTCTTCGGGGTCTCGCCTCGTCTGCTGCAGAATGACTACCTGCTGGCCGTCGCTTACCTCGACCGCTCGGTTCGCCCCGAGGTGGAAGCTGGGTTCATCGAGCCGGTCTTCATCGTCGATCACGTCCACCGGCTCCGCGCGTTGCCGGATTTCCACACCTTACCCGGCTTGGAGGTTCCCCCGCCGGAGGTGGTCTGCTACTTCGCCCGTGTTCGCCCCGAGGTTCGCGCGGCCTTCATGCGCGCGCACGGCATCCCGGAGCGGCACGCCGAGGCGGCGGAGGACGAGATCGTCTACCAGAACACGTACCGGCTCAATCGCGCCTGGTATGCCGCGAGCGGCGAGAAGCGCGCATTCGTCCTCTCACACGGGAAGAACCTGCTGATCCTCAAGCTGGTCGGCCACGGCGACGACGTGGTGCGCTACTACCGGCTGGAGGAGCTGCACGCCCACGTCTGGATCGGGCACCACCGCTACCCGACCAAAGGGAAGGTCTGGCACCCGGGCGGCGCGCACCCGTTCCTCGGGATGCACGACGCGCTCGTCCACAACGGGGACTTCGCCAACTACGCGTCCATCTGCGCCTACCTCGCCCAGCGCAACATCTATCCCCTGTTCTTAACCGACACGGAAGTGGCCGTGCTGGTCTTCGACCTTCTCCACCGGACTTACGGGTATCCGCTGGAGTACCTGATCGAGGCGATGGCCCCCACGACCGAGCGCGACTTCACCCTGTTGCCACCAGAGAAGCAGCGCGTCTACGGGATGCTCCAGACCGTCCACATACACGGCTCGCCCGACGGCCCCTGGTTCTTCCTGATCGCCCAGTCGGTCCCAGCGAGCCGGGCCTGCCGGTTGATCGGGATCACCGACACCTCGATGCTGCGGCCGCAGGTCTTCGCCCTCCAGCAGGGAGAACGCTCGATCGGCTTTGCCGCCTCGGAGAAGCAGGCGATCGATGCCGCGCTGGAGAGCATCGCGCAGGACGACCCGCGTGTCTGGCCCAGGGCCGACCTGTACTGGAACGCCCGCGGCGGCAGCCACACGGATGGCGGCGCGTTCATCTTCACCGTGCAGTTCGACGGGAGCACCGGCGCAACGCCCACCTGCACCGACAAGTTCGGACGCCGCATCGCCCCGGACCCGCGCAAGCGGCCGCTCAGCGGTTGGCCGAGCGCGCCGGCCGTCGTCCAGAATGGCGCTCCGCCCGGCATCGACTTGGACGTGTCCCCCGAGGAGCTGTTCGCTCAACTGCGGGAGCGGCTGCCCGCCTGGGACTACGGCGAGGTCGCTGGGCTTCTGGCGTCGCTGGAGCGCCTCGCTGCCGGGAACGACGAGGACCGCGCGCGGGCCATCGCAGCCCTGACGCTGCTCGTCGACCGCCGCTACCCGACCGGAGCCATGAAGCGAAGCTGCGTCCTGGCGCTGGCCGATCGGAGACTGGCCGTCATAGTCGATCAGATCCGGCGCCGGCCGACGCCGGGGTATGCCTGGATGGGCTGGGAGAGCCCGCTGCCGTCGCCATTCGATGAGCGCACCATCCTGGTGATCGATGCCCGCGGCTTTCCCTCGGAGGGGGAACACTCGCTGGCACGCGCCCTCGTGGCTGCCTACGAGCGCAGCTTCCGCAGCATCATCGTGGCGAACGTCCGTGGCCAGCGCTTCCTCGGCTGCGGGCTAGGGCCGAACTCGCACGGCGTACGGGTCGACGTCTACGGTTCCTCCGGTGATTACCTCGCCTCCGGACTGGACGGTGCCGAGATCGTGGTGCATGGCAGCGCCCAAGACCAGCTCGCCCAGATCATGAAGGACGGCACATTGATCGTCTACGGCGATGTCGGCCAGACGTTCGGCTACGCCGCCAAGGGTGGTCGCGCCTTCATCCTCGGGAATGCTGCCGGGCGGCCGCTGATCAATGCGGTCGGCCGGCCGCGCGTCGTGATCAACGGCACCTGCCTGGACTATCTCGCCGAGTCGTTCATGGCCGGCGATCCGCTGGAGGGCGGTGGCTTCGCGATCCTCAACGGGGTGGCCTTCGACGAGGACGGCCGGCTGCACGAGCTCGACACGCCGTATCCCGGTGGCAACCTCTTCTCCCTGGCCTCTGGCGGAGCGATCTACGTGCGTGACCCGCGGGGCCTCCTCGACGAGAGCCAGCTCAACGGCGGCGAGTTCGCTGCGCTGACGGCGGAGGACTGGGCGTTGATCCGGCCTTACCTCGAGGAGAACGAGCGTCTCTTTGATATCCCGGTGGACTTCCTGCTCAGCGTGGACGGGCGCCGGCTGCGGCCAGAGCAGGTCTACCGCAAGATCCGGCCCGCCGGCCACGAGGCGCTCATGCCAGAAGAAGCCTGGATCAAGCGCATGGCGTGATGGAATTCCTGGGTGAGGCTGAGGTTTTATAGCCTCAGCCTCACCCACACGTCATGCTCCTCGAGTGGATCGCGTGTCGTCGTAAAGTGCATCGCCTGGCGCTTTCCGCGAGCCGCTGAGCCCGCGGACCGGATCGCTTCGATTTCCCATCCCGTATTCACCAACGATCGCTCTAGGAGGTGTAGCGGGTCGACACGGCGGTCGTGAATACGACCGAAGCGAATGATCATCCGCGCATTTGTGTCAGCCACACTGGCTACAAGACTCCAGACACCGCGCAAATCGCGGGCGAACGTCTCCGCGCTGCTGTGGGAGATTTGGCCGTTCTGGCTGTAGTCGGGCCATGCTGGACCCCCGAGGAACCAGAGCCGGAGCCACTGGTCTGGGCGATAGGTTCGCATACCGTAGTACGGTGGAGAAGTCACGATCCACTTGAAGCGGATACCGGAGAGCTGCGCGAAAGTGGCTGGATTACGGCTGTCGGCTTCGATAATCCATCCCCGCGCTGGCGGCAGAGCGGAGGCGTAATAACGCTGCGCCCGAGTCGCTACGATGTCGACCAGGTCGACCCTCTCGGGCTGAAGGTCACGAGCACGCCAGAAACGCACGGCGTAGGCTGGTTTTGGTGCGTATGTACGTGGGGCCTGGTTAGACAGATAGGTTGGCCGGCATTTCGCTCGTGGACCGTGGAGCGCGCCCAAGATCACGGCTCGTAAGGCTTGGCGCTCCGGGGTCGTGCAATTGCGCAACAGTTCCTCGCGTAACCGACATAGCTCGAAGAGCACATCTGGATGGAACGCGAGTTCCCAGAAGTTCCCTTCAGGAACCGAATCCGGTGGTGGTGCGCTCTCGAGAATTGCGAGCAGCTCGTCGACGATTGCCTGTGGAGAGACATCCAGCAGCTTGGCCTGGGCTATCGCTGCAGCGACGGGATGGCTATCGATCCCTACGGCCGGAAGCCCGCACAGACGAGCGGCGAAGACAGTCGTTCCGCGCCCACAAAAGGGATCCAGAACCCATTCACCTGGGGAAGCATAGGAGCGGAGGATGCTGAGAGGGAATTCCAGCGGGAACATGGTGAAATACGGACAGATTGCGTTGAGTCTGCTACATGTAGGCATTGCCGATCTGTCATTCGAAACAGCTACCCAAAGAGTCACGTTGTCTCTCCTCTTGGTCCGCACCTGATCCAGGTACGATTGCCGTCTCTGGTGGTGTGCCAGCCCCCCGCGCGTTCTGGGCCATAGAGTCGGTTAAGGACAGTAGGCACCAGCTTATAAGCGAGTTCGTCACGATCGAGAATATCTTTTGGAAGCGAATCTCGGATCACCGCCTGGAGTCGTCCCCACGGCATACCCCGTGACTCGAGTTCCTTCCTGATATCCTCATTGTCCCGCACCGCTTTCACCGCGAGAAGTTCGTATACATGCATCGGATCGAGCTCGGTAACCGGTTCGTCTATCGACTCCGTCGAGGTGGCTGCTACTTCCGAGCCGGGATTCTGGCTGGTAGAAGCGATAGTTTCGACGCGAGTAGTCTCGACACCTGTATGACCGGCGTACCCGTCTCCATTGCTCGAGATCACGCCTGCCTGGTGTGCAGCTCGCAAGATGCGTTCCTCGGCCTCCCGCCGAAGTTTCATCGCATAGGTATCGGCAGCAGCTTCGCAGTACTCGGGATCGCGCAACGGTGTCAGCTTTTCGAAGGAGAGTGCGCGTATCGGTACCGGATAACTTCGATGCCCTGAAACCGACGACCAGAAAACTCCCTGCCCTACGATGGGCTCGTTGAGCAGAGCGCTCAGTAAGTCCTCGCTGAAATGGGCATTGGCAGCGTTGAGTGCTGCCAGATCGGCACGTGACAGAAGGTGGAAAATGAACCAGTTATCGCCCTGGCTCAAAATCTCCTTCGGAATGCTGCCTGGCTGCTGGGTCACCATCAGCGCACCTAGGTCGTACTTTCTTCCCTCCTTGACCCACGTGATATAGGGTTCGGTGCCTGACTTTCGCTCATCGAGAACGGCCTGTGCTTCCTCCACCACGGCAATAACTGGAATCGTCTCTGGATTCGCTGCTGTAAAGTGCTCTTGGTTGTGGTCGAAGATATATCGAAGGATCAATCCAGACAGAATGAGTGCCTGGCCACCGCTCATCTGCGAGACGTCCACGACGCAAAGCTTTCCCGCCTTCAGCGCGTGCAGCAACAGCTCCATCAACTGGCTGTGCGGGTCGTGGATCATGTTCACGATGGTTGCCATGTTAGATCGTGCCGCAAGCGCTTCGGCTTCTTGGCTACTCTCGAGGCCCAGAAGTTCCTGTATTCTTCCTAACTCTGCCTGGTATCCGTGATCGTGGATCAAATTGACCAGTTCCCGCCAGTTGTGGTCGTTGAGCGCTGCAAGCTTGCGAACGTTCTGCTGCTCCTGGCGATCTGCTGGGAGCGCGATTCGAATTACGTCACGCGGCCTGAGTGTGCGAATGTCGAGTTTAGTGCTGCCCGCGACGAAGGACCCGTAGAACGCACTGGGCGCCCGGCGAGAAGTGAAGACTACAAGCTTGTCTTCAAGCCAGGGCACGTCGCACAGCCCTGGACGTCCCTTGTCATCGGGCCAAAAGTATTCGCCATCTGGATCGAAGATGATTGTGCCTACAGGAACTTGACGTCCACCTCGCTTGAGTACTGTCGGCGTATTTCTGTATAATTCGCTAAAGAGCAGTTTTATCAAGTTCGACTTTCCGAACCCGGCGCGCGCGAAAACAAATGAGCGTCGCGAAACGAGATTCTCGACCGGAAATCTGATCTGAACCTCCGGCGACTTGACCTGCATCCAGGCTTGCGGTTGGAGAAGTTCGCTGCCTTCGGCATAGATGTACTCACCGAGTGCGAGATGACCGATCACTGCTCCTGGATCGTTATGCCCTGCGATCTCCTGTAAGACGGGGGGAGAGGCGAAAGCGACCGGGCTGCCGAGATGCGGTAGGCGGCGATGTGATGGCACGAACAGGAGCTCTTCATCCCGGGCGCGCAGTACTCCGAGCACTCGAATGTTCACGCGGTACTTTAGGTAGTCCTGTCGCAAATCCTCCGGTACGGGGCGTCTCTCGCGAAGTGCTCGCAACGTAAACTCTTCTCCTGCGCCTTGGGCAAGTTTGCCCGCTGGCTCGAAGGCTGTGATTCGTCCGAGCACTGCCTCCTCGGGAGTCTCGAGTTGAACCAGAACAAACTGACCATGCATCGGCACGCTCTGGAACTCGCTCCGATACGGCAAGACGAGATCTGCATGGAACTCCATGCCGCCCTCGCGAAAGCCGATGAAGACACCGACAATTTGGTCGTCCGGGAAGAGCTTGAAGGTCGGCATCTCTACACCCCCCTCAGTAGCGCCTGGTCGCCGGGTCGACTGTCTGTAGACGGAAGATGTCCAGGACGGGCGCTTCACACTCGAGGGCTTGTCGAATCCCCTCGAAAACTTCATCCTGCAGGATGTCGAGATCAAAGTCCACGAGTGCCGCGTTCTCATGGGCGCGCTGGAGACAGCGCGGGTAATAGGGTATAGGAAAGCCCTCGATTGCGTCTGCTAAAAGGCAACCAAGGATCGTTTGTGCTTCACTGCGCTGTTGGCTGAAGATATCGACCGGCCAGATAGGATCTCGTGGTCCGGGACCAAACTTGACTAGAAACATATTTCCAGCCACGTACTTATTAATCTCTCCTGTGACATCGCGATCATCACCCCTGGCATATTCTGTCCAAACATATGCCTTCTCTTCAATCTCCCGAGGTACTTCGACGTAAGCTGGATAGGGGCAGGTTAGTACACCCTCGAGGGCCATCGCAAGGCGATAACGATCGAGAACCTTGCTGTGCTTGGCTAATCCCACCAGGTAAATTCGACGGTGATGCCGCCTAAATTGTTCTTGAATGCCTTCCCATAAACCTTGACGCACGCGAGCAAAGAGATCACGACTGAAAATCTTGCTTCGGAGCAGCCCATCGAACACGATAAGCGTATCGGTGGCGAAGTGGTATTCGCGTACCAACGTGAAGAGAATTGCCCATTCGACAAGCTCGCGGTAAACCTGGATCCAGACGCGTGAGACCGGATGACCATCCGAAGTCGAGCGTGGGATCATGGGGCTCAGCTCATAGAGCTCACTCTGACCGAGATAATGCATGAGTCGGCCGAGAGCCGTTACCGGAGCACCGTTCTCGTCGAATTGTCGCCGGGCAAGGGCTCTTACATCAGTTGTCGGTGTGACAACCTCCAGGCAGTACTCGTTATTGCTCGAGTCGACTACGCGCACAAGTTGCACCAGGAAGGGATCGAACCGGAGGTGTATATTGCCTCCGTCTGTAGCCACGAGGGAAACAGCGGTCGTTGACCGGGGTTGAATACGGCGCATCTGATTTACAAGCGGCCGAATTTCGTCGCGAAGGCTGTCGAGCAGTGCGCGATCACTCGCCATGCGCTCGATGATCTCCTGCCGGAGCCGTTGTCGACTTTCCGAGTCGATCATGGCGGACCCTTCTGGTTGAAACGAAAGCGGTGCTGGCCCAATAATACTCTAGCTTTCGCCGGGACGATAATTCCTGCCGACTCTTCTTTCATCGTGCTACAAGGGAACTGGGCGGCCTTGCCAGAACCGGTCAGCGACAATACGTTATGCTGGCTGAGGATTCGGGTTACCTTCCCGCACGGGAACTGACCGCTGCTATGGTGAATTTTTCCTCCAGCGCACCGCTCAGACACTAGGCCGATGCGTCGGGACGCGCCGAACAGTCGCTGATCCGCACCCGGAAAACCTGGAGATAACCGCCAACTGCCGGGGTACTAGCCGGACTCGCCAGTCATCAGGCTCTGCCTGCATAGATTCACGCAGCGCCTCGCCGAGAAGACATCACTCGTCGCCGTTACGACGTGACGTGAACGGCTGGCTCGAAGGCGAAGACGGCCTTGATCACCCCCGAGGAGCCCTTGCTGGTCACGGTCTCCAATGCCTGCCGGTAGTCGGCTAGCGCGAACCGGTGGGTCACCAGCGGCTTCAGATCGACCACCTTCTGTGCCATCAGGCGAACGGCTAGCCGCACTGCGTCGACCTGCTCACCACAGAACTCCTCGACCGCGTAGGCCACAGCCCCTCGGATCTCGACCTCGTGCAGCCATACCGGTGTCCAGTCCACCCCGCTCGGCGTGCTGGCCAGCCCGACCAGCACCACCCGGCCGCCGGCCCGCGCCAGCCGCAGCGCGTCGTCGATCGTGCGGCCGCTGCCCACGCAGTCGAACACGATGTCGGCGCCGCCCTGCACCAGTGGCCGGCCGATCACCGGCTTGAGCACCTCGGCACCGGTAAGCTGGGCTACCTGCCGGTAGAGTTCGGCCCCGCGGCGGGCGCGCAGCACCACATCGGCCCCGAACCGAGCCGCAGCCTCGGCCTGGAACGGATAGCGGGCGGTGACGATCACCCGCGCCTTCGACCCGGTCGCCCGGATCGCCGCCACGGTCAGCAGGCCGATCACCCCGGCGCCGATCACCAGCACCGTCTGTTCGTCGCCCGGCCGGTTGCGCAGGACGGCGTGCAGTGCCACCCCGAACGGCTCGGCCAGTACCGCCTCTTCGTCCGAGAGCGTGGCCGGCACCGGGATCACCTGCGAGCGGTGGGCGACGAAGCTCGGGCTCCAGCTCCCACCGGTGTCGCGGCAGAAGCCGATCATGGTGCCGGCGGAGACCGTCCCCTGGTGGAACCGCAGGCACAGGTTCGGCTCGCCGCGCGCGCAGTTCGGGCACAGGTCGCGGAAGCCGCGGGTGACGCAGCCGAGCAGCGGGTTGACGACCACGCGCTGGCCGACCTCGATCCCATCGACGGCGTTGCCCACCTCAGCGATGATGCCCACGTTCTCGTGCCCGAGGGTGAACGGGAACGAGGTGACCGCCGAAGCGGCCGTGCTGGCGTGGAGCAGGATGGTGCCCAGGTCGCTGCCACAGATGCCACCGTAGCGTGTAGCGATCCGCACCCATTCCGGCGTCGGCAGCCTCGGCTCGGGCACGTCGCGGAGCTGGAGGCAGGCGAGGTCGCTCCAGTAGATCGAGCGGGCGACTCTTCCGAGCGCTTTCGTCAGCGCATAGCGCGGAACGCTCTGGATGAACTGAAGCGCCTGCACTGCGTGTCCTCCCTCCGTTCAGCCAGTAACCCGCGGCGATGGGGAGTGCCCTCGGGCCGCGGAAGCGGTCGCTAGCGTCGCCCCGGGCCGTCGACGATCCGGCCGGGCATGGCCCCGGTGTGCTGGCCGCCAGCGATCACCTGCACTCCATTGACGAAGACGTGCTCGATCCCGACCGAGAGCTCATGCGGGTCGGTGAAGGTGGAGCGGTCAGCCACCGTCGTTGGATCGAAGACGACGACGTCGGCGAAGTAGCCGGGCCGGAGCAACCCGCGGTCTCGCAGTCCCAGGCGGTCGGCGACCGCCGAGCTCATCTTCCGCACGGCATCCTCGAGCGTGAGGACACGCTCTTCCCGCACGTACTTGCCGAGTACGCGGGTGTATGTGCCGTACGCTCGGGGGTGAACCGGCCCGCGCTCGGCGGCCCAGGCAGGATCGACTCCTCCAGCGTCCGTCGAGACCTTGATCCACGGTTGCCGGAGCTGCAGGCGCAGGTTGTCTTCGCTCATCACGAAGTAGATCGTGAAGATGTTTCGCCCCTCGGTCAGTAACAGGTCGAACACGGTGTCGAGCCAGTGCTGGCCACGTAGCTCGGCGATCTCGGAGAGCCGCTTTCCCACGTACGACTTCAGCTCCGGGTGTTCCATCCCGACCGGCATGACCCCTTCCGGGCCGGCCTCTGAAGCCAGCGCCTCCCAGTCGCCCGAGGGGTTCAGGACTTCCTGGCGGATCCGCTCGCGCATGGCTGGGTCGCGCAGGTTATCGAAGAACTTGCCGTCGGCCGCGACCCACGGTGGGAGAACCGAGGCCAGCCCCGTGCCGGCTGCGGTGTACGGGTACATGTCGGCGGTGACGTCCAGGCCACTGGCCCGAGCTGCGTCGATACGCTCGATGGCTTCAGGCATCTTTCCCCAGTTGCTCATGCCAGCGGCCTTCAGGTGGTAGATCTCGACGGGCAGCTCGGCCTCGCGCCCGATGCGGAAGGTCTCCTCTAGCGCCTCGAAGAGGCGATCAGCCTCGGAGCGCATATGGGTGATGTAGACACCCCCATAACGAGCGACCACGCGACAGACCTCGATGATCTCCTCGGTCGTCGCGAACGCGTCGGGCGGGTAGATCAGCGCATAGCTGACCCCGAAGGCCCCGTCTTCCATCGCCTCGGCCATTACCCGGCGCATCGTGTCCAGCTCCTCGGGCGTCGCCGGGCCCATCGCCATGCCCTTGGCGTACTGCCGGAGCGTCCCCCCGGCCAGGAAGGAGCCGATATTGGGCGAGACGCCACGCTCGACCATCGCCTCGAGCCAGTCTCGGAAGCGACGCCAGCCGCGTGCTCGCTCCTCCCACTCGGGCATCCGATCGGCGAAGAAGGCGCCCGCCATCGGCGAGTCGATCAGGCCGCCGAACGGTGCTGGCGTCCAGCCCTCGCCCATGATCTCAGTGGTGACACCCTGCGTGATCTTGGAGAGGCATCTGCCGTCGAGCATCAAGGGAATGATGGAGTGGCTCTGGATGTCGATGAAGCCGGGGCACACGACGCGCCCGCTGGCGTCAACGATCGTGCCGGCGTACTCCGTCGAGATCCGCCCCGGTGGGGACACGGCGACGATCCGGTCGCCCTCGATCGCCACATCGCCGTAAAACCAAGGATTTCCAGTCCCGTCGACGACCCGGCCGCCTCGGATCAGCACATCGATCGCCATGCCCCGCTCCCTTCCGGCTCGTGCCTCACGCCTAGCCACTCCACTCCCCGCATCATACCGAAATCCCGCCGGTGGCTTGATACGCGGAACGCGGCCAGCCGTCGATCCCAGCCGAATCGCGCTGCCGGCAGTCTGGGCTGGGCATACCGCTGCACTGGTGACACCGGCCGAGATCGCGCGCGACCGCGCCTTTGCCCGCGGTACGATAGACGCCCGGCGGCTCGACTCTCGGGTCGTCTCGTCGCGTGGCGGGGTACTGGAAGGAGCGTACCGTGCCCTACGTCGAGGTCGACGGCATCCGGTTGTTCTACGAGCGGACTGGGGAAGGGGTACCCCTGATCCTCCACGCTCACCATCACACCGCGTGGATGGTCTACCAGGTTCCCTATTTCTCGCAGTTCTACGAGGTCATCGTCTTCGACCGGCGGGGCACCGGGCGCTCCGACGACCCGCCCGGGCCCTGGACGGCGGCCGATCTGGCGGCCGATATCCGCCGGCTGATGGACGGGCTGGGGATCGACCGCGCGATCGTCGGTGGCAACTCGCTCGGCGGTGTGGTCACGGCGCAGTTCGGGCTGGACTACCCCGAGCGAGCGTTCGCATTGGTCATCGGACACACTGTGCCGTACCTTTGGCCGCTCGCGCGGGAGTGGCTGGAGGAGCAGATCGACCTCGCGCTGCGGGGCGAGCCCGCCGTCGTCTACCAACCTCGCTCCTTCGCCTGGGAGGAGCAAGGCCCGCCGACGATCCGGCCGGGGTTCCCTGAGACGGCCGAGGGGCGGTTCTGGGCGACGCTCGACCGGGCGCTGGGCCGAAGTCCAGAGGGGCGGGTGAAGTCGCTGCAGGTACTGGCTGGGTGGGATCTGCGTCATCGCTTCCCGGAATTGCGCCGGCTCTCGCTACCGACCCTCGTGATCGTCGGGGCGAACGAGCCACAGAAGACGATCGAGCTCGCGTACGAGTGGCACCTCCAGTACGCGAACAGCGAATTCGTGATTCTGCCGGAGACGCACCATGCGGCCGCCATCGAGAATCCGGTGGGCTGGAACCGTGCGGTGCACGGGTTCCTCCAGCGACACGGCTTCTAGACGCCATACCCGCCGGGCCGACGGGTAGGGTGAACCCTTGTAGAGGGTCTCGTGGTGCCGTGGTGGCGAGCAACACCGGCTCCAGGATCGTGAAACGGCGCTCCGGCCGGTGCGTGACCGCCTTCGTCAGGCGCCACGCGTCTTTCGCCACTCCTCGTACTCGAGGCGTGCCTCCTCGGTGAGCGGGTAGTACTTCCGGAGGTCACCCCCGGCAGCGAGCATCTGGCGGGAGAACTCCTCCCACTCCGCATGTGCGGTGGCCTCCTCGACCACTTTCGGGGCGAGCGCGACCGGAACCACGACCGCGCCGTCGTCATCGGCGATGATGATGTCCCCAGGCATCACCAGCCGGTCGCCGCAGGCGATCGGCACATTGACCGCGAACGGGACGATATCGGTCTGGGTGTGGAAGTTCGGGGTGACCCCGCGCAACCAGAGACCGAGGCCGAGTTCCTTGACCTTCGGATAGTCGCGGATGCAGCCGTCGATGACGACGCCGATGCCGCCCTTGGCCTTGAAATACGTGAGCATCATCTCGCCGAAGACGCCACTGCCCAGGTGGCCGCGCGCATCGACGACCACCACGTCGCCTGGCTGGGCACGGTAGAGGACGTGCCGATGGAGCTGGCGCTCTGGATCGGAGTACTCTTCCAAGCCGTACATGTCCTCACGCTTGGGCATGAACTGGAGCGTGAGCGCTGGCCCGACGACTTTTGCCCCTGGTGACCAGCAGGTAAGGCCGCGCAGGTGCGAATCGCGGATCCCGAGCCGGTTCAACACGCCTGTCGCTGTCGCGCTGCTAATCTGCTGAAGCGCTGCGATCAGAGCTGGATCTGGGCGTTCGATGTCACGGACGTCCATCGTACCTGTCTCCTCGTTTACTCGCGCCGCCAGCGGAGACACACGGGCTCAGTCGAAGAAGTCCCGATCTTCCTCCGAAAGATATGCGCGTGCCGCCTCGACGTTGAAATCGACACCGAGACCGGGACGATCCCAGACCTCGATAAAGCCGTCACGAACAATCGGAGAAGGCAACCCGGTGACGATATCGTACCACCATTCGGGACGAGCCACTGGATACTCGAACGCGATGAAATTGTCCGGTAGAGTAGCCGCTACCTGAACCAGCGCCGCAAGCCCGATGAGACCGTCGAAGATGCCGTGTGGCGCGAAGAGGATGCCGTGGAGGTCAGCGTACTCGGCAATCCACTTCAGTTCAGCGATTCCACCGACATCGGCGGGATCCGGCCCCAGGACGCGCACCGCCCGCTTTTCAACGAGATCGACGAAGTTCTGCCGGAGATAGATCTGTTCTCCGGTGTGGGTGGGTGTCGTCGTGCGCGTGGTGACCTCACGGTAGAGGTCTGCCAGCACGTAGGGGGTATAGTCGCCGGTGATCAAGTCCTCTAGCCACAGAATGCCTAGCGGTTCGACCGCTTGGGCGAAGCGGATCGCGTCCGGCACCGTCCATCCTGGCCCGCAGTCGAGAGCCAGCCCCACTTCATCGCCCAGGACTTCTTTCATCGCTTCCACGCAAGCGACCAGGTGCTTAAGCCCGCGCTCTGTCAACGGTCCTCGATTTGGGTACCGCGTGCCTGTGCGAAATTCGCCGTACATCGCATCCGGGAGATGGCCGAGCATCGGGCCGTGATAGCCGATTGCCTGCTTGATAATCGTGAAACCCTCAGGGGCGGCCTTCATCTTGGCCATGTTTTCAGCGAAATCTTGCGGCTCATAGCCGTTGAAGGGGAAGCGGACTCCGCCGTTGTAGACGCGTACGCGGTCTCGCACCTTGCCGCCGAGGAGCTTATAAACGGGCAGACCAGCGGCCTTGCCTGCGATATCCCACAAGGCCATCTCGATGGCGCTGACAGCGCTCCCCCAGGGCTTGAATGCCCCGAGCCGCCGAATCTTGAGCATGACGCGCTCGACATCGGTCGGATCCTCTCCGAGGATGAAATCCTTATAGAAGAGCACCTGGGGCTTCAGGTACGGCTTCGTGGTTTCGATCTGGCCGTAACCGGAAATACCCTCGTCCGTAACGATGCGAACGACGGGACTCTGTCCGATAACTGCACACTTGAGATCGATAATCTTCATGTATCCCTCCAGATCACAGTCCCCGCAGCGACTCGCTACGCCAGGCGAATCATCCGCTCGGTGAGCTCTCGGTGACCCAACATCAGGGGGCTAGGGCCTATGGGCTGGTTGCTCCGTCCGATCTCATGTCTTGAGTGCGCCTTCGGTAAGCGCACGGACGAAGTAGCGCTGGAGAACCATGAAGAGGACGACGACCGGGATGCTCATCACGAAAGACGATGCCATCAACCCGGGCCAGTCGGTCACGAACTCGCTGAAATAACTTTGGAGGCCGACGGGCAGGGTCATCAGCTCGTCGCTGTTCAAGAACGTAAGGGCATAGAGGTACTCGTTCCAGGCCTGAATGAAGACATAGATCGCCGCCGCTACGATCCCCGGCACCGAGAGCGGCATGACGACACGCACAAAGGCAAAGAATCGCGTCGCCCCATCGACGAGCGCAGCCTCTTCGAGCTCGGTCGGGATATTGTCGTAGTAACCCTTGAGAAGCCAGATGGCCAGGGGCAGGCCAAAGGTCATGTAGGTGATGATCAGGGACGCGTGCCGGTCGACCAGGCCGAAGGTGCGCATCAAGATGAACAGCGGGATAAGGAAGACTACAGCAGGAAACATGTTACGCACGAGGATCGTCATGAACAGCAGCCGACGTCCCGGGAATCGGAACCGCGAGAATGCATAGGCCGCCGGAACCGCCACGGCCGTGCCGAGTACTGTCGTCGCGGTTGAGACGATAAAGCTGTTCAGGAGATAGCGTAGGAACCACCGACCGCCTTCCCCGCGAGGATCGAGCAGCTTCGCGTAGTTCTCAAACGTCGGCACTTCCGGAATCCAGCGTGGTGGCTGCTGCATCGCAGCGACCTGCGACTTGAACGATGTGGAGATCATCCATGCCATGGGAAGTAGCACGAAGAGAAGCAGGAGACCGATAGTCAGCGCGGCCAGGACGAGATGGGGTTGTATCCACGGTCGAGGCCGTCCGCCAGGTCGAGTCGACACGGAAGCGCTCATCGTACCGTATCCTCCTTGGTGAGCGCGCGCACGTAGAGGTAAGCGAAAACGAGCACGATTGCAAACACGATCGTGGAATATGCCGAGGCCAGGCCGAACTGGAGCGATCGGAACGCTATCGTGTAGATGTCGATACTCCAGATCTGCGAAGCGCGCGCTGGGCCTCCGCCGGTCATGAGCCACGGGATGGTGAAGTGCTCGAGATTGCTGATGAGGAGCAGGATGAACGTGACGAAGAGCACGTTGCGCAGATACGGGACGGTCACGTGCCAGAAGCGCCTCACCGCAGTTGCACCATCGATTGCAGCCGCTTCGAGCAACTCCCGCGGCACGGTCTGCAACCCCGCCAGGGTCATCACCATCACGAAGGGGAACGTTTTCCACACGTTCACCACAATGAGTGCTGGAATGACAAGCGTCGGAGAGTCCAGAAAGAGAATCGGTCGGCTGATCAGTCCAAGCTGCATTAAGAAGCCGTTAACCAACCCGAAGTCCGCGTGGTAGAGCCACCGCCAGACATACGCCGCCGTGACCGTGCTGATGACCCATGGGATGAGTAGGAGCCCTCGCAAGATCCCCTGTCCCGGCAGACCTTGATTAAGGGCGAGCGCTGCCGGGATCCCCAGCGCGAAGGCGAGGATCGTCGACGGCAGCGCCCAGTAGACCGTGTTGAGAGTCACGTCGAAAAATTCGGCGCTGGTAAGGATGGTGCGGTAATTGCCCAGGCCAGTCCAAAAGCGACCAGGTAAGGAGGGAGGCGTCTCGTAGAAGCTCAGAACCAATGTGTAAACAATCGGGTAGCCGACAACGAAAACCAGTACCGCGAGCGCGGGCAGGATGTATGCATAGTCGGCGGCTACTTCACTGGCCCGAGAACGCCCTTTCGTCGCCCCGCGTCTGCCCGGAAGCGCTCGTACGGCTGGACCTCGTCCTGCGTGGTCCATCGGTACTCCCCCGCATGTCAAGACGGGCGCTGCTTCATCAAGGCTTGGATCTTCTCCGCCGCGTCGTTCGCTGCCTCCTTGACGTTCATCTTGCCCGTAAGCGCGTTGTGGATCATATCCGGGATGATGATGTTCATGATCTGGGTAGATTCGGGGACTACCGGGAACGGTACCCCGTACTTGAGCATCGCCGTCGTAACCTCGAGGAACCGTACTTGCTCGAGTCGCTGTTGCATCCAGGACGTGCGAAACGCTTGCAGGGTGCCAGGGTTCGAAGAAGCCCACACCGCTTTAATTGACCATTCAGGGCTGCATCGGAAGGCGATGAACGCGCGAGCTGCCGTGCGGTCAACTTTGCCTCCACGGACGAAGCGCTCGTTGAAGATGTGGATGTTCGAGCCGCCGAGCACGACTGCACGGCGAACTGGACCCTCAGGGAGCAACGCGTATCCGATGTTGTCGAGGAGTTGCATCGCCCGTTCTTTGTCGGCGCCAGTCGCCTTGTTCGCGCGATCGACCATGACCGCGAACTCGGAGGGATGCCCGATATACATTCCAAGCTGGCCGGCGAAAAAGAGATCCGTATTCTCCGCGTTCGTATTTGTCAAGGCGCTTGCGGGCACGGACTGGTCGCGAACGAAGAGATTATAGTAAACTTCGAGCGCGGCGATACTTCCCTCGTTATTAATGAGTGTCGACTGGTAGGTCGGAGATTCCTCTGCCTCGTCGAATGCCCCGCCCCCGTACGCCCACACGATAGGCATAAATCTGAACGGAGTGTTGCCATGGTTCTGGCGCGCGACCAGGCCGTAGCCATACTTGCCGGTCGCGTCCTTAATCTGCTTTGAATAGGTGACCAGATCTTCCCAGGTCTTGGGGGGTTGTTCAGGATCTAGCCCAGCCTCTCGGAAGAGTTGCTTGTTCCAGATGAGCGCCATGCTCTCGTTGTTGGTGGGCAGACCGTACAGCTTGCCCTGCCAGCGGCAGGACTTGAGCGCGCCGGGCCAGAAGTCACTCTCCTTGAAACCGAACTCTTCTGGCGATATTTCGGCGAGCTGACCCTTAGCAGCGAACTCGACACCCCACAGGATCGGCATGGTTGCAACCATCGGGGCTGCGTTTCCGGTGGCAGCCGTGCGGATCTTATCCAGCATGTCAGCGTAGGTCAGTCTCTGCACGTCCGTGGAGATGCCAGGATAGGTGGACTCCCAGGCATCCCAAAACTGCTTGTCGAAGTCTTTCGAAATCTGAGGATCGGTCTCAGCTGGGCCAATGTACCAGTAGCTGAGGTTACCCGTAGTCTCGAGCGGCACCACTGAGGATACGAATGCCTTTGTGTCGGTCTCGCCGATCGTTCCGGCGATCTCCCTGACGTAATCGGGTGACCATTGGGACAGGTCGATCTCCACCGCCTCAGTGGTCGTGGGAGTGCTGGCCTGGGCTTGTGAGGGCGCGGTTGACTGACCAGAAGGCTGAGGCGTGGGTGTCGGCTGAGCTGTTGGGGTCGGCGTTGCCGCTGGTTCGCCGCCACAGGCAGCGAGGAGCACGGAACCAGTCGCTGCTCCAGCCAACACCAGGAACTGCCGTCGGCTGATGCGTCCCATTAAGCACCTCCTCCGAATCCGAGTTGAGCCGCGATCTGCGTCGCGGCCTCCTTCACTGCCGGCGCCACGTCTTGAACCCGATCATCAGTCAATCTGGTCTCGGGCCCAGAGACGCTGATCGCAGCGATGGGGTACTGGGACGCGTTCAGGATGGGCGCTGCGATACAGCGGATCCCTTCCTCGTTCTCCACGTTGTCTAGTGCGTACCCGCGTGCGCGGATATCTTCGAGTTCGGCAAGCAGCCGCGCGGGGTCGAGAATCGTGTTTCGTGCTCGTTTGATCAGGGTGATTCGCGACAGCACGTCGTCACGCTGTATGGTCGGCAGGAAGGCCAACAGCGCCTTGCCTAGAGCTGTGCAGTAGACGGGATTTCGGGTGCCAACGACGGAATAGAGGCGTGCCGATTTCGGAGTCTCGTACTTGTCGAGATAAAGAACTTCGGTTCCGTCGAGCATTCCCAGGTAGACGGTCTCCCCAACTGCTTGCGCGAGTGTCGAGAGAATAGGGCGGGCAACTGTGGGAAGGCTCGTGTAATCGAGCAAACCACGTGCCAGGCGCAATACCTTCGAGCCTAGCCGGTAGCGCCCATCCGCTGTCGTCGTCAGGTACCCGCGCCCAGCCAGGGTTGTCACTAATCGGTGCGCTGTCGGGCGCGTAAGACCGCACTGTTCTGCTATCTGGCTTACCGAGAGTGGACGGTGCTCCGTCGCAAAGCAGTCAAGAATGTCCAGTGCTTTCAGTACAGTGGACGAGATTTGCCGTCTGCCGTTCTGACGAACCATGATGGGCAGTATCCTTTTGTGACCGTTGTCCATTATGCGGACATCTGCTCAGAACACAGCGTGAAAGGCTATTTGCGATTTTAATGTCATATGGTGACCATGTCAAGCGGTTTTGTAACATAAGACAGCCCATGCTGGCGATCCATCGTAGCCTCACGCGACTTGGACGCTGGATTGCGTGTGCGGCCCTGCCTTCTGAACTCTTACCCGGAGACGCTGAAACTACGTGCCTTTGCTACTACGGGGCTGTAGTGGGACTCTCCTGCGTGAAGGCCTGGGCGAGGGCCAGCAGATCCTCCTGCGACCAGCTCCCCGGCTCGGCCTCCAGGACGACCAGGTGGTAGCGGCGCCGCCCATCGTCCCAGACCGCCGCCTGCGGCCACCCTCCCCGCGGGTCGTCCTGCCAGCACATCGGCCCGATGCCCGCTGCGCCCTCGACGCACCGGGTTGCCCCGGCCAGCTCTAGGGGTCCGGGGCCTGAGAGGCCCACGCTCAGCCGGATGACGAGCGACTCGTTCCACAAGGCCAGGCGTACCTGGTCAGCACCGGCGCGAAATGCCGAGAGGACGATCAGCCCGCGCGGCAGGCTCTCCTGGGGGGGCAAGGGGAGCACGTCATCGGGTGTGCCAGAGATCGCCTGGAACACGATCACCTGCTGAAAGTCGGCACCATCGATCTGGATGGCGTAGCAGCCAGGGCCGGGAACGATGACCGCGACCGGCCAGGTGGTCCACCCGGCGGCGTCGGTCGTCGCTTCGCCCTCGAGCGCCGGTGGCAGAAGCAGCTCGTCCCTCGCCGCGCTCGATTTATCGTCTGCCAGGAGCAGGGTGCCCGAGCCGTCGATCTGGCGGCCGCGAATCAGCAACGGACCGCTGTAGTCAGGGCCGACGAACCAGGAGGCGCTCCAGCGGGAAGTGCCGTCTTCCTGCTCGGAGGCCATCGGCCCACCGAGATTGACCACGCTGTCAGGCCCGATCGTAACGTAGACCGGGCCTTCGCCGATCGTTAATCCAAACGCCCAGGACGACCGCGGGCAATCATCGTTCGGCTCCAGCTCGGGCAGCCGGAGCGGACGCTGGCGTAGTGCCCCTTCGAGCACGCCGGTGGGATCCTCCGGGATGACGTTGGGGGCCGAGTCTCCGACGCTGAGACCGAGGATCAGTCGATCTGGGCAGGAGAGTCGGAACTGGGCCAGCACTGGGCGCGCCAGGAGATCTCGGGCCTGCCGAAGCAGCGCGACGGTCACCGAGACCTGTTCGCCGCCGGTACGCGCGGTTCCGAGCGCGTGGATATCGACGAGCTCCAGCGGCTCCAATCGTTCCTCTTGCGCGTGTCGCTGAGCGACATAGCGGAGATAGTCTTCAGGCGTGGTCGCAAAGGTGCCGGTGGTGACACCAGCCTCGTCACGTGCGACCACCGCGTACCAGGAGGTGGTCGTGGGCGTTCCAGCGCTCGCAAACAGCCGGCGCAGGCGGTCTACATCTCCCAGATTGAACGACGAGAGATACTCGTCGAGAAGCCGGCTCACCTCCTCGACCGAGCAACCGGCCGGCAGGGCGACTGGGGTCAACGATGGAGTCGGCATCGGATAGATCGTCGGGGTGGGCGACGGGATAGGCGTGGCGGTCTCGGCTGAACGCGCAGGCGGGGTCGGTGCCGGTGCAGGGAGTTGCGTCCCTGGTCCCGGCTCATCTCGGGACGGACAGGCGATGGCGATAGTCGTCAAAACGATGAGCGCGATCAGGATGCGAACTCGGCGGGCCACGCGTTCCTCCGGGCCATGCGTGCGGCACGACCTGCCGGGCGACAGCCTACTACATCCCGTTCATTTCAGAGGGCTCGCTCCGGCGCGATCGGCCTGCGATGCCACCTCGAAATAGGCGAGCGGGACGCGGAGGCGCAATTCCGTTGTCCCCGGCAGAAGATCGACGTGTTCCGGTTGGAGAGGGTTCGGGGAGCCGATCGAGTCCGGCAGCGTTGTCCCCGGCGAGAATGTGCCCATCGTAGCCCGTAAGCATTCAGGGATGCCGGCTGGCCCGACATCCCAGGCTGTCGCGCACCTGCGCCGGGGGCTGCTCTGCCGGGCGCCGCGTGAGACTGGCCATGCGCTGACTCGCTTACGGGTGGATCCAGACCAAGGTCCCGACGGGCGCCCAGCTATACATCCACTCCGCTGCTCCCAGCGGCAGGTTGACACAGCCGTGGCTCATCACTCTCCCGAAGTTCTTGTGCCAGTACGCGCCGTGGATGGCATAGCCTCCGTAGAAGTACATCGTATGCGGCACGTTGGGCAGATCGTAGTAATCGATGCCAGGGGTGCCGCCGCGCATGCGCTCGTAGCGCAGCTTCGCGTAGATCCGGTAGGTGCCGGGCGGCGTCGCGTACTGGGGCAAGCCCGTCGAGACGTACGTCCCGAAGACAAGCCGGTTGTTCTCCCAGGCCCGTAGATACTGGTCCGAGAGGTCTACCTCGATCCACTTCGACTCGTGGACAGGTGCGCCCGCCAGCGGTGACGTGACGCTGGCTGGACCGATCTGCTGCCAGAGTCCGGGATCGTAGTTCGGGACGCCGGGGACCGGAGCCAGCGGCGCCCGGTCGACCCCCGCGGTCTCTGCGACAGCCAGGCCCAGGTGGCCGAGCTGCACCTCGTAGGGGGTGCCAGCGTGCTCGGGGTGATACTCGAAACGCGCCCGCTCGAAATACTGGACGATGAAGCCGTCCTCGACAAATTCCTCGCTCAGCGGGTAGCCGAAGATTCGCAGGCCACCGTGCTGTTCCCAGTATGCCCGGAAGCCGTTGCACAGACGGTGCCCGGTCTCCGGAAAGAACGTGCAGTGAGCGTCGCTCGACGCGTCGATGCGCCGGAAGGCCAGCGCGTTGGAGCCGCTCCCGGCCAGCTCGGCCCCCAACCGTCGGAGCTGCACTTTCCAGCCGTCAGGCGCATCGGGGCGCCACTCGAACACCGCGCGCTCGAAGTACTGGACGGTCACACCGTTCTCGGTCAACTCCTCGGAGATCGGGTAGCCGAAGATCGCCAGGCCACCGTTGTGCCGCCAGTAATCGAGAAAGGCGTTGCTCAGGTAATGGCCGGTTTCGGGGAAGTAGACCCGCGTGGGACCTGTGTCATGGTCGGCGCGAGCAAGCTCGGGCGTGCCGAGCGCCAGCGTAACCAGCGCGAAGAGTACCACCAGAACTCGATACCACATAGTCCCTCCCATCTACGATCGCTCGCGAGGTCTGTGGATTTCGCGCCGGTTCGCGTCTCCAATACCCCCATCACCTGAGTGGGGCCAACCAAACCGTAGGCGAATGATCGGTAGGATCTCGGCGAACGATGCGCTCTCCTGCTCGTCAGCTCCCTAGTAAATGTTGTACTCTCGATGATTGGGTTCTAACGAGACCATTCTCGCCCGATGCGGGCGATGTGTCAAGACGCTCCGGTAGCCGGCTACCCGTGCCTGAACGCCGGGTTCCGGAACGGCTGGCCTATTTGAAACAGACCGCGGACGCGCGGCCCGTAATCAACGACGCTGGAGATGGCTGATAGGTTCCCACTCGCACCCCACGATGCCAGGGAAGCGAAACCCGGCTACGATTCCGCGCGCGATGCCGGATACGAGAGCCACCCGAGCAGGAGGGCGAGTGCGGGAACGCTACGGCCTCTCGGGCGATGTGCCTGCGCGCTGGCTCGCTGCGCGTTCCGGAGCTGAGGTACCCGGCTTGACCAGCGGCGTCCCCCGCTGGCACAGGGGGCACTCGGCGGCGTCCCAGCTCGCGATCTCGAGCCGGGCCAGCGCGATCAACGGCACACCGAGGTCTACCGGGGTTGTGCTCCGATCGACCAGCACGGCCGCGCCCAGAACGGCGACAGGGTATCCCCGCAGCGCTGCCAGCGTCTCGCGTACCGAACCGCCGGTCGTGAGGATGTCGTCGACGACCAGCACCCGCGCGCCTTCTGGGAACGTCGTGCCCCGGCGGAACACGCGCTGCGCCGCTCCGGCCTCCGCCCGCTCGGCGTAGGCCGCTCGCACGCCGAGTTGGCGTGCGAGCTCGTAGGCCAGCAGAATGCCACCGGTCGTCGGGCCCGCGACGACATCGATCTCCCGCCAGGGCAGCCGGCGGAGCAGCTCGGCACAGGCCGCTTCGACCAGCCTCGGACGGCGCAGCAGCTCGAACTTTTCCACGTAGCGATCGCTGTGACGGCCGGAGGCGAGCAGGAAATGCCCGCTCCGTAGCGCGCCGATCTCCTCGAGTACCGGTTCCAGCATGAACTCGCTCACCTCGCGAACCTCCCGCACCGCTGGTGGCGTTGTCGGACAACCACCGAGCTATCAGGGTAGGAAGAAGAACCCCAGCCCGAGGGCGATGTAGACGACCAGGAGCTGTGCGCCCTCGAGCCAGTTCGATTCCCCATCTGCCGCGATCAGCGACGAGATGAGCGCCGCGCCGACCAGGGCGATCAGCTCGTACATGTTGAAGACCAGCGTCATCGGCTGCCCGAGCGCGAGACTGCCGAAGACCAGCAGCGGCGCCACCAGCAGCGCGATTTGCAGGCTCGATCCGTAAGCGATGCCCAGGCTGAGATCCATCTTATTATCGGCTGCCACTTGCACGGCAACGAAGTGCTCGGCGACGTTGCCGACCAGCGGAATCAGCATCACCCCGAGGAAGAACTCGGAGATGCCGGTGGCGGCGATGACCGGCTCGACGGCCGCGACGAGCAGCTCGCTCATGATCACGACGCCGATCGTGGACCCGATGAGGACTGCCAGTGCGGTCCTCGGGCGCCAGTGGACGCCCGCCTCCTCGGCCGGAGCCGCATGCGGTACCTCTTGCTGATGGCGAATGCTGTAGAGCAAATAGAGCCCGTAGATGACGATCAGCACTGCGGAGACGGTCAAGCTCAGGAACTCCACTGAGGCACCCTGGATCGGTTGGGGCCCGAGGATGAACAGCCCGGGAACCACCAGCACGATCACTGCGAGCGTCATCATGGTGGCGGAGACGCCGGCGATATGGGGATTGAACCGCTGGCGTCCGTGTCGTAGGCCGCCAACGAGCAGGCTGGCGCCGAGGATCAGCAGCAGGTTGCCTAGGATCGACCCCGAGATGCTGGCCTTCACCAGTTCCGGTAAACCGGCCCGGATGCCAGCGAAGGCAATGATCAGCTCCGCGGCATTGCCGAGCGTCGAGTTCAGCAACGCGCCGACCCAAGCCCCAGCGTGCGCCGCGAGCGCCTCCGTAGCCCGGCCGAGGAGGGCAGCCAGCGGGATCAATGCCACTGCTGAGACGATGAGAATCAGCAGCGGGCTGGCGTGTAGGAACTCGAGCGCGATGGCCAGCGGGATGAGTGCCAGGAGCGGCACGATCCAGCGCATGGCGGCCGTCCTCAGCCGGTGATTGGGGCCGGCACCGCCCGGCGGTACAGCGGCAGTGGCTGGACGGTGAATGTGTCGCCGCCGAGGCTCGCGGCCTTGACGACGGCCCTCGCGGTGTCGAGCGAGGTGATGCACGGGATGCCGCGCTCTACCGCTGCCCGGCGAATCTTGAAGCCGTCCTGAACCGTATAGTCATCTCGCCCTGGGGTGTTGATCACTGCCCGGACCGTACCGTCGAGGATCAGATCCAGCACGTTCGGGGAGCCCTGGCCGATACGCTTGGGCACCATCTGGACCGGGAGACCCTGCCGCTCGATGGCCGTTGCCGTCCCCTCGGTCGCGTAGATGCGGTGACCCATCTGCACGAGCGTTTCCACGATATCCATCGCGGCAGCCTTGTCTTGGTCGGCCAAACTCACCAGCACGCCGCAGCGCGGCGGCAGCGCCAGCCCGGCCGCGATCAGTGCCTTGTACAGCGCCGGCGCAAAGCTGCGATCGATACCCATCGCCTCACCGGTGGACTTCATCTCGGGTCCCAGATAGACCTCGGCGCCGCGCAGCTTGGACATCGAGAAGACCGGTGCCTTGACCGCGACCAGAGGCTGGCGTGGCCAGAGCCCACCTTCGTATCCCTGCTCCCGTAGGGAGCGGCCCAGCAGCACGTTGGTCGCCACCGGCACCATCGGCACCCCAGTCACCTTGCTCAGGAACGGGACTGTCCGGCTGGCGCGGGGGTTGACCTCCAGCACGTGGATACGCCCGCAGTGGATCACGAACTGGATGTTGATGAGCCCGATCGCTCCTAAGGCCAGCGCGATCCGGGTAGTGTATTCGACCAGCTCATCGACCTCTGACGGGTCGAGATGGACTCCGGGATAGACCGCGAAGCTGTCGCCGGAGTGGACTCCAGCGCGCTCGATGTGCTCCATCACGCCGGGGATCAACACCTCTCGCCCGTCGCAGATGGCGTCGACTTCGACCTCCTTGCCCTCCAGGTACTTATCGATCAGCACTGGACGGCCGTTGGCGAAGGCGCCCGATGTCATCAGGTAGCGCTCGAGGTACTCCGGGCTGTGGACGACCTCCATCGCGCGCCCGCCGAGCACGTACGAGGGTCGTGCCAGAACTGGGTACCCGATACGCTCGGCTGCCTCCAACGCCTCGCGCAGCGAGGTCACGCCGGCGCCCGGAGGCTGGGGGATCCCTAGCTCTGCCAGGAACCGCTCGAACCGGCGACGATCCTCCGCGATATCGATCACCTCGTCCGAGGTGCCCAGGATCGGCACCCCGAGCCGCGCCAGCGGTTGTGCCAGGTTGATCGCCGTCTGCCCGCCGAACTGGAGGATTACCGGGGGGAGCGCGGCAGGAACCTGGCCACGGGTCTCGTGGCGCAAGACCTCGTAGACGCTCTCCTCGTCCAGTGGCTCGACATAAAGACGATCCGAGGCGTCGAAATCGGTCGAGACCGTCTCCGGGTTGTTGTTGAGCATGATGGCGGCAACGCCCGCCTCGTGGAGCGCTTGGGCGGCTTTGACGCTACAGTAGTCGAACTCGATCCCCTGGCCGATCCGGATGGGCCCGGAGCCGATCACTGCCGCCTTCGGGCCGGGGAGCGGTGACGCTTCGTCCTCGTCCTCGTAGGTGCTGTAGAAGTACGGGGTGGCGGCCTCGAACTCAGCGGCGCAGGTGTCCACCATCTTGTAGACCGGCACGAAGCCTGCTTGCCAGCGCCGGTGCCGGATCTCTTCCAAAGGGACGCCGCTGAGCGCGCTCATCGTGTGGTCGGCGAAGCCGGCCCGCTTGGCTTCCCAGAGGAGCGCATCGCTCAGCGGCTCTTCGGCGATCCGTCGCTCCAGGGCGACGATGTTGCGGAGCTTGCGCGTAAACCAGGGATCGATGCCGCTCAGCTCGCTCAGCTCCTCTGGCGTGTAGCCGCGCCGGAGCGCGGCCGCCAGGGCCCAGAGCCGGAGATCGTTCGGGCGCCGCACGGACTCGAGCAGCCGCTCGGGGTCGTCCCAGGCAGAATCTTCCCACAAGAGATCACGCTGGTCGGTCTCGAGCGAGCGCACAGCCTTCTGCAGGGCAGCCTCGAAGGAGCGGTCGATCGCCATCACCTCGCCGGTGGCCTTCATCTGGCTTCCCAGCGTGCGGTCGGCCTGGCGGAACTTGTCGAAGGGCCAGCGCGGGATCTTGACGACACAGTAGTCGAGCGCTGGCTCGAACGCGGCCGACGTCTGGCCGGTCACCGAGTTCATCAGCTCGTCCAGCGTGCGGCCGACCGCGATCTTGGCCGCCACGCGAGCGATCGGGTAGCCGGTGGCCTTGGAGGCCAAGGCCGAGCTGCGGCTGACGCGCGGGTTTACCTCGATCACGTAGTACTGCGACGACTTGGGATCGAGCGCGAACTGGATGTTGCACCCACCCTCGATCCCGAGCGCGCGGATGATCTTGAGCGCCGCCGAGCGCAGCATCTGGTAGTCGCGGTCGCTGAGCGTCTGGCTGGGCGCTACCACGATGCTGTCACCGGTGTGGACGCCCATCGGGTCGAAGTTCTCCATGTTGCAGATGGTGATGCAGGTATCGTTGCTGTCCCGCATCACCTCGTACTCGATCTCCTTCCAGCCCAGCAGCGAGCGCTCGACCAGCACCTGGCCGATCGGGCTGGCATTGATGCCACTGCGGACGAGGGCCTCGAGCTCCTCCAGGGTCGTCGCGACACCCCCGCCGGTGCCCCCGAGTGTATAGGCCGGGCGGACAATGAGCGGGAGCGGTACCTGGCGGGCGAAGCGGCGCGCCTCCTCGAACGAGTAGGCGATCACGCTCTCGACCACCGGCTCGCCGATCTCGATCAGGAGTTCCTTGAAGAGCTGTCGATCCTCGGCCTTGCGGATCGCGTCCAGTGGCGTGCCCAGCACGCGCACCCCGTAGCGGTCGAGGATACCGGCCTCGGCGAGCTGCACGGCCAGGTTGAGCCCCGTCTGCCCGCCGAGCGTGGGCAGCAGCCCGTCAGGCCGCTCGCGAGCGATCACCCGGTGCAGCACCTCAACGGTGAGCGGCTCGATGTAGACCACATCCGCGACGTCCTCGTCGGTCATGATGGTAGCCGGGTTGGAGTTGACGAGGATCGAGCGGACGCCTTCCTCGCGCAGGGCCCGCAGGGCCTGAGACCCAGAGTAGTCGAACTCGGCTGCTTGGCCGATGACGATCGGCCCGGAGCCGATGACGAGGACGTTCGAGACGTTCGCCCGGGAGCCCACGGCTACTCACTCCCTCCGGTGGATGCCTGGGCGGCCAGGCCCACGCTCGCGGCCGGCTGGCGTCGCTCCCAGTGTGCCCTGACGAGCGCGAGGAACTCGTCGAAGAGGTACTGGTTGTCCTGCGGCCCCGGAGACCCTTCCGGGTGGTACTGCACCGACATGACCGGCAAGCGCTGGTGCCGCAAGCCCTCAACAGTGCCGTCGTTGACGTTGACCATCCAGATCTGCCAGCCCTGGTCTACCGGCAGGCTCTCCGCATCCACCTGGTAGCCGTGGTTCTGCGAGGTCATGTGCACCTGGCCGCTGAGCAGGTCTTTGACCGGGTGGTTCCCCCCGCGGTGACCGAACTTGAGCTTGCTCGTCTGCGCGCCGGCCGCCAGCGCTAGAAGCTGGTGACCGAGACAGATGCCGAAGAACGGGAGACCGCTTCGCGCCAAGTCACGGACGGTGAAGACCGCGGCGGCTGCGTTGACCGGGTCGCCCGGCCCCGGCGAGGTCACCACGCCGTCGGGGCCCAGCGCGAGGATCGCCTTCGCCGTTGTGCCGTAGGGCACGACGGTGACCCGTACCTCCCGCCGGAGCAGTGACTCGATGATGTGCTCCTTGACGCCGAGGTCGATGAGGACAACGTGCGGGGCGTCCTTCGGCCCCAGCGCGCGGAAATCGCCGGCTACAGCCGGCACGACATCGGCAGTGTTCGGCGTCCAGGCCTTCCCAGCCAGCTCGCGCAGCTCATCGTCGCTGCGGCCGGCGCGGTCAGAAACCAGCACCGCCCGCATCACCCCGCGGGTGCGGAGGTGCCGGGTCAAAGCCCGGGTATCGACCGAGTGGAGCGCCGGGATGCCGTGGCGCGCGAGGTACTCGCCGAGCGTGCCGGTCGAGCGCCAGTGGCTCGGCTCGTCGCAGTACTCCCGTACGACCATGCCGGCGATCCAGGGCCGGCGCGACTGGTCGTCTTCTGGGCAGACCCCGTAGTTTCCGATCAGCGGGTAGGTCATGCAGACGATCTGCCCGTAAAACGAGGGATCGGTGGCGACTTCCTGATAGCCTGTCATCACAGTGGTGAAGACCGCTTCCCCCTCGGCATCGGTCTCAGCGCCGAAGGGCACGCCGGGGAAGATCCGGCCGTCCTCAAGGACCAGCGCGCCAGGCAACTGCGTCCGTATCGACATACACTACCTTCCCGTCCACCATCGTGAGCACCGCCTGTCCGTGGAGCTCCATCCCCAGGAGCGGGGTGTTGCAGCTCCGCGAGGCCAGCGTCGCTCGCTCGACCTGCCAGGTTGCTTCGGGATCGAACACCACTACATCGGCCGGGGAACCCGGCCTGAGTGTTCCCCCTGGCAGGCCGAAGAGGGCAGCGGGTCGGGTGGAGAGCACGTCGATCAGCTCCGGTAGCGACAACTCGCCGCGGGCGACCAGCCGGAGCATCAGCGGCAGCGCCAGCTCCAGGCCGATCATGCCGAACGCGGCCCGGGTCAGATCGTCCGGCTTATCTCGCTCGCTGTGCGGGGCGTGGTCGGTGGCGATGATGTCGATCGTGCCGTCGCGCAAGCCGGCGAGCAGGTCGCGGGCGTCGGCCTCGGTGCGCAGAGGTGGATTCACCTTGGCGTGAGGGTCGGGGCAGGGGCCGGTGAAGACGCGGTCTTCTCCGACGAAGCGGCGTCGCCCGGCTACCCACTCGTCGGTCAAAAGCAGGTGATGAGGCATCACTTCGGCCGTGACCCGGACCCCCTCGAGCTTGGCGGCGCGCACCAGCCGTCGCCCGCGGGCCGTGGTCAGGTGCAGCACGTGCAGCCATCCGCCAGTGAGGCGCGCCAGCTCCAGGTCGCGTAGCAGGATGATCTCTTCGGCGGCGGCCGGGATGCCCGGCAGTCCCAGCTCGCGTGAGACCGCTCCTTCGTGCATGACGCCGCCCGCTGCTAGCGCGCGATCCTCGCAGTGCGCCATGATCGGCCGGCCGGAGCGGGCCGACCAGGCGAGCGCTGCTCGCATCACCCGGCTGTCGCGCGTGCTGTCGCCGTCGTCCGAGAAGCCGATGGCTCCGGCCTCGGCCATCCCCCCGAGGTCGGCCAGCTCCAGCCCCTGGCGACCGCGCGAGATCGCGCCGATCGGGTAGACGCGAACCGGGAGGCCACGCGAGCGGGTGATGACGTCGGCGACTCGTTCCGGCGTGTCGAGCGGTGGTTCCGTGTTGGGCATGCAGCAGATGGCGGTGAAGCCGCCAGTGGCGGCAGCGACCGCACCGGTTTCCAGCGTCTCCTTCTCCGGGAAGCCGGGATCTCGCAGGTGGACGTGGACATCGACCAGGCCGGGGGCCACGACGAGATCCCGCGCGTCGAAGACTGCTGTGCCGTGTGGCGCAGCCAGCTCAGTGCCGATCCCCGCGACGCGGCCGTCGATGACCAGGAGATCGGCTGTCTGGTCGAGCCCCTGCGACGGGTCGACGACCCGGCCGCCGCGGATGAGGAGCGCCGGGCTCTGAGCCCATGAAAAAAGCCTCTGGGTTCGGCCTGAACCCAGAGGCCGCGCGCCACACTCTATGACAATTCCCGGGTTTTCCGGTCCTCGCACGCTGCTGCCCTGAGTGTCCGTACACACACGTGCTCGTTGCATTCCCGGCTAGTATACGGATACGGATGAGCCCCGTCAAGAGAAACTGGGATGAGGCTCGTTATCCAGCCAGCCGGTGGCCGGGCGCTGTGGTACCGCTGGTCCCCTCACGCAGTAGTGCGGTCGGGAGCGATGTTCCCCGGGCTGCTGCGGTGTCGCTCGGCGGCCAGACCGCGTGTAGGGGGCTTCGATCCGGGCTCACATACAACGCGTCCGTCGGGCAATAGATCTCACAGAGGAAGCAGCTCTGGCATTCCTCCGGATAGGCGATCACCGCCTTCGACCTGCCCGACGTGTCCAGGGCCATCCGAAGCACGTCCACCGGGCAGACCTTGACGCAGAGGGTGCAACCGATGCAACGGTCAGCATCGACTCGCTCGATCACGCGGCGCCCTCCTCGCACGCTGTGGCACGAAATGCCTCAGGTTCGTCCAGCTCGACCGGCCAAACCGTGAAGTCCGGCAGGCGCTCTCCGGATGGGTCGCTCGTGGGTTCCGCCACGAGCCAGACCTTTTCCAACGCTGGGTCTCTCTCTGGATAGTCCAGGCGGCGATGCCAGCCGCGCGTCTCCTGCCGTGCGAGCGCGCTGTGGAACATCGCCCGCGTCGCGAGCATCATCGCCCGCAGCTCATACCATCTTCCCAGGTTATGCCAGTCGTTGACAGTTGTACTGTGTAGTCGCTCCCAGCAGGCATCGAGCTGCGCATCTGCCTCCTGTAGCCGCTCGGGAGTGCGGAAGAAATTTCGCTCAGGGTCGACGGCTAGCATCTGCGTGTGCCGCAGGAGCTGGTCCAATGTCCCGGTCTGAGCAGGCGCCGGCTCGCAGAGCGGCCGCACGGTAGTCTCCAGCAATCCACGCAGCAGCTCATCAACGCCGGTTGCGGATAGCTCCTCTCCAGCTGCGTGCCGTGCTGCAGCCAGTCCTGCCCAGTGCCCGCTCACCAGTGCCCAGGCGACGTTGAGGAAGGTGATCCCGCTTCCCGCGCCCACGAGCGCTAACCGTGCAGCTGCATCCCCTGCCGCGAACAGCCCCGGAACCTCCGTTGTGCCAGCGAGATCAAGCGTGCGAACTCCGCCGCCGCCAGCGATCGAGCCGGTAAACCCGGGTAGCCACACCACGGGGTGTTCGAAGATGTCGACGCCCGTTCGATGCAGGCCGCGGGCAACGAGGTGAAACTGCGTCTCCCAGTCCTCCCGCGCTGCAGGAGGTACACCCCGCAGATCGAAATGGATCGGTCCCCGGCCAGCACGCAACTCCGTGAGCATCGCGAATGCTGTGAGATGCGGCGGTGCCGGATGCTCGATCCCGTGGCGCTCAAGGATGTCCTCGCCCACACGGTTGCGCAGGCGCCCACCCAGCGCGGCGAGTACGTCTTGTCCATGTGTGTCGAAGAGGCTGCAGGTCGCCAGATAGCTCGTGCAGAATTCCATCCCCAGAAAACGTGCCCCGGCGTCTAGTCCGAGCGCCAGCCCCTCACCGAGCACGTTGTGCTGGCCCATGTGCGCGCCGCGCCAGGAACAGCCACCTGCAGCCAGGACCACCGCCTTCGCGCGAATGGCCACCAGCATCCCCTCCTGGCGCCGGAAGCCGACGGCCCAGAAACCGCCGTTTGGGGTGCGCTGCAAGCGGGTAATGATGGTCTGGTCCAGCACGCGTGCGCCGGCCCGCAGCGCCTCCTGGCGGAGGAACCGAGCGAGTTCCGTGCTTGGGAAGCCGAGCCGTGGGACGTACCGCCGCCCGGCTGCTGGTAGCCAGCGCCGGCGTGGCCGTCCCTCAGGGGTACGCTCAACCGGCGCGCCGGCATCGGTGAGTTCGCCGAGCAGCTGCATATTGGCCTCTGCGACTCTCCGCACTGCCTCTGGATGGGAGAGTCCTTCGGAGAGCCGCGAATGCTCGATCTGGAAAGCCTCCCGGTCATCTTCAGGGAGCAAGTACAGCACCACGCCGCCCGCGAAAGCGCTTACTCCGTCGGCGCCAGCGAAGCCCTTTGAGACGACGAGCGTGCGCATGCTTTGCCGGGCGGCCGCCCGCGCCGCCAGTAATCCGGCGAATCCGCCACCGATGATTAGGACGTCGCAGAAAGCCTGATCCAGCGAGTAACCGTGCCACGTCCCCGCCTGTCGCCAGTGCCGTGTCATCGCCGCGCTCCTGGGAGCAAGAGTGCGAGCGCTCGGATAGCAGTATCGAGTGCCAGGCCGATCAGGCCGATCGCCAGGATCACCGCCATCAGTTCGGAGTAAGCTAGCCGGTCACGCGTGTTAAGAAGCCAGTAGCCCAGCCCGCTGGTTACGCCGAGCATTTCCGCCGGAACCAGCACCACCCAGGCCAGACCGACTGCCACCCGCATCCCGTTCACGATCTGTGGTAGCACGGCGGGAATCGCCACGTGGAACAAAATCTGATGACGCTTTGCTCCCACGCTCCGCGCCATCATCACCCATTCGCGATCGAGCTGGTGAAGCCCGCCTAGCGTGCTGAACAGCACCGGCCACACGGCGGCGATAGCGATCAGGAAGATAACTGCCAGGTCACCGATACCCAGCAGCATGATCACCAGCGGCATCCAGGACAGCGGCGAGACGGTGCGTACCACATGAAGCGCCGGTGCCACCGTACGCTCGGCCAGCCGGCTCGATCCCAGAGCCAGCCCGAGCGTGACTCCGACGATGCTGGCGAGCGCGAGGGCAAGCAGCACACGGCGGATGCTGATCCATCCCTGCTCGATGAGCACTCCCTGCGAAAGCAACTGGACGAACACGGGGAAGGTCGCCTGGGGCGTGAAGCTGGAGAGTACTGCCCGCGGCCCGAACCACGGCTGCGCTGTCACCGCCCACCATGCCCCAAGTAAGACGACGACGCTCGCCAGCGGTACCGAGCCGTGCGCCCAGCGCGAAACCCGCCGAGTGGCACTGCGCTGGGGCAATGCATAGCTCGTAGGGATGGAGAGCTCAGGCTGCATCGATCTCCTCCTGCCGCTCCCAGTTAGGAGGTTGCGAAAAGGCCGTCGGGCCGCCGTGCGCCTCGATCGCCTCGCGCACGAAGCGTTCGTCCACGAGATCCTGCGCGACATGGTCCGGTTCCAGGGCAGCGAGAAATCCGGTGTCCCCTTCGACCGCGGTTTGCTTGAGCGCCTCGACGAGCGCCCGTGTAAACGACGGATACGGATATGGCTGGAAATCGATCCATTGCGGATGCCAGTGCAAATGGTGAACCGCGCCGGTCTCAGCGTACGAATCGAGGGGTGTAGTGAACACCCGCGCGATCGCCTCGAGCGGTTGAGGCAGATAGGTCGTCAGGACCTGCGCCGCGTCGGCACCGTGCTCACGGAGCCAGAGCTGTGCCCGCACCACCGCGTTGACCACCGCCTGTGCCCAGTTCGGCCGCTGGGCTAGATCCTCCTCGCGCATCACCACCACGCAGCACGCGTGATCACGCCAGATGTCACCGGTGAACCGGAAGATGCGCCCCTGTTTCCGGATCTCAGCCAGCGCATTGAACGGGTCAGCAACGATATACCCGGCAATCCGACCGCTGGCCAGCGCCGGGAGCATGTCCGGCGGTGCCATGACGAGCAGCTCGACCTGGTTTGGTCCGGGCTGCGCGGCACTGCCCAGGACGGGCTCCAGACTGTTGGCCCGTAGCAGCATCTGCAGGGTCACATTGTGGATGGAGTACCAGAACGGCACTGCGATCAACTTGCCGCCGAGCTGAGCCGGCTCGGTGAGCGAGGTCGCAGTCGTGAACGCGGAGCCGTTCAGATGGTTCCAGGCGACGACCTTCGCCGGGAATTGCCGGCCATAGCGCAACCAGATCGCAAGCGGCATGAGCAGGTGGACGACATTGACCTGGCCGGCCTGGAACGCCTCCGCGATCTGTGCCCAACCGCGGAAAAGCACCGGTTGCTCGACTGCGAGTCCTTCTTCCTGATAATATCCGAGCGCATGCGCGACCAGGAGCGCCGAGGCGTCAGTGATCGGCAGATACCCGATCTTCAGCGGCTGCGTGTTGAGTTGACGGGCAGGGCTCGCCTGCACCGCCGGCGTCCCCACGGCACCTGGCGTAACAAGGGAGGCTGACCTCGACGATGGGTTTGGAATAGCACCCGAGTTCTCCGAGGCACAAGCGCTCAACAGGCTGGCACCTAGGGCAAGTCCCCAGCCCAGAAACCTCCGGCGGTCGAGCTTCTGCTTCATATCTCCCTCCATCATGTTAGGATTGCGGTTGTGCCGAGCGCCTCCAGCGTGGCGAGGATCTCGTCCCGCAGGCGAGCCCGCGCAGGGGCACTCGCCGGCACCGCGAACTCGCGCGCGAAGGTGCCTACCTCAGGTGCCAGCACCAGGATCCGATCGCCCAGCGCCAGTGCCTCGTCGATGTCATGTGTGACGAGCAGTACGCCCACGCCGTCGTTCAGCGCGAGTTCCCGCACTGCTGCACCAAGTTCCCGGCGCGTCGGCATGTCGAGATTGTTGAACGGCTCATCCAGCAGCAGGAAGGTGGGACGCCTGATGAGAGCGCGAGCCAGCGCGACGCGCTGTGCCTGCCCGCCTGAGAGTTGCGTGACCGGCTGATCGGCGAGATCGTGCAGCCGCACGCGTTCCAGCACGACGAGCGCCTGCTCTCGGCTCGTCTCGACGCTGGGCAGGAAGCGAGCGCCGAACATGACGTTCTCCCAGACCCGGAGCCAGGGGAGCAGCAGTGGTGACTGGAACATCACACCTAGCCGCGGGCTACCGGCCACCACCGGGACTCCATCCAGCAGTACCTCGCCGGCGTCCGGGCGCTCCAGCCCCGCCATGACGCGCAACAGCGTGCTCTTGCCGGCGCCGCTAGGGCCGATTACGCAGGCGACTTCCGCGGTGCGAATCGCGAAGTCGATACCGCGCAGTACATGCAGCCTGCGTCGGCGATGCACGTAGCTCTTCCAGACCTGCCGGGCTTCCAGCAAGCCTACACCGTTTGTCACCATGCTCGCCGAGATCCGCTACTCGACAGGCTGAACCCGGGTCACCGCATCGACCGGGGCTTCGACAGCCTGCCGAGCCCGTAGCACGTCACCCTCGCTGTCCGCGTCGTAGAAGCACAAGCACTTCGACATGTCCTCGCAGACGTATGTCCGGAGGAAGGTAACTTCCGGCACCAGCGCGTACTTCGGGCTGTTGGCCGCCTTGCGCTGCAGGTACCGCTCCATCGTCAATCCGGGTGGGAAATTCCACTCCACGACGTAATCGACGCTCTTTCGACTTGCCTTCACCTCGTCCAGCGACTGGCCGACGAGCCGGACTTCCTTGACCTGCACCAGATCGAGTTGAGCCGCTTGGGCAGCGGCCATCGCCGCTTCCCTAGCTTCCGCCTCGATGATCGCGAAGAGCCTTGAGAAATCGCTCGCGACCTGGGCTTCGATCAACTCACCAGCTCGCTCTCGCGCGGCGCTGGCGAGCCGGCCCAGCATGGCCTGAACCTGGGGCTGGTCAGTCCCGGACGGTAGCGCGCTCTCAACCAGGAAAAGTGCCATGATCAAGCCTCCCCTGTTGAACTAAGCATAACGACTACCCAGCGCCAGTTGCGCTGGCTACTGCTACTCGTGCACTTCGCGAGGAAGCGTCGCCTGTATGGCTTGCTGCGGGAAAGGCAAAAGCCGGCTAGCGAGGCGGGAGTCGCCTAGCGCAGTAGCCGGCCCCAATTACACTCGCAGATGCGGGGCCAGAAGGAGAAGACACCGATCATCGCCGGGCATGGCGCGACGGCGGGAATACCAGGGTTCGCCTTGCGAGAGCGCCAATCCACGCTGTGCATGTATCCACGCTCCACAGCCGCGTAGCACCAACCACGGCACACGCGAGGCAGCAACACATATATAGCCCAGGGGAATCGACCCGTCAAGGCGCGATGATTCTGTGACTGTCCACGGACGGTGGGCGAGTCTGGATAAGGGGCACTCGGCGCCTCCGGGAGTGCTGGTTCTGCCCCTGATTCTGCGCCTGGCCGATCGCATGCACCACGTGGCGGGCAGCGCCAGGACAGGCACCTGGCACGCTTGCGGGACGCCGAGCGCGCTGACGCGCCAAACGGTTATAGCCAGTGGAGCGCGGAGTTCGATCTCCGAAGTCCTCATTCGGACGTCAACCGAACCTGCCTCGCCCCGCTGACTCGGAGCGAGAGGTGTAGTAGGCTGCGGAAGTGCCTCAGACCCGAGACGAGGAGAGATGTACGAGGAGCGGTGGCCAATGGACGATCGGAGCTTCGAGATCCTTCGAGCGCTGCTTTCGCTGCCCGGGCCGACCGGCCAGGAAGGGGCGGTGATCGACTGGCTCGAGGCACGCTGGGCGCCGCATGCCCAGCGGATCTGGCGCTCGCGCGTCGGCAACCTGGTCGCGCACATCGGCGGGCGCGGGCCGCGCCTGCTGCTCCAGGCCCATGCGGACGAGATCGGGTTCGTGGTCCGCAGCATCGACCCCCAGGGATTCCTCTGGCTCACGACTGGACAGGTGCGGGGCGAGCCGGCAGATCGCTTCCCGGTGGGTCAGCCGGCGCTGGTGCTCGGGCGCCGAGGGCCGATCGAGGGGCTCTTCGCCGTGGCGACCGGCCACGTGGTCCCGGAGAGCCAGCGCGGCAAGCCGGTCTCCTACGACGACCTCTTCGTCGATATCGGTGCCAAGTCGCGCGCCGAGGCAATCGAATGGGGCGTCCATGTGGGCGCCGGCGTGATCTGGAATCCGCCGGTGCGACGGCTGGGCACCCGGATCTACGGCAAGGCGATGGACGATCGCGTGGCACTGGCGGTGATGACGCTCCTGCTCGAGCAGCTCGACCGCGACGCCCTGGCGTGCGACCTCTACTTCGCGGCGACGGTGCAGGAAGAGAACGGCGTCCTTGGCGCTAGCTCGCTGCGTCATGAAGTCGATGCCGACTTCGCGATCGCGCTCGAGGTCGGGCTGGTCGGCGACCTGCCGACCGTGGGCGAGCGGGCCATGCCGACGGCTCTGGGGCAGGGGCCGCAACTGGTGCACAAGGATGCCTCGGCCCACTACGACTACCGGCTGACCTGGCGGCTCGCCGAGATCGCCGAGGAGGCCGGCGTGCCGGTACAGCATGCGGTGTTCGAGCGCTTCGGGAGCGACGGCGCGGCCTTGATCCGCCAGGGCATCCCGACGGCGCTGCTCGCCGTGGGCACCCGGTACACCCACGCCGCCTTCGAGATGATCGACGAGCGCGACCTCGAGCTCACGCTCGCGCTGCTCTCCGCAGTGGTTCGCTCGTCGCTCGCTCAGAGCTTGCCGTAGATGGGGATCACGGCACCGTTGATGGCCTCAGCCTCCGGCGAGCAGAGGAAGAGCAGCAGCGCGGCCACCTCCTCGGGCTTCACCCACTTCGTGGGGTCGGCCTTGGGCATCGTCCTCCGGTTCGTCTCGGTGTCGATCGTGCTCGGCACGATGCAGTTGATCGTCACGCCGGTGCCGCGGAGCTCGCGCGCGAGCGACTGCGTCAGCACAATCACCGCCGCTTTGGACGCCGCGTAGGCGGGGGCGCCGGCCGAGGGCTCCACTGCCTGCCGAGCCCCCACGGTGACGACCCGGCCGCTGCCACGTTCGACGAGGTGCGGCAGAACGGCATGCAGGGCGAGCAGCGTCGGCCGCAGGTTGAGCGCGAGCATCTGTTCCCACAGGTCGATGCCCGTTTCGAGGAAGCGCCCTCCAGCGAAGCCACCGGCCAGGCAGAGGAGGTGATCGATCCGGCCGTGGCGCGCGAGCGCCTGCGCAACCGCGCGCTGTACTGTTGCCTCGTCGATCAAGTCGGCATGCAGGCCGTCGACTCGGCTCGTCAGCGGGCCGAGTTCGGCCTGGAGCTCTTCCCATTTCCCTGGGGTGCGGTAAGGCACGACCACCTGAGAGCCGGCCTCTGCAAAGCGTCGCACGACCACGCGCCCGAGCTGGCCAGTCCCGCCGGTGACCATCGTCACACTGCTGCTGAAGCTCATCGCCGCTCTCCTTTCCTGGCGCTACCAATGCAAGCATGCCTGAGCCCGCCTGCCCGGCGCAGGCGTGACACCACCCTCGAGCAAGAGGGAATGCTTGGGGGCTTGACAGGCCCCGGAGACGCTGCTATCGTAATATCGTCATAAGCGAGAGAGGCCCAGGCCGGCGCGCAGATGGGTGAGTTGCTGGTGGGCCGGCCGGCGCTCAAGCTGGAATTTGCCGTTTCGGTTCCGCTCGATCTGACCTCGGTGATCTCGCTCGTCTATCGAGCGGCCGACCCGCGCCGGTTTGATCGCTGGCTGGTCGAGGCGCGACAAGCACTCGGGGAAGATGGGCAGCACGAGCTCGATACCCTTCTGGGGTTCTCGGGGCGGCTGCTGTATTACATCGAAGAAGTCTTGATGTCGTTCGATCCCCTGCAGCCGGAGCGCCTCGAAGCCGACTTCGAGACCTACATCGCGCATCTGCGTCGGCTTTCACCGTGGGCCTACCGGAGCATGGCGATCCAGTCGATGCTCCGGATCTACGCAGACCGCGGCGTGAGCGAGGCGCCGCCCGAGACGGACGACCCGTCGGCCTGGCGGGCGTTCTTCGAGCCAGGTATCACGCGAGCCGATCTCGACGAGGTCGTGAGCCTGGTGCTGGCACCTGAACAACTGAAAGCGCGAACCGTCTCGCTGCTGGAACGCTTCTGGTACGAGTGCTACGAGCACGAGTACCGGCGGGTATTGCCGGAGATGCGCCGGGCGATCCGGCAGGCACGAGCCACGACTTACCCGGGAGTGGCCGTCGCCTTCGAGGAGTTGAGCGGCCACCGGCTGCCGGAGGAGGTACAGCTCGCGCTGCCCCGTGTCGAGCGGGTGACGTTCTGCCCGTCGTACCACCTGGGCAACTTCGTCCAGTTCATCCTTTACCCGCCGGAGCTGATCCTCTACTTCAACTGCCAGCGGACGAGCGCGGTGACGCAGCCGGAAGCTGGCTCCATCATCTCGCCCGACCTGTTGCCGGGGCTGCGCGCCCTGGCCGATGGTACCCGGTTGCGGATCATCGAGCTGCTCCGCGGTGGCGAGCGGTACGCGCAGGAGATCGTTGGCCAGCTCGGGATCAGCCAGTCCGCCGTCTCGCGGCATCTGGCGATGCTGGAGGCGGCAGGGATCATCAACGTGCGGCCGGCCAACGGGATGAAGTATTATTCCGTGAACGCCCAGCGCCTGCGGCAGATCGCTGAGGAGCTGGAGCGTATTGGGTAGCGACCGGTTAAGCTGGTCGAGCAAAACTCAATAACCGGTGGGTCAACCGCTTCCGGCCGAGGACTGCCACCTGACCCCGCCGTCGGGTCAGGCCCGGCATCACCTCTGAATAACCTCTCAGGTGATCCGCTTCGGGATCGCCTCCTCTCATGACCCACACCCGGTCCGGTCGGATCGGCCACGGTCGGATTGGGCTGACCTCTGTGCGGTTGACCCGGCGTCGTGATGGGGACGCGTTCGGTGGTCCCCATCATTCTTTCCAGTGACGGCGAGGGCCTCGGGATAGTCCCCGGGGCCCTCGCTCTCTTCATCCCCGTTGGATCTCGCTGGCGGATACGGGACGATCAACGGTCCTCGGGTGGGCAGGGCGCGTTGCTGTAGCCGGAGCGAAATGGGGAGCTGACCCCGCGCTCTGGCTCGAAACGGTGTCGCACAATACAGCCGATGTCGCCGCCCAACAGGTGGATCGACACGGAGGGCTCCGCGGATACGGTCGTCACCCGGTGGATATCGTCCTGGGGCGGTAGCAGCGGGTAGAACTCTCCGGGCCGGATCGTTCGCACGGTGGCCAGCCGCAGCCGCACCGTTCCGGCGTCCGGATCGCCCTCGACTAGCTCGTACACCTCTTCCCGCTGCTCTCCCCGGTAGAGTCCTACCAGGCCCCAGGCCAGATGGTCGTGCACCGGCGTGCTCGCCCCAGGCGGCACGACCAGCGAGAAGAGGCTGAGGGAGCGGTCGCCGGCTCGGAACAGCAAGTACTGGCCGATGCCGCTTCCCATGCCGCTGGTCGTGTCCGGCTGCATGAACCTCTCCGGCAGCCAGCCCTCGCTCTGGAGCAGGCGCGAGAAAGCCGGCTTCAAGCGCTCGACCCGGCGAGCCGGATCGGCCTCCTGGGCGATTGTCTTGCGTACCTCAGCGATGAAGGTTCGGAGATCGTACGTCTCGACCAGATACTCATCGTTCGGGTGGCTGACGAACCAGACCATGACCTTCACTCCTCGGATCGCGCGGAGTCATCGGCAGCATCTTACTACGTGAGTTGCAGAGAAATGGGGCCGTCAGCGACGGCCCCGGGTACAGGGAGGGAGGGAGAAGTGTTCGAGTGAATCAGTTCAGCCAGCGCCCACCGTGCGCGAGGGTCGTTAGCTGGCGGCGCAGCAGGCGGGACACCTGGTGTCCTGAACGATCGAGCTGCACGTTCCCCGCTTTCGGCGCTTGCAGGGGAACGGTCACCTGCCGAATAAGTCCGAGTCGCGCGAGCCGGAGGTCGACGCGGTGGCAGCGTGCAGCCCGACAGCGAGTGATCCGGTCGAGGCGTTGCGCTGTGCGTGACATCGTGCCTCCGTCCTGCTTGTACGTACACCGTGCCCTCATTGTACGTACACGCAGTGCGGTTGTCAAGTACCCAGAGGTACCGATTTCCGACCGGTTGCGGGATCGCAGTGGCGTCGTGCGTCTCGCGTCTCCACGGGGTGCTAGGGATCGCTCGGCGACACGAGAGCGACGCGCCGGAGGCTGTTCGGTCGCGGGTATGGTAGTATCGCGCGACGGAAGAGAAGAGCGAAGCGATGGTCTGGCGCGTGGTCGAGCAGCATACCGACCGGCCTAAGACCAGGCGTTGTCGCGGGCGCCCCGCTCCATCTTATCCGAGGCGGACTGCCTGGCGCATGCGACAACCGACCACGCGCGGGCAGGCAAGCGGAACGGTGACGTCCCGTGCGTCGTGGACGCCACGGGGAGACGGGCTACTGGACTCACGGGTGCCGGATGGGCGGCTGCGTCCGCTCGCTCGTTATGCCGGCACCGCGCGTGCCCGGTAAGTAAGCGAGCAGGGCATCCACCGGTCGAGAACCGAAGAGCAGCACCCAGGCCTGCTCTAGCAGCACCGGGGAGTGGAGCGAAGGAGGGGGAGTGATGCAGCGGAGGCGCGGACCGGCCGACCAGTACGGTACCAGCACCGTGCGGCCACCGGACTTCGACCAGTTCTGGGCCGAGGTCATGGCCCAGGCGAGCGAGATCCCGCTCTATCCATCGCTCGAACATGTGCCGATGCGCTCGACCGAGCAGGTAGACGTCTACGAGATCGGCTACGATAGCCTCGATGGGCTCCGCATCGCCGGCTGGTACTGCGTACCGAAGGAGAGCTACATCCCGCCGCCCTATCCTGGCCTGTTGATCGTGCCCGGCTACATCTCGGAGCCGACCTTGCCCAAGAGCTGGGCACGGCTCGGTTACGCCGCCGTCGGGGTGGCTCCGCGCGGCAAGCTGCGCTCTAACCGCCACTTCAACCCTGGCTATCCTGGGCTGCTCGTGCACAACATCGTCGACCGCCACACCTACGCCTACCGTGGCTTCTACATCGACGCTTGCCGGGCGGTCGACTTCCTGCTCAGCCGGCCTGAGGTCGACCACAGCCGCATCGGCGTCCATGGCTCCAGCCAAGGCGGCGCGCTGACGGTCGTCACGGCGGCGCTACGAGCCGACGTCATCGCCTGTGGCGCGGCCGGTGCCCCCTTCCTCTGCGGCTTCCTCGACGCGATCGAGTTGACCCACTCCTACCCGTACGAGGAGATCTCGGAGTACCTGCGTCGCCATCCGGAGCGCGAGCCGCTGGTCCGCGAGACGCTGATGTACTTCGACGTCATCAACTTCGCGCCGATGGTCCGCTGCCCGATGCTGGTCTACATCGGCCTGGCCGACGACGTCTGCCCGCCGGAGACCGGCTACGCGCTCTACCACGTGCTGTCCTGTCCCAAGGAGCTGCTCGCCTACCCGCGCTGCGCCCACGACGCCGGCAGCTACTGGGCCATGCCCAAGGTAAAGGCATTCCTGGCCGAACACCTCGAGCCGGCCGGCTTGCCGGGGTGATCGCGTTCACAGCCGTCAGCGCTCGATCGATCCGCTGCCGGTTTGCGGGAATGGGAGAGCAGGGCGAAGCTGAGCCACGATCCAGGGAAGGGAGCACGGCGGCGATGGTGGAAAGCGTTCGACCGGCCGACTTCGCAGCCTACTGGGCGGCAGTGGACGATGAGCTGGCCCGCTATCCGGCTGCGCCGGAGATCGAGGAGCTGCCGCGTCACTCCACTGGATTCAGCACCGTCTACGCGCTGAAATTGACGAGCATCGGGCCATACCGCATCTTTGGCTACTACTGCGTGCCGCGTGGGGAGGGGCCCTTCCCAGGGCTGCTCTACACCCCGCGCTACGGAAGCGTCAACCACGTCCCATCGTACGAAGACCGCGAGCGCTATGCGGTGCTCCAGATCATGCATCGGGGCCAGCGGCTGGCCGATCAGCCCTTTGCAGCGGCCTACCCCGGGCTGCTGACCCACAACATCGATGATCCCGGCCGCTACATCTACCGCGGGATCGTGGCCGACTGCGTCCGCGGGCTCGAGTTCCTGCTCTCGCGGCCAGAGGTGGATCGGCAGCGCATCGGGGTGGTCGGCGACGATCTCGCGCTGCTCGTCGCCGCGCGCCGGCCGGCAGTGACGGCGGTGCAGGCGAGCAACCTGTTGCTCTACCGCCTCTTGGAGGCTGCGGAGCGGACCGACGAGTACCCGGTAGAGGAGATCAACGACTATCTCCGTGCCTATCCCGAGCGGCGCGAAGCGGTGGCGCGCGCGCTGGCCTACGTCGACCCGCTGCACCACGCGCCAGATATCCGCGCGACCACGCTGCTGTGTGTCGGCGATCCAGGCGCGCTCGGCGGCACCGAGTGGCTGGCGCCGCTGCGGGCGGCTCTCGGCGGGCCGGTCGAGGAGTACCGGCTGACGCACGAGGGCGGGGTCGACCGGGACTGGCTGGATGCCTGGCTGGCCCGGCGGCTGGGGGCCGAGCCTCGGCCGCTCATGTGGGAGATCGGGGGTGAGGGCCAGCGGGGGAGGGCGTTTCGGCATGATCTTCAACACACCTGAGCGGGTGGCGACGCTGACGCGCCGGTACCAGGGCGAGCGATTCCCCGACGGCCGGCCGCACGTGCCGGGCGACCTGCTCGAGCGGATGTGGCTGGTCACGACGAAGGAGGCGTGGGCCGTGTTGAGGAGGGGACGGTGAAGAACGAGTGCTCTCGCAGCAAATGCCCAACCGGCTGCAGGGCATACAGCCGGCCAGGCATGGGAGATGGGGGTGGTCCACTGGAACGTTCAGGCTGTTGTGCTTACCCTTCTGACGTCGAAGATGGCCCAGAGAGCCAGGCCAGCGACCAGTACGCGCACGATCCAGGCGTTCCAGGCGGCCTCAGCCAGATCCGTGAAGCCGAGAAGCCATGGCGCGACGAAGAGCCACGCAGCGAGCACGACGTTGATTCTCTCAGCAAGCTGTGACGTCGGGGCGGCAAGGGCCCAGAGGGCCACTACTGCCACGCCGAGTCCTACCAGCCATGCGTTCCAGGCGTTCGACGAGTCGTCTGTCGTTCCCAGGATCCACGGCGATAGGAACAGCCATACCCCGAGAATCAGATTGCCCCAGCCTTACCAACGGCGCCATGCCCTGAGGGTAACCATGGTTCTTACCTCCAGTCTCGGGCTGCCTTGCTTCTCGCCCTAGTGCCTACCGGCCATCGGGGAAGGTGAGACCGCCGATGGGCCTTTCTCTCGGCCGGCTTCTCGCAGTAGCGCCGTGCCCACGCCGATAGGCACCAGCGAGAGCAGGGTGATGAGCGAGCCGACGAAGTAGCCGGCTGCCTGGATGTAGCCACCGACTTGCGCGAACAGTGGCCCGAACAGCGTGACCCATCCCCTTATCATTGGCGCTCTGCCTCCGGCGGCAGCGTAGCCGGGTTCACGCTCGCAGGATAGTCCGCGAGCCAATTCCCCCAGCTCGGCACCACCAGGAGCACGGTAATCCCGGCGGCGAGGAGGATGAGCCCATACGTAAGTGCAACGAAGCCTGGCGCGCGTCCGAACCTCATCTCGGTACCTCCTTGATCGCTGCCAGCCGATCCAGTCGGCTGTGTCCTCAGAGACCGCGCGCGAAGTGCCGACCAGTCACTGTCGCCTCCCTTCCAAGAAGCCGTCCACGTGCGCCTCGAGATCGAGCGTGATGCTCACGCTGAAGACGCCAGTCAGGAAGAAGCGGGCCACCAGCGGCCCGATGAAGGCGACCGCCAGTTGCTCGGGCGTCTCGGCACGGCGGAGAGCGCCTCGCTCCTGGTAGCTTCGGAACAGGCTGAAGACCTGGCTCATGACGCCAAGCAGCCCGGACGGTGGCTCGGGATGGAGATCGGGCCAGCGAATGAGCTCAGGCATGAGCCGCAGGATGAAGCCCCGATGGGACTCCACAAACTCGTGATACGCGGTCGCCAGGGCCAGCAGGTCGCCTCGCAGATCCCCCGACGGAACCGGGATGGCGATGTGCGGGGACAAGGCGCGTATGGCAGCCTGGAACAAGGCGAGCTTGGTCGGAAAGCGCCGGAAGAGCGTCACCTCGCTTACGCCCGCGCGCTCGGCGATCGCTCGCGTGGTGGCGCCGTCGTAGCCGCGTTCGACCAGCAGCTCCAACGCGGCTGCACACAAGCGCGCCTCCATCGGGTCATCGATTGCGAGCCGGAATGGGATTGTCATCGTACCTCGTCCCTCTCATCGGTGAAGTAAGTACTTACTTACATTATACGGCCGTTCGGCTGCGTGTCAAGCGGTGCTCCGAACCGGGATGGCTGGGCAGCGCAGGCTCTCGCGTGCCGGCTGGGCGAGCTTCCTCGAGCTCTGGTCCTTCCATGCAGATCCAGATGCGACGGGCAGCGGTCTGTATGAGTGTTACTCCAAGGGGTATCAGGCTCAGCGCCGGCTTTGCGGCAGGAGCAGCAACGCCAGGATGGGCGCCAGGGACAACAAGCCCAACCCGGCAGTGATTCCCAACCATCCGGCGGCAAAGCCGATCAGCGGCGGTACACCGACGTTCACCGGCGTACCGAGCACGACAGAGAGCGCCTGCACCATGCCCGACCGCCCCGGTAGCATCCGGTATGCCTCGCCCTTCGCGACCGGGTACCAGCTCGCGGCGCTGAAGCCGACCACGAACAGCGCTGCGGCCGCCCCCCAACCCGAGTGAGCTGCCAGCAGCCCCAGCAGGCCGGCTAGCGTCGCGAGCGATGCCCAGCGGAGAAGGCGCGCCGGGTCGACGCGTGAGACCAGCCGGTCGAGCACCAGCAGCCCGAGCATGCTCCCCGCCAGGCCCGCTCCCAGCGCCAGGCTGACCGCGGCCGGCGCCAGTCCCACCGCGTCGCGCAGGTAGAGACCGGCGAAGCTCAGGAAGATCTCGTCGAGCAGCGAGGCCAGCAGTGCCACTGCCAGCCAGCGGAGCAGCAGGGGCTTCCCCAGCGCAGCCCTCAGGTTGCCCCGTACCTCTTGCCAGGGAGTTCGGGAGGTAGCACCAGGTGCACGCTCCACTCGCGGGAAGCGCTGGTGCCAGAGCAGTGCAGCGAGGCCGAGCCACAGGGCCATCGCCAGTCAGAACAACGGCCTCCAGCCGAGGCCGGCTGCAAGCACAGACGCAACGACCACTGGCCCCAGCAAGTCACCGATCGCGGCGCTGATCGTCCAGCGGGTCATCGTCCGAGCGGTGTCCTCGGGATAGATATCGACCAGTGTGGCTTGTGCCAGACCGACTGCCGCGCCGCCCGCTGGGTAGATGACCGCCATCGCCAGAAAGAGCAAGCCAGGCCCGGGTGCCAGCGCGATTAACCCGAAGCCGAATGCCAATAACTATGTCCCGGCGAGGACGGGCAAGCGCTTAGAGCGCCGGTCGCTCAATACGCTGATCAGGGGCTCCAGGACCAGCGAGGAGAGCTCGCCGACGGTGAACAACAGGCCCGCCTGAACGTAGCTCAGCCCCAGCTCGTCTCGGATAAGCGGCAGCGCCAGCACCGGGAACCCGGTCGCCAGCTCATCGAGCAAGGGAGCGCTGAGCAGGATCAGTCGGAGAGACCGTTAGGTGTGGCTGCTCACGATATCCCCCTAAGCATCGACCATAACCCCCCCGAAAGCGCGCTCGAGCACCTGGCTGCCGCCGGGCTAGGCCTCGCTCGAGCAAGCGCTTCCCGATTCGAACGCGCGACAAGTATAGTCTCCCAGCGCCTTGCTCACCATGGATTGGGCAGCGACAATGCCGCCCAGATATCCAGGCAGCTCGCTTCGGAGCGTGGGGAGTCCCTGATGGAGACGATACCGCAGCGGCCACTAAAGGTCGGGATTCTCTTGCCGGTCGCCGAGTACCGATTCGCTGGGCGAACGCCCCGCTGGAGCGACCTCCTGGCGATAGCGCGGGTGGCAGAGGATGCGGGGTTCGACTCGCTCTGGGTCGTGGATCACCTGCTCGTACGGGCCCCGGGCCAGCCTCCGGAAGGAGTGTGGGAGTGCTGGTCGCTCGTCTCGGCGCTGGCCGCCAGCACCCGCCGGATTCAGATCGGCACGCTGGTGACCTGCACGAGCTGGCGCAACCCGGCGCTGCTGGCCAAGATGGCCGAGACGGTGGACGAGATCAGTGACGGCCGTCTGATCGTAGGGGTGGGAGCCGGGAACACCGAAGACGAGTTTCGTACCTTCGGCTTTCCCTGGGAAGCGCGGGTGAGCCGGTTCGCCGAAGCGATCCATATCCTCCACGCGTTGCTGCGCCAGGGGCGCGTCGACTTCGAGGGGCGGTATTACCAGATGCGCGCCTGCGAGCTTCGCCCGCACGGGCCGAGGCCCAGCGGTCCGCCGGTTCTGGTCGGTGGTTACGGCCAGCGCATGCTCGAGCTCGCTGCCCGGTACGCTGATCTGTGGAATACCTACTACTCCCACACGGGGAACCGGGCGAGCGGTCTCGCACCGCTCCTGGCCGCCGTCGATGCTGCCTGTGCTGCCGTAGGGCGAGACCCTGGAACGCTGAGCCGAACGGCCTCAGTGCTGGTAGGCCTACCCGGGCACGGCCCGATCTGCGGGGTGGCGGCGCCACCGCTTACGGGCTCGGCGGAGGAACTGGCAGAGGAGTTCCGTGCCTACGCGCGGGCGGGGATCTCGCACTTGCAGCTCCGGATCGAACCCAACACTCCAGCCGGGATCGAGCAGATAGCGCCAGCGTTGGCGCTGCTGGATCGAGCCGACGGATGACCGGCGCCGGAGCAGCAGGCTGTCATCGAGAAGAGGGCCGGGCAGGCTCGGCACGAGCAGGAGACTGGGACCTACTGCCAGTTCTAGCAGGGGCCGGTCGTTTCGGATGCGCTGAGGGCCACAACCGGAGTCACGGGCCGGTCGAGGCCAAGCGGTTCGCCGATACGGCGGGCGGTTTCAGGCTGTGGTGATGCCTGTTGGCGAAGAACCGGAAGGGGCATAGTCGAGCGCCGGCGGCGCCGGGTACGATCCGCGGAGAGCCCGACCCGAAGGTTTCGCGGCGATTCTTGTCTCAGCATTCGGTACCTCCTTCGGGTTAGATCACCTCTGGCCCGGCCGGCGCGGGGCCTGGCTCCTCGTGGAGTCTCGTTAGAGATTATGTTCATCATAGCAGACACAGCGCCGGAAGTGTATCCTGGAAGATCAATTAGACGAGCATGCCCGAGGTCGATTGGATCGCCGGGCACAACCAGATAGACGTGGAAATGCGCTCGATTCGCGCGCTCCACACTCGCAGGCATTTCTGGAACGGCTTGCGAAGCGGGGCCGATTCGAGTAGTCTATCGCTGATTACACGGGTCGAAAGGGTGGCACGAAGGGAGGGTATCAGGGAAACGCCGGCTAGGTGTCCTCGCGTGAGGCAGTGAGCGCTGGTTCACCGTTGAGGAGGGAGATCGTTCATGGCGCAGGATACGCTGGATCAGCTCCGCATGGATGTGCTGGAAGGCCGGGTTTCCCGGCGAGCTCTGCTCAAACGGGCGGCTGCGCTCGGTCTGACGGCGCCCGTTGTGGCCTCGCTACTGGCCGCCTGCCAGCGCGAGGAGGCGACCCCGGAGGCGACGCAGGCGCCAGCCCCCGGAACGACGCCGGCAGCGCCGGCTGCGACACCAACGGAAGCGGCTGAGGAGACGCCGTCCGGCGAAGCGGCCCAGCGCGGCGGCGGTGGCTTGCTCCGCCTGCTCTGGTGGCAGGCGCCGACGATCCTCAACCCGCATCTCGCTCAGGGAACGAAGGACTTCGATGCCTCGAGCGTCGTGCTGGAGGCGCTGGCCTACTTCGACTCCGACGGCAACCTCATCCCGCGCCTGGCGGCGGAAATCCCCGAGCCCTCACCCGACGGCCTGAGCGTGACCTGGAAGCTGCGCCAGGACGTTAAGTGGCACGACGGCACGCCCTTCACGGCCAAGGACGTGAAGTTCACCTACGACTACATCATCAACGAGGCCACGACCGCCACCACCTACGGCTCCTACGAGCCGATCGAGAGTGTCGAGGTGGTCGACGACTATACCGTCACGGTTACGTTCAAGGAGCCGAACCCAGCGTGGTTCGTGCCGTTCTGCGGCAGCTTCGGCGGCCAGATCCTGCCGGAGCATATCCTGAAGGACTTCGTCGGTGAGCAGGCTCGCAACGCGCCGTTCAACCTCAATCCGGTCGGTACCGGACCCTTCAAGGTACGGGAGTTCCGGCCCGGTGACGTCGTGCTCTATGACCTCAACCCGGACTACTACATCCCCGGGAAGCCGTTCTTCGACGAGATCGAGCTGAAGGGCGGCGGCGACGCCACCAGCGCGGCCCGAGCGGTGCTGCAGACCGGCGAGGTCGACTATGCCTGGAACCTTCAGGTCGAGGCGCAGGTGCTTCAGCAGCTCGAGCAGGCCGGCAACGGCAAGCTGGTGATTGTGCCCGGCGCGAGCGCAGAGCGTATCATGGTTAACTTCGCCGACCCCAACACCGAAGTGAACGGCGCGCGCAGCGAGCCGACGACCCAGCACCCGCTCTTCAAGGAGCTGAAGATTCGCCAGGCGCTGGCACTGGCGATCCAGCGCGACGTAATCGCAGAGCAGCTCTACGGCCCGGCCGGCGACGCTACCGCCAACAACCTCAATGCCCCGGAGAAGTACAAGCACCCGGATCTGAGCTGGGAGTTCAACCTCGAGAAGGCAGCAGCGCTGCTGGACGAGGTGGGAGCAGTGGATTCCGACGGGGACGGGGTGCGCGAGTTCAACGGCGTGCCGTTCAACATCCGCTACCAGACCTCGATCAACCCGGTGCGCCAGAAGACGCAGGAGATCGTCAAGAACGCGCTCGAGCAGATCGGGTTCCGGGTCGAGCTCAAGAGCGTCGACGCGGCGGTGTTCTTCTCGTCCGATCCAGGTAACCCTGACACCTACGGGCACTTCTATACCGACATCGAGATGTACACCAACGGGCCGGGCAACCCGTACCCGGTCGACTGGGCTCGACGCTATCACTCCGAGCGGATCGCCCAGCAATCGAACAACTGGGCGGGGGAGAACATTACCCGGTACAAGAACCCGGAGATGGATAAGGTGATCGACCAGCTCCAGACTGAGCTGGATCCAGATAAGCAGACCGAGCTGTTCCGGCAGGTCAACTGGATCAGCGTTACCGACGTGGTCGAGATCCCGATCGTCCACCGGGCCGATGTCGGAGCACGGGTCAACGCGCTGGCGGGCCTCAACCCCTCGACTTGGGAGTCCGATCTGTACGATATCGGCGCCTGGAAGCGCGAGGGGTAGGCGGTCACGAACCGCCCACCCGAGGCGCGAGACCTGTCGCTGCGCGGAGAGCAAGCTCCACAGTGCGCATAGCCGGGGGCGGGTAACCCGCCCCCGGCCTGCATCTTCGTTCGCTGGCCGGCGAGCGCTGCAATCTTCCCCGATCCGAAGCGATCGGCACAGCGCGGCGTGCGCACCATCGTCAGGCACCTCTCACCCCTGGCACGCGCGATGGCTCGCCGGCGTCCGGTGCCGGCTAGAACTGGCCTGTCACCTCGTAGGTCTCGATGACCGGTTGTTGCGTGGCACCCAGCGCCTGGATCACTCTGTCGCGGAGTGGCGAGATGGCTGTCGAGCTGGCCTCCATAACCTCTTCTGACTCCCAGAACGTGATCGTCATCGCCTTCCCGGTCTTGTGGTCGAAGAGAAAATATGCGCCCTCGAAGCCGTCGATCTCTTCGAGGCGATCGCGAGCCTCCTCGAATCGCTTAGCCGGCTGCTCAGCCTGCCCAGGCCTGCCCTGGTAGGTCGTGACGCGCGCGAACATCGCTTCCTCCTTTGTCGGGGCTGACCGCGTCGAGGTGCCGTCGCTACAGTATGAAGGGTTCTGCCCCGACGAGGAAGGTCACTCCCTGGCCAGATGGTAGCCACTTGGTGCTCACGGCCCCCGGTCGTTCTGGTGTGACAGCGCCTGGCGGCCCGGGGGGCATGACCCGAGCCAGCGAGGCTACGCTCCGAGCCTTCGACCAGATTCCATGCTCGGCTGTCACGACTCGACGGAGCGAGCGCTCAAGCGGTACCTGGTGGCTCTGGCAGTCGCGCCCGGCGATCGAGGTTGCGCTTCAGGGCGTCCTGCCAGGGCCGTAAGGTGATGCCCAGCGCGGGCGCGGCGAGGCTGGCCAGGACGCCGTTCCGTGGCGGGCGCGCCAGGCGGGTGTAGGCGCTGGCTGGGATCGGCTCGACCGGTGTCGACAGCCCCGCCAGCCTGAGCGTCTCGCACGCCCAGTCGAACCAGGAAGCCTGCCCGTCATTCACCAGGTGATAGGTGCCGTAGGCGGGGTACCGAACGAGACGCCAGATCGCCTCAGCGAGGTCAGCCGCATAGGTCGGGTTTCCGAACTGATCGGCGACGACCCTGAGTACCGGGCGCTCGCAGGCGAGACGGAGCATAGTGTTGACGAAGTTGCGACCGGTCTCGTCGTAGAGCATCGCCGTGCGGACGATGTAGTGCCGGGGGAACAGCGCCCGCACGATCTCCTCGCCGGCGAGCTTGGTTTGCCCGTAGATGCTGATCGGGTTCGGCCGGGCGAACTCGTGGTACGGCTCCTCGGCTTCGCCGTCGAACACGTAGTTGGTGGAGATATAGACCAGCCGGGCCCCGGCCTCTACCGCCGCCGCGGCGACGTGCTGGGTACCGAGCGCGTTGACCTGCCAGGCGCGTCGCGGGTCCCGCTCACAGCCGTCGACATCGGTCATGGCCGCGCAGTGGACGATCAGATCCGGCCGGTGCGTCTCGACAGCCGCGCGCACCGCCGCTGGATCCGTGACGTCGCACGCGTGCGAGCCGAGGGCAATGACCTGTATGCCGGCAGGCGCGAGCCGGGCGAGTGCCCGTCCCAATTGCCCTGTTCCACCAGTTATCAAGGTGCGCATCTGCGTTGCCCCACCCTCCCATTCCGACCCCGTGGCCGGCACCTGGAGGCCGCTTGTGATCTTGCCGAATGGGGATGGGCAGAGCAAGAGCCTCGATCGGCTGTAGGGAAGGTGGCGCGTCTCGCCCAGCATCGCCTCCGTGGCTGCCGGGGTCCAGCCACCTGAATTCTGGCCCAGTATTCCCTTGAGTCCGCGAGCGGCTGGTGCCCGGCAGAGAGCGGGGCTACCGAGCCAAGGCAGCCCCGCTCGTGTGGCGTATGTCCAGCCGGCTCGCGAGGTATCAGCCCCTTGCTCCAGCGATCGCTAGACCTCGTCCTGCCGCGTCACGGTGCGATCCACGCGCGAGACGCTCCGGGCCGAAGACCGGGCGAAGAGCACCCACAGGAGACGTACGATGGCCCAGGCCGCCAGCGCGTAGACGATCATGGCGATAATCGCCGCCACGTCCAGCTCGACGGACCCACTCGTGGGGTTGGCGGTAATGCCAACGAACGGAGCCACGAAGAGGTCGGTGATGTCGTAGACGATGCGTACGAAGGCGTTGCCAGGGTTCGCCGCGATCAGCTTGAGCAGAATCCGCAGGGTGATCAATCCCAGCAGAATTCCTGTGAGCGTCCAGATAAGCTGCGCGATGCGCGCTACCATCATGTTGTGCTCAGCCGCGACATCCTGCACGACGTGTTCGTAGTGCTCACGCTCCTCCCCACCCGCATACGCGGCAGGCCCCTCGCGGTACTCGCGCACGGTCTCGTGGCGCTCATGCGGTGTCTGTGCCATTGACGCTCTCCTCTTTCACTCCCAGCGGGGCCGCGTGTTCGCCCCGCTGCTCAGCCCATTGATTCGCTCGAACGTCGAATCGCCGGAAAGCTAAGCACAGGTGAGGAAATACTGTCAAGTTTCGTGTGAGCAGGGTGCCTGCGGGGCTGCTCGATGCGGACTCGAGCACGAGCACGTCCAGGGATGACGGCAAGCCTGGTAGTGGCTACACTCCGATGCTGTTGGCTGGTCCGGCAGGCTATGAGCCCTGCGCTGCGATCCAGGCTGGAGCGAAGGGAGCCGAGATGGCCCAGAGGGACAGCAACCAACTGGAGGTGGTCGAAATCTACGTGCACCCGACCTGAACAGGGTGCCGGAAGACTGAGGAGTTCCTCAGAGAGCAGAGCGTGCCCTATCGTCGTCGGGACTACTTCAGCCAGCGCTTCACACGCGAGGAGCTGGTGGAGCTGCTCCAGCGCACGGGTCTCTCGCCCCGTGACCTGCTCTCGACGCGCAGCCGGGCCTACCAGGCGCTCGGCCTGGCTGAGCGCGAGGTCAGCGAAGATGAGTTGATCGACCTGATGGTTCAGGAGCCGACACTGCTGCGTCGTCCGATCGTTCTCATCGATAACCAGGTTGTGGTCGGTTCGGACCGGAAGCGGCTCGCTGCGGCGCTCCATGGCGCGAGCAGGGTGCGCTGATCGAGAGGCCTGTTGGCAGGAAGCCGGCTACGCTGGTCGCCGCCGTTAGGGGACGGCGAGGATTGCCCTGAGTCCGCTTCCGTTCTTACCGGGCCAGGTGGGCGATAGGTGTGATGTGTAGGAGGAGTTGGGCAGTGCTGTTCGGCGCGCACATGTCGATCGCTGGCGGGTTCGACAAAGCGGTTGACCGCGCAGTCCAGGTCGGTTGCGACGCGGTGCAGATCTTTACCAAGAGCAGCAACCAGTGGAGGGCGCGTCCTATCGCGCCCGACGAGGTGGAGCGCTTCCGTGCTAGGCTCCAGGAGGCCGGCATCCGATCGGTGGTCGCGCACGACTCCTACCTTATCAACCTGGCCAGCCCGGACGACCAGCTTTGGGAGAAGTCGATCGCGGCGTTCCGCGAGGAGCTGGAGCGGTGCGAGCTGCTCGGCATCCCGTACCTGGTCACTCACCCGGGTTCCTGCGGTGAGGCCGGCGAAGAGGCCGGGATCCGCCGCGTTGCCGAGGCGCTCAACCGGCTGCACGACGACTTGCCGGGCTACCAGGTGAAGACGCTGCTCGAGGTCACGGCCGGCCAGGGTACGAGCCTGGGCTACCGCTTCGAGCAGCTCGCGGCAATTACCGAGCGCGTCCGGGAGCCGGAACGGGTGGCCTACTGCTTCGACACCTGCCACGTCTTCGCCGCTGGTTACGAGCTGCGCACGCCGGAGGGCTATGCCGCTACGATGGAGGAGTTCGACCGCGTTCTCGGGCTCGACCGGCTGCTCGTGTTCCACCTCAACGACTCCAAGCGCGACCTCGGCTCGCGCGTCGATCGCCACGAGCACATCGGCAAGGGAAAGATCGGTCTCGACGGCTTTCGCCAACTCGTGAACGACCCCCGCTTCCGCGAGCATCCCGCGCTGCTGGAGACCGAGAAGAGCCCGGATCTCCACGAAGATGTCGAGAACCTGCGCGTCTTGCGCAGCCTGGTGGCCGGATAGTATCGCCGCACAGGCAGCCACTTTTGATGCGCAACCTTCCGATAGCGCTCGCGAGGTCGCCGCGCTAGGCTTCGAGGTGTGAACGGGACGAGGCCTGAGCGAGGTGACACGATGGCGAGATCGATGCGCGCGTCCGGGACGAGTGTCCCCGCTTCCCGGGAAGCCGGCGACGGGACTGATGAAACGCGCGGTGCGGCTGAAGCCCGGGACATAACTGACCAGGCACGCCTGTGGCGCGCGGTGCTGGAGCGAGATCGCCGGTTCGACGGGCGGTTCGTCTTCGCGGTGCGCACCACTGGAATCTACTGCCGGCCTTCCTGCCCGGCGCGGCGTCCCCGGCGCGAGCATGTCTCGTTCTTTGCTCGTCCCGAGGAGGCGGAGCGCGCCGGCTTCCGGCCATGCCGTCGCTGCCACCCCAATCAGGCCAGATTACCCGAACCGAACCTGGAGCTGGTCGCGCGTGTCTGCCGGGCGCTGGAAGAATGGGATGGGGAGTTGCCCACCTTGAAGGAGCTGGCCCAGCAGTTCGCCGTCAGCCCCTTCCACCTGCATCGCCTGTTCAAGCGGATCACCGGCGTGACGCCGCGCCAGTACGCCGATGCTTGTCGGCAGGAACGTCTCCGCCGCGAGCTCCGCAGCGGCGACTCGGTGACCGGCGCGCTCTACGGCGCCGGCTACGGTGCGAGCAGCAGCTTGTACGAGGAGGTGGGCATGACCCTCGGCATGACGCCCGGGACATATCGGCGAGGCGGTGGCGGCGCCACGATCGTTTACTCGGTGGTGCCATGCCCCCTCGGCTACCTGCTGGTGGCAGCGACCGAGCGGGGGATCTGCGCCGTCCGGCTGGGCGACTCCGAGCTCGAGCTGGAGGACGCGCTCCGGCGGGAGTTCCCGGCCGGGCAGATCGAGCGCGACGAAGCCGCGCTGGGCCGCTGGGTGCGGGAGCTGCTCGACTACCTGGAGGGCAACCAGCCACATCTCGATCTGCCGCTCGACGTCCAGGCCACGGCCTTCCAGCGCCGGGTCTGGGAGGCACTGCGAGCGATCCCTCGCGGTTCCACTCGTTCCTACCGGCAAGTCGCCGAGGCCATCGGCCAGCCGTCGGCGGCGCGGGCGGTCGCGCGTGCCTGCGCGGCTAACCCGGTCGCGCTGGTCGTCCCCTGCCACCGGGTGGTGCGCGAGGATGGCGGGCTCGGCGGCTACCGCTGGGGGATCGAGCGCAAGAAGGCGCTTCTGCAGCTCGAGCGCCGGGGCAGCGCGCCCGAGCTGGGTGCGTACGACGGGTCGCGCGACCGCCCGCTGGATCACGGCCTGGCCGGGCTACGGGTCACGCACGAGCGGTAAGGTGGAGCAGTGGATCCCTCCACCGTTCTTGTGCACCTCGTCGTAGGGGATCTCGATCGTCTCGATACCGGCCCGGTGCAGGCGTTCGACCGTTCGCGGGCAGCCAGCGGCGATAATGACCCGTCCGGGACGGACGGCCAGGCAGTTGACCGCCTTCTGCTCCGTTGGCCAGACGTGAATCACCTGGATCCCGAGCTCCGTCAAGAGGTCGAGGAACCAGTACGGCAAGCGCGTGACGTTCACGATCGCCTTGTCGTAGTCGACCATGACGATGCAGCCGTCGAGGTGCAAGGAGTGGCCGGTCAGCGGCACGCGAACGAGGCGGACACCCTGTTCAGCTAGCACCTGCTCGATCTGCCGGACTCCGGCCTCGTTCTGGCGGAACGACATGCCGACGGCGGCCGTGGTTTCGTTCAGGAAGCAGAACGATCCGCCTTCGAGCAGACCCGTGCCGTGGATCGTGCGCAAGATCGGCATGCCGAGACCCGCGATGAGGCGCGTCATATAGGCTTCCTCGCCACGCCGACCATACCCCGGCCGGCTGCCGACCGGCCCCATACGACAGATGACCGCTCCCCCTTTGACGGCGATCGCCTGATCCCGAGTAAAGACCGCCTTCGGGTCGCCGGGCGGCCCGTCCACGTAGACGACCTCGACCCCTTCGCTCCGCAACGCCGCGACCAGCCCGTTGTGCTGGGCCTGCATCCGGGCGATGTCGGGTCCCTGCCGGTCGCGCCAGTACCACTGCTCGTCGTCGTCGATCAGGGCGGCGATCGTCGAGTCGTACTTGCGTGGGTCGATGACCGTCATCTCGTCGCCGGGACGGTGGACGACACAGAGACGTAGCCGTCCGACGTCGTTGTGCACGCCCCAGGTGCGTCCCCAGACGCGCTCCTGCATCTCCTGCGCTTCGAACGCCGGCTCGGCTCGCGGTGGGATGCGCTCGAGCACGACGTGGTAGTAGGCGTCGCTGTTTCGCAGCTCTTCATCCGGGGGCATCCGATCGTCCACGCGCCTCCTCCATCCCTTTGCAGCCCGTCTCGCGAGATACTGGACTAGATGCGGACGCCCGGCGCGCGGGGTTCCGGGCGCCGGGCACGGACAGACCGAGCGAGTTCGGGCGCGAATCAGGCGAACGTGTCAGGCACGCGATTAAAGACGAGAAGGCGCGGCTCGGTCATGTCCTCGATCGCATAGCGCAGGCCCTCGCGGCTCAGCCCCGAGTCCTTGACGCCGCCGTAGGGCATGTGGTCGACCCGGAAGGTCGGAACGTCGTTGATGATCACGCCGCCGACTTCCAGCACTTCGAAGGCGCGCAGCGCGTGCTCCAGGCTCGAGGTGAAGACGCCCGCTTGCAGGCCATACACCGAGTCGTTGACCTCGGCCAGCGCCTCTTCGAAGTCGTCGAACGGCCACAAGTTCACGAGCGGCGCGAACGCCTCGCGGCTGCACACGAAGCTGGTCTTGGGCACGTCCACCAGCACCGTCGGCTGGAAGAAGCGCCCCTCGGCCTTCCCGCCGATCAGCATCTTCGCGCCCTCGGCGACCGCCGACTCCACCCAGTCCTGCGTGCGCCTGGCCGCCTTATCATCGATCATCGGGCCGAGGTCGGTTGACTCGTCCAGCGGATCGCCCATCTTCATCTGCCGGACTTCGGCCAGGAAGCGCTCGACGAACTCGTCCCAGCGCGAGCGGTGCACGTAGACGCGCTGCACCGAGATGCAGACTTGTCCGGCGTAGGCGAAGGCGCCCACGCGAATGCGAGGCACCGCCACGTCGAGGTTGGCCGTCCGGTCGACGACCACGCCCGCGTTGCCACCGAGCTCCAGCACCACCTTCTTCTTGCCGGCACGCGCCTTCAAGTCCCAGCCGACGTCGGGCGAGCCGGTGAACGTGAGCAGCTTGAAGCGGTCGTCGGTGACCAGCCGGTCGCCGACCTTGCGGTCCATCGGCATGATGCTGACTGCGCCCTTAGGTACGCCCGCCTCTTCCACGATCTCGGCGAAGGTGAGCATGGTCAAGGGATCGCGACTGGGCGGTTTGAGGACGATCGTGTTGCCCGAGGCGATGGCCGGGGCGATCTTGTGGAGCGCCAGATTGAGCGGGAAGTTGAACGGCGAGATACCGGCGATCGGGCCGATCGGGAAGCGGCGGGTGATCCCGAAGCGGCCCTGGGAGTACGGCATCAGGTCGAGCGGGATCGTCTCCCCGCCGATCCGCTTGGCCTCCTCGACCGCCGTCTGCAGCGTGAAGACTCCGCGGGCGGCCTCGACCCGCGCGTCACGGATGGGCTTGCCTGCCTCCATCGCGATCAGCCGGGCGATCTCCTCCTGCCGCTTGCGCAGGCCATCGGCCATGCGCTGCAAGATCTCGGCCCGCTCATAGCCCTGGAGCTTGCGCGTGACCTCGAAGGCCCGCTGCGCGGCGACGATCGCGTCTTCCAGATCCTGGTCGGTCGCGTTGTAGGTCACGCCGACTAGCTCGTCGTTGTACGGATTGCGGATCTCCAGGCGGTCGGACGAGGTGCGCCACTCACCGGCACAGTAGAAGGGGTATTCGCGCGCCATCGCTGGCCCTCCGTTCGTCTGGACGTGGGATGACAGGTCTCGCTGTCCCCGATGATAACCGATTCCCTCTCAGCAGCGGTTGGCGTCCGGATCCTGCGGTAACGCCATCCGGACGGGGTCGAGGATCTCGGCGGCTTCGGCTTCGCTCAGGATCCCCTCCTCAACGACCACCTCGCGCACGGTCTTGCCGGTCTCCCAGGCCTTCTTGGCAATCTCGGCAGCCCGGAGGTAGCCGATCTGGGGCGTGAGGATGGTTGCCAGCGCGATGCTCCCGTGGGCCAGCTCGCTGAGACGCCGCTCGTTCGCCTGGATGCCCTCGATGCAGCGCGTGCGGAACACGGTGAGCGCGTTGGCCAGGATGTCGTTCGCCCACAGCAGGTTGTAGACGATCAGCGGCGTCATCACGTTGAGGTCGAGCTGCCCCGCCTGGACTCCTAGCGAGACCGCGTGGTCGTAGCCGACGACCTGGAAGGCCACCATGTTGACCATCTCGGCAATCGAGGGGTTGACCTTGCCCGGCATGATCGAGGAGCCAGGCTGGACCGGCGGGAGGACGATCTCGCCCAGCCCGGCGCGTGGCCCCGAGCCGAGCAGCCGGATATCGTTGGCGATGCGGATCACCTCCAGCGCGGCGTTACGGATCGCGCCGGAGAGATGGGCGAAGTCGGCGTGGCTCTGGGTAATCTCGAACGTGTTGTGCGCCGGCCGCAGCTCGAAGCCGGTGATCGCGGACAGCTCGGCGGCCACCTGTGCCCGGTAGCCCGGAAATGCGTTGATCCCGGTGCCGAGGGCGGTTGCCCCCAGGTTCAGCTCGGTCAGCGCTCGCCGGGCCTCGGCGACGCGCTCGGCAGCCCGGCGCATCGCCGAGGCGTAGCCCGAGAACTCATCGCCCAGCCGGATCGGCACGGCGTCCTGGAGGTGCGTGCGGCCCGTCTTGGTCAGGTTGCCGAACTCCTGGGCCTTGCGGCAAAGCGCCTCGCCGAGGAGGCGCAGCGCCTCCACCAGGCGCGGGGTGGCCCGCAACAGGGCTAGCCGGCTAGCCGTCGGGATTACGTCGTTGCTCGACTGGCCGAGGTTGACGTGGTCGTTGGGGTGGACTGGCCGGTACTCGCCGCGCCGGCCGCCGAGGATCTCGTTGGCCCGGTTGGCGATCACCTCGTTGGCGTTCATGTTGTGGGAGGTACCGGCGCCGGCCTGGTAGGGGTCGACCACGAAGTGCTCGTGCCACTGCCCGTCGAGGATCTCCTGGGCTGCCTGCTCGATTGCCCGGGCCTGCTCAGCGGTGAGCCGGCCGTTCCGGTAGTTGACCCGCGCGGCCGCCAGCTTGACCTGGGCGGTCGCAACGATCAGGTCGGGGTGAGGCCGGAGCCCGCTGATCGGGAAGTTGGCCACTGCTCGCGCCGTCTGCGCGCCGTACAGCGCGTTGACCGGCACCGGTACCTCGCCCAGCGAGTCCCGCTCAATCCGCACATCCGCCACCTGCATCGCTCTTCCCCCTCCGCGTTTCGCTCAGCCCCGGTCTCTCAGCCACATCCCCCGATGGACGCTTGCGGGCGGGACGCCCTCGGCCCCTTGCCTTCGGGCCAGATGCAGACCAGCCGTTCCGTCCGGGGATCGGTCTCCTGCCACGGCGCGAGCAGCTCCCGCCGCGCGGCTCAGGCGGCATCCCACCAGGTGGGACGCTGGGAGCCGATGGCCGCCAGCTCGGTCTTGACGTAGATCAGCCCCTCGCGATCCATCACCGACTGCTCGTACTCGCCGCTCATGGTAATGGCGTCGACCGGGCACACCTGCGCGCAGAGACCGCAGAACATGCAGCGCCCGGCCCGCAGGATGAACTCGCCCAGCTCGCGGTCGCCCTCCTCGGAGGGCACGACGTGCATCTCGAGGCAGCTTGTGGGGCAGATGCGGGCGCAGAGACCACAGGCGACGCAGAGGGCCTCGCCGGTCTCGGGATCGGAGCGCAGCGCCGGCAGGCCTCGGAAACGGGGCGCCATCTGGCGCTTCTGCTCGGGGTACTGGATGGTCACCTTCGGCTTGAAGAGGTGGCGGAGGGTGACTAGGAAGCCCTTGATGTCGTCGAGCATCTCAGCGCTCCTCGTCCGTGCGGGTTGCCTGCTCGGCAATCACGAAGCGCACGCGCTCGCGGGAGAGCCCGTCGTCGAACTGCAGTGCGCTCTCGACCCCGCCGAACGCCTGCTCCATCCAGATGGCCCAGCCGCCGCCGGGGACGGTGGCACCGAGCCGCACGGCGCCCTCGGCCGGCCCGGCCAGCCCGCGTACCGGCCAAGTCAGCGGGCCGCGCTCCAGCCGCGGGAAGATGATGCCCCGGTAGATCGGCGTGAGGTGGGTGACCTCCTGGAGTACCAGCGACGGGTGGCTGAAGGCCAACTGGTAGCCCAGCCGGCGGGCGATCTCCTGGATCAGCCACCAGCTCGGTCGGGCATCCCCCGGCGGGTCGACTGCGAGCCGGAGGCGCTGTACGGTGCGGTCGGCGTTGGTGAAGGTGCCGTCTTTCTCCATGAACATCGCGGCGGGCAACACGATGTGCGCGCGTTCGGTGAGCGGGCTCGGGAAGCACTCTTCGACGACCAGGAACTCGAGCTTCTCGAGCGCCGAGAGCAGTCTCGGCTCGATCGGCGGCGCGAACTCGTGACTGGAGCCCGCCACGTACATCGCCTTTATCTGGCCGGCCTCGATCGCCTCGATCATCTGCTCCAGGCTCGAGCCGGGCGTGGCCGGCAAGGCCCGCAGCGGCTCGAAGCCGTCCACCACCGTAGCGCTCCAGCGCGGCAGCCAGGCCGCTTCGAGTTGCCGCCGGGCCTCGCGGTCGCTCACTGGCCGGTAGCCAGGCAGGAACGCTGGGTGGCACCCCATATCCAGCGTGCCCTGGGCGTTCGCCGGGCCGCGGAAGGCGATGACCCCCGCCCCTGGCCGCCCGGCGTTCCCGGTCAAGAGCGCCAGGTTGTTGAGCGCGACCGCAGCCGCGTAGACGTCCCCGTCCTGGTGAGCGAGCGTGTGGTAGATGACGCTGGGCGGGTATCCCTCGTCGCCCGGCGTCCCTGGAGTGCCGCGGCCGCCAGTGGCGTACAACAGTGCCGCGCGCCGGATCTTCTCGATGGGGATGCCCGTGGCTGACGCGACTCGTTCGGGCTCGTAGTCGCGCAGCGAGGCGACCCACTCCTGGAAGGTGGAGCTCTGGACAGCGGGCCGGGCCAGCCCCTCGTCGAGGATGACCCGCGCCATCGCGTTGATCACCGCTGCCTCGGTGCCCTCAGGTGGCCGGATCCAGACCTCGGCGCGGTGGCACAGCGGGTAATCGTCGCGGCTGATGACGACCGTCTTAGTCTCACGGTAGTTGCGCGACCAGTAGAGCCAGTAGCTGGCTACCGGCGCTCTATCGCCGATGCTCGGGCCCACCACCAGCGCGCAGGCCGAGTGGGTGAACATCTCCTGCACCGAGTTGGTGCTGACCGGAAGCCCGAAGGAGTCGAGCAGCGCCCGGTCGACCGCGCCCTGCGACCGTGTCGCCAGCCGGTCGATGTTGTTGGTGCCCATCACCGCGCGGGTGAAGAGCTGGAGCAGGTAGTTCTCCTCGTTGGTATTGTCCGGCGAGGCGAGGGCCGCGAAGCGGTCGCCCTGGTACCGGCGCAGCCGCTCAGCGACCAGGTCGAGCGCCTCGTCCAGCGGCACGGCGACGAGCTCGTCGCCTCGCCGCACCATGGCCGTCTCCAGCCGGTCGGGGTGCTGCACCTGCTCGTAGCCCCACTTGCCGCGGACGCAGGTGTAGCCGTAGTTGACGCCCCGCTCCCAAAGGTGGGTGACGCGCCGCACCAGGCCCCGGTTGTGCTCGACGTTCAGCGTGCAGCCCACGTCGCAGAACCCGCAGACCGTCTCGGTGGCGTCCAGCTCCCAGGGGTGATGCGCGAACTTGCGGTCGGTCAGCGCGCCGACCGGGCAGACCGCGATGCACATGCCGCAGGAGGTGCAGGTGGTATCGCGCAAGTCCATCCCGTAGGCCGTGCCGATCTCGGCTTCGAGCCCGCGCTTCAACACCTCGATAGCGGTGACGCCGATCACCTCGTCGCAGACGCGGGTGCAGCGGGAGCAGATGATGCAGCGCTCCCACTTGTAGTCGATGAGGTCGCTGAGGTGCTTGTACGGGCCCGCGATCTTGGGCCGCCGGTAAGGGTTGGCGTAGACGTTGTGGTAGTAGGTGTTGTCCTGCAGATAACACTCGCCCGACTTGTCGCAGGTGGGGCAGTCGAGGGCGTGGTCGACCAGGTACATCTGGAGCACGAACTTGCGCGACTCTTCGCAGGCCGGCGAGTCGGTCGAGATCTCCATGCCGTCGCGCACCTGCGCGGCGCAGGATTCGACCAGACCGCCGCGGCGCCCGAGGATCTCGACCGTGCAGATGCGGCAGGAGCCCCAGGGGCGAAGGAGCGGCTGGTAGCAGAGGTTGGGCACTTCGATGCCGACCATCCGGCACGCCTCGAGGATGGTCATCCCTTCGGGCACCGTGTACTGCTGCCCGTTGATCGTGACGGTCACCAGGCGTGCTGGGCTTCCTACAGCCATACGCTCGCGGTCCTCTCCGCAGCCGTCAACGCTGTCCTCGCGATCCCGCAACTTCGATGCGGTCCACAAATTTGAAGCGTCACGACGATCCGGCTGCACCCGCTGGATTGATCAGAGGTCACTCGCTCAGCCAATGAGCGGGCGACCGAACCACGGAGCCCGCCGGCCGTTGCGAGGCGCGCACCGCTCGGCTCTCATCCTGGCTGATCTTACCACATATTTGCGCACAGCTTCACAAACTGTGCGCATGGCACCGATGTAGTTGAGCGTCAGGGTGTGACGAGCGCAGATGAGCCCGGGAGACCTCGGCCGCGACGTGGCAGTGCTGCTCAGGCCTGCACCGGCTGGCGTTCCAGGCCGAGCTCGCTCGCGATCTCCTTCATCGCATCGAGCACGGTTTGGATGTGCTCGTCGAGCGGGACGCCGAGCGCGGCCGCCGCCGCCTCGATCTCGGCTCGATCGACGGCCGCGGCGAACTCCTTCTGCTTCCACTTCTTCTTGACGCTGCGCACCTCGACATCGAGGATGCTCTTGGTCGGCCGCACGAGCGCGACTGCCACCAGGAAGCCGGTCAGCTCGTCGACGGCCACGAGCGCGCGCTCCATCAGGCTCTCGGGGTGGATACCGGTGACCTCCGGGGCGTGGCTGAGGATAGCGCGGATCACCTCCTCGGGGTAGCCGCGCTCGCGCAGGATGCGCGAGCCCACGACCGGGTGCCCTTCGACGCTGATGTTCGGGTAGCGCTCGTAGTCGAAGTCGTGGAGCAGGCCGACCAGCCCCCAGAGCTCTGGATCTTCGCCGAACCGCCTGGCATAGGCGACCATCGCCGCCTCGACCGCCAGCATGTGGCGGATCAGGTGCGGCTGCGTGGTGTACTCGGTGACGAGCGCCCAGGCTTCATGACGGCTCGGCATGCTCCAGTTCCTCCTTCGCGGTCTCGGTCTTGCATGGGCGGTCGGATAAGGCGACCGGCAGCCCAGTGACATATCGTACCCGCTCCCGCGGCCCCGCGTCAGCGCTGCCGGGCATCGACGGCATCGTGGCCGGCTGCGGTGAGCGAGCCGGCACTGCCCTGGGACAGGCCGCGCGGTCTGCCCCAGGGCAGCCAGCAAATCCCACTGCTCGTCTCACTCCAGGACGAACTGCTCTCCAGGCTGGAGCACGACGCAGCGCGCGCTGGTCGTAGCCTCGACCTCGCGCTTGAACGCCTGGGGATCCTGCTGGATCGGCGGGAAGGTGTTGTAGTGGCAGGGGATCACCACGCCGGGCTTGAGCAGCTTGACCGCCTTCACGGCGTCGGCCGGGCCCATGGTGTAGAAGTCGCCGATCGGCACGACGGCCAAGTCGAGTCCCTCCTCGCCGATCAGAGCCATATCGCCGAAGAGGCACGTATCGCCAGCGAAGTACATGGTCTTGCCGCCGAACCGCACGACCAGACCGGCCGGCACGCCCGGGGCGAGGAACCGCTCGGTGTGACTCGAGGTGTGCCAGGCGGGGACGAGCTTCACGCTCCCGCCGTCGAAGGCGACCGTGCCGCCGTGGTTGGCGGCGATGGTCTGCGCGCCCTGCTGGGCCAGGTAGGTGCCGAGCTCGAACGTGGCGACGATCGGTGCTCCGGTGCGCTTGGAGATGGCGACCGAGTCACCCACGTGGTCGTCGTGGGCATGCGTGAGCAGGATGGCTACCGGGTCGAAGTCCTCAGGCTTGGCGGTCGCCGTCGGGTTTCCGGTCAGGAAGGGGTCGATCAGCACCTGCTTGCCTCCGGCCTCGAGCGCGAAGGCCGCATGCCCCAGGTAGCGAACCGTGACTGCCATGCTGCACCTCCCTCCACGTCATGGGCCGTCCTACGCTTCGTAGACAACCTTGCCGTCGATCATCGTCAGCTCGTTCCGGATCGCATGCAATTCTTCCGGGGCGACTTCACGGGGGTCGCGGTCGATGACGATCAGGTCGGCGAGCTTGCCCGGCGTGATCGAGCCCTTGATCCGCTCCTCGAAGGAGCCGTAGGCCCCGTTGACCGTGAACATCCGCAGCGCCTCGTCGACACTCACGCCCTGCTCCGGCCCCATGCGCTGGCCGTCCTGCGTCAGTCTGGTCACCGCCGACCGGATGTTGACCCAGGGATGGGCTGGCACGACCGGCGTGTCGGAGCTACCGATCGCCACGATGCCCCGGTCGAGCCAGGCCCGGCAGGGGTACGATAGCGCGAGCTGGTCCTCGGTGAAGTTGCGCAGGTAGGAGTCGCCGAGATAGTAGACGAACGACGGCTGGGGCACGGCCAGCACGTTGAGTCGCTGCATCCGGTCGAGAAGGTCGGGCCGCAGGAGCCCGCAGTGCTCGATGCGCCACCGCGGGTCGGGCTGGGGATACGCGGCGAGCGCGCGCTCGTAGGCGGTCAGGATCATCTCGATGGCGCGGTCGCCGATGGCGTGCGCCGCTCCCTGGCAGCCGAGCCTGGCCACGCGCAGGAAGGCCTCGTCGAGCTGCTCCTGCGAGTAGACAGCGATGCCGTAGTTGTCGGGCTCGCCGGGGTAGGGGACGCTCATCAGCGCCGTGCGGCCGCCGCCGCTTCCGTCCTGGAGCAACTTCAGCGGGCCGATCCTGAGCCACTCGTCGCCTAGTCCGGTGCGCAGGCCCAGCCGCTCGATCGGCTCCAGCGTGTCGTCGATCAGCATCATCAGGTAGGTGCGGACGGGCAACGTCTCCTCGCGCCGCAACTCCTGGTAGGCTCGCAGTTCCTCAGGCTTGCTGATGCCGGCTTCGGCCACGCTGGTGATGCCCATCGCCAGGAACTGCTTGCCGGCGGCCACCAGCGCACGCTTGATGTCCTCGACAGTGGGCTCCGGGATGAGCCGGCGCACCAGCTCCTGGGCGCGTTCCTGGAGCAGGCCGGTCGGCTCGCCGTGCTCGTCGCGCACGATCCGGCCGCCCTCGGGGTCGGGCGTGTCGCGGGTGATGCCGGCGAGCTGGAGCGCCTTGCTGTTGACCACGCTCATGTGGCCGCAGGTACGGGTGAGGATGGCCGGGTGATCGCCGGTCACCGGGTCGAGATCCCAGCGGGTAGGGTGGCGCCGCACGTCGAGCCGGGTGTCGTCGTAACCGCGTCCACGGAGCCAGGCGCCGGGGGCCGCGCTGCTGGCGGCCTGGCGAAACCGCTCCAAGATGTCGGCCAGCTTGGCGGCCACCGAGGGCGAGGCCTCGACCGCTTCCAGCGCGAAGCCATAGCCCATCGGGTGACAGTGGTTGTCGTTCAGGCCGGGCAAGACCGTCTTGCCGCCTAGGTCGATGACCCGCGTCGCTGGGCCAGCCTCGTCTCGAACGGCGTCGTTGTCTCCCACCAGGAGTATGCGGCCTCGCCAGACGGCGATCGCTTGTGCCCGCGGCCGCGCCGGGTCCATGGTCAAGACATTGCCGTTGATCAGCACGACGTCGGCGGCCAACGCTCCCTCCCTTCGCTCAGAAGCCTCCGCCGGTATCCTACCGCAGCCCGGAGCGAGGGGTGCTAGCGAGCTCCGGGCCGCTGGTAGACGATTTCCCCTTCGACGACGGTGAAGTCGACGCGCACCGAGCCCAGCGCCTCCGGCTCGACCGCGCGCAGGTCGGTCTCCAGGACGGTCAAATCGGCCAGCTTGCCCGGCTCGATCGTCCCCTTGACGCGCTCCTCGAAGGTGGCATACGCGCCGTTATAGGTGTAGGCGCGCACCGCCTCCTCGAGCGAGACGCACTCCTCCGGCCAGAGCACGTGGCCGGCCGCGTTGCGGCGCGTAACCATCGTCTGGATGCCGAGCATGGCGCTGGTGGCGCAGACAGGCGCGTCGGTGCTGGCCGCCGCGATGATGCCGCGGTCGAAGAACGTACGCATGGCGTAGGCGTAGCGGAGGCGCTCACGGCCCAGACCAGTGAGATACGCTTCCTGGAAGTCGTGGAGGAAAGTCGTGCCCGGGATCGGGACGACGCCGAGCCGCTGGATGCGCTCGATCAGGTCGGGCCGCAGGATACTGCAGTGCTCGATGCGGTGGCGGTGGTCGGTGCGCGGGTGCTGGCGCAACGCCTCCTCGTAGATGTCGAGCAGCAGCTCGATGGCCGCATCGCCAATCGCGTGGGCGCAGCACTGGAAGCCCGCCCGGTGGGCCGCGAGGAGCTTCTGCTTCATAACCTCCGGCTCTTCCATCCAGAGGCCGCAGGTCTCCGGCTCGCCGAGATATGGCTGCGACATGCGCGCGGTGCGCCCACCGATGCTGCCGTCGAGGAACAGCTTGGCCGGGCCGATGCGAAGCCACTCGTCGCCCAGGCCGGTCTGGACGCCGAGCTCGAGTAGTGGCTCCAGCGTCTCGCCGATCATCATCATCAGCGTGGTACGGACGGGCAGCCTGCGCTCGCGAGCCAGCCGCTGGTACGCTCCTAGCTCTTCCGGCTTGCGGATCCCAGCCTCAGCCACGCTGGTGACGCCGTCGCTGAGGAACTGACGACCAGCGAGTACGAGCGCCTCGGCGATCTGGTCTTCGCTGGGCTCCGGCACTCGCTGGCGCACCATCTGGAGCGCGGTCTCGCGGACGACGCCGGTCGGCTCGCCGTGCTCGTCGCGGTCGATCGTGCCGCCGGGCGGGTCGGGAGTGGTGGCGGTGATGCCGGCGAGGGCGAGCGCCCGGCTGTTGGCCACGCCGATGTGCGCGCAGGCGCGGATCAGGACGACGTTGTGCTCTGGCGCTGCCTGGTCGAGGTCGTGGCGGGTGGGATGCCGGCTCTCGCGGAGGCGGGCCTGGTCGTAGCCGCGGGCCACGATCCAGGTGCCGGGCGGCTGCTGGCGGGCGCGCTCGGCGATGCGCTGCACGACGTCGGCGATCGACTCGTTCGGCGGGGTGCGCGCGTCCACTTCCTGCAAGCCCAAGCCGACCGAGATCGGGTGGCAGTGGGCGTCGTTGAAGCCGGGCGTGACGGTGCGCCCACGCAGGTCGACTACTTCGATCCCCGGGCGGCGCCAGCTCAGAACCTCGGCGTCGGAACCGACCGCCGCGACGCGCCCGTGCCAGACGGCAATGCCGGTGGATGGCCGGCTCTCGCCGAGCCGCCCGGTCATCACGTGGCCGTTGACGAGGATCAGATCGCCAGGCATCGGTCACTCCCTCTCCTGCATCGACACACGCAACAGATACGTGCCCAGCGCGAGCACGACCGGAATCGCGGCGAGGTGGGTGAGAACGGCCCACCAGACGTCGCTCCCAGGCGTCGTCACCACGATGAGGAAGTCGGCTGCTGGGATAAACGCAGAGGCGAGCAGCAGGATTCCCACTTCTCGATAGGCGCGCAGCAGTGCGAGCAGCGCGAGGACAATCCCAGCGTACAGCTCGCGCACGCCGGCGACGTAGTGGAAGGTGTAGCGCGCACCACCCTCAGCCCGAAGGCCGTACAGCCGCTCCGCGAGGCCAGGGTCGACGAGCAGCAGGATGCCGACGCCGCAGAGCGCCATGCCGAACGCGAACGCCACCCAGACCACGCGGTGCCTTGTCGCTGGTGCCTGCATCGTGCCTCCGCGACCACGCCGCGCCCAGCATAGCGGTTGAGCCGGTCGCGTCAAGCCTGGTCGAGGTAGGCACTGGCCAGGTTGATGGGGCGGATTGCGGGGTCGGCGGGCACGCTAGGGCGCTGCTCCCAGCCGCGCCAGCGCCTCGCGGGCCACGGACAGGTTGGCATCGTCCCGAAGAGCGCGGCGGTACTCGGCGATAGCGGCGTCGAGGTTGCCCATCGCCTCGAAGGCCCGGCCGCGCTCGTAGCGCATCTCGCCGAAGGTGCCAGCGGTCGCGATCTGAGCGGTCGCGAGTTCGAGCGCGCGCTGGTGGTTGCCGATGTTGTTGTAGGCCGCGACCGGCCAGAACTGGTACCAGAGCATCTTGGGCGGCAGGCCGATGGCCTCGGCGCGCTCGTAGGCCTGGACGGCAGCCTGATAGTCGCCGAGCAGGAAGTAGCTGGTGCCGATCGAGAACCAGACGTAGGCGTCCTCGGGCCGCTCCTCAGCCAGCCGCTGGAACAGCGCGAGCGCGCGCTGGTAGTTGCGCTGAGGGTCGGCGTCCTCGCCCAGGATCGCGAGCACTCGCGGCTCGTCCTCCGGCCGGTAGACGGGCAGGTAGCGGTAGTTGAACGCCCGCCAGAGCTCCTCGAACTCGTCGTATGGGATCAGAACGTCGGGGCCGAGCATCGAGTCGTTGACGATGAGTCCGCCGCGGTTATCGTCGTAGCCGCGTACGACGCGGTAGTGGCCGATTGCGTCGGGCTTGTGGTCGAGCCACTGCGGGGTGATGACCGGGAAACCGGCGGCGACGAGCCGCTTGACGACCTCGATCGACCCGCCCTCGACGATCCGCGTCTGTAACCCGTACTGTGGGAAAAAGGCGACGAGCTGAGGCGGTTCGACGTGCTTGTCGTCGGAGTTGGGACGGAAGATCGGTCCGAGCTGCTGCTGCGTCATAGTGATGCCGTAGTAGCTCAACACCATGGATGTCGAGACCGCCGCACAGTTGTTCCAGGTCTGGTAGGCGTGCGTCATCGGCTCGAGATAGGCCGAGGGTGGCAATGGTTCCGGCGTCGGGGTCGGCGTCGGTGTGGGTTCGGTGGTTGGGGTCGGTTCGGGTGTCGGCGCAACTGTGGGACTGGGCTGGGGCGAGGGCGTCGGCGTCGCTGCCTCTTGCGGCGTGGGGGTAGAGCTCTCAGGGGTCGCAACGACCGCTTCGGCCGTGACGGTGGGCGCCTCCGGCACGGCACCCGCGCTAGGGTTGGTGCCGCAGGCACTCAATGCCAGCGCCATGACCATAAGGCCGGAGCCGATCAGCGTTCCAGCCTGCATCGCCCGGGTCCGCTTGCTTGTGGTCATCGGGGCACTCCACTCACCGAAGTCGACCGTGCGGCAGATAGCTCACCTTCCTTGCGAAACGGAAGGTGGCTGTTCCGGAGGCAGGGCAAGTGTACGTCACGTGACCCCCTCGGTGACAAATCGATGTGAGTGGGCGGCGTCAGCTCGGGTTCTCTTCCGCGAGGTCGCGCTCGCGCTCCTGCCACCAGAGCGCCACGTGGTCGGCGCGGGCAATCCAGACGTCTCCGAGAGCGATAGCGTAGTCCAGGAGCTGGGTGAGCGCCCGCGAGGGACCGGGCCGGCCACCCACCCACGGGTGTAGCGTCAGGCACATCAGCTTGCCCTCGGCACGCAGCACATCCAGGTCGTCGCGCCACAGCTCGAACGCGTGACGCGGCGGCATCACCCAGTCCACGAAGAAGCTGTAGTCGTCCCACAGTCTAGACGGTGGCAACTGGATCACCGGCGGGAGTTCGGGGTGGGGCCGCATCGCGACAGGCAGGTCGCCAGCCGCGATATCCATGTTCCAGCGGAAGCCCAGTTCTTGGAGGAGCGGCACCGTGTGCTCGTTGAAGCGCCAGAAAGGCGACTTGTGTCCCACCGGCGTCGAGCCGGTGATGCTCGCGAGCACGTCGCGCGTGCGGATCAAGTCCTCGCGCTGCTCTTCACGTGACATCGATGCATAGGTGCGGTGATCCCAGCCGTGCGTGGCAATCTCGTGGCCCGCCCGGTGGGCAGCCAGGACTGCGTCGGGCCGGTCTTCAGCGGCCCGCCCGACCCAGCAGAAGGTGCCTTGGACGTCGTAGTCGGCCATGATCTCGAGCAGGCGCCAGACGCCTGCCTCCAGGTCGTAACGCGCCTGGGCGCGCCAGTACCAGTCGTCCGCGCCGTGGTGGGCGATGACGCCGTACTCGCCGTCGACATCGATCGAGACGATCAGCGCTGCTCGGTGGCCAGCCGGCCACACCGGTGGCTGGGGGCGGCGCTGTCCTTGGTCGCTCGGCATGCTGTCCCCGTCTCTCGGCGTCTGCATCGTCTGCCTGGTGATCCTCGCAGGAGGCTGCGATTAGCCGTCCGTGCGAGCCCATTCTACCCCCTGGGCGCTGCTCAGTCGTTCGCACTGCTGACCTTAGCGGCCGAGGCTGCTGGATCGTCCGCGAGTGCCCAGTGTCCCGAGGGACGGGGAGCCGGCGCCGACGAGCAAGCCGAAGTCGTACCAGTTCCCGGTGCGGACGGCGTCGTAGACTGGCTGCGCGCTCCAGGCCCCGAAGACGTGGGCGATGAGCACGATCCAGGCCGTCGGGCCGTTCCAGAAGCCCCAGACTAGATCTTGCCGCTACATGGCCGGCTCTCCTCTCACGCTGCACCGGTCTAGCGGAAGAGCGGGACAGGCCTCGGGACGACTCCAGCGTAGGGATGCAATCGATCAGACGCGACGACGCCACGCGCGCGGCGGCTCGTCCTCACCTCGGCATCGCGTTCGCCGTGCAACAGGACGGACGACGGTGCCCGCGCCAGCGCGGGTGACCGGTTCAGGGTATACTCCTCACCCTCCGGGTCGGGTTGTTCACCAGCCGGTTGCTGGCATCCGAGAGGGGGAGAGCGTGAACGACGGACTGGTCGACGCCTTTCGCCATCACACCTGGGCAACGCGTGAGCTGATCCGTATCTGCCGGGGGTTGACCGAGGAGCAATTGAGTGCGACGACTATCGGAATGTACGGCAGCATCATCGATACCCTGCGGCACATCGTGTCGTCCGATGCCAGTTACCTCGTCCGCCTGACCGGCGTGGAGCCGAGCTGGGATCGCCGCGCTGCTGAGCGGCCAGATCTCGACACGCTGGCGGAGCGCACCGAGGAACTCGCCGCTCGCTGGGAACGCTTCCTGGCCGAGCCGTTCGACGCCGAGCGGGTCCTGGTGATCCGCTGGCCCGACGGTACCGACTACAAGGTGCCTGCTGGTGTCGTGCTGGCCCAGGCACTGCACCACGGCAGCGAGCACCGTGGGCAGATTTGTGCCATCCTGACATCGATCGGCGTGACGCCGCCGGAGTTGGGCGTGTGGGAGTTCGCCGAGGCGACTGGACGGGTCCAGCCACGCCAGGCCTAGCGCGAGGGTCTTCCGGGCGATCCCGGACAGACGCGGCGCGAGCGCAGCGCGGTGATCTCCCAGAGGTGAGCGGACGCTCCAGTGCGCGGCTTCGTGCGTGGCAGGCTGGCTAAGGGGGAGAATCGAGCCTTCCAGCGATGCTGTTCCCGGTCTGACAGCGCGAGGGCATCCTCGCCTCGTGCGCGACCCCAACGTTCTGGGACAACTCGCGGAGTGGGGGGAGGCGAGCGCTCCCCCCATCACCACCGACGGCCCGACGCACTCACAGCTCCCGGCAGATCTCGGCGATCGCCTGTACCAGGCGATCGATGTCCTCCTCGTTGTTGTAGAAGCCGGCGGAGAGCCGCGCGCACGGCGGATGCGGGATCGAGCGGATGATGATGTTGCGCTCCCAGAGCTTCTGGACGAGGGTCGGAGGGTCGATCCTCTCGACGGTGAAGCTCACCAGGCCGGCCATCCGATCGCGGGGAGTGAGCACGGTAACGCCGCGCAGCTCGCTGAGCGATTGCCAGGCGTACTGCCCTAGCTCCGCGATGCGGCGGTAGGCCCACTCGTAGCCGACGAACTCGCGGATCCAGGCCAGGCTCGCCGCCTGGCCGGCGATCGCTGGCAGGTTGACGCCACCAGCCTCGAACCGCTCGGCAGTCGCCTTCGGCAGCAGGTAGCCGCCAGTGATCTCCAGCCCGCCCATCGCCAGCGATGCATAGCCGACCACGGTCAAGTTCAGCACGTCCATCGCCGCGTCGGAGACGTAGACCGCCCCGGTTCCCTCGGGCCCGCAGAGCCACTTCTGGCCGGGGATGGCGTAGACGTCGACTCCGAGCGCGGTCACGTCCACCGGGATCGAGCCGGCTGACTGGGCTCCGTCGACAGCCACCAGGATCCCCTCGCGGTGCGCTAGGTCGACCACCTCCTCCAACGGGAGTACTGCCCCGGTGTTCCAGGTTAGGTGGGAGAGGACGACCATGCGGGTTCGCCGGGTCAGCAGGCGCGCGATTGCGTCGGCCACGTCTCCCGAGCCGTCACCCAACCGCGCCGTTCGGACGACCACGCCGTAGCGGCGGGCGACGTTGAAGACCGGGCCCTGGCCGCCCGGGTGCTCCATGTCGGTGGTGACGATCTCGTCGCCCGGCTGCCAGTTGAGCCCCATCACCGCCAGATTCATGCCGTCGGTGGTGTGGCGGGTGAGGGCGATGTTGCGGGCGTTGCAGCCGAGCAGGCGAGCGACCTCTTCACGGGCCTGCTGCTTGATCTCTACCGTCCTCGGGTAGCGCTCGGGAACGATCCGGCCGTCGGCGAGCTCTTCCTCCTGCATGGCCCGCATCGCCTCGACTGCGACCAGGGGAAGGGGGCCGTAGGTGCCGGTATTGAGGTAGACGTGCCGGGTGACCGCCGGCATCGCCTCTCGGATCTCCGCCACCTTGCTCGCCGTTCCCGCCATCGCTTCGCCCTCCTCACGCAGCCCGAACTCCAGCGCCCTGCTGATAGCACGGCTCTGCGAGGTCGTCAAGCGGAGCGCGGCCGTTCACACCTGTGCGAGGGCCTGCTCGAGATCGGCGATGATGTCGTCGGGGTCCTCGATGCCGACCGAGATACGCACCAGCCCCTCGCCGATGCCGATCGCTTGCCGCTGCTCGGGCGAGAGACCGCGGTGCGAGGCCATTACCGGGTACAGCACCTCGGTATAGACGTCCCCCAGCGTGGTCGCCGGCACGATCAGTCGGAGCCCCCGGAGAAACCGGAAGACGCGCTCCCGGGTGCCGTCGCGGATGTCGAAGGCGACCATCGCGCCGTAGAGGCCGTTAGGGAAGAGTTCCCGCGCGGTGCGATGACTCTCGTGGATCTCCAACCCAGGGTAGTAGACCCGCTCGACCGCCGGATGCTCCGCCAGCCACCTGGCGACGCGGGCGGCGTTCTCGCACTGCCGCTGCATCCGTAGTGGCAGGGTCTTGATGCCGCGCAGGATCAGCCAGGACTCGAAGGGCCCGAGGATGCTTCCGATCGCCTTGTTGATCTCGTTGAGCTCCCAGCGGCGATCGGCGGTGGTGGCGACCACGCCTCCGGTGACGTCACCGTGCCCGCCCAGGTACTTGGTGGCGCTGTGAATCACGTAGTCGGCGCCAAGCGTACCGGGACGCAGGAGGTACGGCGTGGCGAAGGTGTTGTCCACGGCCAGCCGGGCACCGTAGCGATGCGCGAGCTCCGCCAGCGCCGGGATGTCCGTCACCCGGAGCAGCGGGTTGGAGATGGTCTCGCAGAGCACCAGCCGGACGCGGCCACGGGCCAGCGCGTGCTCCACCTGGTCGAGATCGAGCGCGTCGACGAAGGTCGTCTCGACACCCAGGCTGCTGTAGATAGCATTGAGCAGCGTGATGGTCTGGCCGTAGAGGTCGCGCGAGGCGACGACCCGGTCGCCGGCCTCAACGCTCGCCAAGATCGTGACGTTGAGCGCCGCCATGCCCGAGCCGAGGGCCAGGGCCGCCTCTTGCTCCTCCAGCGAGGCGACCGCAGTCTCGAGCGCCTGGGTGGTCGGGTTGCCGTAGCGGGTATACACGAACACGCCCTCTGCCCCGCCGAGCGCGGCGTCCATCTGGTCGAGGTCCTCGTAGATGAAGGTGGATCCAGGGTAGATCGGGGTAACGACGGGGACGAAGTCGCGCGGGCCTGGCCGCTCACCGGCGTGGACAGCCCGGCTGGCGAGCTTCAAGTGCTGGCGGCGCGTGTCTGCCACGTTCCTCTCCTCCCTGCTACGAGCCACTCGACTGCGGCGACGCGCTGCGCCCTGGTTCGCTGTGCGGATCGCTGGACGGCGGTCTGCATCGGTTGAAGCATACGACCGCGGCGTGGCGTTGCCTATGGCTGGAGGCAGCCGCGCCGGATCGCGGGGTGTCACACGTGCGGTTTCACAACCCCTCACTCAGTCGATGCGGGGCGGGCCCTGGCGGATGCGGCGGAGCAGGTCAGGCGGCTCGTTGGGAGGCAACCACCGCGACTCGATCCACCACGTCGCGCCCGCCTCGGCGAAGGGCCGGACGATGCTCGCTGCCTGTGCCGGGTCGTCGCCCGGCGACATGCCCTCATGAATGATCTCGAACGGACTCTGCTGGCCACGGCGCGCCTCGACGTAGTTCCGTATCGCGCGGATCGTCTCCGGGGTCACACCGGGCAATCCTTCCGGGGTAGCGCCGATCGCGGCAGCCAGCAGCCCGTCGTAGCGTAGCGCGCGGTCCATCGAGCGGCGACTCGGCCAGGCGCCTACGACCCAGATCGGAATCCGCGGGCGCTGCACCGGCTGAGGCAGGAAGGTCATCTCAGTGAAGCGATAGAACTCACCCTGGTAGGCAAACGGCTTCCCGCTCCACAGGCCAACCAAGATCTCGAGGCTCTCGTCCAACATACGCGCTCTTACCCGCCGATCGGTTGGCTCGCCGACCTTCGAGAAGCCGCCGTCGTCGAGCGCGCCGAGGCCGACCGCCAGCACCAGCCGGCCACCTGAGAGGTGATCGAGCGTCAACGTCTCGCGCGCGAGCTTCCACGGGCGCCGGCGGGCCGGTGGGGTAACAATCGCGCCGATCCGTACCTGCTCGGTCTTCATTGCCATGGCAGCCATCACGACCCAGGGATCGTATGTCTCGAAGTCGCCGATGTAGATGCCGTCCCAGTAGAAAACGCCGTCCCATCCGGCCAGCTCCGCCTCACTTGCTAGCTCGGCGATTGTCAGCGGATCGCCCGTCGGGATCAGGAAGCCGTACTTCACGCGACGCTCCTTCCTGTCTGGGAGCACAACGCGGGCGAGGGAGAACTGACGATCCTGCAAGTGTACCGACGGAGTCCGGCTCGTGCCTGCGATCATCTATACTGACAACTGGCATCTCTTCACTGGCAGCCGGCATATGCCATCGCCGGGCAATCGAGAGCCAGGCATCGCGAGGCGCACTGTGTCGGCGACCAAGCGACCGTTCGATATCGACGAGGCGATGAGCCGCATCCGAGAAGCGGTGCGGCCGTTTCCCCCGGCGGCGCTTTTCCAGCTTGCCGAGGAGGGTTTCGACAGCCCCTTCGAAGTGCTGGTCGCCTGCATGATCTCGATACGTACCTTCGACGAAGTCACGGTGCCGACGGCCCGGCGCTTCTTTAGCCGGGCGCGCACGGCGCGAGACGTGGCCCATCTGACTCCGGCCGAAATCAACCAGTTGATCCTCACGACGACCTTCCACGAGCCGAAGGCGCGACAGATCCATGCCATTGCCCGCCGGCTGGCCGCCGACTATGACGGTGAGCTGCCCTGCGACGAGCGGCTCCTGCGCTCGTTGCCTGGCGTCGGTCCCAAGTGCGCTAACCTCGTACTCGGAATCGCCTGCGGTATTCCGCGGATTGCGGTGGACGTCCATGTCCACCGGGTCACGAACCGCTGGGGCTATGTGCGCACCCGAACGCCCGAGCAGACCATGACGGCGCTGGAGGAAAAGCTGCCGAAGCGATACTGGGTCGAGATCAACCGGCTGCTGGTGCCTTTCGGCAAGCATGTGTGTGCCGGGCGAGCTCCTCGCTGCTCGGTCTGCGTCGTGCTCGATATGTGCCAGCAGGTGGGGGTGACAACTCATCGCTGAGCGATTGCGGCCGGCGCCATGCGGCGGTGTCACTCGCCGTAACTCGCGTATCCCTGCTCCCCACTGAGGGGGCCGGGCGCGGGAAGGCCTGGCCCCGATATCAGCGCTGGCGCCAAGGACGAGCGGGCGATTGGCGCACGGTAAGGAACCGGCCGACCAGAAGGGCGGCGATCAGAAGGGCTGCCGCCGCGGGGAGTCCAAGAAGCAGCGCGACGTCCAGAACGGTGAACAGCGCGAACTCCACCGAGAGCGGGCCATCGACCACGATCGTCCTCGTCGAGGCCAGCAGCGGCCCGTCGATGATGACCCGGTATTCTCCAGGCGGAAGCTCGATCGTCGCCTGTCCCCGTAGACCGGTTGTGAGTGCGGTGAGATGGCCATCCGGGGATTCGATGGCCATCCTCACCCCGGCGAGCGGCGAGCCAACCAGTCGGTCAGCGACCCGGAACCGGACGCGGTGCAGCTCCAGGACAATCTGCCACTCTCGTTCCCGGCGCGGTGTGAAAGTCGTCTGGCCCGGAGCGAGCACGTTCTTCCCGTCGACGATGACTTCCTCCACGGTGTAATGAAGATCCTCTTCGGATACTGTCCCGTTCCCGAAGACGACCTGGCTGGATGCCAAATCCTGTGGCTCGCGGAGCTGCTGGGCCGTAAACACAAGGCGCTCGCCTTGGCTATTGCGGAGCGTCATCGATTGGATGCGCTCCAGGTTCACCGGAGTGCCGGCACGGTCGAGAAAGGACCAGGTGACGGGCACCTGCGCAGAGACTACTGCTGGCTCACTTTCCGGAGAACGGTTGCCGGCTGCGTCGCGTGCACGTACGGTGTAGGCGTAAGCAGATCCCTCGTCGACGCTCAGGTCAGAGTACGTGGTTGTCGTATCGGTGGTGGCTACGAGTACCCCGTTGCGGTAGATCTCATAGCCCGTGACACCCACGTTGTCGGTCGTCGTGTTCCAGTTGAGGTCGACGCGGTTAGGCCCCACCCGGATCGCGGCCAAACCCTGCGGCGCTTCCGGCACGCTCGTGTCGGCCTGCTCGGGCCGGCACGGGACCGAACCCGAGTCGAGCACGTGGCCGTTCACGTTGATGAACTCGAACCGGGCGCCGTCAGGGTTAAGCTCCAGCCGGAGCGCGCCGAAGGCGAGCGGCACGGCATCGATTCCCTTCGCCAGCCGATCGTCGTGAGCCGCGAACGCCCGGATGCCGTGTCCTCCGGTGCCGACTACGAATTGAGTCACCCCAGTCGGCGAGGGGTTTCCCGAGCTGTCGAGCGGAACCCAGCGCTGGTAATTGTGGTCGTGCCCGCTGAGGACCAGGTCGACGCCGTGCAGCACCAGCAGCGGCCAGAGTCCCTCCACCCGCAAGCTACTTCCTTGTGTCCCGATGCTGTAGATGGGATGGTGCAAGAACACGATCGTGCAGGGCACAGGATGATCGCGCAGCTCCTGCTCGAGCCAGCCGTACTGCGGAGAGCCGGGCGTGACCTGCTTATTTGAGTTCAGGCTGATGATGCGCCATCCGGCTACTTCGAAGCGATAGGCGTCGGGAACTGCGCCCCAGTAGTCGTAGTAGCCCGGGGCGACACCCCCCTCGTGCTCGTGGTCGCCGACTGTCGGGTTGGTGATCTCGCGAAAACGCCCGTAGAACCGATCGCCGACGCCGTACCAGTTGTAGAACTCGACCGGCGTGCCCTCTTCATAGACGTCTCCGAGATAGAGCAATAGATTGGGATTCCATGACGCGATCAGATCGGTGACCTGCTGAGCGGCGGTCTCACCGCTGGCCCCGTCGCCGACAGCGGCGACGATGACCGGTCGACCAGGCTCCGGCGGCCGCCCGGTCGTGGGTGTGAAGGGAGCTGGTTGAGTCTCCGGGGGTTCAGTGATGCCGTTCTGGAAGTGCACGGTGATCGCCGCGCGGTTCGATACGAAGTCGTCGCGCAGCAGTGCCTGGGTTTCCAGGCGATGAGGCCCATCGACGAAGCGATCCGTGGGGAGGAGAAACTCGTAGGGAGCTTCGTAGTCGGTCAGCAGGTACGCTCCATCGAGGTAGAATGTTACGCGCCGGACCCCCGGGTCGGAACCGGACGCCGTGACATTGGCTGAGATCGGGCGTACGCCTTCGAGCGTTGTGCCCGCAGCAGGCTCCACGATGCAGAGCTCGATCTGGTATCCCCCTTGAGGCGGAGAGCTCGATGCGCAGCTTTCTGCCTGCGCGAGGACCGGAATCCCGGCAGGGAGACCAGCGAGGCATACCAACAAAAGTAGTATTCCTAATCTCCAGGAGAGCAAACCGCTGCGCATCATCCCAACTTCACCGTTCTGGGGTGCCTAGGGTTAGCTGAGATTTTACAGAAGCGCGAGCCTGCTGCGACACCTTGCACCTCGCGTGGTCAGATGCGCAGCACTGCTGGTCGTCGGGTAGGATTGAGGTCGTTCGCTGGCGGCCAGGAGCCGGAAACCCAGGTCGATCAGGAGCCTGCTGATGAGCGAAGCGTCGCCGTATACCCCTTCTGGCAATGGCACGACCCAGGCCGAGCGCGAGGCACTGAGCGATGAGATGGCCCGCACGGCGTTCCAGCGCAAGGTGGTCACCCACGCGGCGGCGGAGGATGTCCTCGCTGACGCGATCGAGTTCTTCCGCGCGCGTGGTTACCGCGCCGGTCGAACCGGCCGCCCGAACCAGGTGTACGTGCTGGGAGGCCGAGAGGGGATCCTGCCGCGGGTGACCGCTGAGATCTCGATACAGCCGAATGTCGGCAAGGCGCGCGCAACCCTGGTGACGATCAGCGGCTTCGGGCCACGGCTTCAGGAGCACCTGCGCGCCTTCGCCGAGCACGTTCGCGCGAAGCGCCGCGACCGCTGAAGAGCCCGGAGGGGTGGGGAGCCCAATCAGCCAGACTCGCCGCGCCGCGGCACCTCGCCCGCAGTTCCGGAACGGGAATCGCGGGCTGCCTCGCCGGTGACGATGCCGAACTGCTCGTTCTCGCTCGTGACACGGTCGAGTCCGGCTTCTTCCCGAAGCCGATCTCGCTTGTACTTGGTCACCGCGGCCTTGAGCGTGCCGAGCGCCAGGGTGGCGCAGCGTGGCCGCAGGCGAACTGCCTCCTCGCCGATCAGCTCCTCCATGAGGTGATAGTCAGTCTCCAGGACCTCGTCGAGCGTCCAGCCCTCCTCGTTGACGAGCTCCAGCAGGATATCGGCCGCTGCCTGGCTGATGGTGCAACCCTCACCCTCGAACGATGCCTCGGCAATGACCTGGCCATCATCGCCGACCTTCAGGTAGATCGTTACGATGTCGCCACAGCCTGGGTTGCCGCCGGGCATGGTGACGTCAGCCTCGGGAATCGCGTAGCGGTGCCGGGGGTGCTTGAAGTGGTCCAGAAGGATTTCCATCTGCTCCTGGCGATCCATCGTCACCTCGCAGTAGTCTGGGTTGACGAATTCCGATCCATCGGGTAAGGTATAGCACAGGTGAAAGCGAGAATCATTCTCACATGGGAGCAAGTCGCAGGAGATGCTTGAGACCGGATTCCGCCTGACACCACAGCGATTGGCGATCCTCGCCGAGGTGCAGAATGCCGAGCGGCATCTGACTGCGGGCGAGATCTTCGAGCGCGTGCGGCGCAAGTATCCGACGATCGCGTACGGCACGGTTTACCGGACGCTGCATCTCCTGGCAGAGCGCGGGCTGATCCAGGAATTCCCGTTCGGTGACCACGCCACGCGGTTCGACCGGCGTACTGATCGACATGACCACGTTCACTGCGTCGTTTGCGGTGAGCTGGTCGATGTCGATGTGCCGATCGCGATCTTGGCCCGGCAGGTGGCCGAAGAGCAGACCGGCTACGAGATCCATGACCATCAGACTGTCTTCTCGGGGATTTGCCCCACCTGCCAGGAAGCCGGACACCGCCTTCGATGAGAGAGGAGGTGCCGGCACCGGAGGATTCGTCTGCTTGCGCGCTTTCGCAACCTGTGGGTATAGTAACATCGTACGTAACGCGAGCCAGTCGTGGACGAGGCGAGTGAGAGATGGAGGGATCGAACGCGATGACGCCTGAGGCTACGCCGCTCTTCACGATCGAGAACCTACATGCCGGGATCGAGGGTAAGGAGATCCTGCGCGGCCTCGATCTGACGGTCAACCGTGGCGAGATTCACGCGCTGATGGGCCCCAACGGCTCCGGTAAGAGCACCCTCGCCTACGTGATCGCCGGCCACCCGAACTACGAGGTATACGAGGGCCGGATTCTCTACAAGGGCGAGAATATCCTGGAGATGACGCCGGACGAGCGCGCGAAGCTGGGGCTCTTTCTCGCGTTCCAATATCCGACCGCCATCCCCGGAGTGACGGTGGCCAACTTCCTGCGGCTCGCAGTCAACTCGGTGCGCAAGGCACGCTACGGCGAGGACAAGGCGCTGAGCCCGCGGGAGTTCCGCCGGTTGATGCGCGAGAAGCTCGCGATGCTGCGCATGGATGAATCGTTCGCCACGCGTTACCTGAACGAGGGGTTCTCCGGTGGCGAGAAGAAGCGGGCGGAGATCCTGCAGATGGCGCTGCTCGAGCCCGAGTTCGCCATTCTCGACGAGACCGACTCCGGGCTCGACATCGATGCCCTGCGCACGGTGGCCGACGGCGTCAATGCGCTGTTCAACCCGAACATGGCCATGCTGATCATCACGCACTACCAGCGAGTGCTGTCCTACATCAAGCCGCATTTCGTCCACGTCATGCTCGATGGCAGAATCGTCGCCTCCGGCGGCCCGGAGCTGGCCGAGGAGCTCGAGGCCAAGGGCTATGACTGGCTGAAGGCGGAGTTCGCCGAGGCAGCGTCGTGAGGCGGGACTGAGTCGACGCCTCGCTGCAGACCACTGGAGAGGGGTCGAGACCATGGCAACTGAGGCAGAACTCGAACTGCAGCGACTAGGAACCGAGTACAAGTACGGGTTCCGCGACCCGGAGCAGTACGTCTTCAAGACCCGCAAAGGGCTCGACCGGGAGGTCGTCGAGCAGATCTCCTGGATCAAGGGTGAGCCGGACTGGATGCGGGAGTTCCGGCTGAAGGCGCTCGAGTACTTCCAGCGGCGGCCACTGCCGACCTGGGGCGCGGACCTGAGCGAGCTGAACTTCGACGACATCTATTACTACGTCAAGCCTACCGAGAAGCAGGGCCGCTCCTGGGACGAGGTGCCGGAGTACATCAAGCAGACCTTCGAGCGCCTCGGAATTCCGGAAGCGGAGCGGAAGTTCCTGGCCGGTGTCGGCGCGCAGTACGAGTCGGAGGTCGTCTACCACTCGCTGCGTGAAGATCTTGAGCGCCAGGGAGTCATCTTCGTCGACATGGACACCGCAGTCCGGGAGTACCCGGATCTCGTCAAGCAGTACTTCGGCACCATCATCCCGCCCAACGACAACAAGTTCGCCGCGCTCAACTCGGCGGTGTGGTCGGGCGGCTCCTTCGTCTACGTGCCGGAGGGCGTCCGAGTAGAGATCCCGCTCCAGGCCTATTTCCGGATCAACGCCGAGAACATGGGACAGTTCGAGCGCACGCTGATCATCGTCGAGCCGGGCGGCTACGTCCACTACGTCGAGGGCTGCACCGCGCCGATCTACAGCACGGCCTCGCTGCACAGCGCGGTCGTTGAGATCATCGTCAAGGAGGGCGCTCGCTGCCGCTACACGACCATCCAGAACTGGTCGAAGAACGTCTACAACCTGGTGACCAAGCGGGCCGCGGCGTACCGCGACGCGACGATGGAGTGGGTCGACGGGAACCTCGGTTCCAAGGTGACGATGAAGTACCCGGCGGTCTGGCTGATGGAGCCGGGCGCTCGTGGCGAGGTGCTCTCGGTCGCCTTTGCCTCCGATGGACAGCACCAGGATGCTGGCGGCAAGATGGTGCACGTGGCGCCCTACACCTCGTCGCAGATCATCTCCAAGTCGATCTCCAAGGGCACCGGCCGGTCCAGCTACCGCGGGCTGGTGAAGGTGCATCGCGGCGCTCACCATGTGCGCGCCAACGTGGTCTGTGATGCGCTGCTGCTCGATGAGCAGAGCCGGACTGACACGTATCCGTACATGGAGATCGAGGAGGAGCAGGTCTCGATCGGTCACGAGGCCACGGTGAGCAAGGTCGCGGAGGAGCAGCTCTTCTACCTGCAGAGCCGAGGGCTCTCCGAAGCTGAGGCGATGAGCATGATCGTCAACGGCTTCATCGAGCCGATCACCAAGGAGCTGCCACTCGAGTACGCGGTGGAGCTCAACCGGCTCATCCAGCTCGAGATGGAGGGCTCGGTCGGTTAGTATCCCGGCCGGGCGTGGATGGGAGAGGCGGGCCGGCCGTGGTGAACGCCACCTCGGCCCGCCAGGCAGCACGCGACACGGAAGGGGTCTATGAGCACGACCGTTCAGGAAATCGCACGGGGGTTCTCCCGCCGGGCAGTCGAAGAGCTCTCTTGGAAGCGCGGCGAGCCGGAGTGGGTTCGCGCTCGGCGGTTGGACGCCTGGTCTGTCTACGAGGCGACGCCCATGCCCAGCCGTACCGACGAGGAGTGGCGGCGCACCGACATCCGTCGCCTGCCCATCGACCAGGTCTACCCCTATGCTGGGCTCGACCGGCGTGCTGGGTCGCTCAGCGACCTCCCGCCAGCGCTGGTCGAGAGCCTCGGTGAGGCGGCGCTGCGGTCCGGTCTGCTCGTGCAGGTCGATGCATCGACGGCATACGCTGAGCTTGATCCGGCACTGGTGGAGAAGGGGGTAGTCTTTACCGACCTGGCCACCGCGATCGAACGTTACCCGGACCTGGTCCAGCGCTACTTCATGACCGAGGCCGTGAAGCCTTCGGACAACAAGTTCGCCGCCCTGCACGCTGCCTTCTGGAGCGGCGGCGTCTTCGTCTATGTACCGGCCAACACGCAGGTGGCATTGCCGCTCCGCAGCCACGTCTGGGCAGAGACCCCGGGGGCAGCGATCTTTGCCCATACGCTGGTCGTGGCTGAGGAGGGAGCCTCGGTCGTACTGATCGATGCCTGGGCCTCTCCGACGTCTGATGAGCCGGTGATCGCGTCCAACGTCGTCGAGATCATCGCCGGCGAGGCGGCGCAGGTACGGTACATCCAGCTTCAGGACTGGGGCCGCAACGTGTGGAACTTTACGACCCAGCGCGGCCTGGTCCAGCAGGATGCGGTGGTGAACACGCTCAACGTCGGCCTCGGCTCCCGGCTCAGCAAGGCGTTCATCGCGAGCCACCTGGTCGGGCCGGGAGGCACTGCCGAGATGCTGGGACTCTACTTCGCTGACGATGCCCAGCACCTGGATCATCAGACCCGGCAGTGGCACATCGCCCCCTATGCGACCAGCGACCTGCTGTTCAAGGGCGCGCTGAAGGACCGGGCGCGCACCGTCTTCTCCGGTCTGATCAAAGTGTTCCCACACGCCCAGCGAACGGACGCCTACCAGGCGAACCGCAACCTGATTCTCTCGCCGACGGCTCGCGCAGACACGATCCCGAACCTGGAGATCGGCGCGAACGACGTGCGCTGCACGCACGGCGCGACTGTCGGTCAGGTAGAGGAGGAGTACATCTTCTACCTGATGAGCCGCGGCATTAGCCGCACCGAGGCGGTGAAGCTCATCGTCGACGGCTTCTTCGACGAGGTGATCGAGCGGGTTCCGGTCGAGGAGGTTCAGGCGGACGTTCGCGCGGCGATCGCGCGAAAGATCGGGCTATGAGCACGCTACACGCCCATACCCGCCAGTTCGACGCCCGCGCGCTGCGCGAGGAGTTCCCCATCCTCCAGCGGCTTGTCCGTGGTGGCAAGCCGCTGATCTATCTCGATAGCGCCGCTACTTCGCAAAAGCCAGCCGCTGTCATCCAGGCGCTGGAGGACTTCTACCGTACGACGAACGCCAATATTCACCGTGGCGTCTACGAGCTGAGCGAGGCTGCAACCCTCGCCTACGATCAGGCAAGGGCCAAGGTCGCCAGGCTGATCAACGCGCCCGACCCGCGGGAGTGCATCTTCGTGCGCAACACCACGGAAGCGATCAACCTGGTAGCGCAGTCGTGGGGGCGAGCCAACCTCGGCCCGGGCGACATCGTGGTACTGAGCCTGCTCGAGCACCACAGCAACATCGTGCCCTGGCAGCTCATCGCGCGCGAGCGGGGCGCGGAGCTGCGCTATATCGACATCGACGAGAGCGGCCGGCTGCTGCTGGAGCAGCTCGACGAGTACCTGGCTAGCGGCCGGGTCAAGCTGGTAAGTGTCACCCACGTCTCGAACGCGCTCGGCACGATCACCCCGGTGGCCGAAATCGTCGAGCGCGCGCACGCCGCCGGTGCGGTCGTACTGGTCGACGGCGCCCAGAGCGTGCCGCACTTGCCGGTGGATGTGCAGGCGCTCGGAGTCGACTTCTACGCGTTCTCCGGCCACAAGATGCTGGGCCCGATGGGCATCGGTGTCTTGTACGGACGGCGCGAGCTGCTCGAGGCGATGCCGCCGTTTCTCGGGGGCGGGGACATGATCCGCACGGTCACGCTCGAGGAGTCGACCTGGGCCGACCTGCCGGCCAAGTTCGAGGCCGGTACGCCGAGCGTGGCCGACGCGGTGGCGCTCGGCGTCGCGGTGGACTATCTCCAGCGACTGAGCATGCCAGCCATCCGCCAGCACGAGATGGAGCTGGTGCGGTACGCGCTCGCTCGCCTGGACGAGATCCCCGGCGTGACCCTATACGGTCCGGTGGGCGAGGATCGTAGCGGGGTCGTCAGCTTCACGCTGGGCGATGTCCATCCTCACGACATTGCCGGCATCCTCGACAGCGAGGGTATCGCCATCCGGGCCGGCCATCACTGCGCTCAGCCGTTGATGCGCCGGCTGGGGGTGGTGGCCACTGCGCGCGCGAGCGTCTACCTCTACAATACAGAGGAGGACATAGACCGGCTGGTGGACGCGCTCTTGATCGTCCGGCAGCTCTTCAACATCGAGGACTGAGCGCGGAGAGTGGGCGGTGTCTGACCTGTATCGCGAGCATATCCTGGATCACTACCGCAACCCGCGCAACTACGGGACACTGGAGCCACACGACCGGAGCTTCGAGGACAGTAACCCGCTGTGCGGGGATCGGGTCCGGATCGATCTGCGGCTGGACAACGGCACGATCGCGGACATCGCCTTTTCCGGCCGCGGCTGCGCGATCAGCCAGGCTTCGGCATCGATCTTGACGGAGATGGTCAAGGGGCAGAGCCTGGACTTCGTCAAAGCGCTCACGGCCGACGACCTGCTGGATGAGCTTGGTATCCCTATTAGCCCGGCTCGGCGCAAATGCGCGCTGCTGAGCTTGAAGGTGTTGAAGGCAGCAGCCTACGGACTGAACGAGTGGCCGGAATAGGAGCGTGACAGCGATGCCACACTTTACAGAAGACGATGTCCGGGAGCGGCTGAAGGCGGTCTACGATCCCGAGATCGGCATCAACGTCGTCGACCTCGGTCTGATCTACGGCATCGACCTCGAGGAGCGGGACGGCAAGACCGACGTTCTGATCACGATGACCTTGACCTCGATGGGCTGCCCGCTGGGGCCGATCCTGATGGAGGAGGTCAACCAGGCACTGAGCGACCTGCCCAATCTGGGCGAGGTCGACGTGAACCTGGTCTGGAGCCCGCCTTGGACACCTGATATGATGAGTGAAGAGGCGAAGGACGAGCTCGGTATCTGGTAGCGTCGATGCGCCGGGCGATGAGATAAGACCGCCTCGAGTGCAGAGGCGGTCGTTTTTGTGACACGCGTCTGCCAGCGAGCGAGAATCGGAGGGCGTTGTGCGCCGCTCGTGCCTGCTGCTCCTGCTCTTGGTGGTCCCACTGGTCGGGTGCTCCGGGCCGCAAGCCTTCCCGTCGACGCCCACTCCAACTCCGTCTTCACCGACGGCGACCCCGACCACAGCTCCGGCGCCGAGTACGCCGAGCGTCCCGGTGGCAACCCCCACGAGCCGCCCGGAGCCGCCCCCGTTGCCGACGGCGACGCCGATACAGGAACCCACGGCAACAATCCCTCCACCGGTCCCGACGCAGCGGCCGGCACCCACCCCGACCACAGCACCTTCCGGGGAGGCGATGGTTGTGGAGCGGGTTCAGACCGATGAGCCCGTCATCGCGCTCACGTTCGATGCCGGAGCGGACCGCGGCTATGCCGAACAGATCCTGGATACGCTCGCATCGGAAGGCATCAAAGCCACCTTCGGGATGACTGGACGCTGGGCTGAGGATAACCCGGATCTCGTCCGGCGGATGGTGGAGGAGGGGCACCAGCTCATCAACCACACCTATAGCCATCCATCCTTCACTGGCCGCTCGACCGGTCAGCCGCCACTCTCGACGGAGGAGCGCCTGGCTGAGATCCGGCGACTGGAAGAGGTCGTGGCTGAGGTCACGGGCAGCCAGGAGACGATGCGGCCCTATTTCCGACCACCCTACGGTGACTACGACGAGTCGGTTCTGCGCGATCTGCCGCTGGCCGGCTACACGGTGGTGGTCATGTGGTCGGTGGACTCGCTGGGCTGGAACGGGCTCAGCGCCCAGGAGATCACCGATCGATGCCTAGCCGGCGCCGAGCCGGGCGGAATCATCCTGATGCACGTGGGCGCGCAATCTGCGGATGCTCAGGCACTTCCCGGGTTGATTGCCGCGCTCCGCGCGCGCGGCTACCGCTTCGTCACCGTTGCCGAGCTGCTTAATCTGGCCGGTTAGCCAGTCACGGAGGCGGCGCCCGGCGCGGCGGCGACCCGATTGCCGGCTGGGTGCTTGATGAGTTGATCCAGGCTCCTTCTTGAACCTGGCCGGCTCGTCGAATCGCATACTACAGCAATTGCTCAACTGTAAAGATCAGGCCGGGCATCGGTAGGACTGAATGATAGGAATGTCGGGAAATGTTTGACACTTTGGGGGGAAATCTGACCGCGTTACGAAGATGTTGCTATACTCGCGAGGTGGTGTGGTTCCGGAGAAGTTCCGACCGGAGCCAGGCGATCGTGGATTGAGTCGGAGCGCACCCATCAGTGGCGGGTGCACGGAAACGGGTTGCGAGCTGAACAGGAGGCACGCATGGCTGAAACACGAGGAGCCCGGCTTAGCGAGAAGTCGCTGGCTGCTCCCCTGACGCGCCGGGCCCTGCTCCATCGGAGTGCATTACTGGCGCTGAGCCTGCCTGTCGTCAGCGCCGCGCTGGCGGCTTGCGGCGGGGGCGGTAATGGGGGTGGCGGCGGCGAAGGTGGCGGTACGACGATCCGGATGTCGGAGTACCAGTTCAGCCCCAATACCCTTACGGCGAGTGCTGGCCAGGAGGTGAAGGTCACGCTCCGGAACGAGGGCTCGCTGGAGCACGACTTCGTGATCGACAACGTGATCACCTCGGACCTGGTTGCGCCCGGGAAGTCCTTGGAGGTCACGTTCACCGCTCCGAGCCAGCCCGGCCAGTACGAGTTCTACTGCTCGGTTCCGGGCCACCGCGAGCTCGGTATGGTTGGGACCCTCACTGTCCAGTAGTGAGACACATCGAGAACGACTCGCGTGCAGGAGAGCCGGCCCGAAACCGGGCCGGCTCTCGGCTCTTCATCGGGTTTCCCCAGGGTCGTGACTCCCTTGCCCGGGCGGGCTCCAATGCCCGATGCGCGACAGGCAGATCTCTCCTAACCCATGCTCGACAGCGGCGCACCGGCTCGGGCATCGCACGCAGGGACGCGTTGGCTGCTGGCCGCCTTGGTACACTGACCGTCGAGCAAGGAAGGCAGGGAGGACGGCGATGGGGTTTCCACTGCGGTTCGGCATCGGTACCGGCAATCGGCGACCTTTTTCGGAGCTGGCGCGCCAGTGGCAATGGATCGAAGAGCTGGGCTTCGATACCGCCTGGGTAGTGGATCACTTTATGGCAGGAGACCACGAGGACGTCCCGTACTTCGAAGCCTGGACGCTGATTGCCGCGCTCGGAATGCGCACCGAGCGCATCCGCTTCGGTGTCGTGGTGAGCGGGAATACGTACCGGAATCCGGGCCTGCTCGCGAAAGAGGCTGTGACGATCGATCATGCAAGCAACGGCCGCGTGGAGCTCGGCATCGGCGCCGGCTGGTGGGAACGGGAACACCGCGCCTACTCGTTTCCGTTCCCGAGCGTCGGTGATCGGATTGCCATGCTCGAAGAAGCCGTTCAGGTAATCGATAGCCTGATGACCCGGCCCAGGACGACGTTCCAAGGCCGCTTCTACCGGTTCGAAGATGCTCCTTTCGAGCCGAAGCCGGTGCAGAAGCCGCGCATCCCGATCATGATCGGTGCCTTCAAGCCGCGAATGCTCCGGCTCGCTGCTCGCTATGCCGACATCTGGAATACGCGGGGTGAGCCAGAAGAGGTCGCCCCGCTGGCCGAGCAGGTGCGCCGGGCCGCGATCGAGGCCGGGCGCGATCCGGACGCGATCCGCTTCTCCGTCTTTACCTGGCGGCATCCCTTCCAATCGGAGAAGCATTTCTACGAGCTCGTGCTGGCGTATCGTCGCGCCGGCTTCACTGACCTCATCTTCCCGATGCCTCCGGAGGAGGCCTGGCCGGTGCTCGAACGGTGCGCTCGTACCGTCATTCCGGAGCTCCGCCATATGGAGTGAAGCGGAATCCTGGCTGGAGGGTGGATGCCTGCCCGCCCGTGTTGTCGATGCACGCGAGCGGGAATGCAGGTGAAGTCAGGGGTGTTGGTGACTCAGATAATGAACGAGCCAGTCGAGCAGAAGGGGGTGGAACGAATGACGCTGGCGGCTGATCGTTGGGAGCAGGCAATGACGCCTGACGAGTATATGAGCCAGATGGTCGAGAATCGCGAGCGATTCGAGTCCAACATCGCGCGGACCAGAATCATGCCCGGCGATTGGGCGGCGTTCGGACAGGAACCAGTGCGCATCCTGGTGCTCACGGAAGACTGGTGCGGCGATTCGGCCCAGTTCGTTCCCATGGTCGTCAAGCTGGCGCAGGAGATCCCCACGGTTGAGGTCCGTATCCTCCGCCGCGACCAGCACACGGATCTCGCGGACCGCTACCGGCGCAAGGATGGATACCAGGCCATCCCGGTCTTCATCGTGCTCGACAGCGAGATGCATGAGCTGGGGGCATTGATCGAGCGACCCGAGCGTGCCACTGCCGAGATAGTGGAGGAGCGGAAGCGCTTCCTCGCGGCCCATCCGGAATTGCCTGGCGCCAACCGCGCCTTCGACCGCATGCCGGAGGAGACCCGCCAGGCGCTCAAGGAGCACATCGCCGGCTGGAGGGACGGGCAGTTCGATCGTTGGACTCGCTATCTGATGGAAGACCTGGCGGAAATCACCAGGAGCGTCCGCACCCGGGCGGCCTGAGGCTGCCCAGGTACCAGGTGTCCAGGAGGGGCGGCCGCACGGCTGCCCCTCTGTTTGACAGCCCCCTTGCCGGCCCGTAGGATCAGCGCTGGTGGACGTCATGAGTTGACAGGCCGGCATGGCACATTGGCCTGGCCCAAAGCCTGGCCCGAGCCCGAGATCGGAAAGAGGCAGCGTCGATGGCCGAGACCAGAGAACCCGGCGTGCGGCAGACCACGTACAAGCAGCCGGGTGGCTACGTGCCCACGGAGGCGACCGAAGCGTTCTCAGTTCAGGTCGACCGGGTCGAGGGGCAGATCGTCATCCTTCGACAGAGCGAGGCTGATCAGGTGACCGGCGACCGGGTCAGCATGGAGCAGTCATCCGCCCTGACCGTTGAGGCCAAGAGCGCGCAGGTCGACCGCAGCGCGGTGCGAGCGCTGGAGGCTGAACGGGCGGTCACCCAGCGCAGCCGGATCGGCCGACTGGTTGCGGGTGAGTTGCGCTTGGTCAAAAGCCAGGTGTTGGCGCTTTCGGCTGAGCAGGCTCATCTCGAGGACGCGCGCGTACTGCTGTTTGCCGGGAAGGCGGAGGGCGACGTCAGGCCGCTCCTGAACTTCCCGGGTGCTTTGGCACTCGGCGCTGGGCTCGGCCTGGCCCTGGGTCTGGTCGCGGCAATCGCTCGAGCAGTCGGCGGACGGAGGTAGGTCATGGCAGCAGGCTTGGCCCGAGTCGTCAGATTCGTTGCCGGGAGCGCGCTCGGCATCGCAGCCGGTGCCGTCGTCGCGGCTACGTTCTCGCCGGAGCGGCGGCGGGCGATCGAGGAGCGAGTCCGTGCCCGGCTCGCCGAAGCCCGCCAGGCTGCAACCGAGGCCGAGTCGCGGACCGAGAGCGAGCTCTGGGCGCGCTTCCGCCAGCTTATCGGTCTGCAATCTCCGGATGGGCTACCAGCCCCACCTCGACCCCAAGGAGAGGGACGCTGAGCCCGGCCGCGTCTCGCGCCCGGCGCGGGGATCTGGTGCTCGGCATCTCTAGGGCATGAGCCCTCGCACGGGCAAGCGCGAGCAGGGCATGGACGGTGTGACCGCACGAGCGAGCACCTCGCCCAGCTCGTCGATCGTGGGCCCCTCCGCCTGGAGCGCCATGGACGCCACCGGTATTACTGCCTGGCCGGTCCGGAGATTGCTTGTCTCCTCGAGGCGATGGATACCGTTGGCTCCTCGTCGAGCAGGGAGAGCGCGGGAGCGAGCGAGCCGCCGGTTGGGCTCTATTTCGCGCGTCTGCTATGACCACCTGGCGGGCTGGCTCGCAGTGGCTATCCGATCTGCCTTGATCAGAAAAGGGATACTGGTCGAAGACGGCGCTGAGCATCGCGTCACGTCGACGGGTGAGGCGTGGCTGAACACACTCGGCATCGACCTCGACCCTGCCCGGCGGGCGCGCCGCTCCTTTGCTCGTCGGTGTCTCGATTGGAGCGAGCGGCGCCCCACCTGGCGGGCGCTCTGGGCTCCGCCCTGCTGCAACGGCTGCTCGAGCAGGGCTGGATCGTGCGCATGCCGGGTGAGCGTACCGTGGAGCTTATCGCTGCTGGCCGGCGTCTCCTTGCGCGCGAGCTTAATCTCGAGGTGCCCTCTGCGTCGATCTCCGCTGGCCGCGCCTTTGACGCCCATGGGGCTAGGTAGAGCTGAGGGCGCTGGGCAACTCAGCGTTCGATGACGACGGCATAAGCGCGCACCGGGATCGAGGAGCCACCAGGAATCGGCAGCGGCGCCGCGTGGAAGCGGAAGCCGCGTCGCGGTAGCCGCTCCAGCCCGCGCAGGTTCTCGATAATCGGTATTCCGTGGGCCAGCAACCGCGAGTGGACAGGCCGGGCGAGGTCTGCTACGTCATCCACGTTCCACGAGTCGATCCCCACCAGTGCTGCCCCGGCGGCGACCAGCACCTCGGCGGCCTCACCAGTAAGGTACGGATTTGCTGCCAGGTAGTCCGGCGTACCCCAACGGGCATCCCAGCCAGTTCGGATGAGGACGGCGCAGCCGGTCATGTCCAAAGCCGTGAACCGCTCGGGACCGATTGCTAGGCGCCCGGCGTCGACCTCGCTGGCCACGTCGACCATGACCCCTGGAAGATCGGCGGTTCGGTCCAGGGGCAGTGAGGCCAGATCCGGGCCATCTTCATACCGGTGATACGGTGCATCCAGGTACGTGCCGCTGTTCCCGATCAGCCGGTAGCGATGGATGACAAAGCTAACGCCCGGAGCGTAGCGCTCGCCCGATGCCTCGCGGCTGAGAAACTCTTCGATCTCCGGGCCCGGAAGCCCTGGGAACATCGGAATCGCCGGGCCGAGCGGGTGCGTGAGATCCACGATCCGGGGTCGCATCGCATTCTCCTCTCACCGTCTCCTCGGCTAAACGATAGCGTAAGTGCTGTGGCCAAAGTGGAAGCTGTACCGCAATAATCAGCGAGGCGAGGGAGCGGGCACAGTGGCACAGTGGATTCCAGCCCGGATACGGCAGTGGACGCTGGACCAAATTCTCCGTTACCCCCGTCCACTCTGGCTTCTGGCATCGGCCAATCTGGTGCTCTTCACAGCGCGGGGCATGGTGCTCCCCTTCCTGGTCATCTTTTTCGGCCAGGTGGTCGGGCTAGGGGAGGGGCTCGTAGGTGCCGGCCTTGCGGTTGCGGCCACCTGCGGGGTCGCCTTTACCTTGTTGCTGGCCGGGACGATCGACCATTTCGGGCCGCGGCCAGTCCTGATCGCCACTGTAGCGGGGCTCGGCCTTGCCTATATCGCTTTCCCCTGGGGGACCACCCCCGAGCGGTTCCTGGGGCTGATGGTTCTCTTCGGGCTGTTCGGTAACCTCTACTGGCCTGCCTCCGATGCGCTGGCGACCTCGTTCTTGCCGCCAGCTCGTGCCGGAGAAGTATTCGCCCTGCTCCGAGTGGCCAATGCCACTGGTATCGGTGCTGGCGGCTTGATCGGCGGAGTACTGGTCTCTGGGGGAGGGCTCCCGGAATACCGGCAGCTCTACCTGCTCAGTGGTGGCCTCGTGTTCCTGGCGGCCGGTCTGATTCTCGTGCTCGTGCGCTCCTCAGGCAGAGCGGCCAGGGCAAAGCGAGAAGATGCTCCCGCGCTCCTCGGCTGGCGGGAGGTGATGCGTGATCGCTGGTTCATCCTGAGCCAGGTCATCCTGTTCATCCTGGTCACGGCCTTCACCCAGATCCAGGTCAGCGTTCCTCCTTATCTCCGAGAGTCTGCCGGCGTCGAGGAACGGGTGATCGGCGGGCTCTTCGCCGTCAACACCCTGATCGTCGTTGTCGCCCAGGTGCCGGTCGCCCGGTCCCTCTCCGGGCGGCGCTACGGCCTGACCTTCGCGCTCGCCGGTGTCATCTGGGGCCTCAGCTATGCGCTGTTCGCGTTGAGCCCCTGGCTCAGCGAGCTTGCGTTCCTAGCGATGATCGTCTACACGCTGGCCGAACTCCTCTTTATGCCGGCCTCCGGAGCGATCATCGTCGAGCTGGCGCCAGAAGGCCTGCGTGGTCGTTATCTGGCCTTCAGCAGCGTGGTCTGGGGGCTGTCCTGGGGTAGCTCTTCATGGGCGGCTGGCCTGGTGCTCGAGTCGTCGCGCCCCATCCTGCTCTGGCCGGGGCTCATAGCTCTGCTCCTGATCGGAGCAGCGATCAGTCTGCTGCTCGACCGCCGACCGAAGCTGCAGCCGGCGGACGCCCCGGCTGAGGAACCGGTCGCGGTTGGGCAGGAATGACACGCCGCGCCAAAGGCAGCTCGGGATACAATGGCGCCGGCGGCACTTCCACACTGTAGGTGAGACCGGGGCATGAAGGGCTCGATATTTCTTTTCGCCACCGACCTGCACGATGAAGGGCTGGAGGCTGTCCTCGACAACATTCAGGGACGCGCCGGGCTGGACGGGGTCAGTCTGGCCTGTGCATATCATCACGCCCGAGATGTGTTTCCACACAACCCAGTGCGCAAAGTTCGCTACCTGGAAGGAGGCACGGTCTTCTTCCGCCCCGATTCCCAGCGTTACCAGGATCTGCGCATTCGGCCACAGGTGAGCCAGCTTGCGGAGCAGGTCGGCATACTGGAGGCGCTGGTAGAAGTCGCGGGCCAGCGCGGGCTGGCCGTGCGCGCCTGGACGGTCTTTCTCCACAACACCAGGCTGGGCTCGCTTTATCCTGACTGTGCCATGCAGAACGCCTTCGGCGACCCTTACATTACCCAGCTTTGCCCGGCCAACCCTGAAGTGCGGGCCTTTGCGGCAGCGCTGGCGGCAGACATCGCCCGCTACGGGGTGGACGCAATCCTGGCCGAGGCGCTCTGCTACCTGGGGTTCGACCACGGCTATCACCACGAGCGCTGCTTCGTGCCGCTGAGCCCGATGGCCCGTTGCCTGCTCGGCCTCTGCTTCTGCCGGCACTGCCTGGAGACGGCTGGTGAGGCCGGCGTCGACGGCGAGCGCGTTCGCGATCTGGTCCGCCAGGTGCTGGAGGAGGCACTGGCGGGCTCGCCACCTGCCTGGCTCGCACTGGAGCTCACCTGGGACAACGTCGCCGGGCTGGCTGGAGGGGAACTCGGCGGTTACCTTCTGGCACGGATGGGGGCTGTGACGACGCTCGCCCGAGCGGTGAGCCAGGCAGTGAAGCGAATACGGCCCGAGACGACTGTCTACTTCATGGACATGTCCGGTGCAGCCAAAGGTTACGCGACAGGCGAGCCCGCCGGCGAGCCTGCGCCGAACAGTGCCTGGCAGGACGGGGTAGATGTCGCGGCAGTGGCTCGCGCGGCTGGTGGCCTGGAGGCGATCGGTTATGCCCGCAATCCCGAGCGCTTGCGCTTCGACCTCACTGCCTACCGCGAGCTGCTCCCCGAGGCGACGCCCTTCTCCGTCGCGCTGCGGCCGATGCTGCCGGACTGCGACACACCGGCTAACCTGGCTGCCAAGGTAGCGGTGGCGAGCGAGGCGGGCGCCGAGTGGGTAGACTTTTACCATTATGGGCTGATGCCACTCGACCGCCTGGACTGGATCCGCCAGGCGCTCCACGGCTAGCCTGCCGGGGGACAGGGAATGGTTATGGCGACGTGGGCTCTACCCGGCGCCGCTAGTACGTCCCGACTCGTCGAGAGAGCCGGGCAGCCCCATGTCGTCGTGAGCTGCCCACGCCGCCACTGTACGCGATAGCCCTTCCGGGTCGGCTTCGGAGTGCCCAGCGGGTAGGGGAGGGATAGCGATGCAGAGAGCGGATGGAGTTACATCCGTCCTCTTCGTGTGCCGCGGGAATACCTGCCGGAGCCCGATGGCGGCGGCGCTTGCTCGGAAGGTGCTGGGATCGGAGATCGAGATCCAGAGTGCCGGCATCGAGGCCTGCGACGGTGCTCCGGCTGCTCAGAACGCGGTCGCGGTGATGGCCGAGAGGGGGATCGACCTCAGCGGTCACCGCGCTCGCCGCGTCGACGCCGCTGGTCTTGCCTCCTTCGACCTGGTCGTCGCGTTGGATTCGGGTATCGCGGCGACGCTCCGGGCGTTGGGCGTAGACCCGGTGAGACTCGTTACGCTGGATGTCCCCGATCCGTTTGGCCAAAGCGTTGAAGCGTACCGAGCAACAGCGGAGCAGATCGCTCGGGCGCTCGAGGGGATCTTCCGGCCGGGTGGCCACATCGATGAGGAGGGAGGGACCTGAGCCGATCCCGCACGTGTCGAACCGATCCGTCACCGGTGCTCGCGCCTGCGGTGTGGGCCGGCCTGTCGCCGTTAGGGAGTGTATCTTTCGCATGCTGCAGTGCACATAGCCGGGAGGCACCCATGAGCGACTATGCCTTCACGACGCTCTGGCTCGTCGGAGCGCCGGCGGATGCCGTCTGGGAGGCGATTTGTCATCCAGAGCACTGGCCGGTGTGGTGGAGGGGAGTCGAGCAGGTTGTCGAGGTCCAGCGTGGCGATGATCGCGGGGTGGGCAGCGTTCACCGCTACGCCTGGAAGAGCAGGTTGCCGTACCGGCTGACGTTCGACATGCGTACCGTGCGTGTCGAGCCGCCGGTGATCCTAGAGGGCGCGGCCAGCGGTGACCTGGAGGGCACCGGCCGCTGGTACCTCTGGAGCGATGCTCACTGGACGGTTGTCAGGTACGACTGGCAGGTGCGGACGACGAAGCGGTGGATGAACCTGGTCTCCACGCTCGCCCGGCCGCTGTTTCGCTGGAATCACGATGTCGCGATGAGATGGGGAGCGCAGGGGCTAGCGAAGCGGCTAGGCACGCGGGTCATCGAAGGGCGCGAGCTCGGGAGAGCGTAGCTTGGCTCGCCCAGCTCCCACGTCTACTCGAGAGCCTCTTCTCGGGTCTCCCCGTACGCCGAGATGTGGTCCGAGGCAGGGACAAGAGTTACCGACAACTGTGCCTCAAGATCGTACTCGAGGAGGTCAGTGAAGCGGCGCAGCGGCAGCTCGTTTCTCCCTCAGGTCGGTTTGCCGCGCGGCGCGGGCGTGTACTGGCCCACTGTGCGGCAATGACCCGCATCCTGGTCAGGCCCTTGGAATCGAACCGGGCCAGGCGGCCTGTCCCAGAGGCCATCATCGGTCATGGTGCGGCGACGCGCGGTCGATCAAGCGCTATCTCCAAAGGTTGCTGGCGGGGGGTCGAGGTTCCTGCTTCGATCCTGGCGCTCTCGTACAATTGCGTTGAGCGGATCGAACGGTGGCTCTGGGCTTGCATGCCGGGCTCGCTACGCCGGCCGGCTGGTTCGCAAGTAAACGAGGCAGCATGCTCCTGGAACTGGCAATCCGTGACCTCGCGATTATCCGCGAGCTGCGCCTGAGCTTCGAGCCGGGGCTCAACGCGCTGACCGGCGAGACTGGAGCCGGCAAGTCGATCATCATCGATGCGCTCGGCGCCGCGCTCGGCGCGCGTGCCTCGGCGGATCTCGTCCGGACTGGCGCCAGCAAGGCCTGGGTCGAAGCTGTGTTCGATGCCCGAGACCTGCTCGGGCGCGAGGACTTCCGAGCATTACTCGAGGAGGCTGGCATCGAGCCAGAGGATGGGCTCCTGATCCTGGCCCGCGATATCAGCGCCTCTGGACGCAGCACCGCGCGGGTGTGCGGGCGGACCGTGCCGATCTCGGTTCTCACCGAGATCGGTCGCCGCTTGGTCGATATCCACGGACAGAGCGAGCACCTCTCGCTCCTCCGGCCCGAGACCCAGCTCGACCTGCTCGACCGTTTCGCTGGCACCTGGCCCGAACGGCAGGAACTGGCGGAGCGGGTTCGCGAGTACCGCCGCGCCTGGCGTGCCTACACCCAACTGGTGAGCGAGGAGCGCGAGCGAGCGCAACGAGTCGACTTGCTCCGTTTCCAGGTGCAGGAGATCACGGCTGCCCGGTTGCAGCCGGGCGAGGAGGAGGCGCTCGTTCGCGAGCGCTCTCTTCTGGCCAACGCCGAGCGCCTGGCAAGCCTGGCCCAGGAGGCGTATAGCTTGCTGGCTGGTGGCGACGGAGAAGGCGGGCTCTCGGCTGTCGACGCGCTGCGGCTGGCCACTGTGCGGCTGGAGGAGCTGTGCCAGCTCGATTCCGAGCAGCGCGCGCTGGCCGGCCAGGTGCTGGAGGCGACCTATGCGCTGGAAGAGGCGGCGCGCGAGCTGCGGAGCTACGCTGAGTCGGTCGAAGCCGATCCTGAACGGCTGGCCGCCGTGGAAGACCGGCTGGCGCTGATCAAGCAGCTCAAACGCAAGTACGGATCCACGATCGAGGAGGTCCTGGAGCACGCCCGCCGGGCGGCGGCGGAGCTCGAGCGGCTCGACACCAGCGAAGAGGAAGCAGCTCGGCTACGGTCGCAGATCGATGAGCTGGCCGCGGAGATCCGGGCGCGAGCAGAGCGCCTTTCACAGCGGCGGCGCGCGCGTGCGGCGGAACTGGAGCGCCAGGTCGAGGAGGCAATGCGCCTGCTCAACATGGGCCGAGCTGAATTCGTGGTGGCCTTCCGCACGTCGAGCGAGGACAACGCTGGTGGCGACCGGCTCGGCGTGGACGAGACCGGCGCGGATCGGATCGAGTTCCTGATCGCTCCCAACGCTGGCCAGGAACCTCGACCGCTGGCGCGCATCGCATCGGGTGGGGAGACTGCCCGGCTCATGCTAGCGATCAAATCGATCCTCTCCGAGGTCGACGAGACGGCGACGCTGGTCTTCGACGAGGTCGATGTAGGGATCGGTGGCCGCAGCGGGCAGGTCGTCGGCGAGCGACTGTGGTCGCTGACCGACCGCCATCAGGTCATCGTCATCAGCCACCTGCCGCAGATCGCTGCTTTCGCCGAGGCGCACTTCCGAATCGCCAAGGAAGAGGTGCGGGGCGTTGCCGAGACCCGGGTCACGCGCCTCAGCGAGGAGGAACGGATCGACGAGCTGGCCGCGATGCTCGACGGCCTGCCGGTCACGCCGCAGTCGCGCGCCAACGCTGAGGCCATGCTCGAGCGCGTGCGGCACCTGAAGGCCCGGCGAGCACCGCTGGCGGCCGCGCGGAGCCGGCCGTAGGGCCGGTGAATCCCTCGACCTGGACGGGGCTGCTGCCGAGCCCGCGTGCTCATCAGTGCTATACTCCAGCCGTTGCGAGCGGAGCGGCGAGAGAGCATCGCTGAAGGAGCGTGCGCGATGCAGCCCAACCTCAAGATGATCCAGCAGATGCAGGCCCGGCTGGCCCAACTTCAGGAGGAGCTGGCAGCGACTGTCGTCGAGGGAACGGCCGGTGGCGGCGCCGTGCGGGTCGAGGTCAACGGGCTGCGCGCCGTGCAGCGGGTCAAGATCGATCCTTCCGTGCTCGATCCCGACGATGTCGAGCTGCTGGAGGATATGATCGTCGCCGCGATCAACGAGGCGATGAAGCGAGCCGAGGAACAGGCGTCCCAGAAGCTCGGCGCGATCACCGGCGGGCTAGGGTTGAAGCTTCCGGGCTTGATGTGAACTCATGTTCGCTTCCGCGCTCTAGGCCACCCTCGATCTCGGTACTCGGGTTGAAGTAGGCGTAGACCGCGGCCGAGAGTCGAGCGATCGGCTCCGATTGCCAGGCTGTCTCCGAGAGCACGACGATCACGTAGGTGGCGCCGGGCGAGTACACGATCCCGGCGTCGTGCGTGGCGTTCTCCCAGTTGCCCGTCTTGTTGGCCACGATGACGCTCTCCGGCAGCAGGGCCGGCAGGCGATCCCGCACACGCTGCCGGGTAAGCAGACCGATCATCTCCCGGCTGGCCTGCTCGTCAACCGCTCGACCGCAGGCCATCCGTTCGAGCAGCCGGGCCAGGTCTGCGGCAGTCACCGGCAGCGCCGGGTCGTTGACCCGCATCGAGCGCAGGCCCAGCTCTCGCAACCCCTGATCGACGTTGTGCCAGCCTACGAGATCTGCCAGGAGCACTGCCGAGGCGTTATCGCTGACCGTGATCATCGCCTCGACAGCCTGGCTCACCGTGATGACCGAGCCGGCCGACCAGCCGAGCAGCGCCAGGGTCCCGAGATCCTGCTCTGCTGCCTCCTCGGTGATCGTGAGCGACTCGGAGAAGGCGAGGCGTCCTTGGCGCTCCTGGCGGTAGACCTCGTAGAGGACAGCGAGCTTGTACAGGCTGGCAGCATAGAAAACCTTGTCCGGCTGCACGGCGGCTTCGGTGCCGCTGGTCAGATTGCGGACGACGACCCCGTACCGGCCGGCATCCGGCCCGAGCGCCTGCTCGATCAATGCCTCGAGCTGGGGATCGTACCGGAGCTCGGACGGTTCCCAGCACCGCGCCATGGGCAAATCCGCCATGAAGGCCGGTCTGGGAGTCTCCGCAGGGATCGCTGGAGTAACCGTTGGCGATGCTGTTGCCGGTGAAGGCTGGGTCGATCGACCGGCTGCCCACGGCACTGCGGTCGGTGCGGGTGCCGTAGAGGTGGCGCTGGGCGTCGGGGTTGGAATCACGGCCGATATAGGAGTGATCGCCGGATCGGCCTCGGGTGAAGGCCCAGGCGATCGCGAGCCTTCCAGCGAAGGAGGTGTAGGGGACAGCGGCTGGGGCGTTGCGAGTTCATCAGCCCCCTCGACGTTTCGCTCAACCTGGCTTTCGAGGGCGAGGAGCAGCGGTGGCAGCAGCGCCAGGATGAGGAATAGGGCAAACCCCAGCGCTACCCAGCGAGCGCCTCTTGCACACTTGGATGAAGAGAGGTCTGACCGCGGGCGCATGACCACCTGGCGAAGAGATATTGGAAACGCCGCGCCGATACAGTACCTCGCCGATTCCGCCGATAGCACCCAGGGCGAGGCGTGTTGGCTCGCGGGCCCCGACCATGCCGCTCCCTGACCAGCCAGGCTGCAAAGGCCGGCGTCGTCGCTCATCCAAGTAGCAGCGCCGGTCCCCTCGTCGCTCGCCGGGCTATGCGAAGGATACCGCGGGTGCCGGAGAAATGGGGCCCGGCGACGTGCGGGCCACAGGCGGATCCTGCCGGCGCTGGCTACGCTCCTGTTCCCCAGCGGGGGTTCTCCTGGGCATGGAGTTGCGATCGCGGACGGCCATTGCCATAGCTCGGTCACACATCCATAATGACCTCTGACGGGAGTTCAGGCCCGTCGGATCCCGCATTCGTCAGAGAGGTCGCCGGCTATGGCGGGAAAGCCAGTCCAGTCCAAAACCTCGCCAGCGAATCCCGACATCCAGCAAGAGATCGGCCTGCACATGGATGCTCTCCGCGAGCTCGGTCCGGGTTACAGCGATGCGGTCGCGGCCTCCTTGCTGGAGCGTCTCGAGCCGCTCATCGAAGCCAAAGTCGAAGAACGGCTCGCCCAGCGAGGCACGCCGGGCCGGCTCGACCAGCGACAGGTCGGCGCCCTCGCGATTACGCTCGGTTTGGCCATCCCCCTGACGGCCATCGCTGGAGGAATCGCTGGTCTGACCGGCATCGCCGTCGTCTGGGCAGCGATCCTGTTCATCCTCTGGCGCGTGCGCGTCCTCTGAAGCGGCGACCGGCATCGAGGCAGGCTGTCCCGCTGTTTGCGCAACCGGACGATCGGCGACCTCAGGATCCCGTATCCAGCCCGCGCCTGGAGCGTACGCTCGCGAGCAACGGGCAGCAAGTGCACTCGGGTGGCAGGCGCTCTGGCGATGGGCACACAGCGATTCCTGCGCGCCTGAGCAGGTCGATTACCGTCCCGAGCGGCAGGCCGACGACGTTGCAGTAGCAGCCGCGGTATTCGGCAACTGGATGGAAACGCTCGTCCTGGATGGCATAGGCGCCGGCCTTGTCGAAGGGGTCGCCGCGAGCGATCGAAGCTGCGATCTCGTGGTCGCTGTACTCGCGCATCCGCACCCAGGTCACGGCGTGACCGACCCAGATGCGTCGACCTCTCGCGACTGCGACCGCGGTGATGACCCGGTGCCAGCGGCCGCGCAGCTCCCGCAGCATCGACCAGGCCTCGGCCTCGTCCACCGGCTTGCTGAGCAGCCGGCCGCTGCGGACGACGACTGTGTCGGCGGCCAGGACGGGGAGCGCCGGGTAGCGAGCCGCCACGGCGAGCGCCTTGGCGCGCGCCAGCCGGCGAGCGACGCGCTCCGCTCTCGAGTCCTGAGCGGGCAACTCCTCCGGGATGCCGGCCGGGTCGACGTCGAAGGCCACGCCGAGGCGGCCGAGGAGCTCGCGCCGCCGCGGCGAAGCCGAAGCCAGGACGAGGACAGGAGCGCGTCTCACGCCAGCTCCAGTGTGGCTACGGACTCGATGTGGTACGTCTGCGGGAACATGTCGAGCGGCGTGACGTCGAGCAAGCGATAACCGTCGTCGCAGAGCCGCCGCAGGTCGCGTGCCAGGGTCGAGGGGTCGCAGGAGACGTAGATCAGCCGCCGTGGCCGCAGCTCGAGGACGGCGTCGAGCGCGCGCGGATGGCATCCTACCCGGGGCGGGTCGAGGATCACGACGTCGGGCGTCACCTCGAGCTCGCCGAGCACGTCCTCCACCTTCGCGCACACGTACTCGATGTTCTGGAGCCCCTGCATGTTGTGCTGAGCGTCCTCGGCCGCCGAGGGGGACTCCTCGATCGCGACGACTCGTCGAACCGAGGGGGCGAGGAGCACCGCAAAGGTGCCGACACCGGCGTAGGCGTCGACCACCACCTCATGGCCCTTCGGATCGATCCGCTCGCGCACGAGTTCGACCAGCCGCTCGGCCTGGCGGGTGTTCGTCTGAAAGAACGAAGAGGCCGAAATGCGAAACCGCCGCCCGAGCAGCTCCTCCTCGTAGAACGGTTGCCCGGACGGGATATCGGGTACCAGGTGCGTCAGGTCGGGCTGAACCAGAAGCTGGCCAGTGTGTACCCCGTAGCGGATCACGACCTGATGCTTCACCTGTGCCTTGCCCTGGATCGCCGCCAGCACCTCGTTGATGGCCGGGTGCATGATCAGGCAACGATCGATACGCATGAAATGGCGGCCCTGCCCCGCTCGCGAGACGAAGCCGAGGTTTCCCTCCCGTCTGACCGTGAAGCGCGCCTGGTTGCGGTAGCCGTAGGGCTCGGGCGAAGGGACGGTCGGTGAGACCGGCGGGTCGTCGAACTTACCGATCCGCCGGAGTTGCTCGCGCACGATGTGCCGCTTGAACTCGAGTTGCTGCTCGTAGGCGATGTGCTGCCATTGGCAGCCACCGCATTCGCCGAAGTAGGGGCAGGGCGGCTCGACGCGGGAAGCCGCGGGCACGTGCACGGCGACGACTCGTCCCTGGCTGTAGTCACGGCGTTCCCGCTCGACCTCGACGACGACCTGCTCGCCGGGGATGCCGAAGTCGGCGAACACGACACGACCATCGGCTCGCCCGATGGCCGCACCCTGAAAGGCGATGTCGGTCAGCTCGACCTGGATCTGGGCGCGTTGTCGTGACTCGGCCATCGCTCCTCCATTCGGTCTGCTAAGTGTAGGAGCGCGGCAAGCGACCGCCAAGGCGAGCGCGGCCCGCTTGAGAGCGAGGGAGCGAACGGCTATGCTTGCGTTCGCGCAGAACGCCGGAGGAAATGACCGGAGGCGAGGGCAGCCGTGATCCGGCTGGAGCTGTTGACGGGCAACGAGCGACGAGCAGGGGAAGTTTCGCTCGACGATCTCGACGCCATCGTCGCTGATCCGCGCCATCTTCTCTGGATCGACCTGCAGGACCCGACAGAGCGCGACTTCGAGCTGCTCCGGCGCGAGTTCGGATTCCACCCGCTCGCGCTCGAGGACGCGCGCCGGCGCCACGAGCGTCCGAAGCTCGACCTCTACGAGGACTATCTCTTCCTGGTCTTTTACGCGGTGCGGGCCGGCGGAGAGGGGCAACTCTTCGCCACGCAGGAACTGTCCCTGTTCATCGGCAAGAACTATCTCGTCACCGCGCACCATGAGCCGTGCCCGGAGATCGAGGCGATCGCTGAGCGCTGGCGCGAGCAGGCTGACCAGATAGCGGAGTCGAAACAGCGTGTCGCGCTGCTTCTCTACACCCTGCTCGATACCATCGTCGACAACTACTTTCCCATCCTCGACACGCTGGCCGACCGTACGGACAGGCTGGAGGAGGCGATCTTCCAGGGCAATGATCCGCAGGCGCTCGAGGAACTCTTCCAGCTTCGCAAGGGCTTGCTGGCGCTGCGCCGGGTCGTCGGGCCGGAGCGCGATGTGCTCAACCTGCTCACCCGGCGCGATATCGAGCTACTCGGGCCAGACACCGCCGTGTACTTTCAGGACGTCTACGACCACATCCTGCGCGTAACCGACGCGATCGATACCTACCGGGACTTGTTGGCCAGCGCGCTCGATGCGTATCTCTCGGTCGTGTCGAACAATCTCAACAAGGTGATGCGAACGCTGACCGCCTGGAGCATCATCTTGATGTCGCTCGCGCTCATCGCCGGCATCTACGGGATGAACTTCCATCTAACTCCCTCCGAAGACTGGCCCCTGGGTTTCGAGTTCGCGACCGCGCTGATGGTGGTGCTCGGGGTGTCCTTGTTCACCATCTTCAAGGCGATCGACTGGCTCTAGTGCCGGGGCCTGCCAGTCTAGGTGATCGACGCCTGTCACCTATGGGTGCGAGACTCGTGGACAGCACGGCTCGGCCCGAGCCACGCGCCTGGGCCACTGGATGGGCCAGTGGTGAGACGTCTCGATCGGCTGGCGAGTTCCCGAACTGCGGTACACTAGGGCAGCAAGCAATCCCAGGCTACTCCGCCGAGAGACGGCCGCGCGCATCGAGCGGCCAAGCCGGCGCCGCCGGCAGGAAAGGGGAAGCACCATGCCGCGCGACAGCTTGATCCCGACCGAGACTGTCATCGCGCTCGACAGTGTGCCCATCCGTTTCGGGCTCGGCGCCTCGCAAGAGCTCGGGTACGAGCTGAACCGGCTCGGCGTGCGCCGCGCTCTCCTCGTGGCCGATCGCAATCTGCGGCAGTTCGGCTTGGTCGAGAAGCTGGAGCGGATCGTCCGCGACGCTGGGGTGGAGCTCGACGTCTACGATGACGTCCATGTGGAGCCGACCGACCGATCGATCAACGAGGCGATCGCCTACGCTCGCAAGACCCAGCCCGAAGCGTTCATCTCGCTCGGCGGCGGCAGCACCATCGATACCGCTAAGGCGATGAACCTCTTCTCCACTCACCCTGGCGAGCTGATAGACTACATCAACAAGCCGATCGGCCAGGGGAAGCCGGTGCCAGGCCCGCTCAAGCCGCACATCGCTCTCCCGACCACCTCCGGCACCGGGAGCGAAACGACGGCCGTCATCGTGCTCGACCTGCTGCAGCTCAAGGTCAAGACCGGCATCTCCCATCGCTACATCCGCCCCACGCTCGCCATCATCGACCCGCTCAACACGTTGTCCTGCCCACCCATGGTCACTGCCTGCGCCGGCTTCGACGTGCTGTGTCACGCGATCGAGTCCTATACCGCGCGGCCGTACAACGTGCGGCCGGCGGTCGAAAACCCGGCTGAGCGACCGATCTATATCGGCTCGAACCCCATCTCGGATCTCTGGTGCCGCCAGGCCATCGAGTGGTGCGCTCGGTACCTGCGCCGGGCGGTATTCAACCCGCTCGATCTCGAGGCGCGCAGCTACATGGCCCTGGCCAGCACCTTCGCCGGCATCGGCTTCGGGAACTCAGGCGTGCATATTCCGCACGCCATGTCGTATCCAGTGGCGGGTATGGTGCGGGACTACTTCCCGCCGGATTACGACGTGGACGAGCCGCTGGTGCCGCATGGCCTCTCGGTGATCATCAACGCGCCGGCCGCCTTCCGCTTCACCGCCCCGGCCTGGCCTGAGCGCCACGCGGAGGTGGCAGCGATCCTCGGCGTGGAGACTCGCGGTATGCCGGTGCGCGAGGCGGCGGATGCGCTGGCTGATGCCATCAAGCAGCTTATGCGCGATCTCGGCATTCCCAACGGCCTGGAGGAGCTTGGGTACAGCGAGCGTGACCTGCCAGGGCTGGTCGAGGGGACGCTCAAGCAGCAGCGCATCCTGGTCGGCTCGCCTCGACCTGTCGGCGAGAAGGAGCTCGGGGAGATTTTCCGCGCCGCCATGCGCTACTGGTAGGCCATCTTAGGGCAATCCATACCCCCGGATCGATCCTCGATCCGGGGACAGTGCGACCGGCGGCGAGGGGAGGGAGCAACGGGCGACAGCGGACGGAGGCCGGAGGATGACGCCACGGGTGCATACTGGTCTTCGGGCTATCGGCTGGGTCGTTCTGGCCTGGCTCGGCTACCACGCGGTGAGCCTGGTGCGCGTGCTGCCGCTGGAGGTCTACGAGTGCGGCGAGTGGCGCGGGCGCGAGCTGGCCCCCTTCATCGTCATCCTCGACTTGCCCCTGCTGCTTGCGGGGTTGCTCCTGCTGCTCGGTGTCCGCCGTCCCTGGGCCTACCTCCCCAGCCCGCTCGCAATCGGGCTCGTGTACGCCCGGCCTGAGCTGCACTACCTTCGGCTGATCGGGCTGACCGCGGTGCCGTGCGCGCTCGGCATTCCGCGCTGGGAGTGGCTTCTTCACCTGAGTGTCGGCATCGACGCGGCCATCGCGGTGCTGTGCCTCGGGTTGGCGGGCTGGTACTGGCGTGGCTGGCACCTCCAGGTGAGCCGGTAAGGTGAGAACTTGCTTGGCCCGGATGGAGGTGTGCGGTTTCGGTGGACCATCGTGGAACGTTGCTGCGCCTCGCCGGGGGGCCGCCTGCCTGGTCGTGCTGGCGCTTATCGGTTGGGTCGGCTTGGCTACGGCCGGTCACCTGCTGGTGGGATGGGCGAGGCGCTCGTCGCCGCACGCTGGTACGTGATCGGGCTGGGCGGTGCGGGGCTCGTCTATGCGCTCGTCGGCGCGTCGCTGGTGACGCGCGGGCGCTCGCGGCGCTGATTGCTCGCGCTCGCCCTGCTCGCGGGCGCGATCTATGCCGCCCTCGCCGCGCTCGTGCCTACCGGCCTGGTGCCGCGCTTCGATGACCCGGTCTCGCTCAGCCATTTCGGGCTGGGCCTGCTGGCCTTCGTCTGCCTCGCGCTCGCGCTGTACTACTGCTGCCACGGGCGAGAGCAGCCGCCTGATGCCGAGGCCCCCGGTGCCGGCTCCGCTCCCGGCTCCCCCGCGAACGCTCCAGGCGGCCCGAGCGCTCGACCTACGGCGGCCGGAGGAGTGAACGCACGGGAGTCGCTTCGAACCGGCGGAGCGAGGAGCTGGGCGACGGCGTTGACGTTCCGTCGCGTCGCCGACGGGCGCTGCTATGATAGGCGCGAGCGCGGCACAGGGGGCCTGCTGGAGGGTGGACGACGTTGCGGGAGATCGGCAGCAAGCGGGAACGCCTGGAGGCGATCCGGGCGGAGATCGCGGCGCAGGAGGCGGAGGCGGCGCGCCGGCAGCACGAGAGGGGCAAGCTCACTGCCCGGGAGCGGATCGAGCACCTGCTCGACCCTGGCTCGTTCATGGAGCTCGACGCGCTGGTCCAGCATCGCTCCACCTTCTTCGGGATGGAGCGTCGTCGCCCCTACGGGGACGGCGTGGTCACCGGCTACGGCACGATCGATGGCCGCACCGTGGCCGTCTTCTCGCAGGACTTCACCGTCTTCGGTGGCAGCCTGGGTGAGGCCTTCGCCGCCAAGATGGTGAAGGTGATGGATCTCGCGCTCAAGATCGGCTGCCCGATCATCGGGATCAACGACTCGGCCGGTGCCCGGATCCAGGAGGGGGTCGAGGGGCTGGCCGGGTACGGTGAGGTCTTCTACCGTAACGTCCAGGCCTCGGGCGTGATCCCTCAGATCTCGATCATCGCCGGTCCCTGTGCCGGCGGAGCGGTCTACTCGCCGGCCATGACCGACTTCGTCTTCATGGTCCGCGGCATCTCGCAAATGTTCATTACCGGGCCGGACGTGATCCGCACGGTGACTGGCGAGGAGGTCACCCACGAGCAGCTCGGCGGCGCGGAGACGCACACCAGCTTGAGTGGGGTGGCGCACTTCGCTGCCGACGATGAAGACGAGCTCTTCCAGCAGGTGCGTGCGCTCCTGAGCTTTCTGCCGTCGAACAACCTGGAAGACCCGCCATACGTGACGCCGAGCGACGCCCCGGAGCGCGAAGACCCGGCACTCGACGACCTGGTGCCCGAGATCAGCAGCAAGCCCTATGACATGCACGAGGTCATCGCCCGGATCGTGGATGACGGTGAGTTCTTCGAGGTGCAGCCGGCCTGGGCGCAGAACATCATCATTGGCTTCGCTCGTCTGGATGGCCATCCGGTCGGCATCGTCGCGAACCAGCCTCGGGTGCTGGCCGGCACGCTCGACATCGATGCCTCGGTGAAGGCGGCGCGGTTCGTGCGCTTCTGCGACGCCTTCAACATCCCGCTGATCACGCTGGTGGACGTGCCGGGCTTCCTCCCTGGCACTCAGCAGGAGTACGGGGGGATCATCCGCCATGGCTCCAAGCTGCTCTACGCCTACTGCGAGGCCACGGTACCGAAGCTCACTGTGATCACTCGCAAGGCCTACGGTGGCGCCTACGTGGTGATGGCGTCGCGCGCGCTGCGCTCGGACTTCAACCTCGCTTGGCCGACTGCCGAGATCGCGGTGATGGGCCCGGAAGCAGCGGTAAACCTGCTCTTCCGGCGCGAGCTGGAAGCCGCCGCAGATCCCGAGTCTCGCCGGCGGGAGCTGGTCTCCGAGTACGAGCAGCAGTTCGCCACCCCATATCAGGCCGCGGCTCGCGGCTTCGTCGACGACGTGATCCTGCCGCGGCAGACCCGCCCCTGGCTGATCCGCGCGCTGCGGGTCGCCCGGGAGAAGCGAGTGAGCCGGCCGGCCCGCAAGCACGGGAACATCCCGCTGTGACGGAGCAGCGCTGGATGACGGTGGGAGACACCGAGCTCAGACTTCGTGTCCAGCCGGAGCCCGAGCCGGTCGAGCTGGCTGCTCTGCTCGTGGCGCTCCGTCGTCACCGCTCGACTAGGGGCGTGAGCGCGGGTGCAGCGTGGTCGGCCGAGCGCTGGCGGCGTGAAGGCCGCGTGGCCAGCCGGTGGCGGCCGACCGCCGGGTGGCGAGAGGTCGCTCGATCGGAAGGGGTGGGCTCCAGTCATGGTTCGCTCTAGGCGTGAGGGCGTCACTCCGAAGGGCCAGTGAACCGGGTGGAGATGGACGTGCTTGAACTGTCGAGATCGGGAAGGGGAGGGCGTTCCGTGCCCGCGCGTGTATGCCGGAGAGCATGAGCCGGGTGACGAAGCTGCTGGTGGCCAACCGCGGGGAGATCGCGCTGCGCGTCATGCGCGCCTGCCGCGAGCTAGGTATCCGCTGCGTGGCCGTCTACGGCGAGGGCGAGCAGCAGGCTCCACACGTGCGCTATGCCGACGAGGCCTGGCGCATCCCCTCGGTGGCCCCGCTGCCGTACCTCGACATCGAGGCGCTGCTGGACGTGGCCCGGCGGGCTGGTGTTGATGCCGTGCACCCAGGCTACGGCTTCCTAGCCGAGAATCCGGACTTCGCCCGAGCCTGCGCGGACAGCGGGTTGGTCTTCGTCGGCCCGCCGCCAGGGGCGATCGCGCTGATGGGGGACAAGGTCGCGGCGCGCCGCGTGGCGGCTGAGGCGGGGGTGCCGGTCGTTCCCGGGACCAGCGGGCCGGTGACGGTCGAGGAGGCGCGGGCGTTCGGCGACACTCACGGGTACCCGATCGCGATCAAGGCCGCAGCGGGCGGCGGCGGGCGGGGTTTCCGGGTGGCCTGGGGGCCGGACGAGGTCGAGGCGGCCTGGCTCGGTGCGAGTGGAGAGGCGGAGCGCTATTTCGGCAATCCTGCTGTCTACACCGAGCGCTACTTCGAGCGTCCGCGGCACATCGAGATCCAGGTGTTCGCCGATGCGCACGGCGCGGTCGTGGCGCTCGGCGAGCGGGACTGCTCGATCCAGCGCCGGCACCAGAAGCTGATCGAGGAGGCGCCCTCACCGGCGCTCGGCCAAGAGACCCGCGCGCGCATGTGTGCCGCCGCCACGCGGCTAGCGTGCCAGGTGGGCTACGTCAATGCTGGGACGGTCGAATTCCTTTACCAGGACGGCGAGTTCTACTTCCTGGAGATGAATACCCGCATCCAGGTGGAGCATCCCGTGACCGAGGAGATCACCGGCATCGACCTGGTCAAGGAGCAGATCCTGGTTGCGCTGGGCCGGCCGCTCTCGTTCAGCGAGCCGGTCGGCTTCACCGGGCATGCCATCGAATGCCGGATCAACGCCGAGGATCCGGCCCACGCCTTTGCGCCTGCTCCCGGAACGGTGGCCGCCTGCCGGCTGCCGGCCGGTTTCGGCGTGCGGGTGGATGGCGCGGTGGAACCAGGTTACGAAGTGCTGCCGCAGTACGACTCGCTGCTCGCCAAGCTAGTCGTATGGGGGCGAGACCGCGATGAAGCGCTCGCCCGGCTGCGCCGGGCGCTTGCGGATTTCTCGGTCGAGGGATTGCCGACGACCCTGCCGTTTCACGCGCGCGTCGTCGAGCACCCGACCTTCATCGGTGGTGACTACGACACGGGCTTTCTGACACGACACCCGGAGGTGTTGGATGGGCTGGAGCAGCGCGTAGGGGGCAGCGATTCCCGGTCGCAAGATCATCACGTCGGCGAGTCCTATATCGTCGAGGTTGCAGGCAGGCGCTTCGATGTGCGTATCTACGCGCCATCCTCTGCTAACCCGGTCCCGTCCCGGCGCGCGCGGCTACCGTCGACCCGACCGGCAACCCTGCGGTCCGGAAGTCGCGACGAGGTGCGAAGTCCGATCCAGGGCACTGTGCTGCGCGTGGCGGTGGAGCAAGGGGCTCGGGTCGAGGCCGGCGCGCTCCTCTGCGTGATCGAAGCCATGAAGATGGAAAACGAGATCACCGCTCCCCACGGCGGGATGGTGCGAGCGGTCGAGATTGTGCCAGGGCAGACGGTGCAGCCGGGCGCGCTCCTCGTGGTCATCGAGCCGGCTGGGGAGGCTGGCTCGGAAGCTGCAACCGGGCGCGGCGGATGAAGCGTGGAGATCTGATCCTGCGCTGGCGCGGCCGGCCAGCCGGCGTTGTGCTCGCCCTGAGGATCCAACGGTTTCACGCAGTGGCGACGCGCTCTAGCAAGGTGCCGGCCGCCACGAGCAAACCGGAGCAGCGCGCAAGGAACCGCGTGTGATGTGCCCTCAGGTACCTGCCCCCTGACGCTCTCTCCCGGCTGTTTCGCTTTCCCCTCTCCGGGGCGGATGCCTGGTGGCGGAAGCCGCCGGGTGTCCGGACGCTTTGTACGAACACCGATGAGTTGACAGAAGATCATTGCGCCGGGGGGTGTACGTATGTATCATTGTGGACAACGGTGGGGGAAGGTGGGGATAAGTGGGGACCACTGTGGAAAACAGGGTGGCCGGGTGGGGGATGGGCCTCCTAAGACCGGGTGTCTCCTCGCTGGCATTCCCGATCTCCTCACCGCGCGGGCGAACGATGCTCCCCGCGATCGGGCCGGCATGGACAGATGCCTCGCGGTACCAGCGCCGGGCAGACGAACGGGACTCGACCTGCGATGTTTCTCGGCCGCTATAGCCACACGATCGACGAAAAGGGCCGTCTCGCGATTCCGGCCCGGTTTCGCGACCTCTTCGGAGGCGAAGCTGTCCTGACTCGCGGTATCGACCGCTGTCTCACGCTCTATCCGATGGCTGCTTGGCGCCCGCTGGCCGAGAAGGTCTCCGCGCTGTCGATCAGCGATCCGGACGCCCGCACCTTCCGGCGCATGGTCTTCGCTGAGGCGACCGTAGTCCAGTTCGACCGCCAGGGGCGCATCCTGCTTCCCCCGGAGCTGCGCGATTACGCCGGGCTGGAGCGCGATGCCGTCGTGGTCGGCGTGAACACCTACGTCGAGATCTGGAGCCCGTCCGCCTGGTCGGCTCAGGCGGAGATGATCGAGCGCGAGGGTGCCTCGATCGCCCAGCGCCTGGCAACGCTGATCTAGCGTGCGGCACTCGGCGGCCGGGAGATCCTCGGCTTCCGCACCTTCCCCGGCAACAGCACGGAGCAGGACGATGCGCGAGAGGGTCATCACCACAATCTACCCTGAGGCGCCGCGGGCCGGGTCAGGAGGATCGTCGCTCCACCGGCCGGTGCTGCTCCGACCGGCGATCGAGCTACTGGCCGTGCGGCCTGGAGGGCGCTATATCGACGCGACGTTCGGTGGGGGAGGGCACACTCGGGCGATCCTGGAGGCCAGCTCCCCGGACGGCGTAGTACTGGCGATCGATGCTGATCCCGAGGCGATCGCGCGGGCCGAAGCGCTGGCGCGCGAGTTCCCAGGCCGGGTCGTTCCCTGCCAGGGTAACTTCGCCGCGCTCGCCGAGCTGGCGCGCGTCCGCGGCTTTGTCGAGGTCGATGGGATACTCTTCGACCTCGGTCTCTCCTCGTTCCAGCTCGCCGCCCCCAGCCGTGGTTTCTCCTTCCAGCTCAGCGGGCCGCTCGACATGCGCTTCGACCCCACACGCGGCCAGCCTGCCTCGGTCATCGTCAATACTTGGCCTGTCGATCGGCTGGCCGAGTTGCTTACCAAGTACGGGGAGGAGCCACGAGCGCGCCGGATTGCTCGGGCCATCGTAGAGGCGCGGCAGCGTGCGCCGATCGAGACGACCGGGCAGCTTGCGGAGATCGTGAGCCGCGTCGTGGGCCGTCGCCGCGGTATCCATCCCGCGACGCAGACCTTCCAGGCACTGCGAATCGCGGTGAATCAGGAACTGGAGGCGCTGGAAGCGGGTCTCGCCGCGTCAGTCGAGCTCCTTCGACCGGGCGGCAGGCTGGTGGTGATCTCCTTCCACTCGCTCGAGGATCGGCTAGTAAAGCAGTTCCTGCGGGCGGAGGCGCAACCGTGCCGCTGCCCACCTGGTGTGCCGGTCTGCGTGTGCGGGCAACAGCCGCGGCTGCGGATCCTCACCCGCAAGCCGGTGCGACCGGATCCCGAGGAAGTTCAGGTCAACCCACGGAGCAGGAGCGCGCGCCTGCGAGCAGCGGAGCGACTGCCATGAGTACAACGGTAAGGCCGCGAGCGAGCATGGGGACCGCTGCGTTTCGGCCAGCGCGCGAATCCCGCGCCGCGAGGGCCGTACGGGCGGCCGGGGGATTGAGCAACGTGGCGATCGCGGTCATCGTAGCGCTGGCCCTCGGCGGGTTGAGCGTGCTCTATTTGATCCAGACGAGCCAGGTCGTGCAGCTCGGCTATCAGCTCACCCACCTTCAGGACGAACACGATACGCTGGTTCTGGAGAACTCGCGCCTGCGTTACGAGATCGCTCGTTACCAGTCGCTGGACACGATCGAGCGGATGGCGCGGGACGAGCTGGGCATGGTGCCTGTTCGACGAACGCTGTTCCTCGATGTCGAACGGCCGCCGCAATCCGAGTCAGAACCCGCTGCCGGGCCCGCAACGGGTACAGTATCTCGCTGGCAGCGTCTCTGGGACCTGATCTGGGGTATCGGACGGGCGCGCGATCCTGAGGACCGGGCGCCAGCGAGCGGGCAGGGGGGCGGGTGATGCATCGCCCAGGAGGGACCTCTTCGCGGCGAATCTACCTGCTATACGCCTGCTTCGTGCTCTTCGCGGGCGCAGTAGGCTATCGCGTCTTCTCCTTCCAGGTGATGCAGGGGCCGGCGCTCGCTCAGCGCGCTGAAGAGTTCCGTTACCGCGAGGATCTGGTTCCGGCGCACCGGGGCGACATCCTCGATGCCCGCGGCCGCGTGCTCGCCACCGACGTGCCCGCCGACCGGATCTCAGCCATCATCCAGGAGGTGGAAGATCCCCGAAAGACGGCTCAGTTGCTCGCGCCGCTGATCGGTCGAAGCGAGGATGACATCTTCGCTGCTTTGACCCAGCCCGATAAGGAGTGGGTCGTGCTGCAGCGGCGGCTCTCTTCGGAGGCGTCCCAGCGGATTCGCGAGTTGAATCTCCCCGGGATCGTGCTCGCTCCCGAGCCACGCCGTGTCTATCCGATGGGCAGCTTCGCGGCGCAGGTGATCGGTTTCGTGAACTGGGAGTACGCCGGAGCCTACGGGATCGAGGCGGCCTACGACGACGTAGTCGGTGGTGTCCCCGGGCAGTTGATCGGTGAGCGAGACGCCGCGGGTAACGTGATCGCGCTGGGTCAAAGCGTCTGGAACCCACCCCGCGATGGGGCCACGCTGGTGCTTACGATCGACAGCGCCGTGCAGCGCATCGCCGAGCAGGCGCTCCGCGAGGCGGTCGAGGAGCAGGAAGCGGCCGGCGGGACGATCATCGTTCAGGACCCGAAGACCGGGGCCATCCTCGCCATGGCGAGCCTGCCATCGTTCGACCCGAACCACTTCGAGGATGTCGAAGATCCGGGGCCGTTCGGCAACCCGGCGGTGTCGGCCGGCTACGAGCCGGGTTCGACGTTCAAGATCATTACCATGGCGCTCGGGCTCGATGCCGGCGTGGTGACGCCCGGCACCACCGTGGATGGCGGCGCCTATCGGGAGCTGCCTGACGGAACCCGCATCTACAACGCGTTGCACCAGGAGTTCGGCATCGAGACGATGACCGAGGTGCTCGCGCACTCCAGCAATGTGGGCGCGATGTTCGTGGCGGACCGGCTCGGTGCCGAAGCGTTTTACGAGGGTGTTCGCCGCTTCGGGTTCGGGGAGCCGACCGGTGTCGACCTTCCAGCCGAGTCGGGGGGCATCGTCCACGCTCCGGATAGCCCGCTCTGGTCGCTCACCACGTTCTATACGAACGCCTTCGGTCAGGGAGTGACGGTAACGCCGATCCAGCTCGTCAACGCGGTGTCTGCCATCGCCAACGGTGGCACCTTGATGCGCCCCTATGTCGTCCAGGAGATCCGCGATGACGAGAAAACGACAGTGACTCATCCGGAGCCGGTACGACGGGTCGTTCGCCCGGAGACAGCAAAGCAACTCACTGACATGCTGGTCCAGGTGATGGAAACAGAGTATCGAGGAAAGTTCGATATCCCTGGGTATCGGGTCGCCGCCAAGACGGGCACTGCCGAGATCCCGTCGCCGGCGGGTGGCTATGAGACCGGGGACGGCTCGACGATCGCCTCGGTGGTTGGGTTCGGGCCGGTGGAGGACCCGCAATTCACCGTGCTGGTCAAGATCGACCGGCCGAAGAAATCGCCCTGGGGCGAGCGGGCGGCCGGGCCAGCCTTTCGCAAGGTGTTCCAGGAGCTGTTCTTGCTCTACGGTATCCCACCGAGCCAGCCGGCTGAGCTGGACGGTGGATCGTGATGTTTTCAGCGGTCATACTTGGCGTTTGGGAGTGGGGAAGCGCTGACTGTCCGATGTGCAGGGCTTCGACTCCGGGAATGGAGGGCGACACCCGTGATCTCGCTACGCGACATCCTCGAGGGGAGCGGAGGCGTCCTCCGCGGAAACGCGCATCCCGATCTTCTCCTGCGGCATATCCGGCATGACTCGCGAGAGGTCGAGCCGGGTGACCTCTTCGTCGCGATCGTGGGCGAGCGGCACGACGGTCATGACTTCGTTTCGGACGCGCTTGCGCGGGGCGCTCGTGCGGTCATGGTCGACCGGCAGCACGCGCCGTCACTCGAGGAGTTGTCGGTCCCAGTGATCGTGGTCGACGACACCACGGCTGGATTGCAGCGCCTGGCGTCGTACTGGCGCTCACTGTTCGATGTGCGGGTTGTCGGGATCACCGGGAGCATCGGCAAGACCAGCACGAAGGAGGCGGTGGCGTCGGTGGCGTCGCAGCGCTACCAGGTGGTCCGTACCCGGCGGAGCTACAACACCGATATCGGCGTTTCCCTGGCGCTGCTGGAGATTACTCCGGATACCGAGGTCGTCGTGCTGGAGCTGGGTGAAGCCTATCGGCTGAACGAGGTGCGCGAGCTATGCCAGCTCGGCCGACCATCGATCGGGGTCGTGACCAACGTCAGCTACTCGCACCTGGGCCGGATGGGCACGCTCGAGGCGATCGCCGAGAGCATCGCCGAGCTGCCCGAGTCGCTGCCGGACGACGGTGTGGCGGTGCTCAACGGCGATGACTTCCGGGTTCGCGCCATGGCGGAACGATGCCGTTGCCCGGTGGTGCTCTATGGCTTGGCTCCGGATTGCGACGCTCGGGCGGAGGCGATCGAGAGTCACGGGCTGGCCGGCATCTCCTTCGATCTGATTCTGGACGGCCAGCGCAGCCGCGTGCGACTACCACTGCTCGGCAGGCACAGCGTCCACACCGCCCTGGCCGCGATCGCCACCGGTCGTGCCCTGGGCATGACGCTCGACGAGATCTTGCCCGGCTTTACTGACCCGACGGTACAGGTCAGGCTGCTGACGGTGCCGGGCATCAACGGCTCCACGATCCTCGACGACACCTACAATGCCAATCCGACGTCGTGCTTGGCAGCGCTGAGCTTGCTGGGAGAGATCCCTGCTAGGCGGCGCATTGCCGTCTTCGGCGACATGTATGAGCTCGGATGGTACGAAGAGGAAGGGCATCGGCTGGTCGGCCGGCGTGCCGCCACGATCGTGGATCGGCTATTCACGCTCGGGCCGCGCGCTCGACTGATCGCCGCCGAGGCAGTCAACGGCGGCCTGCCCGCGGTCTCGGTGATCGCGACCGAGGATCGGCGAGAGCTCATCGACCTCTTGCGCGATACCCTGGAGCCGGGTGACTTCGTGCTGATCAAGGGAGCACGGGGGATGCGCATGGAAGAGATCGTCGAAGCGTTGCGCGCCCCCGATCAGCAGGCGGAAGGGGTGAAGTGAGCGAGCTTCTCGGACTCGTTACAGGCACCTGGACGCTCTTTCGAGCGCACAGCGTGCTCCCGCGTGATCCAGGGGAAAACCTCGCGCTGTCACTGGCGCTCTCCGGGGTGGCGTTCATGGTGACTGTGCTGGTGGGTGCTCCCTACATCCGGTGGTTACGCCGGCACAACATCGGCAAGCGGATCCGCATCGAGGGACCGGAGGGGCACTTCTACAAGATGGGCACACCGACCATGGGCGGCTTCATGATCACGGTGCCCGTTATCCTCCTGACACTCATCTTCAACCTCGCGGGCCGTCTCTCTATGCTCCTCCCGCTCGGCGTGCTGATCGGCACTGCCACGCTCGGGGCCATCGACGACCGGATGAATCTCGTGGGCGGCTCGCGTACCGGGATGACGGCACGCTTCAAGATGGCCTGGCTCTTGCTCTTCTCGATCATCAGCGCGCTGATCCTGCACTTCCCGCTCGGGCTGCGCAGCATCTATATCCCGGTATTCGGCAAGTACGATATCGGCCTCCTCTATATCCCGATCGCGGTGATCGCTATCGCTGGCACGGCCAATGCGGTGAACCTGACCGACGGGCTCGATACGCTGGCTGGCGGGACTGCAGCCGTTGCCTTCACGGCCTATGGGATCATCGCCTTTCTCCAGGGGCAGATTCAGGTAGTGACCTTCTGCTTTACCATGGTGGGCTCGCTGCTCGGCTTCCTCTGGTATAACGCGCATCCGGCCCAGGTATTCATGGGGGACACTGGCTCGCTTGCGCTCGGCGCGGCGCTCGCGACAGCGGCGTTCATGACCGGCCAGTGGCTGCTCCTGCCGTTGATCGGCATCGTCTTCGTCGCCGAGGCGGTCTCAGTCATGTTGCAGGTCGCCTACTTCAAGCTGACTGGCGGCAAGCGACTCTTCCGGATGACGCCGCTGCACCATCACTTCGAGCTGCTGGGCTGGTCGGAGACGCAGATCACCCTGCGCTTCTGGCTGGTCGGCATGATGGCTGGCCTGCTCGGCATGGCCCTGGCCCTCATCTAGAGGTGTCCCATGAGTGAGCGATCGACACCGCTGGATCTTCGAGGCAAGCGCGTGTTGGTGATGGGCCTCGGCACCCGCAGCGGCGGGTTGGGAGTGACCCGCTGGCTCGTGGCCCAGGGAGCCGAGGTCACGGTGACCGACCTCAGGCCGGCGGATGCGCTCCGACCGAGCGTCGATGCGCTCGCCGATCTGCCGGTGCGCCTGGTTCTCGGCGAGCACCGGCGCGAGGACTTCGAGCAGGCCGAGATCGTAGTCCGGAACCCGGCCGTGCCAGTGGACTCGCCGTGGCTGGCGCTCGCGCGGGCGGCCGGCGCGCGAGTCGAGATGGAGATGTCGCTGTTCTTCCGCGCCTGCCCAGCGCCGATCATCGGGGTGACTGGCACGAAGGGCAAAACGACCACCGCCACGCTCTGCGCCGAGATCTTGAAGAGCTGGCGCCCCGATACGGTTCTGGCGGGCAACCTCGGGCGCTCAGCGTTGGAGACGCTGCCGGCGATCACGCCAGAGACACCGGTCGTGCTGGAGCTCTCGAGCTGGCAGCTCGAAGGACTGGCTGAGCACGCCATGAGCCCGCACATTGCCGTACTGACGATGATCAGCGAGGATCACTTAGATCGCTACCCCTCGATGGAGGCGTACATCGAGGCGAAGTGCCACATCGCGCGCTTCCAGGCACCGGTTGACTGGTTCGTCGTCAACCAGGAGGAGCCCCGGGCCTGGAGCTGTCGTCGCGCTGGGGCCGGCACCGTGGTACCGTTCGGCCCTGACACTGGAGACTCGACTGGCGCTTTCCTGGTGAATGACCGGCTGGTCTGGCGCTTCGCCGGGAAGGAGCACGAGATCTGCCGGCGGGACGAGCTGCCGCTCCCCGGAGACCACGTGGTGCCCAACGCGCTGGCTGCCATCGCCGCGGCTTGCCTGCGCGGCGCTGGCCCGGAGCATGCCCGGGAGGGCCTCTTGCGGGCGCAACCGGTGCCTCACCGGCTAGAGCACGTCGCGACCGTCAGTGGGGTGGACTTCGTCAACGACTCGGCGGCGACGGCTCCAGCCGCGGTGCTTGCCGCTCTCGCGACGTACCGGCAGCGCCCGGTCGTCCTGATCGCGGGGGGAGCCGACAAGGGGGTCGACCTGCGCCCGCTCGCGCAGGAGATCGCCGCGCAGGCGCGCGCGGTCGTCCTGCTCGCCGGTACCGCGACGCCGGCCTTCCACGACGCTCTGCGCGCGGCCGGGGCCGGTGTCTACGGCCCATGCGGGTCGATGGACGAGGCGGTCGAGATCGCGGCCCGGCTGGCCCGTGCCGGGGACGTGGTGTTGCTCTCGCCCGGGTGCGCCAGCTTCGGTCTCTTCCGAGACGAGTTTCACCGTGGGGAGTCCTTCCGAGAGGCGGTGCGGCGGCTAGCGATGGCCGCGACTGCGGGGAAGGAGACGTGATCTTGGGGCGCCTGCTGGTGCGACCATTCGTGGCCCTGCTTCGCCCGCCCGGAGAACGGCGTCGCCTGCACGAGCCTGACCTGTGGTTGCTGGCGACGCTGCTGGTGCTGGTCATGTTCGGCACGGTCATGGTGTTCAGCGCCAGCTTTGCCCTTGGGGTGCGCCAGCCAGGCAGCAACGGCTACAGCTACCTGATTCGCCACCTGCTCTGGCTCGCGGTCGGGCTGGTCGGCATGACGGTGGCCTATCTCATCGACTACCGCGTGTGGCGCCGCGTCTCGCTGCTGGGGATGGTGCTGGCCCTGGGGCTGCTGGCCCTGGTGCTGGTACCAGGGATTGGCGTCGAGATCTGGGGCGCGCAGCGGTGGATCCGCATCGGGCCGCTCTCCATCCAGCCGGCTGAGCTGGCCAAGCTGGCGCTGGTCATCTACCTGGCCGACTGGCTCGCCCAGAAGGGGGTGCGGATTCGACAGTTCAGCTACGGGCTGGTGCCGTTTACCCTGCTGATTGGCCTGCTCGTCGGCCTCGTGATGCTCCAGCCTGACCTGGGTAGCTCGACCATCCTCGCTGTCATCGGAATCAGCATGTTCTTCGTGGCTGGCGCGCCGCTGTTCCAGTTTGCCTTGCTGCTCGTGTCGGGAGCAGCCGCGTTCCTGATGCTCGCGCTGAGCGCGCCGTACCGGAGAGACCGCCTTCTGTTGTTTCTGAGCCCAGATAGGGATCTCCTCGACCCGGAAAGCAAGCTTCTCGGCTTGGGCTGGCAGATCGCCCAAGCGCGGCTCGCGTTCGGCAGTGGAGGACTGTTCGGGGTAGGCCTGGGAGCGAGCCGGCAAAAGTTTCTCTGGCTCTTCGCCGCCCATAGCGATGCCATTTTCGCAGTTATCGGGGAGGAGCTGGGGTTGGTCGGCTGCCTTTTCGTGATCGGGCTCTTTCTCTTCCTCGCCTGGCGCGGGTACCGGGTTGCCCGCAAGGCGCCCGATAGCTTCGGCTCCCTTCTGGCTGTCGGGATTACTACCTGGGTGATTGCCCAGGCCGCTATCAATATCGGCGGGATCACCTCGACGATCCCGTTCACGGGCATCCCGCTCCCGTTCCTGAGCTACGGTGGATCCTCGCTCGCAGTAACCCTCATCGCGATGGGTATTTTGTTGAACATCTCGCGAGCGACGGTTCGGACCCGCGAGCGCGAATCATCCGAGGGAGCTGCCGTGCTGCGGCCGGAGAGAGTCCCCGCCGGTACCCAGGCATGGCCGGAACCGAGCGGAGTGCCTGTCCATCGCGGCGCGGCGATTCGCGGCACGTTCGGTCGCGGCCGGCGTGCGCGTTCACGCCGCTGGGTACGGAGTGCCGGGCCATGATGCTGCGCTGGCCGCCGAACCTTGCCCATCTCCAACCTCCAGCTCACGTCCACTTTATCGGCCTGGGCGGGATCGGCATGAGCGGACTGGCCCGCATGCTGGCGCAGCTCGGGTACCGGGTTAGCGGTTGCGACGCGGCCGACTCACCGCTGCTCGAGACGCTGCGAGCCGAAGGGATCATCGTCCACCTGGGTCACGACCCGGCACATGTCCAGGACGCGGATCTCGTCGTTATAACCTCCGCCGTTCATGCTGCCCATCCTGAGGTCACTGCGGCGGTCACTCGCCGGCGACCGGTGGTTAAGCGGGCTGCACTGCTGGGCTGGCTGACCGCCGGCACAACCTGTGTCGCGGTGGCGGGAACACATGGGAAGTCCACTACGGCCGGGATGATTTCCCTGATTCTAGAGCGAGCGGGATTGTCGCCGTCTTTCGCGGTCGGCGCCGAAGTGCGCGACCTCGGCGCGAATGCGCGGCTCGGTAGCGGAGCAGCCTTCGTCGTCGAGGCGGACGAGTACGACTACAGCTTCCTGCACCTCGAGCCAGAGGTCGCGGTGGTACTGAACATCGAGCATGACCATCCTGACCTCTTTCCTACGCAAGCGGCCGTGGAGGCTGCCTTTCGACGCTTCCTAGAGCGCGTTCGGCCGGGCGGTTCAGTCGTCCTCTCTCGGGATGATCCCGGCGGTCGACGCCTGGCGCACGCGCTGGCCCGTTGCGAGGTGCGCACGGTGACGTTCGGGACGAGCGAGCTGGCCGACTGGCGGGTTACCGGTGAGGTGAATCCTGTCCTTGCCGGGCCGGGTGGGAGAAGCTGGAACTTGGGGCTTCGAGTGCCGGGCTGGCACAATCGTTTGAACGCGGCAGCGGCGGTAGCGGCGGCTGCTGCGCTGGGCGTCGATCCGGAGACGAGCCTCCGGGCGCTGGAAGCGTTCTCCGGCGTCGGGCGCCGGTTCGAACTCTGGGGACAGGGCCAGGGGATTGCGGTGATCGTCGATTACGCTCATCACCCGAGCGAGATACGCGCCACAATCGCGGCGGCCCGAGAGCGCTACCCCGATGCCCGTCTCTGGGTGATCTTCCAGCCGCATACCTATAGCCGTACCCGCGCCTTTTTCAGCGATTTCGCAGCCGCGCTGGGACTGGCCGATCAGACGATCCTGACACCGGTGTACGCGGCCCGTGAGGCGGATCCTGGCGATGTCTCGCTCGAGCGCCTGGCGCTCCGCATCGAGCCAGGACCGGCGCGGTTGGCCGCGAGTCCCCAGGCGGCTGCCGAGCTCGTGGCCGAGCTGGCGGGGCCAGGGGATGTCGTGCTGGTCCTCGGGGCTGGCGATGTCTGGAAGGCCGCCCCGGCCCTGCTCGAGTACCTGGGAGGAAGCGCGTGACCGAAGCCATCAGGGTGCCCACTGAGCGGGGGGTGCTCACGATCAAGCGTGACCAACTGATGTCGCTGCACACGACGTTCCGCATCGGCGGGCCGGCTGACTTCCTGACGCGGGCCGGATCCGAGCCGGAGCTGCTGGCAGCGATCGACTGGGCCGAGCGCCACGATCTGCCGGTCACGGTCATCGGTGGTGGCAGCAACCTGCTCGTGGGCGATCGAGGCATCCGTGGACTGGTGATCCTGGCGCGTACGCCGGGGAGTGCCCTCGACGGGCACGTCGACCTCGCCGTGGAGGGTGAGCGCGCGCGGCTGACGGTGCCGGCCCAGGCGCCGATCTCCTGGCTCGGGCACTTCACCGCCTCGCGCGGGTGGGCTGGGCTCGAGTGGGCCGCTGGTTTGCCAGGCGTGGTCGGCGGGGCGGTGGTCAACAATGCGGGTGCTCATGGCGGGGAAATGGCCGATCACCTCACCAGCGTAGAGCTGCTCGACCTTGCGGAAAGGCGGGTCACGCGTTGGAGCCGCGAGCAGCTCCAGGCGCGCTACCGGTACACCGTGCTCAAGTTCGAGCCCCGCCCGCGGCGCTGGGTCGTGCTCCGGGCGACGTTCGAGCTACCCCCGGGCGAACGGGAGGAACTCACCGCCAGGGCGGCCTCGTACGCGCAGTGGCGCCGGCAGGCCCAGCCCTCCGGCGCGTGCGCCGGATCGGTGTTCACGAATCCTCCGGGGACATACGCTGGCTATCTCATCGAGCAGGCCGGGCTCAAAGGGCGCCAGGTCGGCGGCGTGCGCGTCTCGGAGCTCCACGGTAATTTCTTCATCAACACCGGAAACGCCACGGCGGCCGACGTGCGAGCGTTGATCGCGCTGATCCAGGAGGAGGTCTTTCGCCGGTTCGGCATCGAGCTCGTGCCGGAGATCGAAGAGATAGGAGAAGCCTGACATGGCACGCAGGATTCGCGTCGGCGTCATCTTCGGCGGTCGATCTGGCGAGCACGACGTCTCGCTGCGGTCGGCGCAGGCTGTCATGCGGGCGATCGACCCCGAGCGGTTCGAGGTCGTCCCCATCGGGATCACGCGCGAGGGGCGCTGGCTGGTCGGTGGAGACCCGCTCCGTGCCCTGGCTGCGTGCTCTCGCCTGCCGTTGGAACTGGAGCCGGGCGAGGTAGAGGAAGTCGAGAAGACGACGCTGCCGGCGAGGTTGGACTCGCAGTCGCTTGCGGTAACCGAGCCCACCTGGGCACGCACCGTGGATGTCGTCTTTCCGGTGCTGCACGGGCCGAACGGCGAAGATGGCATGGTGCAGGGGTTGCTGGAACTGGCGGACATCCCCTACGTTGGCTGTGGCGTGCTCGCCTCAGCCGTAGCGATGGACAAGCCGACAGCGAAGCGCCTGTTCGCTCAATCCGGCCTGCCGATCGCCCGCTGGTTCGCTTTCACCTGGCGAGAGTGGGTGCGCGAGCCGCGAGCGATCGCTGAGCGCGTAGAGCGGGAGTTCGGCTACCCGTGCTTCGTCAAGCCGGCCAACCTCGGCTCGAGCGTCGGCGTGACCAAGGTGCATGCTCCTGAGGAACTCCCAGCGGCTATCGAGGAGGCGAACCGCTATGACCGCAAGATCGTCATCGAGGAGGCGATCGACGCGCGCGAGCTCGAAGTCAGCGTGCTCGGGAACGACGACCCGATTGCCTCGATCGTCGGCGAGATCGTGCCGTCGCGGGAGTTTTACGACTACGAGGCGAAGTACGTGGACGACCGGTCGCAACTGCTGATACCGGCGCCGATCACGGAAGAGCAGGCGGAGACGGCGCGTTCGATGGCCGTGGCTGCCTTCAAGGCGATCGACGCGGCCGGAATGGCGAGGGTCGACTTCTTCCTGGAGCGGCCGACCGGGCGGATCCTTGTCAACGAGATCAATACGATTCCCGGCTTCACGGCCATCAGCATGTACCCCAAGCTCTGGGAAGCTAGCGGGCTCTCGTTCCGTGACCTGGTCACCCGGCTCATCGAACTGGCGCTGGAGCGACACCAGGAGCGGGCAGCCCGGTGCCAGACATGGACGTAGGTCATCCCATAGCCGGCAGAGCGCGTCGGCGCTCGCGCGGTCGGTTCAGTCGCTTCCTGCTCCGCGGAACCGTCACTGGTCGCTTGCCTGCCTTCCTGCTGGCAGTCGGGCTGAGCGTGCTGGCAGCCGGCTTCTTGGGTGCAGAGGACTACACCGTCCGGTCGGTCAGGGTCTATGGAAACCAGCTCGCGTTCGTGGACACGATCGTGGCGAGCAGCGGGGCTCTCGGGCAGCCGATCTTCTGGCTCGATACCGGGGCGGTCGCGCAGCGCGTTGCCGAGCATCCGGCCGTGGCTGCCGCGGAGGTGCGGGCCGAGTTTCCGGATCAGCTCGTGATCCGGCTGCGTGAGCGCGAGCCAGCGGTCGTCTGGCGCCAGGGTGAGCAGACAGTGCTCGTAGATCGAGACGGGTGGGTGATTGCCACCGCGGATCGGCCGGAGTTGCCACACATCGAGCAGGTCGACGGCCGATTACCGTCTCCAGGTGAGCGATTGCCTGCCAGTATCGTGCAGGCGGTCACCGTCCTGCGCGAGCGGCTCGGTGGGCAGGCGCGGGCGTTCGAGTATTCAGCGCGAGCCGGGGTCAGCGTCTATCTGACTGATGGCCGGATCGTTCATTTCGGCACAGCCGAGCGCTTGCCGGAGCAGATCCAGGTATTGAACGCGATCGAGCAGGCGGGGGTGAGCTGGGGCAATCTGGATCTCCGTGACCCGGAGCGGCCTGTGCTCTGGTGAGCGCAGCGATCACAGAGGGGCTGGGGCAGATGAGCACAGCTACACGAGGAGGGAAAGCCCAGTTTACACCCGCGGAGTCTGTGCTATACTGCGACATATACCACAGTGGCGGGATGGGAACGAGCGGGAACCGGTCGCACCGTACAGTCAGCGCTTGCCGAAACTGGTTCCAGGATCTGCTGGTGGGCGAGGGAGACACGTGCCACCTCGTTCGAACATGGTTCGCGAGCGACCGGAACCGGGGATGGGAGCGAGGATCCGGGGCCAGGTAGGGTGTGCCTGAGCTGGCCGTGAGGCGAAGCCCGACCGCGCACGGCCACGGTGCGGTAGAGTGTTGGGCGGGGAGCTGGGGCGCGTTCGAGGCTAGTGGAGGTTGGGCATGTTCAGCGCGCACGACGAGGAATTCACCTCGAACAACTTCGCGCGGATCAAGGTCATCGGCGTTGGTGGTGCTGGGGGCAACGCCATCAATCGGATGATCGAAGCCGGTCTCGATGGCGTGGAGTTTATCGCGATCAACACCGATGCACAGGCGCTGTTGAATTCGTTGAGTCCGCTGACCATCCGGATCGGCGACAAGCTCACCAAGGGTCTGGGTGCCGGAGGGCGGCCGGAGATCGGCGAGCGGGCGGCTGAGGAGAGCGCTGATACCCTTGCTGAGGCCGTTCGCGGCGCGGATATGGTGTTTATCACCGCCGGCATGGGTGGCGGCACGGGTACGGGCGCCTCGCCGATCATCGCCCGCCTGGCTCGTGAGGCCGGCGCATTGACCGTCGGTATCGTGACCAAGCCCTTCGACTTCGAAGGGGCGAAACGGCGCCGGATCGCCGATGAAGGCATTGCGGTGCTGAGGGAGCACGTAGACGCGCTGATCACGATCCCCAATCAGCGACTGGTTACCTTCGTCGATCCCAAGACGCCGTTCTCCGAGGCGTTCCGGATCGCCGACGATGTCCTCCGGCAGGGTATCCAGGGAATCTCCGAGCTGATTACCAAGCCAGGATTGATCAATCTGGACTTCGCTGATGTCAAGACAATCCTGCGCGATGCCGGCTCGGCGTTGATGGCCATTGGCCGCGGGACAGGCGAGAACCGCTGTGTGGATGCGGCTCGTGCCGCGATCGAGAGCCCGCTGCTGGAGCTGGGCATCGACGGAGCCACGCGGGTGCTCTACAACATCACTGGTGGCCCAGACCTCTCGATGGCTGAGGTGAGCGAGGCGGCGGAAGTCATCCGCGCGACCGTCGATGAGGAAGCCGAAATTATCTTTGGCGCTAACCCAGATGAAGCCATGGGACGCGATGTGACGATCACCCTGATCGCGGCGGGTTTCACTGGAACCGGTCAGCAGCGGCGGACTCGACCGACCGAGCGGCGCTTCCGCTCGGAGATGGCTCGCACGCAGGCCCCGCCGCGCACCCCGATCCTGCCGGACGACGAGTGGTCGGAGCCGTCAATTTTGCGTTTCCTGCGCGACCGGTGATGCGTGCGTGGATTCTTCGGGTGGGATACCGCTGAGCATGGCGCCGCGTCGCACGCGAGGAGCATGAGTCGAGGAAAAGGCTGTGCGCTGTCCCTACTGCGGTGCTCGAGACAGTCGCGTCATCGACTCCCGTGAACTCGGGGCCGGTGACAGCATCCGTCGCCGGCGAGAATGCCCTACCTGCGGCCGGCGCTTTACCACATACGAGCGGGTCGAGCCGAGCGGGCTCATGGTCATTAAGCGAGATGGGCGACGGGAGGAGTTCGACAGCCGCAAGCTGCGAGACAAGCTGCGACTAGCGCTGACCAAGCGCCCGGTTTCCCAGGAGGAAGTCGACCGCATTGTCGCGACCGTCGAGCGCGAGCTGCTCGCAATGGGCACGGTCGAAGTTCCGAGCACGGTGATCGGTGAGATCGTGCTTCGCGAGCTGAAAGAGCTGGACGAGGTGGCATACATTCGTTTTGCCTCGGTCTACCGGCGCTTCGCTGACCTCGAAGACCTTCGCCGGGAGATGGAGGCGCTCGGCGGGCGGCGCAGCGAAAGCGTCAGCTCGTGATCTCATGCTCTCGCTACGCGTGCTAACCGGTGATGGTCACCCGGTAGAACGCCTCCTCTACTGCAGCGAGCGCGGCGGTCGCTTCTCCTACCGGCCACCACGCCTCCAGGTCCTGGCACAGCTACACGATCCCCGGGCTGAAGGCGCACTCCGCTACCGGCTGTCACTCCCCGTGGGCTGGCTGGCATTGCCGGACCAGCAGCTCAGCACATTCGGGGACCGGCCAGTAACCTGGCTGGTTTTTCCCCAGGGAAATCCTCAGGGATTCCATCTCAGGATCTCGGTCGCGGTCTTCGATCGTGGACGGTCGATCGCGCGGGCGGAGCGGCTGCTCGGCATCGAGCTGTACGGCGAGAGTCCGTTCGACCCGGCGCGCGACCGGCTCCCCTGGGCGAACCGCGCGAGTGAGTTCGGCCAGGTCAGGCCGGACGAGCGGTATTTCCGGGCAACTTATGACCTGGCGCTGTTCCCGGAGTCGTTCCGGCGAGGCCTGTATAGCGCGGTCGTGCGCCTGGGCGATGCCCGGGAGGGCGGGGGCGTCTGCAGCGGCATGGCGCGGGCAGCGCTGGCGTGTAGCCTGGGCATGCTGCGCGCTGAAGGCGAGGATCTGCGCGATCAGGTCATCGTCCTCCATGGTCGCCAACTGACCGACCGTGCTCTGCTGGCTGGGATACCCCAATTCCTCTGGCCCAGCCCGCGCCGGGCATACCGGCGGTTTGTCGGCGATCTACTGCGGCGCGGCTGGAGCGATCTCTGCTTCGACGTGAACGTTCCGAAGCCTTGGAGACGAGACGTGATCCGGGCATTGCTGGGCCAGGGGCACACTGTGGTCCCGTACGCCTTCCGGCAGCGCGCGCCGGATCAGGCCGAGGTGCTGGTCTGGGATCCGAGTCGTCCGGAGGATGCCGGGGAGACGGTGATCACGTTCGACCTCCAACACGACCGCTATCGCTACCCCCCGCTCGTCGACTACGAGGACGCGGTGACGATCGTCGCCGTGCGGCAGCACGCATACCTCCGCGGCCGAACGGCGTTGCTCAGCAGTCTAGCCAGCCTCGTGCTGTTCTCTCCCCGGGCGCGGCAGGCCCTGATCGGCGGCGTCGTGAGCCTAGCCCTGGGTTTGGGAGTGCTCAAGCTCGCCCGCAGGTAGCGGCCCAGGCGATCCGAGCAGGATATCCGTTTGTCCTCGCTGAGTGCTTTTGCTTAACTGAGATGCTTCTCGATCTGCTGCAGCAGGCGCTGCTTCGGCTGAGCACCGATAATCCGCTCCACTGGCTGGCCGTTCTTGTACAGGATCAGAGTGGGGATGCTGCTGATGCCCAGTTGCATCGCGACGCGCATGTTCTCGTCGACGTTGACCTTGGCGACCTTCAGTGCCTTCGATTTCTCTTCGGCGATCTCTTCGAGGATGGGGGCAATCATGCGGCAGGGCCCGCACCAGGCGGCCCAAAAGTCGACCAGGACGGGAATGTCGGACTGGAGTACCTCTTCCTCGAATGTCTCATCGCTGACGTTCACCGGCTTGGGCATATCCTCGCTCCCTCCGTCCGCCTCCCACGATGAGGCTCGGCCTTCACTATACGAGAACACTCCCATTGACGACAATGTTCCCGCTTGCGCTTCGGCGATCTCCGAGCGACATCCGCCGCGGTGTCGACCGAGGTATCTATTCTCCGGAGCCCGAGCCCGCTCGGTGCTCGATCGCCGGAGCCGTCCGTGTCCTGCGGCTCCTGTTGCGCTGGCAGGAAGGGAAGCGACGCGAAGACTTCCCCAGTAGCTGTTCAGGGAGGACCTGGCCGCGGCCTCGTTGACCGCCACCGCGGGCAGGGGGATGGCGCCCGGGCGATGGTTCACCCCGGAACGCGGGAAGCGCCGAATCCATCCGGTGTACACGTCGTCCGGGGCTAATAACCTTCACGCGGCCGACCCAGGGCATGCGCACGCGGGGGGATGGCAGGAGTATCCTGGGCGATATCGCCTTCGGTGGCTGCTATACTCCCGCTTTGGCATGGAGGGGGCATGGAGCACGCCCTGACCATCGCGCTCGACGGTGCCTTCAGCCGGGAACCGCTGACCGGCAGCGGCCAGTACACGCTCGGGCTGTGGAACCAGTTCTCGGCCGGGGATGCCTGCTGCCGGGTCGTGCTCTTGCTCCCCGGGTCGGACAGTTCTGGCCCACCGAAGCCGTTTCGTACCGGCAAGCTAGCCAAGCTCTGGTGGGAGCAGCGTGGCGTCGTCGAGGCGGCGCGGGCTACAGGCGCGACGCTCCTGCACGTGCCCTATTTCGCCGGCCCGCTACGGTCACCGCTCCCGCTCGTCGTCACCGTGCACGATGTCATCCCCTTCCTCTTCCCGGCCTACCGGGCCAGCCTCGCGATGCGACTCTATCTTCGACTGGTCAGCCGCGTCGCCCGCCGGGCTCACGTCGTCATCACCGACTCCGAGCACTCCAAGCGCGACATCGTGCGCGTGCTCGGCATACCCCCCCAACGGATCGTGGCAATCCCGCTGGCCGCTGACCGGCGCTTCCGTCCAGCGGCCGATCCGGGGCGCCTGGCTGAGCTTCGGCAACGCTTCGCTCTGCCCGGCCCGGTCATCTTCAATGTCGGCGGGCTCGACGCGCGCAAGAACCTGCCCGCGCTGGTCGAGGCTTTCGCGATCGCCATGCCTGAACTCGACTCCGACACGCGGCTGGTCATCGCCGGCCGCCCACATGCCGAGAACTCGCGGCTCTATCCGCCGCTCGAGCCGGTCGTGCGTCGCTTCGGGCTGGAGCGTCACGTCGTTCTGACTGGCGCGGTGAGCGAGGAGGACAAGCTCGGCCTCTACCAGCTCGCAGATCTCTATGTCTACCCTTCGCTCTATGAAGGCTTCGGCCTCTCGCCGCTGGAGGCGATGGCATGCGGGACTCCAGTGGTCGCGGCGAACCGGTCGAGCCTGCCCGAGGTCGTGGGCGAGGGCGGGCTGCTGGTGGAGCCGGATCCACGCGAGCTGGCGGCCGCGATCCGCCGGGTGCTCCTCGACGACCGGTTGCGCCAGGAACTCGCGCGCCGGGCGCTCGACCAGGCGGCGCGCTTCTCGTGGGAGCGCACCGCGAGGGAGACCCTCGCGGTGTACTATCAGGTATTGGGAAGCCACGCAGAGGACCGGAGGGCGGGCGGCCGGTGAAGGTCCTGATGCTGTCGAAGGCCCTGGTCAACGGGGTCTATCAGAAGAAGCTCGAAGAGCTGGCAAAGCTGCCAGAGATCGAGCTGCTGGCGATCGTCCCGCCCTACTGGCACGAGTCCCGCGTAGGCGTGGTACAGCTCGAACGGCGCTACACCGAGGGCTATGAGCTGATCGTAGAGCCGATGTGGTTCAACGGGCACCACCACGTCCACTGGTATCCTGGCCTGGCCCGGCACGTGCGTCGATTCCGGCCAGATATCCTGCACGTCGACGAGGAGCCGTACAACCTGGTGACGTTCCACGCTGCGCTGCTCGGTCGCGTCTACGGGGCGCGGGTCATCTTCTTCACCTGGCAGAATCTCCATCGCCGCTATCCGCCCCCGTTTTCCTGGTTCGAGCGGATCAATTACCGGCTCGCCGCGGCTGCTGTCGCCGGGAGCCAGGAGGCAGCCAGCGTCCTTCGCCGCAAGGGCTACCGCGGTCCGTTGGAGGTCATCCCGCAGTTCGGCGTCGACCCCGAGCTCTTTCGCCCGATGCCCGTCGAGCGGTCGACGCTGCCGACTATCGGCTTCGTTGGCCGGCTGGTACCGGAGAAGGGGGCCGACGTGCTCTTGCGCGCGCTCGCCCGCATGCGGACGCGCGCCGCTGTCCAGATCGTGGGCAGCGGCAGCGAGCGCTCGCGGCTCGAGCTCCTGGCGACTAGCCTGGGCGTGCGCGACCGCGTGACCTTTCGTGGCAGCGTCGCTCCAGCTATGATGCCGCAGACGCTCAACATGTTCGACGTGCTGGTAGTTCCCTCGCGCACGCGCCGGAACTGGAAGGAACAGTTCGGTCGGGTGATCATCGAGGCGATGGCGTGTGGCGTGCCGGTCGTCGGCTCTGACTCCGGCGAGATCCCGCAGGTCATCGGTGAAGCGGGGCTGGTCTTCCCGGAAGACGACGCGACGGCGCTGGCCCAGGCGCTGGACATGCTGCTCGGGGATCCGGCGCGCCGGCAGGAGCTGGGCCGCCTCGGACGACAGCGCGTGCTGGAGCTCTTCACCCAGGCTCGGGTGGCCGAGCGCTACTACGAACTGTATCGCTCGCTCGGATCAACGTGGCGATCGTATGCCACGGTAGGCAGGCTGGGTCAGTGAGCGAGCGGGGATCTTGGAGCGGGTGAGGAAATGCCGAGCAAGTCGCCGCGTGACTCTCGCCAGGCGGCCCGTCTGCTCGAGCCTGGGCCGGTCGTGCTGGTGACCGCACAGTTCCGATCCCAGCCGAACGTCATGACGGCCGCCTGGGTAATACCGCTAAGTCTCGATCCGCCGCGCGTGGGCGTGGCGATCCATCCCTCGCGTTTCACGCACGAGCTGGTGACGCGCGGTGAGCTCTTCGTCCTAAACGTGCCGACGCTCGAGCTGATTGACGCGGTGCATCGCTGCGGCATCGTCTCGGGACGCGAGTTCGACAAGTTTCTCCAGGCTGGCCTGCACCCGGTCGACGCCCTGGCGGTCGACGTGCCGGTCATCGAAGAATGTGCCGCCCACATCGAGTGTGGCCTCGTCGAGCGGCTAACGCTGGGCGATCACGACCTGTTCGTGGGCGAGGTGCTGGCCGTCTCCGCCGACGACGAGCTGTTCACCGATCGATGGCAGATTTCGGACGACTCGCCGCTGATCCACCATGTGGCCTTAGACCTCTACGCTGGCCTGTCCCGGCCCTATACTGCCCGTCCAGAGCGGGAAGAGGACGAAGAGGACTGAGGACGTCACAGCGTCCTAGATCAAGCTGACGATGACCTAGCTCAAGCTGACGATTTCGACCGCGTCTATGCTGGGTACGCCGAGATCGCGGCCGGTACGGTGGAGCAGCTCCCGTAACCCGCTGCGCGCGCGTTGGGTCAGCCTGTGGGTCTGATCGGCCAGGAGCGCGTTCACGCGCTCCCGGTTCAGCGCGTGCTCGCCCATGAGCTGTTCCAGCAGCTCTCCCGGCCGCGCCATTGCTGCCTCGCGAGCGGCGTGCAGCTCCCTCACCAGGAGCCGGAGCGCCTCCTCTTGCTCGGCGAGCATCCGTCGGGGTGCCACCAGGACATGGCTCGGGAAGGGGAGGGAGGACAGGATGAACCACGCCCGGCCCAGGTCGTGCATCCGTTCGGAGAGCGGCTGGGCCAGCGCCTCGTCGTCTTCGAGTATCGTGACCGGGCCGTGCTCGGAACTTCGACTCCAGGCCGTCACGCCGATCCCGTAGAAGGGCGTCACCGTCGCTCGGGCCAGCGCTTCGGCTGTCAGGCTGACACTGTCCAGGGCCACGCTGACCTCGTCGAGCGTGTCTGGCCGCCCGCTCGTCTGCATCGCCACGCCACTCGTGTGCTGGCTTACCAGCGCGACATCGGCGATGACGACGAACTCGTTCGCGAGCTGCGTGGCCTCGACCGCGTCCAGCAGGGCGGGCAGGCCGCGCGAGCGCACGACCTCGGCGGTCAGGTACCTCTCGAGCATGAAGCTCGTGGTCGGCTCGACCCAGCCCTGCGCGATGGGTAGGGAGTAGACGGCAGTCGTGACGCTCTGTTCGATGAAGCAGTCCGGCATCTCATGAGCCCTTCCACGGAGTGAAGCTCTTCGGCTCGGCGAGCGGGCTACCAGCGCGGTTGGGGCGAATTACTGGCTCGCCGCTCGGATCAGCTCAGATCGCCCGCGCCGGACTGCCAGAAGCGCCGCACCTGCTCGCGGAGCAGGCGATGCTCCGGCCTGCGGAGCTCGGGATCGATCTCGATGATCCGCTCGGCCTCGCGTCTGGCCTGCTGGAGCGTGACCACGTCGGCCAGGCTGGCGAAACGGAGATCGGGCATGCCGCTCTGGCGAGTGCCCAGGAACTCGCCGGGTCCACGCATCTGCAGATCGATCTCGGCCAGCCGAAAGCCATCGAAGGTGTGCACCAGAGCCTCCAGCCGGTCACGGGCCTCCTGGCCCTCCGAATCCGAGATCAGGATGCAGTACGACTGGGCCGCGCCACGCCCTACCCGGCCGCGGAACTGGTGCAGTTGAGCCAGGCCGAATCGATCCGCTCCTTCGATAAGCATCACGGTCGCGTTCGGCACGTCGATCCCAACTTCCACCACAGCGGTCGAGACCAGGATGTCCAGCTCGCGGTCGCGGAACGCGGTCATCACCGCGTCCTTCTCGGCCGGACGCATACGGCCGTGGAGCAGCCCGAGCCGGAGGTCGGGAAACACCTCCCGTTGTAGCCGTTCGAACTCGACTGTAGCGGCGCGGGCGTCGATGGCCTCGGACTCTTCCACCAGCGGGTAAATGATGAAGGCCTGGTACCCCTCGGTCACTTGCTTGCGGATGAACTGGTACACGCGCTGGCGCATGTCGCTCTTGACGGCATAGGTCTGGACTGTCTGTCGTCCCGGCGGCATCTCATCGATGATCGAGACGTCGAGGTCGCCGTGCAGCACGAGAGCTAGGCTGCGCGGGATCGGCGTGGCGGTCATCACCAGCACATCGGGATTGTCCCCCTTTGCCCGCAGGGTGGCTCGCTGGAGGACGCCGAAGCGGTGCTGCTCGTCGATGATCGCTAGGCCGAGCCGCTGGAACTGGACCCAGTCTTCCAAGATGGCATGAGTCCCGATCAGGAGCTGAATGCTCCCGTCGCGAAGCCCCTGTTCGATCTCCTGGCGGGCACGCTCAGGCGTGCTGCTGGTCAACAGCGCCACGGCCGGGCGGGCATCCGCGGGGAAGCCAGCATAGAGGCTCCGGAAGCTCTGGGCGTGCTGCTCGGCGAGGATCTCGGTCGGCGCCAGAACGGCGACCTGGTAGCCACTCGCGCTGGCCGCCAGCGCGGCGGCCGCCGCTACGACCGTCTTGCCCGACCCGACGTCGCCCTGGAGCAGCCGGCTCATCGGCCGTGGCTGAGCCATATCCTCCAGGATCTCGTCGAGCGCGCGGGCCTGCGCGTTCGTGAGGGCGAAGGGCAGGCTACGCAAGAAGGTGTCGATCCTGGCCCGGTCGATGGGGATGGCGTTACCTGGCTGGGCCTGCCACTCGGCCTTGCGCCGGACCAAACCGAGCTGCAAGGCCAGGAACTCGTCGAAAGCCAGGCGCCGGCGAGCGATCTCAGCTTGCTGGCTCGATTCCGGGAAGTGGAGCTGGCCGATCGCTTCGGGCAGCGAGGGGAGCCCATAGCGCTTCCGAGTATCCTCGGGCAGCGGATCGATGACGAGGTGCAGTCCCGCGTCGAGCGCGGCGCGAGTAAGCTGCCGGAGCTGCTTCTGATACAGGTTCCGGGTCAGCGGATAGACCGGCACGATCCGCCCGGTGTGCAGCAGGTCCTCATCGGCCGGCTCCCACTCAGGGTTGCGGAAGCAGACGATGGCTCGCTGGCGCTCCAGCCGCCCGCTCAGCGCGATGCGCATGCCGGGGCGAAGTTGCCGAGCGACATAAGGGTTGAACCAGATGGCTGGAATCGTGCCGGTTGGATCGCTGATCTCCGCATGGACGAGGCGTCGCCCGCTCGCGGTCTCTCGCTCCGACACCTCGGTGACCTCGCCGATGACTGTGCAGCGGATCTCCTCACTTCCGGTGCGATAGAACAGGTGGGCGATGCGGCCGATCGGCTGGACCTGCGTGTAGTCCTCGTAGCGGCGGGGGAGAAGATACAGCAGGTCGCGCACGGTGTACACCCCCAGCGCCTCGAGCTGGCGAGCACGCTGCGTGCCCACACCCGGCAGGATGGTCACCGGGTCGTCGAGCGAGGAAATCGCCGGCGCGCGCAAGGTCTTGGCCGGCTGGCTGTTCTGGCGCCCGTCGCGACGCCGGGCTTCGATGGCGTGCTGGGCGTGGCCGGGATCGCGATGGCGTTGGACCGGCGTGATCCGAGCAGGCGCAGTCAGAAGCTGCCGCGCGGCCGCGATGCGCCGGGCCCGTTCAGCCGGGGCTAGTGCCGCGTAGTCGTCCAGCAGTTCCGAGAGCCGCCGGAGCGTCGCAGCGAGCGCCGGCCTGGCGGTGAGCCAGGTTCCGGCGTTGCGAGCCAGCAGCGCGGCCAGCCCACCCGTGACTGCGGTGTCCTGAAAGCCCTTGCGCTCCTCCAACGCGAAGACCTTTTCGAGGAGCAGCGCCGGGTCTTGCCTGTCCACGTCGGATGAGCGCACCGTCATCCCCGTTCTCGACCGAACGCGCCGCCATCCAAGTGAACTGGCCGGTCAGATGGCTGTCAAGCGCGGATAGCTCGTCGTGCCCCACAGAGGGTGGAGCGGGATCCCGAGCGAGTTCAACAGGAACCAATCGCCATATCAGTACCGGAGCGGACCTGACGCAGAAGCTCAGGCAACGCTAGCCGCCTGCAGCGTGCTCCATCCGCGCGATACCCGGCGGCTTCTCACGGCTGGTCGCCGGCGAACACGCCAGGGGCAAGAAGCGACGCGCGGGCATCGGCCGTCGAGGCGCCGGCACGGTCGCGCCGGCCATTAGGATTAGGTCATCGGATACCGGCGCGTAGCAGCGATGACTCGCTGCTGTCCGACAGGAAAGGAGCGCGGGCGTGTATCGCGGTTCGCCCTTCACTCGATTCGCCAAGTGGACGTCTCATGCTGCCGGGCATCCCGCTGCCTTTGCAGTCGCCGTGCTCATCGTCGGCGCCTGGGCGCTGACTGGCCCCATCTTCGGCTTCAGCGATACCTGGCAACTGGTCATCAATACCGGAACCACGATCGTGACGTTCTTGATGGTCTTCCTTATCCAGAACACCCAGAATCGGGACAGCACTGCGTTACAGCTCAAGCTGGACGAGCTGATCCGCGCGCTCGAAGGCGCGCACAATGCGATGCTCGATCTCGAGGAGCTGGAGGATAAGGAACTGGAACAGATACGCCAGCGATACGAAGAGCTCGCCCGGCGAGCACGGTCGGAGATGCGCCACGGCCACAAGGATACCGACGTGGAGCAGGTGGAAGTCGGCGACGCCACGAGCGAGGGAGATGTCCGGCGGCCGTGAGACGGTCTCAAGACCCAGACCGAGCCGCCTGAACCAGCCCCACGAAGCCGAGAGCGCCGGGGCCGGCGTACGTGCCGACGACCGTTCCGATCTTGGAGAGAGGGATCTGGAGTTCCGGTTGTAGGGCCTGAAGCTGGTCGCGGAGCTCGCGTGCTGGCCCCTCGGAATCGAGGTGCAGCACTGCTAACCGGTCGAAAGGCGCGTGCTCCCGCGCGAGGTCGAGCAGGCGCTCAACGCCGCGCCGAAACGTGCGCACGCGCTCGACCGGCTCGACCGCTCCGTCACGGACGGTTATGATGGGCTTAACCTGCAGCGCCGAGCCGAGGAACGCCGCCGCCCGGCCGATTCGCCCGCCCTTCTGCAGGTATTCGAGCGTGTCCAGCATCGCGAAGAGCCGGACGTGCTGCCGGCGTCGCTCGAGATACTGAACAATTGCCGCTGCCGGCTGGCCGCTCGCCGCGAGTTCGGCGGCCTCGATGACCAGCCAGCCCAATCCCATCGAGACGGAGCCGGTGTCGCAGAGGTGGATGCGATCTGAACCGAGCGCCTGGGTGGCGGCACTCGCGGAGTTGAGCGTTCCGGAGAGCGTCGCGGCGATATGGATCGACACGATCTCGTATCCCTGGTCGAGCAGGTCTTGATAGACCTCCTGGAAGGCACCGGCCGGAGGCTGTGACGTGCGTGGCAGCACGCCCCGGCGAAGCTTTGCGAGAAACTCGTCCGGGCTCAGATCGACGCGATCCCGATAGCTGCGTCCCTCGATCTCGACGATCAGCGGTACAACGGTAACTGGCATTCCCTCGATCAGCCCGGGAGGGAAGTCAGCCGTGCTGTCGGTTACGATCCAGGCTGGTCGCGAGGGCGTCGACATCTCCATCGGTCTCCTCCTCTGATCCCCCCATGCTGGCATCGATCGCCATTCCCACAGCCTCAGGGCCGAACCAGCTCATCAGCGCCGCCGAGAACGTCGTCTCCAACCGTCGCGTGGGCGGACAGATCGACCACAAGAGAGCATCGAGCTCAGTCTCCCGAAGCTCCGGGCTCCGGATCACTGCCAGGCGCTCGATTCGTGGAAACTCTGTCGCCAGCTCGTAGAGCTGGCTGATTCCGTGCGGGCGAGCCCAGGCTCGGGTGACCGGGACGACGACCCCTTCAGACATGGTCAGTAGTGGCCTGATCCCGAGCACGTCGGTCAGCAGGCCGGCAGCCCATCCGATGCGGCGGCGTTGCCGTAACGGCCCAGTGCTTCCAAGCAAAAAGAAGACCGAGACCGATTCGGCAGCGAGCTGGGCCGATGCCACGACCTCTCCTAGTGACGCGCCGGCCAGAGCTGCCTGGGCGGCCCGTAGCGCAACGAAGCCGAGACCCATCGAGACGGAGCCGGAGTCGAGCACGCGCACAGCCACCTGAGCGCTCACGGCTCGGCTCGCTTCGAGCGCGCTGTGGAGAGTTCCACTTAGACGTTGAGAGAGGTGAATCGAGACAATGGCCTCATGCGCTTTGCCCAGTTGGCGGTATGTTTCGACGAAGCGGCTGGGTGGAGGGTGGTACACGCGCAGCCTTTCCGAGGTGGACGACCGCGCGATCGTCAGCGCCAGTTCCGGCCTGTCGTCGAGGACTTGCCCGTCGTGCTCGATCGACATCGGGACGACCGTGATCCCGTATCGATAACACAGGGAAATCGGAAGATCGGCCGTGCTGTCGGTGACGACCGCGACGCGCGGCATATGGCCCTCTCACTCTAGTGACAGCAGGAGCGGATAGTGTGGCTGGCCACCGGCCACGATCTCGATCTCCAGAGCAGGCCAGCGTGCTCGAATTGTCTCGACCAGTGACTCGAGCTCGGCTCTTGCCGTGCCTGCTCCGGTGAAGATGGTCAGGAGCTCGAACGAGGAGGGGTCTGCCTGATCTAGCAGCGCGGTCACCGCACACGAGAGGTCGTCAGTCGCAACGACCAGACGGTCGTCGAGCAGGCCGATATACTGGCCCCTCTTGACCTCCACACCGTCGATGGCGACGTCCCGCGTTGCCTGCGTTACCGCCAGCGAGCGCACCCGCTGGAGCGCTTCGCTCATCGCCTGGACGTTCTCCTCCAGGTCTTCGGCGAAGCTCAGCGCTGCCAGCGCGGCGATGCCCTGCTGCACGCTGCGTGACGGCACGACGCAAGCCTGCTTGTGGGTCAGCCGAATCGCCTGCTGGGCGGTAGGTATGATATTTGGGTCGTTTGGGAGCACGATGACCTGATCCTGCGGGAGGCGTTCGATGGCTGAGAGGATGTCCTCCGTGCTCGGGTTCATCGTCGGCCCGCCAGGCACGACGGTCGCCCCGAGCCCCTCGAAGGCTCGAACCAGCCCTTCGCCGCGAGCCACCGCGACGACGCCGATCGGGCTGACCCGAGCCCGCTCTCGGGCCGCTTCGCGCTCGGCCAGCAACTCGCGCGTCTGCACGTTCATGTTGTCGATGCGCACGGCGTGCAACTCGCCGAAGGTGAGCGCCGCTTCGAGCACGAGCCCCGGCCGTTCGGTATGCACGTGAACTTTCAGCGTGCGGCGGTCGCCGACAATGACTGCTGAGGCGCCGAGTTGTTGAATCCGCTGTCGGAACTCGTCCAAGGGGATGTCTTCGCCCATGAGCACGAAGTTGGTGCAGTAGCCGAATGCTTCCTCACCATGGAGCTCGTCGAGTCGGTCGAGAAACGCCATCGACTCGGCGATTCGTCCCGCCGCCAGCGGCATCTCCGGTAGCTCGATCAGTGGTTCTGAACCGGTGGCGAACGCGGCCAGCGCGTCGACGATGACCGCGAGCCCCTGGCCACCGGCATCGACGACTCCCGCCTGGCGCAAGATCTCCAGCAGCTCGGGAGTACGTCGAACCGTCTGGATGGCTGCCTGGCGCGCAGCCAGGAGCGCGCTGGCGATCCTCGTGTCGGATTGCGCTGCCTCCGTCGCGGCCTGCCCCATCTCTCGCAGGACGGTCAGCATCGTGCCCTCGACCGGGTTCAGAACAGCCTGATATGCCAAGCGAGTGCCGGCAGTAAGACCGCGTGCCAGGGCGGCGCCGTTGATCGTCCATTCCCCGATGGCCCCTTCGGCCAGACCGGCGAAGACCTGGTAGAGAATGACGCCCGAGTTCCCACGCGCGCCCATGAGTGCCCCGCGGGCGGCTTCTCGCAAGAGCTCGCCAGCGGTCTGTGCCCGGGAACCCTGGGCCGCACGCACGGCTGCCTCTAACGTGAGAAGCATGTTGGTGCCGGTGTCGCCGTCAGGAACCGGGAAGACGTTCAGCGCATTGATGCTCGGGACATGAGGCCGGAAGCGTTCGAGCGCGGCCTCGAGCGCGCCGACGAGCAGCGGGGCTGACCAGGCCGCATCCAGATGACCTTCGCTCGACCCCGCTGACTCTCGTGGTAATCCGCGTGCTGGTTCACGGTGCTTCACAGGAGACCTTTCCGGTCAAGTCGTTCAACCTCTCCGTTTGTACCCAGCGCAGGATACCAGTTCGCCGCCGCTCGGGACTGCGACTGGTTGCGCGCCGGGTACGAGGAATCGGCCGCCGTTGGCAGCGCCGCGATGCCTGTGCTAGGCTTGCTGCGATGCCGAACGCGGCAGGCGAGAAGGGAATTGCGACAAGTTCTCATCAGGATCATTGTAACTGAACGTACGTCTGCATGCGACTCGACGACCTGGGTGGAGGAGTGACCAGTGGCAACCTGCGAACTCTGTGGGAAAAAGCCGGGGTTCGGGCATAACGTCAGCCACTCGAACCGCAAGACCAACCGCAAGTTCAAGCCGAACATCCAGCCTGTGACCATCCTCGTAGACGGTGTAAGGCGGCGGATGCGGATCTGCACGCGGTGCCTGCGCACGCTGCACAAGCAGGCGAGAACCGCGTAACCTCCGTGCTCCCTTCCAGGGAGCCAGCGAAAGCCGTATGTAAGGGAGTGACTCACCTAGTCGCTCCCTTAGCCGTGTCTGTTCCTGACTCACCGGTTCCCGATGCGGGCCATCCCCCTGTCTCCTCTCCGGTACTCTCGGGCGTCCGCGTGTTCTATGCCAACTCGATCGTAAGGTAGCGGTCCAGCCCGGCCAGATCAGGCAGGATCTGGACGCGCGCCGCCGGGAGGAGGGCCTGCGCGGTCTCCCGCGCGAGCTGGCGCTGGCCAGGGTCGATCTCGCAGATGATGCCCCCGTCAGGACGCAGGAGCGCGGCGGCCTGATGCAGCAGGCGGCGGTAGAGCGCGAAGCCGTCCTCGCCGGCGTAGAGTGCTTGTGGTGGCTCGAACGCTAGCCCGCTGTGGGCCTGGTCGGGCCGGAGATAGGGGAGATTAGCGGTGACCAGGTCGAGCGGCCCACGGCACCAATCCAGCAGGTCGCCACAGATGAGCTCGACCTGCCGGGGCGCCAGCCGATCCCGGTTCACCCGGGCGACCTCCAGCGCTCGCCGCGAGATATCGCTACCGACCAGCGTCCCTTGCCAGGCCGGCCCCAGCGCGTGCGCTAGCGCGACGGCAACGGCGCCGCATCCGGTTCCCACGTCGACGCAGATCGAGCGCCGAGCGCGCTGGCGAAGCCGCTCGGCGGCCCAGGTGACCAGGAACTCGGTCTCCGGTCGAGGGATCAGGACGGCTGGCGTCACGAAAAATTCGAGCCCGTAGAACTCGCGCCGGCCCGTCAGGTACGCAACCGGCTCACCCCGCGCACGCCGCTCGACCAGTTGGAAGAACCGGTCAGCAGCCTCAGGCGAGACCGGCTCCCGCAGGTTGCGGTAGAGCCCGGCACGATCTTGTCCGAGCACGGCCATCAGCAAGATCTCGGCGTCCAGCCGCGGAGTCCCGATTCCAGCCGAGCGCAACCGCTCCGAGGCCCGCCGGAGCAGTATGCTGATCGTCGGTCGAGCCATCGCTCACTGGATACCGGCTGCGCGCAGCCGCTCGGCCTGCTCCAGGGCCTGTAACTCGCTGATGAACGGCTCGAGTTCACCGTCGAGCACCGCCGGGAGGTTACTGACGCTCAGCTTCAGCCGGTGGTCGGTGACCCGATCCTGCGGGAAGTTGTAGGTTCTGATCTTCTCCGAGCGCTCGCCAGTGCCCACTTGCGAACGGCGCATCCCGGTGCGCTCCTCTTCCAGCCGGCGCCGCTCCAGGTCGTAGAGCCGGGCGCGCAGCACGGCCATCGCCTTGAGCCGGTTCTTGAGCTGTGAGCGCTCGTCCTGGCAGGTTACGACGATGCCGGTGGGCAGATGCGTGATGCGCACAGCCGAGTCGGTGGTGTTGACGCTCTGCCCGCCATGACCGCTGGAGCGGAACACCTCGATGCGCAGGTCATCTTCGTCGATGTGGACGTCTACCTCTTCGGCCTCTGGAAGCACGGCCACCGTGGCAGTCGAGGTGTGGATCCGCCCTCCCGACTCCGTCACCGGCACGCGCTGAACACGATGCACGCCGCTCTCATGCTTGAGGTGGCTGTACGCGCCTCTCCCGCGGACCTCGAAGATGATCTCCTTGAAGCCGCCCAGTTCAGTCGGGCTGCTCGAGAGGACTTCGACCTTCCAACCCTGCCGCTCAGCGTAGCGGGAGTACATCCGGAACAGGTCGGCGGCGAAGAGCGCGGCTTCCTCCCCGCCTGTTCCGGCGCGGATTTCCACGATGACGTCCTTCTCGTCGTTGGGATCTCGTGGGGCCAGCCGCGAGCGCAGATCCTGGTAGAGATGGTCACGGAGCTTGCGCAGCCGTTCCAGCTCTTCGGCGGCCAGTTCGGACAGGTCGGGATCTGGCCCGTCCAGGAGCTGTTCAGCTTCCAGGATCTCCTGGTCCGTCTGACGAAGTTGCCGGTAGAGCTGGACGACTTCCTCGAGTTCAGCCCGCTCGCGGGCGAGCTGGGCTAGCCGCGGAGGGTCGCTTACGACTTCGGGATCGGCCAGCAGGTGATCGAGCTCGATATAGCGCTGCTCGAGATCGTGCAGTTTGTCGAGAACGCTCACTGCCTTCGTCATGTCCATCACGCTCCTCAAGGTAGCGACATGAAGTATGGGCGAGCAACAGTTCTCTGGCCACCCGGCCCACGCGTGCGGGCCGGCGGCGTATGGCGGAGGAACGCGGTGCTGGTCGTGCTCGGCTAGGTAGGAGAAGCCCTCGAAACCCCGGCGAGCGCTAGCTCGATGGCCTGGTCCACGGTCACCGCCTGGCGGTAGAGTTGTTGGGCTTCCTGGCGGGCCAATCGCTGGTCCTCGAGTGCCCAGCTTCCCAATGAGACGACGCGCTTGCCGAGCTTGAGCGCGAGCGCGATCTCCGATAGCGTACCGAGCCCGCCACCCACGGCGATCACGACGTCAGCGGACGCCACGATGATGGCGTTGCGGGCCTCACCCATCCCGGTGCAGATCGCGTAATCGACCCAGGGGTTGGCGGCGCGTCGATCGTATCCCGGCAGCACGCCGATGGTGACACCGCCTGCTCGCTTGGCCCCTCGGCACGCCGCCGCCATCACTCCATCCCGTCCCCCGCAGATAACGGCACACCCCCGGCGAGCCAACGCCTCGCCGACGGCCTCAGCCAGCTCGGCCTCTTCCGGAGTCGCCTCGTTGGGCCCGCAGACGGCGACCATCATCGGCCGGCCTCCAGAGCGAAGGTGTCGACGACCGAGTAGATCGCTCCGGTTGGGCGCAGCTCGCTGCGGTAGAGCGTGAGCGCGCGAACCGGGATAGGGAGCGATGGCAGCGTCGCAAGTCGCGCCACCTGGCGCTCAAGCCCGCGAAGCGAGGAGAGATCCTCCGGACGAAAGCGAGCGAGTGTCAGGTGCGGGTGATATGGCCGCTCCTCGGTCGAGAACCCGAGCTCCACGCTGAGCTCCTCGACGCGCCGCTGTAGCCTGGCCAGAGCTTCGACCTCGCCACCGACACCGAGCCAGAGAACGCGTGGTCGACCCAAGCGCGGGAAGACGCCGGCTCCTGCGGTCTCCAGCGTGAAGGCCGGCAGATCGGACACGCCAGCACGTAGCGCTTTCCGAAGTTGGCCCACTGCCTGGAGCGGGACCGAGCCGTAAAACTTGACGGTAAGGTGGCTTCCCTCCGGGTTCACCCACTTCGCCCGCCAGCCGAGCCGGCGCAACCGCTCGATCTCTTCGCCGATTCGCTCCCGCACTGGCTCGGGTAACTCGATTGCTGCAAAAAGCCGCCACTGTTCATTCATGGCGGCACTCGCTCCCCACTGTCGCATTGCCCGCATACAAGTATACCGCTTCAATCCCTTCTCCGTATCCAGATACCGGCACGAACTGAGCTACCTGTGATCCGTGTTCGGGAATTCGACAGGTGGCGCTGTGAGTAACGTGTCTTTGCGGCATGGTGAACATTCTCGGCCTCGCACGCATGGTCCGGAAGATGGCTCGCGCGCAGCAGGCGACGGGCTAAACTGCCCAGAATGTGTTATCAACTGTCAAGCCGCGTGTTATTGTCTACAAGCGGAAGGGGTGAGCGCTCCCTCGGTCTCTGACCGACCCGGCTACAAGCTTGGAAAGGAGAGGGGTTATGAGTTCGGAGCGGCTCTGGGTTCAGCCGGGGATGAACGTGTTCGGCGCTGACGGTGAATACGTCGGCCAGGTCAAACAGGTGCGCGAGCGAGATTTCGTCGTGAGCCGGCCCCGGCATCGTGATATCGCTATCCCGCGCGATGCCGTGCGCGAAGCGCTCACTAGCGAGCAGCGACTCGAGCTGGGTATCTCGAGCAAGGAGGTGGACCAGATGGGTTGGGAAAACGAACCGACCAATCCGCCGGCCGGTCATCTGCCCTCCGGGCAGGAAACGATCGCGGAGGGGCGCCGGGTTGCTGACCTGATGGTCCAGGCGCTCGATGTGGTGTCGCCTGATCAGGCTGTGCGGACGGCGCAGACCCGACTGGGCGGCGAGGCGCGGCTGTCGCTGATCGTCGTCGAGGGAGAACGACCGGTCGGGATCGTGCGCTGGCGGGAGATCATGGGGCTGGCGGGCGAGGATGCGGAGCGGCCGGTACGGGAGTTCATGGTCCGCGAGTTCCCGCACCTCACGCCCTCGCAGACGATCACGGAGGCGCTGGCGCATCTCAACGAGTTCGAAGACCAACTCTCGGGAATCGACTACTTGCCGGTGGTCGACGAAGAGGAACGACTCGTCGGGGAGATTCCGGCGATGGCGCTCGCGCATGCCGAGCAGCGCGCCGTCGTCGTGGAGGAGGCCGCGGATCTCGGGTTGCGTTCGGGCATGACGGTCGTCGGTGCTGCTGGGAAGAAGCTCGGCACGGTGTCGGAGCTGATTCGCGATACGATGACCGGCGAGCTTGCTGGCTTCGTCGTGGCGCATGGCCTGCTCGGCCGCAAGCATAAGCGTCTCACCCCAGAGGTAATCGATCGAGTCGAGGGCGACACCGTGGTGCTCAAGATCGACGCGCGCGAGTTCAATTTGCTGACCGACATCGAGGCGCAGAGCTGAGATGCGCCGTCATCGCTGCGAGGAGGCGCGAGTGCCTGACCGGGCACTCGCGCGCCTCGCATTGATCGCTTCTAGGCCATGTAAGGTGGCGGTATAGTTGACTGTGGGCAAGCATCGCGCGGTCGGGCTTGTTCGACCAGGTGGGGAAACGGAGACGGATGCTGGGGGAGCGACAGCCCCTCCTCGAGTGGCTGCGCGGCCGGAGAGTCTATTGCTCGTGTGGGGAAGTCCTGGGGATCTTCCGGCGCAGGCGCTTCTACCCACTCGTCGATCCGCTGCTCGCGGATGGCGGGGAAGTCGTGCTGCGGTGTCCCGCCTGCGGGAAAGCGCAGCGCCTGCGAGATCTCGTGAGGGAGTGGGAACGCCGGCGTTGAAGCCGCGAGAGTTGCTCGAGACTGCGCGGGCAGCCTATACTGCCGGGCGTCGTGGGTTGGAGAGGGTAGCACGACGTGCGGCTCGCCTACCTGGGTCCGGCAGGGACGTTTAGCGAAGAAGCTGCGCTCGCTCAAGCGGCGCGCGACGGGGCGGTGCTGATACCGCTGAGCTCGATCCCGGCGCTGGTCTCGGCTGTCGAGACCGGCCTGGCCGATCGAGCCATCTTGCCGATCGAGAACTCCATCGAGGGGACGGTGAGCGCCACCGTAGACCTCCTGATCCACGAGACGTCGCTGCAGATCTGTGCGGAGCTCGTCTTGCCGGTTCGACACTTCCTGCTTGCCCGGCCCGGCACGACGCTCGGGCAGATCCGAGCAGTGAAGTCGCATCCCCAGGCACTGGGGCAGTGTCGTCGTTTTTTGGAACGATGCCTGCCGGCAGCAGAGCAGATCGCGTCGCTCAGCACCGCGGCGGCGGTGGCCGAGATGATGCAGAGTGGGGACGATTCGTGCGCTGCCATCGGCACTCTGCGAGCCGCTGAGTTGTACGGCGCTGAGGTGCTGGCCTGGGATATCCAGGACCACCGCACGAACATGACACGATTCATCGTCCTGGCCGCGCACGATGCCGAGCCGACCGGCCAGGATCGAACGTCGCTCTGCTTCACGGTGAAGCGGAACGTCCCGGGTGCGCTCGTCGAGGTCTTGAACGAACTCGCAGCCGCCAACATCCAGATGACCAAAGTGGAGAGCCGTCCGATGAAGTCAGCGCTGGGTGACTACTATTTCCTCGTCGACATCGAGGGGCACCGGCGCGATCCGCACATCGCCGAGGCGCTCGCGCGCATGGCGGAGAAGGCGGCGGAGCTGAAGATTTTCGGCTCCTATCCCCGCCACGAGATCGGGATAGAGGAAGCTCGCATCCCGCGCCGGTAGCCGGGGCACTGGCGATGCGAGAGCGAGGCGACCGGGCATGCGGGTAATCGGCGGCACCGCGCGCGGTCACCGGTTGAAAGCGCCGCGAGGCATGCGCACGAGACCGATGGCGGACAAGATCCGGGAGGCGTTGTTCTCGATGCTGGATTCGTTAGGCGTGCGCCCGCGGCGGGTGGCCGATCTCTATGCTGGCAGCGGGGCGATCGGCATCGAGGCCCTCTCCCGTGGTGCCGAGTGGGTGGACTTCGTCGAGCGAAGCCCGGCTGCCTGTGCGGTCATCCGGGAGAACCTGGAGCATACCGGATTCCGCGACCGCGCGGCGGTTCACTGCACGACGGTTACCTCGTTCCTAGCTCGGCGGGGCGCGGTCGACGTACCGTATGACTTCATCATCATGGACCCGCCGTATGCCGACCCGCAGATCCTGACGATGATGGCAGCCGTTGCCCGCTGGCCCGCCGCCTCGGATGGAGCTGTGCTCGTGGTGGGCCACTCCCCGCGTGTCGCTCTCCCAGAGACCCTGGACGGGTTGGAGCGGTTGAGGGACCGATGTCACGGTGATAGCTGCGTGGCGATCTACCGGTTGCAGCGAGGGGCGGCGAGCGGAGCGTCAGCGATGGAGACATGAGCGTGAAGCACATCGGGCTGTATCCGGGAGCTTTCGACCCGATCACGAACGGTCATATCGATGTTGCCCAGCGGGCGGCCCGGCTGTTCGACCTGCTGATCGTCGGGATCTACGCGGGGGCCGACCGGCTGGACAAGCCCCCGCTCTTCAGCCCGGAGGAGCGCCGGGCGATGGCGGAAAAGGCCCTGGCCGGGCTGCCCAATGTTCGCGTTGACATCTTCAGCGGGCTGACCGTAGACTATGCGCGGGCAGTGGGGGCGCAGACGATTGTCCGCGGACTACGGGCGGTCTCGGACTTCGAGTATGAGTTCAAGCTGGCCCACATGAATCGCCATCTGGCCCCCGAAATCGATGTCGTCTGCCTGATGACGAGTTCGCAGAACTCCTTCATCAGCTCTAGCCTGATCAAGGAAGTCGCGCGGTTAGGCGGTGACGTCTCTGGTCTCGTTCCAGAACACGTCGTCGAGGCACTAGCGCGGAAGTTCGAAACGCTCTTCGCGGAATAGCGCAGGATGGCGATGGTAAGCGTGGATGACGTACGGGGATACCCAGCAGCAGAGCCGGTCACCGACCTCAACGAGCTGATCGAGCGGCTGGAAGAGGTGATCACCCGAGGCTCGCGCGTGCCGCTCACGAACCGGGTGATGGTCGAAGAGGCAGAGGCGCTCGTCCTCATCGAACAACTTCGGCGGTCTTTGCCACGCGAGCTGATCCAGGCTCGGCGAGTCCTCCAGGAGCGACAGAAGATCATCCTCGAGGCGCAGATGGAGGCGCAGAAGATCCTCTCGACGGCTCAGGAGCGTGCCCAGTACATCATGAGCGAGCAGGGGATCGTCAACGAAGCCAAGGCGCGCTGCGAGGAGATGCTGCGGCAAGCCAAGGACCAGGCCAAGCGTGCCAAAGGCGAGGTGGACCTGTACGCGCTGGAGCTGCTGTCGCGTGTTGAGGAGGCCCTGCAAGAGAGCTTGAGCCGCATCCAGCACGTGAAGGATCAAGTAACCCGCTGATCTCTCAGCGGTGATCGTCCTGCGTTCCCGTATGTCTCCCGGGTTGCTCTCCTGGTTGGCGTCGCAACGCGGTGTACTTTGCGTGCGCGCGAAACCAGGAACGTAAAGCGACAGCTCGCTGCTCTGGCCGCCTTCGCTCTCCACACTCGAGAAGTTAGTGAAACGTTGCGGGGTCCAGGACCCAGCGTGCCATTGTCCTGCCCTTGCCTTCATCCCGATGCATTGGCAAAGCCAGCCGCGCTGGTGGATCGCTCCCCGCTGGTCATCCAAGTTGCAGGTGCCCCGAATTGCCGGTAAGATCTCGCCAAGTCGTATCGTGCCCGTGACGGCTCGCTCCGCGTTCCGGCCCGACCTCGCCGGACGGTACGCCGAGCTCCACCGCGTCGCCGAGATGCTGCCGTCAGGCGTCGACCCACCCCAGCGTTCCCGAAGAGAAGCCTCGCAGCATCGGAACAGAACTCAGGTCGGGCGCGCGGCGGGCGGCCACTGTGAGGAGGAGCGAAGGATGAAGAACGAACGCGCGTTCGAAGGCTGGTTGCGCACCCTGATCGAGGGGCGCTCCACGCGCCGGGATGTGCTGCGCCGTGGCTTGCTGCTCGGCATGGGCGCTTCGGCCGTCGGCCCCCTGCTCGCTGCCTGCCAGCGGGAAGAGCCCGCGCCGGCTCCCGGCGGCGCAACGCCGCCGCCTGAGAGCCCGGCGCCGGGTGCTGGAACTCCGACGATGACGGGGACTCCTGAGGCTGGTACGCCGCCACCGGCTGAGCGCCAGGTGCTCAACTATGGCGCCAATGCCGCGGACATCACAACGCTCGACCCACATTTCGCTGCCGCTACACAGGATCGCAACATCGTCGACATGGTGTTCAACGCTCTGATCCGCTATAAGCCGGGCGATAGCTCCGAGTTCGAGCCTGATCTCGCGGAGGAGATCCCAGAACCTGAGGAGACGGCCGATGGCAAGCAGGTCTGGACTTTCACGCTGCGCCGGGGCGTCATGTGGCACGCGGGTCCGCAGAACGAGTCCTACGAGCTGACGGCTGACGATGTCGTCTACTCGCTCCAGAAGTCGGCCAACAAGGATCGCTCGGCCTACTCGGCCGACTACGCGGGGATGACGTTCGAGAAGGTCGACGACTACACGGTTCGGATCACGGTAGATCCCCCGCTCTCGCCCACACTCTTCCTGCCGAAGGTCGCCAACTACAACGGCGGCTTCATCGTCAGCCAGCGAGCCGTTGAGGCGATGGGAGACGAGGCAATCAAGACCCATCCGATCGGTACCGGCCCCTTCAGGTTCAAGTCCTACGCGTCGAAGGATCGCGTGGAGCTGCAAGCGAACGACGACTACTTCCGCGGCTCGCCCAGGCTAGCGGGGGTCCAGGTGCGCTTTATGAGCGATCCGACCAGCCGGGAGCTCGCCCTCAAGTCCGGGGAGATGGACGTTGTCGGGGGTGTCGCCGACTCGACCTGGGTACAGAAGATCAATGAGGAACCGAACCTGCAGGCGGACGTCTTCGGGGTGGGCGAGGTCGCGTTCCTCAACCTCAACATGGCACGGGAGCCGTTGAATGACATCCGCGTGCGGCAGGCGATTCTCTACGCGATCGACCGCGAGGCGCACCTGGCGGTCTTCGGCGGCCCACCGGTAGCGGAGAGCGTGTTTTCGGTCGTGCCGGCTCAGTTCATGCCTGGTGGGCTGACCCAGGAGGAAGCCGAGCAGGCCGGGGTTGCTTATGGCCGCGACCTCGACCGCGCGCGCCAGTTGCTCGCGGAAGCTGGCCTCGGTGATGGGTTCTCGCTCACGTTGGTGACGTCGGAGATGGATGCCTATCGCAAGAACTACGAGGTGCTTCAGGAAGAGCTGCGCGAGATCGGGATCACGGTAGAGCTGGATGTGGTGGATCACTCGACCATGCACCGGCTAATCCGCGAGGATGTCAACCCGATCGTGATCTACATCGCGTTCCGCCCGAACGCCGATGTCTACCTGACGCAGTTCTTCCACTCGGACTCGATCGTGGTTACCGGTCCGAGGCCGAACACGAACTTCTCCCACTACAACCAGATCGATGACCTGATCGAGCAGGCGCGCGTCGAGACCGATCCCGAGCGTCAAGAAGAGTTGTGGAAGCAGGCCAATATCAAGATTCTGCAAGACGCCGTAGGGTTTCCGCTGCACTACATCAATCAGGTCTATGGCCGGTCCAAAGCAGTCGACTACGGGCACGAGGTGAAGTCCAGCCTGGCTCTCTACCCTGGCTTCACCGAGCAGACAACCGTTCAGCGGTAAGGGGAGCACTCGACCCGGAATGCGTGTTCAACGGGTAGCGGCCCAGTAGTGAACACAACCCCACTTCTCGCCTGAAGCGCCGGGCACACCCAACAGTGGCCGCGCTACCCGCGTTGAAGGACACGGAAGGGCAAGTCGTGGACGCATCCGGCCCGATACCCGTGAGGATGCTGAGGAAGAACGATCGGGGACGCTCTCCGTGGTACGCTACACCGTCCGCCGGCTGCTGCTCGCGATTCCGACGCTGCTGGCAGTACTGACGATCATCTTCGTTATCGTCCGAGTGGCACCGGGCGACCCGGCGACCGCTGCGCTCGGCGACTATGCCTCGGAAGAGGCTGTCCAGGCCCTTAGACAGCGGATGGGCCTGGATCGGCCGCTCTGGGTCCAGTACGTGCGTTTCCTGGCTGACCTCGCTCGTGGCGATCTGGGTCGATCGCTGATCACCGGACAGCCCGTGATCGACCAGATCCGCCACGTCCTGCCTTATACCCTCGAGCTCACGGCCGCGGCGATCCTGGTGGGACTGGTGATCGGTGTCCCGATCGGGATCGTAACGGCGGTTCGCCGGAATACCGCCGTGGACTATGTCGGGCGGGTGGTCTCGCTCGCTGGACTCTCGGTGCCGGCGTTCTACCTGGGCATCCTGCTGATCTACTTTTTCGCGGTCAGGCTGCGGCTGTTCCCGGCCCTCGGCGCCGCCGAGTTCTCGAAGCCAGGAGCCCATCTTCACGCCCTGGTGCTCCCGGCGCTCAGCCTGGGGCTGATCGAGGCGGCCTACGTTACCAGGATGACGCGCTCGGTGGTGCTGAGCGTGCTGAACGAGGACTATGTGCGCACCGCGCGGGCCAAGGGGTTACCGGAGCGCGTCGTTCTCTTCGGCCATGCCCTGCGCAGCGCCATGATCCCGCTGGTCTCCCTGATCGGGCTGTTTGCGATCTCGTTGATCGGCGGCTCGGTGCTGACCGAAGAGGTGTTCGCCCGGCCGGGGCTGGGCAAGCTGATGATCGGCGCGATGAAGCAGAAGGACTACACGATGCTGCAGTCGATCATGGTCGTGTATGCCTTCATCATCGTGCTGATCAACCTGGTGACGGATCTGCTCTACGGCGTGGTCGACCCGAGGGTACGGTACGAATGATGGCTGTGGCGCGAGAACTGCCGGTCGCAGGGGTACGCGAACGTCGCTGGCGCGGCGTGCAGGCGTTCGCACGGAACCGTACTGCGCTGGTTGGGCTGGTGATGGTCGCGCTCCTGCTCCTAATCGCGGTCGCCGCCCCGGTCTTTGCGCCGCACAGCCCGATCGAGCAGAGCACGATTCACCGGCTGGAACCGCCGTCACGCGAGTACCCGTTCGGGCGCGATGACTTCGGACGAGATATTCTCTCGCGCGTGATCTACGGGACGCGCATCGCGCTGCTGGTGGGACTGCTCTCGGTCGCACTCGGTGGGATCCTCGGGACGGCAATGGGTGTCGTTGCGGCGTTCCGAGGAGGCCGGACCGAAGCCTGGCTGATGCGTCTCACTGATGTGCTGCTCGCCTTCCCGGACCTGATCACTGGGCTCCTGATCTTGGCAGTGCTCGGCCCGGGCCTGTGGAAGATGATCATCGCCATCGCGCTGACGATCACCCCGCGATTCTCCCGGATCGCCCACGGCCCGGCGCTCTCGATCAAGCGGCGAGACTTCGTGGAGGCGGCCCGCGCCATCGGGGTGGGAGATGCTCGGATCCTCTTCCGGCATATACTCCCCAATATCGTCGGTGAGCTCCTGGTGCTGGCGAGCCTGTGGACGGCCTCGGCTATCCGGCTAGAGGCGAGCCTCAGCTTCATCGGGCTCGGCGTGCGCCCACCGACACCGACTTGGGGTCAGATGATTCGCGACGGGACCGTGCACTTGACCAATGCGCCCTGGTTCTCGCTCTTCCCGGGCCTGGCGCTGCTGTTGACCATCCTGGCGTTCAACCTGGTGGGTGACGGCCTGCGTGACGCACTCGACCCGAAGACCCAGGCATGATTCCCGGCGTGCCGCCGGCTCTGGCTGGCCAGGCAGGGGAGCTGGAGGCTATGGCATCGAGGTAGATGGGCGCGCTGGGCGATCGACGGCTTCGAGCGGGATGCGTAGCTCCCGGGCGCTGAACCGCAGCGTCACTCGCCGACCTGGATCGAGCGCGAGCTCGTACTGTGCCTCGATCGGCACGAAGTCGCTGGGACGTCGTGGCGATGGGCGGGCCAGGAGCGGTACGGGACCGAGTTCACCGGGCGGCTGCCGAAGCGTGACCAGCAGGTGACTGCGCGCGATCGTGCGCCAGTGATCTGCGTTTCCTCGTGGGGCGTCCACTACGCCGATCTGTACCTCACCGAGGCGGATCGAAACGTGCCCACCGCGGGCTTCGCGGCCATCGGGCGCCGGGTACAGCACGAGCCAGACCGTTTCCGACAGCTCCACGCGCTGCGGCTCGGCTACGAAGGTGACCGCTACTCCGCGCCTCTGGGCCGCACGCTCGAGCGCGGTCCAGGCCGGCTCGTTGCCGGGAAGGCCGAGCACGGCAAGTCGCCGCACCCGACCACGCGTCACCAGCTCCAGGGCGCCGGGAAGATGCTGCTCATCCCAGGCGGGCACGACCAGCAGGTCGATCTGGCGATCCCAGGGGAGCGTCGAGCGATCGACGAAATCGACGAGGTCGGAGCGTGAACTCCCGCCGCCTATCACGATCCGCCGGCCATCCAGTTCCAGGAGCACGCTGAGCTCCTGGCCCGTCCCCCCGATGACGAGCCGATCGCCGGGCGACCACTGCGAGAGCAGCCAGCCGGCGACCAGTCCCAGCGCCAGGCCACCGGCCAGCAGCAGCGCGCAGCGTATCGGCGCGAGCGACCACAGGCGGGAGTGCGGGGCTGAGCGGGTATGCTCCTCGCTCACCTGGGCGGTCGCCTTCGACGCGGGCGAGGACACCGTCGCCACCATGGCCCGAGGCCTGCCCTGCGCATCACGGAGAGCGGAACCCGGGCCGCCCCTCGGGCGACGGCCCCGCTGGGGTGACGACCCGACAACGCGCCGCTCAGTGGCCCTTCCACACTCCCATGCTGGAGGTCAGTCCTGGGCCTCGCGATCATAGTAGGCAATGTCGATGGCCGAGCCACGCGGTACCCAGGAGTTCCACTGCAGTGTCCCGCTGACGACACCGCCGTCGGGGAATCTCTGGCAATCGAACGATGGGTCCTGGCTCCGAATGTACTGGCAACTCTGGGGCGTTACGCTGCGAACCACCAGCCCTGCCTGCTCGAGCTGCTGCCTCGCCTGCTGGTAAGGGACTCCGAAGACATCGGGAACGCGAACCTTGTCACCCACGCTGACGTAGACGGTGACTGTCTCACCGCTCCGCACCTGGCCTGACGGCTCAGTCCGGATGACCAGCCCCTCAGCCACGTCACGGCTGGGCTCCTCGACCCGCTCGTAGTTCAACCCCAGTTCCTGTATCTGGCGGATGGCGTCGGTGAATGGCTGGCCGGTCAAATTCGGCAACGTGACGAACTCTGGCCCCTTAGAGACCGTGACGCGGATCTCGGAACCCTTCGGCAGCGGAGTGCCCGCCTGTGGATCCTGCTCGAAGATAACCCCAGCCGGCGTCACGTTGTCGAACACCTCCTCGACCACGAGCTGGAAGTCGCCCACGGCCGCCGCTGCCTCGGCCTGCTCGAGGGTCGAGCCGAGCAACTGGGGAACCAGCGCTGTTTCGGGCGTCGGCGAAGGTGTTGGCGCCGGTGTGGGGGTGGGAGTGGGGGATGCGGTGCGGGTCGGTGCCGGCGAGGGGGTGCCCGAGCCGGGGGTGGCTGTTCCCACTCCTGCGACGACTTCAGTCGGTGTCGGCGATGGTTGGGTGCCGGTGCCCAGAGGGTTGAGGTCGACCATCCGGAAGGCCAGCAGCACCAGTGCCACGATGCCGATGAGGATCGCCGAGCCGATCAACCAGGTCGCGCAGCCGAGCTCGTCGCCGCGTGAGAGAGCCCGAGGTGGGGGAGGGGGAGCGCCTTGCACGCGCGCCGGCCGGGCTCGAGGGCCCATCGCTCTCGTCGCTTCGCTCGAGCCTCGGCCTGCCGGTGGAGGAAAGGCAGCGCCGGCCGTTGCCGGCTGCTGGTGCCAGCGGGACAGCGCCTCGGCGAGTGCCCCGGCACTGGGGAATCGCTGGGCCGGGTCCTTGGCCAATGCGCGGAGCACGATCGCCTCTACCTGCGAAGGGAGATCGGGGTTGTACTGCCGCGGCGACGGCGGTGGCGCGTTGACGTGCTGCATGGCCAGGCCAATCGGGTTGTCAGCGTCGAAGGGAAGGCGGCCGGTCAGCATCTCGTAGAGGACTACACCCAGTGAATAGATATCCGAAGCTGGGGTGGCCGGTTCGCCTCGCGCCTGCTCAGGGGACACATAGTGCACTGTCCCCATGCCGATGCCCGCCTCGGTCAGGCTGGCGTCGGTGAGCCCCTTGGCGATGCCAAAATCGGTGACCTTTACCGTGCCCTGCTCGTCGACCAGGATGTTTTGAGGCTTGATGTCGCGGTGCACGAGGCCGTGCCGGTGGGCGTAGTCGAGCGCGGCGGCGACCTGGCTGACGACGTACGCAGCCTCTTCGACCCGGAACGGTGCCTGGCGCAGGATCAGGTGCTTCAGGGTCTGGCCGCGCACATACTCCATGACGATGTAGTGGACGCCGTTGTCGTGACCAACATCGTAGACATTGACGATGTTCGGGTGAGCGAGGCGAGCGGCGGACTGGGCCTCCCGCTCGAAGCGGCGGAGAAAGCTGGCATCGCTCCCATATTGGCCGCGCAGGATCTTCACAGCTACCGGCCGGTTGAGGGCGAGGTCGTAGCCGCGGTACACCACGGCCATCCCCCCCTCACCGATCAGTTCTTCCAGGCGATATCGTCCATTGAGGACTTTCGTCTGCACCCGCGAGCGGCCTCTCCCACTGCCTCAACGCCCGGCGCCGGAGCCCATTCCCTCCCTGGCCCTTCCGGCAGCCGCCTCGATCCGAGGTTATCGTACTATGCCCGCTGGGATCGAACCCAGCCGCCACCGGAAGACGGCTCGACAATAAAGGTTGCTCGTCGTGGCGTACGGAGCAGTTCTCTCGGGTATCGTGCATTGTACCCTCATCCAGCTCGAGTGGCCCCGACCACGCCATTGGGAATAGGCGGTTACACCCCGGGGTTAGAGGTGATGCCGGAGGCGACAGCGGTCTTCGAGCCACGTACTCCGCCACCCAGTTTGGCTCTGGATCTGCGCGACGCAGCCTGGACGCTTCTGGCATCATTGAGGCCGGTACAGTGGGTAGGGGTCATGGGATCGCGAGCGCATTGCATCAAGGGTGAGCAACTCACTGAGCGCATCGGCCGAACACCGTTACTTCGCCTTGCGCGCGTGCCCGCGCAGCTCGGGGTAGGCACTGAGGTGCAGATTCTGGCTAAAGCCGAGTGGTTCAACCCTGGTGGCTCGGTCAAAGATCGCGCCGCGCTCCGGATCGTCGAAGACGCGCGCCGCGATGGCCGCCTGCGCCCGGGCATGACCCTCCTCGATGCCACGTCCGGGAATACGGGCATTGCCTATGCGATGATCGGCGCGGCGTGGGGCTTCCCGGTGACGCTGGTCGTCCCGGCGAGCATCGGAGAGGAGCGGCGCCGTATCCTGCTCGCCTACGGTGCCAACCTTATCTTCAGCGACCCGTACGAGGGCACCGACGGCGCGATCCGGCTAGCCCGCGAGCTAGCCGCCCGCGAGCCGGATCGGTACTTCTATGCCGATCAGTACAGCAACCCATCGAACTGGCTAGCGCACTACGATACCACCGGTGTCGAAATCCTCGAGCAGACCGGTGGTGAAGTGACCCATCTGGTCGCGGGGCTCGGCACGACGGGCACTATGATGGGAACTGGGCGGCGGCTGAAGGACGCCAACCCGGACGTCGTCCTGATCGGCGTGCAGCCGGACGACGCCTTCCACGGGCTTGAGGGGTTGAAGCACCTGCCGACGGCGATGCTGCCGGCGATCTACGATCCTTCGCTGGTCGATCGGATGGAGCTCGTCAACACCGACGAGGCCTTCGCCATGGCCCGGCAACTGGCCCGGGAGGAGGGCCTGTTCGTCGGCCCGTCGGCGGCCGCGGCAATCGTGGCGGCCATCCGGGTCGCTCGTGAGTTGTCGAGCGGGTGTGTGGTAACGATCCTACCGGATGGCGGAGTAAAGTATCTAAGCACGCAATTGTGGCAGTAGGCCGTAGCGAGGACGAGGGAGAGGAGCGAGAGTGGCGGTCACAGTCTTGATCCCGGCGCCCTTGCGCCGGTTCACCAACGAGCAGGCATCGGTGCAGGTCGAGGCGGGGACGGTCAGCGAGGCGCTGGCGAAGCTGGACGCGCAGTTTCCCGGCATCCGCGACCGGATCTGCGAGCCCGACGGTCGTCTCCGACGCTTCGTGAGCGTCTTCGTCAACGGCCGGGACGTGCGCTCGCTCGAAGGGCTCGACACGCCGCTGCGCGAGGGCGACGAGGTCGGCATCATCCCGGCGATGGCAGGGGGCCGATGATCCGCCTGCCTCGGCCTCACTACGAGGCGATCGTCGCGCATGCCCAGCGGGAAGCGCCCCGCGAGTGCTGCGGCCTCCTAGCTGGCCGAGGCGACCTGGTCGAGCGTGTCTACCAGATCGCGAACCGGGCCGATCAGGCCGCGGATCTCTTTGCCGAGCGCGACCTGATGCCGCGGGTGGGGGCCGATCCGGTCCTTCTCCCCACCGAGCGCTACTTCATGGATCCGGAAGAGTTGTTCCGCGCGCTACGCGATATCGAGGCACAAGGGCTGGAGCACATAGCAAACTATCACTCGCATCCAGCGACACCAGCGAGGCCATCTCGCACGGATATCGAGTTCGCGGCCTACTGGCCCCACGTCTACCACCTGATCTGCTCGCTGGCCGACCCTGAGCGGCCCGACCTCCGGGCTTTCCGCATCGTGGACGGTCAGGTGACCGAAGTTCCGATCGTGGTGGAAGACACGTCCGGTGGCCGTGTCGCGAACCTGTGACAGGACAGCCGGGGAGTCATACCGCCTCCGTGATCGCTGCTCATAACCTCTGGCGCAGTGTAAGCGGACCCAGACCGGTGCCGCGGACTGACCTCTTGATCGGCGGTCGATGCTGCGCCGCGACATGGAGCGCTTCGCCAGATGAGCCCCGAGATGGCGAGCGGCCGCGCGTCCTCTTCGGCGTGATTCTTCCGGTGTCGCATCCGTACCGGCTGGTGCTCCCATCGGGTAGCAGGCACTGCCAGGAGGGCATGTCCTGGCACAGCCGGTATCATTGCCTCGAGCACCGAAGAACGACGACGAGGGAGCGATGTTCTACGACCGGGCGAAGATCTACGTCAAGGCAGGGAATGGAGGCAACGGGGCGATCAGCTTCCGGCGCGAGAAGTACGTGCCCAAGGGCGGGCCCGATGGCGGCGATGGCGGGCGCGGCGGCAACGTCTACCTGCGGGTCGACCCGCAGGTGAACACGCTGCTCGCCTTCAGCTACCAGCAGCACTTCCGGGCCGAGTCCGGCGAGCCGGGGCGTGGGAAGAAGCAGAGCGGGCGAGACGGGGCTGATCTGGTCATCGACGTGCCGCCGGGTACGGTGGTGTACGACGACGCGACCGGGGAGCTGCTGGGCGACCTGGTGGAGCCGGGGGAGACGCTGCTGGTGGCCCGCGGCGGCCTCGGCGGGCGGGGGAACCAGCACTTCGCGACTCCCACGCGCCAGGCGCCGCGGCTGGCGGAGAAGGGGGAGCCGGGAGAGGAGCGGTGGCTGCGGCTGGAGCTGAAGCTCCTGGCCGATGTCGGGTTGGTTGGGCTTCCCAACGCGGGGAAGTCGACCCTGCTGGCGGCCTCCAGCGCGGCCCGGCCGAAGGTCGCCGATTACCCCTTTACCACGCTGGAGCCGGTGCTGGGCGTGGTGACGATCCCGGGCCGTGACGGCGGCTCGTTCGTGATGGCCGATATCCCCGGGCTGATCGCTGGCGCGGCGCAAGGGGCCGGGTTGGGGCACGAATTCCTGCGCCATGTGGAGCGCACGCGGCTGCTGGTCCATGTGCTCGATGGGTCGGGGGGCCTCGAGGGGCGCGACCCGCTGGCGGACTTCCACACCATTAACGAGGAGCTGGCGGCGTACTCGGCCGAGCTGGCGGGCAAGCCTCAGGTGGTGGCGATCAACAAGCTCGACCTACCGGAGGCGCAGGCGAACTTGCCGCGGCTGCGAGGTGCGTTGGAGCGCCTGGGCTACACGGTCTTTCCGATCTCGGCGGCTACGGGTGAGGGAGTAGGGGAGCTACTGCTCTATCTTTGGGAGCGGCTGCGATCCCTGCCGAAGCCGCTGCCGGCCGATGAGCCACGGCGCCGGGTCTACACCTTGGCGAGCGAGGATGCGGGCGCCTGGGAGGCGGAGCGGTTGTCGCGCCACCACTTCGCGCTGCGGGGGCGGCGGATCGAGCGGCTGACGCAGATGACCGACTTCGGAAACGAGGAGGCGGCCGATCGCTACCAGGCACTGCTGCGCAAGTGGGGGATCACGCGCAAGCTGGAGGAACTGGGGATCCAGCCAGGGGACGTGGTCCATGTGGCTGGCCAAGAGCTGATCTGGGACGAGGCGGTACTGGAGGCGGAGCGAGAGGCCGAGCGGCGTCGCCGGCGGACCAAGCGTGAGCGCTTGGCGCGGAAGCTTGGCCTGGAGGAGCCGGCTGAGGGCTCGGACGAGGGGTAATGCAGCGTGGGCAGGAGCGAGGAGACGATAGGAACGCGTCGATGAGAGCGTTAGTCTACGAGGCACCCCGAACCTTGCGGGTGCGCGACGTTCCAGCTCCGGAACCCGCCCCGGGCGAGGTGATCGTCCGCGTGGCGTACTCGGGCATCTGTGGATCCGAGCTCAGTGGTTATCTCGGCCAGAACGAGCTGCGCCGGCCGCCCCTGATCTTCGGCCATGAGTTTTCCGGGTGGGTCGCGGAGGTGGGACACGGGGTCGAGGGGCGCTTCTCTACTGGCCAACCGGTGACTGTGAATCCGCTGATCGGATGCCAGGAATGCCGGCTCTGTCTCAGTGGCCGGCCGCACCTTTGCCCACGCCGGCGCCTGCTGAGCGCCTCGCTGCCTGGCAGCAATGCCGAGCTCGTGGCGGCTCCGGCCAGCGCGGTCTACCCGCTGCCGCCCGGCATGCCGCTCGATCGGGCCGCGTTGACCGAGCCCACGGCGTGCGCCATCCGAGCCGTACGGCAGGCTCATCCGCTGCCGGGGCAGACCGTGCTCGTCGTCGGCATGGGGCCGCTCGGCCTCCTGATGCTCCAGGTGCTCCGTGTGTATGGCGTCGAGCGACTGATCGCCGTTGAACGGAACCCTCATCGTCTCCGTTACGCTGAAGAGATGGGCGCTGTGGGGATCGTCCCGAGCGCCGATGTGGCTCAGCAGGTGCGCGAGCGCCTGGGCGAGGAGGGGCCAGCTATCGCGATCGATGCGGTGGGAAGCACAGCGACGCGCCGGCTGTGCCTCGAGTCCGTCGAGCCGGGTGGACGCGTCGTCTTCTTCGGCCTCCACGAGCCCGAGTCTTTGCTCCAGATCAACGCGATCGTGCGCCGGGAGATCGAGTGCGTCGGTTCGTTCGCGTACACTCCCGAGGACTTCGCCACCGCGCTGCGCTGGCTGCACCAGGGGAAGGTATCGCTTCCGGGGCGAACAGTCACTGCTCCCCTGGATGACGGGGCGATCTGGTTCGAGCGCCTGCTCGAGTGCCAGGACGACGTGGTAAAGGTCTTCCTGCAGCCGTCTCCGGACGCTGAACGAGCGCTGTGATATCCGGGGCGTTCCCTAGCCGCCGTTCAATCACGGCAGGGTCGGCGCGGTGCGGGGCCCACTCGTCCCCTGGGCTATTCCGCGCGGATGCGGGAATGGTTCAGAGCGCAAAAGCATTCGCCCTCGTATTGGGTGAGGCTGCGGGCATGGGGACGAGGCGCTCAGCGAGGCAGATAACGGAAAACAGCTCTTGGCACCGGCGGTGAACGCCTGCCGGACAACGCAGGGGCGCGTCGCGACGCGCCCCTGCGCAGGGAACTGCGGTCACAGGTGCGCGTGAGGGCGAATGATTAATCGTCCTCACACCAACTAGCGAGTCAGCCGGTAGTTCGGCGCCTCTTTGGTGATGACCACGTCGTGCGGGTGGCTCTCTCGCAACCCCGCGCTGGTCATCTGGATGAAGCGCCCTTTCTCCTGAAGCTCTCGGATGGTTGCGGCGCCGCAGTAGCCCATCGCAGCCCGCAAACCGCCCACGAGCTGGTACACGATGTTCGCCAGCGGTCCCTTGTACGGCACGCGGCCCTCGATGCCCTCGGGCACGAACTTGGACAGGCTCTCGACGTCCTGCTGGAAGTAGCGATCCTTGCTGTACGACCTGGCTTTCATGGCGCCGATCGAGCCCATCCCGCGGTACTCCTTGAACCGCTCGCCCTGGTAGAGGATGACCTCGCCGGGGCTCTCGTCGACGCCAGCTAGCAGGCTGCCGAGCATGACCGTATCGGCCCCGGCGGCGATGGCCTTGGCGATATCGCCGGAGAACTGGATGCCGCCGTCGGCGATGACCGGCACGTCGTAGGCGTGCGCGACCCGCGCCACGTCCATAATGGCCGTGATCTGGGGCACGCCGACACCGGCGACGATGCGGGTCGTGCAGATCGAACCTGGGCCCACACCCACCTTCACCGCGTCGGCACCAGCTTCGATCAGGGCCAACGCGGCCTCGCCGGTGGCGATATTGCCGGCGATCACTTCGACGCTCCAGCGTGACTTGACCGCTCGTACCATCTCGATGACGCCGAGCGAGTGGCCATGCGCGGTGTCGATGACCAGCACGTCGACACCTTCCTCGACCAGCGCCGCGGCCCGCTCGAGCGCGTCCGGGCCGACCCCGATGGCCGCGCCGACCCGGAGCCGTCCCTGCGAGTCTTTGGTAGCGTTGGGGTACTGGATGCGCTTCTGGATGTCCTTGACCGTGATCAGCCCCTTGAGGTAGCCGCGCTCGTCCACCACGGGGAGCTTCTCGATCTTGTGCTGGTGCAGGATCTCGCGCGCCTCGTCGAGCGTCGTGCCGACCGGAACGGTGATCAGGTTCTCCTTGGTCATCAGCCGTTCGATCGGCTGATCGAGGTCTTCCTCGAATCGCAAGTCGCGGTTCGTCAAGATGCCGACCAGCTTGCCCTGCGCATCAGTGATCGGAACGCCGCTGATGTGATAACGCTCCATGACGGCGAGCGCGTCTCGCACCCGGTCGTCCGGGCGCAGGGTAACCGGCTCGACGATCATGCCGGACTCGCTGCGCTTGACCTTGTCTACCTCGGCGACCTGTTCCTCGATCGAGAGGTTGCGGTGGATGATGCCGATACCACCCTCGCGCGCCAGCGCGATAGCCATTCGCGCCTCGGTCACGGTGTCCATGGCAGCGGACACGATCGGGATGTTGAGCCAGATGGTGCGCGTGAGGCGCGTCCGGGTATCGGCGTCCTTCGGCAACACGGAGGATTCGGCCGGGATGAGCAGGACGTCATCGAACGTCAGGCCGCTCCCGACCAGCTTCTCGTCAATGACTGTCTCGAGCGCGGGGACCTCCACGATTTTGGGTTGTGCCGGATCCTGTGCGATTACCATCGCTGCTCACCCCCTGACGATTTTCGACTCTCCACGTGCCGCAGCTCTGTGCCCTGCGAGGGCCGGCGCTGCACCAGCAGCTGCACGTCTTTCAATCCGAGCCAGCGGCTACGGTACCAGCCGAGGTGGAGAGCGCCAGCCGTTCCAGCAGCTCCCGCCCCAGCTCGGCGTAGGCCTGGGCTGCGCGAGACGAGGGATCGTATTCGAAAATGGCCTTTCCGTAGCTCGGTGCCTCGGCTAGGCGAACAGTCCTCGGAATGATGGTCCGGAACATCCGCCGGGGAAAGAAGCGCCGTACTTCCTGCACGACCTGCGCCGCCAATCGCGTGCGCGCGTCGAACATCGTCATCAACACGCCGAAGACGTCGAGCGGCGGGTTGAGCCGCCGCTTGATCAAATCGAGCGTGTTGACGAGCTGTACCAGGCCCTCGAGGGCAAGGTACTCGCATTGGATCGGGATGATCACCTCCCGGGCCGCAGTCAACGCGTTCACCGTCAGCAAGCCGAGCGAGGGCGGGCAGTCGATCAAAATGACCTCGTATTCACTGCCGATTGGCTCCAGCGCGTCCCGCAGCCTGAATTCCCGCCGGGGCGCGCTGACCAGCTCGACTTCTGCGCCCGCGAGCGTACTGCTGGCCGGGAGGAGATCGAGACCCGGCCTCACATCCCTCAGCAGGCAATCGGTGACTGGCCGTTCACCGGCGAGCGCGTCGTAGACCGTCTCCGGGAGCGCGAGCTTGTCGATGCCGAGGCTGCTCGTTGCGTTGGCCTGAGGGTCGATATCCACCAGGAGGGTGCGGTGACCCGAACGGGCCAGAAACACACTGAGATTGACGGCTGTAGTCGTTTTGCCGACGCCGCCCTTCTGGTTCGCCAGTGCCAGGACCCGCCGCAAGCCGCCGCCCCCTGCCTCCGCAGGCCGATGTTAATTGTTACAGTCTAGCATCTCGACACGTGCGAGACAAGGGCGTACGTTCTTAGGGTTGTTGCGATCTTGCACACCCTGGGCGCGCGTGCTGGCATCGCCCGGCGTGGAAGTTGAGATTCCGAGTACGCTGAAGCGAGCTCGCTATGCCGCCCCGCGAAGACGCATCAGCCTGAGCAGCGAAGCCGAGTTCAGCCGGCCATGCTGCGTGAGACTGGGCTCACTCCCCGCGCAGGGCGACGGCGGCAGGCCGGAATGGCAGGCGAGGAGCCGGATGTGATCGACCCTGAATGTACGTTCATCGCGCCGGCAAACGGCAGTGCGAGCTTGGCTAGTGGCTGCGCACGCAACGGTCACCGGCGTGAACCCCAGTGGACCGCGATCGGATGGGCTCCTTGCCTGTCCGGCACGCAGCCCTGCTGGACTTCGAGCCGAAGACAGGTTCCCTACGCTCGTCGTTCTTGAGTGGGCTGTTGCTGGGCCTGGCTGGGTGATGGGAACTCGGTAGCTGGCTGAACGATGGTCACGTTACGCGGATAGGGGATCGTAATTCCCGCTTGCTCGAACGCCGTCTTGATCCGCTGGCGCAGGGCCCGCGCAACCCGCCACTGCTCCATCGGTCGCGTCTTGACCATGAGTCGTACCGTGGCGTGCGAAGGGCTGAGCGCCTCGACGCCGAGGATCTCGCCTGGCTCGAGAATGGCATGCGCGAGCTCGGGATCCTGGTCCAGACCGCCCAGCACCTCTTGCAGCACGGCCATGGCCTTGCCCAGATCCTCCTCGTAGGCGATATCGACATCGATCACGGCTCGAGCCCAGTCCTTGGTCAGGTTCGTAACGGTGCGGATGTCGCCGTTCGGCACGATGGTGTATGACCCATCGAGCCCGCGCAGCGCGGTGTAGCGCAAGGTGAGCTGCTCAACCAGCCCGCTCGGGCCGCTGGTGTTGTTGACCTGGATGACGTCGCCGACATGGTACTGGTCTTCCAGGACAATGAAAAACCCGCCGATCAGGTCACGGATCAGCGACTGGGCGCCGAGGCCGATTGCGAGGCCGGCCACGCCTGCGCTGGCGAGCAGCGGTCCGATCGGGATGCCGAGCGTGCTGAGAACCGTCATGCCGGCAACGATCAGGACGACGAACCGGACGGCCGACTCGATGATGCTCGCCAGCGTGTTGAGTCGTACGGCGATCTCGCGCGGTGCCTCGCCGCGCCGCTCGAGCACCCGGCGGATCGTTTGCCGGATCGCTCCGCGCAACATCCGCAAGACGAGCCAGGCCAGGCCGACGGTGATCACAATGGAGGGCAGCGCGGTGAGGATGCGGTCACCGAGCGCCTGACCACGATCCACAAGCGTGCCGGTTACGGTCGCGGTGTTGGTAGCCGCCTCGAGGATCCACCTGGGCACGGCATTACCCCTCCTCTCCCGGAACCCACGACGCTTCGGCGATCAAGGCTAACACTCTCGCTTGCGTCGATGCAGCTTTCCGGCTACCTGCGGTGGCCGGGTTGAACTTGTGAATTCTGATACAATCTGGTTGAAAAACGTTAGCTGATCGCCTCCCCGCTTCACCGTACCCGGGTCAGCGACGGAGGGAAAGGACAGCACAATGGAGTGGCTTCGTCCAGGTGAGCAGCAGCCCCCGCGCATTCTGATCCTCGGCGGCGGTTTCGCTGGCGTCTATACCGGTTACGAGCTTCAGCGCCGCCTGCGCCGTAGCCAGGCTGAGCTCGCGATTGTGAACCGGGAGAACTTTTTCGTCTTCTATCCGCTGCTACCCGAGATCATCTCCGGCTCGATCGCCGTCGAGGCGATTCTCACTCCGATTCGGCTGGTGGTGCCGGCAGCCATGCTCTATGTCGGTGAAGTGACCGAGATCGACCTGGCCGAACGGCGGGTGACGATCCGGCATGGACTGTACCAGCATCAGCAGGCGCCACGTTCACTCTACTACGATCACCTCGTGCTCGCGCTCGGAGGGGTGCCCGCGACGTTCGGCATTCCGGGGCTGGCCGAGTACGCCTTCGATGTTCAGCGGCTGAGCAATGCGTTCGCCCTGCGCAACCACCTGATCGACGTGCTGGAGCAGGCGGACATCGAGACCAACCCGCTGGAGAAGCGAAGGTTACTGACCGTGGTCGTGGTAGGGGGTGGTTCGACCGGCGTCGAAGTCGCTTCGGAGGCCTGGAGCCTGTTCACCGATGCTGCTCGCTACTATCGGAACATCGAGCCAGAGGACTTCCGGGTCGTGATCGTTCAGGCCACTTCGCGGCTCATCCCCGAGTTCCCGGAGAAGCTCGGCGAGTACGCCGCCCGGTTGTTGAGGAGGCGGGGTGTCGAGGTCTTGCTCGACCGCAAGGTAGTGCGGGTCGAGCCCGAGCACGTCGAGCTGGACGACGGGTCGATCATCCCGGCCCACACCATCATCGGGTCGGTTGGGGTGCAACCGAACCCGCTCATGCAGAGCCTCGGAGTCGAGGTGGATCGCCGGGGTCGCGTCATCGTGGATGAGTTTCTCCGCGTGCCGGGCCACGACAATGTCTGGGCGCTGGGCGACAACGCGCTGGTGGTCGATCCGGTCACTGGTCAACCGTATCCACAGACGGCACAGCACGCGGTACAGGAGGCGAAAGTCGTAGCGCATAACATCGCCGCAACCTTGCGCGGCCGGCCCTTGAAGCGCATGGAGTACCGGACCCGCGGCATGCTGATCTCGCTCGGGCACCGGTCGGCTGCCGCCGACATCCGCGGCTGGACGTTCTCCGGCTTCTTCGCGTGGTGGCTGTGGCGCACCTATTACTTGCTGCAACTGCCTCGCTGGGAGCGCCGGCTCCGAGTCGCATTCGATTGGACGCTCGATCTCTTCTTCCCGCCCGAGCTGGTGCAGCTTAAAGTGGGCCAGCCGGCTCCGGCCGCGCGGCGTCTCGTCCACACTGCGCTTGGCCGGCGTGAGCCTGAGCCGGTCCGCGAGTGAGGCTACGCCGCGCGGTGCGCGCCGGTAGAAGAGCTATGGCATGCATGCCGCCCGGGCTGCGGCCCGAGCGTGGCCGAGCGCTTCGCCGAGAGCGTCAGGTCTTGTGTTCTGACGATGTCCTTGGTACACTCGTACGTCGTTCACGCCCGGACGGAACATGCATGGGCGTTGGGGGGTGATTCACTTAGCAACGCGGAGGTACATGGGGGAGTGAAGAGCCTGGGTCGACATGTCATTGTCGAACTCTGGGGATGTAAGAACATCGACTCCCTGCCTGTAGTCGAAGAGGCGCTGCGTGACGCCGTCGCTGCGACGAACGCGACTCTGCGCGACCTTCAAGTCTTTCCCTGGGAACCGTACAACGGCGTGAGTGGTATCGCGATTCTGTCCGAGTCGCACCTGAGCATCCATACCTGGCCGGAGCTCGGGTATGCGGCGGTTGACATCTTTACCTGCGGCGACCACACACAGCCGGAGGCTGCGGTTCCAGTGCTGCGGGAGTACTTCCGCCCCGAGCGGATGGAAGTGATGCAGGTGAGTAGGGGGTTGATCGTTGATTGACGGAGGGCTGTGGCACACCGATGACCCGGAGGTACCCAGCCAGCGGGTCATGCTCCAGGTGCGCGAAGAGCTGTACCGGCGGCGATCGCAGTTTCAGGAGATCGCCATCCTGGATACGGTGCTCTTCGGGCGCGCGCTGATTCTGAACAACATCCTGCAGACCGCCGAACGGGACGAGTTCTGCTATCACGAGATGCTCGTCCATCCGGCAATGCTGGCGCACCCCGCTCCTCGCCGAGTCTTGATCATCGGTGGTGGCGACGGAGGGGCACTGCGCCGGGTACTGGAGCATCCGGTCGAGCGCGTGACGATGGTCGAGATCGATCGCGAGGTCGTCGAAGCCTGCCGCGAGCATTTGCCGGCGATCCACGGCAACGCGTTCGACGACCCGCGGCTCGACCTCCGCTTCGAGGACGGGTTCGCATATGTCGAAGCCCGGCCTGAGAAGTTTGATGTCATCATCGTCGACGGGCCGGATCCGATCGGCCCGACGCCGGGAACCGTCCTGTTCGCGCGAGACTTCTACCGCGGGCTGGCCGACATGCTGGAAGACGGTGGCCTGGTCGTCCAACAGACCGAATCGCCGATGCTCCTGCCGGCGCAGACAGCCGCCACGCACCTGCATCTCCGCGATGTGTTGCCGATCGTGCGTACCTATCTGACGCATGTCCAGTCGTACGATGGGTGGTGGAGTTTTACCGTCGCTTCGCGGACGACCGACCCGGCTGCAGTTGAGCTCGACGTGCTGGCCCAGCGGATGCGCGAGCGTGGCATCGATCAGTGCCGGTACTACAGCCCGGAGGTACACCGCGGCGCGTTCGAGCTGCCGGTCTTCCTCCGGCGTTACCTCGAGGAGTCGATCGCCCTCGGGCGACCTGCCGATACGCACCCGCTCATGCCGGAAGTCAATGCCCGGCTTGCCCAGACGTCCTGATCCTCGAGCTGTGCATGGCAGCCGCGGGCCACAACCCGCGGCTTTTTCGTCTCCGCCAACGATCTGCTGCGCGCGTGGGGCGGTTTCGGCCCGGGAGCGAGGTGGTCAGCCGGCGCCCGGCCCCGGCTTCCCGCGCGGTTCTGACCTCGTGCCTGTGACTACGGGTCGACGAAGTAGCTGTGGCAGGCTCGGTCGATCAACTCCGGCGTCAGCCGCGGCTCCTGGCCCAGGTAGCGGGCTGCCCCGACGAGCGCGCGCAGGATGTCCCGCGGATGGCAGGCCCGGAGCTCGCGCTTGTTCACATAGTAGGTCCGGAGCAGGTAGGCCAGTCCTTGCTGGTCGAACGGGATGCCGAGCATCTGGCACTGGCGCTGGAAAATCAGCGCGAACTGGCGCACCGAGGGATTGCCGATATGGATCTTGTTCGGGATACGGCGCAGGAAGGCCTCATCGACCAGATCGGTCGGGCGGAGGTTAGTCGAGAAGATCAGCAGGCCCTCGAAGGGGATCTCGAGCTGCTTTCCGGTGTGCAAGGTCAGGAAATCGACCCGTTGCTCCAATGGGACGATCCAGCGGTTGAGTAGTGCCCGCGGTGAGATCTGCTGCCGGCCGAAGTCATCGATGAGCAAGACGCCGTTGTTGGCTCGCATCTGCAGCGGAGCCTCGTAGACGCGCGCGTGAGGCTCGTAAATCAGATCGAGTGCTTCCAGAGTCAGCTCGCCGCCGACCATGATCGCCGGCCGCTTGCACAGGACCCAGCGACGATCGGCATTCGCGTGAGGCGCGCTGCCCACCGGGTGGTGATGGTGCCGGTCGAAGACGCGGATGATTTGCCCATCGGCGATGACTGCGTACGGGATCAGTACCTCCCCGCCGAACATCTCGGCCACACGCTGGGCCAAGGCTGTCTTGCCGTTGCCCGGCTTGCCGAACAGGAAGATCGCTTGCCCGCTGTTCAGCGCCTGGCCGAGCGCGTCGATAACCGATTGGTCGAGCACCAGCTCGGCGAGGGCGCGGTGGATATCGGCCGGCGTGACCCGGCGGCCACGCAGGCTTTGCTGCAGGACCACCTCGCGATAGGCCTGGATGGTCACCGGTGCGGGTCCGACATAGCCGTTGCGCTCGAGCATCTCCTGGGCGCGGGTCAATCCCCTGGCCGTGAGGGCGAAGCGATACGCCAGCTCGCCGATTCCGTTGCTCCCGGTAATCTCTACCAGCTCCTCGCGTTTCGCCTGTGTCAGGGCGCGCTCCAACACCCCCACGTAGGGCAGGCAAAGTTCCTCGACCAGGTCTCGAGCCAGCATCGAGCCACGCGCGTACAGCGTCTTGAGCAGGAGTTCGGTAATCAGGCCGAGATCGAGCCCTGTCTCTTCGATCGACGTCGCTTCAGCGATGACGGGAGGGTTGAGCATCGATCGCGCCTGCGCCTGCATCGTTCACAGCCTCTCGCTCTCAAGCTGCGCGCGTAGCTCCTTCCGTTGTAGTTATCGTCCGAATCGGCGCGAAGATTAGATGCCGAAGGGTCCTGAAATCGCGCGGGCCAAAAGTCCGGCCGGGTGAAGCGGTTACTCCCGTAAGATGACCCGCTCCCCCTCTTGTAGTCCCGAGGCCACCTCTACCATGCCCCCGCTGCGCAGGCCGAGTTGCACCTCTCGCTCTTCCTGGCCGCGCTCGGTCACTACCGTTACGAAGGCGCGTTCGCCGACTGTCCGCACGGCCTGCTCCGGTACGACGAGGACACCGCTGCGGAGCACCGCGCTCACGCGCACAGTCGCGGTCATCCCTGGCCGAAGCGCCAAACCTTCAGGGGTATCGAGCGCGATGAAGGCAGGGAAGCTCGTCACTCCGGCGGCCTGCTGGGCCACCGTGGCGAGCGTCGCTATGCGACCTGGGATCTCCTGACCCGGGAAGGCATCGACGCTCACGGTCACCGCGGTGCCCGGCTGGACATAGGCCAAGTCGACCTCATCGAAGCCGGCGCTCACGCCGAGATCGCGAAGATCGGCGAGCTGCGCGACCACCGTTCCGGCGCCGACCGGCATTCCGCTCGTCACCGGGACTTCCAGGACCACGCCCTCGATCGGTGCCAAAATGAAGGTCTCTGCCAGTGCCCGCTGCGCCTCTTGGTACGCTTCCTCGGCCTGGCGCAGTCGCTGCTCAGCAACGAGCCGATCCTCGAGCGCTGCTTGCTGTCCCGAGCGATCCAGCATAGCCACCGCAACCTCTGTGGCCAGGAGCTGGTCTTCCACCTGGCTGAGCCGTGCCTCTAGCGGGGCTGGATCGAGCGTGACCAAGATATCGCCCGCCTGCACGCGATCGCCCACCTCAACCGCGATGGTCTCCACCCGGCTCTCCACGGCGCTGCGCACGGCGACCGGGTGCGCCGGCGCGATACGTCCGCTCACCTCGATCGTTCCCTCGATGTCGCCTCGCCGCACCGTCCAGGCCTCCGGCTGACCGTGTCGTTGGCTGTTCAGGATCAGGACGATGACCACGAGGAGCAGGACGCCGAGCGCGATGACCGCAAGCCGGCGCCTATTCATAGCGCAGTACCTCGACGGGACGGAGCCGTGCTGCAAGCAGGCCCGGCACGCTGCTTCCGATCGCGGTTGCCAGCAGCGCTAGCATGAGGGCCAGAATGAAGGTGCCGGGGGAAAGCGTGAAGGAGAGCCGGAAGAGCTGGTGACCGGTGAGATCGACCAGGTAGCGGGCCAGCGGGTACCCCACAGCCAGCCCGGTGGCATAGCCGATGGCAGCGAGACCCAAACCCTCGTTCACCACCACGGTGAAGACCTGCCCAGCGGCAGCGCCGAGCGCGCGGAGGATGCCGAATTCCCGTCTTCGCTCAGCGAGGTTGAGTAGAAGGGTATTGGCGATCCCGAACAGCCCGACCAGCGCGACGATGATCACGACACTGCGGAGGAGAAGAGTCAAAATAGCGATGACCTGCCGGGCAACCTGCTGATCCTGGTAGAAGGCGAGCGTCAAGGGACGGAACGCGCGATAGCGCTGCTCGAGCTGGGCCAGCGCCTGGTCCACCGCGGCTGGCGCGCCGTCGCGAAGCTGGAGCCCGAACAGCGATGCCCGCCCGTTTTGCCCGCGGAGACGCTGCAAATCCTCGAAGCGCATGAAGACTTTGCCGGTCGTCGTGGCACCGAGGTACGTGCTCTCGTCGTCGACGATGCCGACCACCTTGACGAGAACCGCGCGGTCGTCAATATCCAGTCTACGAATGCTCCCGACCTGAGCGTCCGCTCGCTCGGCCAAGTTCCGGGTAAGCACCGCCGGTATGGGCCGATCCGCTCGTAACCAGTGGCCGGCCACCAGGCGCGGCCGGTAGATCTGGCTTGCCGCCGGTATTCCCCAGATATCGGTGCGGACGCTCCCGAGCGCTCCGGAGGCGCGTGCCCACGGCTCGGCCGCGACGACGCTCGGAGTAGCCTCCAGCTCGCCCGCGAGGGCGGGATCGGCCGGGCGGTTGAAGAAGATCCAGCCATCGGCCCGGTAGCGGGCGTAGAGCTGGTCGACCGTGAGGCTGACGGACTGGGTGACAGCCTGGCTCGCGACGAAGGCAGCCACCGCCACAGCGACGACGCTGGCGGTGATCCACGTCCTGGCCGGCCGCCTGGGAAGGTTACGCCATCCGAGCAGGGCGATCAGGCGCCAGCCGGTAGCCCGTGCTCCCAGCCGGTGCAGGAGACCGCGCCGCGCTTCGACAAGGATGCCGGGGGTGGCGAGCGACTGGGACGCGGGCAGGCGCACGGCGCCCCAGGCCGGCAGTAAGGCGGCGCCGAGACTCACGATCAAACCGCTGCTGAGCGCAAGGGCGAGATCGGCCCACCGGATGGAGAAGGGCGGCAGCACAAGCCCGGTGAGTCCGGCGAGGTAACTCGTGATCGCCTGTCCCCCGAACACGCCCGCGAGCAGTCCACCGGCTGCGCCGAGCAACCCGAACGTCAGAGCCACTGGGAGATACACCAGCAGGATATCGCGACGCCCGGCGCCGAGTGCCTTGAGCACGCCGATCTGTCGTCGCTCCTCGATCATGATGGCCGCCATCGTGTTGGCCACCAGAAAGGTGCTGATCACGATACCGAGAACCGAGAACGCTTCGAGGAGTACGAGCAGCGTGGTCAGCTCGCGGCTTCCCACGAACGCCTCGGGGTCGCGGACCGTCCACCCGCTGCTCGCGACGCCGCGGCGAGCCAGAAAACGCTCGATCTCGTTGGCGGTCGCGCTCGCGAGCCCGGGGTCGAGCGTCTTGATCAGTACGGCATTGTCGTAGCGTGAACCGATCGCACGGCGAACATCGGCTGCCGGGGCGAAAGCGAGCGCCTGATGCCCGATGGAGGCGTCGAGCGTGGCTGGCGCTCGGGCAAATCCGCTGACCCGGCTATAGGTCGTCGCATCCGCGGCAGTGGGCTGGAGCGCGACGATGTCACCGACCTGGATACCCAATTGGTTGCGAGCCGTGACGTCGAAGACGACCTCCCCTCGCTCGGGCCACCGGCCCTCGATGAGCGTCGGGACATCGAGCTCGATGTCGTGGAAGTCCTCGACTCCGATCAGCTTGGTGCTGACCCAACCCCGGCCGTTGCTGGCCCGCGTGTACTGGATCGCCCGGCTATCGACCGCGGCCACGTTGTCGCGCCGCTCGATCACGCTGAGGAGAGACGGCGACGCCTGCGCCACGAAGGCGGTAATGTCTGGCTGCGAGGTCGAGGCATGGGTCGCGCGCTGCGCTTCCGCCAGCTTGTGCCCGGTCGCATTGATCGAGACGAGCGCAGCCACGCCGAGGGCGATCCCGCTGATGGTGAGCAGGGTGCGGAGCGGGCGGCGCGTCAGATCACGGATGGACTTGGTGAAAGCGAGCTTCATCGTGGTCGCTCTTACGGAATTGTGGTCCCCTTGCGATCATCTGGTCACCCGCTGCCAATTGTAGCGGGTTAGGGACAGCCGATCTGCTGAACGGCAAAGCTTGTCGCAGGACGAGATGGCAGTGATCGACTGGTACGGAGTGTCGCTTGCAATTCGCTAGTGCCTCGAGCATACTGAGCCCGGGTGGGGAGTAGCCTACCGGTCGGGCCGAGAGGCCCGCCGGTCCGGCCAGTCGTCAACACGGGGGCCGTGTGGTTCCTCGGCTGGTCGGGGCTCTCGGACAGGCGAGACCACTACGGCACACGCGTGACGTAGCGGCTCGCCGTCGTCGTTGGCGAGCCTCGGCTAGGAGGAAGTGAATGACGGTTCCCTTGTGGGCTTGGATCCTCTTCGTCGCGGTCATTCTCGTCCTGCTCGCAATCGACCTCGGAGTGTTCCATCGCCGAGCCCATGCGGTCAGCATGAAGGAAGCCGGCATCTGGGTGTCGGTGTGGGTGACGCTGTCGCTCCTCTTCGGGATCGGCGTGTGGCTCGTGCGAGGATCGGAACCGGGCCTCCAGTTCTTCACCGGCTACCTCATCGAGCTCTCGCTCTCGGCCGACAACATGTTCGTGTTCGTGCTGATCTTTACCGCCTTCGCGGTGCCGGCGGCTTACCAGCACCGGGTGCTCTTCTACGGCATCCTCGGCGCGCTGGTGATGCGCGCGGCGATGATCCTCGGCGGCGCGTGGCTCATCGAGCAGTTCCACTGGATCCTGTACCTCTTCGGGGCCTTCCTGGTCTTTACCGGCATTCGCATGGCGCTGGAGCGCGAAGAGAAGGAAGTCGATGTCGAGAACAACATCGCGATCCGGTTGGTCTCGCGCTTCGCGCCGATCGTGCCGCAATACCGGGGTGAGCACTTTCTGGTTCGGGAAGGCGGCCGGCTCTTTGCTACGCCGCTCCTCGTGGTGCTGGTGCTGGTCGAGCTGACCGATCTGGCGTTTGCCGTCGACTCGATCCCGGCGATCTTCGCGGTCACCCAGGATCCGTTTATTGTTTTCACCTCCAACGTGTTCGCCATCCTCGGGTTGCGCTCGATGTACTTCCTCCTAGCCAACCTGGTGCAGCGGCTGGTGTATTTGCGGCTGGGCCTGGCCGTCATCCTGACATTCATCGGCGTCAAGATGCTGATCGCCGACTTCTACAAGGTTCCGACCCTGCTCTCCCTGGGGGTCGTGATCACCACGCTGCTCATCACCATCGTCGCTTCGCTCATCGTCGCGGAGCGTCGTGGAGTTGCGCGGTCGGTGGCCGAGGCCGCCGCGGCGGCGCGCGAGCGCCCGCATGCGCCGACCAGCGAGCCCGGGTCGTGAACTACGCGGTTGGCTGCGCGGAAAAAAGCGATCCGTGACTGCGACCGGAAGCGGTCGGAGGACGAAGAGAGGACAGAATGCCGACGATTATCGTGCCGCTGCTCTGCGACCGGACGAAGGCTGATCCCCACGGCGTCAGCGAACGCGCGCTGCCCTGGGCGCGCGGGCTAGCAAAGCAGCTCGCCGCCGAAGTCGTCCTGCTGACCGCGCTGGATATTCCGCCGGGGCTTCTGGCGATGGCCGATCAGGCCCTGCTCAGACAGCTCCTCGACGACTGGCGGGCGGAGTGCCTGACCTATCTCGAAGAGGTCGCGCGTACCTTCGACGGTCGCGTCGTCTCGCTCGAGGTCGACGAGGGCGACCCGGCTTCGGCCATCGTTCGGATTGCCAGTCAGGTCAACGAGCCGCTGGTAACGATGGCCAGCCACCTACGCACGGGTCTGAGCCGGCTCGTGCTCGGCTCGATCGCCATGCGGGTGGTGTCGTTTATCGAGTGCCCCGTACTCATCGTCGGCCAGCGTGTTCCGGCTCCCCTCGAGACAGCGGCGGTCGAAGTGTCGCGCGTGCTCGTCCCGCTCGATGGCTCATCGCTCGCCGAGCAGGCGCTCGATGCACTGTCTATTGCGGGGTTTACGGGACTTCACGTCATCTTGCTCTACGTGACGGAGCCGGGGGCTCGTGACCGCGTCGGCGAGCGCGATCTCCGACCGGACGCCTACCTTGCAGATGTCGCCGCGCGGCTCAAAGAGCGTGGCTTCACCGTGGAGACGTCGGTTCGAGAGGGCAAGCCACCAGCGGCGATCGTCGCGACAGCCGGGGAGATGCGAGCTGACCTGATCGCCATGACCACACACGGGCGGAGTGGCCTGCGCGCAGTGCTGATGGGCTCGACGGTCGAGCAGGTGCTCCACGGGGCGAACACGCCGGTGTTGCTCGCCCGCCCCCGAGGCGAATCGAGTGGCTAACCGCGGCGTCTCATTCTTCCAGGTGGTAGGGAACACCGGTGACCGCCAGATCCGGGACGTGGGCCAGCGCTCGCTTCAGGCGCCAGGCGGTCTGCGTATGCAGTAATCGCTCCCACCAGTGCGCTGGCACGAACTCGGGGATCACGACCGTGATGTACGGGCATCCCTTTTCGAGGTGGAGTTTCTCGATGATCGCCACGAGCGGGCCGATGAGCTCGCGGTAGGGCGACTCCACGATGACGAGCGGTATGTCCAGCTCGGCCTCTTGCCAGCGTTTAAGCAGGACATCGTCGCTCTCCGGCTCCGTAGACACATGCACTGCCGTCACGTCGCGGGCGATGGAGCGCGCGTATTCGAGCGCGCGGAACGACGCGCGGTTGAGCGAAGCGATCGGCACGACGGCGGCGACGGTTCGTGGCACTGGCCGCCGCCGGCGGCGGATCTCGACCGGGCTGAGCCGGAGCTGGTCGGCGACGTGCCGGTAGTGCTGGTTGATGGCGAGCATTACCCCGACCAGAAGCGGAATCAGCAGGATCACGATCCATGCGCCGTGGACGAACTTGGTGGTGGCGATCACGAGCGTGACGACGGCGGTGGTTGCCGCGCCGACCGCATTGATCGCCAGGCTCGCCCAGGGGCGTCTCCCCTCGCCTAGCCGCCACCAGTGCACGACCATGCTCGACTGCGACAAGGTAAAAGCGAGGAAGACGCCGACCGCGTAGAGCGGGATGAGCGCCGAGACGCTGGCGCCGCGCGCGATGACCAGTAAGCTGGTCACCACCCCGAGCACGATGATCCCGGCGGAGAAGGCCAGGCGGTCGCCCTGGAAGCGGAACTGGTGCGGGAGGAAGCGGTCGCGGGCCAAGAAGTAGGCCAACCGCGGGAAATCAGCGAAGGCGGTATTGGCTGCCAGGAAAAGAATGCCGGCGGTCGCGGCCTGCACGACATAGTAGAACGGAGACCCGTCGACGAGCGTCCGCGCGAGCTGGGAGACGAGCGTCTCCTCTTCCGTCGGTACCAGGTGGAAGTGATAGGCGAGCACGGTGATACCGAAGAAGAGGCTGCCGAGGATTAGCCCCATCCAGGCGAGCGTCGTCCGGGCATTCTGGGCCTCTGGCGGCTTGAAGGCGGGCACACCGTCGGCGACCGCCTCTACGCCGGTCAGCGCCGCGCTCCCCGAGGAGAATGCGCGCAGGACGAGGAACAGCGTCAGCGCATGTGTCGGCTCGGGCGCATGAGTGGCGACCGGGTGAGGGGTGACGCCCCAGCCCAGCCACGCCGCGGCCCCGATCGCGAGTAGTGCATACATGCTGGCGATGAAGGCGTAGGTGGGCAGCGCGAAGATCGTGCCGCTCTCGCGCACCCCGCGCAGGTTCGCGATCGTGAGCAGGGTGATCGAGACCACCGCCAGCTCGACCCGTAGTGGCCGGAGTTGCTCGAAGGCCGACGTCACCGCCGCGACGCCGGCGGAGGTACTGACCGCGACGGTGAGCACGTAGTCGGTGAGCAGCGCCGCCGCCGCGACCAGGCCCGGATATGCTCCGAGATTGTCTTTCGTCACGATGTAGGTGCCGCCACCGCGCGGGTAAGCGCGGATCGTCTGGCGGTAGGAGATCACGACGATCGCGAGCAACAGGACAACCGCGAGCCCGATCGGCAGCACGAAGGCGTAGGCTGCCATCCCAGCTAGGATGAGGACGCGCAGGATCTCCTCCGTCGCGTACGCAGTCGACGACAAGGCGTCCGAGGAGAAGACGGCGAGCGCCTTAACCTTGCTGAGGCGCTCATGAGCCGCCTCGGCGGTCGACAGTGGCCGGCCGATGAGTAGCCGCTTGATGGCATACCATGCTCGTCCGATCGAGTCCTCAGGCTGCGTCGGCTCGGCGATGTACACGTTCTTGCCGGCGGGCTTGAGGGGCAGATCGGCTGCGGGAACCAGGCGTATGTAGCGATCTCCGGGGTGGGTTCCCGGGACGGTCGCGCCCGGGGCGAGCTGAGGTGAGGGCTCTGACTCCTCTGGCGTGATCGGCGTCATCGAGAGCAGTAACCTCCTCATGGCGCTTTCGGCGCCGTGCCGGCAAGCCGGCGCGACCGCGCATAAGTATACTCCTCGCCCTTGTGGCGACGTGGCCTCTCGCCGCCAGCACCAGCCCCCTGTGGTAGGCTTGTGACAGACTGCACGGAGCGGGCCTGATGCTCTGGAGCAGAACGGCGAGATGGTGAACCTGTTGCCCCTTCTCCACGGTGACGCCAGCGGCCCATTCTGGGCTGCCTGGAGCTGGAATCCTCCGGTGCTCGTTCTCCTGCTGAGCGCAGGGCTGGTCTACGGAGCGGCCCTGCGGTATCTGGGCCAGCGTGGCAGACCGCTTCCACCTGCCTGGCAGCCGATCGCCTTCTATGCTGGGCTGACCTCAGCGGCGCTTGCATTGATGGGCCCGCTCGACCTGTACAATGACGAGCTCCTCACGATGCACATGCTCCAGCACCTCGTGCTGATCCAGGTGACTGCCCCGTTGATCCTGCTCGGTAGGCCGGTGCAGCTCGTGCTCCGCGGCTTGCCTCCGGAGCGGCTGGGAGCTGCGCTGCGCGTCGCGCTGCGACCGCAGTGGGTTCGGACCACCCTGACCGTGCTGACCGCGCCGCTGACGGTGACGCTGCTGGCCAACGCCGCGCTCGTCTTCTGGCACTTCCCTCGTTTCTACGAGGCGGCACTCTACAGCACCGCCGTGCACGACTTGGAACACCTGAGCTTCTTCGTCACCGCCCTGCTCTTCTGGTGGCCGATTATCGACCCGGTGCCTCGTCATCATAAGCTGCCGGCCCTCTGGGCCATCGCCGCGATCTTCGCGACGCTGGTGGTCAGCATGAGCATCGGGGCCATCATCACCCTGGCCGATCGAGTCATCTACCCGTTCTATGCTGGCGTGCCGATGCCCTGGGGCATGGCGGCGCTGACAGATCAGCAGGTCGCCGGGCTGATCATGTGGGTCGGTGGTGGGTTCCTCTACATGGGCGCTATCCTGGCGCTACTGGCTCGCTGGCTGCGCCAGGAGGAGCGGCGGCAGGCCACGCTCGCCGAGCAGCGCGCCCGTCACGCGCTCTAGGCTTACCCATTTCCTCGCCGATTAGGCGCGGCGTTTTCCGGTCGCTCATAGGAACTCCACGTGGTTCACCATATCCTCCGGCCCCAACACGTCGTGGATCAACATCAGGCCACGGATGATGGCCCCGATCGGCGTTCCCTGCGGGGCGTAGACGATGCCGGCGTGCGCACGTCCCGCCGCGTGCAGACGGAGGAAGTCCGCGTCCTGGGTAACGACCACGCGACCCTCTCGCAGCGCCAATGCCAAGTGCTCTTCGTCAGCCGCTTCTAGCATGCCGGCCTCCTGGGCACGTAGCACATCGATCCCGCGGCGGCGCAGCCCTTCAGCGACCGCCCGCGGTACATGCTCGTCCAGATAGAACGTTAGCTGCTCAGCCACCGAGCTTGGCCCTCACTTTGGACGGGGTCTCGCGACGGAGCTCGGCGACGAGGGCTTCGTCGGCCCTGATGGCCTGGTCGATCTCCTCGCGGTGGTCGTAGTAGTAGGCGAGCGCCGCATACACGTCGGCCAATGAGAGGCCGTACTCGCTGGCAATCTCGTCAGCGCTCAGCCCGAGTCGCTCATGCCAGACCACGATGTCCTGCACGGTGATCCGGTGCCCGGCGATGCGCGGCTTGCCGCCCGCAACCCCGGGGGTAACCACAATATGGCTCGACACGGTGTCCATCACGACCTCCAATCGGCACAGCGGTCAACTCGTAGCCGCGGCCTTCCAATCTCGGATCATGTACCGGACGACCTTGACCACCTCTTCGGGCGCGAGCCGTGCGGCCGGATCTTGGATCGTGGAGAGCTGTGGAGTGGTGGCTGCTTGGTCGACGACGTAGAGCCAGCACTCGGCGCCTCACCATTGGGCCATCAGCCACTCATTGGGGGTTAGGGCGATAGGTCCAGTGCGGGCCCGCGGCTTGACCTCGATGCAACGGACAGACTCATCCGGTGCCTCTGAGCAGATATCATAGCCGAGCGGCTCAGCGGAAACATCATACGGCGTCCGGCCCGCGCCGCTCGTACTCGAGCGCAACTTGTACGCCGATGGCCTCGATCGCCGGATCGGGCACCAGATTCTGGTCGGCAGCCTGGCGGAGGGCTACGTCTACACGGTGAACCGCGTGCTGGCGGTGGTCTTCCTGCTGCTCTTCGTCGGTGGCTTCATCCCGGCGTTCGTGGACCTTCTAGCGATCAACGCTGCCGATACGATCTTGCACCTCCTGAGCGCCCTGCTCACTGGATACTGGGGCTTCATCGCTCCGCGGCAAGTCGCACCAGCTCGTCCTCGAGTATGAGGCGCGTGCCGCCGTCTAGGCAGCGGAGAAGCAGACAAGGCCCGGCCGGCTAAACCGGCCGGGCGCGCTGTGTCTCGTTGGCGTGCTGGGTTCAGCACGACGAGTAGCAGGGGCTTGAGAGTTCCGGAGCCAGCCCGCACGAGGATGGCTGACCGGCGATCCAGCCGCCGAGGGGCACGAGCGCCTCACCCAGTTTGCGGCGCAGCGATCCAGCGTGCCGTGCATCCTGTTGTAGTGGTGAGTGATCATTCGCCTCTACGAAGCGCAGCCATCGCCCCCAGGCAGCGCGTTCGCGCCGCTCAGCGAGATAGCTCTCCACAATCAGGTCGGAGAGTAGGGGATTCCAGTCCATCGTTCTCTCTCCCTTCGTCAATTCCGGCGATCGGCTGGGCACAGACCAGCCATCGGGTCGAGCGGTCCCGCAGGCGTCGCCTCAGCAGCAGGCGCGGCTGCGCACGGCCGGCCGGATGAGTACCGGCTCCGGCCTGGCCGCCGGTTCGCAGCAAGCCGCCTCGCCATCGGCGGCGACCGGGCCGCTACAGACGCCGGTGTGCGGCAGGACCAGTTCCACCCGCTCGGCGGCCTCCCAGTCCCCCGTCAGCGCCGCGACGACCGAGCGCGCTTGCTCATAGCCGGTTCGCATCAGGAAGGTGGGTGCCCGTCCATAGCTCTTCAGCCCGAGCAGGAAGAATCCCTCCTCGGGGTGTCGCAGCTCCTTGAACCCGTGCGGCGGCACGGTGCCGCAACTGTGCACGTTCGGATCGATTAGCGGTGCCAGCTCCACGGGCGCCTCCGTGATCGGGTCGAGGGAGAGTCGCAGCTCGCGGAGCGGAGCGAGATCGGGCCGGAACCCAGTCGCCGCCACGATCTCGTCCACGGGGGCCAAGCTGTGCCCCTCGCCGACGGCGACGAGCCCATCCGGCGTCTCCTCGATCCGGGTCAACCGGAAACCGGTTACCAGCTTGACCAGTCCCTGCTCGACGATCGCCTGCGCTCGCTGGCCCAGACGGCCACGCTCCGGCAACTCGTCGCGCTCGCCGCCGCCGAACCGCCCCGCGAGCGAGTCCCGCCTCACTGCCCACATCACGCTCGTCCCAGGTTCCTCTGCGGCTAACTGGACGAGATCGAGGAGCACGTTGAAGGCCGAATGCCCGGAGCCGACGACGAGCACGCGCCGGCCGGCGTAGCGCGCTCGGTGCTGCCCGAGCACATCGGGGATGCCGTAGAAGATCCGGTGGCGCATTGCCTCCTCACCGATCGCCGGTAGCCCGCTGGCGCCGAGCGGATTCGGCACCGCTCCCGAGGCGTCGATGACTGCCCGCGCGAGTATGTCGGTCTCGCCGAGCGGCGTCTCGACGCGTACCACAAACGGGGCGGCTGAGCGGCCGGTCGTCAACAGCCGGTCACGCCCCTGGCGCGCGACCGCGAGCACGCGGTGCCGAAGGCGAAGATGCGGCGCGATCGCCGGGTGTGCGGCCAATGGCTCGAGATACTGCTCGACCAGTTCTCCACCCGTGGGGTGCGCATCGGCCAGTGGAGCCACCCATCCGGTCCGGCCGAGTAGCTCGGCCGCCAGCGGGTCGAGGTTGTACTTCCAGGGAGAGAAGAGGCGGACATGCTGCCACTGCCGGGCCGACCAGCCGACTGCTGGCTGCGCCTCCAGCAACAGGAACGACTGGCCGCGCGCGGCGAGGTGCGCGGCCGCGGCCAGCCCGACTGGCCCGGCCCCGATCACGACGACCGGTAACGACGATCTACGCGTTGCGTTGGATCCCGTGTTTGCCATCTCGAAACTCCTGATGACTCGCCAGCGACATGCTCACACCCGGTGAAGATGATCGCCAGGCGGTGCGCGGCCGCGAGACCTGGTGCTGTCACTGGTCGAGGCGGGCGCGTTGCAGTCAGCATCAACGCCGGACCGCTCGCGCCGTTGCACCTGGCACGGGGCCATCGGCTCGATGGCGCCTATATCGATAATGATCGATATAAACGGCTGCATGAAGGCTCCTCCTCACAGGCGCGAGCGAGATCAGCGGGTTGCAGGCTCCAGCATCAGGTGAGAGAGCGCGTGCAGCGCGGCACGGCCGAGCTCGGTCGCCTCGTAGTAGGCCCAGGTCCCCCGTCGCTCGGTGACGACTAGCCCGGCCTCGCGCAGGATCCGCAGGTGATGCGAGACAGTCGGCTGGCTCACTGGGAGGCGGTCGGTCAGATGGCAGACGCAGAGCGGCTCGCGATTGGCGGCGATCATTTGGAGGATCGCCAGCCGAGTCGGGTCGCAGAGCGCGCGGGCCAACTCGGCGAGCCGCTCGAGCCGCGCGACATCGCCGGGGGCGAGCGGTGCGTCTTCGATACCACAGCATGACCGGCTCATCGTCGTCTCTCCTTCACTGGCGCGAAGGGTAACATTTTCATCGAAGGATGTCAATATATGCTGTACGCACGTCCCAACAGCGACTAGGCGCTGTTGGGGAAATTGTCTGGCTGGGTCAAGTCATGCGCAGGCGATCGCGTGTCGCTCAGGGACACCGACGTGCGCCGGTGAGGTAGCCTGGCATCCGCGTCACGGGATGCACGCAAATTCAACCCCGGGCGGCCATGCGGCGGCTATCATGGACTAGAGGCGTACGAGTTTGGCCCCAGGAGGAGGGTATCGATGAGCCAGCTCCCGTTCGCCCGGCCAGGCCGCTTCTTTCGCGGGAACCTGCACGCGCATTCCACCAATTCGGACGGGCAGGCGACTCCAGAGCAGATTGTCGAGGCATATCGCCGGCAGGGCTACGACTTCATCGCTCTGACCGATCACTTCCTCGAGCGCTACGGCTTTCCCATCACCGATACCACCGCACTGCGCACGGCTGGATTCACCACCTTGCTCGGAGCCGAGCTGCATGTGCCGGCGCTCAGCAACGGCGAGCTGTGGCACATCCTGGCCGTCGGCCTGCCACCCGACTTTGCGCCACCGCATCCAGGCGAGTCAGGCCCCGAGCTGGCCGCGCGAGCCGCTGAGGCCGGCGCCTTCGTCGGGCTGGCGCACCCGGCCTGGTACTGCTTAACCATCGACGAAGCACGAAGCGTCGAGGCGGCCCATGCTGTCGAGGTCTACAACGAGACCTGCGCGATGGACAACGACCGCGGCGAGAGCTGGTACGTCGCCGATCTGCTGCTCTCGGAGGGGCGGCGGCTGACGGCGTTCGGGGCCGACGATACTCACCTGAAAGACGACCGGCCGGACGCTTTCGGGGCCTGGGTCTGGGTGCGAGCCGAGCGGCTCGAGCCGGATGCGCTGCTGGAGGCGCTCAAGACGGGGGCCTATTACACCAGCCAGGGCCCGCTGATCCACGATATCGAGCTCGACGATCGCGAGCTCGCGATCCGGTGCTCGCCGGTGAGCTCGATCTTCGTGAGCGGTGCGGGACGAAAGACCATGCACGTGCACGGGTACCGGCTCACCGAGTGGCGGTGCTCGCTCGAGCCGTTCCTCGGCTCGTACTGCCGCGTGACGCTGGTCGACGCCGCTGGCAAGCGCGCCTGGTCCAATCCGATCTGGCTCGACCGGTGAAGTTCGGCAACCCCCGCATGCTGGTACGGGCACTCGGCGATGCGGCGAGCCGGGCATCCGCCAGCTCGGCGTGCCTGCAGTACCCGAGCGGCCGGCGTGGAAGCGCGGTAGAATGACCGGGGTACACCGAGATGGTCCGCATGGCGCGTCCCACGCTCACCGCGGCGGTGAGCGGAGGGTGGATCGGTACCAGGGCCAGCGCAATGGCGCGCAAGAGTTGTCCCGGCTGCGAGCCGGGCGTTCTCACGTGTCGATACCGCAGAGATCGCCGTTGAGAGGAGTGGGTGCATGCCTCAGATGACTGGTGGCCAGGCGCTGGTCGCGCAGCTCCTGCGCGAGGGGATCGAGGTCGTCTTCGGTTTGCCGGGCGTTCAGCTCGACTGGGCCTTCGACGCGCTCTACGACGCGCGTGACCGCATCCGGATCTACCACACGCGGCACGAGCAGGCGACGTCCTATATGGCAGACGGCTACGCCCGCACGACCGGCAAGGTCGGGATGTGCCTGGTCGTACCCGGCCCGGGCCTGCTCAATGCGATGGCCGGTCTCTCGACGGCCTATGCCTGCAATTCGAAGGTACTCTGCGTGTCGGGCCAGATCCCCTCAGAGCACATCGGCAAGGGGCGCGGGATGCTGCACGAGATCCCGCATCAGCTCGAGGCCGTGCGCTCGGTCACCAAGTGGGCGGCCCGTGCCATGCGGCCCGAAGAGGTTCCGGGCCTCGTCCGCGAGGCGTTCCGCCAGCTTCATACCGGACGGCCCCGACCGGTCGAGATCGAGATCCCGCCCGACGTCTTGATGAACACGGCCGAGGTGACGTTGCTGGACCCGGAGCCAGCCGAGCAGCCGGAGGGCGATCCCGACCTGCTGGACCAGGCGGCCCGTGCTCTCGGGCAGGCCGAGCGGCCGATCATCTTCGCGGGCGGCGGAGTGCTCGCCGCTGAGGCCTGGGAAGAGCTGCAGGCGCTGGCCGAATTGCTTGAAGCGCCGGTCGTGATGTCGATGGACGGTAAGGGGGCATTGTCCGACCGGCACTACCTGGCACAGAACATGATCGCCGCGCGCGAGCTGACACCGCAGTCCGACGTGATCCTGGTGGTCGGCACACGCTTCCTGCAACCGGCGACCTCGGACTGGGGGCCGAACGGGCAGGTCGTGATCCAGATGGACATCGACCCGGAAGAGATCGGGCGCAACTACCCGCCAGCGATCGGGATCGTGGCTGACGCCAAGCGTGGGCTGGCGGCGCTGGTCGACCGTGTGCCGAAGCACAATCGCAAGCGCGCCTCCCGCAAGGAAGAGCTGACCGCCTTGAAGGAGCGCATCGAGGATCTGCTCTGGGAGGTTCAGCCGCAGGCGGCCTACGCGATGGCGCTACGCGAGGTCTTACCGGACGACGGCATCCTCGTGAGCGAGAGCACGCAGGTGGGGTACTGGACCTGGAACGCGTTCCCGGTCTACCGGCCGCGGACCTTACTGACCTCCGGTTACCAGGGCACGCTGGGGTACGGCTTTGCGACCGCGCTCGGGGCCCAGGTAGCGAACCCCGACAAAGCGGTCATCTCCATCAACGGCGACGGTGGCTTCATGTACAACGTCCAGGAGCTCGCGACCGCTGTCCAGCACCGGATCAACCTGGTGACGGTGGTCTTCAACGACAACGCCTACGGCAATGTGCGTCGCATCCAGAAGGAGCGGTTCAACGGCCGGCTGATTGCGTCGGATCTGTACAACCCCGACTTCGTCAAGCTCGCAGAGGCGTTCGGCGTGGAGGGGATTCGAGCGGAGGGGCCGGAACAGCTCAAGCAGGCGCTCGAGCGCTCGCTCGGCGTTGGGCATCCGGTACTCATTGAAGTGCCTGTCGGGGAGATGCCGAGCATCTGGAGCATCGTCATGGCAGGTCGCCGACAGCAGGCGGTCTAGCTGGCCGGAGCTCGAGCTCGGATACCGACCCTGGCTGGGGGGCGTGGGTTCGCCGGGGGCGAACTCATGGTCGCGGGCTTGCTGTGAACCTAGGCGCCCGAAGTGGTAGGCGCCTAGAGGCGCTGGGTCGTGGCCTCAGGTGGACAGGAGAGGGTCGTTCGCTCCTGGTCAACTGGTTCGGCCAGGACAGAATACTAGCGCGTTTCTTACAGTTGGTTATAATGAGCGTGATCGTACGCACTTTCGCTGGTGTATAAGATGGGAGACTGCACGATGCCGAATGTAACGGTTCGACTGTCGAAAGAGATGTACTGGCGTCTTCGTGAGCTTTCGATCCAGCAGGGGATACCTTTGGAGCGATTTATCGTCTCGGTCCTGCACAGTGCACTGGTCACCAGCATGGTGCCGCCGGAGGCGGGATCGGTGGCTGCGCAGCCTGGAGTGGCGCTCGACAGTCTCTCCGTCGAGCAGGAGGCTCGGCCAGTCTCGTCGTAGCGCGCGATGGGGGGCGGAGAGGCGGAGGTGATTCCCCTCCCCCGCGCACGGCTAGTGTCCTCCGCCTCTTGCCCCGTCGTCGATCGAGGTGCCGTCGCGCAGGTTAGCCTCCCGGTGTTCCCGTTCAGTACACCCGAATCGGAGGTGAGACTGGGTTGAGCGGCAGGTACCCGAGGATCACTGGGACGTAGGCCACGACGGCCAACCCCACCGCGATCAGGAACCAGAGTCCGAGCCTGTCGAACAGCGGCCAGCTCTCCCGCGCGCCGTGGACGGTCTCGGCCACCGGGATCTCTACCGGCGCGGCGAGCGGGCGGGAGAAGAAGAGCGTCCGGAGCATAACGATGAAGAAGAGCAGGCCGCTCGTCGTCATCACGATGCCACCGATCGCCGTCAGCCAGTTATCGAGCGACCACTGGAACAGATCGAGATACGCGGCGTCGCCGATCGCCGTCCGGCGAGGCATGCCGCTGAGGCCGCCTGCGATCTGCCCGCGCGCGAAGACCAGCATCCCGATCGCCCACAGCCAGGCTTGTGCCAGCGCAAGTCGCCGCCCCCAGAGCTCGCGCCCGGAGAGAAACGGGATCAGCCAGTAGCAGATACCCATCGCGGTCAGCGCCACGGCCGTACCGACCGTCATGTGGAAGTGGCCGGGGACGAACGCCGTGTTGTGGACGACGAGGTTGACGCTGTAGCTCGCATTGACAATGCCGGTGGCCCCGCCGAGGGTAAAGACCAGCATCGCCAGGAGCTGAGCGTTGACGCTCGGATCCTTCCAGGGCAGTGCCCGGATCCAGCCCAGGAGTCCTCGCCCGCCCCGCGCCCGGCCACCCGATTCCAGCGCGGCCATCACGGTGAAGGCCGTGATGAAGCTCGGATAGACGACTGCGAAGGTGGTGAAGAGGTGGACTGTCTTCATCACGGTAGGCATGCCGGGGTCGGTGAACTGGTGGTGTAGCCCGGTTGGTGTCGACAGCACGAGGAAGAGCAGGAAGACGAAGCGTGTCAGGCCGTCGCTGAAGAGCCGGCCGCCGACCTGGGCCGGGATCATCAGATACCAGGAGACATAGGCTGGCAGCAGCCAGAAGTAGACGATCGGGTGACCGGTGAACCAGAAGAGCAGGCGGTCGAACTGCGGATCGACATGGCTCAGGATGCCGAGCGACCACGGCAGCAGGAACACGACGACGAGGATCGCCACGCCCACGGAGGCCAGATCCCACATCAGGTAGGGGACGACCGAGACGAAGCCGAGGAGGGGAATAGGCTCCTCCGGGTGCTCGCGACGCCAGGCCCGGAGAGTGAGAAGCTGGTTCGCCGAGGTGAGCCAGGTCGACAGCACCAGGAAGACGGCGCCCAGGTAGAACAGCGAGCTCGCCTTCAACGGCGCGTAGAAGGTGAAGAGCACTGTCGCCTGGTTCGTGAGGATGGCGAAGGCGGCTAGCACGGTGCCGGCCAGCATCGTCCAAAACGCCCCCTGAGCGAGCCAGGTGCTGGCGAGCGGGCGCTCGAACCCGCGGATGGTCGTGAGCGAGAGAAAGCTGTTCGAGAAGGCGAACGTGAACAGGAAGGCCAGCAACACGCCGTGGATCGTCAGTCCCTGGTAGTAGCTCTTCAAGAAGTGCGCGGAATACAGATCGATGCCGATCCGCTCCAGCGCCTGGAGCAGGCCGAGATAGCCGCCGACCGCCAGGCCGAGCAGCCCGAGGTAGAGCTGGCCGCGGATAGGCCAGAGCTGCTCGGCCAGATAGATCGTCTCCGCCGGCCCGCTGTACTCCATGCCGGTGGTTCGCGCGATGCTGCTCATTCGACGATCACCTTCCCGAACATCTGGTGATGCCCGAACCCGCAGTACTCGTGGCACAGGAACACGTATTCGCCCGGTCGATCGAAGCGCGCCGCGACCTCGGCCACTTGCCCGGGGATCACCATCACGTTGATGTTCGTGTTCTCGACCAGGAAGCCGTGGATGACATCGGCAGAAGCGACGCGGAAGCGGACGGTCGAGCCGCGGGGAACGCGGATCTCGTTCGGCTCGAAGGCCCAGGCTCGCGCGATGATCACGGCCTCGTACTCGCCTGGCGCCACCTCACGGACGCCTGGCTGGTCGAACGGCGCTGTCCGGCGGATCTGCCGGGGATCGACCCGCCCGGCTGGCGCGGGCAGGTGAACCTCGGCAGCGAACACCCCTACCCCGATTGCGGCCAGCGCGGCGAGGAGCACGACGAGCGTGAGCGCCATGAAGATCTTCTCGTACCGTTCGATGCGCATCGCTAGCCTCGCTCCAGCATCGTGAGGTACACCGTGCCCCAGATGGCGATGACGACGATCAGGTACACGAGCAGAAGGAACAGAGTGCCGTACGGATGCCTCTCTTCGGCTGGGTCGGCGCGCTCCTCTGGAGCACGTACGGGACCGAGCTGCTGCCGCTGCGGATGCATGCCTCACCTCCTGTCCCGGGCGTATTCGGCTCTCGTCATCCAGCGCTCGAAAACGCGTTTGCACCATGCGAGCAGAGCCAGCAGCACGACCAGCGCCGAGAGCGCCAGCGCGACCTGTCCCCCGCTGGCGCGGCCCTCTAAGGCGTCGTTGAGGGTCATCCAGACGTAGAGCGCTGCCAGACCGCCGGTGATCAGGACAATTGACAGGACGGCGATGACACGCGACATCGAGCTGTCCTCGGCATTCCTGGGCCGGGGCGGTCGGTCCCGCTCGCCTGAGGAGGCGAGCCGGCCCTCGACACCAGTCGACTGCTTCTCGCGCCGCCCTGGCTGGCCGACGTGCGAGGCCCGCGCCTCGACGAACCTTCCGGCATCAGCATTCGGGGAGGCTGGATGCCTAGCCCACGGCTCCACTGTGCGGACTCGTCCTGCCTGCTCGCTCATCGCTCGATGCCTCCAGCGACACCTGCACTCCAACGTCGAGAGCGCGCCATCATCAACATTCCCACCGAAAGATGCGCGGAGGGTCGTGACGAATCCACACCCTCTCGGATAAGTTCGAACCTACCCGATCGGGTAGGTTCCCGCGTGAGCTGGAGCGCACTCGCTGAACAGACCAGTTCAGGCGTGGCGCGCGAGGAGGCCGACCGGAGCGCCGGCGGGTGACAGGTGGGGATCTGTGCCGTGAACGAGCTACAAGGTCTCGGATGATGATGGGTCGAGCTTGGATGTGCCCGGCTGCCGGGAGCGCAGAGCGCGCAGGCCCTTGCCGGCCAGGCGTCCGGCGAGGCGCGCGCCCTCGCTCGCGAGCTGGCCGGCACGCTCCGCGCCGAGGGCGGTCAACTGAGCGATCGTTGCGCTGAGGGCCTGGATATCGGCGTCCACCTGCTGGCGGGTCAGCCCGACGGCGGCGAGGTGCTCGTCGATGACTGCCGGCTGGGCTTGGTGAAGGAGCGTCTGCAGGAGCCGGAGGACGCGGAGGAGGCGGCGAGCAGAGAAGAGCAGGGCGGCTGCTCCAGGCGCGAAGCGGAAGAGCGTCGCGTTCATCGCCAGCCCGTCGAGCAGCGAGGGGTGACGCGCGGCCAGGCGGGCGTCGTTCGCTAGCCGAGCGGAGAGCTCGACGTACTGCGGCGCCCGCTCCGCGATAGACGCGAACGTCTGTTGTGCTTGCCGCAGCGTCTCGCCCAAGTTCGACGACGTCATCCGAGCATTCCCCGATCGGTTCGCGTTTCCTGCCTGACAGGATACCATGTGCGAGAGTGGGTCTCGCCCGCGAGCTCGGCGCGATCAGGGGCTCGAACCATCGGCGTCTCGCGTGGAAACGGCGCGGTGCGCGACGGGGCGGTGCGTAGGCGAGGACAGTTTATGCTGGCCTGGTTCGTCGGCCCCTCGTTCCGTGGGGATCATTGCCGAGGGCGACTGGAAGTCGGAGGCGCACTTGGTCCACCCCCACGTGCGTGGGGATGATTACAAGCGGCGCGGCTGGGCCGAGTACCGCACCGGTCCACCCCCACGTGCGTGGGGATGATATCGCCGGGTCGCGCTGGCGGCGCAGCTCCGCCGGTCCACCCCCACGTGCGTGGGGATGATGCCCACTTGAACAAGGTGGTCTTCGGCCCCCACGGTCCACCCCCACGTGCGTGGGGATGATGAATGGGAGCTGTTGCTGAAGAGGAGCCCTTCCGGTCCACCCCCACGTGCGTGGGGATGATGCCTGCCCAGCGTACGCGGGCCGAGTCCCTGCGGTCCACCCCCACGTGCGTGGGGATGATAGCCAATGCCCGCAGGTCGAGCAGACATCCGCCGGTCCACCCCCACGTGCGTGGGGATGATGCAGCCGGGCTGGGAATACAAGGCAGTCTACCCGGTCCACCCCCACGTGCGTGGGGATGATTCCAGCTCTCGCATCACCTGGGCCGCACGCCCCGGTCCACCCCCACGTGCGTGGGGATGATTCCAGCTCTCGCATCACCTGGGCCGCACGCCCCGGTCCACCCCCACGTGCGTGGGGATGATTGCATCAGCGATTACGACTCCGTGCTGTAGTACGGTCCACCCCCACGTGCGTGGGGATGATAACACCTCGACGGAGAGCGGGATGCCCAGCACCGGTCCACCCCCACGTGCGTGGGGATGATGAGACGGGCAACGCCAGGGCGGCGGTGATCCGCGGTCCACCCCCACGTGCGTGGGGATGATGGCCGTGATCCGCGCCTGGGAGCGCCGCTCGTCGGTCCACCCCCACGTGCGTGGGGATGATAGACGATGGCGATGAACTGGTGGACGCGGCTCCGGTCCACCCCCACGTGCGTGGGGATGATGCTAGGCGACAGTAGGAGCCCGGGAAGCACATCGGTCCACCCCCACGTGCGTGGGGATGATGACTGCAACGTCGCGTTCCCGCCCGCCGAGGGCGGTCCACCCCCACGTGCGTGGGGATGATGTCGCTGCGCCGGCGCCGGCGCTCATCCTCGTCGGTCCACCCCCACGTGCGTGGGGATGATGACTGGGCGACCGACGAGATGGCCGCCCGGAGAGGTCCACCCCCACGTGCGTGGGGATGATGAGGTCAGCCCCGAGCGCGTAGATGCGGTCCGCGGTCCACCCCCACGTGCGTGGGGATGATCACGAGCTGATGGACTCGGTCTACGGCGAGCACGGTCCACCCCCACGTGCGTGGGGATGATGCGGTGGTCCGCTGGTGCGAGCGCAACGGCGTCGGTCCACCCCCACGTGCGTGGGGATGATCGGAGGAGCGCCTTCCATGCGTCGTCGTACTCCGGTCCACCCCCACGTGCGTGGGGATGATAGCTCCCAGTTGTCGGGATGCGGACGCACGTCCGGTCCACCCCCACGTGCGTGGGGATGATCCCAGGCTGGTGACCGTATGCTCGAGCAAAACCGGTCCACCCCCACGTGCGTGGGGATGATGCGAGGAGCGCCTTCCATGCGTCGTCGTACTCCGGTCCACCCCCACGTGCGTGGGGATGATATGCCGAGAGCGTAGACCGTCGCGTTGTACGTCGGTCCACCCCCACGTGCGTGGGGATGATCTGACGCGGTCGTCCCGAGATGAGATCCAGGTCGGTCCACCCCCACGTGCGTGGGGATGATGGCCGTCTCAGGGCTATATTCTTCAATGGTATCGGTCCACCCCCACGTGCGTGGGGATGATTTGACCGTGGTCGTCAGCGTCACCTCGATGTGCGGTTCACCCCCACGTGCGTGGGGATGATATCGTATGACGGTGGCGCGCTCTGGACGGCCCCGGTTCACCCCCACGTGCGTGGGGATGATGTGCCGGTGCTGACCAAGGGCATGGGTATCCTCGGTTCACCCCCACGTGCGTGGGGATGATCGGCGGGATTCTCGAGTAGGCGCGTACCTACGCGGTCCACCCCCACGTGCGTGGGGATGATAGCTCCCAGTTGTCGGGATGCGGACGCACGTCCGGTCCACCCCCACGTGCGTGGGGATGATACCGCATCCGCAGCGCGCTTCAGGGCGGGAAACGGTTCACCCCCACGTGCGTGGGGATGATATCGTCCACATCCGGCCGCGCTGGCTGCTCCTCGGTTCACCCCCACGTGCGTGGGGATGATGGGTGAGCGGACGCGGGCGTGGCGCGGCAAGGCGGTTCACCCCCACGTGCGTGGGGATGATGTGGGGCAGGGGCGGCTAGAAGTCGTTACGACAGGTTCACCCCCACGTGCGTGGGGATGATTTCGTTGTCGCACAAGATCAGCGCATTCCCGACGGTCCACCCCCACGTGCGTGGGGATGATAGGGAACCCGGTTCATCGGGGTGGACCGGGGCCGGTCCACCCCCACGTGCGTGGGGATGATACCGCATCCGCAGCGCGCTTCAGGGCGGGAAACGGTTCACCCCCACGTGCGTGGGGATGATATCGTCCACATCCGGCCGCGCTGGCTGCTCCTCGGTTCACCCCCACGTGCGTGGGGATGATGGGTGAGCGGACGCGGGCGTGGCGCGGCAAGGCGGTTCACCCCCACGTGCGTGGGGATGATGTGGGGCAGGGGCGGCTAGAAGTCGTTACGACAGGTTCACCCCCACGTGCGTGGGGATGATCGCGAGGGTGAGCTGCAGCTCCGGCTCGTGGGCGGTTCACCCCCACGTGCGTGGGGATGATCCATTGACCGAGAGACCCAGCACCGAGACCGCCGGTTCACCCCCACGTGCGTGGGGATGATCCATTGACCGAGAGACCCAGCACCGAGACCGCCGGTTCACCCCCACGTGCGTGGGGATGATACTGTGTCGTCTCAACGAAATCGGCCCCAACACCCCTCGATAGTCTCTTCCTCCCTCCGTAAACAGGTCATACTCAGGTGCTCGACGGCTCGGGCGAAGCGCGCTGCTCCAGCGGCACGCGTACCAGCCACAGCCCTTCGTACTCCACGATCTGCCGCCCGGTCTCCCCGGCCGATCGAAGCGCGAACCCCTGTTCGGTGTTCGTGGTGTACACCAGGAGCGCCGCCCCTCCACGCAGCGACCGGCAGGCCTTGTCCCACAGCCGGTCGCGCACCCGCGCTGACACCGTGCCCACGAAGACGCCGGCTTTCGGCTCGATCAGCCACCGGGTCAGCTCGCCACGCAACCCCGGCGGTACTCGCTCCAGGATCAAGACGATCATGCTTCATCCTCGCCAGCTTCTCTCTCATCGGCCCAGTTCACGCCTCCCGCGACCTCGCCCTCGGGATCCCAGAGGCCGCCGGGAGCCGCTACGTCGTCGTCGAACATGGCTCGCTCCTCGGGCGGTCGATCCATGCCGAGGGCATGGCCGATGTCCGGTATGATCCGGCTCAGGAGCCGGCTCTCCCGAAACGCGTCCCGGCAGGCGTGACGGACGCGCATCTCGAGCCCCTCTTCGCCCTCGCTCGCGACGCGAAAAGCGATTGGGATGCTGATCTCGGTCTTGTACAAATCGGCGATGTCGTACACGAACGAGAGCATGCGTCCCGTGTGGATGAACCCGATCGCGGGCGAGAAGCCGGCCGCGACGATGGCCGCGTGGCAGATGCCGTAGAGACAGGAGTTGGCGCAAGACAGGGCGCGGTTCACCGGGTCTGCCGCGCGCCAGTCGTTCCGCTGGTAGGAGCGTCCATACCAGGGCACGCCGGTCTCGCGGCTAGCCCGCTCGTAGGCCCAGCGCACGCGCATCCCCTCGCGGCCGCGGAGCTGGCGCAAGGTGAGATTGGGCGGCAGCGGCTCCGCGAACCGCATGCGGTACATGCGCATGACCACGTCCAGGCGCCGCGCCGGGTCTGCCCACTGCCAGGCCTGCCACAGCACGTTGCGCGAGGAGCGCGTCTCGCCCAAGCCCTGCGCGTAGCAGCGCACGCCCTCCTCGCCGGCCCAGATCACGAGACACCCGTTCTCCGCGAGCGCGCGCACGGCGGCGTGCGTGATGCTCGTGCCCGGGCCCAGTAGGAGCGTCATCAACGTGGCGCACGGAACCGGCGTCTTGCCCCGCTCGTCGATCAGCGCGATGGCCTTGCCTTCCTGCTCTATCCGGCAGTGCTCGACATAGAGATAGCTCCAGCTATCGCGAATTGTCGGCAAAAGGTGCAGGTCGTCCATTACGCTACTCCGGAGGGCGCATCACCGAGAGGAGGCCGAAGCCATACGCCTTGGCCGGGCCGACACCGCCGATGAGCGCGTCGCGAAACCGTGCCGCGTCGGTGACCTGGAGGAGTCCCTCGTAGACGACCGCGGCGAAGGTAAGCCGTTGGACTCCTCCGCGATCCTCCCGCCAGCCGGTCACGCGGCCGGCGGGACGCGGATCGACGCTCGGCGGGTTCGGCAGGAGCGTGACCGTATCTCGCCGCAGCTTCACGTTGAGCAGGCGGAACCCGTGCTGCTCCCCTTTGCGCACGATCCAGGCGATCTGGTCTTCTGCTCGCCGGAGCTCGACCCGTCGCCCGTTGGGCCGGTAGCCCTCGCGTCCTTGCCAGCTATCGATCTTCTTCGTCGGGTTGGCACGCAAGCGGAAGGCGAGTATCGTCCCAGCCGTGATGTGATCGTACGCCTGCGCGACGGGCTTGCTCTCCGGGTTCGGGGGGGCCCCACCGGTGTCCAGCAGGTATCCCTCTGGCAGGGCCGCCCAGGCGGGCGGCACGAGCGACTGCACGAGCAGGGTGTATCCCCTGCGGGTGTCCGCTTCCAGCCGGTAGAGCACGCCGAGGCGCGCGCGTGCGTCCTCCCGATCGGGCACGTCGGGGAAGAGCGACATGACCCGCTGGTGGAGCCTCTGGCAGTCGGCCAGGTCGCGCTGGACGTCACGACTGCGCGGATCGAGAATCAGGCGCGAAAGATACATCGTCGGACTCCTCTCGTACTGGCACATCAACGCCGAGGCGCCAGAACTCGGTGCGGGTGTACCGCAGGCCGAAGCGGCGCGTGGCGAATGCGGCGCCGAGCGGCTGGTCGAGCTGCGCGTAGTCGGCGCGCTCAGGGTTCGGCTCCTCGAGCACGACGCGCAGAGCCGGAGGCGAGGGCATGGGCCGCCGCGCGAGTCGCTCCGCGCTGGGCCACGGCTCGCTGCGGAGCGCTGCTTCGAGATCGACACCGGGCTTGATGCCATCCGGTATCCAGACAGGCGAACCGGGCACGAACGACTTGCGGCCGAGGTAGAGCGGCCAGCGCGGTTGCTTGAGTGCCTCGGCGATCTGCTCGAGTAGCGGCAACGGGCCGGCGAGCCCCACCAGGAAATCGGCATCAGCCAGGTAGTACCGGTTCGAGGGTACGGGTCGCAACCCTTTGCCATCCACGGTGACGACGCCGTACGGCTGGCCCGCCCACCGGCCGACGCCGGCCGTGTGGTAGTCGCGGGAAAGGATGCCCTCGAGGTCGACGCGCACCCCCATGCGCAGCTCCGCCAGGTCGTCGACAGACTCCTCGCGCGGCCGGCCGAGTGCGGCGCAGACGAGCCCGATCACCCCGCTCTTGGTCGGCTCGCGCGCGGTGTCTCGCACGGTGAAGCGGCTCTGCACGCCCCACGACTGCATCGGGCCGGCCAGGCGCATCAGGAGCGTACCGCTTGCGGTCATGCCGGGGCTCCCTTCTGCTGGTGCGAGTCTGCTCCGAACGCGGCGGACAGCGCCTGCTCGATGACATGACTCACGGTCTTCACGGGATGACAGGGGGCCGAGCGGAGCGCCTGGAGCTGATCTGGCTCGTGAGTCGCGACCCAACCACCTTGGATACCGTCAGCACCGTACATGCCAACCAATCGACCCCAGTAGGTGTCGAGCTTGCGGATCGATTCCTGGACGAGGTCACGGCCGTCTCGCGGGCGTGCTGGCTCGACGAACGCGTTCGCGAGTGACCAGAGACCGCGCTGGCGGACGACGGCGAACACGAGCGAGGGCGGGTTTTGGGCGGCGAAGCTGTTCTGCTTGCCGGTCGGGATCGCGGAGACCGCGGCCTGCAGGAGCGCGTGGAGCCCTGCCTTGGCCAGATCGGTATCGCCCTGAAGGTTGCTGACGAGCTGTTCGGTATCCACGTTGAGGTAGCGGTAGTAACAGGCGCTGTTGAATTCGACCGTGCCGATCATATCGGCCCCGGCCGTCTCCTCAGGGAGAAGGTCGTCGACGGCGGTGTAGTAGTCGAACTCCATCGTGACGCGGTTCGTCGAGATGGCGTGGGCCACCTGGCAGGCGGCATCGATATTGCGCTCTGGCAAGTCGGCCAGCATCCGGCCGAACAGCGCGAGGTCGACGGCCTTGCCGCCGTCCAGGATCTGGTGCGCTGCCCGGGAGATCTCGCTCGGGATTCCGCTCCTGGACTTCTTGCGCTGTTGCTCGCCGGAGCGAGCATCGTCTACGGCGACCAGTGCGTCCCATGCCTCTGCCGCCAGATTAGCGAGCCTCTCGACTTCGTGCCGACCAAGGAACACGAGGTATTCGGTCTTCTCCGGCTGCCTGGTTGCCAGGGCCAGACCCAGGCTCTCGATCAACCGCTGGGCGACCGCCAGTGCCTGTTCCCTGTCCTTGCCCGCCGCCACCAGTCTATCGGCCAGTTCCCCGAGGAGGCGCTTGGTGCGGATCGCCTGGTGCTCCGGGGAGAGCAATTGCTCGCGCTGGAAGGTGGTGCGGATCGCGCGCTTGATGCACTGGCTGGAGATGCGGGCCCGCCGGACGCCGCCGAACTCGCAGTCCTTCGGCGCGCCGGTGTCGTCCCGGTTGAGGTTCGAGGGCGCGAAGTGCTGGATCACGTGTAGCTCTACGAACATGTCCGTGTCCTCCTGTCCGATCCTTGACCCGACTGACGAGCTGCCTGGTTAGCCTCAGCTTCCGCTCACGGTTGCCTCCTCTCCGCTTCCGAGCGTGTCGTAATAGGCCCTAGCCCACTGTCGCTGCACGCGCAGGTCGTCGTGGCTCCAGCCCTGGATGTCTCGGAGGAGCCGTCCCCAGTCGACCGGCACAGCGTGAGACCTGAGCAGGCCGATCGCGTGGCGAAGGTGCTCCCCGAGTTCATCCTCGTGGGCCAACAGCAGGTGGAGGAATCGGCGCGTGACCCCCTCGCGGTTGCTCGACCGCTGAGCCAGCAGCGCGAACGACGCACCGAGGTTGGTCAGCCGCCGCCCCCGCTCGTCACCCTCCCAGCCCAGCGGGTGGAGCGCGAACAGCGAGGCGACGAGATAGCACGCTCGTTCGAGCCGCCAGGAGGGGTTGCTGGGTAAGAGCGGTACGACGTAGGGGAACATCTCCGGCGCGGTGCCGGGAGGTTTGCCGAGACCCCGGCGCAACGCTGCCAGCGCCGCGCGGTCGTCTCGCTGCGCCAGCTCCGCCAGTGCCTGCGCGAAGCGATCCTCGAACTGGATGGGCATCCTCTCAGCCATGAGCTACCTCCTCCACAGGTGGGTCAAGGAACACCCTCAACGTCTTGTGCAGGCGAAGAGTGAACCAGCGATGGTGCTCGGCGATCGCGAGAAACGCGCGAGGGGACTCTTGGAGCGGCTCGATCGCCTCGTCGAAGGCCCGCCGAGCCGCGTCGCCGACGTGCTTGGCCCAGGACGCGAGCGCTCTGCGAGTAGAGGCGTCATCGTCTCGGGTCTCCGCGAGCTGCTGTACTGTCTGGTAGAAGGAAATCTCCAGCGCTGGCCAGTACGATCGCTCTGGCCCTAGTGCCGCGGTCAAGTTCGCGGCATCGCGCGAGCCGTCGGGCAGGGTCGCGCGGGCAATGTCTCGTACGGCCTGCCGCAGAGTCTCTCCCGCCGACTCGGCGACATCGAGGATCTCCTTGACCCGCGAGACGAGCTGTTGGTTGTCCAAGATCGCGGCTGGCAGCGGGAGGCGCTCGTGTCGCCAGAAGCGCACGGCCGCCTGATCGGTCGTGAGGCCATAGATGTCGATCGGGAAAGTCGTTCGGCGGTCGAATGCCCCGAACTCGACGAGCTCCGTCAACCAGTCGATGAGTCTCGGCGGTTGGAGCGATTCGTCGACGCGCGCGCGAGCTGTCTGCATGAGAGCCAGGCTGTCGCGCCAGAGCGCCCGGTCTTCGCTCAGCGCGAGGGGAAACGGCGGCCTGTCCCTGACCTTGCGGAACGGCACCATCGTCTCGCCTTGCCAGAGTTCCCAGTCATCGGGGAATTGCTCGCCCTTCATGATCACCACGCCAGGCACGACGTCCGTGCCGTCTGGCCTCGTCTCCGGGAGCAGGAGGATCCGGCGCGGCTGCCAGGTGAGCAGGTCGAGGTAGCCATCGGGACGGCGGTCGGCCGGCTTCGGCCCCTGATTGCGCTCCCAGGCTGGACGGTCATCGCCACGGAACTCGAAGGGCTTGCCCTCCTCGGGCTCGTAGGCGACCAGGTTGAGCATGAGCGTGCGGAACAGGCTTTCGCCCTTGGCCAGGCAGACCGCGGCCTTGCAAAGGGGCGCCGCGTCGGCGTATTTCTCGTCACCGACTCCGGAAACGAGCCCGCCCACTGCAAAGGCCTGGTGGGCGACCAGGTACCGCGCAGCCTGGGCGGGGGTAAGCAACATCTGTCCGGGCAGCGTGTGGTCGAACAGCGATACCGGGTTCACTGGCGATGCGAGCTCGTGGGTCAGCTTGGTGATCGGTGCCGCGTACCGCTCATCGACCTCGTAGGACTGGTAGAACGGGCGCTCCTCGGCGAACAGGTCGAAGCGGTGGCGCCACCGATCGAGGTAAGCGGAGACAGCGTCGGCATTCCAGGTTCCTGCCTCCCACCACTCTCGCCACTGGTCGACGTCTCTCGGGCCGTTCAGCGCGCGGTGGAGGACGGCGAGCAGGAGCCGGTGCAGCGCAACGGTCACCGTCGGTGCAGGGTCTACGATCTCGCGCACGTCTCGGGGCCTGGTGAGCGCCTCACGCAGGCTCAGCTCCGTGAAGCGCCCGTCCACCGTGAGGCACGGGATCCACGGTCGGTCTACGAGGTCAAAGCTCGGCACCTGTGCCCTCCTTCGCGTCGATCACCAATCCAAGCTCGGGGTCGAGTCGTGCTACCCACCTCCCTCCGTCGAGCGCGCACTGTCCCCGTTCGTCTAGGAACAACGGCCGGGCATTTCGCAGCAGCGGCGATTGCTGCCACCCTGTCGGGACGGCGGTCTCCCGCTGCAAGAGCGAGACGTTCCGCCGGCCGGTGACGACGACGGAACGCTCGAGCAGGCTGCGGGTACGATCCAGGTCGGGCTTCAGCCGCAGGTCGAGCGCCTCCTCATCGCCGGGCTCCAGCCGTGGGAACTCCGGCGACCCGTAGAGCAGCACGACAGTCAGCGACGGCTCGGCCAGCCTGGTCAACGCCTGGTGGGACGCGTGGAAGTCGGGTGCGTCCTCTTCTTTGAGATCCCGAGTGAGTTCCCAGAGTCCGCCACGGTGCGACGGCCGGCGCAGCCAGCGCTTGGCCGCTTCGTTCTCGTCAGCCGCGAGTTGCGCGTCGAGCTCCGCGCGCGTCCGCGCAAGCTCGGCTCGCAGTCCCGGCGATAGCTCGCCGGGCCAGTCCCGCTCGTCGTAGACGAGCCCGATCAGGCCCTCCACGTCATCGGGGACGACGATGCGCTCGCGCGTCCGTAGCGCCAGCCAGGTGCGGAGCAGCAGGTGGCGGTCGTAGATCCACTCAGTTCCGCTGCCGAAGCGTGGGATGCCGTGCTCGTCTAGCTCAGGCGCGAGCAGCCAGAGCCTGGGCTCGGTGAGGCGCAGCGGGCGCTCGGTGCGCCGGTGCCGGTGGAGCCTGCCGGCGCGCTGGAGCACGAGGTCGACCGGAGCGACGTAGGTACCCATCAAGTCGAAGTCGAGGTCGAGACTCTGCTCGATGACCTGGGTGGCGACCAGGACGGCCCGGTGCGGTCGTCGGACGGGCGTCACCGTGCCGTCGGGCAAGGCCACGGTGCCGCCGGGCTTGCCGAAGCGCTTCAGCACCCGGCGCTCCCGCTCTCGACGGTCGAGGAAGCGAAAGCGAGCGTGCAGGAGGTCGAGCTCCGGCAGGCCGTCGTCGGCGAGCCCCGGGAAATGAGGCTGGAGCGCCCGGTACAGATCCTGCGCCTGGCGCACGGTGTTGCAGACGACCGCGGCGCAGCCCCCGCCGGTGAGTGCCGCGCGTAGCCGGTCGGCGAGGATTTCGGCCGGATCGCCGTCCTGGCTGGTGGCGCTGATCCACTCGAGCTCAATCGTTCTGCTGCCGGTACTCGAGGCTGCGACGTGCTCAGCGCCGGCTTCCGTGGCGGTCACCCAGGTGACGCGAGGGTACGGAGCCTCGGGCACTGCCGGCGGTTCGTGGAGGCCGGTCAGCCCGCGAGCGTACGCCTGAGCTAGGCGCCGGCGGCGCTCGGACGGGAGGGTGGCCGAGAGCACCACGACGCTCGTGCCCAGCGCCCCGAGCCACTCCAGCAAACGTTCGAGCAACGTGGACATGTAGGTGTCGTAGGCGTGAGCTTCGTCGATGACCACCGTGCGCGCAGCGAGGCCGAACAGCCTGACGAAGACGTGCCGCACGCGGAGCACGCCGAGCAGCGCCTGGTCGACTGTTCCCACGCCGAACGGTGCCAGCAAACCACGCTTGCGGTGGGTGAACCACTCGCCGGCGATCACCGCGCCGGCTCCGCCTACGGGTCGCGTCTCGTCGCCGACATTGGGCTCCGGCAGGCCCCCTGCTTGCCCGCGCAGAGCGGCGAACTCGGCCGACAGCGAGGCATGCCCGTGCAGCAGTTGGAGCGCCACGCGGCTGCGGTCGTCTGTCGCGCCGTAGCGGTGCTCCAGAAAGGTGCGCACGCGGCCGAAGAGGCCGTCGCTGGTAGCCTGGGTGGGCATGGCGACGTAGACCCCGCGCTGCGCCCCAGCGATAGCCCAGCGGTCTGCCAGAAGCCAGGCTGCCTCTGTCTTTCCCTCACCAGTCGGGGCCTCGATGACGACGAGCGCGGGATGCGTGTCACCTAGCCGGTCGGCCAGCGCGTCGACTAGGCGCTGCAGCTCGTTCGGCTCGGATATCCCAGGGAACAGGGCGGCGAAACCGGCCGGTGGTTGCCTGGGCGGCGCGCGCCAGTCGATCGCATCGAGCGCTTGGCGGGCCTGTCTGCGTGCGGCTGCGACATACTCGGCCGGATCGATCCGACTCTGGGCCCCCAGCTCGGCCGCGTGCGGGAAGTGCGGCGACTCGATCGAACCGATCCAGTCGGCGACCGAGACCAACCCTGCCAGCAGAGTCGCGGACGCGGTGGGGAGCGTGCCAGCCGGAGGCGAGATCGCCGAGACTCCAGTGACCGCGGCGAGAGGCTCGGCCAACTGGCGCCGGGCATCGGCCCACGGGCCAGCAGATGGCACCTGGGGATCCACGTTGAGGACGTCGGTGGCAGTGGGGAATGCTCCGTGATGTCCGCCGACCGCGTACGCGACGGCGCGAGCGAGGTCTGGCGAGTGCGCGAACTCCTCGACGAGGAGCGATTTCAGCACGCAGGCCGTAACCGTGCCGTGCGGGGCTGGCTGCACCGTGGGCATACCGCGCGGGAAGCCGGCAGCGAGTACCTGCCGTGTCGCCGCCCGTTCGATCGGCGACCCTTGCTCGCGGATCTGAAAGCCTGGAAAGGCCTTGCCCACGTCGTGCAGCCCGGCCCAGAAGGCGAGCCAGCAACGCGCTTCGTCCTCGCGGAGGCCCAGCGCGTGCGCCAAGAGCTGCCGCGCTCCGGACGTGAGTCCGAGTTCCCAGAGCGCCTCGGTCACGCACGCGACGTCGATCAGGTGGCAGATCAACGGGTGGTAAGTGTGGCGGTCGGGCTCTCGCGGCAACTTGGCCCAGAGCGTTAGGATATGGTCGTCCACGGTGAACGATCCCCTTTCCCCGCGTGTCAGAGCGTTTAGTCCTAGGATGGAGGGCCGGTGAGAACCCTGTGGTTCCCTCCCTATCCGTCGCTCGCGAAACCGGTGAGCATTCGCAGCAAGCTTCAGGTCGGGACTGCACCTGGTCAAGAGAGACGGACGTACCGCTAGCGTTGGCGGGTGCTTCTCGTTGGCAGAGAGTGTGACGGTACTATTCGAGGTGGGCGTGGTGCCGCGTCCCCACGCTGTGCGTGGGCCCTGCCTGCAGCCAGGCGTTACCGGAGGGAGCGAGGGATGGACGTCGGATTCGTCGGCCTAGGAAACATGGGGCTGCCGATGGCGCGCAACTTGCTGCGCGCCGGCCACCGGGTTCGGGGCTGGAACCGCGACGCGTCACGCGTCGCTGAGCTCGTCCGGGAAGGCGCCGTGCGCGCATCCACGCCGGCCGAGGCAGCGCGGGCTGGCGTCGTCTTCACGATGCTCGCCGACGACGCCGCCACGCTGGCCGTCGTCGAGGGGCCGGACGGTGTCCTGGCCGTCCTGCCGGCGGGTGGGATCCACGTGGCGGCTAGCACTCTGGGTGTGCCGTTCTCCAGGCGGCTGGCCGAGCTGCACCGGGAGCGCGGCCAGCAGTACGTCGCCGCGCCGGTCTTCGGCCGGCCGGCGGCCGCCGAGCAGGGCGAGCTGCGCGTGGTAGCCGCGGGGCCTGGCGAAGCGATCGGTCGCGTCCGCCCGCTGCTCGAGTCGCTGGGCACGCAGGTGTTCGTCGTCGGTGAAGAGCCGTACCTCGCGCACGCGTTGAAGCTCGCGGGCAATTTCGTGATGTAGGCCATGATGGAGGCACTCTGTGAGGCCTTCGTCCTCTCGGCGAAGACAGGGGTCGAGCCCGGGCGCTTCGCTGAGGTGCTGACCGCGGTGTTCCGCTCGCCGCTGGTGGAGAACTACAGCCGGCTGCTCCTCGAGCGGCGCTTCGATCAGCCGGCCTTCCGGTTTCGGCTCGGCCTCAAGGACCTCAGGCTCGCGCTGGAGGCGGCAGAAGAGACCAGCACGCCGTTGCCGCTGGCCGACCTGATCCGGCAGCATGCGCTCGAAGGGATGGCGCACGGGATGGGCGAGCTCGACTTCACGGCGCTCCTGCAGGTCGTCGAGGCGCATGCTGGCCTGCGCTCGCTGCCGGCGCCCGACGGCCTGGCAGAGGCTCCGTGAGTCCCGCACCGTTGCCGAGCTGCACAGTATCCCCGGTCGCGCATATCCGGCGCTGGGCCGACTACCGACCTCGGACTGACGTCGCCCGCATCACGGGGAGCGTGCCGCTGACGCTGTTGTCCGCGGGGTTCCGATCGCCGGCTAGCGTCGCCGTGGCCGTAAGCCGGTACGACCCGGGCGCCGTCTGGCTGCCGGTGCGCCAGGTGAAGCGCACGGTCTTCGACTGTCCGGGATCGACAGTCACCTGGACGCGCAGCGTGCCAGCGGCCGGGTTCGACGGGTTCGAGGTGAGGCTCACCGGTACAGTCTCGCGCGCGTTGCCGCGGTTGGTGACCGTCACGTAGATCGTTGCCTGCTGCCCTTGCCGGACTGAGCTCGGAAGACGCAGGTTGCTGAGCGAGACGTCACGGATCGGCCCAGACTGCGCGTTGACAGTGACGCTGGCCTGGCGACTATTGTCGGCTGGATCGGCATCGGTCGCGTCGATACTCGCGGTCGCGACGAGCGTTACGCTGCCGGCAGCCGCCGGCTGCCAGGTAAAGCTCAGGGACTTGGACGCGCCCGCGTCAAGCGAGACCGTTTGGGTCGAACCGACGGCGCTGCCGTTAGCGGTCAGCGAGACGCGCGCGTTCTCAGCGGTGGTGCCCTCGTTGCGGACGGTGACCTGCACGCTCACCGCGCTCCCCGCCGTGACTGTTCCCGGCACGCTGAGGCCGGTGACGGCGACGTCGTGGAGCGCGTCGCTCGGCGGCGGAGCCTGGCCTGAAGAGCCGACGTTGACGAGCGGCTGGGAGCCCCAGCTTCCGGACTCACCGCTGCTGACCAGCCAGGAGCGCACTTGGGCTGGTGAGGCGCCAGGGTTCGAGGCCAGGTAGAGCGCAGCGGCCCCAGTCACGTGCGGCGTCGCCATGCTGGTGCCGCTCATCAGCGCGGTGCCGCCACCAGGGTAGGTCGAGAGGATGCGCACGCCCGGCGCATAGAGATCTACGACTGAGCCGTAGTTGCTGAACGAGGCGCGGGTGTCGTCGTTGCCATAGGAGGTACCGGATCCGAGCCCGCCTGGCTGCCCATCGGTGTCGACGATCGCCCCGACGGCGATCGCCTCGGGGTAGGCGGCCGGGATCGTGTTGCTGGCATCCCGCCCGTCGTTGCCCGCCGCGACGATGAAGGGCACGCCGGCTTCGACCAGGCGGCACACGGCCTGGTGCAGGGGATCGGTTCCCTGGCCGCAGTTGGCCGTATTGCTTCCGCCCGCGCCACCGCTGAAGTTGGCGACCTCGATCGTCGAGGCGCGCTGGACGACCCAGTCGATGCCGCAGATGAGCCAGGAGACGTACCCTGAGCCGTTATCGCTGAACACCTTCACGGCCCAGAGCCGAGCGCCCGGCGCGACGCCGACCACGCCGCTCCCGTTGTCGCGCGCGCCGATCGTCCCGGCGACGTGCGTCCCGTGGCCGTTGCCGTCGTCATAGCTGCCGCTGCCAGTGCAGTCGTAGCCGCCGACGACGTTCAGGTCGGGGTGATCCACGTCGATGCCGGTGTCGAGCACCGCGACGTCGACAGAGAGCGGATCGTCGACGCCGTCGATATTGGCTGTGCTGTTGCTCAGCGTGCCGATCCGCTTCACCCCCGTCGGCACCGTCTGGGCGGAGACGCTCGTCGGCAGGTCGGGCACGATGGCGGCGACCTCGGCTCGGGCGAGCAGCGCCCGCACCTGGCCTGGCTTCAGCTCGGCGGAGAAGCCCTGCACGGCGCGGGTATAGACCCGCTCCGGTCGAGCCGACACGGCCTGCGCGAGCAGGTCGACGGCGGATCTGACCGTCTCGCTCTGGGCGCTGACCTGCTGGGCCCGCAGGAGCACGATGTAGCGAGCAGGCTGCTCAGCTTGCCCGGCTGCAGCCGCCGGCAGAGCGCCGAGCGCCAGGCTGAGAGCAGACAGCACCGCCAGTATGAACCGCGATCCCCGATCCCTGCCGCTCACGATCCCGTCCTCCTCACAGCGACGCGAGAGGTACCACGCGTGCCCTCTCACTCTCGTTCTTCGGGCGGGATCGAGCCGGGCGACAGCGCTCGTTGTTCCCAGAAGGCTGCGTCCAACGGTACTGCTACGGTATGAGAGATCAGGGGGATGCCAGTGGCCTGAGAAGACGACGGCTAGCGCACGGTGAGGCGCCGGTAGACCTCTGCCAGCTTCACCGCCAGCGCTGGCACGTCCTCCACCACCACGTAGTGGTAGGGGCCGAACATGTAGGGCATGTAGTCGCGCGCCTCCGCGTCGATGGTCAGCGCAAACGTCGCCAGGCCCCGCTGGCGTGCTTCGAGCAGCGCCCGGCGCGTGTCCTCGATGCCGTACCGCCCGCCGTAGCCGTCGAAGTCGTTCGGTCGGCCGTCGGAGATCAGCATGAGCAGCCGCACGCGGGCCGGCTGCCGCGAGAGGATGCCGCCGACGTGACGCACCGCTGGGCCGATGCGGGTGTAGGCCCCGGGTGAGAGGCCGGCGATCCGGCCCTTGACCTCGGCCCCGTACGGCTCGTCGAAGCTCTTGATCACCCGGATCTGGCACTGCTTACGGGTGGTTCCGGTGAAGCCGTAGATGGCGTACCAGTCTTCCAGCACGCTCAACGCCTCGCAGAGAAAGACAAGCGCCCGGCGGGTGACCTCGATCACCTGCTCGTTGCGCGGGTCGTCGTCGATCCAGGCTCCAGTCGAACCGCTGAGGTCGACCAGGCAGGCCAGCGCTATGCTCCGCTCGCGCTCGAGCGTGCGGCTGTAGAGCTTCTCGCTCGGGCTGAGCCCGGCGTGCTGGTCTGCCGTGGCATCGACGATGGCGGCGAGGTCGAGTTCGTCGCCGTCGAGCTGGCGTGTGAGCCGGAGGCGCTCTGGCCGGAGCGCCTCGAACTGCTGCTTGAGGTGCTGCACCAGGGGTCGGTGCTGGCGCAGGATGCGCTCGACGAGCTCGAAATTGCCGCCGCGGGCACGCGTCTCCCGCACGGCGCACCACTCGGCGAGGTAGGAGCCGGAGTAGTAGTCCCACTCGGGGTAGAGCGCGGCGCCAGCTTTCTCTGCCTCGCTCAGCGGGGTCAGCCGGGCCATCGTCGGCGGTGCGTCGCGGTCACCCAGGCTGAGCTGGACAGCCTGGCGGCCTCCCCGGCTCGATCCCCGGGCTCGCCGGGGCACCTGAGCCGGGCCTCGTGCCTCGATGACCAGCGGGTCGCCGCGCCGCGGTGCTGGCCGACCGGACTGCGCCGCGGATGGCCGATCGGGTAGCTCCACTGCCTCGAAGAGGAGGTGGCGGGCCAGAAGTTCCGGTCTGATGCGTGCGCGGTACGCTGGGAGCTCCAGCGGCCCGCTGACGGGAACGCCGCCCGCGAGCTCCAGCGCCAGCGCCCGCAACGGCTCGGGTTCGGCGCCACCGAGCGCAGTCACGAGCCGCTCCCACAGCGGCCCGGCGAGCGACGCGGGCGGAGCGTCGCGAGGGACAGCGAGCGCTGCCGAGGACGCTAGAGGCATCCCCAGCAGGTGAATGACGGCCTGCTCCAGCGGATCCTCGCCCGGCTGCCGCCTTGCCAGCCGGGTGGCCAGCTCTTCCCGGCGTAGCTCCGCGAGGACGGGCGCCAGGCCCGGCCACTCGCGGGCCACCCGCCGGTCGATCCACTCGCCCTGGAGCAGTTCGTACCAGGCGAGCGCGCTGGCCGGCCACTCGGGCGGCAAGGGGGCCTGCTCCAGGCAGCCTGTCCGGGCCTGGAGCACGGTCCAGGCGGCCATCAAACGGTAGCGACGCCGCGCTGTTTCCGGCGATGGGTTCGCGGGCAGCGCTGGGGGCAAGAAGACTGTCCGCCCGTCGGTCGCGGGGCTGCGGGCTCCCGACGGCCCGGCCGCGATCCGGAGCGACCCGGCAGAGAGCGCGCGCACGTAGAGGCTGAGCACAGCTTCCAGTTCGGCCAGCTCAACCGTGGCTCTCTGTTCCGGCGGGTGGTGGGGCAGCTCGGGCGCGCGCAGGCGCTTGAGAAAGGAGCGCAGCATCGCTCACTCCGGGAAGACGGTCGCTACCAGGTCGAGCACTGCCTCCCGCACGGCCGGGTCGTCGCTGATCGGGGCGGCGATGGCCAGCTCGCAGGCGCGGCGAGGCGCGATGCCGGAGTGGATCAGCAGGCCAGCGTAGACGAGCAGCCGGGTGCTGGCCGGCTCGTCGAGCCCGGCGTCCCGCAAGTTGCGGATCAGACCGCCGAGCTGCACCAGTCGTCGGGCTGTCTCCCGGTCGACACCGCTCTCGTGGGCAACGATCTCGACCTCGAGGTCGGGCGGGGGGAAGTCGAAGTCGATGGCGACGAAGCGCTGGCGCGTGCTCGGCTTGAGGTTTTTGGTCAGGCTCTGGTAGCCGGGGTTGTAGGAGATGACCAGCATGAACTCGGGCGGGGCGACCAGCAGCTCGCCGGTCTTCTCAAGCCGCAGTCGGCGGCGGTCGTCGGTGAGCGGATGGATGACGACGGTGGTGTCCTTGCGCGCCTCGACGATCTCGTCCAGGTAACAGATCGCCCCGATCCGCACCGCGTGGGTCAGCGGCCCGTCGATCCAGACCGTCTCACCGCCCGTGATGAGGTACCGGCCGAGCAGGTCGCTGGCGGTCAGGTCGTCGTGGCAGGCGACCGTCACCAGTGGCCGACCCAGCCGCCAGGCCATGTAGCGCAGGAAGCGAGTCTTGCCTGCCCCGGTCGGCCCCTTCAGCATCACCGGGAGCCGGCGCGCATAGGCCGCCTCGAACACGGTCACCTCATCGCGCACCGGCAGGTAGAACGGCTCCTCGCTGACCTCGGCGACCTGAGCGTCCGTCCAGCGAGCATTGACCGGAGACTCCACGTCGACGTCCTCCCTCGCGCCCTGATCATCTCCGCCGCCCCCGGCTCTAGCCGAGGACCCGGCGGTGGATGCCTGAAGCATACTTGGAGAGATGAAGGACATGCGCTGCCCTGACAACGGAAGAGGCTCGAGACCGGCCATGCGCGCGCCACTCCCGCACGACGCGCCGCTAGGGCTCTACATCCACATCCCGTTCTGCGCGCGCGTCTGCCCGTACTGCGACTTCAACGTCTACGCCCGGCAGGAGCGCCTGATCCCCGACTACGTCGAGGCGGTGGTGCGCGAGATGGATCTGCTGCGCGAGCGATTGGGCCCGGTCGCCGTGACGACGATCTACTTCGGCGGCGGGACACCGTCGCTACTGCCTCCGGAGTCCGTGGCCCGGCTCGTTCAGGCGGCGCGCGAGCGCTTCGCGGTGGCGCCAGACGGCGAGATCGACCTGGAGGCCAACCCGGAGTCGGCACGGGAGGACAACCTCGCTGGCTACCGCGCGGCTGGCGTCAACCGGCTCAGCATCGGGGTGCAGACGCTCCAGGCGCGGGGGCTCAAGGTGCTGGGCCGGGCCCACAAACCACACGTGCCCGAGCAGGCGCTGGCCGCGGCCCGCTCGGCCGGCTTCACCAACGTCAACCTCGACTTCATCTACGGCTGGCCAGGGCAGACATTGGAGGACTGGGAGCGCGACCTCGATACTGCGCTCTCCTGGCAGCCGGAGCATCTCTCGCTCTACGCTCTGACGCTCGAAGCCGGCACCCCGATGCAGCGGGCGGTCGAACGTCGCATCCTCACGGTGCCGGACGATGACCTGGTGGCCGAGATGGCCGAGCTGGCCGAAGCGAAGCTGGCAGCCGCCGGCTGGGTGCATTATGAAGTCTCCAACTGGGCCCGGCGGCCCGCGCTGGCCTCGCGCCACAACCAGATCTACTGGAAGAACGGGCGGTACATCGGTCTGGGCGCCGGCGCTCACGCCTACCTGGGGAATACCCGCTCGAGCAACGAGCGCCTGCCGGCCCGCTACATCGAGCTGGTAAGAGAGGGGCGCTTGCCGGTCGTCTTCGAGGAGACGATCGATCCACCGACCGAGATGGCCGAGACGATGATCCTGGGGCTCCGGCTGCTGGAGGAAGGAATCTCCGCCGAGGCCTTCGCAACACGGCACGGCCGGACGCTCGAGGAGGTCTATGGGCAGGAGTTGAGGGCGCTGGCCGAGCGCGGGCTTCTGGAGTGGGACGGCGAGCGAGTGAGGGTGAGCCGGGATCGCTGGCTGCTCGTCAACGAGATCGCAGTGTGGTTCGTGCCGGAGACGGTCACCAGCTGGCCTGCCGGGTGAGACAGGGAGCCAGGAGCATGAGCGAGGACCGGCGACAGGACGGCCAGCGGCATCAGACAGAGCCGGAGATGGCCGCGGAGCCGAGCCGTCCTGACATGTCCACCCATGCCGGGCCGCACGAGCACCACAGTGCTGAACACGAAAGCGTGATAGGCCGGGTTCGGCACTGGCTCGCCCACTTGGGACACAGCCACGAGGTCGGCGCGGCCATCGACCCGGCGCTGGCCGGGAGCGAGCGGGGCATCTGGGCCCTCAAGGTCTCGATCGCTGGGCTCGGCCTGACAGCGTTGTTCCAGCTCGTCATCGCCCTGCTCTCGGGCTCGGCGGCGTTGCTCGCCGACACCGTGCACAACATCGGGGACGCCGCGACCTCGATCCCGCTGTGGATCGCCTTCTCGCTGAGCCGGCGCCGGCCCACGCCGCAGTACCCCTATGGCTACGGCCGCGCTGAGGATCTCGCCGGAGTGATCATCGTGCTGGTGATCCTGGCTTCCGCGGTCATCGCCGGGTACGAGTCGGTCAGCAAGCTCCTGGATCCCCGGCCGATGACTCACCTCTGGTGGGTGGGTGCTGCGGCGATCGTCGGCTTCCTGGGGAACGAGGCCGTCGCCGGCTATCGCATCCGGGTGGGGAAGCAGATCGAGTCAGCGGCGCTGGTCGCTGACGGCCAGCATGCCCGGATCGATGGCCTGACCAGCCTGGCGGTGCTGGGAGGCGTCATCGGCACGGCGGCTGGGTTCCCGATCCTAGATCCCTTGATCGGGCTCGGTATCACGGTGGCTATCCTCTTCATCCTGAAGGACACGACCGTCTCGGTCGTCCGACGGCTGATGGACGCGGTGGAGCCGGAGATCAGGGCCCGGCTGGAGCGGGCGGCTGCCGGCACGCCCGGCGTCCACGACGTGCACGACCTGCGGGTGCGCTGGCTCGGTCACACCTTGCACGCCGAGCTGCACATCACCGTGGACGAAGACCTGCCGACCCGGGAGAGTCACCGGATCGCCGAGGAGGTGCGTCACCGGCTGCTCCACGCCGAGCCACGGCTGGTCGCGGTCTTCGTCCACGTCGACCCGTGTGGCCACGGGGGCCGAGACCCTCACGACATCACCGCTCACCACCAAGGAACACGGTAGCCACCGCCCAGCCACCGTGCTGGGCGCATCGAGTTGGAGCCAGGCACGGCCGGCTGGCCTTGTGCGCTGTGGTATGCCGGGATGGGCGTGGTAGACTGGACGCGCGAACGAGAAGAACATGGATCGTGACTGAGCTCAGGGGCACAGGGAAAGGACGAGCTGCATGGCGCGTAACCTGGTCAGAGGCATCTTGAGCCTGGTGCTTGCCGCGGCGGCGACCTGGTTGGCGAACTACATCGTCGAGCGGATCTTCGGGCCCGAGGAGTCGCTCTAGCTCCTTTCCGACGATCGATGGCGACGAGAGCAGCGGGAGGCCAACGTGCACATCACGCGACAAGCAGTCGAGCGCCTGGCCAGCTATCACAGTCCCGACTGGCCGATCGTCAGCCTGTACCTGCGAGTCGATCGAGAGCACATCACCGATGATCACTACTCGATCCGGCTCAAGAACCTGCTCAAGCAGGTCTCGGATAATCCCGGGATCGAGCTGAGCCGCGCCCAGCTCGAGGCAGTCGAAGCCGATCTCGACCGCATCAGGGTCTTCTTCCGTGACCACGGCGACGAGTTCGGGCAGGGCGTCGCGCTCTTCGCGAGCTCCGCTGCCAACCTCTGGGAGGTGTACGAGACACCCCGCGAGGTCGGCAACCACGTCGAGGTCGACTTCCGGCCGGTCATCGCGCCTCTGGTGCGGGTGCTCGAGCTGTGCGAGCCGTTCTGCGTCTGCCTGGTCTCGCGCGACCGGGCGCGGATCTTCATGGGGCATATGAGCGAGTTCGGGGAGCGAGCGGTTCGGCTCGACCAGGAGGTGCCCGGCCAGCACGAGCAGGGCGGCTGGTCGCAGGCGCGCTACCAGCGGCACATCGAAGAGCACGTCCACCAGCACTTCAAGCGCCTCGCGGCCGATCTCTTCGCCCTGTTCGAACAGGAGCCGTTCCGCTTTCTGATCCTCGGCGGCCCCCACGAGGTGGTGAGCGACTTCCTCGACTACCTCCACCCCTACCTGCGCGAGCGCTATATCGGCACCTTCTACGTGTTAATGGAGGCGACCGCCAAGCAGGTGCGGGAGGAGGCGGCGAAGATCGTCCGCGAGTGGCTTCGCCAGGAGAAGCAGCGCTACCTCGATCTCCTGCGCAACGAGGCGCTGAGCAACGACATGGGGGTAACCGGCCTCGAGAAGGTTGTCGAGGCCCTGCAGATGGGCAATGTGCTGAGCCTGATCGTCGACGATCGGCTCGAGGCACCGGGTTCGTCGTGCCTCCACTGCGGCGCGGTGCAGCCCCCGGCTGCTGAGCAGCCCGATCGCTGCCTCTACTGCGGTGGCCCGGTTCGCAGGCACGCGAATATCGTGCCGAACGTGTACGCCAACGCCTACCGCCAGAAGGCTAACCTGGTCTTCTTGACCGAGCGCGAGCTCCAGGAGCAGCTCGCTGAGCTCGGCGGTATCGGCGCAATTCTTCGTTTCCGGGTCACCCCAGCCCCTGGGTCATGAGCGAGCGCTCGCCAGCGGTCATGATCGTGAACCCTCGCGCGGGCCGGCTCCGCGCGGGATCGGTCGATCGCCTGGTAGCGATCCTCAGAGAGCGCTACTCGCTGGTCGTGCTCGAGTGCGGGGATCTGCGCGAACTGGCCCGTACGGCTCGGGAGGCCACCGGGCGGGCCGATACGGTGATCGCTGTCGGTGGTGATGGGACGGTGAGCCGTGTCGCCACCGGGATCCTCGGGACTGAGGCCAGGCTGGCTGTTTTGCCAGGAGGTTCGACGAATCACATCGCCCGATTACTGGGGATGCCTACGAGTCTGGTCGCCGCGGCTCGCGCCTTGGCTGGGCCGACCCGGCTGCGGCGCCTCGACGTCGGCTGCGCCGGGCAGCAGGCGCTGCTCTTTCTCGGTGGGGTGGGGGTCGACGCGCTGATCGTGCGCGACGCACCAGCCACGGTGAAACGGTTCCTGGCCTGGGTGGGGTATATCCCTCCCGGGCTACGTCATCTCCAAGACGGCCCCTGGCACGTGCAAGTTTCGGTCGATGGCACGGTTGTCGAGGTGACCGCGCGCACCGTGCTGGTGGCCAACGGCTCGTTCCTGGTTCACCCGTGGTTCCGGGTAGGCCGGGACATCAGCCCGGACGACGGCCTGCTCGACGTCTGCATCTACTCGCCTGCCCGCTTCGTCGACTGGGTGACCATCGGCCTTTGGATGCTGGCCGGCCAGATACATCGCTCGCGGCACGTCCGCCAGCTCAGGGGACGCTCGGTCGCGATCCGGACGAGCCCTCCAGCTCCCGTCGAGATCGACGGCGACTACCTCGGCGAGGGCGATCTTTCGATCACCATGTGTCCGGCGGCGCTCACGGTGGTGGTACCGGCCGGCGCGCGTGGCGTGGGCGAGGACTAACCGTTGGCGTGTCTCATCCTGGGCCGGACGCGCTACTGGCCGCTCTCTCGCGGGAAGGTAGCCTCGTCATCCCACTGAGCGCCGAGCAACCCCTGGTCGACTCCGTCGACGATCACGCGGACGAGCGGCGCGTTGCCGGAGACGACGTGAAGTTGGGTTCCCCTGAAGGAGCGTCGCTCGCCTGCCGCGAGGATCTCGGAGAGGACGACCTGGCCGTCGACCGTGGCCTGAACCCAGACCCGATCCATAGCGATGATCTCGAAGGTGTGCTCCTGGCTTGCTGGCGTGGCAGTAGGAGCAGGCTCCGGCGTGCTGGTCGGCGCTACCCCGGTGGGTGTGAGACCGGGCACGGGCGTGCTCAGGGCCTCAGCCGGGGTGCTGGCCGGGGCCGGCGCGACTTGTGTCCCAACAGTCGGAGCGCTCGCCGTAGGCACGGGGCTCTCGAGGGCGAGCGAGCTCGGGGTCTCGGTCTCGACCCGGGTCACCGGGGGGGTGGCGGGCATGGTCGGAGGGGCGAGGTAGGCGCTGTAGAGCCAGGCGAAGACGACGGCAGACATGACAACCATGAAGGCGATGATAGCGAAGTTGGGAGCCCAGTGCGTGGGAGCCTGGATCGGTTTGACCGCCGGGACCACCCGGAACCCCCCGCTTCGCTGGCCGTGCGCGTTCTCGAACATGGCCAGCACGCTGACCGGGTCGAGACCCAGGTATTGCGCGTACGTGCGGACGATACCCCTGGCATACGTGAGCGGTGGCAGCTCGTCGAAGTTTTCCTGCTCGAGCGCCGCGAGATACCGGCGATTGATCCGGGTCGCGCGCTCCACGTCGCGGAGCGTTACCCCCTTGTAGGCGCGGGCGTTTTGCAGGAATTCTCCGAATTCCCCCATGTCCCTCCCTGCCCGATTGCTCCGGCTCTGAAGCGGGTAGATCGGCTAGGAGCCGACCCGACGGCGCCGGGTGGCCTCCTGCTCGGCCTGCAACTGCCGCAGGTACTCGTCGACGTTGGGCGTCGGCATTCCGTGATGGCTGATATCCGCCTGCTGCAGCCACCAGTCGTCGCTCGGCAGCCACCACGACCCCAGGGAACTGTAGCAAGCGAGGTCATCGGCAGACACCCGGGTGCGCTCTGGGAAAGCGTAGGGATTGCCACACCAACCCTGGCTGCCATCGCCGATGGGTCGGTAGTCGCGGCATGTGCGGCAGCACTGCGGGATCGAGGGCAGCCCCGTCCCCGTTATCTGCACCGGTGGCTCCTCGCTCGCTCCGTCCCAGTCTCCAGGCACGCCGGGCGGCTCGTCCTGCCGCGCGGTCGCCGCCCCTTCAGGCAGGTAAAACGGCTCGGTCTCGCCACTCTGGTGCCAGCCGTGCCTTGGCGCTTCCATAGCGGTTTCTGGCCCCTTCACGACCGCTGCTGGAGGCTCGTGCACGCCCGTGGCCGCGACTCCGGTGGGCTTTGACGCACGTGGCTTTTCGCCAGCGTAGCTGGCCCCCCGCGGGCGCTCGCGCTGGGGGCGAGCGTGCTCACCGCGCGTGGCTGGCACGGCTGGCTTCGGGCGCTTGACCTCCGCTGCAGGCAGGACGTCCGGCTCCGTGGGCACGGCAGCAGTGCCGCTGTTCGCTGTCCGTGGGGCGGGCTCCATCCGATCCACGTCCCGGCGTGGCGGCGTCCCTGGCTGCCTGGTCTCCTGGGCCGCCTGGGCTGCCGTTGCCAGCGGTCGTGGCGGGCTCACTGTCTCTTCTTGCCGTGTGAGCGGTGCTGCCGGTGTCTCGGTCGCCAGCGTGTCTTCACCCGCGACGAGCGACAGGTGAGGTCGCTCGCGTTCAGGGGTTCTCGGTTCCCAGTAGTCTTCGTCCCAGCCGGTTCGGCAGGCTAGTTCGCTCTTTCGAACCAGGACCATGTGCTGGAGATCTCTGCGCTGCGGGTGTCGGCACCAGCCGGAGCCGGCGATCGCTCCTTCCTCGAAGTAACGGCAGGTTCCACACCGGCGCTGCGACACGCCTTCCCCTCCCATCATGGTGTGACTCCGAAGAGCGGCCAGCCGACCCGGAAGGTTGCGACCTCTCGCCCTCGGAGCCGGAAAACACCATCGATGAGCTATGGTAGCACAGGCGGGCGGGGCGGGTCAGCACCCGGTCGGCCCGCCCCGCAGAACGAGATAACGCGCCAGTTCAACGTGAACTGGCGCGTCATCCCGGGCCACGGCTCTTGCCCCATCGTGCAAGCCCGGGCCTCCCCTCCCCCTGGCGCTATCCCCCATTCTTGTCAAACGACCATGGTAGCAATCGGTTGCGGCTTGCCCCTGAGTCATCGGCTATACTTTTGCGTTGTACGTCATCCGCCGGGTTCGCGGAGGGCCAGGAGTGTCCATGCTCGTGCAACCGCAGGTCGAATCGGTGGCGGAGCCAGACATCGGCATCAAGCGCTTCCACATCTGGACGATCGGCTGCCAGATGAACGAGGCCGAGTCCGCGAAGGCCGCGGCCCTCTTGCGCCAGGCTGGCTACCTGCCGACCCAGGTCGAGGAAGAAGCCGACGTCATCATCGTCAACACTTGCGTGGTGCGGCAGCAGGCCGAGGACAAGGCGGTCGGCCATATCGGCTCCCTCGCACGCCTGAAGCGGTACAAGCCGGGCCTTCGCATCGCTGTTACCGGATGTCTGGTCACCGGGCAGCAGGCAAAGCTCGCGGAGCGCTTTCCGTACGTCGACCTTTTCTACGGCCCGTCCGAGTTCGAGCGTTTGGTCGAAATTGCGCCCGAACTGCGGGAAGTCGACTTCGACCTGGCCGAGCTGCCCCACTACTACGACGAGGGGCAGTCCGACCCGGACGTAACGGCGTTCGTTCCGGTGATCTACGGCTGTAACTTCGTGTGCTCGTACTGCATCGTGCCGTACCGGCGCGGGCGCGAGCGAAGCCGCCCGATGGAACAGGTGCTCACCGAGGTGCGCCGGCTCGCGGCTCGCGGCGTCAAGGAGGTGACCCTGCTCGGCCAGACGGTCAACGCATACGGTCACGATCTGCCGGGGCAGCCGGATCTCGCGGATCTGCTCGCCGCGGTGCACGAGGTCGAGGGAATCGAACGGATCCGCTTCTTGACCTCGCATCCGAAATACTTCAGCGACAAGCTGATCCAGACGATCGCTGACTTGCCGAAGGTCTGCGAGCACGTGAACCTGCCTGTGCAGGCAGGGGACAACGAAGTTCTGCGCCGGATGCGGCGGACGTACACCGTCGAGTACTACCGGGAGCGGATCCAAAAGATCCGTGAGACGATCCCTGGCGTGACGCTCTCGACGGATATCATCGTCGGGTTCCCGGGGGAGACGGACGAGCAGTTCGAGGCGACGTACCGGCTGCTCGAAGAGATCCAGTTCGACAAGGTGCACGTGGCGATGTACTCGCCTCGACCGGGGACGCTGTCGGCGCGGTGGGAAGACGACGTGCCGCGCCAGGAGAAGTGGCGCCGCCATCGGGCGATCGAGACGCTCCAGGAGCGGATCTGCCGCGAGCGGAACCAGCGCTACTTGGGGACGACGGTCGAGGTGCTGGTCGACGGTATGGCGAAGGGCCGGTGGCGCGGTCGGACGCGAGGGAATACGCTCGTGTTCTTCGATTCCCCTGGGGAATGGAAGGGGCGGCTGGTCGACGTGCGGATCACGGAAGCGAGCCCGTGGTATCTCCTCGGCGAGCCGGTCGGCCAGCCAGCGGCGCCACTGTGATCGTGAGCGTCTACATTCACCCGAAACCAGTCGGTGCAGCGGTCGGGGCAGTCTTCAGCCACCGCTGGCAATGTCGAAGTCACGGCGCCTGGCTGGACGAGAACGATGACGAGTTGGGATCCATTCCCTGGGCAAGGGAGCGCAAGACGACGTAACGAAGGACATTCAGGAGGAGACAGCACGGATGGCATCGATTCCAGGCCAGGTCAATCAGGAACGGCGGCTCGTCCGGCGGCTCACCGCCGCCGCGAAGCAGCTCGCGCTCGAAGGGCGCTGGGCCGAGGCCGCCGAGGTGAACCGGCGGATTTTGGAGCTCGCGCCGCGCGACGTAGCGGCGCATAATCGCCTGGGCCGGGCGCTGGCCGAACTCGGCCAGATCGCCGAGGCGAAGGAGATCTACGGGCGCGCGCTGGAGCTCGACCCGAACAACCAGATCGCGCAGCGCAACGTCCACCGTCTGGAGTGGCTGAGCGGGCAGCCGGTCGAAGCCGGCGCGGCGCCCAGCGCGACAGCGGTTCGGCCGCGTGCCGACGTGTTCGTCGAAGAGGTCGGCAAGACCTACGTTACCGACCTGGTACGCCCATCGGCTCCGGGCCTCCTCGCCCGGCTCTTTCCTGGCCAAGAACTCGAACTGCGTGTCGAGGACGACGCCGTGCAGGTGTACGACCTGAGCGGCGTACGCCTGGGCCAGCTCGAGCGCTGGCTGAGCCTGCGGCTGATCGAGCTCATGGGGCTCGGGAATCAATACCGTGCCTATGTGATCTCTCTGACCGGCGACACCCTGCGGGTCATTCTCCGCGAGGTCTACCGCCACCCGGATCAGCTCAACCGCCCGTCCTTCCCGCGGCAGGCCAAGATCGCCGCTCCGCGACCGTACCTCCGCGAGGCGGAGTGGCTCGGGCGCGAAGAGGAAGTGGAGGAGCTGCTGGAAGAAGAGGAAGAGGTGGAGGCGGAGACGCTCGCCGAGGCCGAAGAGGAAGAGCTGGTCGAGGAAGAGGACGAGGAGGTCGCCGAGGATCTGCTCACCGGCGACGAGCCGATTATTTCCGACCTCGACCTCGACGAGGAGTCACCGTTGGGCTGACCCGGATCCTCGGCAGCCGCGGCTGTTTGCCCTCCAGCCGAGACAGCGATTGCCGACACCGGCCCGCGCTCTGCGCTCGGGCCGGTTCGCTGTTCAGCGAAAGGGCACGGCTACGGCGAGCGCCAGCTCGACCGTATGGCCCGGTCACACGATTGCGACAGGATCTCGGCAGCGCAGGGTAGCCTTGCCGTTTAGCGCAGGACGACGGTTAACGCCACCAGCAGCAAGAGGATGAGCAGGGTAATCAGGAGAAGCCGTCTGAGGTCCGCGCGGATGATGGCGTATTCCTCATCGACGCGACCCCACGGCGAGGCGATGGTTCCCTGGCTCGACGGCTGGGCGGCGCGTGGAGCGACCGCAGCGGTCCTCTTCGGCTGCGCGTTGGTCGACGGCGCGGTCCGGCGCTTAGGTGGCCGGCGATGGGGCATCTGTCGCTGTTGGCGTCGTGCCATAGGCTGCGCGTATCCTCGCCATTACCTGGTTGTGCCGGTAGCGTCTCGGGAAGGCGGGCGCTCCGATACGCTCACCCCCGCGCCACAGTATACATGCCACTGGCGGCGGGACGCTCGGAGCTCTGACGGCGGCTCAATCCGGCGCCAAGACCTCCACCAGCGAGCCGCGTGCGATCTCCCAGGCGCGCGCGGCGTTGCCTTCGCGTACGGCGATCTCCAGCCCTCCGTGACTCCCGAACAGCGCCAGTGTCCGGCCCGGGGGCACATCGCCGAACGCGCGCACGATGCCCCGGATCGAGAGCGCGCCGCAGCGAACGAGCACGCGCTCGGGCGGTGCCGGCAGGTGCTCGGGCCGGATCAATGTGCGGCAGTTGCCGAACCGGTCGATGGAGACGACGGGACCCGTCGTGCGGTCGCCGAGCTGGCGCACGGGCTCGACGTCGAGCTGGACGAGGGTAGCCGGCTCGATCAGGCTGCCAACCTCCGCGGGCTGTCGCCCCAGCGCCAGCCGGGCGGCTACCGGCCCGAAGAGATCGCGGCCGTGGAAAGTGCGCGCGACCGGATGGCGAAAGTGCTCGGGGCGATCAAGCGTCACGGCGATCTCTACGGGATGGTGCTGGAAGACTAGCGTCCCCAGGCCGTTATCCGGCAGAACGAAGCAGTGCCCGCCGGCGAGACAGGCTACCGGCCGGCGCTCGGTTCCGACGCCGGGATCCACAACGGCGAGGTGGACAGTTCCCGGGGGGAAGGCTTCCCAGGCAGTTGCGAGCTGGAAGGCTCCCTCGAGCACGTCTTGCGGCGGCACCTCGTGGGTCAGGTCGACCAGCCGAGCCTGCGGCGCGAGGCTCAGGATCACCCCTTTGACCTGCCCGACATAGTTGTCGTGCAACCCGAAATCGGTGAGGAGGGTGATGATCCCGCTCGGTTGCCAGGGTTGATGGCGAGCCATTGTCTCGTCCTCCCGGGCCGCCTGGCCGCTCGCTCACCACGCCAACGCGTAGGCGTCCGATCGAGGGTCGGCGGCGGCTTGGAACACGCAACCGGCCAGGTCTACAGCTACGGCCTGGCAGGAGCCGATCGGCCCCCACTTGCCCAGCCGCACGACCCGGTGACCGCGCGCCTGCAAGCCCTCGATCGTCTGGTTCGGCATGCGACCTTCGACGTGTAGCTCGTCGCGCTCGCCGTGCGGCCAGTTCGACTCGTGGCCAGGCGCGAAGCTGCGCCAGCGCGGCAGCTCGATAGCCGCCTGGAGCGCGAGGCCATAGTCGAGCACGTGCACCAGCACCTGGAAGATCGTCTGAACCTGGCCGTCGCTGCCCGGCGTGCCGATCGCGAGCGCGTGAGTGTCACTCAGCATGAGCGCCGGGCTGATCGTGTGGCGCACCCGCTTGCCTGGCTGGAGCGCGTTCGGATGGCCTGGATCCAGATGCCAGTAGGTCATGCGGTTGTTGAGGAGCACCCCGGTGGAGCCAGCGACGAAGCCGGAGCCGAACGCCATGTTGATGCTGGCGGTGACCGAGACCACGTTGCCGTCACGGTCCGCTACCGCGAAGTAGGTCGTGTCGCCCTCCCGCTCGGCTCCAGCCGGGACTTCCGCCCGGGCGCGCTCGGGATCGATCAGTTGCACGCGCTGGCGGGCGTACTCGGAGCTCAGCAGGAAATCTGGAAGCGGGCCGGAAAAGCGCGGGTCGCCGTTGTACGCCTCGCGGTCGGCGAAGGCGAGCTTCTTGATCTCGACCATCAGGTGAATGAGTTCGGCCGAGAGCGGCCGGTAGCGCGCCGGCTCGAAGCACGAGAACATCAGCAGTTCCTGGAGCAGCACATGTGCCGACGAGTTCGGGGGAGGGGCGAACACCTGGTAGCCCCGGTAGGAGATGGACAGAGGCTCGACCACCTCGGCTCGGAAGGCGTTGAGGCTGTCCTCGTCCAGCAGGCCGCCGGCAGCGGTGCAGGCACGAGCAATCTCCTGCCCGACTGGCCCGCGGTAGAACGCGTCGTGTCCATCTCGTGCCAGCAGCTCGAACGTCCGGGCCAGATCCCGCTGGATCAGCACCTGGCCTGGCCTCGGAGGTGCACCGCCGGGCAGAAAGACGCGGCGGCTCGTGTCGAACTCCGCGAGCAGCGGCTGATGCGCCTCGAGGTAGGCCGAGAGGTTGTGGCTCACCGGGAAGCCCCCGGAGGCTAGGCGGATCGCCGGGCCGAGCACCGACGCGAGGTCGAGCCGTCCCCAGCGCTCGAGCATGACGATCCAGCCCGAGAGCGCGCCCGGCACTGAGGCGCTGAGCGGGCCACGCTCGGGGATTCCCTGGGCGAAGCGGTCGATTGTCGCCGCCCGCGGGGCTGGCCCGGTACCGTTCACCGCGTAGACTCGTCCGCTCCCGCCTTCGTAGACGAGGGCGAACAGGTCTCCGCCCAGGCCGGACATGTGTGGCTCTACGACGTTGAGCGCCGCCGCGACCGCGACGGCCGCGTCGACCGCGCTTCCGCCTCGCTGCAGGATCTCCAGCCCGGCGAGCGACGCGAGTGGATGCCCGGACGCAACCGCGCCTCGCCGTCCCATCACCACTGGTCGTCCTGCCTGCTCGGCGAAGATCCGTACTGGCCGGCTCGCCATGTTTCCTCCCGCTGATCCGGCTGGCCTCTTGTCGCCTTCAGTCCTCTAGATTCTGCTGCATTTCACTCCGGGCACGTTCGAGCGCCCAGGCGAACGATTCGGGTGTGTTGGCATTGAAGAAGGAGAGCAGCTCGGGGTCGTGCTGCCGGATCACCTCCTCCGGTATCCGGCGAACCCGGACATCAGGGAAGAACCCGATGACCTTCAACTGGCTCGCTCGTAGTCGCCGCTCGATCGCAGGCAGGCAGGAGCGGGCGTAAATCGCGTGCAGGGTCTCGAGCGTCTCCTGGCCCCCTTGTTCGCTACGCTCCGCGGCCAGTGCCGGGATCAGCACATCGTAGTCGAAGGGTTGCTCGCGCATGAACCGGAGCAATCCCGGGTTCACGAACGGCAGGTCGCAGGCCAGTACCAGGCAGCGCTCGAAGGCTGCCTCGGCGATGGCGGTGTAGATACCCCCGAGGGCGCCGGCGCCCGGGAAGCGATCCGCAACGACTCGCACGCCGAACCGTTCGTACTCCGGCCGGCCGGTCGCGACGATAAAGAGGTCGTCGGTGAGCGGACGCACCCGCTCGAGCACGCGTTGGAGCAGCGGCTCACCGAGGAAGTCGAGCAACGCTTTGTCGCGACCCATCCGGCGACTCTGGCCACCGGCGAGGACAGCGATACTGAGTCTCAAGGCGTGCTCCGTCGACCGCACTTCCCGCGCCCTGTCGCTCCATTGTACCGGCACTCCGTTCGGTACTGGAAGCGGTGTAGAGGCCTGCTCATTGTTGACGAGCGGGCCCTGAGGTATACTGGCGGTGACATCTCCCGGGTGTGAGCGAGAGGACGCCGGCCATGAACGGCCGTCCACAAGAGGGAGCGAGCGGGTGAGTGAGCACCAGGCCGCGCGATGCCTGGTGCTCATTCGTTTTGGAAGGTCTGCGTGCAAAGGGCGTCATCTGGTGACAGGAGATCCGAATTGACTCGTGAAAGGAGAGGCTCCGATGAATTCGGCGCTGATCGGCAAGATCGAGAAGGCCCGGCGCTACGCGGCCGAGCCGCACCGGGCCCAGCTCCAGTCGCTCCACGTTCGCTTCCGCGGCGAGCATGATACCTACGACGTTCGTTTCCAGGACAAGCAATGGACTTGCACCTGCCACTCCTTCACCGCGCTCGGCCTGGGCACCTGCAGCCATATCATGGCCCTAGAGCGCATCCTGGCGCCGATGATCCCTGACGACGTGCCGGCCAGCGGCACGCAGCCGCTGTATAGCTGACTCCGATCCCTCCTGCCCGCTCGCCGGTCAGCGATCTGGATCGCATCGCTGCCGGCACTGGGTGAGCTGTCGATTGCTGGAAACCTGGTCTCCTGCCCGGCTCCTGGTAGCCGGGCAGGTCGTGCTGCCGAGCGCTGGCAGCAGGTATGCTGTCCGGTTGCCGGCAACGGCTTTCCGTCCCTCAAGCAGTCGCGGTAGCCGGTCGGCGAGGGATCGATGGGCATCTGCCCGCCGACCTGCGACGAGCGACGTCGTATCCGAGCGCAGGGGAGTGTGCGATGAGCGAAGGTGACCGGTCGAATGAGGTGGTGCGCGCGTGGGAGGAGCTCGCGGCTTGGTACGACGAGAAGATGGGGGAGGAGGGCGATCTCTGGCACCGCACGCTGATCGACCCAGGTCTGCTCCAGGTGCTCGGCCAGGTAGCCGGGCTGGAACTGCTCGATTTGGGCTGCGGCAACGGATACCTCTGCCGGCGCTTCGCCCGCGAAGGAGCGCGAGTGACCGGCGTGGATGCGTCGGCCCCGATGATTGAACGCGCCCGCCAGCGGGAGGTTCGCGAGCCGCTCGGCATCACCTACCACATTGCCGATGCGGCTGATCTCTCCATACTCGGCGATGCCTCGTTGGATGTCGTCGTCTCCAACATGGCTCTCATGGACATAGCGGATGCTGCCGGGGCGATCCGGGAAGCAGCCCGGGTGCTGCGCCCCGGTGGGCGACTGGTGTTCAGTATCTTGCATCCTTGCTTCGACCTGCCGGGTGGCGCCTCTGGCTGGGTGATCGAGCGATTCGATTTCACCAGCACGATCTGGCGCAAGGTGAGCCGCTACCGCGAGCAGTTCGTCGCGCCGGTCCCTTGGCAGCTCGACGGTGGCCGGTTGGCCTACACGCCCGCCTACCACCGGCCGCTCTCGTGGTACGTGCGCACGCTGCGCGTGGCAGGCCTAGTCGTGACCGCCTTCGAGGAGCCCGCTCCCACCGAGGAGTTCCTCGCCGCTTCCCCGCAGGGTTCCTGGATTGCGGAGATCCCGCTCCACTGCGTGATCGAGGCCCGGAAGGAGTAGATGGGGCTCAGTTCGTCCAGAGCTGTACAGGCTGCGGGGCATCGACAGGCAAGGTGAGGACGAGCCGCTGTCCAGGGGTGAGGATGAGCTCACCCGCGTGCCAGCCGTTCTCGTCCAGCCGTGGATCGCTCATCCACAGTTCCAGGTGACGGTGGTAGAGCCATCTCGGCTGGGGCGGGGCCGGTCCCCAGAGCAGCTCGAAGGCGAGCACGCTAGCTGCCAGGTAGTGCCGGAGCAACCGTGTGCCAAAACGGGAAATCGACTTGGCCATCGATATCGTCACTGGAACCGATCGAACCGCTCGACTGGGAGCATGAACACGGTGGCGCCGCCGACGACGACCTCGATCAGGTTCGGGGGATACCATTCGTGCAGGTCGCCGACGATCTCCGGTGGCACGACTTCCGTTCGCTGGCGGCAGTTCTCCTCGATGATGCGGAGCACCTGGTGCACCGATGGGTCGTCCACGCCGATGAGCAGGGTGGTATTGCCCATGCGCAGGAACCCGCCGGAGCTCGAGATCCTGGTCGCCCGGAAGCCCGCGTCGCTGAGCGCGGTCAGGAGCTGGTTGGCGTCATAGTCCTGGACGATGGCGATGAGGAGCTTCATGAATCCTCTCTCTACCGGCTCTGTGCGGTCACGCCGGAGCGCACGCCAGGGACTATAGCAGCCTGCTCAGGGCTCACGCCAGAGGGTGAACCGAGAGGACGCTTGACAGTGGCGCTCGCTTCGCTAGAGTGACCAAGAGAGGACTGCGCCGGAGGGTATCGTGGCACCGCTCTCGCTGGCCGAGTTGACGTGGCAGGAGGCGGCCGGCCTGCTCGGGCAACGGCCGGTTGGCTTGCTGCCAGTGGGGGCGATCGAGGCACACGGGCCGCATCTCCCGCTCGATACAGACGTTCGGATCGCCGGCGCGATGGCGCTCCGCGCCGCACAGTTGCTGGAACGCGATGGCCTTCCCGTGCTCGTCCTCCCGCCGATCGTCTACGGGGTTAGCTTCGTGGGCACGTGCTTTCCTGGTACCAGCCCAGCCGATCCGGATGCCCTCGAACTGTACCTGCGCAGTGTGCTCCTGCACCTGTGCGAGCAGGGCTACCGCGCGCTCGGCATCTGCAACGCTCACCTGGAGCCGGCTCACGTCTCGGCTGTGCGCGCGGCCGCCGACGCGGCGCAGTCGGCGACTGGGGTACCGATCGCCTTCCCAGACAAGCGCGAGCAGCGATGGGCTGTCCGGCTCTCAGAAGAGTTCCAGCGAGGGGCTCGCCACGCTGGCAGCTACGAGACGTCGCTGCTAATGGCGATCAGTCCCGAGGCAGTGCGCGTGGTCGCGCTCGAGGACTTGCCGCCGCTCTGGATCGACCTGCCAGCCCAGCTTCGAGCGGGAGCGCGGACGTTTGCGGAGGCCGGCAGTCCTCTGGGCTACTTCGGCGACCCGGCCCGGTCGAGCGCTGAGGAGGGAGAGCGGCTCTTGGCTGCCCTCGCGGCGATGGTGCGCGAGGCGGTGCTCGAGGCCCTGGCGTCCCGCGGGGGCGTCACGCCGCCAGCCGAGCGCGACCCGCGCGGTCGACCTTCCTGACGGGCGAGCTCGCGTCCGAGCAGAGAGCGAGGAGGTGGGTCGTGGAGCCTGAAATCGTCTGGTATGCCCAGTCAGCGTTCCGCATCGAAGTAGATGGGTTGCGCATCTACCTCGATCCGTACCATCTGCCACCAGGCCAGCCGCCGGCCGACGTGCTGATGATAAGCCACGACCACGGCGATCACCTGTCCGGCGAGGACATCGCTCAGATCCGGAATGCCGACACAGTCGTGTTCGCGAGCCCGCCGGCGGCAAAGAAGCTCGCCCCACCGGTCACGACCTTGGCCCCCGGGCAGAGTGCGCGGCACGGCGGGCTCACCGTGCGGGCCGTGCCGGCGTACAACGTCAACAAGTTCCGCAGCCCCGGAGTACCGTTCCATCCGCGGGAGGGCCAGCACGTCGGATTCGTGTTCGAGATCGGCGGCCTGCGTTTCTACTTCGCCGGCGACACCGACGTCATCCCGGAGATGGCTGAAATCGGGCCGGTCGACTACGCTTTCCTGCCGGTCAGCGGCACGTATGTCATGACAGCCGAAGAGGCAGCAGAGGCCGTGCGGCAGATTCGCCCGCGGGTCGTGATCCCGATGCACTACGGGAGCATCGTCGGCTCGGTTGAGGATGCCCACCGGCTCGCGCGGCTCGTCCCGGAGGGGGTCGAAGTGCGCATCCTGACCCCGATAAGCCGCTAGGCGCCGAACGGCGAGGCTGGGCGATGGCTCACCTGTTGAGCCGGCGCCGCTTGCTGGCCTCGCTGGGTAGCGCGCTTCTCGTGGCCTGCCGCGTCCGCGAGCCGCCTTCCCCAGTGCCCAGCCCTAGCACGACGCCGACGCCAGCGGTTGTTCGCCGCCGCTCTGCCCAGCTAAAGCGCGGCACGGTAGGTGCGTCTCGGGAGCTGGGCATCTGGATCGAGCCGGAACTTCCGGCGGCGTTTGCTCCTCGGGCAGCGAGCTTCGAAGCGTTACTCTCTGCTGCGCTTCCTCCTGGGTGGCAGCTAGTGCGCGTCGATGCGCCGGAAGAGGCGAGCGTGCGGGTTCGGCGAGCGCCCGGCTCAACCAGCCCGCTGACCCTAGCTGAACGCCCCTTGGTGCCGGTTACGTCTCACTGGAACCTGGTGAGCGCTATCTCGGGCCATGCGCTCAGTGGGCTGCTGGGCGGGACGATCTCGGACTGGCAGGCGCTGGGTTCGCCGGAGCCGCTCCCGGTGGAACCGGTAAGCCTCCGAACCGGCGGCCTGCAGCTTGCCGGCGCTGTCCACGAAGCGAGCGATCCACAGTCCTGCGCCCAGTTCCTCCTGGTGAGGCCTGGGGCGCTGGCAGTGGTCGAGCCAACGGGACTCGCACCTCAGATGCGCGTGCTAGAGGTCGACGGGAACGATCCACTCGCTCTGCCGCCGGAGGAGCTCGAAAAGGTCGGCTTGGCAGATCGTCTAGTGGTCGAGGCGAGCGACGCTCTACAGGGTGTCCTCCAGCGGGTGATCGGCCAGTTACCGCAGCCGGTGCGGGAGCCGCCTTTTACGATAGCCGTAGCTGGCGACATCATCCTCGGCAGAACCGTGCACCGCATCATGGAGCAGAGTGGCGACTGGGCCGCGCCGTTCAGGGCCGTCGCGCCGCTGCTCGCCGAGGCCGATCTGACGATTGCTGACCTCGAATGTGCGCTGACTGGCTCGTTTGCGCCGCCGGACGATCCTTATACGATGCGGTTCATGACCTATCCGCAGGCTGTCGAGGGGCTGCTACTGGCCGGGATCGACGCGGTGTCACTCGCGAACAACCACAGCATGGACTTCGGCGCACAGGGCATGCGCGACACGCTCAAGACCTTAGAAGGCCGAGGGATCGCGCACTGCGGGATCGGCGAGACGCTCGCGGAGGCTAGGCAGCCTGCGCTTCTGCAAGTTGCCGGCACGACGATTGCCCTTCTCGGGTACGACGGCATCAGTGCGGCCTGGTACGGGGCCGGCGTGGACTGGCCGGGGACGGCCCCACTCGATCCTGAGCTGGTCACGGAAGACGTGAGCGCGGCTTCTAGCCTCGCGGACGTCGTGATCCCGTTCTTTCACTGGGGCATCGAGTACACGTTGCTCCCGACGGACGAGCAACGCCAGATCGCGCGGGCGGTGATCGATGCCGGCGCGACGCTGGTGCTCGGCTCGCACCCGCACTGGCTGCAAGGGTTCGAGTTCTACCGCGGCAGGCCCATCTTCTACTCGCTCGGCAACTTCGTCTTCGATCAGGAGTGGTCGCAAGAGACGAAGCAAGGGGTGATTCTGCGGTTGCGGTTCGAGGGCCCCCGCCTGCGCGCGTTCTCGTTCCAACCGGTGCTGATCGAGGACTACCACCGGCCGCGCCCGGCCAATGACCAAGAGCGCGTCGTCATGATGGGGCGCATCCGATCGTCGTCGCTGGAGCTTCTCGCCTCGTCCGGCGGGTAGGATCAATGCCTGCATTCGCCGGGAACCGAAGCGGGGCCGGCGCTGGCTCGTGCCCCAGACAGGTGGCGTCACTTAGAACTGCTCGACGTACCAGCCAAACTGCTCCAGGCTGATGAGCCCGGAGACCTCGACGCGCGGCTCTGCCCAGCGACGCTCCGGTGAGCATCTGGTTCCGCCCCAGGCGGCGAGCGCCCCGTCGTATCCTGCAGCCTGCACAGCCGCGATGACCCGCGCGTCGTACTCGCCCCCGGGATAGGCGAAGTAGCGGATCGGCCGCCCGGTGATCTCCTCGAGTCGAGCCTTGCTGAGCGACACCTCAGCCCAGAGCTGCCCGTCGGGAACGAGTCTGAGGTTGGGGTGGTGCAACGAGTGCGAGCCGATCTCGTGACCCTGCTCCGCGAGCGCGCGGATCTGCTCGTCACTGAGCCCGCTACGGCCTGGTACTACGAAGAACGTGGCCACCATCCCGCGAGCGTTGAGTGCCATTGCCGCCTGCCACTGTCCTGGGCTTCCGTCATCGAAGGTGATGGCAACTGGCCGTTCCGGCAAGGGGCCTCCACGCAACAGCGCGTCGAACATCTGAGACATCGTAATCGTGGTGTAGCCGTGAGCCAGGAGCCAGTCTAACTGCTGCTCGAACTTCCAGAGCGGGATGCGGTAACGACCGGCTGGTTCGCCCACCTGGTGGTACATCAGGATCGGCATACGGAAACCGCGCTTGAAGAGTTCGGGAGAGTACTCGGCTACGCCCTCCTGGCGACCGACCGGGTCAGTGGCGATACCCTCGCGAAGCGCGAGGGATGCGCCGAGGAGCCCGAGCTGGACTTCGTACGGCGTTCCCGCGAGCTCAGGGTGCCATTCGAAGCGAGCACGCTCGAAATACTGAACGGTGAAGGCCTGGCCAGTGGCATCGACCTCGGTGAACTCCTCGGAGATCGGAAATCCGAAGACGGCGAGCCCGCCATGCTGCTCCCAGAAGCGCTTGAACCCGTAAGCCAGCGTGTGGCCAGTCTCCGGGAAGTAGCGGCGGTCAGGAGCCGAGTTAGCGGAGGGGTCGAGGACAAGTGGCGCAAACGCCGGCTCAGTCCGGCCTTGGGTCAGCACGGCGCCGACTCGCGTCAGCAGAACTCCGCACGACGGGCCGCAGCCCGGGTGGTGCTCGAAGCGAGCGCGCTCGAAATATTGCACCGTCAGCCCGCTGGCGGCATCGACCACCGGCTCGCTAACTGGATATCCGAAGATCCTGATACCGCCGTGCTGAAGCCAGAAACTCAGGAAGGGCTCGCTGACGTGGTGGCCGGTCTGCGGGAAGTAGACGATCGAGGGGGCGGCCGAGGCACTCGCCCGAGGAGAGAGGCTAAGCGATGCTGCCAGCACCAGCAGGACGGTGGATACCAGCCGGAAGAACCACTGTCCGAGCGATCGGCTCTCGCGCACGGTTGCAATCCCTTCTCAAATCCCGTGATCAACGGCTCGGCAAGAAATAGGCACAGGCCACGAAATCGGTGAGGCCCGCGCTCCGTGCGAAAGAGCCGCCGTTGAGCGACAGTCCGTCTGGGAGACGGAAAACGACCGCCTCTACGAAACGTAACGTTCAAACACGCCATTGGCTTCGCCAAGGAGTCTCCGCGCCTCGCTGGTGCGCTGACTCGAGTCCGAGCCATCGAGGGAGACAGGAGCTATCGCGACGTGTGCGCTGCAAAGGTGGCTCGTGGGTATAATGCGCGGGGTCTCGGCCGGGCCAAGGGCTGTGAGCGAGGAGGATGCGAGCGTGTCGAAGCGGATCAAGGGTGGGCAGGCGGTCGTCGAGGCGCTGGAGCGCCTCGGTGTCGAGGTCGTCTTCGGTATTCCCGGGGTGCACACGCTGGAAATCTACGACGCGCTCTACGACTCGTCCATCCGCCACGTGCTGGCACGGCACGAGCAGGGCGTCGGGTTCATGGCCGACGGCTACGCGCGCGCCTCTGGCCACCCGGGAGTCGCGATCGTCATCACTGGCCCGGGCGTGACGAATATCGCTACGCCGATCGGCGAGGCGTATGCTGACTCCTCACCGGTGCTAGTGGTGGCTTCGAACGTCGCACAGCCGTGGCAGGGGCGGATGCTCGGCTACCTGCACGATCTGAAGGATCAACTCGGCGTCATGCGGGCCGTGACCAAGTGGTCTGGCCAGGCCCGTCGGGTCGAGGAGGTGCCGAGCCTGCTGGCGGAGGCATTCTGCCAGATGCGGCATGGTCGCCCGCGGCCGGTCTACGTCGAGGTACCCCTCGATGTGCTGGGTGGCTTCGGCGAGGTCGATCTCGATTCGATCGGCCCAGTCCGGCCGGAGCGGCCGGCCCCGCCAGCGGCCGCTGTACGGCTCGCAGTTGCAGCGATCGAGCGGGCGAGCCGGGTGGTGCTGTACTGCGGCGGAGGCGCCGTGGCCAGCGAGGCGAGCGCTGAGCTGGTCGCGCTGGCTGAGCAACTCGGAGCCCCGGTCATCACCAGTATCCAGGGCAAAGGGGCCGTGCCGGAGGATCATCCGCTCTGCCTCGGCACGCTCTGGGAGCCGGGCAACGCGGTGGATCGTTTGCTGCGGCAGGCTGACCTGGCGCTGGTGTTCGGCTCAAAGCTTGGCGCCCAGGATACCGGGGACAGGCAGCTCCCGCTGCCGGACACGATCGTTCGCGTCGATATCGATCCCGAGGAGATCCTGCGCAGCTATCTGCCGGCGCTGGCGATCGTCGCCGACGCGCGCGAGACGGCCAGAGCCTTGCTGGAGGCGCTGCGGTCGCGCGGGATCCGGAAGGAATCCTGGCCGGTCGCCGAAGTCGAGGACGTCAAGCGGCAGGCGCTCGCTGGGGCCTGGGGGCATGAGCACGCGGCCTACGTGCAGGCCCTGCGCGCGGCCATCCCGCGTGACGGGATCCTGGTCAACGACATGACCATGATGTGCTACGTTGGCAACCGGCACTATCCGGTGTATCAACCACGCACCTATCTCTTCCCCACCGGCTACGGGACGCTGGGCTTCGCGCTGCCGGCGGCGATCGGGGCCAAGATCGCTCGGCCGGAGGCCGCCGTGGTGGCGGTTGTCGGCGACGGTGGCTTCCAGTACACGATGCAGGAGCTCGCTACGGCCGTCCAGTTCCGGCTGGGCATACCGATCGTCGTGTTCGACGACTCGACCTACACGGCGGTCAAGGAGGCGCAGGCGCGAGAGTACGACTGTCGCTTCATTGCGGTGGATTTGGTGAACCCGGACTTCATCGAGCTGGCCGCATCCTACCGGATCCCGGCGGTACGAGCGAACTCGCCGGAGGAGCTCTCTGGAGCGATCGAGGAGGCGTTCACGCGCGACCTGCCGACGCTTATCGACGTTCCGGTCTGCTTCCCTGTCTAGCGTGAGGAATGCCTCGCATGCCGGGTGAAGGGCAAGGAGATCGAGTGCTCGCGCCGGCGTCGTTACGAGTGGCTGCTGCTGTCCCCGATGGGTAGCACGCTCGCCGTGCGGATGACCAGTGCCGCGGCGCACTCGTTTCGACGGGGTGGTCGAGATCGCAGGTATGGCCGCAAGGCCTGGCAGTTTGCGTTCGGCCCGTTGCCGCGGAGTTGCGCTTGACGCGTGAAACGCCCGTGTAGTAGCCTACCAGCAGCGGTCGGAACGGGGGTAGGGTGACCGTGGGCAGCGAGTATCCCCAGTCTTATGAGCATCCGCGCCTGGGCCGTGTGAGCCGGGGCGCAGCGATCATTATCGGGATTATTCGGCCCCGCGTGGCGGGGCTTTCGGCGCTGGGGAGGGGCTCGCCCAGAATAGGTTGACCGTACGACCAGGACATGAATGCGGTTGGAGCGGCCTCCCCAGAGCGGGGAGGCCGCCAGCGTTTGGTGCGCTCGATGGATGGGAGGCAGGCGGTGGACGGGACAGATGGGCGCCGGAGGGTTGCGATCTACGACACGACCCTGCGCGACGGATGCCAGGGGTCGGGTGTCTCGCTGACGACCGAGGACAAGCTGAAGATCGCTCGCGCGCTCGACCGGCTGGGCGTCGCCTACATCGAGGGTGGTTGGCCAGGTTCCAATCCGAAGGACATTGCATTCTTCGAACGGGCCGCGCGCGAGACCTGGCAGCACGCTCGCATCGCGGCCTTCGGCAGCACTCGCCGGGCCGGGGTGCGCGCCGACGAGGATCCCAACCTCCGGCTGCTCGTCGAAGCTGGAACCCCGACCGTCACGATCGTCGGCAAGGCTTCCCCCTTCCAGGTGCAACACGTGCTGAATACCACCCTCGATGAGAACCTGCGTATGGTGGCCGACTCGGTCGCCCACTTGAAGCAGGCTGGCAGGGAGGTCTTCTTCGATGCAGAACATTTCTTCGATGGCTACTCCGAGGATCCGGAGTATGCCGTGGCAGTACTGCGGGCCGCCTGCGAGGCCGGGGCTGATGCGGTCGTGCTCTGCGACACCAACGGCGGCACGCTCACTGGCCCGCTAGCCGAGGCCGTGCGCCGGGTTGTACGAGCCGTGCCCTGCGCGGTCGGTATCCATACCCACAATGACTGCGAGCTGGCGGTGGCGAACTCCATCGCGGCAGTCGAGGCCGGGGCGATCCAGGTGCAGGGGACGATCAACGGGCTGGGGGAGCGGGTCGGCAATGCCAACCTGTGCTCGCTGATCCCGGTATTGGAGTACAAGCTGGGCTACCGCTGCCTGCCGCCGGGGCATCTGGCACGGCTTACCGAGGTCTCGCGCTACGTGGCGGAAGTGGCGAATCTGGCGCATGATCCGAAGCTCCCGTTCGTCGGTGCTCAGGCATTTACCCATAAGGCCGGGTTGCACGTGCACGCGGTGGCGAAGACGCCCGCCGCGTACGAGCACATCCCGCCCGAGGTGGTGGGGAACACGCGCCACATCCTGGTGTCGGAGCTGAGCGGCCGGAGCAACGTGGTCGTGAAGGCGAAGTCGTTCGGGATCGACCTCGGCGGGCAGCCCGACATCGTGCGGCGACTGGTCGAGCAGATCAAAGAGCTCGAGTTCCTGGGCTTCTGGTTCGAGGATGCGGATGCTTCGCTCGAGCTGCTCATCCGCCGGGCACTGCCCGGCTACCAGGCGCCGTTCGAAGTGCTGGACTACACCGTGCTAACCGAGTACCGCGGCGGGCGTGGGATGCTGGCTGAAGCGACTGTCAAGCTACGTATCGGCGACCAGGTGTTCCACACCGCTGCTGAGGGGAACGGGCCGGTGAACGCGCTCGACCAGGCGACCCGAAAGGCGCTCCAAGGCTTCTACCCCCAGATCAGCGAGGTGCGATTGGAGGACTACAAGGTGCGCGTGCTCGACGACCACCACGGCACCGGTGCCAAGGTTCGAGTGTGGATCCGCTCGGGTGACCACCAGCGGAGCTGGAGCACGGTCGGCTGCTCGACGAATATCATCGAGGCCTCCTGGATGGCGCTCGCCGACAGCCTGACCTACCCGCTAGTGGTACCGGTCACCGAGACAGTGATGCGAGCCTTCCCCGGCTGAGACAGCGTCCTCGAAGCGGTGGCGCCTTTCCCCGGGCGTATCCTCGCTGTCGCCGAAGGCATCTCAATCTTCTGATCGTCCCCACCTAACGGGTAGCGGGCTGAGGTTGTCGAGCTTTACAGGCTGCGCGCCCCGATGCTGGGACAGCATCGGCGTGCTCGAGCCCCGTGCCGCCTTCATCTGAACATTGTCACCTCTCGAATATTTACCTCTCCAACCCAACCGTGTATACTGCGCGGTGATATCATCAACCACTTCTTCTCGAAAGATCGGGTTCGCAAAACCGGTGAGCGAGCGCGACCTGCGCGCTGGACGGCGATTCCGCCGTACCGGCGCACCGATGAGCATTCGGGTTCGAGCCCTGCGTCCTGTTCTCTGCGAGCGGCCGGCTCGAGGTCCTCCTCGGGACCGCTAGGTCGTTGCGCCGGTCTAGCGTTGGATGCTCTAGGAAGCAGGAGGAGAAGTGATGCGGGACCGATCAGCGTTCGACGAGCTTCTGGAGGCAGCGAGTGAGGGGCGGCTGACCCGGCGCGATGTGTTGAAGCGGGGAGCCGCGGTGGGACTGAGTGCCTCGATGCTCGCCACCTTGCTGGCGGCTTGCGCCCGCGAGGAAGCTGCACCGACCCAGGAACCGGCTGGGCAGACGCCCGTGGCTGCCCAGACGCCGGCAGCCGCTCAGACGCCACAGGCGGCTCCGACTGAGCAGCCTGCGGCGCAGCGCGGCGGCGGCGGCGAGCTGCGACTACTCTGGTGGCAGGCACCGACCATCCTGAATGCTCACCTCTCGAGCGGGACGAAGGATTTCGATGCCTCGCGCGTCGTCCTCGAGCCGCTGGCCGATCTGGACATCAATGGGAACCTGATCCCGATCCTCGCCGACGAGCCACTGCCCAGCCTCGAGAACGGAATGGTCTCACCGGACGGTCTGAGCGTGACCTGGAAGCTTCGGCAGAGTGTGAAGTGGCACGATGGCACGCCATTTACTGCCCGGGATGTCAAGTTCACATTCGACTACCTCTCGAACCCTGAGACCGCAGCTACGACCTTCGGCACATACGACCCAGTCCAGTCGGTCGAGGTGGTAGACGAGTACACCGTGAAGGTCAACTTTAAGCAGCCGTGGGCGGCGTGGTTCGAGATCTTCACTGGGCCTGATGGGATGATCGTGCCGGAGCACGCCCTGAAGGACTATGTCGGGGCGAAGGCGAAGGACGCGCCGTTCAACCTCCAGCCGATCGGCACCGGGCCCTACAAGGTGAAGTCGTTCACGCCGGGTGACGTCGTGGTCTACGAGATCAACCAGGACTACTGGGAACCAGGCAAGCCGTTCTTCGACACCATCACCCTCAAGGGCGGTGGGGACGCGGCCAGCGCGGCGCGAGCTGTGCTCCAGACCGGTGAGATGGACTATGCCTGGAACATCCAGGTCGAGCCGACGATCCTCAAGCAGATGGAGGCCGCTGGTCTCGGAAAGATCCAGTCGACCTTCGGTGGTGGCACGGAGCGAATCGAGATCATGCATGCCGATCCTCAGACTGAGGTGAACGGCGAGAAGGCGCACTATACCGTGCCACACCCGCACTTCAAGGAACTGAAGGTACGCCAGGCGCTGGCCCTCGCGATCCAGCGGGACGTGATCGCCGAGCAGCTCTACGGCCCCGGCGGGAGCGCTACCGCGCTGACGCTCAACGAGAACAAGCAGTTCATGCCGCAGGATCTCACCTGGGAGTTCAACCTGGAGAAGGCCGCTCAGCTCCTCGACGAGGTCGGAGCCGCACCTGGCCCAGATGGCATTCGGGTTCTCAACGGCCGCCGGATGGACTGGCTGTGGATGACCTCGATCAACGCGGTGCGGCAGAAGACCCAGGAGATCGTCAAGGCGGCGCTGGCCCAGATCGGGATCAACATCCAGATCAAGGCGGTCGATGCCGCGGTATTCTTCTCCGGTGACCCCGGTAACCCGGACACCCTCAACCGCGGCGAGTACGACCTCGGTATGTGGACGAACAGCTCCGGTCTCTTCCCGATCATCTGGTACAAGCGCTATCTCTCCCGCAATCCTGAGACCGATATCGCCCAGCGATCCAACGACTGGCATACCCCCAACGTGATCCGTTACCAGAACGAGGAGTTCAACCGGCTCTATACCCAGGTCGAGCAGGAGATCGACCCGGACAAGTACACGCCGCTCTTTCTCGACATGCAGCGGCTCGTGGTCAACGACGTCGCGGAGATAGGCATCATCGCCCGGAACAGCGTCGCGGTCGTGTCGAATAAATTGACCGGAATCAACCCGACGCCGTACGCGTCCGACCTCTGGGACGTCAAGAACTGGAGACGGGAGGGATAGCGAGTCCGGGAATCGTTGCGAGTTATCCGAGCCGCGGGAGGCCCGGCAGGGGCTCGGGCTTCGGGCCCCTGCCGGGCGCATTCGGTCCGACTTCAGTCGAGCCAGCCCTCGCGGAGGAGCAGCTCCGCATTCAGCACCGACGCGCCAGCCGCGCCGCGGATGGTGTTGTGACCCAGCACGACGAAGCGGACATCGAAGACGGGGCAGGGGCGCACCCGGCCAACGACCGATGCCATGCCTCGCTCGACGTCGCGGTCGAGCACGGGCTGTGGCCGGTCTAGCTGATCAAGCACCACGACAGGTCGCGCCGGCGCCGTCGGCAGGCCGAGCTCTTGCGGCCGAGCGCGGAACTCGGCTAGCACCCGGGCGACCTCGTCCGGTGAGGCTGGCTGCGCCAGCTTGAGGCTGACCGTCTCGGTATGCCCATCGCGTACCGGTACCCGATTGCAGTGCGCGCTCAGCGTAATGGGCGCATCCAGGAAGCGGCCGTCTTCCCAGCGTCCGAGAATCTTGCGCGACTCGCTCTCGATCTTCTCTTCCTCACCGCCGATGTAGGGGATCACGTTGTCGATCAGGTCGAGCGAGGGCACACCAGGGTAGCCGGCTCCTGAGGCGGCCTGCAGCGTGGTGACGATTCCCTGCTCGATGCCGAACGCATCCTGGATCGGCTTGAGTGCCAGCACCAGGTGGATGGTCGAGCAGTTGGGGTTGGCGACGATAAAGCCGTCCCGCCAGCCGCGCTCGCGGCGCTGGCGCTCGATGGCGGCCGCGTGGTCTGGGTTCACTTCGGGGATCATGAGGGGCACATCGGGGTCCATCCGGTGATCGCGAGCGTTGGTGAACACGCGTTTGCCTTCGGCCGCCAGGCCCTCCTCGATCGGGCCGGCCAGCCCGCCGGGGAGGGCCGAGAAGACGACGGTGCTGTGCAGCGGCTCCTCGTAGTGCTTGACCTTGAGTCCACGCACCTCGTCCGGCGGGGCGCTACTGACTCGCCAGTCGCACGCTTCCCAGTACGGCTTGCCAGCCGAGCGCTCGCTGCCGACCAGCTCGGCTATCCTGAACCAGGGATGCCCGGCGAGGAGCTGCACGAACCGTTGCCCCACGCTGCCTGTCGCGCCGAGAATCGCGACGTCGATCCGATCGCTCACGGGTTTTGTCCTCCTTCCCGGCCGCGGCGACCGGCCGCTGGCCAAAACAAAACCGGCAGAGGCGCTCACCTCTGCCGGCGTACTGCCTATCGGGACTCAGCGCATCAGGTGGCGCCGCCCGCCCGTACGCCGGCGGGCGTAGTAGTCATCTCGAACCCGGTGCGCTGCGCGGGATGCCACACGGCCTATCCGCTCTCCCTGCTTGCCTACGGCGCCGCCAGCCCGTACGCTGTCAGCGCCTCGCAGACACTCTAGCAGGGCACCGGAGGGGCGTCAAGTGGCTGAATCGGGACATGGGAGGGGGAAAGCATGACGAACCGGGAGGTCGGAATCGCGCTGCTCGGAGTCGGTACCGTCGGCGGGGCCGTGGCCAGGACGATCGCTGAGCAGCGCGATGTGATCGAAGCGCGCTCGGGCATCCGCCTGGTGGTGCGGCGGGCGATGGCCCGCTCGACCGAGCGCGTGGTTCAGGCTGGGCTGCCTGTGGAGGTGGCGACGACGAAGATCGAGGAGGTGATCGGCGACGACGGGGTGGACGTTGTGGTCGAAGCGATGGGGGGCGAGGAGCCAGCCGCGACCTACATGCGACTGGCCCTAGAGTCGGGAAAACACGTCGTCACCGCGAACAAGGAGGCGCTATCCAAGCATTTCGCCGGCCTCGTTGCCACGGCGCGGTCGTCCGGCCGGGCGCTGCTGTTCGAGGCTAGTGTCGGAGGCGGCATCCCGTTGATGGCTAGCTTGCGCCAGATCCTGGCGGTCAACCGAATCACCCGGATCCGCGGCATCGTCAACGGCACCACGAACTACATTCTGACGCAGATGGCTGAGCGGGGAGCCACCTACGCCGAGGCTCTTCGGGAGGCCCAGCAGCTCGGCTACGCTGAGCCCGATCCGACAGCCGATGTCGAGGGTTACGACGCGGCCTACAAGCTGGCCATTCTGGCCTCGCTGGCGGCCGGGAGGCACATCCGGCCTGAACGGGTCGACCGGACCGGGATCACAGGGGTGACACCGGAGCAAGTGGCCGAGGCGGGGGCGCGGGGTGGAGCGATCAAGCTGATCGCGGGCGCGGAGCTGGACGCTGAGGGGTGGCGGCTGCGCGTCGGGCCGGAGTTCGTGCCCGGCGATCACCTGCTGGCGCATGTGCGCCTCAACTACAACGCGATGGAGATCACCGGCGATCGTGTGGGGCCGGTAGTGCTCTACGGCCAGGGGGCCGGGCCTCAACCGACTGCCAGCGCGATCGTCAGCGACATCGTCGACGCCGTCCGCTTCGGGGCGGTCCTCACACCTGAGATCGCACCGGAATAGCCAGCGGTCGCCCCGGATGAGCGAGGTCAAGGCTGGTCGAGGAACTCCTGGATGACCGGGCCGATCTGGTCGAAATCCTTGAGGAAGGCGTCGTGCCCGTTCGGCGAGTCGAGCTCCCAGTACTCGGCGTCCTTACCGAGACGTCGCAGCCGCTCGACCAGGTCGCGCACCTGGGCCGGCCAGAACAGAATGTCGGAGCTGATCCCGATACCGAGCAACCGGGCTCGAATCCGAGCGAGCCCGGCGTCGTACCCACCGCGGCCTCGACCGAGATCGTGAGAGTCCATAGCCCGAGTCAGGTAGAGGTAGCTGTTGGCGTCGAAGCGACGTACCAGCTTCTCGCCCTGGTAGTGGAGGTAGCCCTCGACATCGTAGCGGCAGAGGAATTCCGGCCAGGCCGTGTAGCGCGCCTCCTCGCGCCGGTTGAAGCGGGCGGTCATGAGCTCGTCGGACTGGTAGGTGATCACGCCGAGCATCCGGGCAATGGCCAGGCCGGTCGCCGGCCCCTCGCCGTCCTCGTACTCGCCGTTCTTCCAGGCTGGATCGAGCATGATCGCCCGCCGCTGCACCTCGTTGTAGGCGATGCCCTGGTCGCTGAAGCGGCCACCGACCGCGATCGGGATCACGCGCTCCACGCGCTGCGGGAACATCGCCGCCCACTCCAGCGCCTGCATGCCGCCGAGCGAGCCCCCGAGCACGGCGTGCAGCCGCTCGATGCCGAGGTAGTCGAGGAGGCGGGCCTGCGCGGCCACGATGTCGCGTACGGTGATGTACGGGAAGCGGAGATTGTAGCGGTGACCTGTCTGCGGGTCGATCGAGCGCGGGCCGGTGGAGCCGTAGCAACTGCCGAGGATGTTGGGGCAGATCACGAAGTACCGGTCGGTATCGATGGGACAACCCGGGCCGACCATAGGATCCCACCAGCCCGGGGTGTCTCCGGGAAAGTGCGGCGTAACGTGGCTATTTCCGGTGAGCGCGTGAGCGATCAGCACCACATTGTCACGCCGCGGGCTCAGCGTGCCCCAGGTCTCAAAGGCGATCTCGACCACCGGGAGCACTGCCCCGTGCTCGGTGACGAAGGGGTGCTCCGGCGTGGCGATCCTGGCGATCTGAACGGTACAGGGGGCGGTGGTTACGGTCATTCGTTCGACCCTCCGGCTCCGTGGCGGCCTCCCCTGGCCGCGCGTCTTTCCCTAGGAAAGCCATTCTTTGCGTGAACGCTCTCCCCCGAGCGGCGCACCGTCGCGCCGCTCTCGAAGGCCGCTCAGTTGTCCGGTGTGGAGGGATCAAAAAACCTCCACGCAAGGTGGAGGGCTTCTCACTTACCGCGCTCATCGTGCGGAGCTCCGCTCCGCCGGCATTGGCACCTGGCGCATGCGCGCTGGTTGCCGGGCTTCCTCGGGCCGTTCCCTCCACCACTCTGGATGAGCGCCGGCGTTCTCTTGCGTTGTTGCTGCCGAAGATAGCATCTTTTCCGGCTCGTGTCAAGGGTTTTCACGGCGATGGGAGCGACAGTCTTGCTCGTTGTATCGCGTCCTGTTCCATCGCCGCTAGCAAGCGCGGAACCAAAGCCCCGCGCTCAGTTCGAACGCTGGCAGAAGCTATCTCGGGAACCATCTCACGGCCGGGGCAGTAGAGAACGACGACCGGGCGGCAGTTTCGGGGCTGGGCAAGGACCGGCCGACTCGCACTGGCAAGAAAGGATTCCCGCCCGCACTTCTTGGCTAGTGGCCGAGCACGGCGACGATCTCCCGGCGTGGCCTCCAGGAGATCTCGACCCGGCCGAAGCGCTGGAGCAGGGCGCGCGCCCGCTGGTACAGCGGCTTGAGGTGAGGCTGGCGAACCCTCCATCGCCCGCTCATCTGCTCGGCCATGAGCTGGCTATCGGTGACGATGGCGAGCGAAAGCCGTTCTGGCGACCAGCCGTGCTCCAGCGCATGGGCTAGAGCGGCTTCTAGGGCTGCGATCAGCGTACGGTATTCGGCCTGGTTGTTGGTGACCTGGTCGCCGAACTCCAGCCGCACGATCTCCTCGTGCCCCTCGCGATCGGCGAGTCGAAAGCTCCCGTAGCCACGACCGGGGTTGCCGAGCGAGCCACCATCCACGAGCAGGCTCAGATCTGCTCGAGAATCCGATCTCTCCGTCATCACAGGGATACCCTTCGTTCGACGCGCAGCCGCCTGCGCAGACTGCGCAGCAACCGAACGGGCGCGGAGTGCCCGCGCCCGGTGAAACGAAAGCAGGAGTCGCGCCGCTCAGCTCGCGGCCGCCTGGCGCGCTTTGGTCTCAGCGATGACCTGCTCCGCGAGGTGCTGCGGTACTGGCTGGTAGTGACTGAACTCGACCGTGAACGTCCCGCGGCCTTGCGTCAGCGAGCGCAGATCGGTGGCATACCGCTGCAGCTCGGCTGCCGGCACCAGGGCCTCGATCGTGGTCGTGCCCTGGCCTCCCGGCGTCATGCCCTGCACCTGGGCCCGCTTGCCGTTCAGATCACTCATGACATCACCGGTGAACTGGTCGGGCACGGTCACGCGCAGCCGCATGACCGGCTCGAGCAGGATCGGCTTGGCCTGGAGCGCCCCCTTCTTGAACGCCTGGGCGGCCGCGATCTTGAACGACATCTCCGAAGAGTCGACGGAGTGATACGAGCCGTCGACCAGCGTCACCTTCACGTTGACGACTGGGTAGCCGGCCAGCACACCTTCCTCCATCGCCTCCCGGACGCCCTTCTCGACCGCCGGGATGAACTGCTTGGGCACGACTCCGCCGACGATCGTCTCGTGGAACTCGAAATCTGCGTCCGGCAGCGGCTCGATGTCGAGGAAGACGTGCCCGTACTGGCCATGGCCGCCGGTCTGCTTCTTGTGCTTGTACTCCACCCGCCGCACCGGCACTGAGATGGTTTCGCGGTATGGGATGCGCGGCAGGCCGAACTCGACGTTGACGCCGAACTTCCGGGACATCCGCTCGAGCGCGATCTGGACGTGCGACTCGCCCAGGCCCGAGATCAGCGTCTCGCCGGTCTGCGGTTCGCGACCGATGTGGAGTGTCGGGTCTTCATCGAGCAGTCGCTGGAGCGCGCTTCCCATCTTGTCCAGGTCGCTCTTGGTCTTGGGCGCGACCGCGACGGTGTAGGCAGGGGCCGGGAACTGGATACCCGGTAGAACGATCTGCCGCGTCGGCTCGCAGAGCGTCTCGCCGGTGTGCGCGTGCTGCAGCTTGGCGACTGCGCCGATCTCGCCTGCCGGGAGCTGGCCGACCGGGATCTGCTCCTTGCCCCGCACGACGAAGAGCTGGCCGATCCGTTCCGTCTCGCCACGCTGGGCGATGAGTACCTGTGAGTCAGAGCGCATCGTCCCGGAGTAGACCCGGAAATAGGACAGCTTGCCGACGAACGGGTCGGCGATGGTCTTGAAGATCAGAGCCGCCAGCGGGCCATTCGGGTCGGGCCGCAGCTCGATCTCTTCCCCGCCGGGGGAGGCTGCCGTTACCGGCCGCGGGGCCGGGAAGTAGTCGACGATGGCGTCGAGCAAGGGCAGTACACCCTTCAGGCTGGTTGCTGCGGCGACGAACACCGGCGTGAGGTCGCCGCGGCCGAACGCCGTGCGGATCCCGGCCCTCAACTCCTCGACGCCGATCGCCTCTCCCTCGAGGTACCGCACCATCAGATCGTCATCACATTCACACACGCGCTCGATGAGCTGGGTACGGTACGTATCGACCGCATCTGCCAGCTCGGCGGGGACATCGGCCGGCTGGAGGTCGCCATTACTGCCGAAGAGGTAGGCCTGCCCGCTGACGAGATCGACCAGCCCGCGGAAGTCTTTCTCCTGGCCAATCGGCATCTGTACCGGCACGACGGAGGCGCCGAAGATCTCCTGTGCCCGGCTCAGGCTGGCAGCGAAGTTGGCGTTCTCACGATCCAGCTTGTTGACCAGCAGTGCCCGGGGCAGCCCGGCCTCGGCGGCGTACGACCACATCTGCTCGGTGCCGACCTCGACACCGGCCGACGCGTCCATCAGGATTAGAGCCGCGTCGCTCACGCGCAGTGCCGCCTTGACTTCACCGAGGAAGTCGAAGTAGCCGGGGGCGTCGAGGATGTTGAGCTTGTGCTCGCGCCACTCGATCGGGATCACGCTGGTCGAGATCGAGATGCCGCGGCGGTGCTCATCGGGGTCCCAGTCGGAGACAGTCGTGCCGTCCTCGACCCGTCCCATCCGGGAGATGGCACGGGTTGCGAACAGCATCGCCTCGGTCAACGATGTCTTCCCGGCTCCGCCGTGGGAGAACAAGCCAACGTTGCGCAATCGATCAACCGGATAGGTCTTCACGACAACCCCCCGCCTAGCCCATACCGGCTCGGCCGCCCGCCTGGGCGGCTACGGTTAGCCTCTCATGGGGTGACCGCTTCCTCCACACGTCTAACCCCTGATGCTTCGCAGCCTGCACCGCGTATTATAGCCCGCTGAGTGGCGGCGGCGACGAAGAGGGAACAGAGGATGGGAGAAGAGACGGTGGCACTCAAGCGGCGAATCCGCGATCTTACGCTCGAGCTCGCCGCGATCGACGGGGTCTCCGGCCATGAGCAACCGGTTGTCGCCCGGCTCGTCGAGTTGCTCCGGCCGCTGGTCGACCGGCTCGAGGTGGATAGCTACGGGAATCTGTTCGCCACGCGCATCGCGCGTGAGCCGGCGCCCCACCTGATGGTGTCAGCGCACTCCGACGAGATCGGCCTTCTGGTCAAGAGCATCGAACCCGATGGCTTCCTCCGCTTGGAAAAGGTAGGCGGGGTAATCGAGAGCCTGCTGGTCGGCCGGCACGTGCGCGTGCGGGGATATCGGGGCGTCATCGGCGTGAAGGCGGGCCACTTGCAGACGCCCGAGGAGCGCAACCGGGTACCCGGGCTGCGCGAGCTATACGTCGACCTGGGTTTCGACACCGCCGAGGCGGTGCGCGCTCTCGGCATCCGCGTGGGCGACGCGGTAGCCTACGACGAGCCGGTCGAGGAGCTGGCAAACTCCGACCGGATCTCAGGCAAGGCGCTCGACAACCGGGTGTCCTGCGCTGTGCTCGTGCTCCTGTTGGAGCGGCTGGCCGGCGTTGAATTGCCCTGCACGCTGACGGCGGTCGTTACCGTCCAGGAAGAGGTGGGGCTGCGCGGCGCGCAGATGGCGACCTACCGTCTGGCTCCCACGGCTGCCATCGTGGTGGACACGATCCCGGCGGGTGGAACACCCGACGTCGACTATTATCGGGATCTCGGGATCAAGATCGGGGCTGGGCCGGTGCTGGCACTGGCGAGTGGCATGGGGAGCACGCATGGCCACCTGGCCAACCCGGCGATGCGCGACTTCCTTCTGGGTGTGGCCGAGGAAGCGGGGGTACCGATCCAACCAGCGCTCTTCCCTAGGAGTACCTCCGACGTCGCCGCCGTCCATCTGGTACGGGGAGGCATTCCGGCCGGGGTGGTGAACATACCGCGCCGCTACGCGCATAGCCCGGTGGAGACGCTGGACCTGAACGATGTGTCCGCGACGCTGGCCCTGCTCGAGGCTGCTGTCCAGCGCTTCGACAGCGAGGTGAGCCTCGACTTCCTGGCAAGCGAGTGGGGCTAAGCCTGTCAGAGGGTCTCCCAATCGGCTGCCCACCACTCGGCGTGGGGCATACCGCTGGCGAGGGCTGCTGCAATCACGGTCCTCGCGTCGACGGGCACGCGGCGCAGCTCGATCCCCAGCGCTCCGGACTGCCAGCGGATGAGCGCGTACTCGGCCCAGGCTGGGTTACGTACCGTACCCGTCTGCCGGTCGACCTGGAAAGGCAGGCCGACGCTGCCCGGGTTGAGCAGGATTAGCTCGCCGAAGCGGCGCAGCAACTGCTCGTGCGTGTGCCCGCAGGCGACGATCGTTGCCTGGACTCTGTCGAGCATCGCGCCGAGTTCGGCGTCTGGCGTGGCCGAGCGCATCGCCTCCGTGTTGGAGCGGGGCGAACCGTGGCAGCAGAGGAGCACCGTCCGCTTATCGAGCGGGATCTCGATCGTCGAGCGGAACCCGCGCAGGTAGTCTAGATGCTCAGGGCCGAGCTGCTCCCGACACCAGGCGTCGATCTCCTCGATCTTGGCGGTCACTTCGTCCGGGTTCGGGGAGAACTGCGGTGTCAGCAACCACTCGTCAGCGTTGCCCAGGACGACCGGGCAGCCGGTTGCCCGCAGCAGCGCGATGGCCTCGCGTGGCTGCGGCCCGGTGGCTGCCACGTCTCCGAGGCAGACGACTCGATCTGGTCGCTCGCGCTCCAGCTCTGCCAGTACGCGCTCCAGCGCGACCGCGTTGCCGTGAATATCGGCGATGAGGGCGATCAACAACGTCTGCCCTCCTCGCATTGCGCAAGCCGAATCCTGGCAACGGCGAGCGGCTGCCGGGGAGCCGCGCCGGCTAGCTCCGGGCCGCTACTGACCCGCTCGCCCGCTGGGCAGCCACCCGATCGTGGATGAGCCTCAGGCCGATCAACGTCAGATCGGGCTCGTAGCGTTCGATCTCCGGGATTAACGGGGCCATCAACTGGCCGAGCCCGCCGGTGGCGACGACTCGTGGCGGCGATGGCAACTCGGCGCTGATACGACGGATCAGTCCCGAGACCAGGTCGGCGTAGCCGAGGACGGTGCCGGCTTGCAGGCACTCGATCGTGTTCCGCCCGATCGCTCGTCGCGGTGCTTTCAGCTCGACGCCCACTAGACGGGCCGCGCGGCTGACCAGCGCGTCGAGGGCGACCGCCACGCCCGGCGCGATGGCCCCGCCGATGTAACCCCCCTCCGGGCCGACGACGTCGAAGTTGGTACCGGTGCCGAAATCGATCACCACCGACGGCGCGCCGAAGAGTTCGAAAGCCGCGACGGCGTTGCAGATCCGGTCGGCGCCGACTTCGGCCGGGTAGTCGGCCAGGATGGGGAAGCCGAAGTCGAGCGCTCCGTTGACCACTAGCGGCTCGACGCCGAGCCGTGCCCGCGCCATTTCGGCCAGCGCGGTCGTCAGCGGGGGCACGACGCTCGCGAGCGCGATCGCGTTCACCTGGCGCAGGTCGAGGCCCTCGTCAGCGGCGAGCGTCGTCAGCACCGCCCACCACTCGTCCGGCATCCGGTCGCGCACGGTTGCGAGGCGCCAGCGGGCACGGATCTCGTCGCCCGCGAACAGGCCGAAGACGACATTCGTGTTGCCCACATCGATCGCCAGGAGCACAGCGGCCCTCCAGTGTCCGAGGTCATGGGCACAGGCTGGGACTTCCGCTTTACGGCCCGGAACGACACAGCTCTGCCTGCATTGTACTGGAGATTCAGTCCCGCGTGCCGCTGCCACTTTGCCCGCGCTTTGTCGCCGGATGGCCTGAGGTGGTACGCTCGTCGAGCACACCACAACGGCAAGAGTTCTGTGCCGCCGGGAGACGAATCGACTTGCGCTTCACATGCGATCAAGGGTGGAATGGTGGAGAAGGAGAGGGGAACAGGCTCCAGCCAGGCGCCCGTGCCCAGAGTGGCAGCCCAAGACGGGCCTGCGGCATCGCGTGCCGAGCCGATCGAAGGCCTGCGGCAGAATGTGAGCCTGTTGGGCTCGCTGCTCGGTGAGGTGCTGCGGGAGCAGGGGGGTGAGGAGCTCTTTGCGGCTGTAGAGCACCTGCGCAAGGCGACGATCGCGCTGCGGTCGGGCAGCGTCGGCCATCGGGCTGATTTGGCGGATCTCCTGGCCTGGGCCGAGGCACAGCCGACCGAGCGGCTGCTGCAACTGGTACGAGCGTTCAGCGTCTACTTCCACCTGATCAATCTGGCTGAGCAGCACCACCGTATCCGAACGCTGCGTGAGCGCGAGCGGGTCGATCCGCCGCTGCACGAGTCGGTTGAGGCGGCGCTGGCGACACTGCGCGAGCGAGGGGTCGAACCCGCGGCAGTTCAGGCTGCGCTGCAGCGCCTCCAGGTCTACCCGGTCTTCACGGCACACCCATCGGAGACCCGGCGACGCACTCTGCTGCACCACCTCGAGCAGGCAGGGAGGCTAATCGCCGCCCTCGACGATCGCCGGCTCACAGAGCGCGAGCGTAGCCGGCTACTGGAAGAGCTGCGTGCCCGGATCACACTGATCTGGCAGACGGCCGAGGCCAGGGCGGAGCGCCCCAGCGTGCTGGACGAGGTACGCAGCGTGCTCGCGGTCCTCGCCGGCCCGATCTACGAGATGGTGCCCGCGTTCTGGCGCGCACTAGAGACTGCTCTGGCTCGGGGCTACCCGGAGGTCGGCCCGCTCGAGGCTCCCGGCATGCTTCGCTTCGGATCATGGGTGGGTGGTGACCGCGACGGCAACCCGGCGGTGACGCCCGCGGTCACCCGCGCTGCGGTGCAACTGGCGCGTGCCGCGATTCTCCGCCGCTACCAGGATGAGGTGCAGCGTCTGGGGCACGACCTGAGCGTCTCGCAGCGGCTGGTGGGGGCCTCGTCTGAGCTGCTGGAAGCGATCGAGCGAGATCGAGATGCCCTTGGCCTGCAACCGGTGCGGGCCTGGGCCGATGAGCCGTATCGGCGCAAGCTGGGGTTGATCGCCGAGCGCCTGCGCCGCACGGAGCTCGGGCAGCCTGGCGCGTACGGGTCCCCTGAGGAGTTTCTGGCGGACCTGCGCCAGGTGCAGCAGAGCCTGGAAAGGCACCGGGGAGGGCGTATCGCCGCCGGCGGGCTGCGCGACCTGATCCGCCGCGTCGAGCTGTTCGGATTTCACCTCGCTGAATTGGAGGTGCGGCAGCACGCCACTCGGCATACTGAGGCGGTGGCGGAGCTGCTCGGGCTGGCCGGCTTCCCCGGCTACCTGGCGCTCGACGAGAAGAGCCGGCAGCGACTCCTTGTGGAGTGGCTGGCAGCGCCGCCGCTGGCGCTGCCGCGCGAGGCGCTCTCGCCGGAGACGCGTGAGGTGCTCGAGACCTTCGAGACCATCGCCGAGATCCAGCGCTTGCACGGTCTGCGTGCCTGCCAGACCTACGTCATCTCGATGACCCGGGCACCGAGCGACGTGCTCAACGTGCTCTTCCTAGCTCGGGCGTGTGGGCTGGTCGGCTGGGAGGGCGGACGAGGGCGGGCCTGGAGCACGCTCGACATCGTCCCCCTCTTCGAGCAGATCGAGGAGCTGGATCGCTGCGGGGACGTGCTCGCGTGTCTTCTGGCGATCGAGCCCTACCGGGCCGCGCTGGAGGCGCGCGGTGCCCGGCAGCAGGTGATGGTCGGCTACTCTGACAGCAACAAGGACGGCGGCTATCTCGCCTCGAACTGGCGCATCTACCGTGCTCAACAAGCACTGGCCCAGGTCGCCGCGGCCGCTGGGGTGGAGCTCATCATCTTCCACGGTCGCGGTGGGGCGATCGGGCGCGGTGGCGGGCCAATGGGTCGAGCGATCCTGGCACGGCCGCCCGAGGCACGCTTGCTCACGCTGAAGGTCACAGAGCAAGGAGAGGTCGTCTTCTCCCGCTACCTCGATCCCGCGATCGCCGAGCGGCATCTCGAGCAGGTCGTCCACGCACTGCTGCTCTCCGCACTCGAGCGCGATCGGCCCCAGCCACCAGGCGAATGGGTCGAGGTGATGGAGCGGCTAGCTGGGGTATCCCAGCAGGCCTACGAAGAGCTCGTCAAGGGGACGCCGGGATTTCTAGAGCTCTTCACCCAAATCACGCCGTTCCCTGAGCTTGGGACGCTGAACCTGGCCTCGCGCCCGGTGACGCGCTCGTTTGGGCGGGACAGCGGGCTCCGGCTAGAGGACTTGCGTGCCATCCCCTGGGTCTTCAGTTGGACGCAGGCACGAATCAACCTGCCTGGTTGGTTCGGCCTGGGCACGGCACTCGGCGCCGAGATCGAGTGTGGGGGGCTCGACCGGCTGCGCGCGATGTACCACGGATGGCCGTTCTTCGCCGCCGTGCTGGACAATGCGCAGATCAGCCTGGCGACGGCCGACCTCTCGTGCGCGCGCCTGTACGCGACGCTTGCCGGCGATGGGCGGGCCCTGTTCGAGCGGATCGTCTCCGAGTACCACCGGAGCGTGGCTGCGATACTGGAGATCTCCGAGCAGCGCTCCCTGCTCGAACGTGCGACCGTCCTTTCACGGCTCATCAAGCTGCGCAACCCCTACGTCGATGCCCTTCACCTGGCCCACATCGCGCTGCTGCGTCGCTACCGGTCGCTCCCGCCTGAAGGGTCACCCGCTGAGCGTGCCCGCCTGCTCGACGCAATCCATCACAGTATCAACGGCATCGCTGCTGGGCTGCAGGTCACTGGCTGAAATGGCGGCCGGTGCGCAGGATCAGGTTCGCCGCCTGGGCACGCTGGGGACACCTATCGAGCGGGAGCCGGTGAGCGGCGCCTGAGGAGACGGACGGGCTGGACGGTGAACGGAGGCCTAGGGTCGCGGGGCGGCGGAGGTGCTTCGATGGCTTGCCGGATCTCGTCTCGGACGTACGGATCCGTCTCGCGCTCCAGCGCAGCCAGGAGCGCAGGGCGGGCCGCTCCGGGGTCGATCCGGGCCATGGCCCAGGCCGCATGGCCACGAACGAGCGGCAGGTCGTAACGGGTAAGCGTCTCTTCCAGGATCGCGAGGTCGGAGGGCCGCCCGATGTTGCCGAGCGCGACCGCGGCGTTGCGGGCCAGGCCGGAGCGCTTGGCGCGCAGCACGGCCCGGCCGCGATAGACCTCGCGGAACTCCTCCTCGGTCATCCGCAGCAGCCAGTCGAGTGCCGGGAAGCAGTGCTCGATACGTTCGGGTCGAAAGTCGGGGTCGGCCACGGGGCGCGCCGCGACGGTGTACGGGCAGATTTCCTGGCAGAGGTCGCAGCCGAAGACCCAGTTGCCCATGAGCGGACGGAGCTCGCGCGGGATCGGGCCGCGGAGCTCGATGGTCAAGAACGAGATGCAGCGTGGGGTGTGCAGTGTGTAGGGCCCGACCAGCGCGCCCGTAGGGCAGACGTCGATGCAGGCGGTGCAGCGGCCACACCGCGGGCGGAGCGGAGCGTCCGGCTCGATCTCCACGTCGACGACGAGCTCCCCTAACATGACCCACGAGCCATAGCCGGGCACCAGCACCATCGTGTTCTTGCCGTACCAGCCGAGGCCGGCGCGGGCGGCCGCGGCACGGTCAACGATGCGGGCGGTGTCGACCAGGAAGCGAGCTTCGATCGGCCGGCCTAGCTCGGCTTCGAGGAGCGCGTGCAGCCGCTCCATCCTCGCGCGCAGCGTCTTGTGATAGTCGCGTCCCCAGGCATAGCGGGAGATACGACCACGCGGCACATCGTCCTGAGGGGGTTGGATATCGGGCTGCCAGTACGGCACGCCGACGCTGATGATGCTCCTGGCGGTAGGGTGCAGATTGCGCGGATCGGCGGAGAAGCGCGCCCGGTCCTCGGTGAACCAGTCGAGACCGGCCATGTGGCCCTCGCGGATGCGCTCGACGAGCACCCCGGCGGTCTCCGGAAAGGCGTCGGCCGTCGTGACAGCGCTGACGGCCAGGCCGGCCTGGCGGGCGAGTTCCTGGAGCCGATCCCTCGTGAGCGCCTTCATCGTGGGCTCCTTGCCTCCGAGGCCGCGATGAAGGCTTCCACTTCGGGGAGCGTCGGCAAGCCGGCTCGGGCGCCGAGCGCGCGCACGGCCAGCGCGCCCATCGCGTTGGCGAACTGCCCCAGGCGCGCCGGCTCCCAGCGACGCAGCAGCCCGTAGACGATGCCGGCCGCGAAGGCATCACCAGCACCCGTGGTGTCGACCACCGGGACTTCGAAGGCGGGGACGGGAGTGATGTCACGGCGCGTCACAATGACGCATCCCTCAGCTCCCCGGCTAATCGCCGCCAGGCGAGTCACGTGGAGCGGCATGAGCGCCCGCAGACGCTCGATGGCCACGTCTAACTGGTCAGTTCCGGCCAGATAGCACAGCTCGTCGTCGTTGCCGACGATGACGTCATGCTGAAGGGCCAAGCGGAGCCCCTGCTCCGGCTGCAGTTCGGTCAGGTAGACCAGCGGGCCGATCATCTGCGTGCGAGGTGCGACATGCGCCGGCAGGTCAACGAGGAATTGCCGCAGCTTCGGGTCGTCGACATCGACGACGACCAGGTCGTGCTGAAAGAGCTCGTCGATCGGCAGCGGGTCACCGAGCTGGAGCCGGGCACCTTGCTCCCACAGGATGGTGCGGTCGGTTCCGTCCTCGCCGGGAGCGACCAGGATAAAGCAGGCGTCGGTGGGGATGCCCTGTTTGACCCGCACATGGCGGACGTCGCAGCCCTCTGCTGCCAAATCCTGGAGCAGGATCTGCCCCTCGGCGTCGTCGCCGACGGCGGCTGCTAGCGTGACGGAGACACCGAGCCTGCAGAGCGCGGCGCAGAGGTTGCTCGTGGTGCCGCCGGATTGCTCCTCGCGGTGGGTGACGATAGCGTAGGAGCCAGGCCGCGGGCTACGGTCTAGAACCAGGAAGCGGTCCCAGGATGCCAGGCCGATGGCGGCGACGCGATCGGTTCGATTTGACGACCTCGTGGGTTCCATGCCGCCCTGCCATGGCGAGACCAGGCTCACGCGTCAACGACCGGCACCGAGATCCGGCGATGACCCGTTTCGACTGCCGGCACACCTGCCGCCCGCTCCGCGAGGACGAGCTGGATCTCTTCCTTGAGCGCTGGGACGATCTCCTGCTCTTCGACCTTTCGCACAATCTTGCCTTTGCGGAAGATGACGCCCTTGCCGCGGCCGGCAGCGACGCCGACATCCGAGTCGCGGGCCTCTCCCGGTCCGTTGACGACACAGCCCATCACCGCGACCTTGATCGGCTCCTTGATCGTCTTCAGGTACTCGTCGATCTCGTTGGCCAGCTTGAAGAGATCGACCTCGACGCGGCCGCAGGTGGGGCAGGCGACGAGAGTGGCTCCGTGCTGCCGCAGGTCGAGGCTCTTGAGGATCTCGTAGGCGACGTACACCTCCTCGACAGGATCGGTCGCCAGCGACACGCGAATCGTGTCCCCTATCCCCTCAGCGAGCAGTGTGCCGATACCGACCGCCGAGCGGATCGCTCCCGCCTTGGGGGTGCCCGCTTCGGTCACACCGAGATGGAGCGGGTAATCCACCAGACGGGCCATCCGCCGGTATGCCTCGACCATCACCGGAACCTCGAATGCTTTGAGCGAGATGACGATGTCGCCGAAGTCCAGGTCTTCGAGGATTCGCACGTGTCCCAGCGCGGTGCGCACCATGTGCTCCGCAATGAGCTCGGTATGCGTGGCGTTCTGCGCTGCCATCTCGTCGACGAATTCACGGGTCATCGGTGGCAGCGAGCCGAAGTTGACACCGATCCGGATCGGCACGCCCCGCTCTTTCGCCTTGCGTACCACCTCGCGAACATCCTCGGGCTTGCGGATGTTGCCGGGGTTGAGGCGAAGCTTGTGGATCCCTGCGTCCAACGCCTTCAGTGCCAGGGTGTGCTCGAAGTGGATATCCGCCACCAGTGGCACGGGCGAATACGGGACGATCTCCGGTAGCGCTGCCGCCGCCACCCGATCCGGCACGGCGAGCCGGACGATCTCGCAGCCGGCGTCGGCAAGCTCGTGGATCTGTCGAAGCGTCGCCTCGGGATCGCGCGTATCGGCCGTCGTCATCGACTGGACGACGATAGGTGCGTCCCCGCCAATCTGCACATTGCCGACCCAAACCGGTCGAGACTTCCTTCGCTGGTATGCCATCGCGCGCATGTCCTCCCAAACAGGTTACGCCGGAGTAAGTTTGCCCTGACCAGGAACGGCTGTCGAGTCGGGCTACTGTGTTTTCTCACCAGGGTGGTAGAGAAATAGGCGCCGCCTGGCAGGCATCAGCGGATGAGAGGCTCACCGCTGATCAGGCGCCCGATGTCGACGAACGCGATCACGAACATGAAGGTGAGGAGAAGAACGAATCCGATAAGGTGCACCAGCCCTTCCTTCTCCGGCGCAATACGTCGACCGCGGATAGCTTCGATCAAGACGAAGAGCAAGCGGCCGCCGTCGAGCGCCGGGAAGGGGATCAGGTTGAGCACAGCCAGGTTCAAGGAAAGCAGGACGGTCAGGTTGACGAGCGTGATCCAGATCGGCTCCGGGCTGATCGCCAGAATCTCGGACGTGAGCTGTCCCATGCCGATTGGCCCGGCAATGCCGCTGAGCGAGGCCTCGCCGCGCAGGAGCATCCCGAGCGCTTGGAACATCATGAGCAGCGTGGCGAAGGTCTGCTCGACACCGCGGAGCGGTACTTCCCACCACGGTACCGGCCGCGAGAAGATGTCTTGCCGGATGAGCAACCCGGCGTGGATCTGGCTCTCGGCCGGAACCTCGGCCGGTACCGCCATCTCCACAGTCATCTCCTGGCCATCGCGCACGATAGTTACCGGCACAGTCGTTCCGGCATAGTGCTCGAGCGCGAGCCAGTAGATCGCCGCGTCCTCGATCTGATAGTCGCCGACCCGGCGCAGCTCGTCCCCTGGCTCGAGACCGGCTGCCTGGGCGGGCGAGAGGGCCTCGACCTCCGCTACGCTGATCCGGGCTCGGGCCGCCTCGGTGACCCTGATCCCGGTGCGTCCCTGCCCCGGCGGCGGATCCCTTCGTGGCACGACCACCGTCTCGATCGTTTGCCCCGCTCGGAGCAAGGTAACCGGCATCGGGCGGCCGGCGTGCTGGTCGGTGATTTCGAGCAGTTGCTCCACCGATTCGACCTGCCGGCCAGCGACTTCGACGAACCGGTCGCCAGGCTGCCAGCCAGCTTCGGCGGCAGGTGAGTCGGGAGCGACTTCGGCGACATAGACCCGCAGCTCCGGCTTGCCCTGGGCTGCCACTAGGACCATCATCAGCACCATCGCGAGCAGGAGATTCATGAACGCGCCGGCGGCGAAGAATACGGCACGTTGGGGACGAGATTTCGTCTGCAGGCTCCCAGGCTCGAGGCTACGGCTATCCTCGCCGACAACGCGCACGAAGCCGCCGATCGGGATCAAATTGATCGAGTAGAGAACATCCCCCCGCCTGATACCGATGACTCGCGGCGGCAGGCCGATGCCGAACTCGAGAACCTTGATTCCGAACAAACGGGCGGCTAGGAAGTGGCCCAGCTCATGTACCAGGATGAGGATGGCCAGGATCGGGATAATGTAGAGCGCGGTTGCTGTCACCGGTTCGCCTCGAAGTCCTCCTTGTTCGCCACCGGCCTCGGCAGCGGTTCCCTAACTGTAGCGAGCTGGTTAAGACACGTCAATGTCGACAGTACAATTCGGTGGCTCTTGCCACTAGCTGGGGCATGCCGGACAATAACTCCCGGTGTGCCGAGTGAGGCGTATGGACAGCCTCCCGGGTTCCGATTATTATGTGCGTGTCGTACGATAGAGGAGTGACCGGCATGATTGTCGGAGTGCCGAAAGAGGTCAAGGACGCAGAGAACCGCGTGTCCACCACGCCGCATGGCGTTCGAGAGTACGTGCGGCACGGGCACCAGGTGCTCGTCGAATCGGGGGCGGGCGCGGGCAGCGGCTTCACGGATGACGAGTACCGCGCCGCCGGGGCGACTATTGTTGAATCAGCCGCGGATGTATGGTCGCAGGCCGATATGGTCGTAAAAGTGAAGGAGCCGATCGAGCCTGAGTACCCTCTGCTGCGACCCGGCTTGATCCTGTACACCTATCTGCATCTGGCAGCGGATGAAACGTTGACCCGCATCCTGATGGAGAAGGAGGTGACTGCGATCGCCTATGAGACGGTGCAGCTCGCCGACGGTTCCTTGCCGCTGCTGGCTCCGATGAGCGAAGTCGCCGGCCGGCTGGCGGTCCAGGTCGGGGCCTTCTATTTGATGAGATCCAACGGTGGGCGCGGTGTCTTGCTCGGTGGTGTCGCCGGCGTGCTACCGGCGAACGTGGCCGTGCTGGGTGGTGGAATCGTCGGAACGAACGCGGCTCAGATGGCGCTCGGACTGGGAGCGAACGTGACACTGCTCGACATCAATGTGGATCGCTTGCGCTATCTCGATCACGTGCTCCATGGTCGCTTCCACACCTTGATGTCGAATCAACAGAACATCGCTGATGTCGTTTGCCAGGCGGATCTGGTGATCGGCGGGGTACTGATTCCGGGTGCCCGTGCACCGAAGCTGGTGACGCGCCAGATGGTCGCAGCGATGCGGCCGGGGGCGGTGGTGGTAGACGTCTCGATCGACCAGGGGGGGTGTATCGAGACCGCCCGTCCGACGACGCACAGTGACCCGGTCTATGCAGAGCACGGAGTGATCCACTACTGCGTCACCAATATGCCGGGCGCGGTGCCGCGTACGAGCACCTTCGCGCTGAGCAACGCGACGCTGCCCTACGGGCTGAAGCTGGCGGATCTGGGCTTCGTTGAGGCAGTCCGTCGTGATCCGGCGCTTGCCAAGGGGGTCAACGTTTTCCGTGGCCAGATCACGCACCCGTCGGTCGCCGAGGCATTTGGTATTTCGTACGCACCGCTTGACGAAATGCTCTAGAATGTGGGAAGATCGAGAGTCTGGGCAGTGGCTTGGTCTGCTGCATGATCGTAATAGTTCGCATGTTCGGAACCGGTTGTGGCTATTTTGGGTGAGGCGAGGTTGCCCGATGATCGATTTTGCTCAGGAGAAGGAAGGGTGCGGTCGACCGTAGGGGGGTAGCTGGAGGGGACGGATGCGAGAGCACATCGACACATTCCTGGTCTCGGTCGGTAAGGAGCGTGGCCTGTCTGCCAACACGGTTGCTGCCTACCGCAACGACCTCGAGCAGTTCGCTACGTTCCTCGGAAGCGCGTACGGCCTGGGTTCCTGGGCTGACCTCTCGCCAGCGGAGCTGGGCGACTTCATTGCTTACCTGCGCCAGCGGCAGTATGCCGAGACGACAGTCGCCCGCAAGCTGGCAGCGGTGAAGTCTTTCTGCCAGTTCCTCAAGGAGCAGGGCATTCTGGCGATCAACCCGGCTGATCGGCTGCCGTCGCCGAAGGTCGGGCGCTTTACCCCGCGAGCCATCACCCCTGAGGAAGTCACGGCGCTGATCACCGCGGCTTCCAGCGATCCCTCGCCAGAGGGGTTGCGCGATCGGGCGATGCTCGTTACGCTCTACGCGACAGGGATGCGGGTCAGCGAGCTGACCGCGCTCGATGTCAAAGATGTGGATCTGGAGCGGGGACTGGTCCGCGTAAACCGGAACCCGGAGCGACCGCGGTGGGTTCCACTCAACCCGGAGGCCATCGCGACCTTGCAGGAGTATCTGCAGACAGGTCGACCGCTTCTCGTGCAGCGGCCGGATGAGCCGGCGCTCTTCCTGAATCACCGCGGTAGCCGCTTGACGCGGCAGGGATTCTGGCTGATCCTCAAGCAGTACGCGGATCAGGCCGGTGTCCCAGAGGTAACGCCGCACACGCTGCGCCACTCCTTCGCGCTGCACGCGCTCAGCCAGGGATGCGAACTGCGCGAGCTACAGCGTATCCTCGGGCACGTCAGCCCGGCGACGACGCTGGTGTACCAGCAGTTGCTCCAGCAAGCAGCCACCAGCCCAGATGGTCACCTGTCGACCGGTTCCGCCTCGACCTACACCGAGGCGGTATCACAGGGCGTGACTGTCGTCCCTCACGAGTAGCTCGACACCTGTATCATCTTGCTGAGAGCGTCTGTTCCGCCCCTCGTGCCGGACGCCGAGGGGCGGAACGGTGATGCGAACGAACGCGCGCGACGGGAGAGCGCCTCGATGAATGCAGGTCAGCCGGCAACCGTGAGTCTCGATACGATCGCCTCACTGGCGAAGCGCCGTGGGTTCGTCTTTCCTGGTAGCGAGATCTACGGAGGATTGGCGAACACCTGGGATTTCGGCCCGCTCGGCGCCGAGGTGAAGCGCAACATCAAGAATGCCTGGTGGGAGTTCTTCATCCAGCGCCGGGACGATATGGTAGGCCTGGACGGCGGCATTCTGCTGCATCCGCGCGTGTGGGAGGCGTCGGGGCACGTCGAGGAATTCCACGATCCCCTGGTGGACTGTCGCAACTGCAAGAGCCGCTTCCGTGCCGATACCCTCCTCGAGGAGCGGTTGAAGATCTCGGTCGAAGGCCTGTCGCTGGAGGACATGAGCCGGGCGATTCAGGAGCACCAACTTGCCTGCCCGGTCTGTGGCAGGCGTGACTGGACACCAGTACGACAGTTCAACCTGATGTTTCGCACCTTCATCGGCCCGGTGGAGGAACAGAGCACCCGGGTCTACCTGAGGCCCGAGACGGCTCAGGCGATCTTCGTCGACTTCAAGCAGGTTCTGCAGACGAGCCGGGTGAAGATCCCGTTCGGGGTAGGGCAGATCGGGAAGGCGTTCCGGAACGAGATCACGCCGGGGAATTTCATCTTCCGGCTGCTCGAGTTCGAGCAGATGGAGATCGAGTACTTCATCCGGCCGGAATCCTGGCCCGAGACGTTCGAGCACTGGCTCGCTGAGATGGCCAGCTTCCTCAACTGGATCGGTCTCGGGGCCGACCGGATTCGCATGCGGGAGCATGGTCCTGAGGAGCTGTCGCACTATTCCAGAAGAACGGTCGATTTCGAATACTCCTTCCCCTTCGGTTGGAAGGAGCTGTGCGGGCTTGCCTACCGCACCGACTACGACCTGCGTCGGCACCAGGAGTTCAGCGGGGAGGATCTGACTTACTTCGACCAGGAGCGCAACGAGCGCTTCATCCCGCATGTGGTCGAGCCGACCATGGGCGTGGAGCGGCTCTTTCTGGCCCTTCTCGTCGATGCCTACCACGAGGAACCTGCAGTCGACGTGAACGGCAAGCCGTATACGCGGGTCGTGCTTCGCTTTCATCCGCGGATTGCGCCCTACAAGGCGGCGGTGCTACCGCTCATGCGCAAGCCGGAGCTGGTGGAGCGCGCGCGCGATGTGGCAGCCATGCTCCGCCAGCACTTCATGGTCGACTACGATGAGACGCAGAGCATCGGCCGTCGCTACCGGCGTCAAGACGAGATCGGTACGCCGTACTGCATTACCATCGACTACGAAACGCTCGAGGATCGTGCCGTCACGATTCGTGACCGGGATACCATGGAGCAGGTTCGGGTCCCGATAAGCCGGTTGGTCGAGGAACTGGGCCAGCGCCTGGCGGCTTCCTGAAGGCACCGGGCCGGGGATCCTGCTTGCCATTGGGTGCAGGCAGGTTACACGTCGGCTTGGTCTCCGACCAGCCGGCGGTAGAGAGCATCGAGCTCCTCGTCAGAGAAGTAGTGGATGACGAGCCGGCCACCGTGCCTGCCTGGACGCAGTTCGACCCGGGTGCCGAGCGCGCGCTGGAGGTCTTCCTCCAGGCGCTGCACCTCGCCTGGCGGGGGGCGGCGCGGCGGTCGACGAGATGGCGCGCGCTGCCAGCGGCGAACCAGTTCTTCCGTCTGGCGGACGGTCAATCCTTGCTGGATCACGATTGCGAGCGCGGCGAGCTGGTCGGCTGCTTGACTGAGCCCAAGCAGTGCGCGGGCGTGGCCCTCAGTAATCTGCCCGGCCGAGAGCGCTTCTTGTACCGGTGCAGGAGCCTGGAGTAGACGGAGGGTGTTGGCGACGGCTGCGCGGCTCTTGCCGACGCGCTGCGCGATTTCGGCCTGTGTCAATCCGAACTCCTCGATGAGCTCGTGGTAGGCCTGGGCCTCTTCGATCGGGGTAAGGTCAGCGCGCTGCACGTTCTCGATCAGAGCGAGCTCGAGGGTATCACGCGGGCTAGCGTCCCGTACGATAGCCGGGATAGTCCGTAGCCCAGCGAGCCGCGCGGCGCGCCAGCGCCGCTCGCCGGCGACGAGCTGGTAGGGGACCTCACCGCTGGACCGGGCCACGACGACAGGCTGAATGACTCCGTGCGCGCGGATAGAGTCGGCGAGTTCGGCCAACCCCTGCTCGTCGATCCGCTGGCGGGGTTGGCGGGGATTCGGGCCGATGGAGTCGATATCGATCTCCTGAATGCCGTTCGAGCTGGCCGGCCCCTGGATCAGCGCATCGAGTCCTCGGCCTAGTCCACCTCGTCGCTGTGCCATAGCGATCTGCCTGCCTCACCCAGTGGTCCACGCCCAGCCTGAGTCTAGCACGAGCGAGCCGGCTCAACGGCTATACTCCGACGCGTGCCGGCCAACCCGGCTGCCAAAGTAGATGAGGACACGGCGATGTACTGGATCGCGCAGCTCGTCGGGATCGCGCTGATCAGCGCAGTGCTCAGTGCCTGGGCTCGTGGGGCACGAACCGATCGTCTGCTTCGGTTGCTGCTCCTGGCGCTGCTCTGGACGATCGCGCTGGGGCTCGTCGTGGCTGGGTTGGGGATCATGGTTGCTGGCGCGCGATTGCCGCTCGTCCTCGCTCAAGGGGCGGGCTATACCCTCACGATGACCGGCGTCGCGATGTTGCTTGCGCTGGTGGCGCCGGTGCGCCGGCTACTCGCGCGGTTTCTCCCTTTCGATGCGGAGTCGGTTCCCGACCAGGTCGGCCTCGCGGTCTTGCTGGCGCTGATCGCCGGGAACCTGGCGGGATTGATCTGGCTCGCGAGCGATCTGCGCGTGGCACCGGTGTCGGTGGTTCAACTCGTGGGACAGTCGGTCACGCTCGTCGCTGTTGCCGCGCTCGCGGTCGGATTGGGGATCGAGCGAACCTGGGGATCGACGGCCCGCCGGTTAGGGTTCACTCGCCTCACGTGGGTGCAGGCCGGGACCGCGCTCGGCTTCACGGTGGCGCTGTTCGTCATTGCCGGCGCGGCGGGGGCGCTCACGCAGTGGTTACAGCCGGAGCTTGCTCGAGAGATCGAAGATCGGCTCGTGCAGATGACGCAGGATGTCTCTTCGGTGAGCGGAGCGCTTGCCGTGAGCATTGCGGCCGGGGTCGGGGAGGAGACGCTGTTCAGGGGCGCCATTCAACCGCGCTACGGTATCCTCTTGACATCGGCGCTCTTCACCCTGGTGCACGTTCAGTACGGTCTCTCGATCATCACGGCGGGGGTCTTCGCCATCAGCTTGCTGCTCGGGCTCGAGCGCCGCTACCTGGGGACGACTGCCTGCATTCTGACGCACGCCACCTACAACGCCGTGGCGATTCTGCTCCAGAATCTCGCTCCCTAACGGGCTGGGCGAGCGCGGCGTGAGGGGTTTTGGACGCTGCGCAATAGGCCGGTTCGCTGGAGGCGGACGGAGAACTCGGGATTAGGGCGTAGGCGTCTCGGTTGCCTCCAGCGGGATGGCGCCGTCCTCTGACCCGCTGGTGGTATCTGAGAGCTTCTCGGTTGCCGGAAACTGCTCCCAGGTCCCGCTCTCGAGCAGCATGTAGACGAAGCCACGATCGCTCAGCAGCAGGATACCGTGCTCGAACTCCTGAATCCGCGCGCCCTCTGCCATCAGGTGCGCCTCGGGTTCGATTGCGTAGCCCAGTGTCTGCTGAAGTGCCTGATCACGCCAGGCTGCGCCGAAGTAGCCCCCTGGGGACCAGAGGTTCGGCTCGACCTGCTGGGCGGTTGGCCAGGTGTCGGGCGTCCACGTATCGGGCACCGGGAACCACGTGCCATCGGCGACCAGAACGTAGATCGTGGCAGTATCGAACCGCTCGATCATCAGGCCCCGCTGGAAGTCCATCTCGGTAGCGCTCACGGTGTAGGCATGGCCAAGCGGCTGCCCGAGCTTCTGCTGAACCGGCTCGCTGCCCCAGTAGACCTGGCCGAAGGCGCCGGTGACCGGGATCGGCTCTGGCGTCACCGGCACTGGCGTGGCGGTGAGCTCCGGCGTCGGGGTCGCTTCGGGCACCGGAGTGGCCTGAGGCGTCGGAGTCGGCTCAGGCGCTGGGGTCGGTTCTGGCGTCGACGTTGGTTCCGGCGTCGGGGTCGCTGCTGGCGTGGGGCTCGGTGCCGGCGGTGGCGGAGGCGTGGTAGCGGTCGCGGTCGAAGCGACAGGCTGCTGTGTCGGCTGCCGGGTTTGGGGCGGTGTGCTTAGGGCTGGGGCAGACGTCGGCGTCGGCGCCGGCGGCGGTGTTGGCTCCACCTGAGCTTGCGCGGGGCTCGGGGTCGGCGATGGTGGGGCTGGCGTCTCCGTGGGGACCGGTGGCGGAGTCGGAGTGTTGTGGCCAGCGATCACACTCGTCGTGTGGAAGCGCAGCACCCAGTCCTGGCCGAGCGGGTGTCCCCACTGGTCCTGGGCACTAGCCAGAATCGCTACCGTGTACACGGTGTCGGGGAGGAGCGAGACTTGCTGCGTCTCGTCCGCTCCGATGATCAAGGTCGTTCCGCGCCAGCTAATCGGAAGTCGATCGCGCTCGGCGGCCGGCGCGATGCGCAGATTCTCGATGACCGACTGGTGATCCATCGGCTTGTTGAAGGTGATCTCGATAGGCTGGTAGATCGGCCAGAGTTGACCGTCTCTCGGTGAAGAGCCTGCGACGGCTGGCGGGAGGGCGCGCTGGTAGCCGAGGCTGAGCAGGAGCGCGAGGATCACGAGCACGGCGACACTGAGCGCTGCGGTACTGAAGCTCAGCCGGGGACGAAGATTCCAGAAGGGACGCCTTCCGGTCTCCGCTCGGGGGCGCTCGATGGTCTCGTGCCAAACTTGCTGGCGGAGCTGTGGGGGCGGCTCAGCCGGCGGCAGATAGCGTAGTCCGTCGCGGAGTTGTCGATATTCTTCGAGCAGGTTCCGACAATGCGAACACTCTGCGAGATGCTGTTGGAGCTGTGCCTCCTCGGTTGGGGTCAGCTCCCCGTCCATGTAGGCCGAGATCAGTGGCCTCATGGACTCGCACTCGCGGGACTTCATGGTGGTGCCGTTTCCTCCACCGCTCGATAGATACGCCGGAACTCTTCCCGTGCTCGAAAGAGTACCGACTTCACCGCCGACCGCGACAGGCCCATTATCTGCCCGATCTCCTCACAGGACAGCCCTTCGTATTCCCGAAGGATGAGGGCGAGCCGGTGCCGCGGGTTCATCTGGGTCAGCACTCGCTGAACCAGCTCTTGCGTCTCAGTGCGGATCGCCTCGCGTTCCGGATCTTCCAGATGCCCGTTGAGATGGAGATCCGGTTGCCCTTGCCCCTCCCATGGTAGCCAGCGAATGCGCTTTCGCCGGCGCAGAACATCGAGACACGCGTTCGCGGCAATCCGATGCAGCCAGGCTGAGACATTCAGATCGTCCGACGTCTGGGGCAAAGCCCGGTAAGCTCGAATAAAGCACTCTTGTGTCAGGTCGCTCGCGTCCTCGGCATTTCCCATCATGCGATAGATGAACTGGTAGATCGGCCGTTCATAGCGGAGAAAGATCGCCTCGAACGCGGCTTGGTCGCCCTCCTTTGCGCGATTCACCCAGCCGATCTCTTCGGCGGCGGACAAGGCGGCCGAGCCGTCCATGCCACGTCCTCCACTTTCCTTAAACGTGCAACGATGTCAATGGTTCTGCGGTTCTATGCAGCGTCGTCTCGCTTCAGCATCAGCCTACTCGATCGAACCGGAGTTGTCAATAGATCACTGTACGTACGCCCCAGTTCGGCTTTCCGATGGACTCGCTGGCCGCCCGAACGAGGGTGCTAGAATCGGGAGAGACGCCGATCGTCGATGGAGGCGGCGGCCACGCTCGCATTCCGGAGGTGAAGACATGGCGCACCCGTTTCTCGAGCGGCTGTCCCGCGGCCCGATTCTCTGCGATGGTGCGATGGGGACACAACTGTACGAGCGTGGCGTTCCGCTGGACGCATGTTTCGATGAAGTCAACCTGTCCAACCCCAGCCTGGTGGTCGAGATTCATCGCGACTATATCCTGGCCGGTGCTGAGATCATCGAGACGAATAGCTTCGGCGCCAACCGATTCAAGCTCGAGCCACACGGATTTTCTCACCTGGTGCGACAAATTAACCGGCAGGCAGCGCGCAACGCCCGCGAGGCGCGAGAGATTACTGGCCAGCCGGTGCTCATCGCCGGTTCAATCGGCCCAACCGGACGCACATTGGCCCCGATCGGAACGACGCCTCCGGAGGTGGTGCGCGACGCATACCGCGAGCAGATCAGCGCGCTGCTGGAAGGCGGCGTCGACCTGTTGATTATCGAGACCATCTTCCAACTCGAAGAGATGCGCCAGGCCGTCTTGGCTGCCTGGGATGTGTGTGACTTGCCGATCGTTGCCCAGATGACCTTCGCCTCGGACGGCCGGACTATCCATGGGCATACGCCGGAGGAGGTCATTCACACCCTGATGGAGCTGGGAGTGACCGTTGCCGGGGTCAACTGCAGTGTCGGGCCGCGGCCGACACTCGAAGTGCTCAAGCACATGCTCAGCGAATCCGGCGGCGCGATTCCGCTCGCTGGTCAGCCGAACGCAGGTTGGCCCCGGCATCTCGGCAACCGGGTCATCTTCACCGCCTCCCCCGACTACTTCGCCGACTACGCGCGCGAAGCCATCACGCTGGGCGTCAGCGTCGTCGGTGGCTGTTGCGGCACCACGCCGGCCCATATCCAGGCGATGCGCAAGGCGCTCGATGTACTGGAGATTCCAGATATCCGGCGCCCTGCCGTGATCGAGGTTCGGACGCGCCGGCCGCGTGAATTGCTTGCAGCGGAAGGGCCAACCAGGCTGGCCCAGAAGCTAGGGAAGGAGTTCGTCGTCAGCGTCGAGATCGATCCCCCGAAGGGCCTGAATCCCCACAAGGCGCTGGCTGGTGCCCAGCTCCTCAAGGGAGCCGGCGTCGAGTTCATAAACGTGGCTGACAGCCCGATGGCACGCGTGCGAATGAGCGCGCTCGCTCTCTGCGCGTTGATTCAACAGCACGTCGAGGTCGAGACGATCCTTCACTTCACCACCCGTGATCGGAACCTCATGGGTTTGCAGTCGGATCTCATCGGCGCGCATGCGCTCGGTGTGCGCAACATTATCGCGCTTACTGGCGACCCGCCGACGCTGGGGAACTATCCCCAGGCTACGGCGGTCTACGACGTGGACTCGATTGGCCTCGTCAAGATCATCAAGCAGTTCAACCAGGGGATGGATGTAGGTGGAGCCTCGATTGGCCAGATGGCCAGCTTCACTGTGGCGGTGGCCTGCGATCCGACACGGCCCAACCTGGACGAGGAGATCGAGCGGCTGCACCGGAAGATCGAAGCCGGTGCCGATCTCGTGATGACTCAACCAGTGTTCGCGCTGAGCGTTTGGACTGACTTCCTGCGCCGCTACGAAGAGCGGTACGGCCCAATCCCAGTTCCGGTGCTGCTCGGCATCTTGCCCCTTCAGAGTCACCGGCACGCTGAATTCCTGCACAACGAGGTGCCAGGCATCACGCTGACCGAGGAGGCCCGCGAGCGCATGCGCCTGGCCGGCCCGGAGGGGCGGCGAGAAGGGGTGCGGATGGCGCAGGAATTGCTGCTCGAGGCGCGCGAGGCCGTTCACGGGATATACATCATGCCCTCCTTCGGGCGCTACGAAGTTGCGGCCGAGGTTCTGGAGATCCTGCCGGATCGCCGGCTCCTGGCGGCAGTGCCGGGAGGGCAGCCCTCGTGAGCGTAGCGGAGCGCTGAACTTTAGGCCCGGTGCATCGTGAAGAGGTCGTTCTGCTATACTGCTAGGGTGTTTGCGCCTGCGTACCGGCAGGCCGGGGTCAGTCGCGAGCGAGAGCGTGGAGTGGGGAGTGGCTCATGGTCGACGTCGTGCGGAGCATCGCTGAGGAGTACACGCGAGCGGATATCCCACCGTTCAGCCCTGGCGATACGGTGCGGGTGCACTATCGCGTTGTCGAGGGAAACAATGTCCGCATCCAGCCCTTCGAGGGGGTAGTGATCCGCAGGCGTGGCGGTGGGACCGACGCCACCTTCACCGTGCGCCGGATCGCCGCCCATGGAGTCGGCGTCGAGCGGACATTCCCTCTGTACAGCCCGCTGATCGAGAAGATCGAGGTGATCCGGCACGGGAAGGTCCGCCGGGCGCGCCTCTACTATCTCCGAACTCGGACTGGTAAGGCGGCCCGGATCAAGGAGCGTCGCCGGCCAGCCGGCAGCTACCTGCGCTAGCTCTGCCCACGACTGTCCCGCGATTTGGTCATCACGAGCTCGCTTGCAGTTCCCCGCTGTTGGGGTCAGTCCGCTGTGGTCCCCGCTTCAGGCCTTGCCGGGGGGTGAAGCCTTCCGATCTGGGCGGGAGCGGGGACGGCTACTTCTGGTCGTCCTCTGAAGCCCTCCAGGCGCTTTGCGCGTCCCAGCGCGGTCCGCGCGGTCGGGCACTGTTGGCGTCTTCAGAACCCCCTCCAGCACGGCTGATCGATAGGCAATCGCTGGCCTCGCGTCTGTACCTCCCTGTGATACCGCGCTAGGATAGGGAGCCGGAGAGCCTGGCTACCGTCTCGATGGCCGGGCGAGTTGCGGACACGGGAGGGATGGCAATCGCGGGGGCTAGGAACGTGCGCGCTACAACGGCGGAGTCTCCGCAGCCGGATCCCGAGCTGGAGGCTGCATTCTGGCATCGGGGTAAACAGCGCGTGGTCGGGCTAGACGAGGTCGGTCGCGGCTGCCTGGCTGGCCCGGTGGTCGCCGCCGCCTGCGTGCTTCCGCCTGGCTTCGTCCCACCGATGCCGGTGCGTGACTCCAAGCAGCTTACCCGCGCGCAGCGCGAGCTCCTGGCCCGGGTGATCCTTGAGCACGCAGTGGCTGTCTCGGTCGGCGCAGCTTCGCACCGCGAAGTGGATCGCCTCAACGTCAGGCGCGCGACCGCGCTGGCGATGGCGCGGGCACTCCGTCGTCTCGGCGAGTGGGATCATGTGATCTACGACGGTTTACCGATGCCAGAATTCTCCTCGCCGCGCTTCACCGCAGTGGTCAACGGCGATGAGCGCTGCCTCTCGATCGCCTGTGCCGCGATCGTCGCGAAGGTGACTCGCGATCGGCTGATGGCGCGCCTAGCGCGTCGCTTTCCGTTCTATGGCTGGGAGCGCAACGCCGGCTATGGTACGGCCGAGCACCTGGCTGCCCTGGAGGCGCACGGCGTATCTCCCTTCCACCGGCGATCTTTCTCCCCTGTGGGGCTGTCTCTCAATGGCACCCATCCCCGCGAGACCTGTAGTGACCAGGATCTCGAGCGGTGAACCGCCAGCGCCACCTCGGGCGGCGGGGCGAGGAGCATGCCGCGCGGTGGTTGCAGGAGCGTGGCTGGGTCATTCTGGATCGCAACTGGCGGGGATCGGCCGGCGAGCTCGACGTCGTCGCCCTCGACGGAGAGGTGCTGGTCGGGGTCGAGGTGAAGCTCCGTCGGGGCGAGGAGTTCGGTGCCGCCGAGGAGGCAATCACGCCGTCGAAGCTCACTCGGCTGCTCCAGACCACTTCCGAGTACCTCTTGCACCATGCTGAGCACAGTGAGCGCCTGTGGCGGGTAGACTTGCTAGCGATTACGCTGGACGCGCGGGGCAGAGTGCAGCGCGTGATTCACGTCGAGAACGCGGTAACCGGCGAATGAGCGAACACGGCGAGTGCCGGAACGCAGCGTGAGAGCGGAGCCAGGCGGTGAGGCTGAGCGAGGAGATCCGACAACGGCTCGTGGCCGCTGTGGCAGAGCATGCCGACGCGATGATCGGCTTCGCCCAGCGGGCGGTGCAAACCCGGAGCTTGCCCGGCGAAGAGGAAGCGATGGCCCGGCTTCTGCGATCGGAGATGGAGCGCCTGGGCTATGACGAGGTCTGGGTCGACCGGGTGGGCAACGTGATCGGCTTGCTACGGGGCAGTGGCGGCGGCAAGTCAGTGCAATTCAACTCGCACATCGACCATGTGCACGAAGGAGATCCGGCTCTCTGGCCGTACCCTCCATACGCTGGCGTCATCGAGGGAGGAGTGCTTTACGGCCGTGCGGCGAGCGACGTGAAGGGCGCCCTGGCGGCGCAAGTCTACTTGGGGCCAGTGCTGCGCACTGCGGGGCTGCGACCTCGTGGTGACATTTTCATCACCGGAGTTGTGCTGGAGGAACTCGGCGGGTTCGGCACCGCCACGCTGTGCCAGGAGCTTCGAACCGACTACGCAGTGTTGGGCGAGGCTACCAACCTGGAGGTCCGGCGCGGGCATCGTGGACGCATTCTGGTCGAGGTTCGCTTCACCGGAAGATCGGTGCACGCCAGCGCGCCTGAGCGGGGAGCGAATCCCCACTACGCCCTGGCTCGCTTTCTTCGGGCGCTCGAGGAGCTGCCGATGCGGAGCCACCCTGACCTGGGGCGCTCGACTGTGGCCCCGACGCTGATCGCGACCGATCAGACCAGCAGCAACGTGACGCCTGGGGTGCTGGCACTCTCGCTCGACTGGCGCAATGTCCCCGGCGAGGAGCCGGAGGATGTCGTGGACCGGGTGCGCGAGCTTGCCCAGGCGAGCTTGACTCCCGGAGTGACAGCCGAGGTGCGGGCAGTTGGACGCCGGGTTCGCAGCTACACTGGCCTGGAGGCGGAGATGCCACCGACACGCGGGTTCGTGCTTCCGGGGGAGCACCCGCTGGTGCGCGCAGCGGCCACGACACTGGGCGAAGTCTTCCAGCGCCAGGTGCCGGTGGGGCTGTGGCAGTTCGCGACCGACGGTGGACACCTCGCGCGGGCCGGCATCGCGACCATCGGTTTCGCGCCGGCAGAGGAGCGGTTCGCGCACACCGTAAACGATCAGGTAAGCCTGCACCAGTTGCGACAGGCGCTTCTCGGCAACGCGGCGCTCGCGCTCGCGCTGCCTGACGCCGAAGAAGGGAGCCCTCGATGAGCGCGTCCGCCGAAGCTCACCGCGCCGCGGCCCCGCAGCAGGTGCGCTGCGCGGTCGTGACCGTCAGCGATACCCGGACGCCGGAGACGGATGCCAGTGGCGCGCTTATCCGGGAGGCGCTCGAGCGGCATGGGCACACCGTGGTGGCATACCAGATCGTGCCGGATGAGCCGGAGCGGATCGGCCCGTTGCTCGACGAGCTGGCTGGGCGCGGCGACTGCGACGCGATTCTGATCAACGGCGGCACCGGCATCGCCCGGCGAGACACGACGTACGAGGTGGTGGCGGCGCGGCTGGAGAAGCGGCTGGACGGCTTCGGCGAGCTCTTCAGGATGCTCAGTTACCAGGAGATCGGGCCGGCGGCGATGCTCTCGCGGGCGACGGCTGGGGTGTATCGCGACCGGATCGTAGCCCTGATGCCAGGATCGCCGAACGCGGTACGACTCGCGATGGAGAGGCTGCTGCTGCCCGAGCTGGCCCACCTGGTCTACGAGATGAGGAAGTAACGCGCAGGCGAGGAGTCGGCACCATGACGCGCGAGGCCAGGGCTGAGACGTCGCGCTCACCCCAAGTGCTGCGGGGGATGCGCGATTTCTTGCCGCAACAGATGCTGCTGCGACAGGAGATCGTCGACCGCTTCAAGGCAGTGTTCGAGCGCTTCGGCTTCGAGCCGATCGACACCCCGCTGCTCGAGTACTACGAGGTCCTGGCGGGGAAGTACGGCGAAGAGGGCGAGAAGCTGATGTACCACTTCCAGGACCACGGTGGTCGGGAGGTGGGCCTGCGCTACGATCTGACCGTGCCCCTGGCACGCTTTGTGGCCGCGCACCGGCACGAGCTGACGTTCCCGTTCAAGCGCTACCACATCGGCCCGGTCTTCCGCGCGGAGAGGCCGCAGCGCGGCCGCTACCGGCAGTTCTGGCAGTGCGACGTCGACACGGTCGGCACTCGATCGATGCTGGCCGACGCCGAGGTGCTCCTGGTCTGGATCGAGGCGCTCGCTTCCGTCAACATCCCGAATGTCGTCGTTCAGGTCAACCATCGGAAACTGTTACAGGCGCTGGCGTCGCACGCGGGCGTGCCAGCCGAGCAGGCGCTCACTGTCTACCGAGCGATCGACAAGCTGGAGAAGATTGGCCCAGAGGGGGTTCGGGAGGAGCTTCTTCGCCACGGTGTGTCCGAGCCGGCTGCCCAGGGAGTGCTGGGCCTGGTGCAGCTCCGCGGTGAGCCAGGTCCGGTTCTCGCCGAAGTGCGCCAGCGCCTTGCCGGTGACCCGCAGGCGATGGAGGCGGTGGCCGAGCTCGAGGAACTCTTCCGCTACCTAGGTCTCCTCGGAGCTGACCCCCGGCGCTACGCGCTGAACCTGGCGCTAGCCCGCGGCCTCGACTACTACACTGGTCCTGTCTTCGAAGCGGTGGTTGAGGAACCGGCGATCGGTTCGCTCGGGGGCGCGGGCCGCTACGACGGGCTGATCGGCATGTTCCTGGGCGAGGATATTCCGGCGACCGGCGGCTCGCTCGGGCTCGAGCGAGTCGTCGAGGTGGTTCAGGAGCTGCAACTGCTCCATGCCCCGTCGACCGTGACCCAGGCGTTGGTGACGGTGTTCGACGACGAGAGCTGGGGTGTCGCGCTCGGGTTGGTCCAGGAGCTGCGCGCAGGCGGGGTCGCGGCCGAGGTCTACCTGGGAGAGCGGCGCGACTTGCGCCGGCAAGTCCAGTACGCGGATCGCAAGGGAGTGCCGCTGGTGCTGTTCTGTGGTCCCGACGAGCTAGCGGCCGGCGTGGTCACGATTCGCGAGCTGGCCAGCGGCGAGCAGCACCGGGTCGCCCGGGCTGACCTCGTGAGCGAAGTGCGGCGTCTCCTCGCTGCACGCGACCCTCGTTCGGCGAGCACTTGAGGCGCTCCACCACTGGTTTCGGAGCCTGGTGCCGGGTAGATCGACCCTCCACGAGTTCGGCCATGTGCCTTCCTGGCAACTTGACGCTGGCGGAAGGCTGGCGCAGAGTAGCCGGGTGCGTGCAGGCGCGAGCATCTGCGAGAAAGAGGACGAGGCATGAGTAGCGAGCCGATGAACCGGGTGATGGTTGTGGTGGCGCATCCGGACGACATGGAGTTCAGTTGCGGTGGCACAGTTGCGAAGTTCGCTCGCGAGGGGCGCCATATCGTCCTCGTCCAGTGCACGTCCGGCGACAAGGGCACTAACCGGCGGGATCTGACACCGGAGCAACTGGCCCGGCTGCGCGAGGAGGAGGAGCGCGAAGCCTGTCGTCGCCTGGGCGTGGCGGAGGTAGTCTTCCTGGGTCTCCCGGACGGCGAGCTCGTGCCCGATCTGGCCTTTCGCGAGAAGATCGTCCGGCAGATCCGCCAGCACCGGCCGGATATCGTCATCACGCATGACCCGTTCCGGCCCTATGCGCTGCACCCGGACCACCGAGCCGTCGGCATCACGACGGTCGACGCGGTCTACCCCACGGCCCGCGACCCGTTGTACTTCCCCGAGCACCTGAAAGAAGGGCTCGAGCCGCACAAGGTGGCCGAACTCTGGCTGTTCGGAGCTGAGTATCCGGATCTGTACATCGACATCTCGGAAACGCTCGATGCCAAGGTGCACGCGCTACGGGCGCACGTGAGCCAGGTGGGCGAGGCGAAGGATCTGGAAGAGCGTATCCGCGAGCGAACCGCGGAGGTAGGAGCCAGCCAGGGCATCCCCTACGCCGAGGCGTTCAAAGTGATCAAAATGCGGCGCTAGCGACGGGTCCGGCCCTTACTCGCGTCCGTTTCGCCATATTCGGCGCGACACGTGCCGGGTGCGGAGGACGCCGTGTCAGCGTTCTCCATCGATCGGTGGTGCTGGGAGATCTTCAGCATTTCCAGGGCTTGACAGTGGTTCGGCCAGTCGCTACAGTATGAATCTAGGGACAACCCGATAGCGCCAACGACGACGAACGGAGCGAGTACGCGCCGGAGCGGGGCTCAGCGAGCCGGCGGGTGGTGAGAAGCCGGCGCCAGCGCGGGCGCGGAATGGATCCGGGAGTTGCGCCCCGAACGCGACAAGCTAGTAGGCGGCGCCGGAGACTCCACCGTTACCTGGGAGCTGGGTATCGGATCGGGCAGTGGCCTGGTCCCGTACTCGTAGAGGTGGGATGCCCGCGTGAGCGGCATCCAACCAGGGTGGCACCGCGGAGTGAATTGAACCTCCGTCCCTGCTGGGACGGAGGTTTTGTTTTGGCTCTTGGCTCGCGAGAGGATTGCGCAGCATGGCGGAAGCGGTGGCCGCGCATCGAAGACATCGGACCTCGACGCCTCCGACTGCGGCCCGGTATCGCCCCACGCTGGCGGAGGTGGCCGCGCTGTCGGCTCGCGGTAACCTGATCCCGATCTACCGGGAAATCGTGGCCGACCTGGAGACGCCAGTCTCCGCCTTCCTCAAGGTCGCTCGCGGTCGCTATGCCTTCCTCCTGGAAAGCGTCGAAGGCGGGGAGCGGCTCGCACGCTACTCCTTCATCGGCGCCGACCCGTTCCTGACGCTGGAACTCCGCGACGGCCAGGCGGTCGCTCGCTTCCACGGCCATCGCGAGTCGGCTGAGGTGACCGGTCCACCGGTGGCGTTCGGTGGGCTCGACTATTATGGGTACCCCGCGAGCGAGCGCCGGTTCACCTTCGATGACCCGCTGGTCGCGCTGCGCCAGTACCTGGAGCCGTACCAGACCGTCTCACTGCCCAGCATGCCTCGCTTCCTGGGGGGCGCGGTCGGTTATCTCAGCTACGAGGCTGTCCGCTACTTCGAGCGCTTGCCGGTTGCCCCGGTCGATCCGCTAGGCTTCCCTGACGGCTTCTTCATGTTCGTCGACTCGATGCTGGTCTTCGACCATCTGGAGCGAACGATCAAGGTCGTCAGCCACGTCCACGTCGACGAGCGGACGCCGCTCGAGCAGTCCTACGGTGAAGCCGTGGATCGTATCGAGCGACTGGTGGCCCGTTTGAACGGCCCACTTCGGACGCCGCTCGGGCGAGAGCCGATCGACGAGCGTCCGTTGCCGGACCGCCTGGTTCCGAACGTCGATCAGGCGACATACGAGGCAATGGTCGGCCGGGCTAAGGAGTACATCGCAGCCGGCGACATCATTCAGGTCGTTCTGTCCCAGCGGCAGGCGCTGCACACTGGGGCTCACCCGTTCACCGTGTACCGCGCGCTGCGCCGGGTGAATCCCTCGCCCTATATGTTCTTCCTCCAGCTCGGCGATGACCACCTGATCGGCTCGTCGCCGGAGATGCTGGTCCGGCTCGACGGCGACACGCTGCTGATGCACCCGATCGCTGGCACGCGGAGGCGTGGCCGCACCGACGAGGAGGACGAGGCGCTGGCCAACGAACTGGCGAACGACGAGAAGGAACGGGCCGAGCACATCATGCTGGTCGACCTCGGCCGCAACGACATCGGCAGGGTTTCTCGACCCGGCACGGTCCGTGTGCCCAAGCTGATGGAGATCGAGCGCTACAGCCACGTGATGCACCTGGTGAGTCACGTCACCGGGATACTGCACCCCGATCTCACCGGGTTGGACGCGCTTCGCGCGTGCTTCCCGGCGGGCACGGTTAGCGGCGCGCCGAAGATCCGCGCTATGCAGATCATCGCCGAGCTCGAGCCGGAGCGACGCGGCCCCTACTCAGGGGCGGTCGGCTACGTCGACTTCGGTGGCAATCTGGATACCGCGATCACGCTGCGCACGATCGTGATGCGCGGTCAGACGGCATATCTCCAGGCCGGCGCCGGCATCGTCGCCGACAGCGTGCCGGAGCTGGAGCACAAGGAGTGCCATCACAAGATGCGGGCGCTGGTGCGCGCGATCGAGCTGGCGGAGGAGATAGAGCGAGAGCTCCGGGAGGGCGGCACACCATGATCCTCTTGATCGACAACTACGACTCATTTACCTACAACCTCTTCCAGTACTTGACCGAGCTGGGAGCCGACGTGGTCGTCCGGCGGAACGACGCGATCACCGTCACGGAAGCCGAAGCGCTGGAACCTGACGGCATCGTGATCTCGCCGGGGCCATGCACCCCGCGCGAGGCCGGGGTGTCGGTTCCTCTGATCCGCGAGCTCGCCGGCCAGGTGCCGATCCTGGGGGTCTGTCTCGGTCACCAGGCGATCGCGGAGGCGTTCGGCGGTCGCGTGGTACGAGCGCCCAGCCTGATGCATGGCAAGACCTCGCTGATCTACCACGACGGGCAGGGAGTCTTCGCCGGGCTGCCCTGCCCGTTCGTCGCCACGCGCTATCACTCGCTGATCGCGGAGGAGGCGAGCCTGCCCGAGGTGTTGGAAATCAGCGCCCGTAGCGAGGACGGGCTGATCATGGGGCTTCGCCACCGCACGGGGGCGATCGAGGGCGTGCAGTTCCACCCTGAGTCGATCCTGACCGAGGTGGGCAAGGACCTTCTGAAGAACTTCCTGCAACTGGTCGAAGCGCGTCGTCAGACCGGACAAGCGTCGGCTCTGGTCGCTACGGGAGGTGAGGGATGATCGTCGACGCGATTCGCAAAGTCGCCGGTGGGGAAGTGTTGACGCAGGCGGAGGCTGCCGAGGCGATGGAAGCGATCATGACCGGCGAGGCGACGCCGGCCCAGATTGCCGCGCTGGTCACTGCCCTGCGCCTGCGCGGCGAGCGCGAGGAGGAGATAGCTGGCTTCGCCCAGACGATGCGCCGCCATGCCGTGCCGGTCGCCCTCTCGCTCCAGGATCCAGTCGTCGACACCTGCGGAACAGGGGGAGACGGCGCCCGGACGTTCAACATCTCGACGGCGGCTGCCTTCGTGGTCGCCGGCGCGGGTGTGCCGGTCGCCAAGCACGGTAATCGGGCAATGTCGAGCCACAGCGGCTCTGCCGACGTGCTCGAGGCGCTCGGCGTGCGGATCGATCTCGGGCCGGACGCGGTCGCCCGCTGTGTTCAAGAAGTCGGTATCGGCTTCATGTTCGCGCCGCGCTTCCACCCGGCCATGCGCCACGCGGCGCCGGTGCGTCGTGAGATCGGCATCCGCACCGTCTTCAATGTTCTGGGGCCGATGACCAACCCCGCAGGGGTGCGGCACCAGCTCATCGGCGTCGCCATGCCCGACCTGGTGGAGACCGTGGCCCGGGTGCTGGCGCTGCTCGGGACAGAGCACGCGCTGGTCGTGTACTCGGGCGACGGTCTCGACGAGCTGAGCCTGGGTGCGCCTAACCGGGTCTATGAGGTCCGTGCCAACGGCTCGACGACCGTGCACCAGTTCACGCTCGACGCCGCCGAGCTGGGCTTAACTCCCGTCGCCTCGGAGGCGGTGCGGGGAGGCTCGGCCGCCGAGAACGCGGCGCTGATTCGCCGGGTGTTGCAGGGCGAGCCGGGTCCTGCGCGCGAGATCACGCTGCTCAACGCGGCGGCAGCGCTCTACGCGGCCGATAGCGCCTCCTCGCTCGGGGAGGGTCTTCTACTGGCGGCACGGTCGATCGACAGCGGCGCCGCGCTCGCCCGGTTGGAGGCCTTGATCGAGCTTTCGAACCGGCTGATCGAGGCCGAGGTGCAGGTCTGATGGCACGAGAGCAGGCGACGTTTCTCGACCGCATCCTCGAGCGGACACGCCAGGATTTGGCCAGGCGCCAGGAGGCTCAGCCGCTCGCCGCACTCGAGCGAGCGCTGGCCGCCCGGCCGCCCTCGGTACCCTTCGCCGCCACGCTGCGCGGCGAGCGTGTCCGGGTGATCGCCGAGGTGAAGCGTGCTTCACCTTCGAAGGGACCGATCGCGCCGGGGGTCTCCGCCGAGGCAGTGGCACGCGACTATCTGGCGGGTGGTGCGGCAGCGATCTCCGTGCTGACCGACGAGCCGTTCTTCCAGGGCTCACTGGCCGATCTGGAGACTGTGAGCCGCCTCGCACACGCCGCGTGGCCACCTCGACCGGTGCTGCGCAAGGACTTCATCGTGGATCCGCACCAGGTGGCGGAGGCGCGCGCCCACGGCGCCGACGCGGTGCTCCTGATCGTGGCCGCGCTCTCAGACGGTAGCCTCCGCGAGCTGATGGCGGCAGTGCGCGACTACGGGCTAGAGGCCCTCGTCGAGGTGCACGACGAGGCGGAGCTCGAGCGAGCGCTCGCAGCGGGGGCCCAGGTTGTCGGGATCAACAACCGTGATCTGCGTACCTTCATTGTCGATCTGTCGGTGAGCGAGCGACTCGCGCCGCTGGTGCCGCGCGATCGGGTCGTCGTGGCGGAGAGCGGCATCCACAGTCGCGCCGATGTCGAGCGCCTGGCGGCCGTGGGGGTGCACGCCGTTCTCGTCGGGGAGTCGCTGATGACCGCGCCGGATCGGCGGGCAGCACTGGAGGCGCTATGCCGGTGAGGCCTGGCATCGTCAAGCTCTGCGGGATGCGCACTCCCGAGGACGCGCTGGCTGCGGCCGCGGCCGGAGCCGACCTGATCGGGCTGGTCTTCGCGCCGAGCAGGCGCCAGGTCTCGCTTAGCCTCGCCTGCGCCATCGTCCAGGAGCTCGAAACGTTACCGGCCCGACCGGCCGTCGTCGGGCTCTTCGTGAACGCGCCGGCCGCCGAGGTGCTCCGGCTCGCCGAGACGGTGCCACTCGACCTGATCCAGCTCTGTGGCGATGAGCCAGCGGCCTACTTGGACAGCTTGGATCGCCCGGTGCTCCGCACCCTTCGTCTTCGCCCCGGCATTACCAGCCGCGAGGCGCGCGCACTGGCGACTACGTACTTCGAGCGGCCGCGCCCGCCGCGCGCCCTCGTGGTGGACGCGCACGTGCCCGGGCACTTCGGCGGCACGGGCACCCTGGCAGACTGGGAGCTTGCGGCGGAACTCGCCACGGAGTTCCCGGTTGTCCTGGCCGGAGGGCTACATCCAGGCAACGTCGCGCAGGCGATCGCCAGGGTGCGCCCGGCTGGGGTGGACGTCTCCAGCGGCATCGAGACCCAAGGGCGCAAGGACCCTGCCAGGATTCGCGCGTTCGTCGCGGCGGCCCGCGCGGCGTTCGGCGCTCTGGATGAGGAAGCTCGCGATCTCTCCCCTGAGCCGCAGCCGACCCTCGCCTGGAAGGAGGAGTTATGACCCTCGAGACGAGTACACGACCGACCTCCCAGTTGCCGGATGAGCGCGGGCGCTTTGGACAGTTCGGCGGCATCTACGCGCCAGTGACGCTGTTGCCGGCCATCGAGGAGTTGATTGAAGCCTATAACGAGGCGCGCCAGGATCCAGCCTTCCAGGCCGAGTTCGAGCGGCTGCTCCGGCACTACGTGGGCCGTCCGACGCCGCTCTACCACGCGGCCAAGCTAAGCCGGGAGGTCGGTGGGGCGCAGATCTACCTGAAGCGGGAGGATCTGGCACACACCGGCGCGCACAAGATCAACAACGCGGTCGGCCAGGGGTTGCTCGCCAAGCGGATGGGCAAACCGCGCGTGATCGCCGAGACGGGGGCGGGCCAGCACGGCGTCGCGACGGCGACGGTCTGCGCCATGCTCGGCCTCGAGTGTGTGGTCTATATGGGCGAGCTCGATATCCAGCGCCAATCCCTCAATGTCTTCCGCATGAAACTGCTGGGCGCCGAGGTAAAGGCCGTTACCTCGGGCAGCCGCACGCTCAAGGACGCGATGAACGAGGCGATCCGGGACTGGGTAACCAATGTCCGCACCACGTACTACCTCATCGGCTCAGTCGCCGGCATGCACCCCTATCCGATGATGGTGCGTGACTTCCAGTCGGTGATCGGGCGAGAGACACGGCAGCAAGCCCTGGAGCTGTGCGGCCGTCTGCCTGACGCGATCGTTGCCTGCGTCGGAGGCGGCTCGAACGCGATGGGGATCTTTTACCCCTTCCTGGAGGATTCGGAGGTCGAGCTGCACGGGGCCGAAGCGGCCGGCGAGGGGATCGAGACCGGCCGGCACGCCGCCAGCCTGACAGCGGGGCGCGTCGGGGTGCTCCACGGCTCCCGCTCGTATGTGTTGCAGGACGATGATGGGCAGATTCTGGAGGCGCACAGCATCTCGGCCGGGTTGGACTACCCGGGTGTCGGGCCGGAGCACAGCTACCTGAAGGAGATCGGCCGCGCGACGTACCACCCGATTACGGACCGCGAGGCGCTGGAGGCGTTCCAGCTCCTCTGTCGCACCGAGGGGATCATCCCGGCCCTGGAGCCGGCGCACGCGGTGGCGCTGGCGGTTCGCCTGGCCGCGGAGCGCAGCCCAGACGACATTATCGTGGTCAATCTCTCTGGTCGTGGAGACAAGGACATGCACACCGTCGCGCAGGCGCTGGGGGTGACCTTATGAGCGGAGTGCGACAGAGCCGTATCGCGGAGACGTTCGACCGGCTTCGGAGCCGGCGCGAGATCGGGATCTTCCCCTACTTGACCGTGGGCTTTCCGGAGCGCGAGAGCACGCTCCAGCTCGTGCCGGCGCTGGTGGAAGGTGGAGCAGCGGCGATCGAGCTGGGTATTCCCTTCTCCGATCCTCTGGCCGACGGGGTAACGGTTCAACGCGCGAGCCAGATCGCGCTCGGCAACGGGGTGACGGTGCGCTTCTGCCTCGAGACCGCGGCCAGCCTGCGCCGGTCGGGCGTTGACGTGCCGCTCGTCTTCATGGGATACTTCAACCCACTGCTCCAGTTCGGGCTGGAGCGGTTCGTGTCTGCTTGTGCTGAGATCGGCGTAGACGGGCTGATTATCCCTGATCTGCCGCCGATCGAGAGCGACGAGCTGGCCGCGATCTGCCACCAGTACGGGCGTGATCTGATCTTCATGGTCGCACCGACGAGCACCGATGCGCATCTGCAAGCCGTCGCTCGCCAGGCGAGCGGGTTCGTGTACTGTGTCTCGCTGACCGGCGTGACCGGAGCTCGCGACCGGCTCGATGCGGGCGTCGGTGCCTTTCTCGCGCGCGTGCGGCGTCATATCGATCTTCCGTTGACGCTCGGTTTCGGCATCGCCCGTCCAGAGCACGTGCAGGAAGCGGCTTCAGTCGCCGATGCTGTGGCCGTCGGCAGCGCTTTGCTCGAGCGGATCAGTCAGGCTACGCCTGATCGGCAGGTCGAAGCGGCGCGATCGTTCATCGAGTGGCTGCGCTCACCGTTGCTATCGAGCGCGGGGTGAGACGATCACTAGGAGGGGAAGGGCATGGGCTGGTGCCGGGGCATCCGCGGGGCGACCACGGTGGAGCGAAACGACGCGACCGACATGCTGGAAGCGACGCGGGAACTACTCACGGCACTAGTCGAAGCCAACGGCATTCAACCCGACGATGTGGCCAGCATCATCTTCACGACCACGCCGGATCTCACCGCGACCTTCCCGGCCGTGGCGGCCCGCGAGCTCGGCTGGGTACACGTGCCGCTCCTGTGTGCTCACGAGATGGACGTGCCGGGGGCGCTGCGGGGCGTGATCCGGGTATTGATGCACGTGAACACGGACAAGTCGGCTCGCGAGATCAAGCACGTCTACCTGCGCGGCGCGCGCGAACTGAGGCCCGAGTGGGCGTTCGACGGTTAGCGTCCGGGGAGACCGGTTAGGGAGGGGGCATCGATGATCGTCGTCATGGAGCCTGGCGCGACGCAAGAGCAGATCGAGACAGTCGTCAAGCGCGTGGCCGAGTTCGGTTTCGGTACCAAGATCGTCGTCGGTGCCGAGCGCTCGATCGTGGGCGTGCTGGGAGCACCACTGCCGGATACGCTCAAGGAGGCGCTCGAGCTCCTCCCCGGCGTCGAAGAAGTGGTCCGGATCACCAAGCGGTACAAGCTGGTCAGCCGGGACTTTCACCCGATCGATACCGTCGTCCACGTCCGCGATGTCGCCATCGGAGGGAACGAGGTGGCGGTCATCGCTGGGCCGTGCTCGGTCGAGAGCGAAGAGCAGATCATCGAGACGGCGCGGGCAGTAAAGGCGGCTGGCGCCCGGCTGCTGCGTGGCGGCGCGTACAAGCCGCGCACCTCTCCGTACGAGTTCCGCGGCCTCGGCGAGACGGGACTGAAGTATCTCGCCAAGGCGCGCGAGGAAACCGGATTGCCGATCGTCACCGAGGTGCTGAGCCCGCAGGATGTCGACCTGGTGGCCGAGTACGCCGACGTGCTGCAGGTGGGCGCTCGCAACTGCCAGAACTACCTGCTCCTGGAGGCCGTGGGAAAGGCGAAGAAGCCGGTCTTGCTCAAGCGCGGGATGTCCGTCCAGATCGAGGAGTGGCTGCTCGCGGCCGAGTACGTGATGGCCCAGGGGAACGAGCAGGTCATCCTCTGCGAGCGCGGCATCCGCACATTCGAGACGTTCACGCGCAACACGCTCGACCTAGCGGCTGTGCCAGTCGTCAAGCGGCTGAGCCATCTGCCGATCATCGTCGACCCCAGCCACGGCACCGGGCGCTGGTACCTGGTACCCTCGATGATGCTGGCCGCGGTCGCTGCCGGAGCCGACGGGTTGATCGTCGAGGTTCATCCGAACCCTGACCATGCCCTCTCTGACGGCGCGCAGTCGCTGACCTTCGAGAACTTCGCGACGGTGATGCCGCGGTTGGCAGCGGTCGCCCAGGCGGTCGGCCGTTCATTGCCGTTGCCCCAGGTGCCGGAGGCTGAGACTGCGCTCTCCCCGGCCGATTAGGTTGGTGCACTCGATGGCAAGCTCTATCGATGACGTGCTGGCCCAGATTCGTTTCGACGAGCGGGGCCTGGTGCCTGCCATCGTGCAGGACGCCGCGACTGGCCAGGTTCGTATGCTCGGGTATGCCAACGCGGAGGCGATCGAGCGAACGCTCGCGACCGGCCTGGTGCACTTCTGGAGCCGTAGCCGGGAGCGCCTCTGGATGAAGGGCGAGACGTCGGGCCACATCCTCGAGCTGGTCGAGCTTCGCCCTGATTGCGACGGCGATGCGCTACTCATTCGGGTGCGCCCGCGTGGGCCGACCTGCCACCTGGGGCGGGAGAGCTGCTTCGACTCCGAGCCGCTGGCCCGCGGTTCGGTTCCCCAGCCAGCGACCGTGCAGGTGATCGAGGACGTCGCGAGCGTGATCGCCGCGCGCCGGCGCGAGCCGCGCGCTGGCTCGTACACCAGCTACCTCTTCCAGGAGGGCATCGACAAGATCGCCAAGAAGATCGGGGAGGAATCGGCCGAAGTCATCATCGCGGCTAAGAACGCCGACGCTAGCGCGCTCGCGAACGAAGCCGCGGATCTGCTCTATCACCTCGTCGTCTTGCTGGAGGCAGCGGGGGTCGACAGAACGCAGGTTTGGTCCGTCTTGCGCGAGCGGCGAGGCCGGACGCAGCCGGATCAGGGCTCCGTGTCCTCGTAGTAGAGCGGGGGGCGCACAGTCATCCGGCCCCGCTCGAGATCGACGTCCAGAATGACTGAGCGGAGCGCGGGGAGCAGGGTCTCGCCACGGCTGCCGCGAACGACGTAGACATCGTTGGCGCCGGTCTCGATGATCTCGACTAGCTCGCCGAGCGACTCGCCGGCCTCGTTGAACACCTCGAGGCCCAGAAGCTGGAACTGGTAGTACTCGTCCTCTCCGAGCGGGGCAGCCTGTTCCAGGTCGATGCGCACGATTTGGCCACGCAACTCCTCGGCTGCCTCGCGCGTTGCGATCCCCTCCAGCCGAAGCACGGCGATGTCGCCCTGGAGCCGCGCGCCGAGGAGACGTCTGGGGCTCTCTTCGCCCTCGAGATAGACGCGCTCGAGCCGGGGAATCCGCTCCGGGAAGTGTGTCCAGATGCGCAGGCGCACATCCCCACGCAAGCCGGATGCGCCCACGATCCGACCGATCGAGAGCTGCGTCGTCTGGCTCTCACGCTTCGGTGGCAGGTTGCTGCTCCGGCTCGATCTGGTCATCGATCGTCAAGCTGGCGTGTACCCCGTAACGAATAGCGGTGATGCTCAAGAGGGTTCGCATGGCCCGCGCGATGCGTCCCTCACGACCGATCACCTTGCCGAGCTGATCAGGCGCTACCGAGAGACGGATGATCACTGCCCGGCCGCGGCGGCGCGATCTGATCTGGATGGCGTCGGGTCGCTCAACGAGCTGGCTGGCCAGGTACCGGATCAGGCCGCTCAGCTCGCTCACCGCTCGCTGCGGATCGGCGGCGCGGTCGGGAGGACGGCCGGGACGCCGCTGGTAGGGCCGGGCCGGGCCTGTGCCGGACATGGCCCGTACCTCGTGCTAGAGCGACTGCTCGGCAGCAGCCTCGGACGGCGCCGCCGACGCAGCCGGCCCCGACGACTTCTGTGAAGACGCCGGCTTGTTGGCCGCCTCCGGCTGGCGGCCGGGCAACACACCGGCCTTCACGAGGATCGAGCGCACAGTCTCGGTCGGCTGGGCACCGTGCTCCAGCCAGTAGCGCGCGCGCTCAGCGTTCACCTGGATCGTCGCCGGCTCGGTTCGTGGATTGTAGTAGCCGACTGCCTCGATAAAGCGGCCATCGCGTGGCCAGCTCGCCTCCGCCGCCACGATGCGGTAGTGTGGCTGGCCCTTCCTTCCCATCCGCCGCAGTCGCAGCTTGATCATCGTCTCCCGACTCCAACCCCTCGTGTGATCCCGACACGCTCATTGTCTCGGTGCGCGAAACAGGGGCGCTCCAGTAGACTCCAGGTGCGCAAACGCAACGGGAGCGCCCGCAACTCTGAACTGTAGCAGAGTATTCGAACCGACGTCAAACGACTTCCGGCATCTGTTGCGCGTGGCGCGACACTATGCTATCGTGAGGATAGCAAAGCGATCCCTGCGACCGGGGTAGGCGAGAACGCGCTGAGCTTCGATGCGCCGGTCCGAAAGGAGTAGCGCTGATGGCAGCCCAAGTGCTGGTGCAGCCGGAGATCCAGGACGACCGCGCGGTACCCCGGGCCGGAGAGCGCATTACTCGCGACGCCTACGGTCGCCCGATTACCTACCTGCGCGTTTCCCTCACCGACCGCTGCAACCTGCGCTGCGTCTACTGCATGCCGGCCCACGGGGCGAAGTTCGCGCCGCGCGAGGAGCTGCTGACCGACGAGGAGTTGCTGACCGTCATCCGGGCGGCCGCCAAAATCGGATTCAGCAAGATCCGCTTGACTGGCGGCGAGCCGACCATCCGGCCCCACGTGGTCGACCTCGTGCGCGAGATCGCCCGCATCCCCGGCATCGAAGATATCTCGATGACCACGAACGGGCTGTTGCTGGAGCGCATGGCGCACGACCTCAAGGCGGCCGGTCTCAGGCGTATCAACATCAGCATCGATACCCTCGATCCGATCCGCTACAAGGTGATGACCCGCGGGGGCAAGATCGAAAAGGTCTGGGCCGGGATCGCGGCGGCCGAGGACGCGGGTCTCACGCCGATCAAGCTGAACGCCGTGGTGGTGCGCGGCATGAACGACCACGAGGTGCCGGATCTCGCCGCGCTGACCATCGATCGTCCCTGGCAGATGCGCTTCATCGAGGTGATGCCTCTCGAGGGGGTCGCTGACGTCCACGACACTGGGCTGGTGACCACCGCGGAGACGATCGAGCTGATCGAACGAGTCCACGGCAAACTGATCAGGCTGGAGGCGCCACTCGGCGACCCAGCACGGGTCTACCAGATCCCGGGCGCGCAGGGGACGCTCGGGTTCATCAGCCCGGTGAGCGAGCCGTTCTGCGCCTTCTGCAACCGCATCCGCTTGACAGCCGATGGCAAGCTGCGCCTCTGCCTGCTCCGCAACGACGAGGTGGACGTGCGCGAGATCCTGCGCTCCGGCGGCACGGAGGACGATCTGATCGAGCAGATCCGGTTCGGTGTCTGGCGCAAGCCGTGGGGCCACGGGCTGCGCGAGGGCGACCGGAACACCGGCCGGGGCATGAGCCAGATCGGCGGTTGATTTGGCCGCTGCTGGCTGAGGCGCTCTCCTAGTCGGCACGTCTGCTCTCCCGCCGCAGTCCTCCACGCTCTTTCCGTTTCGGGCAACCGTCAGGCCCGGCAAACCCGTGGGCGCGGCGACAAGCCTCCTCTCGTCCCGTGCGTGCCACTCGCCTTCCTGCAATTGACCGTGCCGAGCCAGCCTGCTAGCCTGCGGCACGAAGGCTGCCGGCCTCTGCCGGAACGTCATCCTGCGAGCGGGAGGAGTGGCCGGCGAGTTGCCCGGGGTGTCGTGGCGAGGGGAAGGCGGCATGAGCGCGACCAATCTGGTGCGTGAGAAGCTTGTCCAAGCGACCCAAGTGCTGCAGGAGCTCGACCTCGATCTCTGGTTGCTGATGGCGCGGGAGAGCGACGTGATCGGCGACCCCAGCTTGCCGCTGGTGGTCGGCACCAGCGTGACCTGGGAGTCGGCCTTCCTGGTCTCCCGGACGGGCGAGCACACCGCGATCGTCGGCACCGGGGACGTGGAGAACATTCGGCAGACGGGTGCCTGGGACAACGTGGTCGGCTACGTGGAAGGAGTCAGCCGGCCGCTGCTCGAGGCGCTCGAGCGGTACGACCCTCGAACCATCGCGCTCAACTACTCTCGCGACGACGTGCTGGCCGACGGGCTTACCCACGGGCTGTATCTGCTGCTCCAGGATATCCTGGAGCCGACACCGTACTGGTCACGCATTCGTAGCGGGGAGGACGTCGCCAGGCGCGTGCGCAGCCGCAAGTCGGCAGAAGAGCAGCGGCGCCTGCGCCAGGCTGTCGCGACCACGCTCGAGATCTGGGACGCCCTGCGGGCCTGGCTGCGGCCGGGCTTAACCGAGCGGGAGATCGCGGCCTTCATGCACCGGCAGGTGCGTGAGCGAGGGTTGGAGACAGCCTGGGATCCGCATTACTGTCCCACGGTCACCGCCGGCCCGGACTCCCTGGTCGGCCACGTTGGTCCCACCGACATCGCCATCCAGCGTGGACAGCTCCTGGCGATCGACTTCGGCGTGCGGCAGGAGGACTACTGTTCCGACATGCAGCGGACGTTCTATTTCCTGGCCGAGGGTGAGACAGCCGCGCCGGAACCGGTGCTGAGGGCGTTCGATCTGGTCTCGGGCGCCATCCAGGCGGCCGCCGAGGCGCTGCGCCCGGGCGTGATGGGTTGGGAGGTCGACCAGGTGGCCCGCGAGATATTCGCGCGGGCCGGAGCCGAAGAGTGGAAGTTCGGCCTCGGACACCAGGTCGGGAGAGCCGTCCACGACGGTGGCTGCCTGCTCGGGCCGCGGTGGGAGCGCTATGGACGGAGGCCCTACGATCGGGTCGAGCCGGATCAGGTCTACACCCTGGAACTCGGGGTGAGCGTGCCCGGCTACGGTCGGGTCAGTCTCGAGGAAGAGGTGATCGTCCATGCGAGCGGCTGCGAGTTCTTGGCGCCGCCACAGCGCGAGCCGATCCTGATCGGATGAGGACAACGGATGGAACCGATGGTGCCCCCGAAGGTAGGTGAGCTGGCGGGGCGCGTGGGCGCTCGGGCCCAAACTCGTGTCGAAGCGTACCTGCGCGATTTGACGCGGCTGGTCAACCTGGACAGCGGCACCTTCAATGTCCCGCTGGTGAACCAGGTCGGCTGCGAGCTCGCCGTGATGCTAGAGCGGGGCGGCTGGCGAGTCGAGCGCTACCCGGCCACCGGCTTCGGCGACCACCTCGTAGCGACACTGCCTGGGGACGGGCGGCGGCGCGTGATGCTCCTCGGACACTTCGACACGGTGTATCCGGCCGGCACGGCGGCGACCCGCCCGCTGGCCGTGCGCGAGGGCCGGGTCTACGGGCCCGGCGTGCTGGATATGAAGGGCGGGCTGGTGCTGGGCATCCACGCGGTGGAGCTGCTCGCCGGCTTCCCCGACCTGGCTCGGCCGGATCTCGTCTTCGTCCTGAACAGCGACGAGGAAGTCGGCTCCCCCACCTCGCGCCAGCTCATCGAGGAGACAGCGCGGGCGGCCGATGCCGTCTACGTGCTGGAACCGGGGCGCGAGCCGGGCGGGGTGCTCGCGACACGCAAGGGTGTGGGCATGTATTCGGTCACGGTACACGGCCGGGCCGCGCACGCCGGCGCGGCACCGCAGGACGGGCGCAGCGCCGTCCTGGAGCTGGCCTACAAGACGGTGCACTGGCACCAGCTCAACGACTTCGAGAAAGGCACCACCGTCAACGTCACCGTGGTGCGGGGCGGGACGCGGAGGAACGTCGTCCCTAAGCTCGCCATGGCCGAGATCGATGTCCGAGTGCCCAGCCACGAAGAGGCCACCCGGGTCGACCAGGCGATCCGCGAGATCGCCGCGCGTTCCTGGGTGCCGGATACCAGGGCCGAGGTGAGCGGCGGGCTGAACCGGCCGCCGATGCAGAAGCTGGACGGCACGCATTCCCTCTTGAGGTTGGCTGAGGCGATCGTGCAAGCGATGGGGCTGGAGTTCGCTGAGCTCGCGAGCGGTGGTGGGAGCGATGGAAACTTCACGGCGCTCATCGGGGTGCCGACGCTGGATGGCCTCGGACCGATCGGGCGAGGAGCGCACAGCTCCGCGGAGTACATCGACCTGGAGAGTCTCCCGACCAGGCTCACCTTGCTGGCGCTGCTCATCGCGCTCGCGCCGCCGCGCTCCGAGTAAGCTCCTCTTTCTGCCTGCCCGCTGGCTCAGCGACGAGCCAGGCCCGGCCGTAGGCGCGCATGTCGCGGATGAGCGGCACCAGCGCCTGGCCCTTGGCCGTCAGCTCGTAGCGCGGGCGAGCCGACGCCGGCTCGGACAAGCGTTGGATGATGCCCTGCTGCTCGAGCTGTTTCAGCCTGGTCGAGAGGGTCTTGGGGCTAATCCCGCTGACCGAGTGCTGCAACTGGGAGAAACGCTTCGGGCCCTTAGACAGATCGCGGATGATCAGCGGTGTCCATACGTCGCAGATGATCGATGCCGTCTGGGCCAGCGGGCAGTGGTCCAACGAATCGCGCGGTGGCCTCATGAGCGGCTGACCTCCATGAGCGTGTCCTGTCTTGCCTGAGCAAGCCGGGGTGCTTGCCCGTCACGGCCATCGCTAGCGCAAGGATAGCATGCACGTGCTCAGTGTAGATTGACAGAAGGCTTGCCGGGTTACGTTCCGGCTTGGGTGGCGCCCAGGGGATGGTATTGCTGGCGAGCGACGGTATGCTCTCCAAGGCGGAGTGGAGCGTGCTGGTCGAGCGGTCGGACGATCGATGAGGGGCGAGCGGGCTGAATTGGCGCCCAGTTCAGAGTTGCCGCGGCGGGCTTGGGAGATCCGCTTGCCGGTCTGGCCGGTGTCGACGGCTCCGGTGCCGGGGTGGTTGGTGACTGGGGCTGGGGCGGTGACCGCCGTTGCCGGGGGCGGGCTAGTTGGCTTGGTGGCGGCGTGGCTCGGTCCGGTTCCGGCCGCTGGCCTGCTCGGCGCGCTGGTGGCGGGGATCGCGATCGTCACCGACGCGCGAGCCGGTCTCTGGGTCGTGCTCGCCATCTGCGCGCTGCTCCCGTTCGCGGTCATCCCGGTCAAAGTCGTGTTGACGCCGGCGCTTCTCGAGACCGCGAGCGCAGCGGTGCTGGGCGTCTGGCTGCTCTCGACGCTGCTCCGGCGCGACCGGCTCCTGCCGGTTCACACTGCTGGGCTGTGGGTAGCCCTGCTCCTGGTGGTGACGCTGTTCGCGTTCGTGCTCGGGCTCGGGCGCGGGTATACCACGCAGACCTACCACGACTACATGAAGTTCATCTTCGGGGTGCTGCTGTTCTACGTAGTCTGGAGCACGACGCAGACGATCGACGACGCGCGCCGGCTGCTGACCGTGCTGCTCGTCGTCACCGGGCTGGCCGCACTCGGCGGGCTCGTCCTCTACATCGCCGGCCCGCAGGTCACGTTGCTGGCGCTGGCGAGGCTGATCCCCTACGGCTATCCGAGCGACCGGATCGTCCGCTACATCGAGGATGACCCGGCCAAGCCGATGCGGCTGACCAGTACCTCCGTCGACCCCAACTCGTTCGCCGGATTAGTAGCGGTCGTGCTAGTGCTGGCCGTCGTGCAGGGGATCGCCCGCCGGCCGGTGTTGCCGCGCTGGCTCTGCTGGGGCGTCGCTGCGGTGCTTGCCCCGGCGCTGCTTCTGACCTACTCGCGCGCCGGTTGGCTCGGCGCGGCGGCGGGCATTGGGCTCGCTGCCGTCCTGCGCTATCGCTGGATGCTTGTCCCCGGCGTCGCTGGCCTGGCAGGCGCTCTGGCGCTGGGTCTGGGCGAGGTCTTCTTCCAGCGGCTGTGGCTGGGCTTCACGCTGCAGGACCCGGCGACCAGGATGCGACTGGAGGAGTACCGCACTGCACTCGCGATCATCCGCGAATATCCCCTATTCGGCGTCGGCTTCGGCGACGGGCCGACGATCGCGCTCTGGACGGGCGTGTCGAGCATCTACCTGATGGTGGCCGAGCGGATGGGGTTGCTCGGCCTGGCCGCGTTCTTGCTCGCGGTGGGATCGATCGCGCTGGCCGGCCTGAGGGCCTGGCGCCAGGCCGCTGACCGGCCAGCGGGAGATCTGCTTCTGGCGCTCGGCGGCGCGCAGTGCGCGGCGCTCTTCATCGGGCTCTTCGATCACTATTTCTTCAACATCAGCTTCCCGCACATGGCCACGGTCTTCTGGACCATCCACGCGCTGATCCTGGCCGTGAGCCAGCAGGTGCGCCCCCTATCGCGGCTAGTCTCTCCGCCACGGCGGGCTTGACAGTCCCGAGCGCCAGCGATAGCGTCGATCCCGAAACCAGTGGCAACCAGGGAGGTGAGGCCATGTCGCTGGACGCGGTCTATCGGCGCCACCTCGACATCACGGTGGAGTACGACGTCCCCGCCCGCATGCGAGACGGCACGACGCTCTACGCCGACCTCTACCGCCCGACTCGTGGCGGGCCGTTCCCGGTGCTGCTGATGAGACTCCCGTACGACAAGACCCAGGCGGAGAACCTCACGTATCACCACCCGGCGTGGTACGCGCGCCAGGGCTTCATGGTGGTCGTCCAGGACACGCGTGGGCGCTGGCGCTCGGAGGGCGACTTCTATCCGTTCGCCTTCGAGGCCGAGGACGGGTACGACACGGTCGAGTGGGCCGCATCGCTGCCCGGCTCCAACGGACGAGTCGGCATGTACGGCTTCTCGTACGTCGGCGCGACACAGCTCCTGGCAGCGACCCAGCGGCCGCCCAGCCTGCGCGCGATCTGTCCCGGGCTCACCGCTTCCCAGTACTACGACGGCTGGACGTACAACGGCGGCGCGTTCGCGCTCGCCTTCTGCGCCTCCTGGGCCACGCAACTAGCCATCGATACTGCCAAGCGGCGCGGTGACGACACCGCGACTGCCCAGCTCGCCGCCGCGTTCATGCAGGCTCCTGCCTGGTACAGCTCCCTGCCGCTAAAGGAGTATCCACCGTTGGCCGCTACTGGCCTCGCTCCGTACTTCTTCGATTGGCTCGAGCACTCGAGTTACGACGAGTACTGGCGCCGCTGGAGCATCGACGAGGACTACTCGCAGATCACCGTGGCCGCCCTGCACATCGGAGGCTGGTACGACATCTTCATCCATGGGACGGTGAAGAACTTCGCTGGCCTGCGCCGTGAGGCGGGCGACGAGAACGCGCGGCGGATGCAGAAGCTCCTGGTCGGCCCCTGGTACCACCTCCCGTGGGGACAGGTGACCGGCTGCGTCGACTTCGGGCCCGAGGCCCGCAACATCGTCGATCTGTGGCAACTGCGCTGGCTGAAACAATTCCTGATGGACGAGGACACCGGTGTCCTGGACTCGCCGGTGACCGTCTTCGTCATGGGGATCAATGAGTGGCGCGACTTCGACGACTGGCCGCCACCCGGGGTCGTCGAACGAGACTTCTACCTGCACAGTGCCGGCGCGGCCAACTCGATCAACGGGAACGGCCGGCTGAATCTCGATCCGCCCGGCGGCGAACCGCCGGACGTCTATACCTACGACCCGCTCTTCCCGACGCCCAGCGCTGGGGGCCGATCCTGCTGCTTCGCGACGATTGCCCCGATGGGCCCGGCTGACCAGGCGGCCGTGGAGATCTCCAACGGTGTCCTGGTCTACACCTCGGCGCCGCTCGAACGAGACCTTATGGTGGTGGGGCCAGTGCGCGCCACGCTCTACGCCGCCTCCTCGGCCCACGACACCGACTTCACCGTCAAGCTCTGCGACGTCGGCCCGGCTGGGCAGTCGATCAACATCGCGCAGGGGATCGTCCGCGCGCGCTTCCGGGAGTCGCTCAGCCAGCCCAGCCTGATCACACCGGGAGAGGTGCACGAGTACCGGATCGACCTCGGCCCGACGGCGCACGTCTTCCGTCGGGGGCACCAGATCCGCGTGCAGGTGTCGAGCAGCGATTTTCCGCACTGGGATCGCAACCTGAACACCGGTGGCGAGCTGGGTGCCGAGGGCGCGGCCGCGGCGCGCGTGGCGACGCAGATCGTCCTCCACCAGCACGACTACGCCTCTCGGATTACGTTGCCGGTGCTGGAAGAGTAGCGGCCGGCGGCTCGACAGGCTGGTTGAGCGTCTCGCCGAGCGCGCGTTGCCGATCGCCGATCGCAACGAGGTACACTAGGCCGGGCGGGAGCGGCTCCACTCCGCTCCCGCGCTGCGCTGGACTCGTGTTCGGGTGATGGAGCGCGTATGCGGGTGACTGACCTCCGGATCGCTGGTCCGACCCCGATTCCCCCGGCTGTCATGCAGGCGATGCAGCGTCCGATGATCTACCATCGCGGCGCAACCTTTCGCGGATTCTTCAAGGGACTGCTCAGGCAACTCGAGCGTGTCCACCAGACAGACGGGAGCGTGCTCGTCCTGCCAGGGACTGGATCGGCGGGGTGGGAGATCGTGCTGGTGAACACGCTCTGCCCAGGCGACCGCGTGCTGGCGGTCGTCGCTGGCGACTTCGGAGAGCGCTGGGCGAGCGTGGCCGCGCGGTTCGGCTTGCGGGTGGAGCGCGTCGAGGTTCCCTGGGGCCGCGCGGCGACAGCGGAGATCGTCGGGCGGGCGCTGGCGGCGAACCCGGACGTCAAGGCGGTGCTCTACACCTACAACGAGACCTCGACCGGAGTGGCGAACCCGCTGCCGGAGGTGGGCGAGCTGGTCAGGCAACACGGCGCGCTCCTGCTCGTCGACGGGGTCAGCGCCGTGGCCGGCATGCCGTTGGAGATGGACGCCTGGGGGGTCGACCTCATCTTCAGCGGGTCGCAGAAGGCCTGGATGTGCCCGCCGGGCCTGGTCATCGTCGGCGTCGGCCCGCGGGCCTGGGCGGCCAGCGAGCGAGCTGGCTTCCCCCGGGCGTTCTGGGATCTCAGCGAGTACCGCGCGCAGGCGGAGACGGGCGACCTGCCGTCGACTGCGCCGCTGACGCTGCTCTATGCGCTCCAGGCCGCCTGCGACCTCATCGAGGCCGAGGGGCTGGAGCAGGTCTTCGCGCGCCACCGCTTGCTCGCCGAGCTCGTCAGGGACGGCGCCACCCGGCTGGGCTACCAGTTGCTCGCCGAGCCGCCGTACGCCTCGCCGACGGTGACGGCGCTGCTGCCGCCCGATGGCCTCGCCGCCGATACGGTCGTGCGGGAGTTGCGGGAGCGTCACGGTATCGAGGTGAACGGCGGCCAGGGGCGGCTACGGGGGAAGATCGTGCGCGTGGGCCACATGGGATGGGTGCACGAGCCGGAGCTCCACCGCCTGCTGGCGGCGTTGGAAGACGTCAGCGCCGCGAGGCGGGAACCTCGCTGACCGGCTTTCCATCCAGCATCAACGGGCGGCCAGGCGATTCGAGACTTCGCGGCCGGCTCGTCCCCACAGCGAGCCGTGGCGGGAGCCGGGCCGCGCCCGCGACCCTGCGAGCGCGCCGGCTCGCAGCGAGCCCGGAGGGCAGCGGACTGCCCATTAGGCGCGATCCAGTGGCTGCTCGGAGTGTGCCCGCGCGGCTCTCACTCCGCCTGCGGCACACATGTCTTGCCGTCACCGTGTCGAGCAGGGTGGCATCGGCTGAGACATCGCCGCTGCCGTCCGCGTCCCAGTAGACCTCGACATCGAACGGGTCCCCAAGCGTGGTGTCGCCCGTGCCGCTCGAAACGAGACCGCACACGTGGATGAGCGGCGAGACCGCCTGGTCGTTCGCGTCCGTGCTCGCCGCCGCCACCTCGTCATCGCTCGAGCAGCCGCCGAACGACGCGCTAGCCGTGAGGGTCGAGGAACGACTCGAGCACTAAGCCGAAGCCGGCTCGGGAAGGGACGAGGGTGTCACCGGGTAGGGGCGACCCCCTGTGGTCGCCCGGTGATTGCCCAAACACTAGGGGGCGTCGGGGAGACGAGGGGCAAGCACGGGGGCCTGCCTCTACAGGTGATCGTTCGCCGGGGCGGCCCCGAGGATGCGTCATAGGCCGCTTGCCCTCGCGCAGGGGCGCTATTATACTTATCGAGTGTCCTTGCTAGCCGTTTTCCCGCGTCTCTCGACGAGCCCGGGAGGGGGTTAGCGAAACTGAGGCACCGAGGAAGGTTCATGGTGGAGCAGATCGACGACGTGCAGACCGGCCGGCAAGCGCGCCCGTTCGGGCAGGATCCCGTGGAGGACGGGCAGTCCGCCCTGCAGGAGCTTCTGAGCGACCCGGCCCACGATTACCGGGTGTTCAAGTACGGCGATGTGGTCGAGGGCCAGGTCATGGCCATCGGCCGGGACGAGATCCTGGTCGACATCGGCGGCAAGTCGGAAGGGGTCATTCCGAGTCGCGAATTCTCGACGCTGTCGCCGGAGGAGCTGGCGCGGCTGCAGCCGGGTGACCGAATCCTGGTGTTCGTGATGCAGTCCGAAGACCAGGCCGGCCAGGCTGTCCTTTCGATCGACCGGGCTCGGCAGGAGAAGAGCTGGCGGCGGTTGCAAGAGGTCTACGAAGCTGGCGAGATCATCGAGGCCGAGGTCGTCAACTACAACAAGGGTGGCCTGCTGGTCAACCTCGAAGGGGTGCGTGGCTTCGTCCCAGCTTCGCAGGTCATTGCGATTCGCGGTGGTGACGAGAGCACCAAGCAGGCCGACATGGCCCGGATGATCGGCTCCAGACTGAAGCTGAAGATCATCGAGATCAACCGGCATCGGAACCGGTTGATCCTCTCTGAGCGGCAGGCCGTGCAGGAGCAGCGCGATGCGGTCAAGGCTCAGCTCATCGAGACGCTGCGCGAGGGCGAGGTCCGGCGCGGCCGGGTGACGAGCATCGCCGATTTCGGAGCCTTCGTGGATATCGGCGGAGCTGATGGTCTCGTCCACCTCTCCGAGCTCTCATGGAGCCGAGTGAAGCACCCGAGCGAGGTGCTCCAGGTGGGTGACGAGGTCGATGTCTATGTCCTCTCCGTCAACCCCGAGCAAAAGAAGATCGCGCTGAGCATCCGTCGGACTCAGCCAGAGCCCTGGTCACGCGTGGCTAGCGCGTACAACGTCGGGCAACTGGTGCGGGGCACGGTGACGCAGCTTGCCAACTTCGGAGCGTTCGCCCGGCTGGAAGACGGTATCGAGGGCTTGATCCACGTGTCCGAGCTGGCCGGCTGGCGCGTTGAGCACCCGCGCGAGGTGCTCAACGAGGGTGACGAAGTTATTGTCAGGATTATCCGGATCGACCCAGCGAGGAGGCGCATCGGGCTGAGCTTGCGCCAGGCGCTGGAGGCCGCCGACGAAGAGATCGAAGCAGCACTGGGGCCGGAGGGCGTGGCGATCAAGCAACAGTTGCTCGATCGAGGTATCACGCCGTATCCTGAAGAAGGAGACTCCGAGCCGGAAGACGAACCGACGGCCGAGCTCGATGAGGAAAAAGCGGAGGCCGAATCGGAGACACCTCCGGCCGATAATGGTGAGGGCGCGTAGCCCGCGATCCCGCCAGACCCCCGCACACGAACAAGGTGCCTGGTTGTCGTGCTCCCAGGCACGGCCAGGCGAGAAGGCCCCCAGCCGGCAGCGCCGTGTGGGGGCCTGAGGTTCCTTGCAGGACTGTCAGGTCCCGCCGGCCCGATCCACGCCCAGGACCGGCAGCCAGCACATCCGGATTGGCCTCGCGCCTTCCGGTACCGAAGTCCTCAGGGAAACCCGGCGATCGGTACCGATGGAAGATAGGACGGATCGCTGCCGTTTCAGTAGACTAGAAGGTGTCACGCAGGGCATGGGCATCGGAACTGACCCGACCGGGAGTCGAACGAGACAGAGACTGATCGAGGGTTGAGGCCCGAGGAGTGCATCATGGCTGATAAGTTCGAAAAGTTCACCGAGCGAGCACGCAAGGTGCTGACGCTGGCCCAGGAAGAGGCCCGGCGGTTCAACCACAACTACATCGGCACCGAGCATTTGCTCCTGGGCCTCGTCCGCGAAGGGGACGGCGTCGCCGCGCGCGTGCTCATGAGCATGGGGGTGCAGCTCCCCAAGGTGCGCAGCGCAGTCGAGTTCATTATCGGACGTGGCGATAGCACTGTCGTCGGGGAGATCGGGCTGACGCCCCGAGCGAAGAAGGTGATCGAGCTGGCGGTAGACGAGGCCCGGCGGCTCAATCACCACTATATCGGCACCGAGCACCTGCTGCTCGGACTCGTACGCGAGGGCGAAGGCATCGCTGCGGGCGTGCTCGAGAGCCTCGGCGTGAGCCTGGAGAAAGTCCGCCAGCAGGTGATCCAGGTGGTCAGCCAGGGGAGCGCCTACCAGCAGCGACCTCAGCAGACGAAGACGCCGTACCTGGACGCGCTCGGGTTCGACCTCACCGAAGCGGCGCGACTCGGCAAGCTGGATCCGGTGATCGGCCGGCAGACCGAGATCGAGCGGGTGATGCAGATCCTGTCACGGCGGACGAAGAACAACCCCGCGTTGATCGGTGAGCCGGGCGTGGGCAAGACGGCGATCGTCGAGGGTCTGGCCCAGCGCATCGTCAGCGGCGATGTGCCCGAGCCGCTGCAGAACAAGCGGCTGGTGGCGCTCGACATCGGCGCGTTGGTTGCCGGTACCAAGTATCGCGGCGAGTTCGAGGAGCGACTGAAGAAGATCGTGGCCGAGGTCAAAGAGTCCGGCGCGATCCTCTTCATCGACGAGCTGCACACACTGGTCGGCGCTGGCGCGGCGGAAGGCGCGGTCGACGCGGCCAATATCCTCAAGCCGGCCCTGTCTCGGGGTGAGGTGCAGACGATCGGCGCGACTACGCTCGACGAGTACCGCAAGTACATCGAGCGAGACGCGGCGCTGGAGCGGCGGTTCCAGCCGGTGATGGTCAACGAGCCGACGGTCGAGGAGACGATCGAGATCCTGCGCGGCATCCGGGAGCGCTACGAGGAGCACCACAAGCTGAAGATCGCCGACGAGGCGCTGACGGCTGCGGCGATCCTGGCCTCGCGATACGTCACCGACCGGTTCTTGCCCGACAAGGCGATCGACCTGGTGGACGAGGCCGCGTCGCGAGTTCGCATGTACCGGTCGGCCTCGCCGCCGACGCTGAAGGAAGCCCGCCGCGGGCTGGAATCGCTGCGGCGCGAGCTCGACGCCGCCGTGACCGGCCAGGAGTTCGAGCTTGCCGCCGAGCTCCGCGAGCGCGAGCGCCAGCTCGTCCAGCGCATCGCTGATCTCGAGCAGCATTGGCGCGAGGAGCAAGGGCAGGACGAGCCTGTCGTCACGGACGAGGACATCGCCCAGGTCGTCTCGATGTGGACGGGTATCCCGTTGACCCGGCTGGCGACTGAGGAGAGCGAGCGCTTGCTCCACATGGAAGAGGCGCTGCACGAGCGGATTATCGGGCAAGACGAGGCGATCGCGACACTCGCCAAGGCCGTGCGGCGCGCTCGCGCTGGTCTGAAGGATCCACGGCGGCCGATCGGGAGCTTCATCTTCCTAGGGCCGACCGGCGTCGGGAAGACGCTGCTGGCCCGGGCGCTGGCTGAGTTCATGTTCGGCAGCGAGGACGCGCTGATCAAGATCGACATGAGCGAATTCATGGAGCGGCATACGGTCTCACGGCTGGTGGGCGCGCCACCGGGCTACATCGGCTACGAGGAGGGTGGCCAGCTCACCGAGGCCGTGCGGCGGAAGAGCTACTCGGTCATCCTGCTCGACGAGATCGAGAAGGCGCACCCCGAGGCGTTCAACATGCTGCTCCAAATCATGGAGGACGGAAGCCTGACCGATGCCAAGGGGCGGCGAGTCGACTTCCGTAACACCATCCTGATCATGACCTCGAATATCGGCGCCGAGATGATCCAGCGCGAGGGCACGCTAGGGTTCGCCACGGCCGAGAACCAGGAGAAGCGGCTGCAGCACGAGTACCAGGCCATGAAGGACAAGGTGCTCGGGCAGCTCAAGCAGACCTTCCGCCCAGAGTTCCTGAACCGGATCGACGCGGTGATCGTGTTCCACCCGCTGTCGCCCGAGCATGTCCGCCAGATCGTATCCCTGGAGCTCAAGCGCGTGCGCAAGCAGCTCGCCGAGCAGCAGATCAGCCTGGAGGTTACCGAAGCGGCCATGGATCTGCTGGCCAAGCGCGGGTACGACCGGCAGTTCGGCGCGCGCCCGCTGCGGCGGATCATCCAGAACCTGATCGAGGACCCGCTCGCCGAGGGGCTCCTGCAAGGACGCTTCAAGCCGGGCAGCACCGTGGTGATCGATGTGCGCGACGACCTGCTCGCGATCGAGCCGGCCGAAGCGCTGACCACCGTGTCCTGAGCGATCGCCGGCAACCGGACGGCCCACCGCGGAACCGCGGTGGGCCGTTTTCTTCATCCCTGCTACTGTCTTCCGTGCTCGTCGGCCGTGCCTCGAAGGCAAGGCATTGCTGTGATCAATGCAGGTCAGGCTGGAGACCAGGATCGAGCAGGCGCTCGCTGCTTAGCAGGCGTGTGGCCAGCCAGACGGCTTGCACGGCTGCGCGGCATTGCTCGAGGGTTGCCGGAGCCTGGAACGTGACCTGAAGGTGGGGGGCTTGGGATCGCACCGAGGCGAAGACAGGTAGCAGCCCGTCTTGCCGTAGCACGTCGGCGAGCTCGCGAAGGCGTTCGAGGTGCAACTCGGACGGAGCGGCGAGCAATAGTCCCGGCTCGCGCCGGTGTACCCAGGTGGACGGCAGCAGGCGAGCCGCGCGACGGCCCACAGGAACTCGGAGATCGAACGCATCGCCTTCGGCAGCGGGTGCTGCGCGGAGGCTCACCCAGAAGGTCAACAGATCCGTTGCTCCCCCGAGAGCACGTACCAGCCAGAGGGGCGGGATCTCACGCGGCAGGAGGAAGAGCGAGGCGTCGATCCGGCGTGCTGGCCCCTCGGGCAACTGGGCCGTTGCTGTGAACCCGTACCCGGTGGCAGCCAGGCGCGGTTCGGCATAGCGCTGGCCGAGCGCGAGCCGGAGCCATTCGGCACGAGATCGAACCAGCCGATCCTTCTGCTCCCGCCCGAGGAGGTAGCTGGCCATCAGGGCAACCAAGAGCAGGATCGCTGCCCTTGTCAGGGCGTCGGGAATTCCCACCATCGTCTCGCTCTACTCCGGGGCCGCACTGGCAGCCTCCTCCGTCACGACACACAACGATGGTACGCGGCGCGCCGGGGGCGATCCGAGCCAACCCATCGAGCTTCCCACGCTCATACAGCACGTCTGCTCAGCGAGGCTGGCAGCGGTGTTGCGCTGCTGGTACAATGCGAACAACAGTTCGTATCTCAGCCAATCACCGGAGGATGACGGACGATGACACGCGGGCGCGGGAGGGGCCGGACGATCTGGGTCTGCCAGCAGTGTGGCTTCGAGAGTCCTGGATACTACGGGCGTTGTCCCTCGTGCGATACCTGGGGCAGCATGGTCGAGACCTTCCTGCCTGGCAAGCCGTCTGGCTCGCAGCGTGCGAGCAGCGGCGCGGCTGCGCGCCCGCGGCCACTCACGGAGGTGTCGAGTGCCGCCGAGACACGCCACCAGATCGCGATCGGGGAGCTCAACCGGGTACTGGGCGGCGGGCTCGTACCTGGCTCGCTGGTGCTCCTCGGCGGCGACCCTGGGATCGGCAAGTCGACGTTGCTCCTGCAGGCAGCCGATGCATTGACGACGAGCGCCGGCTCGGTGCTGTATGTGGCCGCCGAGGAGTCGGCCGAGCAGGTGAAGCTGCGTGCCGACCGAATCGGGGTAAGCGGGCATGGGCTCTTCATTCTCCCGGAGACGAGCCTGGATGCGGCGCTGGAGGCGGCCGAGGAACTGCGGCCAGCGGTACTGGTCGTAGATTCGATCCAGACGGTGTATGTGGAGGCGCTGGAATCGTCCCCCGGGAGCATCAGCCAGGTACGGGAATGCACCTCGCGGCTCATGCAGTACGCCAAGCGAGCGCGGGTTCCGGTGTTCATCGTCGGCCACGTGACGAAGGAGGGGGTGATCGCCGGGCCCCGCGTGGTCGAGCACATGGTCGATGCGGTGCTCTACCTGGAAGGGGAGCGTTTCCAGCAGTACCGCATCCTGCGGGCAGTCAAAAACCGTTTCGGATCGACCGATGAGGTCGGCGTCTTCGAGATGGTCGAAGCTGGCCTGCGAGAAATCCTGAACCCGTCGGAGGCGTTCTTGGGAGAGCGCGCGCGCAATACGCCAGGATCAGCGGTCGTGGTCACCCTGGAGGGAACGCGTCCCATCCTCATCGAGGTGCAGGCGCTCACCAGCCCAGCCGGTTACAGCATGCCACGGCGCACCGTGACCGGTTTCGACGTGAACCGGCTGCAGATGTTGCTGGCGGTGCTGGGCAAGCGGGCTGGGGTCCGGCTCGGAGACCACGATGTGTTCGTGAATATTACCGGCGGACTGCGAGTGGCCGAGCCGGCGATCGACCTCGGCGTCGCCGTGGCTATCGTCTCGAGCGCGCGGGACGTGCCCGTCGATGCCGAGACGGTGCTGATCGGCGAAGTCGGGCTCTCCGGAGAGCTGCGCAGCGTCAGCGGCCTGGAACGGCGGCTGCAGGAAGCGGCGCGGCTCGGCTTCCGTCGCGCGGTGGTACCGCAGCGGCGCGGCAACGGCTCGATCTCCGTGCCGAATATCGAACTGGTCTGGACCAGGACCATTGCCGAAGCGGTCGAGCGGTCGCTCAGCGCGCCAATGTCCGCTCGGACACCGGCCGGCGAGCCAGCTCCAGAATGAGATCCGCCAGCCGGTCGGCCGCGTCGAGCCGGGCTTGCTGCCGTGCCGCTGCCGCCATCCGTAGACGCTGGCTCTCGTCATCCAGTATCTGGCCAATGACGTCGAGCAGCCGTGCCTCGCTCAGTTCCCGCTGGGGCAGTAGCACGGCAGCGCCAGCCTCGCTCAGAATGCGAGCGTTCAGCGTCTGCTCATCGCCACTCGCGCCAGGCAAAGGGATCAGGACCGCCGGCTTGCCGAGAGCTGCCAGCTCGGCGATCGTCCCCGCTCCGGCACGCCCGACGACCAGCCACGCCGCGGCGTAGACGTCGGCCAGCTCCTCACCCAGAAACTCTCGCACCACGTAGCGCGCCGCGAGCTCGGCTGGCAGCGAAGACCGTCGATCCAGCAGGCGAGGATAGTCGCCGTTCATCGAGGCCGGCCCGCACTGGTGGATGACCTGGGTGCGCTCGAGCAGGCGAGGGAGCGCTCGCTCGACAACCAGGTTGATCGCGTGCGCGCCGAGCGCCCCTCCTGTGATGTAGACGATCGGCAGGTCTGGCGCGAGTCCGAATTCCTGGTAGACCTTCGCCGCGTGTCCGTCCAGCAGCTCTGGCCTGACAGGGTTGCCGGTGACCACCACCTTGCCCCGTCGTGTACGCAGCGCGCGCTCGCTGGTCACATACGAGAGCGCGATGACATCGGCGAAACGCGCATTGATCCGAGTCGCGAGCCCGGCGGTGGCCGTCTGCTCATGGATCAGCACCGGATAGCCTGCCGCGAAGCCACCGATGACTGCCGGCACGCTCACGAAGCCGCCGGTGCCGAAGACGACGTGTGGGCGAAAGGCTCGGATGTGGCGGTAGGCCTGTATGATCCCCAGCGGGACACGGATCGCGTCGACGAGCGTGTGGGCCGACAGGTAGCGGCGAAGCTTCCCGGTGGAGACCGCGCGGAAGGGTATGCCAGCCCCGCTCGCTACCTGGCGCTCGAGGCCTGCGTGCGAGCCGATCCACAGGGCCTCGACCGGCACGCGCCGGTAGAGCGCGCGCAGCACCGCAACTCCCGGTTGGGTGTGACCGCCGGTGCCGCCACCGCCGATGACCAGACGTAGAGCCTCTTCTGCCATCTCACCTCACCTGCGCCGGTCCACAGGCGCATACCCGTGATAGTAGTCACGCTGACCTTCGAGCGCCAAGGAAATTCGAGGGACATGTCCCTGGCCACGCGCATGGGGATTCCGGATGTCGGACTTCGCCGGTCGCAGCCGGGCACCCTCGGTTGAGCGGATCGGGTTTCCGCTACAATTGTCCTTTAGAGCTGAGGCGAGCGGTGAGGCCACGTGGCCTAAGATCGGGCTTTGCCTCGCTCGCTTCATCTGAACGAGTGAACGAGCCTGCACATCGGTTGACTGCGTGAGGTGCGATGTGACCGAGCCGCTGGCCCAACCGGCCAGATCGAGCGCCCAGCCAACTTGGCGTCCAATCGCGCTGGTCGGCCTCATAGCGGCGTTGGTGCTCGTGGTTGACCAGATATCCAAGACGCTGGTGGTGGCCACGCTGGGGCCTAGCGCTGGAGGGAGGACGCTCGAGCTGATACCTGGCGTGCTCTGGTTGCTTTACGTGGAGAACACCGGCGCGGCATTCGGGCTGTTCCAGGGACGCAACCCGGTGCTCGCCGCGGTCGCGCTCGTCATCGTGCTCCTTCTCGCGATCTGGTTTCGCGCACTGGCCGCGGCGACGCCCTGGGGTGCGCTGGCGCTGGGCTTGCAAATCGGTGGAGCACTGGGGAACGTGGTCGACCGTCTCCGCCACGGCTTCGTGATCGATTTCATCGACGTGCCGTTCTGGCCTACCTTCAACCTCGCCGACAGCGCGATCACGATCGGCGTAGCGATTCTGCTCGTGGTGCTCGTGCGGAGCGATGCGCAGCGAGCAAGCCAGGCGGAGCAGCAGGACGGGAGAAGGTAGCGCGCCGCGCGGCAGCGTGCAACGAGCGATATGAGTGACGCAGTTCGTCTGGTGCTCGACGTTTCGGAGAGGGAGCATGGCGAGCGGCTCGACCGGCTGATCGCCGCCCGCGTCACCGGAGTAAGCCGGAGCTTCGCCCAGACGCTCATGAAGTCCGGCGATGTCCTGGTCAATGGCCAGCCCGCCAAACCGGCCCACCGGGTGCGCGCCGGCGACCAGATCGTGGTGATGTTGCCGCCGGTCGAGCCGCCTGAGGAGCTGGAACCGGTCTATCTCCCAATCCCGGTCCTCTACGAAGACGAGGACATCATCGTCTTCGATAAGCCGGCAGGAGTGGTCACCCACCCGGCCCCGGGACACGAGCAGGACACGCTCGTGAACGCGCTCAAAGCGATTCGCCCCGACTTGCGGCTCCGACCGAGCGATCGGCCGGGGATCGTGCACCGGCTGGACAAGGACACATCCGGCTTGATCGTCGTCGCCAAGCACGAGGACGCTCGCTTGTCGCTCCTCAAGCAGTGGCAGGGCCGCTCCGTCGTCAAGCGTTATTTGGCTCTGGTTCACGGCGTCGTCGAGCCAGACGAGGGAACCGTCGACGCCCCGATCAGTCGAGACCCACGGGATCGCAAGCGGATGGCAGTCGTGCCCGGTGGACGGCCGGCGGTGACGCACTTCCGCGTGCGTGAACGTTTCCGCTGTGCCACGCTGCTCGAGCTGACGCTCGTGACAGGCAGAACGCATCAGATCCGCGTGCACATGGCATTTATCGGCCATCCAGTCGTGGGGGACGAGGTGTATGGGCGGCGCGGGTTCGTCGTGCCGGTGCCACGGCAGTTCCTGCACGCGACCTACCTCAAGTTCATGCTGCCCAGTACTGGAAAAGCGATCGAGCTGGAGACGCCGCTCCCGCATGACCTGCAGGAGGTACTCGACGGGCTGCGCGCCAGAGAGGATCGCACTCTGAGTGGAGCCGGCACAGGCCCGCGCTGATGTCGAACAGATCTTCTCGACGGTTATCGCTGAACTCCGCGCCGAGCGGTTGGTAGAGCGAGCCCTGCAGCTCGAGGCTGGCGCGATCCAGATCCAGGGGGAACGCTACTCGCTACCACCGGGCGCTCGACTGGTCGTTGTGGCGATCGGCAAGGCGGCGATCGGGATGGCCGCCGGCGCCGAGCGGGCGCTGAACTGCCGGATCGACCGGGGCCTAGTCGTCACCAAGCGGGGCTTCGCGGTTCACGCTGGCCTCACCCATTTCGAGGTGCGAGAAGCGAGCCATCCGGTTCCTGACGAGAGTAGCCTGGCGGCCGGTCAGGCGGTGCTGGCAGCGGTCAGCGGTCTCGAGCGGGACGATCTAGTGCTCACGCTGATTTCCGGTGGAGGCTCAGCGCTGGTGGAAGCGCTCCGGCCCGGCATCACGCTCGACGATCTGGCCAGCACGACACAGCTCTTGTTGCGAGCCGGTGCCGATATCTGGCTGCTCAATGCAGTGCGACAGCGACTCAGCCTGATCAAGGCAGGAGGGCTGGCTCGCGCCGCTGCTCCGGCACGAGTCGTAAACCTGCTGATCTCCGATGTGCTCGGGAGCCCGCTGCCGGTCATCGCCAGCGGGCCGAGCGTCGATCCAGGGCCCGTACTGGCAGATCCGGGTGACACGATCAGAGGGCTGGGGATCTGGGAAGAGTTGCCTGTGGCAGTGCGCCGCGCGCTGGAGCAGCCGTGGCAGCCGGATCCGGTGCGCAACGTTGCCCAGAATGTCGTGCTGGCCGATGCTCGTCGACTGGCGGAGTTGGCGAAGCGTGCCGCGGAGCGGCGAGGGTACCAGAGCGTCGTACTCGGCGATCGGTTCGTCGGCGAGGCACGGGAGTTCGCCCGCTTCTGGTGTACGCTGGCCCGGCACATCCACGAGCGGGGTGAGCCGTGGCACCCGCCGGTCTGTCTCATCGGCACCGGCGAGCTGACCGTGACGGTACGTGGCCAGGGAGCTGGTGGCCGCAACACCGAGATGGCGCTAGCCGCGGCGCTGGAGCTGGACGGTGTGTCGGGCGTCGCGGTCGCCAGCCTCGCCTCGGACGGAGACGACGGAATCTCCGGGGCGGCTGGTGGGGTAGTGACCGGCCAGACAGCGGGCGCGATCAGGAGGGCCGGCCTCGACCCGAAGCAGCTCCTGCGGGAGAACGACAGCGCCCGGGGGTTAGCAGCCGCGGAGGCACTCCTGGTCACCGGCCCGACCGGAACCAACGTCAACGACCTCTATCTCGCGATGATCCGGTAGGTTATGCACCGCAGACAGGGTTTCGCTGGCGCTTCGCGCGAACGGGACTACTTCGTGAGCAGCGTGGTATCGGTCGGCGGACGGGGCAGCCAGCCCATGCGCTGGAGCGCCTCCCGGCCGAGCAGCCCCAGCAACACCTGCGAGTCGTCGTCCTGGGCATTGGGGTTGTACTCGAAGCGGGCGCGCTCGAAGTACTGTACCGTGCGGCCGTTTTCGGTGAACTCCTCGCTGATCGGGTAGCCGAAGATCTCCACTCCGCCGTGGCTCTCCCAAAACTCCTTGAAGCCGAATGCCAGGGAATGGCCGGTCTCCGGGAAATACCGTCTCTCGGCGGTGCTCTCGAACGGCGGTACTGGCTGGAATGCGCGATCGCTGGTCAGCTCGACNTCCACTCCGCCGTGGCTCTCCCAAAACTCCTTGAAGCCGAATGCCAGGGAATGGCCGGTCTCCGGGAAATACCGTCTCTCGGCGGTGCTCTCGAACGGCGGTACTGGCTGGAATGCGCGATCGCTGGTCAGCTCGACGCCAAGGCGTCCCAGCGTGATCCGCTGTCCCTCGGGTGCCGAGGCGCGGTACTCGAAGCGCGCGCGCTCGAAGTACTGGACCACTACCTGCTCGCCGGTGTTGGGGTCGGTGATCGAGAACTCCTCGGTCAGGGGATACCCGAAGATTCGCTCACCACCGTTGGCTTGCCAGAACGCCTTGAATCCAGCGGAGATGAAGTGTTGGGTTTCGGGAAAGTAGACACGCTCGGCCGAGGGAACAGCCGGTGGCTCCTGTGGGTCGGTCGGCAGGCGCTGGACGATGCTGAGCGCCTGTACGCGCCCCTGGCCGCTCGCCATCTGGCTGATCCAGCCGATCAGCGCGTCCGAGACGCAGGGCATCACCGCCTGCTGGGTGCGAGCCACGGCGAACTCCTGCTGGTGCTCGATGTCGTAGGCGTACACATCCGGTAGGCCGCTGCGCCAATCTTCCCAGACGATCAAGTTGCCGTGCATCGCCGCCTTGCCGACCAGGTGATCCTCGACCAGGATGCGCTCCTCTCCCGAAGGACGGTGGTGCAGGACGAGCTGCGGCGGGCCACCGCTCCTGAGCAAGCGCCGGAACACGATCCAATCGCCGGAAATCACCGGGTCGACTTCGTCCTCGGGCGTGGAGGTGACTGGCGTCACCCGGTTGTTCCCAGCGTCCCAGGCGTAGATATCCCAGTCGCCATCGCGAAAGTCTTGCCAGACGACGGTATCGCCGCTCACCGAGGGATGTGCCTGGTTCTCTTGATCGTTGGTGATCTGGATCACCTGCTCTGACTCGAGCCGGCGGGCAAAGATATCCCAGTGCCCGTTGCGTCGCCCGCGCCAGGCGACGAGGTCGCCGTCGATCACCGGCTCACGCACTTCACCAGGCTGGTTCGTCACGACCAGTGGAGTGCCTCGGGAGAGGTCGACTCCGACGATTCTCCGCTGCTTCGGGTCGGCACCACTGACCCAGATGATCGTCGTCCCGGAGATCGCTGGCTCCTGCCGGGTACCAGGGCTGCGATCGGGGCGGAACTCGCGTCCATCATCCAGGTCGTACGCGTAGATTTCGGGGGTGCCGCTGCGGTGGTCTTCCCAGACCAGGATCGATCCGGAGGCCACGAGGTTACGCTGCTGGAAACCGACGGATGAGGTCATCGCCGGCTCGAGGCGATACGGCAGGGGCGTGCTGGTAGCCGAAGCGAAGGAGGCGGGCTGGAGCACTGCCGCAACAGTGATCAGGCAGAGGATTTCAGCAATTCGACGCAGGCGCACGCTCTCCTCAGGACCACACAACTCAGGCCCGCTCATCGGTATCGCAGTATAGCATCCGCTCTGGCGTCGCCTTGCGATGGGTGTATGCTACCTGCGCAGAACGAGAGCCAGTGCGCTGGAGAGGCGGACCGCGATGAGGTCGAAGAGCCCCGCACCAGTCATCCTCGATGTGGATACCGGCGTCGATGATGCGTTGGCGATCGCGCTTGCCTGTCGGCTCCCTGAATTCGACGTCATCGGGGTGACGACGGTTGCCGGCAACGTCGATCAGCAGCGAGCGACCGAGAACACGCGGCGCGTTCTTCACTTCCTCGGGGCCGGCGATGTGCCGGTCGCGCCCGGCCTCACCGCGCCGCTGGTCCGGCCGCATCGCGACGCGATGGCCTACCACGGACCGAACGGTCTGGGAGGACTCGAGCTCCCGCCGTCACCTGGTCGGATGGTTGGCGCCCACGCGCCGGAGTTCATCATCCAAGCAGCCCGGGAACATGCGGGCGAGCTTATTCTGGTTTGTCTGGCGCCGCTCAGCAATCTGGCCGTGGCGCTGTTGCTCGAGCCCGAACTGCCGCGACTTCTGCAGCGGGTCGTGATCATGGGTGGCGCGTTTACCGTCGCCGGAAACGTCACGCCTTGGGCGGAGTTCAACGTCTTCGTCGATCCGGAGGCGGCGGCTCTCGTAGCGAGGAGCCAGCTCCCGATCACTTTCGTCGGTCTCGACGTCACCACGCAGGTACGCTTCACACGGCAACAGTGGGAGCGGTGTCGTGGCCTCGATCATCCTGAGCCGCGCCTGATCTCCGGCGTCTCGTCCTGGGCATTCGAGCATCGGCAGCTCGAGAGTTACGCGCTGCACGATCCGCTTGCCGTGGCAGTCGCTGCCTACCCCGACCTGATCAGGTGCGAGCGGACAGCGGTGAGCGTCGATACTGGCCTATGGAGCACGGCCGGACAGACGACGATGGTTCGGAGCAACAGCGCGGCATCCGAGCATCTGGTTGCTCTGGAAGTGGATGTGCATCGCTTCGGCGCGCTCTTCGCTGGAGCGCTCGGGGTGCCGATGGTCTGAAGCGCTGTTGACGACCCGGGTGAGAGGCGTAGTACATAATTCACCGAGGCACGTGCTGACAGCGGGGCGCTGCACTCGGTCGAGAGCGGGATGACAGCATGGAGGCGTGACGTGTCCAGTGAGCTGGAGATCCGTGAGGAGCCGTCGCTTCAAGATGTCGATCTCCTGGCCCGGCTGACCCAGTACTTCGATTCGATCATGCAGCACCTGCGCGCGGGTCACGGCTGGTTTATCTTCAATGCGGGCGGCTCGCGCGGAACCCGCATCGTCACCTTCATGTTGGGGCGGCTATCGGAGTACCAACCGCTCATCACGTACTACTACATCCCATGGCGGGACTTTGCCTTGAACGCCTACATGGTCGAGGTGGAGCTGCAGGCGATGTCCGAGCGGACGCTGCCGCTCCAGGGGCGCGCGAAGCGGGAGTACGATATCGCGACACGCATCTCTCGAGACAGCATGGCCCGAATGATCATCTCCGACCTGTTGATCATCGCGGGAGTCGCGCCGCACCACCGGCACGAGTTGCAGTTCCTGGATCAGGCGGTCGAGCGGCGGTATGTTCAGAAGCTTTCGACGATCCTGATTACGCCCGCTCAGCCCCACGAGCTGGCGGCACAGTTCGAAGAGCTCGCGCCGGGCGAGCGTGTCTGGGATCGCTTCTTCACCAGGATGTACGAGCGCAGTCTCATCGCGATGTGATGCCTGGCTATCGGCTCCTGGACGGTGTTGGGAATTGGAAGTGCCCACCGGGGGGCACTCAATAGTGACGCTCCACGGCATGCTCAGCTAGCGCCGCGAGCATGTCGCGTGTCTCACCTTCGGGAATCGCTTCCAGGGCTTCGCGAGCCTGCTCGACGTACTGCCAGGCTAGCTCGATCGCCTGCTCGATGGCGCCGGATCGCCGGATCGCTAAGACGGCGGCAGCAACCTCGTGGTCGCCGGGCGCGCTCTCTGTCAAAACATGCTCCACGAGCGCCAGGCTGCTCGCGTCTCCGAGACGATTCTGAAGGAACAGCATCGTCGGAAGCGTCACTGTGCCCTGGCGCAGGTCGTGCCCGGCAGGTTTGCCGATATGGTCAGTAGATTCGCGCAGATCGAGCACATCGTCCACGATCTGGAAGGCCATACCGAGGTGCCCGCCGTAGCGGCGGAGCGCGTCGATCTCCTTGTCAGTCGCGTCTCCGAGGATCGCTCCGATCTCAGCCGAGCCGGCGAAGAGCGCGGCGGTCTTGCCGTAGATACGGCGCTGATAGTCGTCGAGGCTCACATCCGCTCGGCGGGCGGCGAAGATCTCGCGGAGCTGGCCATCGCAGATACTGCCGAGGCAGTTCGCGAAGACGGCCAGCACTCGCGGGTTCATGGTGGAAGCTGCGAGCATGGCTGAACGGGCGAACATGTAATCCCCCACCATGATGACGACCTCCGGTGGGAGAACCGAATTGAGCGTCGGCTGCCCTCGTCGTAGCTCGGCATGATCTATCGAGTCGTCGTGGATCAGTGAGGCGGTGTGCAAGAGCTCGATTCCTGCCGCGGCGGGGACCAGGCGGTCCAGGTCGTAGTTGAAGGCCCGGGCAGCGAGGAGCACCAAGAGTGGCCGGAGACGCTTTCCCCCGGCACCGATCAAGCCTCGAAGAATATCCCCGACGAGGGGATATTCCAGCGCTGTCTCCTCGAGAAGGCGGTCTTCGACCCGCTTGAGGTCGGGCCGCATCGCCTCCAGGACGGTACCGAAGTCCAAGTAGCCTCCAGCCTTCCCATGCCACGGAACCGATATGCTACGTTTCCACGCGCCGGTCTACCGGCCAGGGGGATTATAGGTGAACAGCTTCACAGAGGCCACAGGCGGGTGACTCCGCGCAGTCAAACGCGCGCGAGCAGCTCACCTCGCCGGATCCTTCGCGGCTTCAGAGCTCCGCTTGCGCCGTCCGGAGGCGCCCGCTTGTCAGTATGGCATACTGCAGCCCAACGGTGTGTGCCCTATCACTTCTCTGCAATCGGTGAGATAGGTCTGCGGGATGGGGAGGTGGCGTGCGGACTGAACCATCACCATTCGGGTTGCGCCGGAGACGTCGCTGGCACTGGCTGAGCTGGAAGCTCAGCCTGGCAATGTTAGGTCTGCCGCTCATCGTGCTGCTGGCAACCACCGGTTACGTTGTGCTTATCCGTGATGAGCGATTGCACGTGACGGTCCTCGATGCCTACACGGAGCAGCCGCTCGCTGGCGTGCACGTGCGAGCCGGGCAGGCGGAAGCCGTCACCGATGAGGCGGGTGAAGCGCGCATCGAGGCTTCAGGTTCCGCGAGTCTCGTGTTCGAGAAAGAAGACTATGATCCGGTCACGCTGGAGATTGCTCCTGACCAGCGATCCGCACGTGTCCGAATGCGTCCGAATGTGGTCCGTGGGGTCGTCACTCGTCGAGATAACGGGGAACCATTAGCCGGCGTCACCGTGAAAGCCCTTTCCGGCGACCAGGTGGTGACTCAGACGACTACCGATTCGAACGGCTCCTATGCGCTGCGTGGAGTTCCAGAGGGGGCGACGCTGGCCTTCGAGCACGACGAGTTTGCCGATGTTCGGATCGATCTGAGCAGGCAGACAGCCGTCTCGGTCGCTTTGAGGCCGGACGTTGTCACCGGGCAGGTGACCGATCCGGACGGTCAGCCGATCCAGGGAGCCACCGTTGCTATCGGGAACGCGATCGCGACGACGGACGAGATGGGCACGTTTCGCCTGACCGGGGCACCGGAGCAGGGTGAGATCGTCGTCAAAGCACCGGGGTACCGCGCAGCGGTGGTGCCTCTGAGCGCCGAGATGCGCGTGGCAGCGCAGCTCGAGCCGATCAGCGTCCGGGCCATCTACATCAACGCGGCAGTGGCAGCGAATCCGGAGGCCTGGGCCGAGCGGCTGGCGCTGGTCGAGCGAACCGAGGTCAACGCCGTCGTCGTCGACCTCAAGGACAGCACCGGGCGCGTGTTTTACGACAGCCAGGTGCAGCTCGCTCAGGAGATCGGCGCCGTTTTGCCCATCCTGGACCCGAAGGCGATCGTTGAGGAGCTACACCGGCGAGACATCTACGCGATCGCCCGCATCGTGGTGTTCGAAGATCCGATCCTGGCAGAGGCCAAGCCCGAATGGGCCATCAAAGATGCGGCAACGGGCGATTTGTGGCGAACATGGAACGGCTTGGCTTGGGTCAATGCACATCGCTCGGAGGTATGGGACTACAACATCGCGCTGGCCCTCGAAGCGGCGAGCTTCGGCTTCGATGAGATCCAGCTCGACTACATCCGCTTCCCGAGTGACGGACCGCTCGACCGGGCCGAATACGGGGTTGAGCACAATCGTGAGACACGCACGCAGGCGATCGGCGAGTTCCTGGAGCGCGCTCGCCTAGCCCTCGCCCCGACGCGGGCCTACCTGGGTGCGGATATCTTCGGACTCACTCTCTGGGAGCTGGGAGACAGCGGCATCGGCCAGGTCCTCGAAGTCGTGGCTGAACGGGTCGATTACATCTGTCCGATGATCTACCCTTCGCACTTCTATCCCGGGTCGATGGGCTTCGAGATCCCGAACGATCACCCATATGAAGTGATCCTCTGGAGCTTGCAGAACGGGGCAGAGCGGATCCCGCAGCATGTTCGCAAGCTGCGGCCCTGGCTGCAGGACTTCTCGTACGGCCCAGGGATCGAGTACGGCCCGAACGAGGTACGCGCGCAGATCCAGGCGGTGGAGGATGCCGGCTTAGATTCCTGGATGATCTGGAACGCAGACAACGTGTACCATGAAGAGGCGCTGCACGCGAGCTAGCTGGCTTTGGATGGCGGTGAGATGGCCGATCTCGAACGCAGCCGAGTCCTGTCTCTCGAGGCAACGGCGGCGCGCTGGGTCGATCTGCTGGTCTCGCTCAGGCCCCGCCAGTGGATCAAAAACGCGGTGGTCTTCGCACCACTTGTCTTCGGCGGCCTCTTGACCGACTGGCACGCGCTGCTGCGAGCTACGGTGGCGATGCTCGCGTTCTGCGCTGCTGGGAGTGCCCTCTACCTCTTCAACGACTGGCACGATGCCGAAGCCGACCGCCAGCATCCCCTGAAACGCTATCGCCCGATCGCGGCTGGCCGGATCGGCGCGAGCACCGTTCGCCTCTCGATCGGCATCCTGCTCGTCGTTGCGGTGGTCTCGTCGGTGCTCATCGGCCCCAAGTTGCTGGCTGTGCTCGGCGCCTACGTGATGTTGATCGGCCTCTACACTCTGGTGCTCAAGCACCTGGTGCTGATCGACGTGCTCGCAATCGCCGGGGGATTCGTGCTGCGCGCGGTCGCCGGCGCCGTCGCCGTGCAGGTGCCTCTCTCTCCGTGGCTCTACGTCTGCACGGTACTGCTCGCGCTCTTCCTCGGGTTCGCGAAGCGGCGCCACGAGATGGTGCTTCTGGAGCAGCAGGCGGCCAATCACCGCCGGAATCTCGACGACTACACTGTCCCGCTGCTCGACGCGCTCCTCACCGTGACTGCGGCCGCCACGCTGATGGCATATTCGCTCTACACCTTCTCCGCTCCGAACCTGCCGGACAACCACGCGATGATGATGACGATCCCCTTCGTGATATACGGCATGTTTCGCTACCTCTACCTCGTGTATCGTCGCGAGCAGGGGGGAGTGCCAGAGCAGGTGCTCCTTACGGACTTGCCGCTCCTTACCGCCATCGGCCTCTGGGGCTTGACCGCCATCATCCTGCTCTACGGCTGGAAGCTGCTATAACACGACGCAAATTTGCTCCACGTCCTGTGGAAACATGTAGCGTGACCTGCTATACTCGGGGCGTGGCCAGCGGGGGTCTGCCGGCCGTGCCGGCATCACGTCTCGAAGCCGCTGGTGGAGGGTGCGGGAGGACACGGCCATGTTGATCATCCGACGTCGCGGCCGGCACGAAACGGGGCGGATTCAACAAGAGATGGCTGAGGTTTTCCAGTCGTGGGTGATCGGATTTCGCCCGCTGCTCCGTTCACAGGCCGGTGTTTGGCGCCCACCCACTGAAGTCTTCGAGGACGAGCATGGATTGGTTGTCCGCGTCGAGGTCGCGGGGGTGCGGGACGAGGATCTGCAAGTAGTCGTCGACGATGCGGTCCTGCGCATCTCTGGCATCCGCCGGCCGCGCGATGGCGAGCAGAGGAAGACGTATCACGAGATGGGGATCTTCTACGGCCCCTTCATGACCGAGGTTCTGCTGCCCTTCGCCATCGAACTCGATGCCGTCGAGGCCGTGTACGAGCAGGGCCTACTCCAGGTATCGCTACCACGGGTCCGAGCCTCTCGCGTGGTGCCACTGCGCACGGCCGAGCTGGCTCCGGAAGAGGAGTGAGTTGACGTATGACGGATGAGCTGCGTGAGCGCGAGCAAACAGTGGAAGAGGTGAGCGAGGAACCGCGCGGCGAAGAGCAGAGCGAGCCGCGGGTGTTGCCGGTTTTGCCGCTTCGCAACACGGTTGTCTTTCCGATGACCGTCGTGCCGCTGGCGGCCGGGCAGCCGCGTTCCTTGCGGCTGATCGACGATGTGGCCTCGGGCGACCGCCTGGTCGGGTTGGTGCTCCAGAAGGATCCGAAGCAGGAGGGCGCCGGCCCGGGAGAGACCTATGAGGTCGGGACGATCGCGAGTATCCACCAGATGATGCGCGTGCCCGACGGCACCGTGCGCCTGGCGGTGCAGGGGCTGCGGCGGATGCGCATCGTCGAATGGGTGGCGGAAGAGCCGTACCTCCGGGCGCTGGTCGAGGAAATTCCCGAGACAGTGGAAGATACCGTCGAGGTCAAGGCGCTGATGCGCAACGCGCTGGAGCTGTTCCAGCGGCTGGTCTCGCTGGTCTCGAACCTCCCGGAGGAGCTGGTCACCGCGGCCCTCAACATCGACGATCCGCTCCATCTGGTGTACCTGATCGCGTCCAATCTGCGGATGGAGCCTGAGGAGCGCCAGGAGTTGCTCGAGCTGGACAGCGTGCGCGACAAGCTCCTGAAGCTGAACGCCTTCATGAGCCGCGAGCTCGACCTGCTGGAGCTGGGCAAGAAGATCCAGAGCGAGGTGCAGGAGGAGGTCGCGCGCACCCAGCGTGAGTACTACCTACGCGAGCAGCTCAAGGCCATCCAGCGCGAGCTCGGGGAGACGAGCGAGCAGGAGGCCGAGATCAACGAGTTGCGGGCCAAGATCGAAGAGTCGGGCATGCCGGAGGAAGCGCGGCGCGAGGCATTGCGCGAGCTGGATCGGCTCTCCAAGCTGCCCCCAGCCGCCGCCGAGTACGGCGTGATCCGCACCTACCTGGATTGGCTGACCTCGTTGCCGTGGAACCGCAGCACCGAGGGCGAGATCGACATCGCCAGGGCACGACAGATCCTGGATGAGGATCACTACGACCTGGAGAAGATCAAGGAGCGGATCCTCGAGTACCTGGCCGTCCGTCGACTGCGCAAGGAGCGGGGTGAGGACGCGGCCGAACCGAGCCGGGAGCCGATCCTGTGCTTTGTCGGGCCGCCGGGCGTAGGGAAGACGAGCCTGGCGCAGTCGATCGCCCGTGCCTTGGGCCGGGAATTCACCCGCATGTCGCTGGGTGGCGTGCGCGATGAGGCGGAGATACGCGGCCACCGGCGCACGTACATCGGCGCTATGCCGGGGCGCATCATCCAGGCTATTCGCCGGGCCGGGACGAACGATCCGGTCTTCGTGCTGGACGAGATCGACAAGGTCGGTGCCGATTGGCGAGGGGACCCCTCGTCGGCGCTGCTCGAGGTGCTGGACCCGGAGCAGAACCACAGTTTCCGGGATCACTACCTCGATGTGCCGTTCGACCTCTCGAAGGTGATGTTCATTGCGACCGCGAACGTGCTGGACACGATTCCGCCAGCGCTGCGCGACCGGATGGAGGTTTTGTCGCTCTCGGGCTACACGGACGAGGAGAAGCTGCAGATCGCCCGGCGCTACCTCATCCCGAAGCAGTTCCGGCGTCATGTCTTGAACCCGGAGGAGTTCGACTTCACTGACGAGGCGATCCTGGAGATCATCCAGCACTACACCCGGGAGGCCGGTGTCCGGAACCTCGAGCGGGAGATCGCGAGCGTGGCCCGCAAGCTGGCGACTCGGCTCGCCGAGGGCCAGGAGGTGCCGCGCACGATCACGCCGGAGGAGATCCGCGAATTTCTGGGCAAGCGGCGCTTCTACTACGAGGAGCTTTCCGAGCGCACCTCGCAGCCGGGCGTGGCGATCGGAGTCGGCGTGAGCCCGGTCGGTGGCGACATCATGTTCATCGAGGCGACCCGAATGCCGGGCAAGGGCCAGCTCATCATCACCGGTCAGCTCGGCGAGGTGATGCGCGAGTCGGCCCAGGCGGCGTTGAGCCTGGTGCGGTCGCGGGCTGAGGCATACGGCATCGAGCCGGACTTCCTCAAGGACAGCGACATCCATATCCACGTGCCGGCTGGCTCGACTCCGAAGGATGGGCCATCGGCTGGGATCACGCTCGTCACTGCCCTCGTTTCGCTGTTGACCGGGATTCCGGTCCGCGATGAGGTAGCGATGACTGGCGAGATCACGCTGCGCGGCCAGGTGCTGCCGGTCGGGGGGATCAAGGAGAAGGCGCTTGCCGCCCAGCGGGCGGGCATCAAGGTCTTCATCCTCCCGAAGCGCAATGAGCTCGACTTGGACGACCTGCCGCCGGTGCTCAAGGAGAACATGCGCTTCGTACTGGTCGAGAATATCGACCAGGTGCTGGCGGAAGCCATGCCGGAGGAGTTCCGACGGCGCATCGAGGAGGTGGCGCAGGACGTGCGAGATGGCCGCGCCGCAGTCGAGTCGATTGCCGCGGCGAGCGAGCAGCGCTAGCCGGCCCGAGCGGTGAAGCGAGCGCGGGGGACTGGTGGTCCTGGCCACCAGTCCCCATGTCGTCTCCTTTAGTTCGTATCGGAGGCTTCCGTCTCCGAAAGCCGGCGCGAGCTCTCTGTGACGTCGACGGGTGCTGCGTTACTATGCACTTCGACAGGGATGACCCGTTGCGGTGAGCGGTAGGGAAGGGGGCGCGATGAGTGAGGAAGTCCTGGCGCGGCCGCCGGTGATCGGCATCACGCCGAGTCCCAGCACGGACACGTTCTCGCACGGAACATTCGAGCGCTACGCGCTGTCCACGAATTACGCCCGCGCAATCGAGCATGCCGGTGGCATCCCCATCGTGCTCGTGCCGCAGCTCGATCATCTTTCTCACCTGGTCAGGATTCTCGACGGCGTTTTGCTGAGCGGCGGTGGCGATATCCGCCCAAGTCGGTACGGCGACTCGACCGTGCACCCGGAGACCTACGGGATTCACGATCTGCGGGACGAGTTCGAGCTCGCGCTCGCGCGATCGGCGCTCGAGCTGGACCTACCGCTGCTCTGTATCTGCCGGGGGATCCAGGTGCTCAACGTCGCGCTCGGCGGTACCCTGATCCAGGACATCGGCGACCAGGTCCCCACGACGATCGAGCATCGCCAGCAGCGACGAGAGATCCCGTCCACGGAGCCCAGCCATGAGGTAGAAATCGTGCCGGGCTCTCTCCTCCATGCGATCTATGGAGACACTGTGATCGCTGTCAACTCGTTCCATCATCAGGCGCTACGCGAGGTCGCGAGCGAGCTCCGGGTGGTTGGGCGAGCGCCGGACGGGATCGTCGAGGCAGTCGAGCTGGCTGGGCGACGCTTCGTGCTGGGGGTGCAGTGGCATCCGGAGATGATGTTCGAGGCGCATCCTGAGCACCTGAAGCCATTCCGAGCGCTCGTCGAGGCGGCCGAGGCGCGTCGAGCGGTGTTGGCGTTTACGGAGCCGGTGCTCGGTGCTGGTCGGGGAGGTGAGCGTCCCTGAAGCCCGGTGCCGGGGGGCGGCTGCGGGAGGGCTGCGGGAGGTGAGCCGCGGGTCGCGCGCCTTTGGGTTGACGCGACCGGGCTCGATGGGTATACTAGTAGTCGCGTCTGGAGAGGCCTCTGATGAGGCCGGTAGCACCTTGACAATCGGAGCGTGGTCGAGTGCCCCTGGTCCGAATAGACCAGGATATGGCCGGGTATCCCAGGCAGTGAAGACGACCCCTCGCACGAGGGGGCGAGAACACTGATGGAGAGTTTGATCCTGGCTCAGG
>NZ_JAMSLR010000040.1 GCF_023806485.1 Thermalbibacter longus
CCGGGGCGCAGCCGCCCGGGCCGGAGGAGCCGGGGCTCAACGCCATCTTCTTCCCCCACATCCCCAACGGCGTCGACCTCGAGGCGGGCAACGGCCCCTGGTACGGCGTGATCACGGTGCAGAACCTGGAGGACTTCGCGGTCGACCTCGAGCTCCTGGCGCCGGGGACGGGGGACGTCCTCACCACCGCCACCCTCAACCCCCACGCTTCGAAGACCTTCTCGGCGGCGTCGCTGGGGATCGAGGATGGGGCGGCCGGGGCGGTCTACGTGACGGCGCGCTTGCAGGACCTCGACGCCGTGCTGGAGGCGGGGCGGTGCCGAAGCACCTCCTTCTTCATCACCCGCGGATCGGACGCGGGCGGGTCCGATACGTTCTCGGCTGAACCGGCGTTTGCCACTCCCGATCGGGCCCGTGTCGTGGGGTTTACCCTGAACACGGACTACAGCGTCGAGATCGACGGGTCGGACGTGACCATCGACTGGTCGCCGAACGGCGACGAGCCGGCGGCTGATCAGGGCTATGTCGTCAACGTGTGGGACTGCCCACTGCCCCGGATCGGGGGGATCGAGAAGCACGCCTCGGTCGACCTCTCCGCAGCCGGCCGCACCAGCGACGATACGGTGGTGGTGACCGGCTACACGGCCATCCCGCTCTCGGATCTCGCGCTCTCGCGCGGGCTGGAGGCGGACGCCGCGCTCGACGACGTGCTGGGCGAGACCG
>NZ_JAMSLR010000041.1 GCF_023806485.1 Thermalbibacter longus
CGCCTGCCGGCGGACGTCTCGGTGGTGACCACCGAGCAGGTCGGCGCGGTCACCGTCCGCGTGGTGACTGACGGCGTCCAGCATGCGTGGGAGCTCCGCGGGCCTGACGGCAGCGTGCTGGTCGAGTCGCAGCCGGCGCCGATCACCGCCGAGCAGGCCGAGCGCGAGGCGTTCGTGGCCGCCTCGGCGGCGGCGCTCCGCTTCGGGGCGCTGGGAGAGGAGGCGCGCCATGCCTGAGCTGACCGCCGCGCTGCTCCGCGCCTACAGCCACTTCGCCTGCCGAGGGTACCGGGACGCCGGCCTGCTCCTGGCGGCCGCTGTCCGTGACGACCGCGCCTTCGCCCGAGCCGCGCTCGAGGCCTTCCTGGCCGACCGCGAGCTCGCCGGCGAGGACGCTACGGTGGCGATCAGCGTCGTGGACGCCCTGGACGAGGAGGCCTAGCATGCGCCTGGCGTCGCTCCAGCCGCCGCGCTGCCGCCGCTGCGGCGCTCTGGTCAGCGCTGGCGAGGCGCTCTGCTACCGCTGCCGCGAAGGCCTCCGCCTGCTCCTGATCGCCACCGCCGAGCCAGCGGTCAGCCAGGGCGTGACGGTCGAGCAGCTGGTCGAGCGGCTCCACAGCGCCGTGCTCGGCTACCTGGGATGGGAGAACGTGCGATGAGCCGCCGCGTGATCAGCGACTGCCGCCGCTACCGGCCGCTGCCCGGCGCCGAGACCTGGCCG
>NZ_JAMSLR010000042.1 GCF_023806485.1 Thermalbibacter longus
ATCCAGCAGGCGATCGAGCGATTGTATCATGAACGGCGGATCACGCCGGTGTTCATTTTGGATGAGATGCATTTAGCGAAGGATGCATTTTTACAGGACATCGCGATCTTGTTCAACTTTGAGATGGATTCGACCAACCCATTTGTCTTGATTTTGGCCGGGCTGCCCCATTTACAGGGGAAGCTGCGGCTCAATCAGCACCGCCCTCTCGACCAGCGGATCATCATGCGATACCGGATGGGGCCGCTGGAGAAGGAAGAGGTGGCGGGCTACATCGAGCATCGGATGAAACAGGCCGGGGCGAAGCACCCGATCTTCACCCCATCGGCGTTAGAGGCGATTGCCCTGCAGTCGCGGGGATGGCCTCGGGTGATCAACACGTTGGCCACGACGTGCCTGTTATACGGGTATCAGCTGAAAAAGGACGCCATTGACGAAGAAGTGGTGCGCATGGCCGCAGAGGAAATGGGGTATTAGCATGAAAGGGGCCGAATCGGCCTCTTTTGTGCTTTTTCTTTTCCATCGGTCCATCAGGCGCGCTGGAAATCTTCATCTGAAAGAGCGTGCAAACGTTCCGAAAGAATGTGCAAAATCCGGAACAATCCGCAAAAATTTTGCACATTATTTCCGAATCCGCCTGAAATAATTTGAAAAAGGGATTCTGAAATAATGTGC
>NZ_JAMSLR010000043.1 GCF_023806485.1 Thermalbibacter longus
CGCATCGACCGCCGCGGCCGCCCCAAGCCCGTGCGCCGCCAGCGCAAACCGCGCAAGCCCCGCGGGGCGCGCCCCGCGCCGCTGCAGTGCCTGGCGGTGGACACCGTCGAGCGCGTGCACGATGGCCTGCGCCGCTATATCCTGACTTGCATCGATCCAGCCAGCGCCTTCGGCCTGGCCGTGGCCTTGCCCAGCAAGGCCGCTTGCCACACCGAGGCGGCCATGGCCGCCATCGTGTCGCTGCTGCCCGCCAAACCCAAGGTGGTGCTGTCAGACAACGGCTCCGAGTTCGAAGCCGGCTTTGCCAAGTTGCTCAAGCAGCATGGCATCCAGCGCTGGTACACCTACCCCAACTCCCCCAAGATGAACGCGCACGTCGAGCGCTTCAACCGCACCGTGCAGGAGTCCTTTGTCGACTACCACGAGGACCTGCTCTTCACGGACCTGGCCCTCTTCAACCAGAAACTGGCCGACTGGCTCGTCTTCTACAACGCCCAGCGCCCACACCATCGCCTCGGACAGAAACCCCCATTATCATGCCTGCTCCAACACCACCCCGAGTGCCAAAGGTACTGGACTCATACAA
>NZ_JAMSLR010000044.1 GCF_023806485.1 Thermalbibacter longus
CGGGTGGAGTTGCTCGAGGGGGAGATCGTCGAGATGAGCCCGATTGGGCGCCGACACCAGGCGTGCGTGGATCGGTTGACCCAGTGGCTGGTGCCGGCGCTTCGAGGGCGGGCAATCGTGCGGGTACAGGGATCGGTGAGGCTGAGCGATATCAGCGCGCCTCAGCCGGACGTGGTGCTCCTGCGCCCACGTCAGGACTTCTACGCGACGGTCGATCCCGGACCAGACAACGTCTTTCTGGTTATCGAGGTAGCGGATTCCTCGCTTCGCTACGACCAGGGGATCAAGGTACCGCTCTATGCCCGGCACGGGATCCCCGAGGTCTGGGTGGTTGATCTGGCGGAAGAGCGAGTCCTGGTCTACCGGGATCCTGTCCCGGGGGTAGGGTATCGCGCGGTGGACGTGCTGGGACGTATGCATCGGCTGGCTCCGCAGGCGTTCCCCGACCTGGAGCTGGCAGTCGACGAGCTGCTGTCGTGAGTGGCGTGTCGAGGGGGATGGTACTCGATCCGATCCGGACCTACCATTCATCGGAGACCGAGGAGAGCGCCATGGCCGTCACCGAGCTGATCACCCGC
>NZ_JAMSLR010000045.1 GCF_023806485.1 Thermalbibacter longus
TGCTTGCCGTCGCAGGCGTCGGCCCAGCCGCGCGGCTCGCGGATGCCGTAGCGCGCCAGGTCCTTGAACAGCGCGCCGCCGTTGGCCTCGGCGTACATCTCCCAGGCTTCCTTCCAGCTCAGGCCGCGCTTGGGCAGCATGTAGTCCTGCATCATCGCCACGATGGTCAGCAGCCGGTAGCCGCGCCAGAACCACTTGTCGATCCAGCGCTGCACGATCGGCACGTTGCCCTCGTCCTGCTCCAGCATGAACTTGATGCACTCGATGCCCAGCGTCATGTGACGGCTCTCGTCGGATTGCGCCGAGAAGCCGAAGGTGACGGTGGACATGTCGCCGTTGTGCGCCGCGCCGCTCATGAACGGCACGAACAGCAGGTTGGTCAGCACGTACTCGAACGAGAAGCTCACCGCAGTGAGGAACTCGAACGGGCCGGCGGTGCAGGCGTCCTCGAAGAAGCTCTTGGGCACCGACAGGTACCAGACGCGGTCGAACCAGTGGTTGGCGTGGTGCATGCCGTTGAAGTACTTGTTGTAGGTACTGATGG
>NZ_JAMSLR010000046.1:0-234 GCF_023806485.1 Thermalbibacter longus
TCCATGTGAAAGCGCCGCCGCAGCAGCTTTTCCATTGTCGGCAGCGCCATGCCCTCGGCAAAATAGCCGAACTTGTCGCCCAGACCGCCGATCTGGCGCTTGAGTTCGCGCAGCTGGCGGTCGGTCTCGCGGCTCTGCTCGGCCAGCGCGGCGATCATGGCCTTGAGGTCGTCCCACGAGAGGTCGGTGGTGGCAGCCATCGCGGTCGAAGCCGTATCAATCCTCGCACTTTCA
>NZ_JAMSLR010000046.1:262-474 GCF_023806485.1 Thermalbibacter longus
TCGGCGGCGGTGGTCATCGCGGTCAGTCCTAGCCTTCAGCGCAGAGTCAGTCTAGCAGAGCTGGGGACATCTCCCCCCTGATATCCGGTTCACCGGGCCGCACCACAACGGTTGGGTCGGAACACCCCAAGATTGCCTCCGATGGCCGCCCGTCTTGAGCACCACGTCGCACCTGGGGTCATCCTGCCACACCCCCAAGGCGACCGTCACGT
>NZ_JAMSLR010000047.1 GCF_023806485.1 Thermalbibacter longus
GTCCTTGCTCGGCAGGCACGCCACCAGCGCGCGCTTGGCCAGACGGCCGTGGCCGATCTCGCGCCGCTTCGGTGCGCCGACACGCCCCGTCTCGCCGGTGGCGAACGGCGGCATGTTGTAGTGCAGCATGAAGCGATCCTGGTATTCACCCGACAGCGCATCGATGATCTGCGCGTCGCGCTCGGTGCCCAGGGTGGCAATCACCAGCGCCTNCGATCGGACGCACGGTGCGCGTGTCGCGGCCGTCGATGCGCGGCTCGCCGTTGAGGATCTGCTGGCGCACGATGCGCGCCTCGATCTCGAACAGCAGGCCGTCGACCTTGACCTCGTCGAACGCGATGCCCTGCTCCGTCAAGCCGGCCTTCACCGCCGCATACGCCTCGCGCAGGGCTTGCGTGCGCGCCTGCTTGTTGCGGATCTGGTAGGCCGCGCGCAGGCGCGCCTCACCCAGCTCGCTGACCTTG
>NZ_JAMSLR010000048.1 GCF_023806485.1 Thermalbibacter longus
GGCTACGTGCTCGACGGCGTCAAGCAGTTCATCACCAGCGGCAAGAACGGGCAGGTCGCCATCGTCATCGCCGTCACCGACAAGGCCGCCGGCAAGCGGGGCATGAGCGCCTTCCTCGTGCCGACCGACACGCCCGGCTACATCGTCGAGCGGCTTGAGGACAAGGTCGGCCAGCACTCCAGCGACACCGCGCAGATCCGTCTGGAGGGCTGCCGCATCCCGGCGGAAAACCGCATCGGCCAGGAGGGCGAGGGCTACAGGATCGCGCTGTCGGCGCTGGAAGGCGGGCGCATCGGCATTGCGGCACAGAGCGTCGGCATGGCGCGCAGCGCGCTGGAGGTGGCGATCGACTACGCCAAGCAGCGCGAGAGCTTCGGCAAGCCGATCTTCGAGCACCAGGCGGTGGGCTTTCGCCTGGCCGAGGCGGCGGCGCGGCTGGAGG
>NZ_JAMSLR010000049.1 GCF_023806485.1 Thermalbibacter longus
ACCGCGAGCGCGCGGTCGGGAAAGGCAGCGGGAGCGATCGAATCGCCGCGATGGAGCACCTGAACCGCCCGATAGCCGTCGGGGGTCGGATCGCGGTACACAGTCAGCGTCTCCTGCTGGAGCTCGATGAGCCAGACCTCGGGGATGCCACCCCGGGCATAGAGCGGCACCTTCACCCGCCGGTCGAACTCAGCCGAGGTGTCGGCGACCTCGACGAGCAGCAAGACGTCGGGGGGAGCCGGATGGCCAGAGGCGTAGAAGTCAGCGCGGCGGCGCAGGAGCGCTAGATCGGGCTGCGGCTCACTGTGCTCACCGAGACGAACAGGGTTCTGAACGCGCACGATGGCGGCGTCGCTGAATCGCTGAACGAAGCGCTCAGTCAGTCGATCCACACTCGCAGCGTGACGGTCTCCAATGGGCGGCATTTCGACGATCTCGCCC
>NZ_JAMSLR010000005.1 GCF_023806485.1 Thermalbibacter longus
GGAGGTGCTGGAGCACGTGGCGCGGGCTGGCTTCGACCCGGACGCGCGAGAGCGGGCTGGTGGACGACTGGCGGGGCTCTCGTGGCGGGGCCGGGTGCTGCGGGGAAGTGATCTCCTGTCACCTGCCGAGGCTCACTACTTGCGGCACGTCGTTGCCCAACGGGAATGGCCGCTAGGCACGACGCTGGACGACTACCTAGCCAGCATTCCCCGGGTGATCCTCGATCCGCGTAGTGGGGTGCTCATCAGCCAGTACCAGGGCAAGGGCTGGCACCTCGCGGTCGTGCGTCGTTCCGAGGAGTTCCGAGGTCCCGAAGGGTCCGATTGGATCCTGGTAGAATACCGGCTGGCGACCGGGCACTGGATGACGGCGTTTCAGCCCAGGACAGGGCTCACCTATTTCGACGATCCGAGACGGGGGGACAAGCGATGGGTTCGCCGGCCACGGTAAGGGATCCGATCGACCTTGCCTTGTGGGGAATTACCGCTGAGGTGGAGTTCCTCCCTAAGCTCGCGGAATTCTGGACACACAACCCACGGGAGGCGGATCAGAGTTCCTTCCCGTACGAGTGGTACGACCTGATGGGTCAGCTTGAGACACTCGACCGCGCCTACCGAGCCGGTAGGATGACGCCGGAGCAGGCCGAGCGGTACCGCGAGCTACTGCGCAAGCTCGAAGAGGCCCTGCCCATTATCGAGCGGCTGGGCTTGACGAGCCCGCCGGTGTCGCTCCAGCCGTAGGCTGCCCCTCGACGTACCTGCTCACCTCGCGTTGCCCCTTCCTACTGGCAAGACCTTCGCCGTCGAGCGGATCCTTCCGCGTTTTACCTCGATACCGCCGCTGATTCGGACGACGGTGTTGTTCGGCCATCGGCGTTTCGGCGCCAGCCGGACACCTGTCCAGCGCTCGTGCTCCCCGGAGTGCCGGGCTTGTCGGCAGGGAGGGCTCGTGCTACTGGACGATCACTCGCCCAAGCAGTGCCCTCCTTGCCGAAACCGCGCGAGCGAGGCAAGATCCTCGAGCAGGACGTCAGCAGGGGAGGGTTACGCAATGGTTCCAGAGCACGCGCTCGCCGATGATCGGGCTCGGCCGGTACTCGAGCGGCTGCACGCTCTCGATCAGGCCCAGCGAGAGGCCGGGCTCCCGACTGAGCAGCGGATCCGCAGCGTCACGCCACCGACCGGGGCATTTCTCTATGCCACTGTCCTGGCACTGCGGCCGTCCCGGATCTTCGAGATGGGATCGTCCGTCGGCTACTCGACGATCTGGCTGGCGCTGGCCGCCCGCGCATACGGCGGGCGGGTGATCGGCAGCGAGTTGCTGCCCGAGCGCGCTGAGGCGGCGAACCAGCATCTCCGCGAGGCGGGACTCGATGCGGTGGCCGAGGTCCGTACCGGCGACGCGGCCGAGATCGCCGGTGAGCTGGATAGTCTCGGACTCGTCTTCATCGACGCGGAGAAGGACGACTATACGCGTCTCTTCGAGGCAGTGATCGACCACGTCCTGCCCGGTGGACTGATCCTGACCGACAACGTGGTCTCGCACGACTGCACTGCCTATCTCTCGTTCCTGCGGCAGCGGAGCGACGTGACCACCGTCACGCTCTCCTACGAGCGCGGGATCGAATGGACAGTCAAGGGGTGGTGAGCACTGCCGGGTAGGGGAGCGCTGCGGTGCGTGGGGCATCCTACGATGTCGCTATCGTCGGCCTGGGCATTATGGGCAGCGCGGCGGCCTGGCACCTCAGCCGGCGCGGCTACCGCGTCCTCGGGCTGGACGCCTACCACCGGGGTCACGACCGCGGGTCGTCCCACGGGCGCACCCGGATCATCCGCCAGGCCTACTACGAGTCGCCCGACTATGTGCCGCTGGTCCGGCGCTCCTACGATCTCTGGCATGCCCTGGAGCAGGAGAGCGGCAAAGCCCTGCTGACTGTCACCGGCGGGATCTACCTCGGCCGGCCGGAGGCGGAGCTCGTGGCAGGCGCGCTGGCCAGCGCCCGACGACACGGAATCCCGCACGAGGAACTGGACGCCACCCAGGTCCGGCAGCGCTTCCCAGCCTTCCGTATCCCGGACGACTTCGTTGGCCTCTACGAGCCGGGCGCTGGCCTGCTCGACGCGGAAGCCTGCCTGGCCGCCCTGCTCGATATCGCGGCCGCCCGCGGGGCCGAGCTGCGCCACCGGGAGCCGGTACGGCGCTGGCGGGTCGACGGGGATGGGGTAGTGCTCGAGACCGATCGGGAACGCTACCGTGCCAACCGGCTGGTATTGGCGGCCGGCTCCTGGATCGGCCAGCTCCTCGCTGACCTGCGGCTCCCGCTGGAGATCTGGCGCATCCTGCACGTCCACTTCGAGCCGGAGCGCGACGACCTGTTCGTGGCTGGCCGCTATCCCTTCGCGCTCTGGGAGATCCCGGAAGGGATCTACAGCGCCTTCCCCGCGCTCCCTGGGCAGGGGGTGAAGTTCGGCCGGCACGACACCGGCGAGGTCTGCACGCCGGAGACCGCCCGCCGCGAGGTCAGGCCCGAGGAGGTCGAGTCGCTGCGGGCCATGCTCAACCGCTTCCTGCCGGGAGCCGGGGGGCGAGTGCTCTGGACGTTGACCTGCCTCTACACGATGACGCCTGACCACCACTTCGTCATCGACCGCCACCCGCGGTACCCGCACGTCGTCCACGCCAGCGCCTGCTCTGGCCACGGCTTCAAGATCGCCACTGTCGTCGGCGAGATCCTAGCTGACCTCGCGACGGAGGGCACGACCCCGCACCGGATCGAGTTCCTCTCGGCTGCACGCTTTTGGCCGGACGAAGCGGGCGAGGGGTCACGACCGTAGGCCGAGCCGCTGCAGCTCCTGCTCCAGCTCCTGGCGACTGAGCGGTCCCAGCCAGGACTTGACGATCTTTCCCTCACGGTCGATCAAGTAGCTCTGGGGGATACCGAAGACGCTCCAGCGCTGGCTGACCGCGCCGTCCTGGTCGAGGGCGAAGATCCAGGTGAGCTGGTACTCATCGACGAAGGAACGCACCTCCGGCTCCGGTTCGAGCTGGTTCACGCCGATAGCGACGAAGCCGGCGTTGCGGTAGGCACGATAGACGTGCTCGATCTCTGGCATCTCAGCCCGGCATGGGCCACACCAGGTCGCCCAGAAGTTGACCAGCACCACCTGGCCGCGGTAGTCGGAGAGCCGGACCTCCCCGCCGCCGAGCCCTGGCAGGGTGAAGTCCGGTGCTGGCACTCCCGTTCCGATCGCCTGGCCCGCCGGCTCAGGCAGGCTGGTCTCGCCCCGGTCGAGATACCAGCGGAGCAGGTAGAGGCCGCTGACCAGCGTCGCGGCCAGGGCCGCGTTGAGCAGCAGGATCAGCCCGATCGGGCGGTGCCGCCCGGCTGGCCGGGTGGTGGACTGCTCGTGCTCGGCATGCATGTTGGCGCGCTCCCCTGCTGGGCGGCGCTCGGCGCTCCGTGCCTATGCCCACACGAGCAAGCCGGAGCGTTCGCCGCTGTAATGATGCCTGAGCGCGCGCCGGCGGGGCAGGGCTGCCGCTTATCCCCACGCGAGCTCCTGGAACGCGCGGTCGTAGTAGATGAGCGGGTCGTCGCTGGGACCGAGCTCGAGCGAGGCGACCTCGCCGACGAAGATCGTGTGGTCGCCGCCCTCGTAAGCAGCCCAGGGACGACACTCGATCCAGGCCAGGCAGCCCTCGATCAGGGGCGGGCCGAGCGCGCCGATACGGTGGGGCACTCTGCTGAAGGTGGGATCGGCCAGCGGTGCCCGGCCGGAGAACTGCTCGGCCAGGAACTCCTGGTCGCGAGACAAGAAATTGATGACCCAGGCTGGCGCCTCGGCGATCAGCCGGTGACTCTGGATCGAGCGGTCGATACAGATCAGCACCAGCGGGGGCTCGAGCGAGACAGAGCAGAACGCGGTGACGGTCACGCCGTGGTAGCCGCGCTCGCCGGCCGTGGTGACGATCGTTACGCCGCTGGCGAAACGCGCCATCACGTCGCGGAATAGCTCTGGACTGACCACGCTCGTCCCCTCTTCGATGCGGCTCCCGATCGGCTCCTCCGGAGGAGAGTATGGACGAGAGCCGTCAGGCGAGCCAGGGCGAGGAGTTGTCCTCGATCGCGCTGGCCCCAGGTGGGCGTGGCTCGCGCTGTGGCACTCCCGACGATTTTGATCTCATAAAACCGTTGACGCGCTGCCCATGGCTGCCGACAATAGCGCTAGCGTTTCACTGTGTGAGCGGTGCTCGCTGGCCCCGATCAGGGGAGTTCGATGACCTCGCTCATCCAACCAGTCCCGCCTGGAATGCCGTCGTTTCTCGATATGCCGCGGCTCGAGCGGCTCGACCAGCTCGAGGCCGATGTCGCTCTCCTCGCCATACCCTACGGCGTGCCGTACGACATGGAGGGTTCCCGCTTCCCCTCAGCTCCCGCGCCCTGGGCCATCCGCGAGCAGTCGCTCTGGTTCCGCCGGTACGTGCGCCACTAGGACGTCGACTTCGGCGGTGATCTCTTCGCCGGGCGCGAAGTACGGATCGTCGACTGTGGCGAGGTGTCGATGGAGCCCGGTCAGTATCAGGAGAACATGCGTCGCGCGACCGAGGTGGTGCGGGCGATCCTCCGGCACGGCGCGATACCGATCATCCTCGGTGGGGATCATTCGGTACCGATCCCGGTGCTCCGGGCCTATGAGGCCTTCGGCCCGATCTTCGTTGTCCAGATCGATGCTCATCTCGACTGGCGCGACGAGGTAAACGGGGTGCGCGAAGGCCTGAGCAGCCCGATGCGGCGTGCCTCGGAGATGCCCTGGGTTTCCGGCATGGCTCAGATCGGCCTGCGTGGAGTGGGCAGTGGCCGGCAGCAGGAGTTCGACGATGCACGCGCCTACGGGAGCATTCTGGTCACGGCCCGCGAGGTGCACGAGCACGGCGCCACGGCCGCGCTGCAGCGGATCCCGGCGGCCGAGCGCTACTACCGTAACCTTCGACGCTGACGGGCTCGACCCTGCGATCGCTCCCGGCGTCAATGCCCCGACCCCCGGCGGGCTGACCTACTACCAGGCGTTCGACCTGCTGAGAGGGTTAGCTGAGCGGGGCCGGATCGTGGGCTTCGACTTCGCCGAGGTCGCACCGGCTCGCGACCCGGCCGGGATCACGAGCCTGCATGCCGCCCGGCTGATCCTCAACCTGATCGGCGCGCTGGCGCATACCGGGCAGATCGGTCATGATCGGGCGGGATGAACGTGGGGCGTGGAGGTGAAGAGCGCATCGCAGGTCCAGCACATGGTAGAGAGACAGTCTCCGATCGCTGCTCGCCGCGGTCGAGCCGGGCGTCTGCCTGCCGATCATGACCGGGTGAGCACGCTGGGTCCCACGTGTATCGGTCCATTCCAACATTGGGAGGTACGCATGCGTCATCGTGAGGGCCTGAGGCCGATCGAGCCGGCGACGCCCGTCATGTCGGGAAAGGTCTTCATCATCGGGACGGCCTTCCTGGTGACCGGTGCCACCTGGGCGCTGATGAGCTACTACCAGCTTGCGGGAGGGAGCCGGCCGATCGGAACGATCGATGTCCTGCTCGTGGTGATTCACCTCTTTGCCGGCCTGCTGGTCTACCGCCGGGTGCCGTACGCAATCCCGCTGGGCTTGGTGGTGGTCTTCCTCGGGCTAGCCGCTGCGCTCCTGAACGACTACCTATTGCTTCTGGTTCCCGATGGTCTGACTGGCCTGCTCCTGATCCTCGGGCGTCACGCGGTGAGGCGCGCTGGGTAGGCACGGCAGGTCTGTCGAAGAGATGGAGTGCGGGAAAGGAGCTAGTTCACGTCGAGAATCTGCTAGAATCGGGCCGTTCGCATGGCAATGCGGGTGCCATTCCGGCAAACGCCGGCGATAATGCGTACGGAGCGCGGACAATGATTGGTCCGGGGCTGGTACAATGCCGTGCTTCGGGTGGTCAGAGGCGACCGTAGTGGTAGGAGCGATGGGGCTATGGGCCGACCGATCGACGAACTGGACCTAGCGATCATACGCCTGCTGCAGCAGGATAGCCGCATGCCGAGCGCGGAGATCGCCCGGCAGCTCGGGGTCGCTGAGCGGACGGTGCGGGCCCGCATCAACCGCCTCGTTCAGGACGACGTGATCCGCCTCGTTGCTGTTCTCAACCCAGCGGCACTCGGCTACGAGGTCGTCGCTGACATCTTTCTCGAGGTCGAGCCGACCCGGCTCGAAGAGGTCGCCGCTCGCCTGGTGGAGATGCAAGAGGTGAGTTACGTCGGGCTGACGACCGGAGAGCGTGATATCAGCGTCCAGGTGTTCGTCCCGTCGATCGATGCGCTCTACCGGTTCATCACCGAGCGGCTGAGCACGATCCCCGGCGTCCTCGGCACCACGACCTACATCGTGCCGCGGGTGCTCAAGTGGCTGCACAACTGGTCACTCCCCGACGATCTCTTCCGAGAGGAGGCCCCACGACCGGCTAGGCGGCGGCGCGCTCCCGAGCGGTCGGGGGGTGGCAGTCAGCCGAATGGGAAGGGGCGGCGGAGCAGGCGAACGATGGAAGTGGGGGCCGAATCATGACGACCGTGACCCGTAGCAGCGCGCATCAGGCCTGGCTGGCGCGGGCCCGCTCGGCGCTCGGCGGCGCGGTCACCAGCTTCAAGCCACCTGACGAGCTGGCGATCGTGATCTCGCACGGCCTCGGAAGCCGGGTGTACGATGTCGATGGCCGCGAATACATCGACTACGTGATGGGTTCCGGCCCGCTGATCATCGGCCATGCGCACCCGGCCGTCGTCGAGGCGGTCTCCCGCCAGGCGGCGCTCGGGTCGACCTTCTACTGGTTGACCGTCCCAGCGATCGAGCTGGCGGAGAAGATCATCGAGGCCGCCCCCTGCGCCGAGCAGGTGAAGTTCGTCTCCTCTGGCTCGGAGGCGACCTTCCACGCGCTCCGGATCGCCCGCGCCTACACTGGCAAGCAGAAGATCCTCAAGTTCGAGGGTGGCTTTCACGGCGTCAACGACTACGCCATGATGAGCGCGATGGCCTCGGAGCCGACGCCGTATCCACAGCCGATCCCCGACTCCGACGGCATCCCGCCCCAAATCGCCGAGACGGTGCTGGTGTCCCGGTGGAACGACGTGGAGCTGACCCGGCGGCTCATCGAAGAGCACGCGCACGAGCTGGCAGCCGTGATCTGCGAGCCACTGCAGCGCGCGCTCGTCCCGGCACCGGGTTTTCTGCAGGAGCTGCGCCGGCTGACCGAGCAGCACGGTGTGCTCCTGATCTTCGACGAGATCGTCACCGGCTTCCGGCTGGCGTACGGCGGCGCCCAGGAGCGCTACGGAGTCGTGCCGGACCTGGCCACGTACGGGAAGGCAGTCAGCGGTGGGTATCCCCTGGCGGCCATCGCCGGCAAGGCGGAGATCATGGCGGTGACCGATCCCTCCCGCCGCGGCCGGGGCGAGCCGGTCGCCCACCTGAGCGGCACGCTCAACGGTAACCCCGTGGCCGCCGCTGCCGGCCTGGCTACGCTCGAGGTGCTGCGCCAGCCCGGCGTCTACGAGCAACTCTACCGCACCACCGAGTTGCTCAAGTCGGGCCTGCGGGAGCTCGCGGCCGAGCGCGGCATCGCGGTGCAGGTGCTGGGCGAGGGCCCGCTCTTCCAGGTGCTCTTCGGGGAGCAGGAGCCGAAGGATCATCCCGGCGTGCTAGCGACCGACCGAACGCGGGCCCGTCGCTTCGGGCTGGCCTGCCTGGAGCGCGGGCTGTTCGTGAACCCCGGCGAGAAGTTCTACGTCTCGCTGGCACACTCGACCGAGGACGTGGAGCGCACGCTCGACGTCTTCGAAGCCGCGCTGGACTCCGTCCGCGACTGAGGCGCTGGAGCTTCCGGTTCCGGCCTGGTCGAGTCCGCCCACGTGATGCTGGCCCGCCTGACGCGCGGTTTGGCCTCTCGCCGTACGACCCGGCGTCTGCCGTGACGCCCTTGGCGCTCGAACGAGCTGCTGCCGGACGTGCGGCCTTCCATGTTCTCGGACGAGGCGCGCTTCGACAGCATCGTGCCGCACCACCGATCTGCCTCTTGCGAGACTCCCTGTCGTGACTTATGCTCCGAGACTGCCAAGCGATAGAGCGAGGTGGAGGTCGTGGCTGCGGCAGCGCCGTGGAAAGCGTCCTACATCGCGGCGGCATACGCTGCGGATGGTGTCGTCCGGGTGATCGACGACCGCAGAGAGAGCGACGAGCTGTTCGTCTTCCACTCGCCGCTCATGCGCCGCTTGATCGGCGTCCGGCGGGGCGTGACGTTTCCCGGTTCACGCGAGCGAGCGACCGCTGAAGAAGTCAGGTTCGCCGGGGCAGTGCTGACGAAGATCGGCCAGCGGGGATACCCCGCTCCCTGTTCCCTGCGCCTCGAACGCTGGCTCTGGGAGCGGGCGGCGGCGCTCGGGGTGGCAGAAGCGGCCGAGCGTCGGGAGGGCGGGGTCTTGACCTTCCGTGTCTACGAGCGCGCTGGGACCCTTCGGGCGCGGCTGCTCGCGAGCTTCTTTCCGGAGTTGCTCTTGCCGGAGGATGCTGCGGAGCAGGCTCTGGATCTCGTCCGTGGGTTCTGCACGGAAGCGGAGGCGTCGGTATTCGACGACCTCGTCGCCCTGCTTCCAGATAAGCGCCTCGGGCTGTTGCTGATCCCGCAGCGGCCGATACGCACAATGGTTCCCAACACTGCAGAGATACCGGGGGATCTCGCCGGTGAGCGCGTGGTCGACTTCGCGGTCGAGGTGCCGTGTCTCCAGTCTACCGGCTCGGTTCCCTGGCACCGGCTCGTCGTCGAGGTCGACGATGGGTCGCACTCCGATGCGGCCCAGGCAACTTACGACGCAAGCCGCGATCAGGCGCTCGCGAGGTTCGGCTGGAAGACCTACCGGATCCGTCTGGCGGCGAACCCGTCGTCCGAGATCACCCGAATAGCGGACGAGCTAAGGGGGATGATCCCGGCCGATATCCTGCGTTCCGCATGGCAGATGAGAGACGAGTGCGATGCACCGATGCTCGACATGCATCGCAGGCTCGTGTGGCTGCCGATTCTCGAGGCGCAGCTTACGACTGCTCTCGGGCAATGGCTGTTGCGGCGCGGCACGGCTTCGCTGCGCGTGTACGCCTCTCGGGAGGGCGAGGGAGTCGCGGTCATCTTGGAGGCCCTCGGCGAGCTCCTGGACAACCTGGAAGAGCTGTACCAGCTCCCGCCACTGGGGCGTCCCATGCTGGTCGAGCAGCCACAGGAGGCCGACCTCGCATACTTTCCGGTGCTCAACCACGAGGCGGTAACCCGTCACGCGCACGGTGCACCCGCAGTCCTGCTGCCCATACCGGTCTCCCCCGAGTATCACGATCCGCTCGAACCGGTATTGCCGCGCCCCACGCCGCATCTCGACCCTGGTTCGGACGCATTCCGGCGCCCGCTCGAGAGGCTGCTGCAAATCGTGTTTCGATACGTCGCGTTTCGCCCCGGCCAGCTCCCGATCGTCCACCGGGCGCTTCGCTTGCAGCCGACGGTCGGGCTTCTGCCGACCGCTGCCGGGAAGTCTTTGTGTTATCAGCTTGCCGGCCTGCTCCAACCGGGGATGACGCTCGTCTGCGAGCCCTTGCGCTCGCTCATGGTCGATCAGGAAGACCACCTCGTGAGCTTCGGGATCCATCGCAGCGCCGCGATCGTCCCGCTGAGCGAGCAACCGCAGGGATACAATCCCCGAGGCAGGGACGAGATCCTGCGGGCGCTCGCCAACGGAGCGCTCCTGTTTTGTTTCATTTCTCCCGAGCGATTCCAGATTCCTGACTTCCGCCGGCAACTGCAAGACGCAGTTGCCCGGATCCCGGTCAACTACTTCGTCGTCGACGAGGCACACTGCGTGAGCGAGTGGGGACATGATTTCCGGCCTGCCTACCTATCGTTGGGGCGAACCGTGCCCACGGTCTGTCGTGCCCTCTCCGGCTATGTTCCACCCTTCGTCGCCTTGACCGGCACGGCGTCCGAAAACGTGCTCGTGGACGTGCTGCGCGAGCTCCAGATCGATGATCCCGGCTCGGTCGTGCGTCCTCAATCGTTCGACCGGCCTGAACTCGAGTTGAGCATTGTCCGTATCCGGACGGGGGAGCGCGTCGACCGGCTCGTGTCGGTTCTCCGGGAACTGCTGGGCTGGCGCCCTGGCCAGCCGTTCGATCCGCCGAGCGGCATCGTCTTCTGCTATTTCGTGGGAGGCAAGCTCGGTGTGGCTGAGTTCGAGCGCCAGCTTCGCGCGCGATTGCCGGATCTCGTAGACTGGCTCGGCACGTATTCGGGCCGACGGCCCGACGATCGGCTGGCAGCCGATTGGGAGCAGGAGAAGATCCGGATCCAGCGGGCGTTCGTCGCGAACGAGATTCGGGTGCTCGTCGCGACCCACGCCTTCGGGATGGGTATCGATAAGCCGGATATCCGCTTCACCGTGCATACCATGCTGCCGCGTTCCCTCGAGGAGTTTTACCAGCAGGCCGGGCGTGCCGGCCGAGACGGGAAGCGGGCGTGCTGCATCATCCTGTTCTGCGATGACCATCCCAGACTCGCCGATGAGGCGCTCGACCCGGTCAGGACGCCCGCCGACCACTTGCCGCAGAAGCGAGCGATGACCCGCCCAGGCGCGCCGGCCGAGAGTGACGCCGTGCAGCATCTGTGGTTCGTTTCCCAGGCCTTTCGGGGCAAACAGTTCGATCAAGACACGATCGCCTTCGTGTGGCGCTCCCTCGCCCGTGCTCTCCCTCAGGACACCCGCCAGTTGCTGTCCATCCCCATCCGTTTCACCTTTCTCCTCGACCAAGGTGGGGCGGCTCATCCGGCCTTCGGGCACCAGATCCAGGGCCAGGAGGACGCGGCGTCGCTCCTCGAGAAGGCACTGTACCGGCTGACGATGGCTGGGGCGATCGTCGACTACACGAAAGACTGGCAGCGGCAATGCTTCGTCGTCGATCTGCGCCGCCGGACGACCGAGGACGTGATCGAGACGTTCCGCAGCTACCTCCTGCGCTATACGACGGAAGGCCAAGCGCGGCGGTACCTGAGCGACATCCCAGCAGGGTCGTACGAAGACGTGGTGGAGCATGTCGCTCGACGCATCGTCGCGTTCGTGTACGACCACATCGAGGCGCGCCGGCGCCTGGCGATGCGCCAGATGCTCGAAGTCGCTCGCGCGGCGACGGCGGTCGACGCCAGCGGAACGCAGAAGTTTCGCGATGAACTGCTGCGGTATCTGGAAGAATCCGAGTACTCGGATGCGGTGCGATCGCTCAGGGAAGACCTCCCCGATGACTGGCTCGCACTCTTCCGCCGGGCGAGCGCGCCCGACGCCCTCCCCAAGCTGGCTGGCGCAGTCCGGCGGCACCTCGAGGAACGGCCGTTCCACCCCGGGCTCCTGCTGCTCCGTGGCTTGGTCGAGGTCACTCGCAGCGGTGGCGGCGAATACATCGACAGCGCGTTCAGGATTCTGGCGCAGGATTACCCGCAGGTCGATCTCGATCGCCTCGCGTGGCAGCTCCTGCACGTCCTGGCAGAGGAAATCGGTTCGGGCAATCCTGAGAGGCTCGATGCCGTCATCGAGATGCTCCTGCGGTGTCGCGAGACGCTCGGTTTCGCCCGGCTGTGTTATCAGCTCGCCCCTGAGCACGGATGGGCACATCTGCGTGCCGTGGTACGGCTCGCTGAAGGGGTGGCAGAGGCGATGAGAGGAGCCTCGGATGTTCGATGATACTGAGCAGCGGCGTGATCTGATTCTCCAGGCGGAGCAAGCTATCCGCGCTCTCGCCGGGGAGCTGGCCCGGACGGCGACCCTGGCGCAGGAGGCAGAAGCCGCACGCGCAGCGCTTCAGGGCGCGGCCGATGAGGTCCGGCACGTGCGATCCCAGGTCGAGGACGTGATCGCCGAGAATCGAGCGGTGCGCGAAGACCTCCTCACGGTCGCGAGACAAGCCGAGAGGGTTGTCGCCCAGGCGGAGCAGGCGCTCTCAGACGCCTCGACACGGCTCATCGCTGCGAGCGAGCAGCTCTTGCAGGCATCCAGCGAAGCGCGTGATGCCACCGTTCGTGTCAGTGCTCAGCTCCGCCGCCTTCAACTGATGGTCGCGCTGAATCTCGCCCTCGCGCTCGCGCTGCTCGTCGCAGTGCTGATCGCGCTGTGATGACGCTTGCTCACCGGTGCCGGCGAGCTGGTGGGAGCTCTCCCCTGCCTTGCCCGCCGTTCACCTGCCCGGTACGCTTGCCCTACGAACGCATCTGGTTTAACGACCGGACGGAACGGAGAGTTCTCATGCGTGCAGCACGATTCTTCGGCCCAGGGGACTTCCGGCTCGTCGAGGTCGAGCGGCCGTCGCCCGGCCCGGGTGAGGTGCTGCTGCGGGTGCGGGCGGCCGGGCTGTGCCACTCGGATCTGCACATCATCCACGATGAGCTCGGAGGCTACCCGTTCCCCGTGCCGCTGACGCTCGGGCACGAGATCGCTGGCGAGGCGGTCGAGACGGGCCCCGGCGTCGATCCGTCGCTCATCGGGCGGCGCTTCGCCGTCTTCGGCCCGGCGGGATGCGGGCAGTGCGCGTTCTGCCGGGCAGGGCGGGATAACCTCTGCACCGAAAGCCTCGCGATCGGCCTGGCACGGGACGGCGGCTACGCCGAGTTCGTGGCCGTGCCGGCGCATGCGCTGGTGCCGGTGCCGGACGGGGTCGGCGACGCTGAGGCCGCGGTGGCCACCGACGCCGTGCTGACGTCCTTCCACGCGCTTGCGAACGTGGCGCGTGTCCGGCCTGGCGAGACCGTCGTCATCATCGGGGCCGGCGGGCTCGGCTTGAACGCGATCCAGGTCGCCAGAGCGATCGGCGCGTACGTGGTGGCGCTCGACGTCCAGCCACGCAAGCTGGAGCTGGCCAGGCAGTTCGGGGCCGACCTCGCGCTCGACAGCCGCAGCGTCGACCCGGAGAAGCCACTGCTCGACCGGAGGATCGACGTGGTCGGCGACTTCGTGGGCAACGACGCGACGAAGCTGCTAGCCCAGCGGCTGGTGAGCCGGGGTGGCCGCGTGGTGCTCGTGGGCCTCGGCAGCGTCGCCGGGTCGCTGCTCGGACTGCGGATCGTTGCGGACGAAGTCGCCATCCTGGGGAGCTTCTGGGGTACCCGCGCGGAGCTAGCAACCGTCCTCGACCTGATCGGCCGGGGGGTCCTGAGGCCACCGGTGGAGACGCACCCGCTGGACGAGATCCTTACCTGGATGCAGCGTCTGCGCGAGGGGGCGGTCGAGCACCGGGTCGCGCTGGTACCCTGATCCTGGCGGGAACGGCCCGCGCTGGTGGCGGCCCAGTGCGCTGGCTGCCCAGCACGGGGACTGAAGATACGGAGGTGGACCGGGGAATGCGTGAGGGACGCTCTCGGGCCTATCTGCGGCCGGGCTGGCTGCTCCGGCGCGTGGTCAACCCGTTGATCGCGCGCCTGGGGATCACGCCGGTGCTGGCGGTACGTGGTCGAAAGACCGGCCGCTGGCATGCCGTCCCAGTCAACGTCCTCGAGCACGGAGGACAGCGGTATCTGGTCGCGCCGCGGGGCGAGACCGACTGGGTGCGCAACCTGCGGGCGGCCGGCGAGGGTGAGCTGCGCTGGCGGGGCCGGGTCGAGCGCTTTCGGGCGGTCGAGGTGCCGGATGCGCAGAAGCCACCGCTGATCGAGGCGTACCTGCAGCGCTGGGGCGCGCAGGTGCGAGCGCAGTTCGCCGCGCTGCCCGACCCGGCCGACCACCCGGTGTTCCGGCTCGAGCCGGTCGCGCCTGCGGGACGTCGGTCATGAGTGCAGGGGGCGACACGCGGTCGCCAGGCTCCGCTGCCGCGGCGCCCTCTAGAGCGACCTCGGACGCAGCTCCGAGCGCGATGTCCTGGACGGGCTCGCGCGCCATCTTCGCGGAGCGAACGGCATGATGCCCGTTCGACGCCAGCTTCTCGCCGAGCCGGTCGCCCCCTCGACCGACCCGGCTGCCCAGCCTGGCCTGCTCGCGGCTGGGCTCTGCCTCTGGGCCACGCTCGTGGCTGCCTGGGTCGCGACGGCCATCTTCGAGCGACTGCCGCACGTCGAGGATGAGGTCGCTTTCCTCTTCCAGGCACGCACCTTTGCGGCCGGTACGCTCGTGGCGCCGGCGCCGGCCCTGCCTGAGTTCTTCTCGATCCCGTTCGTCATCGTGCGCGACGGCGAATGGTTCGGCAAGTACCCGCCGGGCTACCCGCTCGCCCTGGCGCTCGGCGTGTTGGCTGGCCAGCCCTGGCTCGTCAACCCGATCGCCGCTGGGCTGGCGGTAGCGCTGGTCTACCGGCTCGGTCGCCGGATCTACGACTCCGTGACCGGGCTGCTCGCGGCGCTGCTGCTGGCTACCTCGCCATTCCTGCTGATCCAGGCCGGCAGCTTCCTCTCGCACGTGGTCTGCCTCGTCTGGACGCTCCTCTTCCTCGTGGGGTTCGAGGCGGCGCGGCGGCGCGGCTCGCCGGCCCTCGGACTCGCCGCCGGGGCGGCGCTGGGGATGCTGCTGCTCAGCCGGCCGCTCACCGCGGTAGGGATCAGCGCGCCGTTCGCGCTGTGGGCTGGCATCGAGTCGCTCCGGTATCCAGTTCGGCTGCGGGTCTACGGCCCGATGGCGGGTGCGGCGCTGGCCTTCAGCGGGCTGCTGCTCGGCTACAACTGGCTGACTACCGGGCATCCGCTGCGCTTCGCCTACGAGCTCTGGTGGTCGTTCGACCGGGTCGGTTTCGGGCCCGGCGCTGGGCCGGGCGGTGGCCATACGCTCCAGGGAGGCTGGATCAACACCCGGTTCAACCTGAAGGAACTGGAAACCTACCTCTTCGGCTGGCCATTCCGGCTGAGCCTCGTCCCGGCGATCCTGGCCGTGCTGGTCGCGCTCGCCCGTGCCGTTGTGGCTGCCGCGCGAGCCGAAGCAGGCGAGGAGTGGCCCGCGCTGGGCGAGGCGATCGCCTGGGATCTGGCGCTCGGCGGGCTGGCGCTGGGCCTGATCGCCGTACATCTCGCCTATTGGACCAGTGGCCAGATGTACGGCCCTCGCTACTACTTCGAGGCCACTGGCGGGCTGGCGCTGCTGGCCGCCCGCGGCCTGCGCCAAGCAGATGGCTGGTTCGGTTGGGCAGCGCGGCGCGCTCTGGGAGATAGCCGGTTCGGGCGTGTACTCAGCGCCGGGCTCCCGGTCGTCCTCCTTGTGCTCCTGATCGGTTATGGACTCTTCTGGACTGCGCCGCGCTGGTTCGTCAGCTATCGCGGCTGGTACGGAATCACCGCGGACGGGCTGCGCGCGGTCGAGGCCGCCCGGCTGGACAACGCAGTCGTCTTCGTGCGGGCTCAGTACTGGACTGACTACGCGCCGTTCTTCGCTCAGAACTCGCCGCTGCTCGACGGCCGTGTGGTCTACGCGCTCGACCTCGGTGATGCTCGGAACCGGCTGCTGGCCGAGCAGTACCCCGGGCGCGCCTTCTACGCGTGGCGCGACGGCGCGCTGGTGCCGCTCGACCCTGGCGCCATCCGGTGACGCAGACGCGGGCTGGCTCGTGGCTCCACTGCTCGCGGCCGTCCTCCCTCTGCCGCGCTCGCTGTATTACGGGTACTGTCCACGAGGCACGCCACTCTCGGCCGGGAGGCGACACCTCGGCCTGTCCAGCGGTAGGGGCGACCGGCCGGTCGCCCCTACACGTTTCGCCGAGGAACTCGATACGGGCGAGACCCCTTCGCCAGGCGGCGCGCTGCCGAGCGTCGATCGCGTTCTCCTCGTACGCTCCTGACCTAGACGGCCGGCTCCGATGCGCATGCTGCCGCCCCGGCGGGCGGCCCCGGGATTCGAAGCCCCGGGCTTGCGTCTCCGAGCGCGCTGAAGCTGATGGGGCGTGTGGGGCTAGCTTCCCGATGCAGGCCACGCGAGCGCATTCCGAATGCCCGCACTGGGCTCGCTCACTCCGCCTGGCGTGCTGGCTGCGCCAGCGCCCGCAGGTCGGTCGAGGGGTCGGCGAGCACCGCCGGGTCGACCCGCGCCTGCGCTTCGACCAGCCGCCGCCCGGGACGCAGCTCCCGCGGCCGGTTGATGGTCACCACTGCCTCCACCACTCCCTGCCGCAGGTAGAAGGCGGTGACCGACGGCGCCGCCTTGTCGCCGCGTAGGACGACCTGATCCCACGGCCCCGGGTAGCCGGCATACTGGAGGTTCAGGTCGAACTGGTCCGACCAGAAGTAGGGCACTGGAGCATAGGGCTGAGGATCCCCGGCGATGGCCCGAGCCGCCGCCGCGCCCTGCTGCGCCGCGTTGTCGAAGTGCTCCACCCTCAGCCGGCGGCCAATGGCCGGATGCCACCAGTTCGCAACGTCGCCGGCGGCGTAGACGCCAGGCACGCCGGTCGCGCAGTGCTCGTCGACCAGGATGCCGTTCTCGATCTGGAGCCCGCTGCCCTGGAAGAGCGCCACTGCGGGCCGCACGCCGACCCCGACCACCACCAGGTCGCAGGCGATCCGCTCGCCGCTCTCCAGGACGGCCTCCTCGACTGACCGGTGCCCTCGCAGCTCCGCCACCTTCTGCCCCAGGCGCAGCTCTATCCCGTGTCGTCGGTGTACCTCGGCCAGGATGCCCCCCACCTCCTCGCCTAGCGGCCCAGCCAGCGGCACCGGCAGCGGATCGACCACAGTGACCTGCTTGCCCAGCATGCGGGCACTGGCTGCCACTTCGGCGCCGATGAACCCGCAGCCGACGACCAGCACGCGCTCGGCCCGCGAGAGATCCTCTCGCAGTGCCTGCGCATCGGCCAGCGAGCGCAGGTAGCGCACTCCGGGCAGGTCGAACCCCGGGAGGCGTAGCCGCACCGGCTCGGCTCCGGTCGCGATCAGGAGCACGGCGAACGGGAGCCGCTCGCCCGGCTCGAGTACCAGCTCGCGGCGATCGAGGTCGACCGCGGTGGCCCGCTGCCCCAGCCGCAGCTCGATCCCCAGCCTCTGGTAGTGTTCGGGTGGCTTGAGCAGGATCTCTTCGGCCGTCTTCTGGCCTTGGAGAAACGCTTTGGAGAGTGCCGGGCGGTCATAGGGGACGACCGGCTCGGCGCTGACCAGCGTCACCGGGCCGTCGTAGCCGGCGGCCCGCAGCGCCTCGGCGGCGCCGTAGGCCGCAACACCGCCTCCCAGGATGACGCAGGGACGCGGGTCGGCCATCGCTCATCCCTGCCGCGGCTCGCGCGAGACGTAGACCACGCCGTCAACGATCTGGACATCGTAGACCGGCAGCGGCTGGGTCGCCGGCAGCGAGGTCACCCTGCCCGTCTCCAGGTCGAAGCCGGAACCGTGCAACGGGCAGTAGATCACGTGGTCTTCGAGGTCACCTTCGGCCAGCTCCGCGTACTCGTGGGTGCAGATTCCGCTGAGGGCGTAGACGTTTCCCTCCAGCTTGACCAGGATCCGCTCGTCGTCGTCGACCTCGAACGGGACGATTCCTCCCTCCGGGATCTCGTCGTAGCGCTTGACCGCGACGTAGCCTTCTGGAGTCGCCATCCAATCCTCCCGGTACGGCAGGGGAGCGGCTCGCGCCGGGCTTCCCCGCCTGCTCTCGCTGATCTCGCTCGACGCGCCAGGGTGGCCAGCTACGACGACTCGCCCGCAGCCTTGACCGGCACGGCGATGGCGCCCTGGAATCCGATCTTCCGGTGCGTGCCATCGCAGAACGGCTTGGTCTGCGAGCCGCCGCAGCGGCAGAGCCAGACCTCGTCCCCCTCGTAGGGGATCTCGTTGCCGCGGTGGTCAACCAGCTTGACCGGCCCCTTCACGTGGTACGGGCCATTCCGCGTCACCGTGATCTGGACCTCAGCCATCGGCCACCTCCCGTCGGTGAAACGCCATACTATCGTATCGCTACTATAGCGCCTGGTAGCCAGAAGCGACCAGATCATCGCTCCTGGATCGTTAGACGCGCGAGCGGCCCTCATCTTCCGCTTGACCATACCAGCTCGCGCGGTCACACTTGGCACACCAGGCGAGCGGCGACGAAGCCGGAGAGGCGAGGTATGCGTGACGAGATGAAGCGCGCGGAGCAACGTCCCTGGGGCCAGGTGCTCGAGACCTTCGCCGCGGCGCTCTACGGGCCCGAGCGCGCCCGCGAGCTGGAGACCGAGATCGCGCGGATGGCAGAGGCGTTGGAGCGCCTGAGCGAGGAGGGGCTGGATCTGTGGGATGCTGCCCCGGATCTGCGCGGAGTGCCTGGAGAGGAGAGCGCGTGAGCGATCAACCGGCTTTCTCCATCTGCGGGCTGGTGAGCCAGATCAAGGAGCGGCGGCTGCGTGCCTCGGAGATCGTCGCCGCGTGCCTCGAGCGGATCGAGCGCTTGGAGCCGAAGCTCCAGGCCTGGGCGTTCCTCGACCCGGAGGGGAGCCGGCGCGAGGCAGAGCGGCTCGACCGGCTGGCCGGCTCCGGCACTCTGCTTCCCCTTCACGGGGTGCCGGTCGGGGTCAAGGACATCATCGACGTCGCCGGGATGCCGACAGCCGCCGGCTTCGAGCCGTACCGGGGGCGCGTCGCCCGGGAGGACGCGCCGATCGTGGCCCGGCTGCGGGCGCTCGGGGCGGTCGTCCTCGGCAAGACCCATACCACCCAGTTCGCCTTCGCCGACCCTGCGCCGACCGTCAACCCTTGGCACCCCGAGCGGACCCCCGGTGGATCCAGCTCCGGCTCCGGGGCGGCGGTCGCCGCGCGGATGGTCCCGTTCGCGATCGGGAGCCAGACAGCCGGCTCGGTGCTCCGCCCAGCCGCCTACTGCGGCGCAGTCGGCTTCAAGCCCAGCTACGGCTGGTTCTCGACCAGCGGCGTCGTCCCGCTCGCCTGGTCGCTCGATCACCTCGGCCTGATCGCCTGTACCGTCCAGGACACGGCGCTGGCCTACGTCGCACTCCTCGAGCAGCGCGTCGACTTCTCATTTCAGCCCCAGCCGCCTCGCCTGTTGCTCCTCACTGATTTCCTCGACCGCTCCGAGCCGGTCGTGCGTGCCAACCTGCTGGAGGTCGCACAGGCCTTCCGCGCTGCCGGTGCGACAGTCGAGGAGCGGCGTCTCCCGGTCGACCTCGACCTGCTGCTCGCCGTGCACCACGTGCTGATGACGGCCGAGACTGCGGCCGTCCACCGCGAAAACCTGTCCCGCTACCGTGAGCACTACGGCCCGCGCCTGCGCGCGGCTGTGGAGACTGGCCTGCTCGTCCCGGCGGCGCTGGAGCTCCACGCCCGCCGGCTCCGCGCGCGACTGGCGCGGGTGATCGACGAGCTGCTGGGCCAGGCCGACGCTGCCCTGCTGCCCACTGTGCCAGCCCCGGCGCCGGGGCGCGAGACCACCGGCGACCGCTCGTTCCAGGCAGTCTGGACGCTCTGCCGCGTGCCGAGCATTAGCCTGCCCAGCGGGCTGAGCCCGGATGGCCTGCCACTGGCGATCCAGCTCGTCGCTCGCCAGGGGCACGACCGGGGACTGCTCCAGGTGGCGGCCTGGTGCGAGCGGGCGTTGCCGCGCCTGCCGGAACCGCCGGTCGTGGCGTAGCCCTGAGCAGGGCATGGCCCGGCGAGCCGCTCGCCCAGCGATCGGGCATGGCGTATCGCCGGAAGGGAGCCAGTATGGGGATCCTGACCCGCTCGGAGATCCTTCGGCTGATCGAAGAGCGAGCGCTCGTCATCGAGCCGTTCGATCCCAGCCAGGTGGGGCCAGCATCGATCGACCTGCACCTGGGCCGGGAGTTCCGGATCTTCCGGCCGGCGCGCGAGATCTTCCACGTGACCGATGAGGCCGATCACCGGCTGGTGACCGAGCTGGTGGAGGTGGAGGACTACTTCCTCCTGCTCCCTGGCCAGGCAGTGCTCGGCATCACCGAGGAGCGGATCACGCTACCGGACGACATCTGCGGCTGGATCCAGGGGCGCAGCCGCTTCGCGCGGGTGGGCTTGATGGTACATGTGACCGCCAATTTCATGCAGCCTGGGATGGTGCGTACCCGGCAGGTGCTGGAGATGAACAACGCAGGGCCGATCCCGCTGGCGATCCACCCGGGTACGGCCATTTGCCAGATTATCCTGGAAGAGTGCACCGGCCGCGCGCGCTACGAGGGCCGCTTCCAGGGCCAGGAACACCCGTAGCGGTGTGCTGCGTCCCGAGCCTCCACGGAGCATGCTCGTCCCAGCCCCCGGGATGCCCGCTCGCACTGCGGCGGACGGTCGCTCGCCCCGCTCATGTTGCTGGCTTACCTGGTTCCAGCTATCCTCAGCGCCCGGTCGGTGTTCGAGTGTCGCTGCCGGCTCCTGCCCGCGATGGTCAGGGCTCGGGTCGGCGACGGGTGCCAGGAGCCTCGGACTGAGCTATCGCTATCAGGAAGGGAGATGCTGACGATGCGCCTCGTCATCGTGGAGCGGGAGCCGCTGAACGCCGAGACACCGCCGGACGCGCTGGCGGAGCCGCTCACGCCGGCCGAGCTCTTCTACGTGCGCAACCACTTCGCTGTCCCCCGTATCGATCCGCACGCCTGGCGGCTCCGGGTGGAGGGGGCGGTCGAGCGCGCGCTGGAGCTGTCGCTGGAGGACGTGCAGCAGCTCCCCTCCCGGACGATCACCGTCACGCTCGAGTGCGCGGGCAACGGCCGCACCCTGCTGACCCCCACGCCCGGCGGTACCCCCTGGCGCCTGGGCGCGGTCGGCACTGCCCGGTTCACCGGCGCGCCGCTCTCCCTGCTGCTGGATCGGGCGGGGCTGCGCCCGGAGGCAGTGGAGCTGCTGTTCGTCGGCGCCGACCAGGGGGAGGTCGAGCCGGGCCGGGTGGAGCCCTTCGCGCGCAGCTTGCCCGTCGAGGAGGCGCGTGGCCCGGACGTGCTCCTGGCCTGGGCGATGAACGACGAGCCGTTGACGGCCGACCATGGATTTCCGGTGCGGCTCGTCGTCCCCGGCTGGTACGGCATGGCCTCGGTCAAGTGGCTCGCGCGCATCGTCGCGCTGGAGCAGGCGTTCGAGGGCTACTTCCAGCGCGAGCACTACCGGTACGTCCAGAGTGACGACCCGGTGGAGGATGCCCCACCGGTCACGCGCGCGAGAGTGAGGAGCCTGATCGTCCGGCCAGCGGACGGCGCGCGGCTGCCGCTCGCTCCGGTCGAATTCAGCGGCATCGCCTGGTCGGGGTACGGGCCGGTGACCCGCGTCGAGGTGAGCATCGATGGCGGCGCGAGCTGGGCGGCGGCCGAGCTCGGAGCCGACCAGGGGCTGTACGCGGCGCGCCCCTGGAGCTTCCGCTGGCATCCCCCGCAGCCCGGTCGCTACACCGTGCTTGCCCGGGCGACCGATGCGCTCGGGAATTCCCAGCCGCTCAGCCCGCAGTGGAACCGCCAGGGATACGGGAACAACGCCTGCCAGGCGATCCAGGTGGTCGTCGGCCAGGAGGATTGAGGCGCTGGGGAGTCGCAGGGTGAGCGCCGATCACGCTGTGCGGCTCTCACCACGACTCGGTCTCGCGCGACCGCAGGCGATGAGGCGCTGACCGAGCCTACGAGTGGCCTCGTTCCTCCACAAAGACTGGCGCCGAACCGGGAAGAGGCCGGCGGCGCGAGCGTCGTTCTGACCGGTGTTGCCAGATCGTGCTCGGTGGTTCACTGGCCGGGCGCGGTTATGCGCCGGTTGCCAGATCGGTTCGGCTGCTGGGCTACGTCGTGCCGAAGAGGCGGTCTCCGGCGTCGCCGAGACCGGGCACGATGAAGCCCTGGTCGTTGAGCCGCTCGTCCAGCGCTGCCAGGTAGATGTGGACGCCAGGATCCGCCTGGAGGAGCTGCTGCACCCCGTACGGTGCGCCGATGATGCCGAGGTAGGAGATCGGCCCGGGGTACGTCTGCCGAAGGAGCTGGACCGTGACGACCGCCGAGCCACCGGTAGCCAGCATCGGGTCGAGCAGGAGCACGTGCCTGAGCCGGTGCAGCGGCCCGGGCAGGTTCTTGTAGTAGATCGTCGCGGCCAAGGTCTGCTCGTCGCGCCGTGCCCCGACCAGGTAGATCGGCGCGGCCGGGACGAGCTGCCGCAGCGGCGCGATCATCCCGAGCCCGGCTCGCAGGATCGCCAGGGCGGCGAGGCCGTCGGCGAGCCGGCCGCCGTCCGCCTGGACGCCGGTCGGGCTGGAGACTGAGACGCTCGAGATCTCGGCGTCCTGGAGGGCGTGCCACAGGAGAAAGCGAGTGAGCTCGTGCAGGCAGCGCTCGAACTCGGCCGGCGGCGTGCCCTGGTCACGGACGGTCGTCAAGAGTGACGTGACCAGCGGGTGGTCGAGCACGGTGAGCCGCGGGTGACCGATGACCTGCTCGCGGCTCGGCTGTGGCTTGCCGCGCATCGGGGTCGGGATCTCCAGGGTCGCCATCGAGCGCCTCCTCGAACGCATGCAGCTCGGTTCGATCGCCTCGCCGCGCCGGCGAGCCGGGTCGCGGCACGGCGGAGTGGGGGGATCGGGCAGGCGAGCGAACATTCTGGGGCGGGATTATACCGCCAGGCAGCCCGCCGCCCCTGGTGCGCCGGCGAGGTTCGCTCCAGTATGCTTGCCCGGCTGGGCCGAGACGCGGCCGTGCCCGCGGCGATGTCCGGCGGCTGGGCGCTGGCACGGGTGGAGGCGGCAGTCATGACGATCGAGCAGTTCGGTGGGCAGGCTCTCCAGGTGGCTCTGAGAGACGCCGTCGAGCGGCGGCGCCGTGACCAGGTTCACGACATCCTCCAGCAACTCTCTCCGGCGGAGGCCGTGGATTTGCTGTGTGGGCTACCACCCAGCGCCCTGGCGAGCGCGGTCGCGCTCGCCGGTGAGGAGCTGGCTGGGCTGCTCGAGCAGGTCGATGCGTCCGTTGCCGTCCAGCTCATCGTCAAGCTGAGCCGCTCGCAGGCAGCCGATGTGCTCGAGGAAATGGCGCCCGACGACGCCACCGACATTGTCGCCGAGCTGGAACCGGCCCAGGCCGAGGCCATCCTGATCGAGATGGAGCCGGCGGAGGCGGACGAGATCCGGGAACTCCTCGCCTACCCGCCGGATACCGCCGGTGGCCGCATGACACCGGAGTTCGTCGCGATCCTCCCCGACCTCACCGCCGACGAGGCGCTGGCCGCCTTGCGCCGCCTGGCGAGCGAGGTGGAGACGATCAACGACGTCTACGTCGTCGATGCGGAGAACCATCTCTTGGGAGTGCTGAGCCTGCGCGACCTGGTGCTCGCGCCGCCTGGCACGCCGGTCAGCAAGCTTACGGTCTACGACCCAGTGAAGGTTCGCGCCGACGACGACCAGGAGGTCGCGGCTCGCCTTCTAGTCGAGCACCGGCTGCTCGCGATCCCGGTCGTCGACGCCGAGAACCGGCTCCTGGGCATCGTCACCGCCGACGATGCGGCGGACATCCTGGAGCGCGAGTTCAACGAGGACTACTTGCGGCTGGCTGGCACCGACGCCGAAGCCATGGAGCGCCGGCGGCCGGTGGAGGTCGCTCGCCTCCGGTTGCCCTGGCTCCTGGGGACGATGGGGATCGAGCTGCTCGCTGGGCTGGTCATCGCGCGCTTCGACGCCGTGCTCCGGCAGGTAATCCTGCTGGCCTCGTTCATGCCCGTCATCTCGGCCGTCTCCGGCAACGTCGGGCTGCAGGCGGCCGCGATCGTCGTGCGGGGGCTCGATACCGGGCACGTCAGCCTGCGCCACTGGGGCCGGCAGGTGTCGAAGGAGTTCGCCACGTCCCTGCTGATGGCGCTGGTGTGTGGGACAGTGCTCGGCGTCATCGGGGCAGTCTGGTCGAGGCATCTGCCCTTCGGGCTGGTCATCGGTGGGGCGCTGCTCTGCGCGATGGTCACCGCTGGCATCATGGGCAGCATCGTTCCGATGCTCTCCAAGCGTCTCGGGTTCGATCCAGCCACCACCGCCGGGCCGTTCGAAACCGCGTTCCAAGACGTGGTCGGCTTTGCCGTCTTCCTCTGGCTGGCCTCCCTGCTCCTGCGCTGGCTGCAGTAACGGTGAGCGCCCGTCCTGGCTCTGGACAGCGGCCCGAGCTTCAGAAATACTGGTCAGCGAAGACTCATCGAGGACTGGAGCATGACCGGCCTCGCACCTGCTGTGCGTGTCCACCGGCCATCAGGGCCGTCTCGCCTGCTCGGCTATTCCCTGGCTGAGCGGCGAGATCCCTCATGGGAAGGAGCTGTGCCATCGAGAGGGGAAATGGAGGACAGCACTCCGGCGAGCACCTGGCCGATCCTGGGGCGACCGGATCGTTCCTCTCGCTCGTGAGCCGCTACCGGGACAGCGTGGGGCAACGGCGCTTCGTCGGCGAAGACCCGGTGGTGCACCCGCTCCGGGATGCTCCCGAGGAGATCGCCGCCGCTGCCATCGCTGCCGAGCGGCTCGGCGGTCTGCTCCGGCTCGACGGCAAGGCGATCAGCCCGGCCGAAGACCTGGCGGTGGCCGAGCTGGATGCCGGGCTGCGCGCGCTGGCCAACTGGGACGTGCGGCTCGCCCGCTGGCGGCTGGCGATCGCCGCCGAGCATGCCCACCTCCCCGAGCAGCAGCAGCGGGTGAGCCTGGCGCAGGCGCTCGCTCAGACCGTGCGCGACGTGCTGTACGAATATCCAGGCCAGTCGCGGGTGAAGCCGGAGGCACCGGTGGTCGCGCTGGGGCCGACGCTGGATCGGTTGCCGAAAGAGGAGCTCGACTTCTACGTCGAGGAAGCGAAACGCCTGGCCGGGCTCTGGCGCCAAGCCAAGGAGGACGTGCTGCTGTGGACTGGCTGGGCCCTGACGCGAGTCCGGACGATCCTACGCGACGGGGAGCCCGACGCGGCGCTGGCCTGGCTGCTCCGCATCTACCGGCGCAATCGCGACCGCTTGACCGGCGATGACTACCTCGAGCGCCTGGTGCGCCGGGCCGAGGCGACCTTTCGGCTCCTCCTACTCGCCGAGGGCGAAGACGATGCCGAGCTGCGCAAGCTGGCCGAGGACGCCTCGCCGCACGACTTGCTGGTCACGACGGTCGCGATGCTGAGCCAGGCCTGGGACACCGACGTGGTGCAGGTGAGCAACCGCTTCGCGCTGGTGCTCTACCAACGCACCGAGCTGAACCCGGAGCGCTCCTCATGATCGGCGGGGCGACGACCTGGGCGAGCCAGGAGGCCGAGCGTGCCTGGCAGGAGCTGCACCAGGAGCCAGGTAAGCCGAAGTGGCTCGACGTGCCGATCCTGGTACGGCCAGTGGGCGAGCTGCGATCAGGCCGCATCGTGCTCGAGGCGCTGACCGAAGACCGGCAACTGCTCGGCACCTGCGCGGTCTTCAACGGCGAGTGGTACCCGGGTTGCCCCGGATCGACGCCCTATTCCCACTACGCGCCGACTCTCTACCGGGTGCTGCTAGCCCGGCAGCGCCGCGAGGAGAACGAGCCGCTCCGCCTCCAGGTCTTGAAGGCGGTCGCTGCCCAGACGCGCAGCGGGCGACTCTTGCCTGTCCTGCTCAAGTTCATCATCGCGCCGGAGCACACGCTCACCGGCGCGCAGCTCGAGCAGGTCTACGGCTGCCCGCTCCAGGTCTTCTACACGCGCTTCGTCGGCGTCAGCTACGACGTGCTCCGCCCGCGAGACGGCGGGGGCGATGTCCGCGGCCGGGCGATCCACGAGGGCTACCGTCGCGCAGCGGCCGAGTTCGTCGCCAGCGGCGACCTGGAACGGGCGCGTGCCGAGTACCTGGAGGGGGTGCGCCGCATCTGGATCGAGTGGCTGACGACGCTCTGCCTCAAGATCAGCGCGCGGCCGATCATGGATCACACACAACCGCTCCAGGTGGTCGACGAGATCCTGAGCTATTGCAGCCAGCGCTGGGAGGGGCAGTCGCTCCGGCTCTACCTGGAGCGACTCTTCTACGCGCCGTCGCGGGGCATCTCTGGTCGGGCGGATCGGGTCGAGGAGCCGCTCGGCGGTGGGCCGCTGCGCCTCGTCGAGATCAAGACGCATGGGATAGACGCCGAGCAGGATCCGCAGACCGGCGAGCGCCACCCGGGTGGACTGCAAGCGCTGGCCTACCGCGAGATCCTGCACAGTTTCGGTGAGGAGAGCGCTGAAGCCGTCGTCGAGGAGATCCAGGGAGCGCGCATCAAGCCGCTGCCGCTGCAGGCTCACCCGCTGGTCCGTCGCCTCCGGCTGGATCTCTCGACCCGCGACGAGCGCGTCGTCGATCTGATCGCCCAGGCGCGCAACATCGGCTACTGCGTCGCCACCGGCCTCTTCACCGGCTACGACCGGTACCTGCTCGACCGGGCCGGTGACGACTGGCGACTGCGCGAGCTGGGCGGCAGCTTCGAGCTCTTGCGGCCCTGGCCTCCGTGCCAGATCTGTCCGGCGCAGCGCCGGGGAGTCTGCGTCTACGGCACCCGGCGCGCTGGCCCGCGGCTCTACTCGCTCTTCCGCTATGCCCCGAGCCGGCTCTTCGCCTACTGGGCTTGGTTCCATCGCCAGCTCAAGGCTGAGGAGCGCGCCTCGCGAGAGTTGCTGTTCCACCTCGTCACCACGCCGGCCGAGACGCTGGAGCAGTCGGAGGGGATCACGATCAGCCGGTTGCGGCTGGCCGAGCAGGCCGGCCTCGTCGCGGTCTTCACCCGCGATGAGCGGATCGAGACGCGGATCCGCGAGGACGACCGGGTGCTGGTGACTCCAGAACGGCGCGCGCCGGGCCAGATCTTCTCGGTCGAGGGTACGGTGCAGACCGTGGGCGAGCGCGAGATCGCTCTCCGGCTCAATGACCGGGTCGATCCCGAGGGAACCTACCGCGTCGACCTGCTCGGCGGGTACGACATGCGCCAGTGGCAGCTCGAAGGTCTGACCGACTTTCTGGTCTCGGCGATGGCTAGCACCGGCATTCGTGGCCGCAAGGTGCTGGTCGACGAGCTTCCGCGGCTGGCCCGCATCCTGCTCGGTGCCGAGCGGGCGTCTCCACCGGGCCAGGCTCCAGCGCCGCCAGCGCCCGACCTGAACGCGACCCAGCGGCGCGCGCTGGCGGCCGTGCTGGCGATGGAGCCAGGAGATCTGCTGCTGATCCAGGGGCCGCCCGGCACCGGGAAAACCTCCCTGATCGCCCACCTGGCACGGGCAGCCCTGGCCAGGCATCTCTTCGACTACGACGGCAGGGCCCCGCAGGATCGCCGCCCCGTGCTCGTCCTCACCAATACCCACCGCGCCGCCGACGAGGTCGTGCTCAAGCTACTCGACCGGTTTCCCGAGGTGGCGCCGTTCGTCATCCGGGTCGGCGGGCGGCGCGCCGACATGGACGAGCGGGTTGCGCGCCAGACCCTGGCCGAGCGCGCCGGCGCGCGCGAGGTGCTGGGCGAGGCCGATCTGGCCGGGAACGGAGCGGCCGTCCTCTTCCGGCTGATCCGGCGAGCCCAGACCTACCACGACCATGCCGGCATCTTCGTCGGCACGCTGGGCTCGGCCGATGCCGCCGAGCTGCGCGGGCTGAGCTTCGAGCTCGTGATCGTCGACGAGGCCGGGCAGGCGACCGAGCCGGCCATGCTGCAGGCGCTGCGTCACCTCCCGCCCGGCTACGCCGGCCGCCTGGTGCTGGTCGGCGACCACCGCCAGCTTCCGCCGGTGGTCTCGGATGAGCTGGTACCCCCGCCGGTGCCCGAGGCCTTCCGCCAGCTCGGCCTGCAAGCGGGCGACAGCCTGCGCACTTCGGCCTTCGAGCGGCTGGCGCGCCTCTACCCGCACGCGCTGATCACCCTCACCGAGCAGTACCGGATGAACGCGCCGATCTGTAGCCTGGTCAGCGAGACCTTCTATGAGGGACAACTGGTGCCCGGAACCCAGGAGGTGGCGGAGCGGGCGCTGGCCGGCTGGCTCTCCCGGTTCGGCCTCTCCGTGCCGGCGAGCTCAGTCTGGAGTGGGCCGCCGGTCGTCCTGATCACCACCGAAGCTGACCCGGATGCGCGTGACAGCGGGGCGCGCTTCATCGCCGGCCGCTCGCCGGACGAAGCGCGCGACAACCCGCGCGAGGCGACGATCGTCGCCGCGCTGCTCGGCGAGCTGATCGGCTCGTTGCCTCCAGACTGGCGCGCGGAGGTCGCACGCGAGATCGGCGTCATCTCGCCCTATCGCCGCCAGAACAACCGGATCCGGCAGGAGTTGCTCCGGCGTGACCCCGCTCTGGCCGCGGTGCGGGTCGACACGGTCGATCGCTTCCAGGGCGGCGAGCGCGAGGTGATCGTGGTCAGCCTGGTCAACAGCAACGACGAGGCCGCCATCGGCCGGCTCCACGCCGACTGGCGCCGGATGAACGTCGCGATCTCCCGCGCGCGGCGAGCGCTGGTGATCGTCGGCGACCGCTCGACGTTCACCCACGATCCCGGCCGGCCGGAGGAGGACGAGGCCAGACGGTACTACCGGGCGCTCTTCGATGGGATCGAGCGGCTGGCGCGTCAGGGGCAGGCGCGCGTGCTGGATAGCCGAACGCTGCCCTAAGCGCAGGAGGGTGCTAATGGCCGATCCCCAGCAGATCCAGCGGCTCCTGATCGAGATCGGCGAGGACGTCGCCTGCCGGCACTACCACGAGCCGCGGGCTGGCGTCGACTTCAACCTCCTAGCTGGCCTCGGGCTGCTCACTCCGATCAACACGCGGATCCCGCCCTGCGAGGCGCACGGCTGCCCGCTGCTCGGACAGTGCGAGCATGAGGCCGACTTCGCGCCCGATTCCAATACGCGCACGCCCAGGAGCAACCGCAAGTTCCGCCGCGCGCCGAAAGGAGCGGACGTCGCGGCGGACGCCGCTCTGCTGGATCGCCTGGCATCCGAGCACCGGCTCGCCGCGCTGGTGGCCGGCGCGCTGCGAGGCGGGAAGGCGAGCGTCTTCACCCTGGCCCAGGCGCTCCTCGAAGCCGATCTGGCCCAGGTGGAGGCAGGGGGAGAGACTGCCCCGGCCGTTCGCCGGCGCGAGCTGGGAGCCTTCCTCCGGCTGGTGGAGGCACTGGGCTGGGTGCAGTTCGAGGACGGCGGCCTTACGCTCCGTGCCCTCCGGTTACCGGAGCCTCTGATGCCGCCTGCCGGGCCTAGCGAGACGGCGTGAAGGGCGCTCCCCCCGCGCCGCTGGCGGCGATCAGGCGATACGAGACATAACAATCACGGCGTGTATCGACGAGAGGAGGGAGGCGAGAGATGCCGGCGACGCTCACCGGGATTCGGGTCTACGACGTGCGGTTTCCGACTTCGCGCACGCTGGCCGGCTCTGACGCCATGCACCCCGATCCCGACTACTCGGCCGCCTACGTCGTGCTCGCCACCGACAGCCCGGGCCTCGAGGGCCACGGGCTCACCTTCACGATCGGCCGGGGCAACGAGCTGTGCGTGGCGGCCGTGCGCTCGCTCGCGCCCTTCGTGGTCGGGCAACGGCTGGAAGATATCACTGCCGACTTTGCCCGGTTCTGGTACCGGCTCACCGCCGATGGCCAGCTCCGCTGGGTGGGGCCGGAGAAGGGCGTGCTCCATCTGGCTACCGCGGCTGTCGTCAACGCGATCTGGGATCTCTGGGCTAGGGCCGAGGGCAAGCCGGTCTGGAAGCTGCTGGCCGACCTCACCCCGGAGCAGATCGTCTCCTGCGTACCGTTCCGCCACATCACCGACGCGCTGACGCCGGACGAAGCGCTCGAGATCCTGCGGCGACAGGCCCCCTCGCGCGCCGAGCGCGAGCAGGAGCTGCTGGCTAAGGGCTACCCGGCCTACACCACCTCGGCCGGCTGGCTCGGTTATCCCGACGAGCAGGTACTGGCGCTCAGCCGGGAGGCGGTGGCCCAGGGCTTCGACGCTATCAAGATGAAGGTGGGGGAGGATCTGGAGGCCGACCGCCAGCGGGCACGCCTGATCCGGGAGGCGATCGGGCCAGGGCGGCGGCTGATGATGGACGCGAACCAGCGCTGGGATGTTCCTGAAGCGATCGCCTGGATGCGGGAACTGGCCGAGTTCGATCCCTGGTGGATCGAGGAGCCGACCCACCCGGACGACGTGCTGGGTCACGCGACTATCGCCCGCGAGCTCTCCCCGATCGGCGTGGCAACCGGCGAGCACTGTGCCAACCGGGTGCTTTTTAAGCAGCTCCTTCAAGCCGGGGCCATTCGCTTCTGCCAGATCGATGCCTGCCGGCTCGGCGGAGTGAACGAGGTGCTCGCGGTGCTGTTGCTGGCGGCCAAGTTCGGCGTACCGGTCTGCCCCCATGCCGGCGGGGTGGGGCTGTGCGAGTACGTGCAGCACCTGGCGATGTTCGACTTCATCGCCGTGAGCGGCTCGATGGAGAACCGGGTGATCGAGTACGTCGATCACCTGCACGAGCACTTCCTCGACCCGGTGGTGATCCGGGCTGCCCGGTACCAGGCTCCCGCGCGGCCGGGCTACAGCATTGCCATGAAGCCGGAGTCGCTGGCGACCTACGCCTATCCGGACGGCCCCGTCTGGCGCGACCTGGCATCGCAAGCCCGCGGGATGGCCTGACAGGACGAGAGCGTGCCGTATGGCTAGGAAAGTCTTCCTATCCAGCCCGCGATCGTCCGCGTCGATCCCGACTGTGGAAGGGGTGCGATCGTGCGCGATGTGTACATTGGAAGGCAGCCGATCTACGATCGCGGGCTCGAGGTCTGTGGCTACGAGCTCTTCCTCCAGCCAGCCGGCGTGCGCGCGAACGGCAGCTTCGAGAGCAAGCGAGCGGCTGCGCAGCTCGTGCTCGACACCCTGGTCGAGATCGGCCTGGAGGCGATCGTCGGCGACAAGCTCGCCTTTCTCAACCTGCCGAGCGAGCTCGTTCTCTTCCTGCTAGAAGACCTGGCCCCGGCGCTGCCACAGGAGCGGCTGGTCATCCAGCTCGACGAGCAGGTTGCGGCCGATCATTCGGCGCTCGAGCTGGCGAGGAACCTGACGCTCCAGGGCTGCATGGTCGCGGTGGACGGGTTTGCCGGACAGCCGGCCCTGCTCCCACTGGTGGAGCGGGCGGATATCGTCCGGGTGGACATGCGGGGGCGTGACACAGGGGCACTGCGCGAGATCATCACGCCGCTCCAGCGCCACGGTGTCCGCTTGCTCGCCGGTGGAGTCGAGACCTATCAGGACTTCGCCCGCTGCCGCGATCTGGGCTTCGACTATTTTCAGGGCCCCTTCCTGTACCAGCCCGACATCGTCAGTGGACGGCGCAGCCCGGCGAGTCGAACGCCGCTACTGCTGCTGACCCGGCTGCAAGATCCGGAGGCCGACTTCGCTGAGCTCGAGGCGCTGGTGGCTCAGGATGTCGGGTTGACCTACAAGCTGCTGCGACTGGTGAATTCTGTGTGGTATGGCCGGCGCGCGCGCGTCGATTCGGTACGTCAGGCGCTGCTCCTGCTCGGCACGCGACTCGTCAGTGCCTGGCTCAGCCTGATCGTGATGGCCGGCGTCACCGGAAAGCCGCACGAGCTGATGACCACCGCGATCATCCGGGCGCGAATGTGCGAGCTGCTGGCCGGGGCGATGGGCCGGCTCAACCGGGAGAGCTACTTCCTCGTCGGCTTGCTCTCGGTACTGGACGCGCTTCTCGACTTGCCGATGCCGAAGGTAGTGGAGATGTTGCCGCTGTCGGAGGACGTGGCTCGCGCGCTGCTGGAGCACGAGGGTGAGCTGGGCGAGGTGCTGGCGTGCGTGCTGGCCTACGAGCAGGCCAACTGGGATGGGGTAGACCGGACAGGCCTGCGCCCCAGCCTCGTCACCGAGGCGTTCCTGGACTCGGTCGGATTCGCGCGCGATGTCCGGGCGGTACTGAGAGCCTAGCCTGGACTGCCGGACCCGAACATGATCGATTCGAGGAACGCCGAGCCCGGGATCATCGTCCCCGCACCCGGCGGAGACCCCAGCCAGTGAGTACAAGCCCACCCCCGAGCGCTGTCGTCACTAGTGCGATACTACCTGGCCCTTGCCAGGGACGACCCGTAGCGGGCGCAACGCTCCGGGGGAGGTTGACGAACCCGGCGCCGGCGAACTCGGTCAACACCTGCGTAGTAATCGGATTCCGCAGCGGCACCGTGCCGGGCGGCGCGGTCGACACGTCCTCGGTCACGACCACCGTGATCCCCTCCGGCAAGGTGACGACGCAGAGCCCCTGCGCATTCGTCGTGCAGGTGGCGAGGACAGTTCCGGCGGTGTCCTGGATCGTAAATGAGACGCCCGCGGCAGGCGTGCATTCCGGCGGGATCCCTCTCCCGGTACTCGGCTCGAAGCTGGGCACGCCAGGACAGGCGACCTTGATGACCCTGAACTCCAATTGCGCTGCGGCGCTCCGCGCGGTGACGCTGAGCAGGGTGACGACCAGAGCAAGGACGACACAGCACACGGCGAGCAACCGAACCGCTGGTCTGACCATGTCACCTCATCCTTTCTCCTGCCCCGCCCCGCCGCCTCGAGGCCCGAGATGCGAGGCTGGCTGCGGCAGACGTGCCGGGGCCTACGAGCTCTGGCGGGGAACTGCGTCAGGGCGCTCCAGGAACAGACTGATCAGCCGGCCGAGCGCCTGAGGCCGGTCCTCGGGCAGGAAGTGGCTGGCGTGCGCGAAGAGCACCAGCCGGGCATCGGGGATCAGGCTCGCCAGCTCGCGCGCCTCGTCTGCCCGGAAGAGCGGGTCGCGTGCTCCCCAGGCGATCAGGCAGGGGACAGCGAGCCGGCTCAGCGCCTCGCGCCAGCGGCGGAAATCCTCAGCCGTCATCGGCGCGCTGCGATAGAGCCGCAGCAGCGTGGTACGGAAGCTCCGCTCGAACGGCTCCCAGTAGCCATCCAGGTCGGCCCGTGCCAACCGGCCAGGCTCGGCCAGGAACGGCCGCATCGCCAAGCGCAGCATCCAGGGCTGGGCCAGCACCATCACCAGCTCTCCGAGGAGCGGGAGGCGCAGCAGCCACAGCGGCGAGGGGCCGGACCAGTGCTCTGGGCGGAAACTGGTGTTGAGGATGACTAGGTGGGTCACCTGCTCGGGCCGCCGCGCCAACAGCTCTGTCGCGACCAGCACCCCGAAGTCGTGGCCCACCAGCGCATACCGCTCGAGCCCGAGCTGCTCCAGCAGCCGGCCGAGCAGGTCGGCCTGGCCGGCGACCGTGTAATCGCCGCCGGCCGGTTTGTCGGAGCGCCCGAAGCCGAGCAAGTCCGGAGCCAGCCCGCGATAGTCCCGCGCCACCACCGGCAGGACGCGCCGCCAGAGAAAGGATGAGGTGGGAATCCCGTGCAGCAGGACGATCGGATGGCCGCTACCCGCCTCCCGGAGGAACAGGCGGAACCCCGCGACCGAGACCCAGGTACCTTCCTCGCTGGTCGCTGTGCCTGACAGGCTCGTCGCTGTCTCCCCGCGCGTCTGGACGGTCATAGCTCTGCCCCTTTCCCAGCCGGGGAGGCGATCAGGGTGATCCGGCACTATCGTAACGCTCGGCCCAGCCCTTCCGCCAGCGTGAGCCAGAGCAGGGCGAGCCCGGCCGCCAGCCCGGCCGCGAGCGCCAGCCAGTCAGCCGGCCGCATCGCCAGGTCACGCAAGGTAGTACGCCGGACTGGCGCGCCGACACCGCGGGCGGCCAGCGTCCAGCCGAGCTGCTCGCTCATCCGTAGCGCGGTCACCAGCGCGGCCACCAGGATCGGGAGCATCGCTTGTAGCCGGCGCAGCCCGCGCGGGGGCAGGGTCAGCCCGCGTGCCTGGAACGCCTCGGAGACGGTCTGGTAGACGCCCGCGAAGGTGGGGATGAACCGCAGGCCGATCGTCAGCGCCATGCCCAAGCTGAACGGCAGGCCGAGCCGCACCAGGCTGCGAACCAGTGAGCGCTGGTCGGTTGTGCCCAGCCAGAGCAGCAGGGTGAACGAGAGGGCGGCGATCCGCAGCGCGGTAGCCAGACCGCGCAGGAGCGCCTCGCCGGTGACGATGAGTGGCCCCAGGGCAAGCAGGACGGGCTCTCCGCGCCGGTCGAAGACTGGCCAGAGCGTGACGATGAGGATCAAGAGCGGAGCCAGCGCGCGCCAGACTCCGATGGCCAGCCCACGCGGGTAGCGGGCCAGCGCCAGAAGCAGGTGAGCCAGGGCCAGGGCAGCGAGCAGCAGCGGCAGGCTGCTCCAGAGCAGGACGAGCAGCGCAGCCATGGCTGTGAGGATGAGCTTGACCCGTGGGTCGAGCCGGTGCAGCCAAGAGTCTCCCGGCGCGTAGAGGTCGTAGCCGGCACTCATCCTGGCCCTCCTTCCCGGGTCAGGCCTGAATGCCCGGTACCCGCAGCCAGCCGCGCCAGCACGGCCTCAGCGAGTTCGGCCTCCGTCAACGACGGTAAGATGCCGTAGCGCGACAGACCCCGGCTCAGCCGGGCGATCGTGAGAGGTGCCATCCCCGCTCGCGCCAGCAGTGCCTCATCGGTCAGGATCTGGCGCGGCGGGCCGTCGCCGAGGATCCTTCCCTCGTGCACCAGCACGACCCGCCGGGCGTGCTCGGCCACTAGCCGGAGATCGTGCGTGATCAGGAGCACGCTTCGGCCTTCGGCGACCAGCTCCTCGATCGTGGCCATCAGCCGTCCGGTGGCCTGGCCGTCCAGGCCGCACGTCGGCTCGTCGAGGATCAGCAGGCGGGGCGACAGAGCGTAGACCGCGGCGATCGCGACGAGCTGCCGCAGTCCACGTCCTAAGAGTGTCGGGTGGCGGTTGCGCAGCTCGGCGAGCCCGAAGCGCTCGAGTGCCTCATCGACTCGCGCGCGCAGTTCCGGGCCACGCAGCCCGAGGTTCCGTGGCCCGTAGGCCAGCTCCTCCGCCACGCTGGGCAGGAAGAGCTGGTGGTCGGGGTTCTGGAAAGCGTAGCCGACAGTTCGCGCGAGCTGCCCGACATGCGTGGTGCGCGTGTCCTGGCCAGCGACGAGCACTCGGCCGGATTCCGGCCGGAGCAGCCCGTTACAGTGCTTGGCCAGCGTCGTCTTGCCTGAGCCGTTCGGGCCGATCAGCGCCAGGAACTCGCCGGCCCCGATCCGTAGCGAGACCCCGTTGAGCGCCGGGTAAACGCCGCCGTAGCGGTAGCGCGCATCCTCGATCTCGATCAACGAGGCCGGCTCTCGGGCGTGCAGAGTCTGATCATCGCGCTCGCTGGCCAGCGTGAGAAGCGAGCCCGCTCTCGCCTGGCGCGGTGCAGGGACGGGCTCGGCAGCGGGGCGTTCCTGGTGCCCGGCGCGGGGTGGTTGATCGTTCGACCTGGTCAGGCCGGTCTGTTCGAGCAGCCGGGCCAGTGCTGCCTCGGCCTCGGTCTGGCTGAGGAAGGAGAGTTCGGCTCCCAGCGCGCGATTGAGCCGAGCTGCCAGCTCGGCGAGTGGTGGAATCCGGATCCCCAGTGCGGCTAGTTCCTGGGTTCGGCTGAAGACGGCCCGCGGCGACCCCTCCAGCGCGACCCGGCCAGCGTGGAGCACGACGATCCGATCGGCGAAGCGGCTGAGCAGCTCGGTGTCGCTCTCTACCAGGACGATGGTGAGCCGGCGACCCAGTTCCTGGCGTAGCCGCTCGACCGCAGCGATCACCTCCTCCTTGCCCACCGGGTCGAGCTGCGCCGTCGGCTCGTCGAGCACCAGGATCTGGGGCTGCATGGCCAGCACTGCAGCGATGGCCAGCCGCTGTTTCTGGCCGCCGGAGAGGTGGGCCGAGAGCCGGTTGCGCTCGTGGGAGAGCCCGACGACCTCCAGCGCCCAGTCCACCCGGCGGGCGATCTCAGCCGGCGGGATCCCCAGGTTTTCCGGCCCGAAGGCGACCTCGTCCTCGACGCTGAGCCCCACCAGGTTGCTCTCGGGATCCTGGAAGACGACCCCGACCCGGGTGGCGAGCTGGGGCACCGGCGTGTAGCGGGTGTCCCAGCCAGTCACCACCACGCTCCCGCCGACGATTCCGCCGGTCTCCTGGGGTACCAGCCCGGCGATCGCCAGGCAGAGGGTGCTCTTGCCGCTGCCGGTGGAGCCGGTGATACCCAGGAACTCCCCGGCAGCGACCTCCAGCGAGATCTCCTCCAGCGCCGTGACCGGAGCGGCCCCGGCGACCGGCGGATAGCGAAAGGTGAAGCGTTCGAACCGGATCGGCGGCTCGCCCGGCGCGGTCGCGTCCATCACGCGGGCAATTCTAGAACGCGCCGTCTCCTCTTCGCGATGAGGAGACGGCGCTCCGGTGGGGAGTGAATGTCTCAGCGGGGTTCCTCTTGCCAGACCCGCCGGGCCGTCCAGGTCTCGATGGGAGGATAGACCTTGCGGACGGCCAGCACCAGCGGGATCGAGACGATAGCTCCGGTGGCAGCCTGGCCCAGGTTGAACCAGACGTCGGCGATCGCCGTGCCGGTGCCGACCCGCAGGATAAAGAAGTCGTAGATGAAGTAGCCGCCGACCAGGATCACCCCGCCGACCAGGCCGGCCAGCGCCATCCGCCACAGACCAGCGCGCCAGCCGATCAGCCCGGCGACCAGCCCCTGCAGGCCGTGGATCACGAAGGTGCCCGGCGCATAGTTCGCGAACCCCGAGCTCAGGTCGGCCAGCGTGGGCCCGAGCGCGCCGGCGATAGCGCCGACGAGCGGGCCGAACGTGAAGCTGGCGAAGTAGATGGCAATATCCCCGAGGTGGACGTAACCACCTGGGATCGGCACCTGGATCAGCCGGGTCGCCACGAAGACGACTGCGATCATTACCCCGGCGAGCGCGATCAGGCGTGGCGTGAGCTCGAACCCTCCGCGGACGACTCGACCCTGCTGCATCCTCTTGCACCCTCCTCACCGGCCTGTGGGGCAGCGCGCTTCCTCCACAATCACGGCTCTATCGCAAGCGTGCGCTCTGGACGTGGGGTCCTCAACAGCCAATTGGAGCAGTCCAATCTTTGTGATGCCCTGTTGCTCAGGCTGGGGAGCAGAGCATTGCAGCGCAACGCCCTGTTGGTACGGCTGTGACGCCAGCGAGCGCGCCGGTCAGCTCGCCCGCTGGTGGTCTGGCTGGACCGCATGCATGGGTAAGCGGGCTCCGGTCGTCTCGGCCAGATAGGCGGCCAGGCCGGCGACTAACCCGCCGAGCGCGAGTGCCCAGAAGATCGGCTCGTAGCGGCCGAGCAGGTCGTAGAGCGTACCGGCGCCGACCGGAGCCGCGGCACGAGCCAGCGTGGCCCACAGCGCCATCACGCCGGCGATGCTCCCGTACGCGGCCGCGCCGAACAGCTCGGCCACCCTGGCTGCTCGCAGAAGCGTAGCCATGCCGTTGCTCATGCCGAAGACCACAACGAAGGCCAGCACGCCGGCTGCCCCGGGCATCACGAGCAGGATGCCGAGCGCCGCACCCTGGAGCAGGAACACTAGCACGGTCATCAGGCGAGCCGGCAGTACCCGGCCCAGCGGAGCGAACAGCAGCCGGCCGGGGAGCTGCATCCCTCCGATCAAGCCGGTGACGGTGGCGGCGAAGGCCGAAGAGTATCCCCTTCCCAGCAGGTACGGAATCAGATGGACGTTCATCGCCACCACCGCCAGCGCGTTGAGGACCATCGCCACTGTCAGCGCCCAGAACGTCGCTGTGCGCAGCGCGGCTCGCGCGGGGATACCAGGTTCGCGCGCTTCAGGAGCCGGGCCACTTGAGCGAACCGGCTCACCGTCGGGAGCCAGCCCCAGTGCCTCTGGGCTTCGGCGAAGCACCAGCCCGTGCAGCGGAATCGTGCTGGCGCCGAGCAGAATGGCCAGCGCCAGGAGCGCCTCGCGCCAGCCGAGCAGCTCGATCAGCCAGTTGCACAGAGGGGTGAAGATCACGCTGGCGAGCCCGGCGACCAGCGTCAGCGCCGTAAGCGCCTGGCGGCGCCGGCGCGAGAACCACTTGGCGACCACGGCGAAGGCGGGCTCGTAGAGCACTGCTGCCATCACCAGCCCGATGCCGATCCAGATGGCATAGAAGGCAGTCAGGCTACCGACCCGCGACCAGGCTAGCACCAGCAGCGTCGCGGCGATGGATCCTGCCGTCATCAGCAAGCGCGGGCCGTTCCGGTCGATCCAGCGGCCGACGAGCGGGGCAGCCAATCCCGAGAGCAGAAGGGCGAGCGAGAACGCGCCGGTGACCGACGGGCGCGACCATCCCAGCTCGCGCTCCATCGGGGTCAGGAAGACGGCGAAGCCGTAGTAGAGGATTCCCCAGGAGATCGTTTCGGTCACCGCCAGGGCTGCGACGATGTACCAGCCGTAGTAGAGGCCGCGCTGCCACCCATGCCGGCTACCCGGCGTCGCTTGCATGCAATCCCCCTCAGCGGTGCGCGGAGCCGCGCCGTCGCTGGCTCCCTGGAGCACTGCCCGGCGCGGAGAGTATCCCGCTCAGCGAGCGGAGTGTACCGGCTGTATCGATAGCGGTCAATGCCGCGTAGCGACGCTCGTGGTGATGATCCGTGCCATCTGAGCAAGATGAATCGCGTCGTGCGCTGCCATATGCCGGGTGAGCGACTCGACCGTGATCGTGCCGGTCTCCTCATGCTGGCCGGTGCGTGCCCAGCCGGTGGCGTCGAGCCGCGCGAGCGTGGCCACGTGCTCGGCCCGCAGCCGCTCGAACCGCTCGAGCGCCGCGGCGAGGGACATCGACCGGTAGCCGCGCTGCTCAGCCAGAACGGCGGGATCGTAGGCGGGCAGGAACGGGTGCTCCTCCTGGAGCATTCGTCGTACCCGCTCGTGGGCGCGTTCCTCGGCGTCGCCCAGGTGGGCTACCACCTCGACGATCGACCATTCGTCCTCGCTCGGGCGCTGGCGGGCCTGCTCGTCAGTGATTCCCCGCAGGAGGGCGCGCAGGGTCACCGGCGTGGCCTGGTAGGTCTCGATCAGCTCCGCCCGCTCGTCCATCGTCCTCACCCCCTCAGTGTCCCGTGGCCTCCAGGTCGACTCGCTGCTGTATACCCTCTCGTGTCCCCGTCCACAACCCCGCGCCAGTCGTCGCTGGTGGGCGAAACCGCGTCAGCGTATCACCGGCGGGCACGCCGCATCCCGGACGGCGCCGGCCGAGCTGGCGGGGCCTGCTCCATCGGGCGGCTCGCGCTCACCGGCGATGGCCTGGAGTGCCGCTGGCACAGCGCCGACAGCATGGACGAGCGGAAGAGGGCGGGTGAAATGGCTACCGCTTGCGGACTCGTGGGTCGAGCGCGTCCCGCAAGCCATCGCCGAGCAAGTTCACGGCGAGCACGGTGAGGAAGAGGAACATGCCCGGGAAGACCGCGATCCACCACGCGCGCTGGAGCTGAGCCTGGCCATCGCTCACCATGTTGCCCCAGGTCGGGATACCGGGTGGCACCCCGGCACCCAGATAGGACAGCGACGACTCGGCCAGAATCGCGAAGGCGACGACGAAGGTGCACTGCACGATGAGCGGCGACAAAGAGTTGAGGAAGATGTACCGGCGCAAGATCACCGAGTCGCGCAGGCCGATGGCGCGGGCAGACTCGACATAGGGCTGGCGCTTGTTCATCAGCGTCGTGCTGCGCACCAGCCGGGCGATGTTAGGCGCGTAGACCACGGAGAGGGCGATGATGACGTTCTCCAGCGCCGATCCCAGCGTCGCCATGATCGCGATCGCCAGAAGGATGCTCGGGAACGCCTCGAGCCCGTCCATGATCCGCATCAGCAGCGTGTCGACGCGCGCGTAGTACCCGGCGATCAACCCGATGAGCGAGCCGAGCAGCATGCTCCCGACCATGACCGCGAGCCCGACCACGAGCGAGATCCTGGCGCCGTAGACGGCCCGGCTGAACACGTCGCGCCCGAGGTCGTCGGTGCCGAACCAGTGCTCGCGAGAGGGCGGCCGGAGCCGCTCGGCTGGATTGACGAAGGTCGGCTCGTACGGGGCGATCCACGACGCCAGGACAGCCAGCACGACGATCAGCCCGATGAAGCCGATGCTCAGGACAGCCGCTGGGTTCTCCAGCAGCAGGCGGAGCCAGTAGTAGCGCGACGAGGGGGTGATCGACGAGAGCCGGAAACGCCTGGCCCGGGGCGCGGTCACTTGAGTGATCGTCGTGCGGGTCTCAGTCTGAGCCATAGCGCACCCTGGGATCGATATAGACGTACAGGATATCGACGAGCAGCATGACGAGTACCTCCACCGCCGCGACGACCATGACGGCCGCCTGGACGACCGGGAAGTCGCGCCGGGTAACGCTCTGCACCAGCAGCCGGCCCATGCCAGGGATGTTGAAGACGGTCTCGATCACCACCGAGCCGCCGAGCATGCCGGCCAGCGAGATGCCGACGATGGTCAGAAACGGGATCAGCGCGTTGCGCAGGGCGTGGCGGAGGATGACGTGGCGATGTGGCAAGCCCTTGGCGTAGGCCGTCCGCACGTAGTCGTCGTGGAGCACATCGAGCATGGACGACCGCACGAGGCGGGCCATCAGTCCGGCGGCAGAGAAGCTCAGGGCCAGCGTGGGCATGACCATGTGCTTGAGATGCTCGACCGGATCGTCGGTGATGTCGACGTACCCGCCGGATGGCAGCCAGCCCAGGATCACCGCGAAGAGGAGGATCAGCAAGATGCCGAAGAAGAAGTTCGGGATAGCCACCCCGCTGATCGAGAAGACCATCAGCAGGCGGTCGAGGAGCGAGTTCCGGCGAACCGCTGCGACGACGCCAGCAGGGATCGCGATGAGGACGGCGAGTGTCAGCGAGTAGAGGGTCAGCAACCCGGTGGGCTGGACGCGATCGAGCAATGCTCTGGTGACCGGCTGGTCGAGGAAGAGGGAGTTTCCGAAGTCGAGCCGCAGCACGTTGGTGAACCACTTGAAGAACTGGACGTGAAACGGCTCGTTCAGGCCCAGCCGCTCGCGCAGCGCCTCCACCTGCTCGCGGGTGGCCTCGCGCCCCAGCATGACCGCCGCGGGGTCGCCGGGAATCAGGTGGATCAGGGTGAAGACGATCACCCCGACGACCAGCAGCACGGGGATGAGCAGCAACAACCGGCGCAGGATATAGGCGGTCATTCGCCGTCTCCCGTCAGCATGCGTCGGGCACCGGATTCGTCTCCTCACAGCCACTAGCGCCGGCCGGGAGGCGGTAGCTCGGCCCTCCCAGCCGGCGCGGCGCGCCTACTCCTCGAGCCAGCAGTTCGTGAACTCGGGCTCGATCTCGAAGTGCGTGGTCTCGAGGACGTTCTTGACCTTGGCCGAGAGCGGCGCGATGCCGAGGTTGTTGACCAGCTTGACGGCTGGAGCCTCGGTGTACCAGAGCATCTGCAGTTCCTCGAAGGCCGTGAAGCGGGCCCCCGGATCCGTCTCCGTCTGGAGCCGCCGGGCGACCTCGACCTTCGGGTCGGAGCACCAGCCGCCGTCGGCAGTGCAGCTCGCGAAGGCAGCGATCAGCACCGGATCCGGCCGGAACACGTACGCGTTGGTGGTCATCTCCCACCGGTTGTCGTCCTCCAGCATCTCGTCGAGCGTCGCCTCGTCCATCACCTCGAGCTGGACGTTGAAGCCGGCTTGCTGGAGCTGCTGCTGGATCACCACCGCAGCGTTATAGTCGCCGAGGTCTTCCTGCGTCGTCAAGATACGAAGCGGTGTCCCGTCGTAGCCCGCCTCCTGGGCGAGCTGCCGTGCCCGCTCCGGGTTGCCCTGGTCGTAGTACTCCTGCCCGACCGTGGAGTGCCACCGCGTCTGCGGCAGCATGATTCCCGGATCCGGCTCGAAGTAGCCCTCGCCGTGCGATGCCTGGCCGGTCGCCTCCACATCGACTGCCGCCAGCACCGCCTGGCGGAGCTTGACGTTGGTCATCGGGCCGGCGATCGTGTTCATGATCAGCACGCCGTAGCTGCGCGGCGGCAGGATCTGGATGTTGAGACTGGGATCGTCCCCGATCGCCTCCACCTGGTCGGGGATGATCTCCTCCAGGTAGTGGAAATCGCCCGCCTGCAGCCCGGCGACGCGAGCCGCCTCGTCGGGCATCGGGACGAACTCGATCTCGTCGAGATACGCCGCCTTGCGCCCAGCGTAGCCGCTCGGCGGGCTGTCGAGCCCGACGTAGCCATCGAAGCGCCGGAGCAGCGTGAAGCGGTCTGGCTGGAAATCGACGAGTTGGTAAGGCCCGGTGCCGATGTACAGGTCGGGCGTAAGTGGCTCGGTGCCGACCTGGTCGAGCACGCTCTTGGGGTGGATAGAGAGGCCACCGCTCTGGCGGGCCAGCATGCTGGGCAGGGCGACGAGTGGACTCGACAGCCGGAACTCGACCGTATAGTCGTCGACCTCGACCACCTCTCGCAGGAACTCGCTGATCGCGATACCCAGGCTGCTGACCTCAGCCCAACGCTCGAACGAGGCGACCACGTCGGCCGCGCGCATCTCCTCGCCGTTGTGGAAGCGGACGCCCCGGCGCAGCGGGATGGTCGCTGTCAGCCCGTCGTCGCTGACCTCGTACCCGGCAGCGAGCATCGGGACGGTCTCGTAGTTGCCGTCGAAGGTGAAGAGCGCCTCGTACATATGCCAGCCGATCAGCGTGATGGTGCGCTGGGCCCGGATGTGCATATCGAGCCCGGCTGGCTGCCCGGTCGTGGCCACCCGCAGGCGGCCGCCGCGGCGTGGCTCGCCCGCGCTCGTGGGGGCTTGCGTCGGCTGCCCGGCCGCTGGGGTCTGCCCCGCGACAGGCGACGTTGCCTGCGGGCTGGCGGACGGAGCTGCCGGGCTGGGAGCGGCTGGCTCCTCGCCGCGGCAGGCGGCTCCGAGCCCAGCCAGGGCTGGGGCGCCGAGGCCGAGGATCGCGGCCCGCTTCAGCAGAGCGCGCCGGCTAGACCTCCGTGACAGCATCTGTGCGAGCAGCGCGTCGTGATGTGCCATCGTGTCTCCCCCTCTCACGCCGACTCCTCTCGATTCGAGCCGAGTGCTCTGATCTGCGGCTACGGTTCGGGGCGAACCTCCTCTCCAGCGAACGTGCAGTCGGCTGGTGAAGATCGAGGCATGCGTGCCCGGCACGGGGCATCAGAGGGACGCGCATGGGCCGGGGATCGCCTCTCCCTTCACCCGTAGCCGAGCAGCAACTCGACGCATCTCTGCCCTACGATCTCGCGGCCCCGCGAGCCCTGGCTGCTATCTCCTGGTCGATCCCGCGGGGCCATTCCCGCTTCAGCGAGTCGCGGACGGTGACCTCGAGCGTGCCGATTCGCTCGATCGTCATCACCACGTGGTCGCCGTCCTGGAGCGCGCCGAGCCCCTGGTGGTTCGTGCCGCACATGATGACGTCGCCAGGCACCAGCGTCATGTACGAGCTGATGAACGCCAGGATCTCGACCACGCTGTACTCCATGTCGCTCGTCGAGTAGTCCTGCCGGAGCTCGCCGTTGACCGAGAGCGTCACCCGCAGACTCTGCGGGTCGGGCACCTCGTCGGTCGTCACGATCGCTGGCCCCAGGGGCGTGAAGGTATCGAACGATTTACCGATGCGGCTGGGCCCCATCCGGCCGAGGCCGCGTCCCGAGACGTCGATCGCGCAGGTGTAGCCCGCCAGAGCCTCGAGCGCGCGCTCGTCGGCGGGCAGGTTCTTGGCCCGCGCGCCCACTACCAGGGCCAGCTCGGCCTCGTGATGGAAGATCGTCACCGGGTGGGGCGGGAGGATGACCGTGCCACCCGGGCCGATGACCGAATCGGGGCTCTCCAGGAACATGTCCTGAGCCTGCCGCTCCCGGTCTGTCCCCTCGCGGTAGTTGCCGAAGGCGGCGATGAGCTTCGGCGGGCGCGGGACGGGAGCCTGAAGGCCGGCGACGCGCATGGGCTCGCCGCTAGCGGCGAGCTCCTCGACGCGCGCTCGCCGCTCCCGGAGCACGGCCAGGACGCGCGGCATGCGGTCGGCGGACATCCGGTAGGGGATATCCGCAAAGGCGGCGGAGACGTCGACGATGCCGTCCTCCCGCTGCACGCCGATCCGGTTGTCGCTGGTGAGCACGAGCCTCATGGAGTTCCCTTCCGTCTCACTGGGCGGCCGGCCGCTGCCCGACTGCCCGCACCCGCTGCGCCGTCTCTCGATCGATCCCGCGCGGCCATTCCCGTCGGAGCTCGTCGCGCACGTAGAAGGTGAAGGAGCCGATGCCCGAGATCGAGGTCACCACCACGTCGCCGTCCTGCAGGGCGCCGAGTCCCTGGTGATTCGTGCCACAGCAGATCACGTCGCCCGGATGCAGGGTGCTGACCGAGGAGATATAGGCCACCAGCTCATGGATCGGGCGCTCCATATCGCTCGTGGGGTAGTCCTGGCGGCGCTCGCCGCTGACGTCGACCGTCACCTGGAGGGCGTACGGATCCGGGATCTCGTCCTTGGTCACGATCCACGGCCCGAAGGCGGCGAAGGTATCGAAGGATTTGCCGAGGAAGCTGCTGATCCCGGATCGGCCGAGGCCACGGGCCGAGATGTCGTTGAAGATGGTGTAGCCGAAGATGGCATCCATGGCGTCCGCTTCGGCGACGCTCTTCGCCTCGCGGCCGATGACGACTGCCAGCTCGGCCTCGTGGTGGAAGATCGTGGCGGGATGCGGTGGCAGGACAACAGTATCGCCGGGGCCGATGATCGCTTCCGGCGACTTGAAGAAGAAGTCGAGGATCTGCGGCGGGCGATCGGTTCCCTCGCGGTAGTTGCCGATCAGGCAGACGATTTTCGTGGGCCGGGTGACCGGCGAGCGGAGCCGCACCCGGTCGAGCGGGAGACCGGCCCGGGCGCCGGCACGGCGCTCGATCTCGGGCTTGAGCTCGCCGAAGTGCGTGATCAGGTCGGGAAGCAGGTCTTCGGGCCCCAGGGGTTCATACTGCTGCAGCAGGTCGGTGATATCGACAAGCGTGCCGTCTGCCCCGACGACGCCGAGCTTGTGGTCGTCGAAAGCGGCGATGCGCATCCCACCCCCTCCTCTCATGGCCTTCTTGGATTTATTTCCACTCTAGAAGCAATTCTCTCGTGTGTCAACTGACAAATAATCGAAAGTCTCCGCCATCGCCCGGGCTGAATCTGGTGAGATTCTGCTCGAACCCGAGATCCAGGCAAACGCGCGGGCGACAGTATCCTGCACGGTACGGACGTGAGGAGAGGACAGTCTACTCGTATGATCGGGAACAAAGCTAATACAAGTTAATCCCCCTGGCTTGGCTGTAGCGTGCGGTTGCCGGCTGGGCAACGGCGAGCCCGGGCCAGGGCCGAGGATTGCCCTGCGGTGCGCTCGGCTGAGGCCAGTGGGCGGTGCAGAGTCGGCGAGGATGAGCTAGAGAGGCGAGCGAACCGGTCAGGTATACTCCGGCTGGAGGTGCGGATGGACCGGAGTGCCGACTGGCTAGCGCAAGCCCAGGCCGACCTGGCGGCGGCCCGCCACATGCTCAGCGCCGGCTTCCACGAGTGGGCCTGCTTCGCCGCCCAGCAGGCCGCCGAAAAGGCGGCCAAGGCCGCCCTGCAGCGAGCCGGGCGCGACGCCTGGGGGCACAGCGTGGCCGCGCTGCTGCTGGCGCTGCACGAGCTGGCGGCCGTTCCGGATCCGCTCGTCGACGCCGCGCTCGAGCTCGACAAGGTCTACATCGGCACGCGGTATCCGGACGTTCACCCGGCGGGCGCGCCGCACGCGCTCTACACCCGCGGCGAGGCGGAGCGGTGTCTCGGCTATGCGGAACGAATCGTCGAATTCTGTGCGCATCTGGTCGCCGCGCACAACACAGGATGAGCTGGTCACGCACCTGCGAGCGCGCGTGCGGGAGCTGGCGCGGTTGCTTCCGGTGCGCCGGGCCGTCCTCTTCGGCTCCTGGGCCAGGGGACGCGCGACCGCCCGGAGCGACGTGGACGTCCTCGTGATCTACGCCGATCCACCGCGCGCTGACGCCTACGCGCTGGTCTGGCGGACGCTCCGGACACCTGGCCTCGAGCCCCACGTCTACGCGGAGTCGGAAGCCGTCGCGATCCAGGAGACGCTGGAGCGGATGACCGCGGGCGGCATCGATCTCCTCACCCCGCTGCCCGGTGCGGAACATTGCTGATTCCCATACCGGCCCCTACAATCGGGTTGCCCAGCCGGGCTTATGTGTGGTGTGGGGCGACCGAGTAGGGGGCGTAGTGCTGGCGCGAGTCCTGAGCTGCGCGGTGGTCGGGCTGGATGGCGTCCTGGTGGAGGTCGAAGTCGACGTCGGTCAAGGAGTGCCCGGATTAACTATAGTTGGTTTGCCCGATACCGCGGTGCAGGAGTCGCGCGAGCGGGTGCGCGCGGCCATCCGCAACTCCGGAGCGAAGTTCCCGCTAGGCCGCATCACCGTCAACCTCGCGCCGGCCGACATCCGTAAGGAGGGGCCAGCCTACGACCTGCCGATCGCGCTCGGCATCCTGCTCGCCTCCGGCCAGGTCGTTGCCGACCTCGACGGGGCACTAGTAATCGGCGAGCTGTCGCTGGACGGCAGTCTTCGTCACACGGCCGGCGTGCTTCCGATGGTGGGCCTCGCGCAGGAGCGGGGGCTGCGGCGGGCGTTCGTGCCGGCGGCCGACGCGGCGGAGGCGGCGCTCGTGGAGGGGATCGAGATCGTGCCGGTGGAGACGCTGGCCGCCCTGGTGCGCCATCTCACCGGCGAGGAGCCGATCCCGCCGTTTCACCGGGCCGGCGGGCTGCCCGAGCCGGAGGACGAGGCCGGTGGCGTCGACTTCGCCGAGATCCGGGGCCAGGAGCACGTCAAGCGCGGCCTGGAGCTGGCAGCGGCCGGCGGGCACAACCTGCTCGCTGTGGGGCCGCCCGGCGCCGGCAAGACGCTCCTCGCCCGCGCGCTGCCGACCATCCTGCCGCCGCTCAGCCGCGAGGAGTCGCTGGAGGTCACCCGGATCTACTCGGTGGCCGGGTTGCTCCCCTCCGACCGGCCACTGGTGCGCCAGCGCCCCTTCCGCGCGCCGCACCACACCATCAGCTACGCCGGGATGATCGGTGGCGGAGCCTGGCCCCGGCCGGGCGAGGTGACGCTGGCGCATCGCGGCGTACTGTTCCTGGACGAGCTGCCGGAGTTCAGCGCGCGGGTGCTGGAGGTGCTGCGCCAGCCGCTGGAGGATCGGATCGTCACCATCTCGCGGGCCAGCGGCGCGATCACGTTTCCGGCTAACTTCATCTTGGTCTCCGCCATGAATCCCTGCCCCTGCGGCTACTACGGCGATCCGGCCCGCTCATGCACCTGCTCGCCCTCGGCCATCACCCGCTACCAGAAGCGCATCTCCGGCCCCCTGCTCGATCGGATCGACATCCACCTCCAGGTGCCGCGGGTGGAGTACGAGAAGCTGGCCGACCGCCGGCCGGGCGAGCCCTCGACGGCAGTGCGGGCCAGGGTCGAGGCGGCGCGGGCGGTACAGGCCCGCCGCTTCGGCGACACCCGGAAGCTCAACAGCGACATGGGGCCGGCCGAGGTGCGGGCGCACTGCCGCCTGGACGAGGCCGGCGAGCGGCTGCTGCGGGCGGCCATGCAGCAGCTCAACCTCTCGGCTCGCTCCTACCACCGGGTGCTCAAGCTGGCCCGAACGATCGCCGACCTGGCGGGATCGGAGCGGATCGCCGTCGCCCACCTGGCCGAAGCCCTCCAGTACCGGCCGCAGGAGATGGGATAGGAGAGAACACGGTTACGAGGGTATGCTTGTCGATATCTGCCAGAAGCAGGGCTGTCGCAGGTTGGAATCGGAGGCTCTCCCCATGTACCGTACGGTTGAAGCTGTCATCGATGAGAAGGGGAATGTACGGCTGCTCGAGCCCATCCGCCTTCCCGGTGCGCGCCGGGCACTCGTGGTCATTCTCGAGGCCGAAGAGGCCATGCCGATCGCTGACACTGCGCGATTGAGCGAAGCGGCACTGGCTGTGGACTGGAGCCGGCCTGAGGAAGACGCGGCATGGTCGCACCTACAGCCGGAACCGTAGTACTGGTGCCATTCCCGTTCTCTGATCTCTCACGGGCCAAGTTGCGCCCGGCACTGGTCTTAGCCGATGCCGGCCGTGGCGATTGGATCCTGTGCCAGATCACGAGCAAGGCCTATGCTGACCCTCGCGCCGTGACCCTGACCGACAACGACTTTCGGGTCGGCTCGCTTCGGGCTACCAGCTACGCTCGCCCCGGCAAGCTGTTTACGGCCAATCGTGAGCTGATGGTGGCCGAGGTAGGGATCCTGACGGACGATGCATTTCGCCGCGTTCTCGACGCGGTACTCGATCTCTTCAGCAGTCACGCTCCGTAGCGAGCGGTTCGCTGACCAGCGCGCCAGGGTGTGGAGCTGTCTTCCGTCTCCCCGATCACCAACCCGAACCCCACCTCGCCGAAGCCCTCCGGTACCGGCCGCAGGAGATGGGATAATCGAGGCTGGTACGAGTGGAGACAGCCCAGGTTGCAGGAGCAGCACATGGTGCAGGCAGGACGCGGATTGACGCTCGAAGACTTGCGAGCGCGGCGGGAGGAGATCCAGCGCATCGCCGCGGCGCACGGCGCCCGCAACGTCCGGGTGTTCGGCTCGGTAGCCCGCGGTGAGGCCGGCCCGGACAGCGATATCGACTTCCTGGTCGAGATGGAGCCGGGCCGGAGCGTGCTCGACCTCAGCGAGCTGATCCTCGATCTGCACGAGGCGCTCGGTCAGGACATCGATGTCGTCGAGATCCGCCGGCCGTCCGAACTCGCTGAGCGCATCCGGCGTGAGGCCATTCCACTGTGAGCGCCGACCGCGACCGCCGCTATCTCCAATACATCCGCGAGGCGATCGGCCTGATCGAGCGACGCACGCGCGGCGGCCGCGACGCGTTCCTCCAAGACCTCGACGTCCAGGACGCGGTGCTCTGGCGGTTGCAGACGCTCGCTGAAGCCACTGGGAAGCTCTCTGAAGAGCTGAATCGGCGTCACCCCGAAATTCGGTGGCGCGCGGTGCCAGAAACGATATCGGGAACGTGCCAGGCCTGGGTTTCGCGCGACTGCGACTGAGAGAAGGCCGGCGCGACCCGTGCTCTTGCCGGTCACCGGTACGGGTGTAGACCGACTGTGGATCGTGCTCACTGCTCGAGCTGCCACTCATCGGGGAGCGACCTCATCTCAGCATGAGCGCGTGTCCGACAAGAAGCGCCGGACATGGTATGCTCGGAAGGGACAGCATGAGAGAGGGACACCGTGGCTGAGGTCAGCATTCTCGAGTGTGGCCCGATTATCGAGGGCCTTGAGCGGGATCTGGGGATCTCACTCGACACGATCGCGAGAGCGCTCGACGTCGATCGCCGGACGGTCGAGCGCTGGCGGGCGAACCAGAGCGTACCGCAGGGGAAAACGCGGCAGCGCCTGGCTGAGCTGGTCGACCTGCGGGACCGGCTCCTGCGCATGTTCGGCGCGCCTGAGACGGCGCAGATGTGGCTCCGGTCCACTAGCCGCTACCTCGGCGGGTTCACTCCCGAAGAGGCTCTCAAGGCCGGCCGTCTCGACCGTGTGCGTGCCGACCTCGACGGCCTGGCGGCCGGTGTCTACCTGTAGTGCCAGCCGCGATGCCTGCCGAGGGCTGGAAGGCTGAGCAAACCGTCGCGGCCGCGTCAGCTCGCTGCTTCCAGGGCACGGTCTGGCGTGTCCACTGGCGGGAGGTGGCCCCGACGGACTGAACCCTCTCGCTGCGCACCTCGGGGCGCTACCACCGTGGCCTGGACCTCTTCCCGCCGGACCAAGCGTTCCCCGCGCTCTACACCTCGCTCGCGCCGGAGATTGCCATCTGGGAGATGGTACGGCGCAGCGCCGCACGCAACCTGGCATACTTCGAGAACAATGTCCTAAGTGAGCTCGAGGTAGACCTCAGCCACATCCTCGATATTTCCGATCCGGCCGCTGTGGGATTGACCGCAGCCGACCTGACGGGCCCCGACCACCAGCCATGCCAGGAACTCGCCGAGGCGGCGTTAGCCCGGGGGTACCAGGGACTGCTGGTCCCATCGGCCGCGCTGCCGGGCCTCAACCTCGTGATTCTTCCCCGCAACTTGCCCGAGCCATCACCGATCCGGCTCTTGCGCAGCACGGATCTTCCTATTGAGATATTGGCTCACCAACACTCAGAGGATCGACCCGGTCAGGAGCAGCGCTAGCATACCCAAGCTTAGGCGCTTCAATGATGGCCATAGGAGGCTACAGGAAAGAGGAACCTTCTTTACCGTAATCGGCTGCTGAAGTACGCTGGGGGCGTTCCAGGAGGTGGCGCCATGCGATGCAAGGACCGCCTGGAGGCCTACCTGCGGGAGCAGGGAGTGCCCTTCCAGACCCAGCACCATCCTATCGCCTTCACCGCGCAGGAGGTCGCCGCCAGCGAGCACGTCCCCGGCCGGCTGGTGGTCAAAGTCGTCATGGTCGTGGCCGACGGCAAGCCGGTGATGCTGGCCCTGCGGGCGACCGACCGCGTGGACCTGCGCAAGCTGGCGGCGGTGCTCGGCGTGACGGAGGTTCGGCTGGCCGAGGAGCGGGAGTTCGGCGCGCTGTTCCCCGATTGCGAGCTCGGCGCGATGCCCCCGTTCGGCAACCTGTACGGCGTGCCGGTCTACGTCGATACCGCCCTGGCCGAAGACGAGACGATCTTCTTCCAGGCCGGTACGCACACGGACACCATGAGCCTGAAATACGCGGACTTCAACTGGCTCGTCCGGCCGGCGGTCGCCGACTTCGCCGAGCGGATCTAACCGGCGTGTTTGTGGACCGTCGGAACCCAGGAGCGCAAGCTCACCGGACGACGCAGCAAGAGCGAGCGCCGCTCGCCAGTGAGCAGCCCGGCAATCCTCGGCATACTCCCCGGCCCGCGGCGCCGCCTGCCGGCGGACCACGCTGCACATCGTGGCGTCCCAAAGAGGAGCGTTCTCCCTGATAGACCAGGCCATTCTCCACCCCAGGCTACTTCGAGGCCCGGCGTTCCGGGCAATCCGCAGAGATCACCCAGCCGTAGGCTGTAGTAAGGATGGCGATTAAGCGGCAGGACAACCACCGTGCGACGATCGATCCTCACCGGGGCGCTGGCCGGCCTCTGGCTCGGCTTGCCCTTCATCGCCCTCTCGCTGCTGGCTGAGCGGCTGGCCGGCCTGCGGCCGCTGCCGACCAGCATCTTCGACCTGCTGGCCCGGCAGTTGCCCGGCGGCCTGGTCACCGCCGGCATCGAGCTGATGGTTCGCGTGCTCCAGGGGCTCCAGCTCGGGCGGACCGACGTCCTGGCCAAGCGGCTGGAGCTGGGGCTGGCCTACCTGCTGGCCTTCGGCACGCTGGCGATCCTGGGAGCGCTGTACGGCGCCCTGGCCGGCCGGCTCGCCGGCTCGACGCTGCGGCGAGGTCTCACGATCGGCCTCGCGCTCTGGGCACTGGCCTGGCTGGTCGACCTCGCCGCGCGCTGGGGCGCCGTCGGCCCGCTCGACGGGCTGCTCTCGTCCTTCCTGCTCAGCGCCGGCTGGGGCGTGGCGCTCGCCTGGGTCCACGAGCAGGCGATGGCCCTGGCCGGTCTGCCGCATGCCGAAGCACCGGCAGACGCGAGCCGGCGCGCCTTCCTGGCACGTGCCGGCGGCGCGGCCCTCGCGCTCGCAGTCGCCGGCCTGGCGCTCGACCGGCTCCTGGCGGGCCTCGGGCGTGCGGAGCAGGCGACGGGGGCGCTCCCCACCCCCTCGGCGCAGCCGACTCCGAGGTCCTCCAGTCCGCGGCCAGTGCCCACGCCGGGCTACGTCGCGGCAGAGGCGTTCGAGCCGACGCCGGGCACGCGGCCCGAGCTGACCCCGCTCGACCAGTTCTACCGGATCGATATCAACCTGAGCCCGCCCCGCGTCGATGTCGCTCAGTGGCGGCTCGCGGTCGACGGGCTGGTCGCGCAGCCGCTGTCCCTCACGTACCAGGAACTGCTCGCCATGCCGTCCCACGAGCTGTACGCCACGCTCGAATGTATCTCCAACGAGGTCGGCGGAGATCTGATCAGCACCACCCGGTTCACCGGCGTGCGGCTGGCCGACGTGCTGAACCGGGCGGGGCTTCAGCCCGGTGCCGTCGAGGTCCGCTTCACCTGCGCCGACGGCTACACCGAGTCGCTGCCGGTCGACTCCGCGCTCGACCCGAACACGCTGCTCTGCTTCGCGATGGACGGCCAGCAGCTCCCCGAAGAGCACGGGTTCCCGATCCGGCTGTTCACCCCGAACCGCTACGGGATGAAGAACCCGAAGTGGATCACGCGGATCGAGGCCATCGGCAAGCCGTACGATGGCTTCTGGGAGCAGCGAGGTTGGAGCAAGGAGGCGTGGGTCAAGACCACCTCGGTGATCGACGCGGCGCAGGAGGGCGGGCCGGCGCGGCTGGTAGTGGGAGGGATCGCCTACGCCGGCGCGCGCGGTATCGCTCTCGTCGAGGTGCGGCTGGACGACGGCGAGTGGGTGCCGGCCGAGCTGAAGGAGCCGCTCTCACCCTTTACCTGGGTGCTCTGGCGCATCGAGCTGGACGCTCCGCCCGGCGAGTACCGGCTGACCGTGCGGGCCGTCGATGGCCTGGGCGAGCTGCAGGCCGAAGAGCAGACCGATCCCCACCCCGATGGTGCGAGCGGGTATCACCGCCGTCGCGTCGAGATCAGTTGATTCGGACAAAACGGGTACGGCTCGCCGTGCCACTCGACGCTAGGCGAGCTCGCCCGGTGCGATCACCGGCGCGCGCAGGCCATCGGTACCGATCCGCAACGACAGCGCGGCGGCCAGGAAGCCGAGCACCGCTGCGGAGACGAACGCGAGGTGGTAATCGCCTAGGGTATCGCGGAAAAAGCCGCCAGCGTAGGCGGCCAGCGCCGCGCCGACCATGTGGGAGAAGAAGATCCATCCGTAGAGCGTGCCCACCGAGGCCCGGCCATAGATCGCTGCGGTCAGGTTCGCCGTCGGCGGCACGGTCGCGATCCAGTCCAGCCCGTAGACGATGGCGAAGAGGAAGAGCTGTGGCACCTCGAGCACGAGCGGCAGCGCCGCGATCGAGAGGGCGCGAAACGTGTAGTAGGTCGCCAGCAGCTTGCGGTTGTCGAAGCGGTCGGTCAGCCAGCCGGAGAGCAGCGTACCGACGACGTTCATCGCGCCCATCAGTGCCACGGCGTTGGCGGCCGTGACCTCGGTGAAGCCGTGCTCGACCGCGTGCGGGATCAGGTGGGTGCCGATCAGCCCATTGGTCGTGTAGCCGCAGATGAAGAAGCTGCCAGCCAGTAGCCAGAAGTCGCGCGTACGGAGAGCGGCTCGCAGTGGGGTGCGCCGGATCTCCTCGGCACGCTCGGCAGCCGGCTGTTCCGCCCCTCCGTCGCCGAACGGGCGGAGACCGACGTCCGCCGGGCGGTTCCTCATCAGGAGGGCGATCGGCAGCAGCAGTGCCGCGCAGGCAGCCGCTAGCATCCCGATCGCGCTGCGCCAACCCCCGGTCGCCGTGAGCGTCACCAAGAGCGGCAGAAAGACGAGCTGGCCGGCGGAGGTGGCCGCGCCGAAGAGGCCGATGATCGCTCCCCGGTGCTTCCTGAACCAGCGGATCGCCACGGTCGCGCCCAGCGCGCCGCTCACTGCCCCGGTGCCGGCGCCGGCGACCAGCCCCCAGAAGAGGTGCATCTGCCAGAGGTCGTGCATCGCCAAGAGCGGGGCCAGCCCAGCGGCAGTCAACGCCACGCCGCCCAGCATGACCAGGCGTGGGCCGAAGCGGTCGATCAGCGAGCCAGCCAGCGGCGCGGCCAGGCCGTAGGCCAGGATGCTGAGAGCGACGGCCAGGGAGATCTCGGCGCGGCTCCAGCCGAACTCGGCCTCCAGCGGCTTGATCAGCACGCCAGGGGCCGCGCGCACCCCCGCTCCGACCAGCAGGGTGAGTGCCGTCACCGCGACGACGATCCACGCATAGTGCAGTTGCGTGACTCGAGACGACATGACCACCGGCTCGACGCTCGCTCTCCGTCCTGGTGCGGTGCCGTGACACCGCTGACCGTGATAACGCGCTCTGCCCGGCAGTTAATCCCGCCGCTCGCCGGAGGACGATGCGGCGCACGGTGCGGCGATAGCCAGGAGCGGCGTGGCCCGCGAGGCTTGGCCCTGGCTCGGGACTCAGCTAGGATACCGGCGTGCGCGGGCAACAAGGGTGAATGGTACCGAGAGGGAGGCGGGCGATGGCTGAACCCCGGGCACTGCTCGACATGCGGGTCGATGGCAAAGTCGCGCTCGTCACCGGCGCGAGCACCGGCCTCGGCCGGGCGACGGCGCTGGCGCTGGCGGAGGCCGGGGCCGACCTCGTCGTCACTAGCCGGAGCAAGGAGCGCCTGCGCGAGGTCTGCGCCGAGATCGAGGCGCGCGGGCGACGGGCCGTGCCGCTCGGCGTGGACGTGCGAGACGTGGCAGCGGTGCGGCGCATGGCCGAGGAGGCACACGCCGCCTTCGGCCGCATCGATATCCTGGTCAACAACGCCGGGCTCAATATCCCCCAGTGGGCAGTCGACGTGACGGAAGATGCCTGGGATACGATCATGGACACCAACGCTAAGGGCCTCTTCTTCTGTTGCCAGGCGGTCGGCAAGTTCATGATCGAGCAGCGCTACGGCCGTATCGTCAACATCGGCTCGGACATGAGCCTGGTTGGCTGGATCCAGCGCGCCGCCTACTGCGCTAGCAAGGCGGCGGTCGCCCTCCTCACCAAGGTGCTCGCCATCGAATGGGCGCAGTACGGGATCACCGTCAACTGCATCGCGCCGACCTTCGTCGAGACGCCGCTCACTCGCCCGATGTTCGAGACGATCCCCGGCTTCCGCGAGCAGGTGTTGCGCAACATCCCCCTCGGCCGGCTGGGCCGGCCGGAGGAGGTGGCAGCGGCTGTCGTCTTCCTGGCCTCCGACGCGGCCGCGCTGATCACTGGCGTCACCCTGCCCGTCGACGGCGGCTGGACGGCCTGGTAGCCGCCGGGCCGCGCCCACCGTCGCGGTCTCGCCTCACCCCATCACTCGCTCGGCCAGGCGGCCGAAGGCCCGGATCCAGCGCGGGCACTCGGCGCCCTCCTCGGACAGGAAGTCGACCCGGTTCGGCACTGCGACCGGTAGCCCGCTCACGAACACGTTCCGGCCTACTGGTCGGAGGAAGAGCGGGGACAGCCGCTGCTCGCGCGGCCGGCGACTGAGCCCGCCGGTCTGCACCACGTCGAGCCAGAGCCCGCCGGCGGCCGGGCGTACCGTCAGCCGGGCCAGCGGGTAGCTGTACTCGCCAGCGAAGCGGGCCAGCTCGGCTTCGCTCAGGGTCACCAGGGGCGGCGGAGTCGGGCGTAGCCCGAACTCCTCGGCCAGGAGCCAGCTCTCGACTTCCAGGTAGGCCGCGCTGCCGTCATCGTGGTTCGTCAGGCTGGCGATCGCCGCTCGGCGCTCCGGCAGCAGCGTCAAGTGTGCCTGGGAGCCGTTCGTCGAGCCGCCGTGGCCGACGACCCGCGTGCCGCCCAGCGACCAGAGCGCCCAGCCGAGCCCGTAGTGGTCGGCCCAGTTCGCCGCTGGCGTCTGCGGCTCCTGCATCAGCGCGATGCTCGCTGCAGAGACCGGCGAGCGCTCGGGCCGCGCGAGGCCCAGGTGGAAGGCGGCGAAGGCGAGCAGATCGTCGACCGTCGCGGTGATGCCGCCGGCCGGGTGCACGCTCCGCGGTAGCGGGAAGTCGCGGACGACCTCCGGCTGGCCGTCGTCTCCCGCGCGGTGACCGACGGCGAGCGGGTAGCCGATGATGTCGTGAGCGAAGAAGAACGCGCGCTCGAGGCCGAGCGGCTCGAAGAGCAGCTCCCGCATGGCGCTCTCGAACGGCTGGCCGGTCAGGACTTCGATGACCCGCCCGGCGAGCGAGAAGCCGCTGTTGCAGTAGCTCCAGCACCGGCCGAGGGGGTGAACCTGTGGGATCTGGTGGAGGTCGGCGACATAGCGCGCGAGCGCGTCGTCGCCGAGGCCGTAGTCCTGGAAGTGGTCGCCGAGGATGCCGCTGGTGTGGGTGAGCAGGTGGCGCATGGTGAGCCGCTGCTGGGTCTCGGGATCGCTGAGGCGCAGATCGGGCAGGTAGCTAGTCACTGGCTCGTCGAGGTCGAGCCGGCCCTCCTCGACCAGGCGCATCGCCAGGGTAGCCAGGAAGACCTTGGTGATCGAGCCGATCTGGAAGAGCGTGTCGCGCCGAACCGGGCAGCCGGTCTCGACGCTGGCTACCCCGTACGCGTGCACGACTCGCTCCGCGTCCCCACGCAACACCCCGATGACCATCCCGGGGACGCCGTGTCGCTGACAGGCCTGCTCCACGACCCGCGCGAGCTGCTGACTGCCGTTCACCGCCTCACACCTCCGCCGGCAGGGCTCTCGTATCCGTCTCGTGCATCATCGCCGGTAGCTCGGTACCAGGCAAGGGAAGCGTGACAGTGGGGTGTTCGGTACAGCCGCCGCCCGGCCCGAGCCGGCAGTCCTCCTCCGGATGCGCCGCTCGGCGCTGCGGTTCGATGAGCGCCCGTGGGCGTGTGAGACTCCGTCACGCGGCCATGCCGCCGGGGCTCTCTGAGCGGCACGCTAGCGCGGGTGACAGCACGGGCGCCGCCGCACTGGGAAGAGGCGCTCGTCGAGAAGGGTGGGGCAGGCTCGGGTACTGCGCTCGAGTTCGGGCGTCAAGCGAGCGGGATGAGGACGGTGGCACGGCTCACGTCGTCGCCGACGCTCTCCACCGCCAGGCTGGCTCCCAATCGCTCCAGCCGGGCCTGGAATCCCTCGTCCAGCGAGAGGTCTGCAAGCCGCGGGCGCTGGCCCACGCCGGGGCCCTGCGCCTCCACGCGCGCCGTCACCTGCGCCGGCTCGTAGCGCAGGTCGACGCTTACCCGTCGCGCGCGCTCGTCGGACGCGGCGGTACCGGCCAGTTCCTGCAGCAGGCGGTACAGTGCCAGCCGCGCTGCCTCCGGCAGCTCGTCGCCCTCTGGCCCGGTCAGGTCGACCTGAATGTCGTAGAGCCGGGCCAGTTCGGTGAGGTAGCGGCGCAACGTCGCGGTGACGCCGAGTTCGTCCAGAACCGCCGGGCGCAGCTCGTAGAGCATCCGGCGGAGGTCGAGCAGGGCGCGCGCCGCCGTTGTCCGCAGGCTGTTCAGTCCCTCCCCGAGCTGTTCCGGTCGCCGCACCAGCAACTGCTCGCAGATCTCCAGCTCCAGCAGCACGTTGCTCAGCGCCTGTGCTGGCCCTTCCACCAATTGCCGTCCCACTCGACCTCGCTCTGCCTCCTCGGCCAGGATCAGCTCCTCCAGGGGAATGCTCACCAGTTCGGCCGTGTCGGGCCGCTGCAGTGCTCGAGTACGCCCCTCGCTGCTGCGGGCACGCTCGGCCTCGTGCTCCAGTTGCGCCTCGGCCAGTTCCAGCAGTTCACGCAGCCGTTCCTGGTAGCGGCGCAGGCTCTCCTGTCGCTCCTGGAGCTGCTCAGCCTGGCTGCGCATCATGAACAGGCGCAGCGTCACCTCCTGAGCCGAGCGATAGGCATCCCGGATCTCGGCACGCGGGTACGCCTCCAGGTTCGCGTCCACCTCGCGCAGCCGGTTGGTGAGCTGGATCTCGCGCTGGTGCAGCCGCTCGACCTCAGTATTGGTCTGATTGAGCAGGAGCTCGATTTCCTGGAGCGAGCGGCCGGTCTCGGCCAGCTCGGCCCGGCAGCCATCGACGATCTGGCGGAGCCGCTCGGTGAACTCACGGGTCTGTGGCTTGGGCAAGGGCATGGCGCTGTCCCCTCCGGCTGTCGCTGACGCTGGCAAGACGATAGCGAGAAAGGGTAGGTAACGCAATGGTACCGCCGTCCTGATCGGGGGCGGTGCCGGGCGCGATCTGAAAGGATTCTCCCCCACCAGCCAGCAGATGTCCACCGGGGTCTCTGCTCGACATGCATCCCCCACTGGATGCGAGCCGGCGTGGTCCGAGCGTTGCGGGGCATGCCCCGGTCACCCCGGCACCGTCGCTTGACACAGAGGCACCCATGCGCTATAGTTAGAACAGATGTTCGTATCTGGTGATCGAAGCTCGAGGAGCACGATGATGGTGGACAAGGGTGAGCGGGCCGGGTTCGATCCGGGCAAGTACCTAACCAAGGTCAACGGCCACGACTACCTGGAGGTGAAGTGGCGGCTGCTGTGGTTCCGCACTGAGCACCCCGACGGCGAGATCGAGACTGAGCTGGTCGAGCACCGCAACGGCGTCGCGGTCTTTCGCGCGCGCGTGCGCATCCCGGGCGGAGGCTCAGCGACCGGCTGGGGCAGCGAGACGCTCGACGACTTCCACGACTATCTGGAAAAGGCGGAGACCAAGGCGCTCGGGCGCGCGCTGGCTGCGCTGGGCTATGGCACGCAGTTCTGCCCGGACTTCGAGTTCGGTGCCACCGATCGCCGGGTGGTCGACTCACCGATCGATCTCACCCGCGTGTCCGGCCGGCGTGGAGCCGAAGTGACGGCGACGCCGCGGCAGATCGGTTTCCTGCGCGCGATTGCCCGCGAGGCCGGCCTCTCCGATGAGGATCTCGACGCTCGAGCGCGCGAGCTGTTCGGCCGCCCGATCGAGGAACTCGGGCGCCGCGACGCATCGCAGCTCATCGATCAACTGCGGCAGCGCCGCGACACCGTGATCGAGGAATCGCAGGCGCAGGTGAGCTAGACCCGCGTAGTACCCGGGAGCCGGTTCAGTCCCGGTTCCCTGAAGAGGCACACATGCCCCCTCCCTCCCCACGCGCAGCCGGCTGTGATCCCCTCCCCACAGCCGGCTGCCCCTTCTCCCGTGTCGTTCGTACAGGAACCTCAGCAGCGCTGAGCGCATGAGAGGCGTCATCCTCACCCGCACGTCATGCGGGATCCGGATGCCAGGCCACCGCGCGAGCTCCGGAATAGGGCAGTGCGGGGCGAGAGGCTACCAGAGTAGAGTCACGAGGACGACGATGCCTGCGATGAGGACAACGACCGCGCCGGCGAGCAGCAGGAGCGCTCGCCGCACGGCGCGGTCGAAGCTGTCCGACGGTACTCGTTTCGCGTGGGAGGCCGCTCGCTCTGAAAGATCGCGCGCCGCGCTCGTGGCCATCCGCGCCTCCTCGTCCATGCTCCACTCGTTCGATTTTCCGGTTTGCGTCCACTCGCTCACGGCTCTATCCTCCCACTCCAGAGCCACCGGATGGTGAACGTTACGTGAAGCCTCGGACAAGCGATGCCGGCAGGCGTGGCGCTGCAGGAGTCCCTTCCGACCAGCGCGGCCCGCTGGCCCGCGTCATGGAGGTTCGTTCCAGGCCGCCGGCCGATCGCTGCTCAGGACGAATTTCCGGCGGGTGGCTTGACAGGCTGGCGACAGGTCGCTATCCTAAACCCGACTAATATAGTCGGGATTGTGCAGTGCGTGACGCACGCGATTATAGGCCAATCTATACAGGCGCGCCTGCCGAAGTCAAGCGTTCCAGTGTCCGGTCCGCACGCGGAGCGGGCCTGCGCTGAGGGAGGGAGTGAGAGCGTGCTGCGTGCCGGGCAGTGCCTGCTCAGGCCAGTGACCCACAGCATCGTTGCGGCTGTCCTCGTCCTGTTGCTCAGCTCGTGCGGAGGCGAACCGTCGCCATCGGGTTCACCAGTCGATACTCCGGCAGCCGCGCCGTCGACGCCGGCGGCATCGGTGGCTCCATCCCCGGCTACCACGCCGGCAGCCGCTGTCGACGAGGAGGCGCTCGAACTGGTCAGCGCGCTCGCGCAGATCTGGGGGCACCTGGAGGCGAGCGCGGCGAGCATCGAGGCCGGGGATTGGGCCTATGCCGAAGCCCATGCTGGCCATCCGGTCGCCGAGTATTGGGAGCAGGTCGAGGGCCCGCTCGACGAGCAGGGGCTCGCGCAGCCGTTGCGCGAGGCGCTGGATCGCTACCTGCAGGCGGTCGAGAGCCAGGCGAGCGACTACCAGCAAGCCCTCCAGGCGGCGGTTTCGCGGACTCGTGAGACGATGGAGACTGTCGCCGGCGACGACTGGAATAATCCGGCTTTCCGGGCGGAGCTCATCCGCCACCTCCTGGAGTCCGTCGAGCACGAGTACAGCGAAGCGGTTCAGGACGGGCAACTCGCCGAGCTCGTGGAGTACCAGGATGCCTGGGGGTTCTTCACCGTCGCCCGGCAGCTCTACCCGGACATCGCGCAGCAGGTGCAGACCGGCTCGAGCGAGGCTGCTGAGGAGATCGAGCACGAGCTCGCTGAGCTCGATCGGATCTTCGGCTCCTTCATCGTCCAACCTGGCCAGGCGCCGGCCTCGCCCGAAGAGGTCGACGAAGCCGTCGGCGAGGTGCGGGCCGAGCTAGCCAAGGCGCTCCAGCTCGCCACTGCCGAGCCGAAGGGCCCGGCCGAGACGGTCGCCGAGATCAAGGAGATGATGCGGCAGGCGCTCGATGCCTACGCCCGGGGTGAGCAGGACGAGGCCTACGATCTGGCAGCAGACGCCTATCTGGAAGGGTTCGAGACGATCGAGGGCGACCTGATCCAGCGAGGCGAGCGGGAATTCGTCGAAGAGGTGGAGATCCAGTTCAAGGAGCTCCGTGACGGGATCCGCGAGGGGCGCTCGCAGGAGGAGCTTCAGGCGCTCGTCGACGAGATCAGCGGCAAACTCGACCAGGCGTTGGAGGTTCTGCAATGACGATCGCTGGCCTCGCGCCCGGCAGGCAGGGTGGGGTGCCGCGGTGCCTGCTGGCCCTGTTCGCGGTGGCAGTGCTCCTCGTGCTCCTCGGCGGGGTGGCCCCGCCGGCCGCGCGGGCCGCGGAGCCGCAGGTGGACGTGCAGCGGGAGCTGGCCGCGATCCGAGCACTGATGCAGCAGAGCCAGGACGCCTATCGCGCCGGTGACGCCGAGACGGCCCTGCGGCTGGCTCGCCAGGCGTATCTCGACCACTTCGAGCTCGTCGAGATCCCGCTGCGCGTTATCGACCCGAACTTCACGCTCGAGATGGAATACCGGTTCGCCGAGTGGCGCAACCAGATCGAAGCCGGCGCGCCCGCTGCCGAGGTCGACGTGACCGTCCAGGAGCTCGAGCGCGGTCTCGACGAGGTCGAGGCACTCTTCGAGGGGCCGGGCCTGGTCGCCCCGACGCTGGTGACAGTTGCTTCCTTCTCGATCCTCTTCCGCGAGGGCATCGAGGTCATCCTGGTTCTCGCCGCCATCCTGGGGTACATCCAGACCCAAAACCCGAGGCTGCGACGCCCGTTGTGGTGGGGCGCCGGACTCGCCGTCCCGGCTAGCGTCCTGACCTGGTTCGTCTTGAACTGGGTGCTGCGCGTGGCGCCGATCGGCCGCGAGGTGATCGAGGCGCTGGTCTCCCTCTTCGCCGTCGCGTTGATGTTCTACATCAGCTTCTGGCTGCTCCGTCGTCTCGATGTCCGCCGGTGGATGGAGTTCCTACGGGCGAAGGTCTGGGATGCGGTGGCCGTCGGCAACACCGGTGCCGTGGCGGCGCTCGGCTTCGTCTCGGTCTACCGTGAAGGGGCGGAGACGGCGCTCTTCTACCAGGCGCTCCTGCTGATCGCCCAGCGTCTGGAGCTGTGGGTCTTGCTCGGCATCGGTCTGGCGATCCTGGCCTTGAGTGTCATCGGCTGGGCGATCATCGCCCTCGGGGCCCGGCTGCCGCTGCGGGCCTTTCTGGGGATCGCCGTGGCCGTTATCATGCTGCTCTCGGTCGGGCTGCTCGGCAACGCCGTGTGGGAGCTGCAACAGATCGGGGTGATCCCGATGACGTTGCTGGATGACTCGTTCCCGCGCTTCAACCGGTTCCTGGCCGACCTGCTCGGGCTGCATGCCACCCTAGAGACGGTGGTAGCGCAGAGTGTGCTTCTGCTGGTCTACCTGGCGGCCTGGCTCTATGCGTTCTGGTGGCAGCCGGGCGGGGCAGGAACCTGGCGACGCCAGGGAACAGGAGCTCGGTGACCTGGAAAACCGTGCGAGTGAGGCGGTCGTGGGTATCAGAGTCGGCATCGACGTCGGGGGCACATTTACCAAGGCGGTCGCGATCGAGAGCGTCTCGGGCGCTCTCGTCGGCAAGGTGACCGTGCCGACCACGCACCACGCGGCTGAAGGGGTCGCGCGCGGCCTGGTCGAAGCGTTCAAGTCCCTCTTGCAGCGGACCGGGATCGATGTCGAACGCATCGAGTTGGTCGTGCTGAGCACGACACAAGCGGTTAACGCCCTGCTAGAGGGCGATGTCGCCCCGGTCGGCGTCGTCGGCATCGGGCCGGAGGCGAACCGCAAGGAAGCGTTCCGGCGGACGCGGATCGACTCGGTTCAGTTGACGCCCGAGCGCCGCCTGCCGGTCTTCCACGCCTTTCTGGAGGTCGAGGAGCTCAGCGAGGAGCGGATCGCCGATACCCTGCGGGCCCTCGTGGCACGTGGGGCGCGGGCGATAGCGGTGAGCGCGGCGTACGGCGTGGAAGACCCTGCGCCGGAGCGAGCGGTTCTGGAGGTAGCGACGGGCCTCGGCCTCCCGGCGACTGCCGGCCATGAGATGAGCGGGCTCTACGGCCTGGAGGTGCGCACGCTCACCGCCGCTGTCAACGCCAGCATCCTGCCGCGCATGGCCGAGACGACCCGGTGGGTCGAGCAGAGCCTGGCGGAGAGCGGCCTCCAGGTACCCCTGATGATCATGCACGGTGACCTAGCGGTCAGCCCGCTGGAAGAGGCGCGCCGGCTGGCCGCTTCCACGATCCTGTCCGGCCCGGCCGCCAGCGTCGCCGGCGCCTTGCTCTACCACAAGCTGCTCGACGGGCTCTTCATGGAGGTCGGCGGCACCAGCACGAACGTCGGCGTCATCCGCCAGGGGCGACCGGTCATGAAGTACGTGCGCATCATGGATCACCCGACCTGCCTGCGCTCGGTCGATGTCCGCGTCGCCGGGGTGGCGGGTGGCAGCCTGGTGCGCCTGAGAGGCCGCAAGCTGGCAGGCGTCGGGCCTCGCAGCGCCCATATCGCTGGCCTGCCGTATCCCTGCTTCGTCCCCCCGGAGATGCTCTCGAACCTCCGGCTGGTGACGCTGGCCCCGCGCCCGGGCGACCCGGAGGACTACGCGGCCCTTGAGGACGACGAGGGGCGGCGCTATGCCGTCACGCTGACCGATGCCGCGAATGCCCTCGGACTGGTGCCTGAGGGAGACTACGCGCGTGGCTATCAGGAGTCAGCTCGGCGAGCCATCGCGCCGCTCGGCGAGCGACTCGGTCTGCCGGTCGAGCGGGCTGCGCAGCTCATCATCGACCAGGCTGCCAGAGAGGTCGAGCCGCTCCTCCGCGACCTGGTGCGGGAATATCACCTGCGCCGGCCCGTGCTGCTGGGGCTCGGTGGTGGCGCAGCGGTGCTGGTGCCGGCGCTCGCTCGTCGCCTGGGGGTCGACTACCAGATCGTCCCGCACGCGGAGGTGATCTCCTCGATCGGCGTCGCGCTCGCGCCGATCAGCGTGGAGGTAGAGCGAAGCTTCAACCCGACTGAGCCCGCGAAGTTACTGGAATGGGTGCGCGAGCTGGAGCAAGTGGCCATCCGCTACGGGGCCGATCCCCAGACCGTGCAGGTCACCGTCGAACCGATCCCCGAGCGCGCGGCCGTTCGCCTGCGGGCAGCCGGGAGCTGCCGGGGTACTGCCGGCAGTCGCCTCGGCACCGTCGATGCCGCCACGGCCCGCTCGCTGGCCGCCCAGGCGCTCGGAGTACGGCCGGAGACGCTAGACCTGGCCTTCGACAATGGGTTCTATCGGGTCTTCCAGGCAGAGGCCGGATGGGGCTTCGGGCCCTTCCGCCGCCGGTGCCGGCTCGCGGTGATCGACCGCGAGGGCGCGGTGCGCTTCGTCGCCGACGATGGCACCTATCTGAGCGGCGAGCCGCAGGAACTCGAGCAGAAACTCCGCGAACTCGGCCACGCCCACGCGCGCTGGTATGCCGTGCGCCCGAACCTGCTGGTCGTCCAGGGCCCGCGCTGCCTCAATCTGCCTGACTGGGGGCCACACCGGTTCGACCTGAGCGCGCTCGGTTTGGATGGAGCGGCCAGAGAGCAGATCGCTGTCCTGGCCGGCATGAGCCTCGCTCGTCGGTGAGCTGCTAGCGATGGTGGTTTACCGCCCGAAGCGTCGCTTCCCGCTCTGGGCTAAGGGAGCGATCGTGCTGGCCGCGCTTCTCCTGCTGGCCGGCGCCGGGCTGTGGGTCAGATCCGCGACCAGGCCATCGGCCGAGGAGCGGCTCGCGCAGGCGGTCGCCTCTATGATGGCCCAGCTCGACGTCCTCAGGATCTCGCACTACACGCCGGATGTCGTGCGCGATGGCCAGGTGGTGATGCAGACCGAATACCAGGCCGCGCTGGCAGATATCGAGCGCGTGCGCGGCGAGTGGCAGTCCGTGCGTGGGGAAGTGCCGGAGCCGGAGCGCGCGCAGGTCGACCGCGCGATCGAGGAGCTGCGCATGCTCATCGAGGCGCGGCGCCCGCCGGCGGAGGTCGACCAGCGCGCAAGCGAGCTTATCGAACTCCTTCGTGGCTTGCGCGTACATCCCTGAGAGCTTCCCGCACCCCGGCAAGTCTTCATCCGACACCGGCGCGTGGTGACATGACCCTGCCCGCAGAGAAGCGCCCCTTGCTCGCTCAGGATGGCACAGGCGACGCCGAGCACGCGGATCTGGCTCAGCGGGCGGAAGGCGCTTGACAGGGAGGCCACGCGCTGCTAGAGTGTAGGCGTTCCAATGGTTGGACCATCGAACCAGTGAGGCATTCGGCATTGGATCGCCCGACCGGCCTTCAGCCTATTGCCCGCTCGCGGATTTCGCATCAGGCGGTTATCCAGCTCTGGCGGCTCATCCGGGATGGCTACTGGAGTCCCGGTGAGCGGCTGCCGCCGGAGAGAGAGCTCGCCGAGCAACTCCAGGTGAGTCGCGGGTCGTTGCGGGAGGCACTTCGCATTCTCGAGGTGGCGGGCGTGGTCGAGTCCCGTCAGGGGGACGGAACCTTCGTCCGTGAGGGGCCTGGACTTGGGCTGCTCTCGCCGCTGGCCGTGATCTTCGGCGCCAGTGGTGACCTCGTCGGTGATCTCCTGGAGGTCCGGATGATCGTCGAGCCTCAGATCGCGGCGCGAGCGGCTGTCCGAGCGACGGCGGACGAGATTGCCGAGATGAACGCGGCAGTCGCCGCGATGGCCTCGCTGCTGGACCGGGAAGGCGTGGCGCTGGAGGCGCTCGAGCATGACCGGGCGTTTCACCGCGCGGTCGCCCGTGCGTCGCACAACGAGGTGGCGGTGCGGGTGATCGAGCTGATCAACCAGACGCTCCAGGAGGTGCGCCGGCACTTCGTCGCCTCGACCGAACGCCTGCGGCGCGCGCATGAGCGACACCTGGAGATCCTGGCGGCGATCGAGGCACATGACGCCCCAGGGGCGAGCGCAGCGATGACCCGGCACCTGACTGAGATCGAGGGCTACATTCTGAGCGAGGCGCTGGGCAATCAGGGCGACGCTACAGCCACCGGGGAAGGAGGACGCTAGAGAGACGCTGCCCACCGCTCTGCGCGCGAAGGGCAAAGGGGTGCGCACGGCACAGGAGACCTGGCTGGACAGTCCGGGCAGTGGCCAGGGATTCAGAGCATCGCGCGAGCCTGGGATGGAGGAACTGGAGGCTGGTGGAGTAACCGCCTTCCTTAGGGGATGGGACGGAGGTAGAGGCGAGCGAGGAGGAGGTCAGCCATGAAGCGTCTCGACTGGCGTGTCTTGAGCGGTCCACGGGTCTCCCGGCGCACCTTGATGCAGATGGCGATGGCGACCGGAGCGTTCGGCTTTGCGCAGTGGCTGAGCGCGTGCGCGGGCGGTGAGGCGACGCCGACGGCCGCTCCGGCTGCCGGTGCCACGCCTCAGGCAGCGCAGCCGACGCCGGGTGGCACCACGCCGGCAACTGCTGCCACGCCGGCGGGGGAGGCGCGACGCGGGGGTACGCTTCGGCTCGGCTATGGCATCGGGCAGATCCTCACCCTCGACCCGGCTCAGGTGACCCAGGGGATCGTTGCCGGGGAACTGGTCGCGAACATCTTCTCCAGCCTGGTGCAGTTCGACCAGCAGCTCGACCTGGTACCGGACCTCGCCGAGGACTGGGAGGTCAGCCAGGACGGCACGGAGTACACCTTCCACCTGCGAGACGGGCTGAAGTTCCACAACGGCGATCCGCTCCTGGCGCAGGATTTCATCTACACCTACGAGCGCACCACCAACCCCGACTTCGCGTCGCCGCACGCGAACAAGCTCAACCTCGTCACCTCGATAACGGCGCCAGACGAGCTCACGCTGGTGATCAAGCTGAGCGAGCCGTACGCGCCGTTCCTGGCCACCGCCTGCAGCCGGGGTCCTGGGCGTGCGCTTACCCCGATCTCCAAGCGCGCGATCGATGAGATGGGCGACGAGCAGTTCGGTTTGACACCGGTGGGCTGTGGGCCGTTCATGGTGGTGCCGGAGTCGGTCGAAGTGGGCCGCGGCTTCCGGATGGTCGCCTTCGAGGACTGGTACGGGGGCCGGCCGCTGCTCGACGAGATCGTGGTGCAGATCATCCCGGAGCCGTCCAGCCGGATCAGCGCCCTGGAGGCCGGCGACGTCGACATGCTCGACATCGTGCCGGCGAGTGGTGTCGAGCAGATCAGAGCGAACGACCAGATCACGATGGTCGAGGCACCGGGAACGAATTGGATCGGCCTGACGATGAACTACACGCGGCCGCCCTGGGATAACCTGGATGCCCGCATGGCGGTCTCGAAGGCGATCAACCGGCAGGAGTTCATCGACAAGGCCCTCTTCGGCCTGGCCGTCCCGAGCATCGGGGCCATCGCGCCGGCCTTCGGCTGGGTGTACGTGCCGCCGGAAGAATGGGGCGAGAACCCGCAGGGCTACAACCTGGAGGAGGCCAAAGCCCTGGCCGAGAAGGCGGGCCTTCGCGGCACCTCGGTGAAGATCCTCTCGAGTGCGCAGGATCCCAGACCAGAGGAAGTCCTCCGGACGATGCTCCAGGAGATCGGGCTCGACGTGCAGATCGAGCAGCTTCAGGACGCGGCTTACAACGAGCGCTGGGAGGCCGGCGACTACGACATGAATATCAACGGCAGCGTCGTGGATGCCGACCCGGACGACGGCCACTGGAACTTCTTCCACTCGCAGGGGCCGTGGAACACCTACGGCTACAACAATCCTCGGGTAGATGAGCTGCTGGAGGGGACACGCCGGACGAACAACCAGGACGAGCGCCGGGAGATGTGGCACGAGATCCAGCGCATCCTGCAGCAGGACGTGGCGTACGCATTCCTCTATCACACGCCGGACCGGACGGCGTTCTACACCTACGTCAAGGGCTACGTCGCGATCCCGGAGATGCGGTACCTGGAGACAGTCTGGCTCGACAAGTAGCAGGAAGGAGCGCGAGAGCGGGGAGAGCTCATGACGCAGTACATCGTGCGTCGCCTGATCCACTCGGTCTTTATCGTCTGGGGCTGTGCCACGCTGGTCTTCTTCATGATCCGGCTCATCCCCGGCGATCCGGTGCTCCAGATGCTCGGCCCGGAGTACACGCCGGAGGCGGCTGAGGCACTGCGGCACAAGCTCGGCCTCGACCAGCCCATCTACGTGCAGTACCTGAAATGGTTCTCCAGCGTGCTGCGCGGCGATCTCGGCGATTCCATCGCTACTGGCGAGACCGTGGTGGGGGCGATCAAGACGGGGTTCCCCAAGACGCTGAGCATAACCGTGCTCTCGTTCCTGATCGCGCTGGCGATCGCGCTGCCGGCCGGGATCGTGGCGGCGCTCAGGCGCAACTCGGTGATCGACTACCTGGTCAGCATCCTGGCATTCGCCGGAGTGAGCATGCCCGGGTTCTGGTTCGGGATCATCCTGATCATCCTGTTCGCCGTGCAGCTCCGCTGGCTCCCAGCGGTGGGTTACGCCTCGCTCACCCAAGACGGATTCTGGCCCTGGCTCTCTCACCTGCTCCTGCCCAGCCTGGCGGTCGGCACTGGCTACGCCGCCATCCTGATGCGCTTCGTCCGCGCTGGGCTGCTCGAGGTGCTCGGCATGGACTACGTCCGGACCGCCCGGGCGAAGGGCCTAGCAGAGTGGACGGTGATCGCGCGCCATGCGCTGCGCAACGCGCTGATCCCGGTGGTGACCGTCGCTGGCATCCAGCTCGCGCTGCTCCTGAGCGGGACGGTGGTGATCGAGACCGTCTTCTCCATCCGGGGCCTGGGCCGGATCCTGGTGGGCGCGATCTTCGACAAGGACTACCCGATCGTCCAGGGGGTCATCCTGCTCATCGCGGTCATCTTCGTGATGGCGAACTTGATCGTGGACATCATCTACACGTTCTTGGATCCGAGGATTCGCTATGGCTAGGGAGCCTGGCGTCGTACCGGCACAGGTTGCGCACGACCGGCTGGCGGCGCTGGCCGAGCAGCGCCGGGTCGCCGCCGGCAGCCGGTTCTGGCGGCGCCTGCGCGCGGAGCGCAAGGCGATGCTCGGGCTGCTCCTCGTCGGCGTGCTGGCCCTGCTGGCGGTGTTCGGGCCTGCCATCGCTCCCTACCACCCCGATGCCGATGACTTCGGGCTCTTCCAGCCGCCGAGCCTGAGCCACCCGATGGGAACCGACTCGTTCGGGCGGGATCTCCTGAGCCGGATGATCGTGGGAACACGGATCTCGTTCACCATCGGCATCCTGGCAGCGCTCAGCGCGATGGTGACCGGCGTGCTCCTGGGGCTGCTGGCCGGCTTCTACGGTCGCTGGGTCGACAGCCTCATCATGCGCTTCATCGACCTGCTCTGGGCGTTCCCAGTCATCGTGCTGACCGTTGGGATGGTCGCCATCTTCGGCGCTGGTGCCCGCAATGTCGTCATCGCGATCGCTTTGGCGTACCTCGATGACTTCGCCCGGGTAGTGCGGGCCGAGGTGCTGCGGCTGCGCGAGGAGGACTTCACGCTGGCAGCCCGCGCCGTGGGCGCTGGTAACCTGCGTATCATGTTCCGGCATATCCTGCCTAACACCGCCGCGCCGATCATCGTCCAGACCACGTTTGCCGTCGGGCTCGGCATCCTGGCCGAGTCGGGCCTCACCTTCCTGGGCCTCGGCGTCGATCCCTCGACGCCGACCTGGGGTTTGGCTCTCAACGAAGGGCGCGACTTCGTGCGCCAGGCCTGGTGGATCAGCGTCTTTCCCGGTCTCGCCATCATGCTGACCGTCCTCAGCCTCAACCTGTTCGGCGATGGCCTGCGCGACGCGCTCGACGTGCGTACGGTGAGCGAGGCAGAGTGAGACCCTGCCGCGGCCCGGCCGATCCGGACGGGGGCGCAGCAAGGGAGCAGCCGGTCAGAGGGCGGGCGGCTCGGCGACCTGCAGCAGGTCGTACAGGTGGGGCTGGCGCATCTTGAGGTAGTCCTTGGCCCGCACGGCGCAGGTGGGGTACTCGCTCTCCAGGTTGGTGGTGTCCATCTCTCGCACCACCACGCCGCTCTCATCCGGGCCGAGTACGAGTTCGCCGGCTCGGAAGGCCGGGGTGGGGCCGCATACCGCGCTGTGCCCGATGCCGAGCGGCACAGGGAGGCTGGCGAAGGCCAGGTAGCAGTTGCTCTCGATCGCCCGCACGCGCGCCAGGTGGAAATGAACCGGATCCTCGCCGGTCACCGCTGGCGGCTCCAGTGGCACGGCGGTAGGTCCTAGCCTGCGGACCGGCGGCAGCCTGGGGCCGGCCGGGACGGCCAGCAGGTCGCAGCCCGCGAGCGCCAGCGCCCGGACGATCTCGGGGAAGCAGAGGTCGCTCCCGAGCAGCAACCCGACGCGCCCCAGGGGCAGGTCGACGACCGGCGGGCGGCTCCGCCCAGCGACGCACCAGTCGCGCTCCGGCCCGATCGGGTGCGCCTTGCGGTAGCGGGCGCGCTCCCCCTCGGGGCCGACCAGGACGGCGGTGGAGTAGATCTCATCCCCCACTCGCTCCAGCAGCCCAGCGACGATGTGCAGCCGACGCCGCGCGGCCAGATCGATCAGCTCGGCGACCGGCCCGGAGCAGTCGGCCAGCGCCCAGCGCCTGGCCTGCTCGCGGAAGGCCGGGGGGCCGGTGAGCGCGTACTCCGGGAAAACGACTAGCTCGACCTCCGCCGGCAGCCCCTCGATGACTCCAGCGATTGCCCGCAGGTTGGCGACCGGGTCGCCGGGCGCCGGCGCGAGCTGGGCGACCGCGACCGTCGAGCGGCGGCCCGGCGGGAGCGGGCGGTGACCGTACAGCCCATGGAACCGGAGCGGGTTCCAGAGGTAAGCGTTGAGCGTCAGGGTGTCGTAGAGGTCGGGACGGCGGGCGTGCAGCTTGTCGGGCGGCCCGCCGGGGCGGAACGACTTCTCGCGCGCCCGGGCCAGCGAGACCTCGCCCAGCACGACGCCGTCGCCAGTGTCGAGCATGGCCTGGATCGAGCCGTCCGGATCCAGCACCGCCGAGCCGCCGGAGAACTGGACGCCGCGCTCGCAGCCGTAGCGGTTGGCGGCGATCAGGTAGCAGCCGTTCTCGAAGGCGCGCGCCATCCAGGCGGCCGAGGGGCTCTTTTCCTCGAGCCAGTTCGTGGGGAAGCAGAGCACGTCGGCGCCCTGGAGCGCCAGCAGCCGGGCCGGCTCGAAGTAGTCGGCGTCCATGCAGATCAGGATCCCGAGCCGGCCGAGCGGCGTGTGCCAGACCGGCAGGCCGAGGTCACCGTCCTTGGCCCACTTCGGCTCGCTGATGTAGCTGTGCGTCTTGCGATAGACGCCGACGAGCCCCGCGGGGCCGACCAGCGCCGCGCTGTTGTAGAAGATGCCGGTCTCCGACGCTACCTCCGGCATGCCGACCACGACGTAGCAGCCGCGCTCGCGGGCCACCTGCGCGAAGCGCTCGGTCGTCGGGCCAGGGATCGGCTCGACGTGCGGCCGGATCTCCTCGCGGTCGTACCAGCAGTAGCCGGTGGTCGCCATCTCCGGCGTCACGATCAGCCGGGCGCCCTGGCGCGCCGCCTCGTCGACCAGCCCCAGCAGGCGGCGGATGTTCTCCTCTTTCTCTCCGAACTCGGGCTCGAACTGGATGGCGGCGACGGCGTATCGTTCGAGCGGCGCGTGACCTCCAGTCATGAGCTCCTCCGCTCCCTCGCAGCCAGATCACCACATCCGGTGCCCACCGCCGGCATGCAGGAGTTGGCCGGTGAGCCAGCGGGCCTGCTCCGAGGCTAGGAACACGACCACGTCGGCCACGTCCTCCGGCCGGCCTACCCGCCCCAGCGGGGCCTCCTCCCGGATCCGCTCTTCCAGCTCCGGCGCGATCCAGCCGGTCTGGATCGGCCCCGGCGAGACGACGTTGACCGTGATCCCGTGGCGGCCCAGCTCGGCCGCGGCGGCCCGACTGTAGGACTCCAGCGCGTGCTTGCTGGCTCCGTAGGAGACCTCCCCTGGGAAGCCGGGCGATCCGCCGGTGCTGACGTTGACGATACGCCCCCAGCGCGCCCCGCGGGCGATGTGTCGATGCGCGAACTCGGCCATCAACAGGGCGACGGCCCGACTGTTCACCGCGAAGCTGCGGTCGTGGCTTTCTGCCGTCACCGGGGGCAGTGAACCGGACGGCCAAAGCTGCTCCCGCTGCGCGGGCTCTGGCAGGAACGTGTCCGGTTCCCAGTGGGCGGCGTTGTTCACCAGGATCTCGACCGGGCCGAAGGCGGCCTCGGCGCGGTCGAACAGGGACGGGACGGTTGCCGGGTCGGCGAGGTCAGCTTCGAGCGCCTCGGCCCGGCCGCCAGCGGTGCGGATGGCCTGCACCACCGCGTCGGCGCCAGCGGCGTGAGCGGCGTGGCGACCGATCCCCTCTGCTGGAAGGCGGAGATAGTGGATCAGGACAGCGACGCCCTGCGCGGCGAGCGCCTGGGCCACCGCGGCGCCGATGCCGTGGTTGGCGCCGGTCACGATCGCTACCTTGCCCTCCAGCCCCGGGTCGATCATCGATGCCTCTCCTTCGCTCGACGGCGCCATCCTACCGCGCCTCGGCGTCACGCGCGAGGTCAGCTCGGGCGCTGAGGCCGCTGCGGGCCTGCGCCAGCACGCCGCGCAGGTGCGGCCGAGCAGCGTTGGGATCACTGGGTGTCGAACATTGTTGACATCATGTCGCCCATCGGTTACGATGCTATCCAGAGGATAGTGACCGGGTCTTCGGAGGCACGATGGGTCGCCGGGCCGAAACCCTACCGCTCCAGGTGCGCGTGCGCGAGCGTCGCCTCGCGCTCGGCCTCAGCCAGCAGGAGCTGGCCGGCCGTGCCGGGCTGAGCCGCCAGGCGCTCATCGGTATCGAGGCCGGTCGCCTCGTCCCCAGCGTCGCGGTCGCGCTCCGCCTCGCCCGGGCGCTACGCTGCCGCGTCGATGACCTCTTCGCGCTGCCCGACGTTCACCCCACGGTCGAGGCCGAACTGGGGGGCGGGGTGCCTGCGTCGCTCGAGCCTCCCTTCCGCGTCTGGCTAGCCCGGGTCGGGCCGCGCCTGCTGGCTTGGCCGCTGGCCGGCGCCGCGAGCGACGAGCAGGCCGACGGCATCGCGCGCGAGCGGCGGGGTGAGCGCCGCCTCGTTGTCGAGCTCGTCAGCGACCCCGCCGAGCTCGAGCGCTCGCTGGTAATCGCCGGCTGTGACCCGGCGCTCGCCGTGCTCGGAGCCCATCTCCGCCGCGCTGGCCGCGCCGTACGGGTCGTCTGGCTGCCGCAGAGCAGTCTGCAGGCGCTCCGGGCGTTGGCCCGCGGCGAGGTGCATATCGCCGGCACCCATCTCTGGGATCCGGCGACCTCGGAGTACAACCTGCCGGCCGTGCGCCGCGAGCTGGCCGGGCGCCCCGTCGCCGTCGTCACGCTGTCTCGATGGGCCGAGGGGCTGTTGCTCGCTCCGGGCAACCCGAAGGGGATCCGCGAGCTCGGTGACCTGGCCCGGCCGGACGTGCGCATCGTCAACCGCGAGACCGGCTCCGGCAGCCGGCTGGTCTTCGACGAACTGCTGCGCCGCGCTGGGGTGGAGCCGGCCGCGCTGAGCGGCTACGAGCGCGAGGTGCGCGGGCACCGCGCGCTGGCCGAGGTCATCGCCAGCGGCCTGGCCGACGCCGGGCCGGGCGTCTGGCCAGTCGCCCGCAGCTACGGGCTCGACTTCCTGCCGCTGATGGAGGAGCGCTACGACCTCGTCATCCCGGCCGAGCTGCTCGACCTGCCCGCCGTGCGCGACCTGCTGGAGCTGGCCACCTCGCTGCCGTTCCGGCGGGAGCTCGAAGCGGGCGGCTACGACGTGGCGAGTGCCGGCACGGTCGTCGCGCGGATCGAGTGAGTGACGGAGCGAATGACGAGGGATCGGGCAGGGAGGGTATTGATGGCTCTGCGGTGCTCGTCTCGCGTGCGTCCTCGGGGAGGCAATCTCTGGGGCATTCTGGTCGTGGTGGCCTTCGCGCTCGCCACAGCCTGTGGTGGCCAGGCTGGATCCCCCACAGCGGCAACCGGCGGACCTCCGAGTCCGCCGGCGATGACAAGTGCCAGTCCTTCACCGACGGCGACTCCGTCGCCGATGGCTCCCGCCTCCCCGACGCCGCAGCCGACGCCGACTGCCGAGCCGGTCTCCGGCGAAGTCGTCGTCTTCGCCGCCGCCTCGCTCGCCGATGCGTTCCAGGAGATCGCTCAGGAGTTCCAGGCGATGTACCCGGGCACGACGGTAACCTTCAACTTCGCTGGCTCCTCGGCGCTGCGCACCCAGCTCGCGCAGGGGGCGAAGGCGGACGTGTTCGCCTCTGCCGACGAGAAGAACATGCGCGGGGCGCAGGAAGACGGCACCGTCGCCGAGGAGCCGCGCGTCTTCGTCCGTAACACCCCGGTCGTGGTCGTCCCGGCAGATAACCCGGCCGGTATCGCCGGGTTCGCAGACCTGGCGAAGCCGGGCGTCCGGCTCGTCCTCGAGGCGAAGGACGTGCCGATCGGCAACTATGCCCGGCAGATCCTGGCGAAGGCGAGCGAGGATCCCGCGTATGGTGGCGACTTCGCCGACCGCGTGCTCGCCAACGTGGTCTCCGAGGAGACGAACGTCAAGGCCGCGCTGACCAAGGTCGCCCTCGGCGAGGCGGACGCGACGTTCGTCTACGTCTCGGACGTGACGCCGGACGTGCGGGAAAAGGTGCGCGTCGTCGAGGTGCCCGAGCAGTTCAACGTCGTGGCCGAGTACTACATCGCGACGACGAAGGAGGCGCCGAACGCGGCCGGTGGACGGGCGTTCATCGACTTCGTGCTGTCGCCGGAAGGGCAGGCGATCCTGGAGAAGTGGGGCTTCACGCCGGTTGAACGGTGATCGAGGAGGCGTCACGATGACCGCGACCCAGCTCAGGCTCCTCTTTCCCGGCGCCTTCCGGGAGATCGCCGAGACGATCCGCACCGCCTTCGCCCGGGAAGCACCGGGCATCGAGTTGACCTTTCATCCGTTCCTTCCCTCGGGGATGCTGGCTCAGGCTGTCCTCGAAGGAACTGAGGTCGATATCGTCGTCTCGGCAAACTGGGCGTTCATGGACTGGCTCCGCGAGGTCGGCATCGTCCCAGAGCCGCGGGTGTTCGCTGGAAACCGCCTCTGCGTCATCGCGCTGCCGGACGCGCGCCCGCCGGTGACCGGCGTCGATTCCCTCGCGCAGCCGGGCCTGCGCCTCGTCGTGTCACAGCCGATCACCGATCCCTGTGGACAGTACGTCCGCGCGTTCTTTGCCCGCGCGGGGATCGTCGAGGCGATGCGGGAGAAGGCCCGGCGTGGCGAGCTCGTACATACGCGTGGCTCGGCCGACTTGCCGGCAGCGCTCTTCGATGGCCGGGCCGATGCCGGCATCCTCTACCTGTCAGAGGCACGACGCCTCGCCGGTCGCCTGCGCGTCATCGCCTTGCCGGAAGGGCTCGATCTTCACGATCAGATCCGCTTCACGGCGGGGACGGTCGCGCGAGGCGGCTCTCAAAAGCCAGAAGCGGAGCGGTTCCTGAGGTTCTTGACGGGTGATCCCGGGCAGATGCTGCTCGAGGCTGCGGGTTTCTTGCCGCTTGCGAGGCTGTCCGGAGGGGTCGAGGATGGCTGAGCGACCTGCCACTGCCCGGACGGCGCAGCAGACCGTCGCGAGCCATGAGCGGCTGTCTCGACCGCCAGCCCGCCCGAGCCGGCCTGTGCCATTCGCCCGGGTGCCGGCAGTTCTCCTCTTGCTCTACCTCGCCGTGCCCCTGCTGGCGCTGCTCTGGCGCGGGACGGGCCCGGCGACGCTGCGGGCGCTCGGCGACCCGCTGGTCGTCTCGGCGATCCGCCTGACGCTGCTCACCACCGGGCTCGTCCTCCTCCTCGCCGTGCTCACCGGCACGCCGCTCGCCTACTGGCTGGCGCGCTCCAGCTTCCGTGGCAAGCAACTGGTGGAGACGCTGGTCGAGCTGCCGATCGCCCTGCCGCCGGTGATCGCCGGCGTCGCGCTGCTGATGGCGTTCGGCCGGCGCGGGGTGTTCGGCCCGGCCCTCGAGGTGTTCGGTATCGCCCTGCCCTTCACCACCGCCGCGGTGGTGCTGGCCCAGCTCTTCGTCGCCGTGCCCTTCTACGTGCGGGGAGCGGCGCTCGGCTTCCGGGCCGTGCCGCGCGAGCTGGAGGAAGCCGCGGCCGTCGACGGCGCGACCGGGTGGGAGGCGTTCCGGCGGATCACACTGCCGCTGGCGTTCCCGGGCCTGCTCTCCGGGCTGCTGCTTTGCGGCACCCGCGCGGCGGCCGAGTTCGGCGCCACCCTGCTCTTCGCCGGCAACCTGCCCGGGCGTACGCAGACGATGACCCTCGCCATCATGACGGCGATGGAGACGGACGTCAGCCGGGCGCTGGCCTTGGCCGTGCTCCTGATGCTCGTCTCGCTCGCCATCCTCCTCGGTGTGCGCGCGCTGCTCGGCGGCCGCGACGAGCTGGCGATGAGTGGATAGCCGGAGGGGCAGGCGTGCTGGTCGTTGTCCTCGGCACCAACGACGTCGCCTCGGCGGTCGCGCACCGTCTCGTCGCGGCCGGCTACTCCGTAGTGCTGGCGGAGGGGCCGGCACCGGCGGTCACTCGGCGCGGCATGGCCTTCGCCGATGCCGTCTTCGACGGCGAGGCGGAGCTGGCCGGGCTGCGAGCGCGGCGAGTCGAGTCGATCCCCGAGGTGGAGGCGCTGCTCGCCAGCCGGGTCGCTATCCCGCTGCTCGTCGGCTGGAGCCTGCGCGACCTCGCGGGCAGCCTGCGGCCGAACGTCCTCGTCGATGCCCGGATGCGCAAGCGGGCACAGCCGGAGACCCTGCGCGGGCTGGCACCGCTCACTGTCGGCCTGGGGCCGGGCTTCGTTGCCGGCGAGCAGGCGGATCTGGCCGTCGAGACGGCCTGGGGCGAGGATCTCGGCCGGGTTATCGCGCGCGGCCCGACCCGGCCGCTCGAGGGTGAGCCGCGGGAGATTGCTGGGCACGCGCGCGATCGCTACGTCTACGCCCCTCTTGCCGGCGTGTTCGAGACGACGCGCCAGATCGGCGAGCTGGTCGAGGCCGGCGAGCCGCTGGCCCGCATCGGCGAGGCCATGCTGCGCGCTCCGCTCGGCGGAGCTATCCGAGGCTTGACGCGGAGCGGCGTTCCGGTGAGCGTGGGCACCAAGGTGATCGAGATCGACCCTCGCGGTGCGGCTGGGCAGGTCTTCGGCATCGGCGAGCGACCGGCCCGGATCGCAGCGGGCGTGCTGAATGCGATCCGGGCCTGGCAGGCCGAAGGGCGCGGGGCTTAACCCCGGAGCCTTCTCTTACCAGCGTTTTCTTCTTGACAGGTTAGAACATTGGTGCTACAGTGCGGCCTGAGAGCGTCGCTCGCGACACTCGTCTCGCGGGGAGGTGCACATGGATGCGCGGGTGGTATCGGCGCGCCTGGAGGAGCCGGCGCCGCAGCCGTTCGACTTCGTCTCGACGGCGAGCGAGCACGGGTGGGCGTACCTGAAGCCGTTCGAGTGGGACGAGGCTGCAAGCGAGCTCCGGCGGATTCACCGGCTGGCCAGCGGCCGAGTTGCGCGCCTGCGGATGCGGGAAGGTTCCATGGGCAGCTCGTCCGTGAGCGTGGTCGTCGAGGCGGTGGGGGGCGCGCTCACTGCCGAGGAGGAGGCGGAGATCCGCCGGGTGGTGCGCCGGATGCTGCGGCTGGACGAGGATCCCTCCGAGTTCTACCAGTACTGTGCGCAGCTCGACGGCTGGAGCCTTCGCCTTACGCCGGGCGGTGGACGGCTGCTCCGCTGCCCGAGCCTCTTCGAGGACATGGTCTACACCCTCTGCACGACCAACGTGAACTGGTCAGGCACCAAGCGGATGGTGGAGCGGCTGGTTGCGACGCTGGGCGAGCCGTTCCCCGGCCGCGACGACTGGCGCGCCTTCCCCACGCCGCAGGCGATCGCGGCTGCCGGGCCAGACCGCCTGCGGCAGGAGGCCCGGCTCGGCTACCGGAGCGCCTACCTCTGGCAGCTCGCCCTGGACGTGGTCGAGGGGCGGCTGGATCTCGGCGCGCTGGAAGACCCGGGACTCAGCACCGAGGAGCTGTACCGCGCCCTGCGCCGGATCAAGGGGGTCGGGGACTACGCGGCGTCCACGCTGCTGATGCTCCTCGGGCACTACGACTTCATCGGCATCGACTCGGAGGCGAAAGCGTTCGTCTCGCGGAAGTACTTCCAGGGCCAGCCGGTCGGCGAGGCGCAGGTGAGGGCGATCTATGAGCCCTGGGGTCGCTGGCGCTACCTGGCGCTCTGGTTCGACGTCCCCCCACACGACCCAACAACCAAACATGACATAACTTTACACACCACTCCTCGTGGTGTACCCTCGGCGTCGAGCGGTCGCCAGGACTGCACGACGAAGGGAGAGAGCGATGACACACCATGAGGCTCACGGCCAGGGGCAGATGCCCAACCCGGTGCAGGTACAGAAGCTCCTCCGAGGGATCGACTATCCGACCGACAAGCGGACGCTGCTCGACACCGCGCGGCGCGAGGGCGCCGATGAGAACGTGCTGCGTGCCCTCGAGCGCCTGCCCGAGACGACGTTCAACAGCCCCAACGATGTCTCGGAGCAGATGAGCAAGTTGATGTAGCCGGCCACCGCGCGCCGGTATCGGGGGACGGCCGCCCGGTCGTCCCCCTTCGTCCGGGAATACTCCGGCGCTCGGCGCCTTCACGCTGCGCGGGTGGTCCGGCTCACAGGGGTGGAACGGCGAATGAACGGCTTCCCCGCGCTCTCGCCGCCGATGCGTTGTCCGCGCTGCTGGCCTCGAGATCTCGCAGGGTGATGAGGTCGTCCACTGGGGCAGCAGCGGCACCAGCCGGAACCCGGTGACCTCGGTGATGATCTAACACGCTCGTCCACCTTCCCAACCGGTGACGAAGCTGCCGGCGCCGGCTAAGCTAGGCTGGGTAACGGCCGATGACTGGGCAGCAGGCGAGGAGGCGCGGCGGATGGCTGCGACGCTTAGCCCAGCGGAGCGCGCCTTCGTCGACGCGCAGCGCGTGGGGCACCTGGCGACCGCCGACGCCCGCGGCGAGCCGCACGTCGTGCCGGTCTGCTACGCCTACGACGGCCTGTGTTTCTATACCCCGATCGACGAGAAGCCGAAGCGGGGAGATCGTCCGCTCAGGCGGGTTCGCAACGTGCAGGAAACTGGCCGGGCGGCGCTGGTCGTCGACCGCTACGATGAGGACTGGTCGCGCCTGGCCTGGGTGATGGTGCGTGGGCGGGCGGAGATCCTGGAGCCCGCTCATCCTGACCACTCCCGGGCGCTCGCGCTGCTGCGCGACCGTTACCCCCAGTACCGGGGAATGGAGCTGGAGCGCCTGCCGGTAATCGCGCTGACACCGGAGCGGGTGGCGAGCTGGGGCGCGCTCGACGGTTGATCTGCGCCGGCTCAGGCAATGGCTGAAGCCGGTGCACTGAGGAGTCCGCTTCACCACGCCGCCGGAATTCGCCCAGCGCTGTGTCGAGGCGACCAGCGTGTTGGTGTTCTGAGCCGGGCCGCCGGCCTCACACCGCTCGCGGCTCCCAGCGGAAGAAGCGGAGGCCGATCGCCAGGCCGACGACTGCGGTCGCCACCATCACCAGCAGGTTCGGCCAGGTCGTCAGGATGCTCTGGCCACGGATGATGATCTCTCGCAGTGCCTCGACCAGGTAGGTGAGGGGCATGATCTTGGTGAGTGGCTGCATCCAGGACGGCGCGGTGTCGACTGGGAAGAAGACGCCGCTCAGGAACATCATCGGGAACGTGGCGATGTTGGCGACAGCCGACGCGGTCTCCACGTTGCGGGTCATCCCGCTCACGATGAAGCCGAGCGAGATGAAGGCCAGACACCCGGAGATGACCAGCACGAGCAACGAGAGCACGTCGCCGGCCACCTCGAGGTCGAACAGGGTCATGGCGAGCCCGATGAAGATGATGGCCTGCAACACGGCGATCCCGAGCTGGCTGAGCACATGGGCGACCAGGAACTTCCAGAGCGGGAAAGGCGTGGCCTTGATACGCCGCAAGATCCCGCGCTCGCGGTAGCCCACCAGCCCCATCGACATCCCGATCACGCCGTTCTGCATGATGGCCATGCCGAGGATGCCGGGAGTGAGGAAGTCGATGAAGCGGAGCGCGTTGCTCTGGACGCCTTCCACCGTGATGTCGATCGCCGGCTGGGCGTTCGCCATCTCGGCGTTAGCCCGCTCGAGGAACTGCTGGATGGCGAGCATCGCCACCTGGGACCGCTGGAAATCCGTCTGGTCGTAGAGAATCTGCGCGCTCAGCCGGCCACTGTCCGCCTGCCGGAAGACAAGCACGGCATCGCGATCCCCCTCCTCCAGCGCCTGCCGCTCGTCCGTCTCCGTTCCCAGCGTGATCGTGAAGCTGGCGGTCTGCCGCATCTGTTCCAGGATTCCCTGGGATACCGGCGACTGCTCCGCGCCGACCACGCCCACCTCGAAGTCGGGCCCCTCGTCGTTCCCGAGAATGAAACCGAAGAGGACGATGAAGATGGCGGGGAACGCGAGCATCCAGAAGAGCGCCATGCGGTTCCGCAGGGTCATCCGGATGAACGCGAGCGTCATGGTGCCGAGCCCGCTCATTCGCGCAACCTCCGGCCGGTGTAGTGCAGGAAAACATCCTCCAGCGTCGCCGAGGTGACCGTCAGCCGCTCCACCTGGCCACCGGCCTGGCGCACGCGCTGGAGCAGCGCTGTCAGCGCCGTCTCCGGGTCTTCTGTTTGTAGCTCCACCTCGCCGTCGACGAACTGGGCACTGGTCACGCCGGGGAGGGAACGAAGAGCGGCCTCGTCGAGCGCAGGCCCGTCCAGCGTTGCCCAGATGGTCGCAGCCGGACCGAGCTGGGCGATCAGCCGGCGAGGGGCGTCGCAGGCGAGCACTCGCCCGTAGTCCATGATCGCCACCCGGTCGCAGAGCGCTTCCGCCTCTTCCATATAGTGCGTCGTCAGCACAACGGTGCGCTTCTCGGCTTTGAGGGAGCCGATGATGTCCCACAGGTTTCGGCGAGCGGCCGGATCGAGGCCGGTCGTCGGCTCGTCAAGGAAGACGATATCGGGGTCATTGACGAGCGCGATGGCGAGCGAGAGCCGCTGCAGCTGCCCGCCCGAGAGCGTGGACACCCTCGCCGTCGCCTTCTCGGTCAGCGAGACGCGATCCAGCAGGCCGTCGATGCGCGAGCGGCTTGCGTCGGTCAGGTAGAGCGTGGCGAACAGACCGAGCAGCTCGCGCACCGTCAATTCCTCGAAGAGGGCTGTCTTCTGGAGCTGCACCCCGATCCGATGCTTGATGCGCTCCGGATGATGCACGACGTCGACACCGGCAACCTCGATGCTCCCACCGTCGGGCGGTCGAAGTCCTTCGATCATCTCGATGGTGGTCGTCTTGCCGGCGCCGTTAGGGCCGAGAATCCCGAAGACCTCTCCGGGATTGACCGCCAGATCGACGCCATCGACCGCCGTGACTGCGCCGTAGCGTTTGACCAGCCCTCGTACCCGGATGATCGGTTGAGCGGTCGGTTCGGTCTCGGATTGCCTGGCCGCAACTGGCTGCACGCTCCCCGCTCCTTGCGCTCGACAGAACGCCATCCCTGGTTACCACACGAGCTCGACCGGTGGCACCGCAGTATACCATCATTTTTGTTCATCTGTCGCTGGCCTGGATCCGGTCTCGCCCGTCCCGCGCGAGCGCGGCGTGCACCGCCGGGCAGCCACCGGGGTTCAGCGCAGGACGTGCAGCAGGGTGTAGATGCCGAGCACGACCATCATCGCCCCAGCCAGCGCGCTCGGCCAGCCGCGAGTGCGCGCCGCGGCCATCATCCGGGCGCCGTGCAGCGTAATGATCACGGCGGCCGCTGCCGAGAGCGCGATCATCACTGGACGCCCGGCTTCGGCCAGGCTGCTCCGGCGCACGAGCGTGGCGACCACGAAGAGGACGAACAGCACCACGACGCTGGCGAGCGGTGGTAGCCAGACCGGCGTCGTCAGGCTATGCCGGGCACTCGGGATAAGGCGCATAGACTCCGTCCGATCTCACGGCAGATGCCCATCGATCGGGCGCTAAGCATACCGCAGCGACTCAGGCTAGACCTCGAGCGAGTAGTGCACTGTGCACAGCGAATGCTGAGCTGTGCACGAGGTTCCGGTACGCTTCCGTGCGGTTCAATAGTTCGTGCGGATGGATCGCCGGCCGGGTGGTCAGCTCACCCGGCATTCGAGAGCGAGGTGGAGATGCAGGTCACAGCGAACGAACTCGCTATTCGGCGGGCTCGCCCAGAGGACGCGGCGGCGATTGCCGAGATCTACACCCAGGGTATCCTCGAGCGGATCGCGACGTTCGAGTCGGAACCCCGCACGCCGGAGGTGATGCTGGCCTGGCTGGCCGAGCGCGACGAGCGGCACCCGGTGCTGGTAGCCGAGCGGGACGGCCGGGTGCTGGGCTGGGCATCGATCAGCTCCTACCGACCGCGGGCGTGCTACGCGGGGGTGGGCGAGTTCTCGATCTACCTGCACCGCGACGCGAGAGGGCAGGGGATCGGCAAGGTTCTGCTCGGCGCGCTGATCGACGAGGTACGCCGGCTGGGCTATTGGAAGCTGCTCTCGCGCGTCTTTCCCTTCAATACCGCCAGCCGGCGCCTCTGCGCCGCGCTCGGCTTTCGGGAAGTCGGGGTCTACGAGAAACACGCCAAGCTCGATGGGCGCTGGCTCGACGTGGTCATCGTCGAGCGGTTGATCCCGGAGAATTTGACCTGACCCACTCGGACGGTCAGGCAGCGGAGCGAGCGCATCCGAAGTATGAGCCGCAGGGTGGCTATTCCTCCGGAAGCGCGGGGAGCAGCCCGATTTGACGCAACACTCCGGCGAGATCCCAGAGCGTGAAGCGTCGCACTACGCGGTCGCCGCGTATCTCGAGCATCGAGATGCCGGTGAATTCGAGCCGACGGCCGCTCGGGGGGATCCGGAGGAGCGTGCCCGTGTGCGTTCCGCGAATGCGCCACAGCAGCGCTGCATGGTCTCCCTCGGTCAGCAGTTGGTCCGGGATCAGCTCGAGGTCGGGGAATGCTCGGAGAAAGCGGCAGAAGGCACGGCGCGCGCCCTCCGGGCCGATCTCTGGGCGCACCTGCACGATGTCGTGTCCGACGTACTCGGGCGCGTGGAATTCCGCCACTCTGTCCGGGTCGTGCGCGTTCCAGGCGTCGACGAGGCCGCTGACCACCTCAGGTATCCCCTTGCTCATGGCTACCCCGCTTCGACCAGCGCGGCCGCTGGCGGCATGCACCTGCGACGCATCGTGTCCACTCTAGCGAGGCAGCCGTTCCGTTGCCAGGGCACCAAGTGTTCAAAATGAGGTCATTCTCTGCTCAGCTCGCCGTCTCGCCGAGTTCCTGCAGCCAGAGATGCTCCGCGATCCAGGCTACCCCCGCCTTCAGGTAGCGCCGGTAGGTGCTGAAGGGAAGCCCTAATCGCTCCGCTGCCTGCTCCTGCGGCTCGACCGGGTGCAGGTATGCCGTCTCCAGTACCTGTTGCCAGCGCTGGAGCCGGGGTATCTGGCCGAGCTTAGCGACTGCCTCCTCGATCAAGCAGCGCAGCGCGGCGACCCGTTCGTGGGCCTCGGATTGTAGCCCAGCCCGCTCGAGCACCAGCCGCGACTGCACCAGCGGGTTGCTGCGCAGCCTGATCACGTTCGTAAAGTCGCGCAGCGCGTGCTGGACGGCTTCCGAGAAATCCTGCTGGCTCAACACGAGGATCGGCGTTGGGGGCTGCGAGGGCATCGCGTGCGCGTCCCCGGAGATCTCGCGCTCGTCCAGCACGGTCAGCCAGGCTAGCGGCGGCATGACTCGCCAGTCGTGGCCGTAGACACCGTAGTCCCGTCCGCCGATGGAGAAGTCCGCCTCGGGCAGGCGCTGGAAGTCGACGTAGCCCAGCACGGGTGCCCAGAAGTCGGGGTCCGCGCAGGGAATAAAGGTGAACGCCAGGTGCGAGGTCATCAGGTAATGGCGCACCATGTTCACGAACAGCAGGCTCTGGGCTGCCGAGACGGACTGGTAGGTGTCGCGCGCGAGCCAGAAGCGGAAAAGGGTCGCGGCCTCGCCGGGGCGCAGCGGGGCGTGCATCTCGAGGTAGCGGCAAGCCGCGGCCACCGCCGGGTCGTGCTCGGCCTCGCCTGGAGTCAACTCATGCAGAGCGACCTTCGCGAGGAAGGCGACCGGCTCGCCGGATGCGTCGCGGAGCACCACGACGCCGTGCGGCTGGCGGGCCAGCCAGTACTCGGCCAGCCTGGCCGACTCGGGCCCTTCGTGCGCTTCGACCATGGCGATGAGCGCCGGTCGATCGGCCGGGTGCATGCTGTCGGCCCGCAGGCTGCCGGTCCGCCACTCGAAGAACGGGCGCACGGCCGGGCTGTAACGGTGCAGGTAGATGTAGTCCAGCAGCGTCTGCTGCTGCGCCGGGCCGGTTGGCTGCCGCAGGCGGGCGATGTAGTATCCCCGGGCCCGGCGGTGCAGCTCGGCGTACCAGTCCGGGTTGCGCCATCGCATGTCGGCGACCAGGATATCCCGGGCCAGCTCATGTGGGCAGAGGCCACCGGGCGCTGGCTCGATGAAGGAGAGGCTGCGTAGCCAGGTGAACAGCTCGTCCGTGCGTGGCAGATCGAGCATCGCGCCGAGCAATGCCTCGTTGAGAGACCGAACCAGGGCGCATGCCTCCAGGGCGGCCCGGTGGGCTGGCCCTGGTGCCTGCTGGAGGAACTGCTGCAGCAAGACGCGGACGACGTCGAACGCTGAGTCAGGCTCGAAGTGGAACCCTGGGCGCTGGTCGAACAGGTCGGCCACCAGCGAGAGCGCGAGCGGGTGTCCATGAGTGAAGGAGAGCACAGCCGGGTGCTCGTCGGGCGGAACGCCGCGTCGGATGAGGTATTCCTGTGCTTCCTGGAGCGTTAGGTTGCGCAGCGGGAGCACCCGCATCAGCGTATGCCAGTCGGCGTCGGTCTGCCAGTGGGGCGCCGGCGGCTGGCGGCTGGCGATGATCAGAAGCAGGTCTCCTGGCGCGTCGCTGAGGAACTCGTCGCGCAGCCAGGGCTCGAGCGGCTGCAGCAGCTCGTAGGCGTCGAGGAAGACCACCACCCGGCCGCCCGGAGTGGCCAGCGCGTCGCCGAGCGGCCCGTCCGGCGGTAGCCCGGCTGCCCGGCGCAGCGCTTTGGTAAAGGCGGCCGGTGTCGGCTCGATCGCGCGCGCATCCAGCCAGCGGGCAGCGACATCGAGCTGGCGACAGAGCCGGGCGAACTCGTGGAGCAGCGCCGTCTTGCCGATGCCGCTCGGGCCGTAGACATAGAGGATATTGAAGGGGCGGACGTCCGCGAGGAGCGCGGTCTGTAGAAGCTCGAGCTCTGCGGTGCGGCCGACGAAGAGGCGGTGGCGCAGATCGCTGAGGTGATCAAGTAGACGCCCTGCCACGTCCCATCCCTCCCTCTTCCCAGTCTGGATGCGAAGCAAGTCCAAAAATCTTACGTCCATAGTACTCCAGTACTAGGAGTTTTGCAACTACCCAGTTATCTATTTGGTTCTCTGGAATAGCGGTGCCCGTCGAGCCCTGGGTTGTGACAGGTTGACACAGGACCCGTCGGCTGCTACTCTAGGCACAACAGTCTGTGAGGGGTTTCACAACTTGACATTCTGTGCCCCTTCCAGACTGGAGCCGCTCGCGGCTGTACGGTCGCAACGCAGGCGGCGGTCAGGGAAGTGATGGTCGGGGAAGGGCAGGGGAAGGGGAGCGTGAACGGCTCCAGCTCGACCACGGCTCAGCACTGTTGCTCGTCTGACGACATTCGAACCCTCCTGCGCCTTCCCGGCAACGCTATCCGGGTAAGTCGGAGGTAGCGCTTGCGGGGCGTATCGTTCGGGCTGAGCGCATCGCCCGCCGGCTGGGAAGCTGGCCCGCGGCGAGAGCTCGTCGCACCGGGTCTCCCCCCTCGGGCGGCCGGCTCGGCCCTCATCCAGGGGGCCCGGGGCCCACCAGCACCACACCACGCTGACCAACGAAGCAGATCCCTGGCGCACAGACACTCTCGACCGCGCTGCGTGCGGGGAAGGGACGCAGCCGGCAAGTGTCCTGGTGACAGGTGAGTTTGCCACTTGGTCACTATCTGTTCTGTCTCATTCCTCTCATCTCGTCTCGGGAAATTCATCAGCCTGAGACTGCATCGCCTGAGTATTCCCACTGGTTAAGAAATTCGTCCCGATTTCTCTCCGCCAGGAAGGGCTAGCTATGCCCTGGCGCAACGGGTCGTTGCGCGGGCTCTGCCACTGGCTCAGTCTTTGACGTAACGATGCGTACGGACAGTTCGCCGGGAAGAGGGGTGCGAGCGTGAAGAGCGTGAAGGAGGACGGACGGAGATGACACGACAATCACTGATGCGCTGGCTGGCGTATGCCGGCGTGCTAGGGGTGCTCGTGGCCGCCCTTGCCGTCGCCTGGAGCGGCCAGAGCCTCGGGGCTACACAGCGACTCGGCTTTGCGGCCGAGGCCGACGCCTATGTCTACCAGAGTAACCCTGACCAGAATTATGGCCGTTCGACCTCGTTGCGAGTCGACGGCTCGCCGGTGATGCGCAGCTATCTGCGCTTCAACGTGCAGGGGTTGAGCGGATCGGTGACCAAGGCCACGCTCTGGGTCTACGCCGAGAGCGCCCACCGCGACGGCTACGAGGTACGCCCAGTCGCGGACACGAGCTGGGACGAGCTCAAGGTCACCTACAACACGGCCCCGCCGGTCGGCTCCAGCGTTATCGCCCGATCCGGTGGCTTTGCTGCCGGGCAATGGACGGTCGTCGACGTCACGCCGCTGGTCAAGGGGAACGGGGCGATCAGCCTGGCTCTGACGACGACGAGCTCCACGCAGATGAAGCTGACGAGCCGGGAACTGGGCACGAACCCGCCCCAGCTCGTGGTGGAGACCACCAGCTCTTCGACGGGCTCCACGCCGTCGGCGACTCCCACTCCGACGCCGGCGCCTGGATCGGGCTCGACGCCGACGCCGACACCGACTCCCCCGTCTACGGGCGGTGGCAACCCAAGCTTCCCGATCCGGGCCGCCTTCTATTACCCCTGGTTCCCCGAGGCCTGGAAGCAGTCCGGCATCTTCCCGTACACCCGGTACCACCCGTCTCTTGGCTACTACGACACGGCCGATCCGGCGGTGATCAAGCAGCATATCGCCGCCATGCAGTACGGCCAGATCCAGGCCGGCATCGCTTCCTGGTGGGGGCAGGGGCATCACACCGATAACGACTTCGCCGTCATTCTGAAGGCGACCGACGGCACCGGCTTCAAGTGGACGATCTATCACGAGCAGGAGGGACAGCGCGATCTCTCGACCAGCGAGATCCGCTCCGATCTCACGTACATTCGCGACAAGTACGCCAGCGACCCGGATTACCTGCGGGTCAACGGCAAGTTCGTCGTCTTCGTCTACAACGCCGACGATAGCTCCTGCGAGGTGGCGGATCGCTGGGTACCGGTCGCCCGCGAACTAGGCGCCTACCTGGTGCTCAAGGTTTTCTCCGGCTACCGGAACTGTGCCAATCAGCCCGACTCCTGGCACCAGTACAGCCCGGCCGTAGCGACTGACCACCAGAAGGGCTACTCCTACACCATCTCGCCGGGCTTCTGGCACCGGCAAGAGAGCCAGCCGCGTCTTTCACGCGACCTCGCGCGCTGGCAGCAGAACATCCGCGACATGGTGGCTTCTGGCGAGCCCTGGCAGCTTATCACCACCTTCAACGAGTGGGGTGAGGGCACCAGCGTCGAGTCAGCCGAAGAGTGGAAGACCAGCTCCGGCTACGGCGCCTACCTGGATGCCCTGCGCGCCAACGGCCAGTCCACCGGCGGTACCAACCCGACGCCGTCCCCCACGCCGAGCCCAACACCGAGCCCGACCCCGTCGCCGGGCACGACTCCCACGCCGACTCCGCCACCCTCCAGCGGCGATCCGGTCGTGGTGGTCGCGGCTGGGGACATCGCCTGCGATCCGGCCTCGAGTGGCTGGAACAACAATAACGGCACCAGCTCCTCCTGCCGCCACAAGTACACGGCGCAGGTGGCCGCGGCCCAGGGCCCGGACTACGTCTTTGTCCTCGGCGACAGCCAGTACGAGGACGGGGCCTACGACAAGTTCCTCAAGAGCTACGACCCCACCTGGGGCCAGCTCAAGGCGATCACCCGGCCGGTGCCCGGCAACCACGAGTACCTGATTGAGGGTGCGAAAGGCTACTTCGACTACTTCGGCACGCTGGCCGGTGACCGCGCCAAGGGCTACTACGCGGTCGATCTGGGCAACGGCTGGATCGCGATCGCCGTGAACTCCAACTGCTCCAAGGTGGGGGGCTGCCGAGCCGGCTCGCCGCAGTACACCTTCGTCAAGAGCGTGCTGGAGGCCAATGCCAGCAAGAACATCCTGGTCTACATGCACCACCCGTACTGGTCGACCGGCAAGTACCACAACTGCTGTGACAGTGACCTGACCGACCTCTACAAGCTGTTCACGCAGTATGACGTGGAGCTGTCGCTGGCTGGGCACGACCACAACTACCAGCGGCATGCGCCGCAGCGCTGGGACGGGACGAAGGACCCGAACGGGATCCGGCACTTCGTGAACGGCGCCGGCGGCAAGAACGTCCAGGACGTCGACGCCAACAAGGCGGCGAACAACTGGGAGTTTGCCGACGAGACGCACTTCGGGGTGCTGGTGCTCAAGCTGTATCCGGATCGGTACGAGTGGGCCTTCGTGAGCGATAGCGGGGCCGTACTCGACAGCGGCTCCTACAAGGTGCAGAACTAGGTGTCAGGGCAGCCAGGGGTACTGGCTCTACCCTGGCTGCCCCTACCCAGCACGCTGAATTACCAACGGTCCCAGCGGGCAGGCCCGGGGTTCGAAGCTCCGGGCTCAGCAGCCAAGCCCCGTGAACGGGGCTGCCGCGGGAGCTGGCTTCAGTCAGCTTTTCGCGGGTGAGCGCCGGGCTTTAGTCCAGCGTGAAGGGATGTCTTCACACTCGCGTCCAGCGCGCGGGAAGCGGGTACGAAGTGCGGGCGCAGCGGTAAATCCCTGCGCCCGCTCCACGCTCACCGGCCGCCGACGATCGCAATGATGGTCGCCTCGCCGTCGGCGCAGAGCTCGCCGAGACGGCCAGCCGGCGGCTCGAAGTACCACTGCCCGTACTCGGTCCGGCACAGCGCAAAAGGCACGGGCTGCTGGGCGTGCTCGAGATAGGCAGCAACGCAGCCGGTATAGTCGCGCTCGGGGCAAAGCTGCTCGGCCTCCTGGCGCAGAGTCGTGCCGGTCGTCGCAGGCTCGCCCTGTGGTACCGGAGTGGCTAGGGGGGCACTCTCGGCCAGCCGGCGGATGAGCAGCGTGCCGAGCGAGCGGGTCCGGTCCTCGGCCACGGCGCAGGGTTGCGCCCCAGGCGTGTCGCAGGGGGCGCTGACTGTGATCTGCCCGATCATGTTCTGCAGTCGGACCATGAGAATGAACCGGCTGATCGGCGGGGCGTCGTACCGGCGAACCAGGAAGAGGCTCTCGTCTCCCAGCCTATCCCGCTCGATCTCCATCGCGGACGGCTGCGCCAGGAGATCAGTAGCCTCGGCCGTGAACGCCTGGCTCGCTCCCTCGATCGTCTCGTAGAGATCCACGCGGCAGGTCGCTCCCGTGAAGGGGGCATCGAGCATCTCCTGGCGCGCTCGCTCCAGGGCCGCCTCGATCTCTGCTTCCGACATGGTGCCGTCGGCGTCCTCCGCTGGGACGCTCGGCGGCTCGAACGCCCAGTGCAGGAACGACCCGGTGACCCGCCCCCAGGCCGCGTAGTCGCGCTCCCGCTGTGCCGGGTCGGGCGCGTCTCGGGCGGCGGCTGCGTTGTCGTAGATCTCCTTGCCGATCACCTCGAACCCGCCGGGCAGGCTCTCGACGCCGAAGCAGAGGTTCTTCGTCATCGTTCCTGCCTCGGCCACGAAGAACGGCCGCTGCACCGCGCTGCCGCAGGCCAGGAGCGGCAGCGCCAGGCAGATACCGAAGGCTGCTGACCGCAGTCCACGACGTGAAAGGCGCTTCACGCCTCGTCTTTCTCCTCCCGCTCACTCGTCGGCACGAGCATCCACCTTCCGCGCTTGCGCTCACGGGATGAAGCTCGTGCCGGCCGCCACGTCGTCGAAGATGACGTCATAGGTGCGGCCAGTGGAGTTCTCCCCGAGCTGGATACGGCCGATCGGGTTGGTACCGAAGTTCTCGGCGGCGCTGACCACCTTGGTGCCGTCGTACCAGATCTCGATGAGCCCGCTGCTGCCGGTGACCAGGCGGACCTGGAGCTGGTGCCAGGTACCCCTGGTGACGCTCGTCGTGGTGGTGACGCTGCGGGCGGCGACGTCGCTGCGGTAGCTGAGCTTGCCGGTACTGGAGAGGTAGACGCCGCCGAGCGAGGAGTTCGTGCTCGTTCGGAACTTGAGGAGGTAGACGGTGTTGGAGCCTTGCGAGGCCACGTTGAACCAGATGCGGTAGTAGAGCTCGCTGGCGGTCTGGCTCAGGGTGGCGATGGCGAAGGTGGCGCTGCCGGTGGAATTGCCGCGGGCTGCGTAGGTGCCGCCGTGTGGTGCCTCGCTGGTGATGGTCAGACCGCTGACGGTGGACCACTTGGCGAGGGTGCCGCTCTCGAAGTCGTCGCTGAAGAGCAGTCCTGCGGCCGGCGTGGTGGCGGTGGCGGGGGTACTCTGGGCCGAGTGGTTGCCGGCGGCGTCGAAGGCATCCACCGTGTAGGTATAGCTTGTTCCGGCAGTCACCGTGGTGTCGGCGTAGGTGGTGGTGGAGCCGTCGACGGTGGCGAGCTGGACGCCGTCGCGGTAGACGGTATAGCCGGCGACGCCGATGTTGTCGGTGGAGGGGTCCCAGCGCAGGTCGATCCGGGTGCTGCTGGTGGCGGTGGCCGAGAGGTTGGCCGGCACGGTGGGCGCCTGGGTGTCGCTTGGAGCAGTGATCTCCCAGGTATGCGTTGCGGGACTCGGGTCGATGTTTCCGGCTGGGTCGGTGGCGACGACGGTAAAGGTGTGGCTGCCCGCCGTCAGGCCGGTGTAGGTCCGGGGGCTAGTGCAGGCCTCGCTCGTGCCGGTGTCGAGCTTGCACTGGAAGGTGCTGTTCGGCTCGCTGGCCGTGAACTCGAAGGTGGCGCTCGTCTGGTCGGTGGTGGCGGGCGGTGCGCTGGTGATCGTCGTCTCCGGTGGGGTGGTGTCACCGCCACCGCCGCCGCCGCCCCCGCCGATGAAGGCGGTATCGACCGCCACCTCGTCGAAGGCGAAGTCGTAGGTGCGGCCGGTCGAGTTCTCGCCGAGCTGGATACGGCCGATCGGGTTAGTGCCGAGCGACTGCGTCTTGCTCAGGGCGTCCACCTTCGTGCCGTCGTACCACACTTCGACCAGGCTGGAGGAGCCGTTGATGACGAGGTGGACCTGGACCTCGTGCCACTCGCCGGTGGTCACGGTGAGCGAGCTGGTGGTGCTCTGGCCGGCCACGTCGTTGCGGAAGCCGAGCTTGCCGGTGCTGCTCACGTAGAGCCCGAGCAGCGAGCCGCCGGTGCCGGTACGGAAGCGGAGCAGGTAGACCGTGTTGCTGCCCTGGCTGATCCGCTTGAAGCGCAGGCGATAGTAGAGGTCGCTGTAGGTGCTGCCGAGCTGCTTGGTGGCGTAGGTGGCGCTGCCGGTGGAGGTGCCGCGGGCGGCGTAGCTGCCGCTGAAGACCTCCTGCTGCTGGACGATGAGGCCGGTCGAGCTCGTCCACTGCGAGAGGTCGCCGGTCTCGAAGCCGTCGCTGAAGAGCGCGGCCGCAGGCGTCGTAACGGTCACGGAGTTGCTGGGGCCGGACACGTTGCCGGCCGCGTCGCGCGCCTTCACTTCGTACGAGTACGTGGTCTCGGCGACGACCGTCGTGTCCGAGTAGCTGGTCTCGGTCCCGATCGAGGCCAGGAGAGCGCCGTCGCGGTAGATGTCATAGCCTGCGACGCCGACGTTGTCGGTCGAGGGGTCCCAGCGCAGGTCAACCCGGTTGCTGTTGATGGCGCTCGCGGTCAGGTTGGCCGGCGGGGTCGGTGGCTCGGTGTCGGTCTGAGCCGAGAAGGCGACCAGGACATCGGCGGTCGTGCCAGCATGCCGGACCTTGAGATGGAGGAGCTTGGCTCCGCTGTCGTAGTACCAGCTCGAGCCGGTCGCGGCCTCGAAGTCCGGGAGGGAACCGGCTGCCGCGACCAGCGTGCCATCCACCTTGACCCGGTCCGGAGCCGCGTCGGTCTGCATGCGCAGGCGGACGAGTGCCTCGGCTGGGTTGTTCAGCGTGAACGACAGCGCCTGGATGTCTCCGGACCAGCTCGTCGCGGTGATGCCTTTGGTGTAGAGCTTGTTGTACCAGATATCGTCCGCAGTGGTCGTCCGATCGATATGGAGGCGCTTGTCGGTTGGGAGCCCGGAGACATCGATGAAGAAGATCGGCTGGGTCATGGCTCGGAGCGAGCCGCTCGAGCTGAGGATCTCCGCCCGGACATAGGTGAACGGACCGTCGAGCGGGACCGCCTTCGTCGCGTCGTAGGAGGAGCCCGGTGGGTTCTCGCTCGCGAACACCTCACCGTTGCGGATCCAGCGGATGGTGTAACTAGTCCTCAAGTCACCCGTGACGGCCAGGTGGACGTTCGCGGTGGTCTGGGCATCCGAGACATAGACCGGGTAGCGCGCCGGGTACGGTTCCTGCGATGCGGCGTCGAGGTTGAAGACCACCCGGCCCCCGAAATCGTTGCGCGCGTTGTAGACGCGTCCCTCGAAGTAGGAGTGGATCAGCTCGTTGAAGTCGAGCGCCGGAGCGTAGATGTACGTGGCTGCCTTGCCGGCGCTCTCACCAGTGTGAGTGTCGCTCGACCAGGTCCCGATGATCTGCACCCCTTGTTCGAGGATCGTGTCCCAGGCTGCCACCCATTCCGGCTCCCGCACCTCCAGGAAGTCCGCGCCGCCTCCCTTCGTGTCGATCGCTTCCTGGACGGTGATCGTCGTCCCCGGGTGGTTGAGCTGAGCCGGGTAGCCGGTCTGCTGTGTCTCTGCGATGCCGTCGGATCCGTAGAGGTAGGAGACGTACTGTGTCGGATCGGTGATGGCGAAGTTGAACCGGTTGGAGTGCTTCTGCTGCCCCATCTCGTACGAGGCGAAGACCTCGAAGGTGCTCGTGTCGAAGTCGTCGACCCGCGGCGTGCGGTAGACGAACTCGTCCGCTGGAGCAACCGGATTCGAGGCGTCGATCGAGTAGGTATCGAAGTAGGCCTCGGTCGTCCCGCCGTTGCCCGCCGCGGCCATCTTCAGGAACGTCAAGCCGTTGTAGTCGAGCGGGCGATCCGCGGCCGGTATGTCGTTCAGCGCCTGGGTGACGTTGATGGTGTAGTGATTCCAGGCGTTGAGCGTGGGGGTACCGAGCGAATAGACCAGGACGCGCTGGTTCGGATCTGAGGACGGGGCGCGCGCCGAGCCGAGCTGCCAGACCAGGACGGTCGATTTGCCTGGCGAGACGATCCCGTCCTGCGTCGTGTAGCCGTAGGGATCCTTGACCACCGTAGGGTCGCCACCGATCGAGACCGACACGTAGATGCCGGATCCGGTATCGATCCGCGTCGGATAGATTGAAACCTTCAGAATAATGTCGCCGGAGCGGAAGTTCGGTCCCCGCTTGGTCCAGACGAAGGCTTCGCCATAGCCGCTCGAGCGGGCGCTCAGCCGGAGCGAGCGGGATCCGGTGTTGACCGGCGAGGTGGCCAGCTCGTTGCGGCTGCTACTCAAGCTGCCGAACGTTCCTTTCTCCCAGCGAGTATAGCTGTCCTCGAAGACCATGTGGTTCGCGGTCAAATTATTGATGTGGAAGCTGCTGCCCCCGTTGTGGTCGGTCAGGAAGAGCGCGTTGTAGCCCAAAGCCTTGGCGGCGGCCGCGTGAATGCCGACATCGGTATAGCCATCGGCGCTTACCGAGGAGTGCACATGGGTATCGACCATGAACCATTGCCAGCCGGGCTGGGCGTGAGTCCGCTCAGGCAGGAGCTCCGAGGCTGGTGCGAGCAGGAGAGCGATAGCGAGCGCCAGCAGGACTGCACGCATACCTCCCGGGTAGCCACGCGCTAACGCGCCGGCAGCGCGAGCACCGAGCGAGGCGAGACGGATGCGTGTAGCTCGTATCGAGTGGCGAGGTGCATTCATGGTGTCCTCCTAATGATCGTGGTGCTCGTCCTGCTCGGGATTGCCTACGACTTGGAAGGTATCGAAGATCCGCTTCGCTGCGTCCAAGTCGGCCGGAGTGCGAACCACCACGCGGATGAGCACGATGAAGCCACCGTCCGGCGTCGTCGTGACGGCCGTGATCACGCTGCTCGCTCCGTCACACGCGAAATGGTCGAACCATCCCTTGTAGATGGCGTCGTCGTAGTCGAAGCGCCGGCCGCGAGCGCAGCCGCGGGAGAAGTCCTGCTCCTCGGTCTGGAGTACCGTCTGTGGGTCAGAGATCTCGGTGAGGAGGTGAGACACGCCGATGAAGACACCAGGAGCTGACCGCCGATTGAAAGCGGCGAGGTCAGTCGAGGCCATCAGTGTGACACCGACTTCCTGCCCCTGGTAGACCCAGGGCAGGTACTCGATCTCGTTCCAGGCTGCCGGTACTTCCACTGTGATCTTGTCGGAGTCGTGACCGAGAGTCACATAGCTTCCGTAAGGTTGCGCTCTGCTCGATGGCCCCTGGCGTACCCGGTCGACGATCTCCTGGGGAACGGCGAAACGCCGCTCAGCCCGGAGCCGCGCGACCGGGTCTTCTCCTCCCGGTGGCGGGGCTGGCCGCGGCCCCGCGGCGGTGTAGGCGGCAAAGCTGCTAAGTGCCAGGAGTACGAGTACCAGGACGGTCAGGTAACGATGGCGAGATAGTCGTTTCATCGGTGGTACTCTCCTCTCCCTCTAGAGCAGGTCAGCGGCGGTCTCGTCAGTCGTGTTTCGCCTCCCCGAGTCAACCGGCTGCTTGCGCCGGTAAGCCTCTCTCCAGACGATGGCGGCGAGGCTCGCGATCAGGAGGAGAACCATCGCCCCGATCATCGGGAGCCCGTAACCGGCCCCGGTGGCCGCAGGGGCGTCCGAGTCGAAGTTGCCGACATCCGGGGCAGGCAGCCCGCGGATCTGCGCGAGCACCTCCAGGTAGCGCGCGCCGTACTTCTCGCTGGGCTCGATATGGCTGTTCTCGCTGAACTCGTTCCAGCTAATGAGGCCGATCGCGTCGGGCGAGGAGCTCAGCGCCGCGGCGAACTCTCGCTTCAGAGTCTCGCCGTCCTTGCGCTCGACCACCCGGGTGCCGCCGATGAGCCGGGCATCGAAGCCCGGCGCTGCCGGAGCGATCCAGAGACCACCGTCCGCATGGACTGCGTCGCCCATCTCTTGCAGCTTCTCCTCATAGCCAGGGTAGGTATCGGGATTGACCGACGACCAGTAGTAGGCATTGCCGTCGACCAGGTGCCTTAGCCGCTGGTAGCCCTCGAGATTGCGCTCGGACGCGAGAATGTAGATGCGATCGCGGAAACGCTCGGTAACGCTCGCAATCTCTTCGACCGAGAATTCCCAGGTCCCAGACCAGATGACGACCGGGCGGCCGAAGAGGTCGAAGGCCGGGTGATTCCCCCATCGGTAGACGAAGTAATCGAGGTCTCTGGCAACCTTCTCGACCGGGATAGGTTCTCGCTCGAAGTCCAGCCCCTGGTAGATGATCAGTAGCTTGAAGTTCTCGGTCTCGGCCAGCTCGATAAGCTGCTCGAGCCGGCGGTTGAGCTTGGGCATGCTCTTCCAGCTCACGATGAACCCGTTGATCCCCGCCTGCTTGGCCCAGCGGATGTGCTGCTGCATAACGGCCCGGTCGTCGCTCGAGTAGCGGCCGAGCAGCGGGTAGTCGGTCTTGGCCCGGTCCCAGGAGGTCGGGTCGAACCAGATGTAGTAGTACGCCAGCACCGGGATCGGGTCGGTCTTAACCGGCTCGGTAGCCGCCAGGGCCGGGACGGAGGCCACGAGCGCGGTGAGCGCTGCCAGGAGGAGGGCGATGGCGCGTGGCCAGGCCCCGAGCCTGACCCTGGCGATGGCGGTCGCTGTGCGGTACGGTCTCGCTCTCACGGCTCCCCCCTCTCCAGCGAGCTGGGCAGCACCTCGTGCGGTGTCCCGGCGTGCTCCGGGTGGTACTCGAGCCGCGCTCGCTCGAAGTACTGCACCCGGATGCCGGTCTGTGGATCGACGAACTCCTCGCTGATCGGGTAGCCGAAGAGCGCGAGCGACTCGCGCAGTGACACGTCGGGATCTCCGAACTCCAGCCCGCGGCTTCGCCAGTAGGCCCGGAAGTACGAGCAGACCCGGNGCGCAGTGACACGTCGGGATCTCCGAACTCCAGCCCGCGGCTTCGCCAGTAGGCCCGGAAGTACGAGCAGACCCGGTGCCCGGTTTGCCAGAAGTAGGTGCAATCCTCGCGCTCTTCCGGCACTGGCTCGCGTGGCTGGAACGGCTCGGTGTCGAGGAGCCCGCGAGAGGCCGCATCCTCGTATCCCAGGAGCCCGAGCTGGACCTCGTACGGCGTACCGCTGAGCTCCGGGTGGTACTCGAGGCGTGCCCGCTCGAACTCCTGCACAGTCACTGCCTGGCCTGTCCGTGGGTCTCTCCGTTCGACCGCCTCGCTGATCGGATAGCCGAAAGTCGAGAGCCCACCGTTCCGCTCCCAGAACGCTCTAAAGACATCGGCGATCGCCTCCTCAGGCAGCACAGCCCGTCCGGGGGTGAGACCTGGTGGAGATGACTCGGGGGACAGGGCCTCGGCCTCGTTGATCGCTCCGGTCTCGGTCGTGGTCTCTGCCGGCGGGCCTGCCTGGCTCTGAGCGGGCAGCGGCGTATCGGTCGACTCTGCCGGTGCCCGGCCGGAGCCGAGCGCGAAGACGGTCAAACCGATCACCAGCGTCGCGCCGGTCATTGCTAGCGCCGCTGTGCGGTAGCCATGAGACGGTACCGGGAGCCTGAGCCAGGTTAGCAGGTGAGGCCGGCCCACGAACAGCAGCCCAACAGCGAGCAGCCCGACCAGCACGCCGGCCACGGCCATGTCGAGGTAGCTGATGACCAGTAACTCCGCTTCCTGATTCTTCGAGAGCGCGACCGGCGAGGCGGGTGAGAGTCCGGGGGCGCCTGCGACACTGACCAGGTATTCCCCACGTGGGAGCGACGTGACGAACGCCTGCCGGTCTGGACCGAACGGGATGACCTCAACCGAACCGTCGGGATACTGGAGCTTGATACCCTCGCCGATCGGAAAGCCGAACAGCGCATCTCGCGCCGTGAACCGGGCTGCGTAGAGCAGCAGCTCGATCTGCAGTCGAGCGCCGGGCTGGAGGTAGAACCGCTGCTGGAACTGGTTCACGACGTTGGTGCCGCCGATGATGACGCTTTCGACCGACCACTGGACGGGCGTTTCCTCCAACCCGTTGACGCGCCGGACAACCCGCCCAGCTTTGAACCACTCTGGGCCCGGGTCCGTTAGCGTGCGTGTCTCGCCGAGGCTGCTCTTGAGCGTGATCGAGGTGATCCGCTTCGGGTCTACCGGCAACCCCGCGAGATCGACGAACGAGAAGCTCGCCTGATAGCTGACGTCGAATCCGACCTCGAGCGACTTCATCTCCGGGATCTCGACCTCGCGTGCGGTGGTGAAGATCTCGTCCCCCCAGCGGCTGAACTCGGCGCGCATGTCGTCCCGCTCGATGGGGAGCACTTCCAGCGGGTAGATCCCGGGCGTCGAGACCTCGACGCGCGCTACGCCGTCCGCACCCGAGCGGAGGGTCTGCCCATTGAACGAGAAGGTGACGCCAGCGAGGGCTGGGACGGTTTTGATCTCGAGCACGGCCGGCGCGATCGTCAGCGTCGCTGTGGCGCTCGCCGGTTGCAGCGAGCGGCTGCCTGCGTACACCACCGTGACGGTGTATTGCCCGACTGGGAGGAATCGGCGGATCGGGAACGATGCGACGCCGGCGAAGTTCGTCCGTGTTCGCCGCTCGCGCACGCCATCGATAAACAGCTCGAGTGCCTCATTGTTGACGGCGCCGGGGATGTCGCCAGTCGAGCTGGTGAGCTGGGCGACGATGGTAAAGTCCTCGCCGACCGTGACCGGATCGAGCGGCTGGATCGTCAGCGCAGTCGGAAGCGGCGAGTCCTCGGCGGCTCGGGCCGACGCCGCGGGTAGCAGCGTGCCGAAGGCGATGAGCGCTAGAGCGAGAATTATGCTCGCGAAATACCCTTTTGATGATCTCATTCGTCGGGTGCTCCCCTCGATCTCTTCGTCATCGAGCGCCTCCGGCGCCGGGTGAGTCTCCTCAGTGGGTAGACAGGGTCGGCGCTTCGCTGGCGGCGGGAATCGAGCGCTGCCCAGCCGATGACCGAGCCGGCCAGGACGAGCCCCATCCCGTAGGCGCTATAGATCACGCCGCGTCGCGGGCTGGGGCGCTGCTCCTCACTGACTCGTTCCTCCGGGATGAAGACTGGTGGCCGGGGTGGCTGGGAGAAGTCGAAGGCGTTGATGATGCTGTTGGCGCGGGCGTCGCGCTCCGCTAGTGGCTCGAGCCCCCAGTTCTCCTCGATGAACTTGAGGATCGAGGTGAAATCGAGCTCAGTGTGATCGATATAGCCGCGCTTGGCGTACGGGCTGACCAGGAAAGCCGGGACGCGGAAGCCGTAGCCGTAGTCGTCGACCTTCGGCGGAGGAACGTGGTCGTACCAGCCGCCCCAGTCGTCGTAGGTGACCATGAAGGCCGAGCTCTCCCACGCGTCGCTACGCATCAGGGCCTGGATCAGCGACTTCACGAACCGCTGCCCTGCCCGGATGCTCCCGGGCGGGTGCTCGCTGGCGCCCGATGGCACGATGTAGGCCACCGAGGGCAGCGTGCCGTTCTGGAGATCGGTGAAATACTCGTCCAGCGGCACGATGTGGCTGAACAGATCGGGATTGTCGATGAAGCGCGGGAAGTTGAGCAGCGGGCACCACACTACCTGAGCGGCGCGCTGGCCTCCCTGGTCCATCGTGCGGAAGGTGATCGTCGGGTCGTAGTTCTGGATGTAGAACTTCCAGGAGATCCCGCGCTCCTCCAGCCGGTCGAAGATCGTGATCACGTCGTCGCCGTATCCCTCGGGAGGGATCCGGTTCTCCTCGCTGCCCGGCTGGGCCGCGACCCAGTACATGTGGTTCCAGACGCTGCCGCCTATGGCGGAGCTGAAGAAGCGATCGAATAGCACGTACTGGTCGACCAGGTTCCAGTAGTAGGGCAGGTCGCGGCCATCGTAGTAGCCCATGGCGAGCGATCCCTCCTGGTTGCGCAGTCGCAGGGCCCAGATGAAGCCGTCCATCTTCCCGCCGTTGTACTGGTTCAGTGCAGTCGCGGTGCTGTGATCGAGGTCTTCGATCGGCCGGTTTCCGATGTGGAACGGCTCGACGCACTCGCTCGCTGGGTCGGCGGGATCGACCGGCATGCAGACCCCCTCCGGGATCCCGTCGGCGCCGGGGTAGGTGCCGAAGTAGTTGTCGAAGGTGTGGTTCTCCTGCATCAGCACGATGAAGTGCTTGATCGGCGTCTTCGGCTGTGGCTCGGCGGCCCGCGCCGCGCGCTGGGGCAGGAGCCCGATGAACAGGGCCAGGCAGGCCAGGAGTGTCGAGACAGTGGAAAAGACTCGCCGGCCGATCATGGGCGCACCTCGTAGATGACGATGACCGGCTTCTGCACGACGGAGCCGTCAGGGGCGGCCACCGGGATCGACTCGGTGTGCACGATCCGCCCGTGGTATCGCCGGGCGTAGCTGAGCAGCTTCTCGGAGAAGAACGGTGATCGACCGGCTGAGAACGAGTCCCAGACGATGTACTGCAGCTCGCCGCTCCGGAGCTGGAGGTCAGGGTTGAAAATGGGTTCGTAGGACGGATTGCGGTGCAGCGGGTTCGGGCTGACGGAAAGCCCTTTCCCCTGGCGATGCCCGTAGAACTGGATGATGTTCGCCATCGACGGCCCGACGGTCATGAAGCGCGCTCCCTCCGGGGTGTTCTCTCGGATCCACTCTCCCGCTTCGCGCCCGCCCGGCACGCCTCCCGAGCCAGCGAGGAACCGGTCTGACGTCGAGGCCTGGATGCGCGACCAGCTCGGAACCAGCAGCGTCAGCGCGATAGCCCCGGCCAGGAGCGGGGCGAGCCACCCCGCACGCCGGATCTTGGTGGCGGCTGCCCGTTGTCCGAGCTGGATGACCGCTTGAGCGGCGAGGATCGCGAGGGGCGGTGCGATCGGCAGGAGGTACTGGAACCCTTTCGTCGGCCAGGACTGGAAGAACAGCACCGGCACTACGATCCAGGCCACGAGCAGCTTCTCGCGCCAGCTCCACCGGCGGCGAACCAGCCAGAGCCCGAGGAGCGCGGTCAGGATCAGGAGCGGGCCGATGGCGAGCGGCACCGTCGAGGGATAGAACGTCCACTCGTGGTTCGGCCGCCGGAACAGTTGCCAGACGAGATACTGGTGAGCGCGCTGCGAGCCGCCCCCGCCGGCCAGCGTGATCGAGAGGGGGAAGGGGGCGATGACCAGCGCCATGATGGCGGTGGAGAGCGCCAGGTCGCGCAGGCGAAAGCGGATCTCCGGTGCCAGGGCCAGGAAGGCGTAGATGCTACCGAGCAGGATGATGCCGGTCTCCTTAGCCAGGAAGGTCAGACCCATGCCGGCTCCGGCGGCGTAGAGCCACACCGGGCGCTCGGTGGCCGCGAAGCGCGACACCATGTAGAGGCTGAGCGTTGCGCAGAAGGTCATCGGGCCATCGAGCAGGATCTGGCGCGTCACGATAACGTGGTACGGCATGAGCGCCAGGAACAGCGCAGCGATTGCGCCGGCGCGTCGCCCGTAGAGCCGCGCTCCGGCCCGGTAGACCAGGTACACCGTTGCCAATCCGACAGCGACGGAGACGAGCCGGCCGACCAGGTCGGATCCATCCGTGCCGCCGATCGGATACGCGAGGGCCAGGATGAACTGGAAGAGGAGCGGATGGGCGCGGAAGATCGGAAAGAACTGGCTCAGGATCGGGTCCCCGGCGATGGCCGCTGCCTGTCCCAGGTAGACTGCCTCGTCGCTGTTCAGGCCGAGGCTGTTGATCTGCCAGAGCCGGAGCGCGGCTCCGGTAACCAGCGCAAGTGCGAGTATCAGCCGATCGACCGTCGCTGCCGCCCCGGCGGCCACCAGCGCGCGCCGGGGCCAGGGGTGAGCGCCGACCCGAGGGAGGGACGTGGCTGGAGATGCGTTGCTCTTTGTGCGTTGTCGTTGATCGATATGAGGCTTCGTTGCCACTCTTGCTCCTGATCCACCCCGGGGAGACTAGTCCCGCTTCCGAAACCAGTCGCCCATGCTCTACGTCGCGCTCGCCCCGGTCGCCACGACCGGCGATGCCGGTTGCTCCACCGGAGGTCGTGCATCGCGCAGGTTGACGAGCATCGGGATACGCTGCCACCAATCCATCGCGCTGCTGCGGAGCAGCCGGGCCGGAACGCCGCTCAGCGCCCGCTCGACGATCTGGCGCTCGAGCAGTTGCAGGTCCTGTCCTCCGGAACTGTGGAGGTAGTGGCGGATCACCGGGTACGGTGGGAACCCGTACGCGTCGTCACTGTTGCTCAGCAGCGTCTCCAGCGCCGCGCGATCATCGAGCGGGACTTCTCCCTCACCGCCGCGCTCGATGACGAACATCCCAGCGAGCTTGGCTTCGCGCGTCCACTTCGCGCGCGGTACGAGCTGCTGGATGTGGTACTTGGGCGGCGGCACGATCCACTGCACCACAGCGTTGATGGTGGCGACCGGCAATCTCGTGCGGGCTAGCAAGAGTGCGAACCGTCGCCCCTCTCGCGAGTGCAGGCGACTCTGCACCCAGAGGCCGAAGCGCTGCCGGCGTGTGAGCATCGGGGTGTTGACGGCGGCGACCGTGTGCCGGCTGATCGTCATCGGCTTCGGATAGCTCAGGACCCGACCGTCGGGACTGAGCAACGTCAGATCGTCGGAGAGGAAGGCGCCAGTATCGGTGGCCCGGCGCTGGCGGTCGAGCACGCGCAGGATGGTGGTGGTCTTTCCGGTATCGGTGCGGGCCGTCACCAGGTAGGCTTCGTCGCCGAAGGCGATGCAGGCGCCGTGGACGAGGGCATAGCCCTTTCTCACGAACGTCCACCGCAGGATCGGCTCCACCACGTTGGTGTAGAGCACATGCGGCGATCGGCGTAGGAACGGCGAGGCAATCACCTCGACTGTCTCACCCATAGTGACGTCGATCCAGAATCCCAGTGGGCCGAGGCCATCGTCGTAGAAGAATCGCCGGCCATCCGGCGTCGCGCCGACCGTCCCTGGTCGGCCGAGCGGGCCCGGTGGCCGCAGCCCGCCGATCCGCACCCGGATCGTCGGCTGAGCAATCGTCTCGGTGGTGAGGAAGCGCTCCAGCTCAGGCAGCCAGGTCTCCGACCAGACGGTGACGATCCCGTGGATGTCATAGCAGTACGGGCCGCGCGCACGTGGCTGGTGCGTGACCTTCCAGATCCAGGCGTCTGACATCCCGTAGCGCACGAGCGACAGGGAGACCAGCGAGATGATGTTCGAGAGCACGTAGTAGATGCCCAGGATCGAGGTCAGGACATAGATCATCGGGCCGCGCACGAGCAGTGCCAGCGTGTTCACGAACGCGAACATCGCTAGACGCTCGCCCCATCGGTTGGCTTCTCGCCGGTCACCGAAGACCCAGGCGTCGGTCAGGCTGAAGTTCCAGAGCGTCGATGCCCAGGTTGCGAAGACGACCGAGAGCAGATAGTGGAAGCCGACGAGCTCGGTACCGGCAAGCAGGACGAGCGTGTTCACGAGCAGGCCGGAGAGGCCGATCGCGGCGAAGGCGGCGAAGCGCAGCGCGTCGTTGCCCAGCCGCAACGTGCCGAGATGGGCCAGATAGCGGAACCCCTCGCGCAGCGATGCCTTGCTCTCCCCTGCATACCGTTTGCCGAACTCGAAGCCGACCTCGCTCACCTTGAGATGCCGATTCCGTACCAGAATCTCGAGCAAGATCTTGAACCCTCGTGGTCGCAGGGCGTCGATGTCGATCAGATCTTTCCGAAGCAGGAAAAATCCGCTCATCGGGTCACTGACTCGTCGCAGCCGGCGAGGAAAGGCGAGGCGCGCAGCCGTCGTGGAGGTGCGAGAGATTGCTGTGCGTATCCCGTCGAGCCCCTCAGCTTTCCCCTCGTCGCAGTACCGGCTGGCGATTACCAGGTCGGCCTGGGTCAACCGGGCCTGAGCCAGCAAGCGCGGGATCAACTCCGGCGGGTGTTGCAGGTCCGCGTCCATAACGCATGCCCAGGATGAGCGGGCGGCTCGTAACCCAGCGACGACCGCTCCACCCAGCCCTCCGTCTCGTTGGCTGGGCGGGCGATGGATCAGGCGAATCGGGCAGCGCGAGCGTAACGCTACCGACTCGATTACCGCAGGCGTATCGTCCTCGCTGTCATCGACGAAGATGATCTCGGAGCCTTCAGGAAGCACGCGCTCTAGCCGAGCGACGAGCGGCGCGATGTTCTCCGCCTCGTTGCGCGTCGGCGCGATGACCGATACGGGAGCGAGGACGTGCGACTCCAGGTGATGACCGTTCCCGGAGACCGGAGCCTCTGTCAGGTGGGGTGCTCGAGGGGTATCCGAACCCTCGAACGTGTGGCGGTGCTCCATGAGTTTCCCCCCTCTGTACCCTGCACAGACGTGGTGACTTCTGCTTTGCCAAAACAGAACCGGCCGATCGTGAGCTCTCGAGATCGGCCGGTTGCGCCACTCGCTCCGCGCGGGCCAGGCGCCCAGAGTTACGACCCGCGTATCATCGCTTCCGAACATTGCTGACGAGATCTCGGTTTGCCTTTACCGGAGGTCTCGGCACGCTCGTTCGATATCACCCCGCATCTACCAGCTCAAATACCTGATCTACCTCGTCATCTGCTCGTCTCACCTCCTCGAGGAGGGCGCAAGGTACACCCGCGGCATGACGTCGGGAGTGCCGTCCGGCAAGGATGGAGTGGAATCGCGATGTCCCCCGTTAGCTGCGTGCCGCTGAGGGCCGGATCACGGGAAGCGTCCCCCGGGGGTTGACACCCTGCTCGCTGGCTCCCTCGCTGCCCCTTCATCTTGTCGCAACATAATGTAGAGGGCTGGTGGGGTGAGTACCAGTCACAGGGCTGGCCAATGCGTGGTCACTCGGTGTTCAAGAGCTGTCCAATCGATGCTCACCGACGGGACGTGATGCGGCGGATCGCCAGGCGAATAGCCAAAATCCGGCCACGCGGTAAGATCGGGGGAGTGCTCGTCGGGTTGTGGGGCAGGAGGCAGGGACGCTAGATGAGAGGAAGCGGTAGATGAGCGCGACGATCAGCGGGAGCTTTCACAATCACCCCGGCTACTGCGATGGCTCCGGCTCAATCGACGCGTACGCGGAGTCGGCACTGGCGGCTGGCCTGCGCAGTCTGGGCCTCTCGTCGCACGCTCCGGTACCGTTCCCCTGCTCTTGGACGATGCCCCTGGAGCGCCTGCCGGCGTACTGTGCCGACGTGCGCGCCGCCCGGGTGGCGTACCAGGGCCGCCTGCGCTTGTGGCTGGGACTGGAGCTGGACTATCTCTCCCCAGCCCTGATCCCGGAGGGGACGGCGTTCCAGCGCCAGAAGATCCTGGTACACCGGCCCGACTACGTCGTGGCCAGCGTGCACTTCGTGGGGCGAGACCCCGATGGCCTGCCCTGGACGATGGATGAGTCCGCCGAATCGTTCGTGCGCCAGCTCGAAACGGTCTACCGGGGCGACGCGCGCCGGCTGGTCGAGGAGTACTATCGCCTGCTCGTCGAGATGGCGCTGGCGATGCCGGGTTTGGGTCTGCCGGTCATCGCTGGGCACATCGACAAGATCAAGATGTGGAATGCGGGTGGGCGCTACTTCGCGGAGGACGCTCCTTGGTACCTGGCGGCGATCGAGGAGGCGCTGCAGGCTATTCAGGCAGCCGGGCTGGTGGTGGAGGTGAACACCGCTGGGCTGCGCCGCGACATCGGCGAGCCGTATCCCGGGCCGCGCGTGCTGCACCGGTGCAAGGCGCTGGGCATCCCGGTGACGATCTCGTCCGACGCGCACCGGCCGGAAGACCTGACCGCCGGCTTCGAGGAGGCCGCTGCCCTCCTGCGCGCGGTGGGCTACCGGGAGGTCGTGACCCTGGATGAGGACGGTTGGACCAGACACCCGCTGTCGTAGCCGGCGCCTGAGCGCGAGCGCGGATGAGGGCAGGGGCGAGCACCTGAAATCGGCTGTCAGCTCCGCTTGAGCAGGTCCATGAAGGCGTGGAGGACGGCGACCGCTAGGAGGTCGACCCGGTTCCGGCGCCCGCCGGTGAGGGCCCCGACCGCGCCCAGCTCAGGCCGGGTTTCCTCATTGCCGGCCAGCATCTCCAGCAGCCGCCCGAGCTCTTCGCCGGCTCGCAGCCGCTCGACGGCTACGTCCGGCAGCGGGAAGCGCTCCGCGCCGCCGACGCCCAGCCGCGCCCGGCGGTCGACGACCACCGCCCAGCTCACCGCGTAGACGCGGCCGAGGGGCCCTTCGACTACCCCTGACTCGATCCCGATCCCGTAGTCGGCCCCGGTGAGTTTCTGGGCCTGCCTGGCCCGCTCCCAGGCTCCCCGGGCCGTCTCCTCATCGCCCCAGGGCTGGCGCGGTACCCCGCTGGGGACTTCGAGCGTCTCTAGTTGCCACTCGCTGAAGAGCTGGGGCGCGATCCGCTCGACCGCGGCCCGCTTGACCGGGCTCATCGAGCCGAGCGCGAGGCGGACGGGCGCGCCCATACCTCAGGCGACCTCCCGCCGCAGCGTCACCATCGCCAGCACGGCCATCGCCGCCGCGAAGCCGATGAGCACCATCAGGTGCAGGCCGAGCGCATCGAGCCCCTCGCCCCGGATCATGACAGCGCGCAGCGCCTCGTTAGCCCAGGTCAGCGGAAGGGCCTGGGCCAGCCACTGGAGCGGGCGAGGCAACGAGTCGACCGGCCAGATGATGCCGGAGAGTAAGCCCTGCGGGGTGATCACCATCGGGATGAACTGCACTACCTGCAGCTCGGTGCGGGCGAAGGCCGACAGGAAGATCCCCAGGTTAACCGCCCCCACGGTCAGCAGGAAGGTCAGGAAGACGACGAGCCAGAGCTCGCCGGCGTAGTGGATGCGCAGCACCGCGACGGTGAAGATCACCATCACGATCGACTGGACGGTAGCGAAGAGGGTGAAGCCGAGCATGTAGCCGAGCACGATCTCCTTGCGGTCGAGCGGCGAGACGATCAGCCGCTCGATGCTTCCTTGCAGCCGCTCGCGCAGGAACGAGACCGAGGTCAGCAGGAAGACGAAGAAGAACGCGAAGAAGCCGATGAAGGTCGGCGCGAAGTAGTCGAGCTGGTCGAACTGCGGCCCGCCGTGCAGGAACCTCGGCTCGAGCTGGATCGCCTGCCCGGACGAGCTCATCGTCTGGATGATCGCCTGGGGCAGCGCGCGGCTGACCGCGCTGGCGATCGCGCCAGCGGCGCTGGGCTGCGAGCCCTCCAGGATCAGCTCGACCTCCGGCCGCGTCCCCGGTTGAGGAGGCAGGGCTGGCAGGACCAGGACGCCGTCGACCTCCCGCCGATCGACTGCCTGGAGTGCCTGCTCTCGCTCCATCACGAGCACGTGAAGGGACGAGTCCTCCTCCAGGAGCGCGATGACCTGCGGGGCGAGCGGGCTCTCGCCCTGGAGCACGACGGCGAGGCGGGTCGGCTCGCCCGAGCCGCGGTAGATGTAGCCGAGGAGCGAGAGGACGAGCACCGGCACCACCAGGATCAGGGCCAGCGTGCGCCGGTCGCGCCGGAACTGCCGGACGATGCGGAGCATGAGCGCCAGGACTCGCTGCCAGCTCATTACGGCTCTCCGACTGGTACGCCGGGCTGCCCAGCCAGGGCCAGGAAGGCGTCTTCCAGATCCGCCTGGCCGGTCTGCACGCGCAGCGCCGCTGGGGTATCGCTAGCTAGCAGGCGGCCGCCGCGCAGGAAGCCGAGCAGATCGCAACGATCGGCCTCGTCCATCGTATGGGTCGAGATCAGCAGTGTCTTGCCCTCCTCGGCGAGCTGTCGAAAGTGCGCCCAGAGCGAGCGGCGCAGCACCGGGTCGAGGCCGACGGTTGGCTCATCGAGCACCAGCAGCTCGGGCTGGTGCAACAGGGCGCAGGCCAGCGAGGCGCGCTGGAGCATGCCGCCGCTGAAGCGGTAGAGCTGCTGGTCGAGCCAGCCGAGCAGCCCGAGGTCGTTCACGAGTTGCTCGACTCGATCCTCCAGCTTCCGGCCGCGGAGGCCGTAGATCCGGCCGAAAAACGCGAGGTTCTCGCGCAGGGTCAGGTCGGGGTAGAGCGCGGCAGTCTGGGGCATGTAGCCGATCTGGCCGGCTACCGCGCGGTCGGGCATGGTCCGGCCCAGCACGAGGAGCCGGCCCTCGGTCGGGCGGAGCGCGCCGACGACCATGCGCAGGAAGGTCGTCTTGCCGGAGCCGCTCGGGCCCAACAGACCGTAGATCACGCCGGTCGGGATCTCCAGGGTGAGGCGGTCGATCGCGCGGACTGGCCCGAAGGTACGGCTGACCTCATCAGCAACGATGGTAGCGCCCATGTTCCCTCCGCCACCGGGACAGCCAGGCCTGGGAAGGGCTCTCCGTGCTGCTCACCGGCGGAAGGATACCTTTAGCGGACGCCGGTCGCACGTGGGTGTCCTGGCGTGTTCATCGCTCGCTTCCCGGAGGTGAGATCCGGGAGATCGGTACAATCAAGCGCTGCCGGATTGCCCCGGCGATGGTCGGCTGTTAGGGAGTGGGGGCGCCGTGTACCTCGCGGAGCGGATGGCCGAGTTCGCGCGGAGCATCGATATTCGCGCGCTGCCGTCATCGGTGGTGGAAGCGACCGTCCGGATTGTCGCCGACACCCTCGCGTGCGGCGTGGCGGCGCTGGAGGAGCCTGGCCCGATGCTCCTGAGACAGTACGCGCGGGAACGCGCCGGCCGCCCGGAAGCGACGCTGCTCGGAAGCGGTGAGCGCGTCGACCTGCCGCTGGCAACGCTGGTCAACGCTACGCTGGTGCGCGACCTCGACGCGAACGATATCTACGCGGCGCCACCGGGCAAAGACACCGGGCACTTCTCCGACGCGATCCCGGCGCTGCTCGCTGCCGCCGAGCTGGCCGGAGCCAGCGGTCAGGATCTCCTGGCTGCGGTCGTGGCGGTCTACGAGCTGCAAGCAGCGCTCGCCGAGGCGTACCACTGGATGCAGCGGGGGTTGCACTCGGTTAGCCAGGTTGCCTGGGCCGTGCCTGCCGCCGCCGGCTGGCTGCTCGGGCTGAGCCGGGAGCAGACGGTCTCGGCGATCGGCCTGGCCGGGACGACTGGCGGGCTGGTGCTGCAATCCTGGCTCAAGCCGGGGCCAGAGCTGCCGCTCATCAAGGGCGCGGCGCCTGGTCTCGTCTGCCAGCGAGCGCTGGAAGCTGTCCAGCTCGCGGCTCGCGGGCTGACTGCGCCGCCCGACGCGCTGGAGGCGCTCTTCGAGCGCCTGCCGGCTGACGTCGACCCCGCAGCGTTCGACCGGCTCGACGGCAGGGGCGACTGGGCGGTGCTCCGGACGATCGTCAAGCGCTACCCCGCGCAGTTCTACACGCAGGCGGCGATCGCGGCTGCATCCTCGCTCCACCGCGAGATCGGCTCGGTGGACGACATCGCCGTCGTGACCGTCTACGGTCATCGGCAGGTCACAGCCGGCGTGCAGGGCTCACCCAGCGCGTATGCTCCCCGGACGCGGGCGGCGGCCGACCACAGCACGCCCTTCGTGGTTGCGATCGCGCTGCGGGATGGCGACCTCACCCCGGCCAGCTACCAGGGCGAGCCCTGGCACGACCCTGCGCTGCTCGACCTGATGCGACGGATCGACCTGGTCATCGATCCTGAGTTCGAGCGCGCGTTCCACGAGGAGGGCGTGCTGGGCTGCCGGGTCGTGGTCGAGCTGATCGACGGTCGACGGCTGGAGACGACAGTGCGCCAGCCGCCCGGACATCCCGATTCCCCGCTGGCGCGCGAGGAGCTGCTGGCCAAGCTGCGGGCGCTGGTCGAGCCGCGGCTCGGCCCCGGCGCGGCCGATCGCCTGCTCTCGACCGCCGAGCGGCTGCCGGAGGCGCCGGATGTGGCAGTGCTGCTGCACGCATGCCGCGTGGTGTAAGTCAACCGGCCAGCACATCTGCCTCTGGCTTACCGGGACGCCGGGAATGATGAGCAGCGCTCCGAGGGACCGTAGCTGCACGCAGGCGCCAACTGAGCCGGCTGTCGTCCGGGCCGGCGCGCCCGGGCCCGGAGGTCTGCCGCTGGCTTCACCGACGAGCGGTCAGTGTCGTCACACAGCGGAGCGAAGCTGGGACCCTCGAGCCGAGACGGTTATAGTTGCATTGTCCACCCTCCGCGCATGTGCCCCGATGGGAGCGTCGCACGGACGAGCAGGCCGCATCTCGATATAAGGAGTGCTGCTCTATGGCGAAGAGGTTGCCCCGAGTCGATGGCCTGCTGATCGGCGAGATCTTCCGGGTGCTCGCGGAGTTTCAGCCACTCCAGACGACGCTGGAGACGATTGCCGCCACTGTCCGCGCCCGGCTGGGCTTTCGCTCCTGCGCGATCTTGCTGGAGCGGTCCGGAGCGGATCTGCTCATGATCGAGGGGGCGGCCGGGCTTGCCTCCGGCTACGTCGATGCGGTCAACCGCAGCCATCCGATTCGCATCGAGGATCCGATGCTCAGCGAGGGACCATCCAGCCAGGCGTTCCGCACCGGGCAGCCGGTCATCGTGGAGGATACGGAGACCGACCCGCGGTTTCGCCGCTGGCGCGCGCTGGCCCGCCAGCACGGCATTCGCTCCTTGATCGCTGTCCCGCTCTGCTCGCGGGGGAGCGTGATCGGGACGCTGAATGGCTACCAGGGCGAGCCCCGTCGCTATCGTGACGAGGAGGTACAGGCCCTCCTCACGGTCGCCACGCAGGCCGGCATCGCGATCGAGATCGCTCGCATGGTCGAAACCCAGAAGCAGACCATCCGACGCCTCGGTGAGCTGACCGCCGAGCTGGAGGAACAACACCGGCTCCTCGAGCGCGCGGCCGAGATCCACGACGCGCTCACCCAGCTCGTGCTCACCAACCAGGGCATCCCGACCATCGCGCGCACGCTGGCCAGGCTGGTCGATCGTCCGGTGCTGGTGCAGGACCAGTTCCTTCGCGTGGTGTGCGAAGCGCACCCGACCGAGGAACCGGCCACTGCATTGACTCCGCTCACCCAGGAGCTGCTGTCCTCACCTGGGCTGCGCCTCGGCCAGCGTGACGCGAGGGGGCCGTTCGAACTTCCGGCACTGCCCGAGCGCGGTCTCGATCACCCGTGCGCCGTCGCGCCGATCGTCGCCGGTCGGGATCTCCTCGGCTACGTCTCGCTGGCTCTGGCTGAACTGCCGGCGCCGCCGCTGACCATGCGCACGCTGGCGCACGCGGCGACGGTCCTGGCGCTGGCGATCGTCAAGGACCGCCTGGCTCACGAGATCGAGCTCCGGGTGCGCCATGGCTTTGCCGAGGACCTGATCGCTGGCCGGTTCGACGACGCCCAGCTAATGCGCGATCGCGGCCGGTATCTCGGCTACGACCTGCGCGGCCCATTCCAGGTCCTTGTGTTCGATATCGACCATGAGAGTCACGATCATACCAGGGCACAGCCACCGGAAGCCGGCATCGATCGCCTCAGGCAACGGTTCTTCAGCGTGCTCCAGAGCGTGGCCATGGCGCATGCCCCACATGCGCTGATCGCCAGTCGCCATGGCAACGTGGCCGTGATCCTCACGGCCGTCGAAGGGCCACGGGCCAGTGCTGCGGACGCGATCGTCCACGCGGTCCAGCACGCCGTCGCTCGGGCGCTGCCCGATCTCTCGGTGTCGGTCGGCATCGGCCGCGTGACAGATCACCTCGGAAAGATCGCCACGAGCTACCAGGAGGCCGAGCGAGCGCTCCGGGTGATCCGCCGGTTCGGCGGTCAGGCCAAGGTGCTGCGATACACCGACATCGGGGCGGCTCGACTGCTCTTCCACGTGAACGAGCCGGCCGAGCTGATCGACTTCGCGCGCCAACGACTGGGCCCGGTGCTCGCCTACGACCAGCGGCACGGGGGCATCCTGATCCAGGCGCTGGAGGCGTACCTGGATGCCGGCCAGTCGGTGCCCCTAGCGGCGGAACAGCTCGGTCTCCACCCCAATACGCTCCGGTACCGGCTGCGCAAGGTGGAAGAGCTGCTCGGCGCTCCGCTGGCCGATGTCTCGCTGCTGCTGGATATCCAGCTCGCCCGTATGATCCTCCGCCTGATGGATCAGACCAGCACACCGTCCCCCGCTGTATAAAGGGACAAGAGCATTCCTTCCGATTTGTCCGCTGCGACATTCTCCGGCGCACAACCTCCCCTGTAGGATAGGGGTAACACGCTTCGACGCCGATGGTTTCTCACGCCTCTGCACGGAGCGGTCGCCTGCCGGCCGTTGCGTGATCACATCTGGAGCTGCCGTCAGGATGAAGGAGCGCTGAGCGATGCAGCGTTGTGACGCCAGCCCACTGAGTGCGGTGCCGGATCGATCGGCAGCGGCGACACCGGCAGTGCGCCGCTGCCTGTTGTCTGGAACCGGCTGCAATGGTTGGGTGAGTCTCCTCGGTCGAGCCGCGCGGGGCGCGCGTCCTCCGGGATCGACATGCCTTCCAAGCCCGGGGCGCGGGTGTCTCCGCGCTCGACCAGGACGATGGTGCGGAGGAGGGTGACGAGGCGATGAAACCGGTCGCGTTCGACTACTACCGCCCGACATCGGTGGAGGAAGTCCACGCTCTGTTGGCCAGTCACGGCGGGGGCGGGAAGATCCTCGCCGGTGGCCAGAGCCTGGTGCCCTTGCTCAATATGCGCCTGGCCCGGCCCGCGGCGATCATCGACATCAACCGCGTGGCCGCGCTCGAGTACCTCCACGCCAACGGCGACGGGCTCGTGCTCGGCGCGCTGACGCGGCAGCAGTCGTTGCTGGAGAACCGCGCGGTAGCCGAGCGCTACCCGCTGCTCGTCGAAGCAGTCCGCTACATCGGGCACCGTCAGATCCGGAATTGGGGAACGGTCGGCGGTTCATTGGCCCACGCCGACCCTGCGGCCGAGCTCCCGGTAACGATGGTCGCGCTCGACGCGGAGATCACGGCCAGCAGTGCGCGCGGGGCGCGAGCCATTCCGGCTCGGGAGTTCTTTCTCGACACCCTGACGACCGCGCTCGAGCCGGATGAGCTGCTGGCCTCGGTGCGTCTCCCGGCGCTCTCGCCGGGCACCGGCTGGTCATTCCTGGAGGTAAGCCGGCGGCATGGCGATTTCGCCCTCGTGGCCGTGGCGGCGCTGGTGACGCGCGACGAGGCGGGTGTCTGCACCGATGCGCGACTGGTGCTGGGCGGCGTCGGGCCGGTTCCCCAGGTGGTCGAGGTGCGCGACCTCCTGATCGGGCAGCAGCCGACCCCGGACGCCATCGCTGCTGCCGCTGACGTGGCCGGGGCAGTGATCGAGCCCGCGTCCGATGTCCACGCCACGGCCGAGTACCGGCGGCACGTCGCACGGGTGCTCGCGCGCCGGGCGCTGACCACGGCAGTCGAACGCGCGGGTGGGAGGAGGTAGGCATGGCGGAGAAGCATGCGATCACCGTCACCGTGAACGGCCGGCTCTATCGGGCCGAGGTGGAGCCGCGTCGCACCCTGGCTGACTTCCTGCGAGAAGACCTCAACCTGGTGGGCACGCACCTGGGCTGCGAGCACGGCGTCTGCGGCAACTGCACGGTCCTGGTCGATGGGAAGAGCACGCGCTCGTGTCTGATGTTCGCCGTTCAGGCAGACGGTCGCGAGGTGCTCACCGTGGAGGGGCTGGCGCCGAATGGGGACCTTCATCCGCTCCAGCGGGCATTTTGGGAGCACCATGCGCTGCAGTGCGGCTTCTGCACTCCGGCCATGCTGCTGACCGCCTACGAATACCTCACGACTCGACCGGACGCCGGTACCGACGAGGAGATCCGGGAGGCGATCAGCGGCGTCCTCTGCCGCTGCACCGGCTATCAGAACATCGTGACGGCCATCCGTGCGGCGGCGAAGCAGATGGCGCCTTCGCCGTAGTCAGAGCGCGCCGGCCCGATCGAGGTGGATGAGCATGCTTTGCACAGGAGGAGGCTGATCATGGCCGAGGTAGCGACGAAGCGCCCCAGGTGGATCGGCAAGAGCATGCCACGGGTGGAGGACCTCCGCTTCCTGCGCGGCAAGGGGCGCTACATCGACGATCTCAAGCTGCCGAATATGGCGCACGCCGCGATTCTCCGCAGCCCCTATGCCCACGCCCGGATCGTCCGCATCGATACCAGCGCTGCTGAGCGGCTCCCCGGCGTGTACAAGGTCGTTACCGGCAAGGATGTCGCCGAGCGGATGAACCCGCTGCCGACGTTCGCCGTCGGCCCGATCTACCAGCACCTGCTGGCCGTCGACAAGGTGCGTTACGCCGGCGAGGCCGTCGCGGCGGTCGTAGCCGAGAACCGGTACATCGCCGAGGATGCGTGCGACCTGATCGAGGTGGAGTACGAGCCCTTGCCGCCGGTGGTCGATCCCTTCGAGGCGATGGAGCCGGGCGCGCCGCTGGTCCATGAGGCGCTCGGCAGCAACATCGCCTACAGCCGCACCTTCACCTTCGGCGATGTCGAGGGCGACTTCGCCAACGCGGATCATGTCGTCAGCGCCAGGCTGCGCTGGCCACGATCGAGCGCCATGCCGATGGAGACCAACGGCGCCATCGGCGACTACGACGAGGGGACCGGCACGCTCACGATCTACGCCAACTCGATGAACTTCACCTACTTCCAGTGGCTGATCGCGACCTCGCTCAAGATCCCGGCGAGCAAGCTCAAAGTCGTGCCGATCAACGCCGGCGGCAGCTTCGGCTCCAAGTTCTTCATGCACAAGGTCCCCACCATGGCGGGCTTCCTCTCGATGGTGGCGGGGCGGCCGGTGAAGTACGTGGAGGATCGGATCGACCACATTCTCAACAACGACCACTGCGGCTCGGACCGGTACTACGATGTCTCGCTCGCCTTCGACAACGACGGCACCCTACGCTCGTTGAAGATCGACTGCGTGGATGACTACGGGGCCTATCTGCAGTTCGGCACCGGCACCCATGGCAATGCGCTGGCGCAGGTGGTCGGCCCCTACCGGATCCAGAGCGTGCAGTACAAGCTGACCGCCGTGCTGACGAACAAGAACCAGCAGGGGGCCTACCGAGGATTCGGTTCCGAGGTCAACAACTGGGTGCTGGAGCGGATGGTCGATCTGGCGGCCCGCAAGCTCGGCATGGACCGGGCCGAGATCCGGCGCAAGAACTTCATCCGCCCCGAGCAGTTCCCCTACAAGATCCCGACCGGGAATATCTACGACAGCGGCAACTACGAGGGCGTGCTCGACAAGGCCCTTAAGCTCGTCGACTACGAGTACTGGGTCGGGGAGCGGGAACGCGCGCGACAGGAGGGGCGGTACCTCGGCATCGGCATCGTGACCGCGCAGGAGCGGAGCGTCTTCAGCTCCACCGAGTTCTGGTTCTGGTTCGATCAGCCGTCATTCCCGGTCACCAGCAGCCCGGAGAGCGCGACCATCACGATCGACCCCACGGGCAAGTTCGTGGTAACGCTCCACTCGCTAGCCTTCTGGGGCAACAGCCCGGAGACCGTCGTGACCCAGGTCGTCGCCGAGGAGTTCGATGTCGACCCATCCGATATCGTGGTGACGTACGCCGACTCCCAGCATGCTCTCCCGGGCACCGGGCCGGGAGGCTCGCGGTTCACCGTCATGGTCACCGGCGCGCTGGTCGGCGCCTCGGCTCGACTCAAGGAGAAGATCAAGAAGATTGCCGCGCACGAGCTGGAAGTCAGCCCGGACGATCTGGAGTTCAGCGAGGGGAAAGTGCGGGTCAAGGGTAGCCCCGACCGCGCACTGACGCTCGACCAGATTGCGCTGAAGGCCTACATGTTCCGGCTGGACTTGCCAGAAGATATCGAGAGCGGGCTGGAGGCCAGCTATACCTACGATCACCCCTACACTACCTTGCCTTCGGCCGACCGCAAGGATCTGGGCGTCTTCTATCCGTTCGTCGGGCACGCCTGTCACATCGCGGTGGTGGAGGTCGACCCGGAAACGGGCCAGTTCACCTACCACAAGTACGCGGCGGTGCACGACTGTGGCACGGTGGTCAACCCGATGACCCTCCACGGGCACATCACCGGCGGAGCTGTCCAGGGATTGGGGACCGCGCTGTTTGAGGAGTACGTCTACGACGAGAGCGGGCAGATGCTCACGGCCAGCTTCATGGACTACCTGGTGCCCACGGCGATGGACGTCCCCAGGTTCGACATCGACCACCAGGAAACGCCATCGCCCTACACGCCGTACGGGATCAAGGGAGGCGGCGAGGGCGGTCGGATGATGTCGCCGGGCGCAATCACCGCCGCGCTGGAGGATGCGCTGGAGCCGTTCGGCGTGCGGATCACCGAGCTGCCGATCACGCCGAGCAAGATCGTCGGCTGGATCCAGCAGGCGCGCGGCGGCCAGGCATGAGGCGAGACCCATCGATGAGTGCGCGATGCTGAGCACCGGAGGGGGAGGCGGTAGCGGGACCGGCATCTCTCGGCGCGATCTGATGAGAAGCGGTGGGGGATCGAACGCGCGGCGCCCCCACCGCTTCGGTACAAGGGGCACCGGGGCACGTGGAAGCAGCCGCCCGGCGGGCGGGTGAGACGCCGGGCGATCCCAGCGTCATCACGGCTAAAGCGAACCGGACATGCCCTTCCGGCGAGCGTTCGCCGGGACGTAACGTTAGGAAACGCGGCCGGCCTGCCTGTCCAGGAAGAGCGTCGCGCGCTGGTTGTCCTCGCCCTGTGGATACCGGTCCGCCAGCTTCTTCATATCGGCGAGGATGTCCGGCGAGAGCGTCGTCACGTCGGGCCAATCGACCTCAACGAGGTTGCCGGCCGGGTCACGCAGGTACATCTGGACGTTCTGGTTCGGGAGTTCATACAGGTGATGGCCGAAGGTGGTATAGTCGTGGATCCCGAGCACCTTTGCCTTGTGATAGACCGCTTCGAAGTCATCGACGGTGAGCCCGAGGTGGTGATACGTGGGCGCATCCCCGGGGCGCTCGAAGATGTGGAGCTGGAGGGATCCGACCCGAAGCCATTGCACCGGGAAGCCGAAGTTCGGTGTCGGGATGCGCTCCATCCCGAAGAGCTCCTCGTAGAAGCGTACCGACTCCTCCAGATTTCTCGCGCTGACGCTCACGTGGTTCAGGCTGATCGCTGGCATCGGTGTGCCTCCTCTCTTCCTCGCGTCTCGTCTCCGGCGACTTCCCCGCTCGTCACCCGAGGTCCTCGAGTTCGTCGTCGAACGCGCTGTCGCCGATCTCGTAGAGCCCGAACGGCAGCGACTCGCCAACCGGCCACCGGCCATGCTGCAACCGCGTGCCGACGTGGCGCGCTCGGGCCACGAGCTGCCGGCCGAGCGCAAGCTGGCCTGGCTCCCATCGCTCGAGCGCGGTGACCACATCGCCGCCGCAGGCTTTGACCGCCTCACCCAGCTTCCAGGCGTCTTCAGCCGCTTTCGCCGAGCCGGCAGCGGCGTGGGGACGAGCGGTGAACGCGGCATCGCCGATCAGGCAGACGCGCCCGAACGCCATCCGAGGGACCTCGATGTCGATAATCACCTGGAGGAAGGGCTCTCTGGTCCTGGCGATCATCTCCGCGAATGCCGGTGGGAGCGCGGCAGCATCCTCGCGCAGCTGCCGCAGATGCCGCTCCTGGACGAACCCTGGAGGGACCGAGGTGGTGAAGCGTTCCCCGCCCCGGCCGGTGAGCAAGTCCTCGAGCTCAGCGCCGGGAGTGGCGTTCCGGTACCAGAGCCAGTTCGTGAGCCGGCGGCCGTCCTCCACCGTGCCGTCCCGATTGGGAATCGGGTAGCTCAAGACGTGGTTGTCCGCTTGTAGGGAGTAGGTGATCGCTTCGTGCAGGGCAGCAAACGCCTGGGGGCTCAGCTCCTGCTCCTCGACCGTACCCCGCCAGGCCACGTAGCCGGAGTACTGCTGCCGGACTTCCGGGAGCAGGAGCCGTCGCCCGATCGAGTTGATCCCGTCGGCAAAGACGAGCAGATCGCACCGCTCGACCCGGCCGCTGGAGAACCGAACAGTGACCCCGTCCGCGTCTTGGTCGAACGCGATGCACTCCTCGCCGAGGTGGTACCGGCGCTCGTCGAAGCAGGAGAGCAGGCCGCGATAGAGGACGTTGTAGGAGGTGAAGCGGTACCGGCACGGCTCTTCGTAGATGAGGTCACCGCCGTTGCCCATGCAGCGAAACCACTGTGCCGAGGCGCTGATCTGTGTCACGTCCAGCAGGCGATGGGCGATGAAGTAGCGGATCGTCGCCGGGTTGAGCACGATGCCGGCGCCTCGGTCCTCGAGTGGCACCGGGACGCGCTCGAACACCTCAACGTCGCAGCCGGCTTCACGCAGCCACAGCGCGGCGTTCAAGCCACCGAGCGAGCCACCGATGACGATGACGCGCGGCTGTGACGTGCTGGAGGTCATGCGTGTTGGACTCCTTCAGGTGCACCTTCCGTACTTGCCTGGGCGCTGCCTGGCTCACCCTGTCGGCGCGATCATCGTCCCAACCATCACGTGCCTCCTTGCCCGTGAGGCGGGGATTTCGCCGCCGGGCTCGTCGCCGCGACGGATGCGCCCGGTATGCAAGCGGCGCCGAGGTCCACGCCGGACGACGCCGTTGCTGGCGACGGCATCGTACGGGCTGACCGGTGAGGCTGATCGCCCTTACGCCCGATCGTAGCGATGAGATCCCAGGAGAGCAATGTCTTGCGGGACAAAAGAATAGTGTCCTTGTTGTACCGGCCGCCAGCGAACGCGCGCCGCGTTGCCCTCCACGGTTGGCGCTCCTTGTTCGGAGGGGTAGTTGGCAGCATGGAGTTCGGCCTGGGGCTGCTGCTGATCAGCGCGTCCCGTATCTACCGGTTTCCCTGCAGCGCTGCGTCCTGCCGGCTGGCTCGAGTGATCCGACTGGCCGAGGGTGTGCAGTGTCAGCGTCTCCGGCGAGGGGGGCGCTGGCCGTGTGCCCCGGGTTTGGAGCGTCTGGGGGTGGGCCGCCGTCCGCCCGGCTGGCGTGCCTGGGAGCGCCCGGCCGGCGCTTCGACGCGGGAGGCGGCCTCGATCGCCTGGGGGAGCAGCTCGTCGATCTGCTCGGGATCTGCCCCGGCAGCACCGCGCTCGAGCAGCCAGCGTACCGCCCGTGCGACGAAACGTGCCTCGAGCGGCTTGCCGGCCGCACCGGCTTCCGTCGCCACAGCCAGCAGCAAGATGTCGTTCACCTCGGCACCGATGAGCCTGCGGCAGCGGCCGATGAAAGCGCGCTGGGCCTCCGGGTGAGCAGGTCGACCCTGCAGGGCGAGATAGGAGCCCAGGAGACGCCATAGCTCGGGGTGGCGGCGCTGCCGGGCGGATCGGTCGCCGTGGATGGCGGAGACGAGCTCAGCCACCCGCTCGACCGTCACCGGAGTACGGGTACGCCGGAAGGCCTCGAGCACTGGCTCCAGGTGCCGGGGAGAGACGCGCCAGCCGGCAGCGCGGCGCACGGCGCGCAGGAATTCCGGTGTCTCCGGCGCCGGCTGCTCGTGTCCTCTGGCGTCTGGGCCCGTCGCCATGGTGCCCGCCTGTCTCTCGTCACTCTGCCGAGATCTGAGGCCCTTCATCCCCCTGGGCCTGCCCTGAGTGTACACTGGACGCCCGTGGGCCCTGGTGACAGCAGGCGTTGAGGCCACCTTCCCTCTCACACCGCGATCCTCGTCCCGGGCGCCTGGGCTGAGGGTCTCGCCTGCGCGCGACCGCCTCCGGTTCGGGAATCTATTCGCGGGCGATTGAGTCTGACGGCACCTGGGCATACAATGCCCAGGCCGGCGCAGAACGGTCGGGGGAGAGCGGGAGGTACCATGGCGCGCGCAACCGGTCTCGAGGTCACGGGCCTGCTGAGCAGCAAGGCGCAGCGTGCCGGCCCTGGCTGGTTCGGGGTTCCCCGCTCTGCCGAGGGGCGGATCTCCTTGCTCGGCGGCTTTCCTGAACCGAGTAGCTTGCCCCGCGAGGAGATCCTGGAGTGCGCGCGGCTGGCGCTGGAGCGAGACGGCGTCTGGGCGCTTGAATACGGCGCGACCCGTGGGTACGAGTTGCTGGTCGAGCAGCTCCTGGTCAAGCTGCGTCGCGACCAGGGCATCGCGGCGACGCCGGAGCAGGTGCTGATTACCGCAGGCGCCTCGCAGGCGCTCGGGCTGCTCGTCGACGCGCTCTGCGACCCCGGCGACGTCGTGCTGAGCGAGGAGCCGACCTGGATGGGCGCGGTGCGGATCTTCCGTGCCGCCGGCGTGGAGGTGCGCCCGGTGCCGCTCGGGGCCCAGGGGATCGAGCTGGACGCGCTGGCGGCGATCCTCCGGGAACTGGCGGCTGGGGGGCGGCGCCCCAAGCTCCTCTACCTGATCCCGACCTTCCAGAACCCGACCGGTGTCACCATGCCCCTCGCGGCCCGCCGCGAGCTCCTCGCCTTGGCCTACGAGCACCAGCTTCTGGTGATCGAGGACGATGCCTACTACGACCTGCGCTACGAAGGAGAGCGGGTGCCGCCGCTTCGCGCGCTGGACGACCGGGGCCACGTTGCCTACCTGGGCACATTCTCCAAGATCATGGCGGCTGGCATGCGGCTGGGCTGGATCGTAGCCGACCCCGCGCTCGTCGCGGCGGTCGCCGGCCTGAAGCCGGAAGGGGGCACCAGCCCGTTCGCCGGCGCTGTCGCCGCCCAGTTCTGCGCGACCGGCATGCTGCTGGAGCACGTGGCCGAGCTACGCGTGATCTACCGCGAGCGGCGCGACGCGATGCTGCGCGCGCTCTCCGAGACCATGCCCGAGGGCGTCACCTGGACGCGCCCAGAGGGGGGCTTCTTCATCTGGCTAACGCTCCCGCCGGGCGCAAGTGCTGCCAGGGTCGCCGAGCGTGCTGCCGCGGCCGGGGTCGATGTCATGCCCGGCTCGGCCTGCTCGTTCTTCTCCTCGGGCGACAGCGCGCTCCGGCTCTGCTACTCGTTCGCGACGACCGAGCAGATCGGCGAAGGCATCGCCCGGTTGGCCGAGGCGATCCGCGAGGAGCTGGCGGCCTGAGTCGCTGCGCGCGGGTGCTCGCCGTCAACGGGTCCGAGCGTTGCCGCCCTCCGTCCCTGTCTCCTTACCGGCCCCCGTTTCCAGGCGCGCCGCGACCCGGAGCAGGGGGAGCAGGACGAGCAGTCCCCAGAGATAGCCGCCGAGCACGTCCGAGGGCCAGTGGGCGCCGACCAGCACCCGGCTGTAGCCGGTGGCGAGGATCAGGCACAGCGCGAGCGCACGGAGGGCGCGGCTCGCGAGCTGGCTTCTGGCCAACCTCGGCGCCAGCCACCAGAGGAGACCGAAGACGAGCACGGCCCCGAACGCATGACCGCTGGGGAACCCTGGATCAGCAGGGGATTCGAGCACCTCGACGATGTCTGGCGTAGGCCGCGGGCTGTCGACGATCGCTTTGAGCGCGCTCGGCAGTAACCGCAGCGGCAGGGTACCGAGGATGACGGCTGCGGGACGTGGATGCCCGCGCCAGACCAGGAGACCAGCGAATACCACCGTGATGGAGATCGCGCCGGGCGCGTACCCGAGCATATTGATCGCGTGGGCAAGCTCTCGACTGAACGGGAACGGATGCATCTGCAGCCAGCGGGCGCTGGCGACATCGCCGGGCAGGACTGGCCAGGCCGCCGCCCAGAGACTGAGTACCAGCGTCGCTCCGGCCACGACGGCGAGCGCAATGCTCCAAAGAGCCGACCGGGCTGGGGCGGAGAGGCCGCGGGCTGCTGGCTCGAGCGTCATGCATGCTCCCGGGAACAGAGCTGATGCGCGCGTTCCCTTTATCGCATACGCTGGCCCGCGAGGGGTATCCCCCATGACGAAGACCGCAGGCGCGCCTGGCGTTGACAGTTGTCGCAATCCGGCGTACGCTTCAGCCCGGCGCTGTCGAGCGGGCCGACTCGAATAGCGATCCAGGATCGCGTGGCTCCCGGCGGTGCAGGGTATTCCATCCCCCTTCGGGGAGGATGTGGACTGAGATCGACCACCTGTGAGCCAGCCCACTCGTCCGACCCGTCCACCGCAGGCAGTCCGGCGGCCTGGCGACCGTGTGGTGCGCCGGGCAGTTTTACGTACTGAGACCGTCAAGCTCCGGCCCCCGCGTCCACCGCGCCGCGGCCGTCCGGTCGCGCTGACACTGGTCTACGGCTTCATCGGCCTGATCGCGCTCGGTACGGCCCTGCTCAGCCTGCCGATCGCGACGGCCTCGGGAGAGCGGGCACCGCTGGTCGATGCGCTGTTCACCGCGACCTCGGCGGTCTGCGTCACCGGCCTGGTCGTGCACGATACCGGCACCTACTGGAGTCGCTTCGGCCAGGCGGTCATCCTGCTGCTGATTCAAGCCGGGGGCTTCGGCTTCGCTACCAGCGCCACGCTGCTGCTGGTCACGATCGGGCACCGGGCGACCCTGCGCGAGCGGCTGGCGTGCGGCTTCAGCCTCGGCGCGGATACCACCGCGCCTGGCGAGATCCTGCGGCTCGTCCGTCGCTTCGCCGTTCTAACCTTTCTCATCGAATTGGCGGGGGCGCTGCTCCTCCTGCCGCGCGCGCTCGACGTTCATCCGCCCGGGCATGCGATCTGGTGGAGCCTCTTCCACAGCGTCTCCGCCTTCAACAACGCCGGCTTCGACATCACTGGTGGGTACCGTAGCCTGATCCCCTACCAGCGCGATCCCTGGGTCTTGCTGACGATCGGACTGCTGATCGTCCTCGGCGGGATCAGCTTTGTCGTGCTTAGCGATATCGCGGTCGAGCGGCGCTGGCGGCGGCTCACCGTCGACAGCAAGCTCGTGCTGACGACCACAGGCTTCCTGCTTCTGATCGGCATGGTGGCGTTCCTGCTGATCGAGAGCAGCAACCCGGCGACGCTCGGGCGCCTGGATTGGGGCTCCCGCCTGCTCAACGCGCTCTTCCACAGCATCACGCCGCGCACGGCCGGCTTCAACGCGGTCGATATGAGCGCGCTGCGCGAGGAGACGCTGTTCCTGATCACCGCGCTGATGTTTATCGGCGGCGCGAGTGGTTCGACGGCGGGCGGCATCAAGGTGCAGACCTTTAGCCTGCTCTTCTTCGCGATCCTCGCGAGTGTGCAGGGACATACCCGGGTAGTCGCCTTCGGCCGCGAGGTGCCGCACGTGCAGGTGTACCGGGCGCTGGCGGTGGCGCTGCTCTCGATCGCGGTCGTCTTCAGCGTGGCGCTGACGCTGGCGCTGACGATCGAGACACGCTTCATCGATGTCTGGTTCGAGGCCGTCTCGGCGTTCGGCACCGTCGGTCTCAGCACCGGCATCACGCCGGAACTCAACACCGTGGGCCGGCTGATCCTGATCGCCACGATGTTCACCGGGCGTCTCGGGCCGCTGACCCTTGCCCTGGCACTGGCCGCGCGAACGCGGCCCAGCCCGGTTCGCTACGCGCCGGAGACCGTCCGGCTGGGGTAGGCGCCATCAAGAGGAGGATCGATGGGACGGCAGATCATCGTCATCGGAGTCGGACGCTTCGGCAGCGCGGTGGCGATGGAGCTCGAGCGGCTCGGCCATGAGGTGCTGGCGATCGACCGCTCGAGCCGGGCGATCGAAGCGGTAGCCGACTATGTCACGCACGCTGTCACCGCCGATGTGACCGACCTGGAGACGCTGCGCGAGCTCGGAGCCCAGGACTTCGACGCCGCGGTGGTCGCGATCGGCACTGACGAGCGTTCGAGCATCATGGCAACCGTGCTGCTGAAGAAGCTGGGCGTGAAGTTCGTGCTGGCCAAGGCCCAGAACGCCCTGCACGGCGATATCCTCAGCATGGTCGGCGCCGATCGTGTGGTCTACCCGGAGCGCGAGACCGGCATCCGGGTCGCCCACAGCCTGACGATGCCGTTGGCCAAAGATTACTTCGATGTTGGCCCCGGCTACGGGCTCGCCAAGGTGTTCGTCGACTCCCGGCTGGTGGGGAAGACGCTCGAAGAGCTCGATCTGCGCGGGCGATTCGGCGTCACGCCACTCTTCCTGCGGCGGGGCGAGCAAGTCATCATGAACCCTCATCGCGAGGAGCGCCTCCGCCTCGGCGACGAGCTGACCGTTGCCGGGCGAGACGAGCAGCTCGAGCAGCTCCTGCAGATGTGAGCCTGGCCGGGCTAGGACGCACTGCCACCTCATTGCACTCCTGATAGCGCCAAATACTTCGTGGGTGCGGATGGCCATCCGTCCCGACATAGTTGTCGGCCCTCGCTGTCGCTCGTTGCGGAGGCCGTCGTCGTAAGAGGCCTCCGAGCCTGCGCCGGGAGACCTGGCTGAAGACTGAGTGACAGCACCCGCAATGCCCGCGTACCAGCCTGGTTGCTACCCGCACGTTACCGGCTTGCCCGCCGCGCTTGACGGCGCCGCCCCGGTGTGTAATAGTGTAATCACGTAATAGCTACCCGCTACGAGTGCGATCAGGAGGAGACGATGGTCGAGGGGATAGAGGCGGAGGTGCTCGGCTGGTTCATCGGGCGGATCCCGGAGGGCTGGTTCACCCAGCCGCCGGAACTCACGATGGATCGCGACGAGATTCTGGTCGTTGGGCGGCTCGCTGAGCCGAGCCTGCCCGAAGGGGCCGCTCCGGAGGCGCGGGCCGAGGCTGTGGTTGCCAGGATCCAGCGTTTCCGCGAGGAGACGCGACCCCAGCGGATGCGGATCGCGACGGAGGCAGAGCACCGGTTCGGGCGCAAGGTGTCCTGGGGCGTGGTCTGCGGCGATCGGCGCGAACTCTTCACGGTACTGAGCGTGCCGGTCATGACCCGGCTGCGTCTGCCCGAGCGGCAGACCCTCGATACCCTGGTCGAGGCCGGGGTGGCGCGCAGCCGCAGCGAGGCGCTGGCCTGGTGCGTCCGGCTGGTGGCGAAGCACCAGTCGGAGTGGCTCGCCGAACTGCGCGAGGCGCTGGTGCGCGTGCAGCAGCTCCGGCAGAGCGGTCCGGAACTCGAGTAGACGAGCAGGGAAGAGACACGAGACGATGCGACCGAAGACGATCCTCTTACAGTCCATCGCGGGCCCGAACGGGAGCGGCCAGCCCGGCGGAATAGCGGTGAGCCCAGAGGAGGCCGAGCTGCTGCTCGATGCCTACTCCCAGGCGGTCATCGCCGTCGTCGAGCAGGTGGCACCGGCCGTGGTCAGCATCACCTCGACGCGCCGCGGGATGGTCCGCACGCCGCGCGGGCCGGCGCAGTACGATCTGCCTGGTGCAGGCTCCGGCTTCCTCATCACGCCCGACGGCTACATTCTGACCAACAGCCATGTCGTCCATGGTGCCCGGCGTCTCGAGGTCACGCTGGCCGATGGGCGCACGCTCCCGGCCGAGCTTGTCGGGGAGGATCCGGCGACCGACCTGGCGGTGGTTCGCGTGCAGGGCAGTGGGCTACCGGTCGCGGAGCTGGGTGACTCGGACCGGCTGCGGGTGGGCCAGCTCGTGATCGCCATCGGCAACCCGTATGGCTTCCAGGCCAGCGTCACCACCGGCGTGCTGTCGGCTCTGGGGCGCTCGCTACGGAGCCAGACCGGCCGGCTGATCGAGAACGTGATCCAGACGGACGCCGCGCTCAACCCGGGGAACTCGGGCGGCCCGCTGGTCGACAGCCGGGCCCGGGTGATCGGCGTCAACACGGCGATCATCGCCGGGGCGCAGGGCATGAGCTTCGCTATCCCGTCTAACACCGCCCGCTGGGTGGCCGGCCTGCTGATCAAAGAGGGCCGGGTACGCCGGGCCTTCCTGGGCATCACCGCCGAGCTGCGGCCGGTGCCGGGCCGGATCGCCCGCGAGCAGGGGTTGTCCCGTGGAGCCGGCATCAGCGTGCTTCAGGTGACGCCTGAGGGGCCGGCCGATCGCGCTGGTGTCCGTCCGGGCGATCTGCTCGTCAGCATCGATGGCCTGCCGCTAGAGGGGATCGACGACCTGCACCGGTTCCTGAGCCGGGCGACCATCGGGGCAACGGTGACGGTAGGCGTGGTACGCGAGGGGCGGTTGCTCACCCTGCCGGTGACGCTCGGCGCCGAGCCCGAGTCCGGCACCTAGCTCGGCGGCCTCGCGTCAGGGGAGGCCGCGAACGTCGGGGAAGGCCTGGTAGGCCAGAGCCGCGAAGGCGACTACCAGCAGCGCAGCGACCCCCACCACCAGCGGGACGCCGAAGTACTCGCCGAGTGAGCCAAGGAGCATGGTGCCGAGCGGCATGAAGCCCATCGGGATCAGCGTATAGACGCTCATCACCCGGCCGCGGACTTCTTCCGGCACGTTGAGCTGGAGCAGCGTGTTCGTCAGCCCCATCATCATCGTCTGGCTGGCCCCGACCAGCAGCAGGAGTGCGGCCGAGATCAGGAACCAGTGCGAGAGGCTGAAGGCGACGAGCGTGACGCCGAAGGCGGCGCTGACGAGGAGAAGGCGCTTCCCCTTACCGTGCCGCGACCCCGTCGCTCCGACCGCCAGCGCGCCGAGCAGAGCTCCGAGCCCGTTCGTTCCCATCAGCAGGCCGTAGCCCGAGGCATCGGCATGCAGGACATTCCGGGCGAACACCGGCATGAGCTGGAGATACGGTCGCCCCAGCAGCGTGGGGACGGCCAGCATGGTCAGCAGCCCCCAGATGCGGCGATCGCTGCGGATGAAGCGCAGCCCGGCGATCAGGTTCTGCGCCAGGCCGGTGCGCGGCCGAGGTTGGGCCTGGGCCGGCTGGATCGTCCAGACGGCCCAAATCACCGGGAAGTAGCTCAGTCCGTTGAGGACGAAGGCGCCGCCGGTGCCGGCTGCAGCGACCAGCAGGCCGGCCAGCGACGGCCCTACTACGGCTGCGGAGTTCCAGGCCGCCGAGTTGAGCCCGACGGCGCTGGCGATCCGCTCGCGCCCGACCAGGCTCGGCACCAGCGACTGGCGGGCTGGGTTATCGAAGGCCATGACAGTCGCGCTCAGGAAGGCGATCGCCAGCACATGCCAGATCCGCACGAGCCCGGCGAGGTCGAGCACGCCGAGGAGCAAAGCCAGCGCCGCAGCGGAGACCTGGGTCAGCAACAGGATCCGGCGACGATCGAAGCGGTCTGCGACCACCCCGCCGACGAGCGTGATCGTCAACGCCGGGATGGAGCGGAGCAAGCCGAAGAGACCGAGGTAGAAGGGGGAGTTGGTGAGCTCGAGGATCAACCACCCTTGAGCCACCAGTTGCATCCAGCTCCCGATGTTGGAGACGATCAGGGCGATCCAGAAGCGCCGGAACTCCGGAACGGCCAGCGCGCTGCCTTCCGGCCGGAATCGTCGCCAGGCAGCCGGCCAGGCAAGCGTGGCCGGGCGACCACGAACCTCGGCATCAGCTCGCAACTCGCTCGCGGCCCGACCGGCGCACCGGTCAGGCGTCGGCGCTTTGGCCATCCCAACTCCCGCCGCGCGGTCTGGTCCTTTCACCGTACCATGAATTGGACGGGAAGACCAGAGCCGCTCAGTCCTGGTTCATACGCTCCCCCACCGGCCCGGCCCGCTCGAGAATCGCTCCCAGAAGCTCTCGGGCGAGCGGGTCGACGCTCTCTGCATCAGCGCCGAGGAGAAAGGAGTCGATGGTGATCTCCGGCTGCTCCGTGCGGTACTCGATTGCCTGGAGCGCTGTCTCCAGCTTGTCGAACTGGCGGACCAGCCGGGCTTCCGGCGTCGCTCCGGCCTCGTATTCCTCCCATGCCTCGCTGAGCAGTCGCGCGAGCTCATCCGGCAGCCGGGCGACCATCTGCGCCAGGGCGGCCCGCTCGCGCGCGCTCTTCTCTGCCTCGGCCTCTGGGGAGTAGCTGGGATAACTGCGGAAGAGCTGTGCTGGATCGGCCCCTGCCTCGAGCTGCCGGTCGAACGGGGTCTGGTCGCCGGCCAGCGCTTCCGGCAAATCGTGGACGAGCGCCAGGATCGCCGCGCGCCCGACGTCGATCTCGGGATGGAGCGAACCGGCGAGTAGCGCCAGCAACGCCAGCCGGTAGCTGTGGTCAGCCACGGACTCCGGAGCCGCGACGCCGCGGTCGACCCAGCCCTTCCGGCGCAACCGCTTGAGCCGTCCGGCCTGCTCCAGGAAATCCAGCAGCGCGTCCCAGTGCTGGCCCATCGATCTGCCCCTGCCTCGGGGCGGCGTCTCCTCCCCCGGCCCTACTCCCGCGCCGCGACCGGGTTCCGCAGCACGCCGATCCCTTCGACTTCGACCTCGATCACGTCCCCTGGTCGCATCGGCCCTACGCCCTCGGGCGTCCCGGTCATGATCACGTCGCCTGGCTTCAAGGTCATCACGTTGGAGATGAAGGAGACCAGGAAGGCGGGGCCGAAGAGCATGTTGCTCGTGCGACTGCTCTGCCGGACTTCGCCGTTCAGTCGCGACTGGATCGCTAGATCGCTCGGATCCAGCTCAGTCTCGATCACCGGGCCGAGGGGACAGAAGGTATCGAACCCCTTGGCCCGCACCCACTGGCCGTCCTTGCGCTGGTACTCGCGGTGGCTCACGTCGTTGCCGCAGGTGTAACCGAGCACGTAGTCGAGCGCGGCCTGTTCCGGTACGCGGTAGGCCTCGCGGCCGATCACGATGCAGAGCTCGGCCTCGTAGTCGATCCGGTTCCCGGATGGCAGCAGGATGCGTCCACCATGGCCGAGCAGGGCGGAGGGAGGCTTCATGAAGATCACCGGCTCGTCGGGGATCTGCCGGGTCGGGTCGTTCTCGGTGACATGGGCCGCGTAGTTGAGACCGACGGCGACGATCTTGCTCGGCTCGACCGGCGGCAGCACGGTGAGCTGGTCAAAGGCGGCGATCTCGGGACCGCGCCGGAGCCGGCCGAAGAGCTCACCTTCGGCCCGGTAGGCGATGCCGTCCTCCACGATGACCAGGGCCGGCTCCCCGTCCACGAGCACTCGCGCGATCTTCATGGTGCCTCTCCTCCCAGGAGCTGATTCCACCCTCACCGACCTGGCTATCCTAGCACGGCCGCGTGGGCATGCACGCCGGGATAGGGCGGCGATACCCAGGCCGCACCGGCTCTCCCGTAACCTGCTGCGAACTGGTAGGCTTTCGTCAAGACGCCCAGCCCTGGCGATCCGGCTGCACGTGCCCAATGTCTGCTCGAGGTCGAGCCAGGAGAGGGAAGCTTGCCATGGCCCAGCACGTACTTGTCCCCATTCTACCGACGTATCTCGATCCGGACCGGGTCACCCACTGCGCAATCCCCTACGGGCGGGCGATCGCCGCCCGGCAGCGCGTCCCGCTCGTTCTGGGCTCGGTCGTTGAGCTGGGGGATTACCTGCGCTCATTCCTGGAGGCCGAAGGCGAGCGCGCCCAGGAGCTCGCCCGGCGCTGGGCAGCCGAGCGTGAAGAGGCGTTACGGCGGCTGGCGCAGGCGATCACCGATGTCCCGGTCGAGATCGAGGTACGGGTCGGCGATCCGGCGCGGCAGATCGCCGCGATGGCCAACGAGCTGCCGGCCTCGGTCGTCGCCATGACCAGCCACGCCCGGGTCGGGATCTCGCGCCTGCTCGTCGGCAGCGTGACCTTCAGCGCCGTCCAGCGGATCGGCTGCCCGGTGCTGGTCGTGCGCGCCAGGACTCCGGCGCCGGCGCCGAACACGATGGTGACGTTGACCCCTGTGCTCGTCCCGCTCGACGGCTCCCCGCTCGCCGAGGAGAGCATCGACGCGGTCGCCCGCGTGCTCGGCGCGGATGGGCTGGCCCTGCACCTCCTCCACGTGCAGGCGGCAGGTGCCGAGAGCAGGGACTGGGAAGCCTATCTTCAGAGCCTGGCCCAGCGGCTGACCTCGCAGGGGATGGCGGTGACCTGGAGCGTTCGGCAGGGACACGTTGCCGAAACCATTGCCCGGGCCGCCGCTGAGATGAAGGCCGGGCTCATCGCGATGGCGACCCACGGGCGCAGCGGGATCCGGCGTGCCTTGCTCGGCTCCACCGCCGAGCACGTGCTGCACGACGCTCGCGTGCCGCTCCTGCTGGTTCGCCCCAGCGCGGTGAAGCGCCCCGAAGAGGTGGCCGTGCCTCCTGCCGCGGTGAGCGCCGGAGGGGAGGGGTCGGAGGTCGATGCGCGCCGGCTGACCTTGCGGGCGCGTGACGTGATGACCAGCCCGGTCGTCACCGTTTCCCCTGATGACACGCTAGAGCAGGTGGTGCGGTCGATGCTCGAGCATGGTATCGGGGCGGTGCCAGTCGTCGATCAGGACGGTCGGCTGGTCGGCATCATCACCGAGCGTGATCTGATGGCCCAGGAGCAGGGGGTTCCCTTCTCGGTCTACCGGGCGCCCCAGCTCTTCGGCCACTGGCTGCCGCCGGAGGGGCTGGAAGAGATCTATGGCCTGGGGCGGGCGATCAAGGCCAGGGAGGTCATGCGCAGCCCGGTGATCACTGTCGGCGAGGATGCCACCGTCTCCGAGATCGCCCAGCTCATGCTCGAGAAGGAGCGGGAGCACATCCCGGTGGTGCGGGATGGCCAGGTCGTCGGCATCGTGACGCGGCGCGACCTGCTCAAGCTCATGGCCAGGAGCGCCTAGCTCGCTCCACTGTACTGCCGTCGCGGTGAGAACCAGGGAGACAAGGCCATCGCATGCCGTCTGGTCGTGAGATGGACCCAACCGGCGACACGCACGTGTGGACCAGGAGGAAAGCGAGGGCTGGCAACAGAAACCGGTTCTTCCCCATGCCAGGCGATCGGCCGGTGCACGCGACCGGTAGCCAGAGCACAGTGAGCGCTGAGTCTTGGCATGCGCTCTCGGCCGAGGAGTGCCTGCGCCGGCTCGGAAGCACGTCGTCGGGGCTGAGCCAGGCAGAGGCTCGACAGCGACTCCAGCGGTATGGCCCGAACCAGGTCGAAGAGATCCGACCACCGAATCTTCTCCGGCTGGCCCTTCATCAGTTTACGAGCCCGCTGATCTATATCTTGCTGGTAGCGGGGGTCGTGACCGCGTTGCTCGGCGAGTGGATCGACGCGGTGGTAATCGCGGCCGCGCTCCTGCTGAATGCCGCGATCGGCTTCACGCAGGAGTATCAAGCGGAGCGATCTCTCCGCTCGTTGATGCGCTCCCTCGCCCCGAGAGCACGTGTCCTGCGTGACGGCCGGGAGCGGATGTGCGACAGCCGCGATCTCGTCCCGGGCGACGTCGTGCTGCTGGAGTCAGGCATGCGCGTGCCGGCTGATCTCAGGCTGTTCGCGACAGTCGCGCTGCAGGTGAACGAGTCGTTGCTAACCGGCGAGTCTGTTCCTGTTGTGAAGCGGCCGGAGCCGGTTCCCGCCGAGACTCCCCTGGCTGAGCGGCGCTGTATGGCTTATGCCGGGACGATCGTGTCGAGCGGGCGCGGCCGCGGCGTCGTCGTGGCGACGGGCCGGGAGACCGAGCTCGGCAAGATCGCGGCGGCGAGCCGTCAAGAAGTCCAGCCAGAGACACCCCTCCAGCGCCAGATCGGCCAGTTCACGCGGACGCTCGCATTCATCGTACTGGTTGTGATCGTGGTGCTCGCGCTCGTTGGCCTCGCTCGCGGCCAAGCACCTCTCGCGATCTTCGTCTTCGCCGTTGCCGCCGCGGTATCGATCGTCCCCGAAGGCTTGCCGATCGTGGTGACGATCGTGCTCGCCGTTAGTGTGCAGCGGATGGCCCGACGCAATGCGATCGTGCGTTACCTGCCCGCCGTCGAGACACTGGGTAGCACCACCGTCATCGGGACGGACAAGACTGGCACGTTGACCGAAAACCGGATGGTTGTTCGCGCCGTCTGGTCTGCCGGGGACCTCGTCTGGATGGAGATGCCTGGCGAGGCGGATCCGGCCGCGCCCCGGAGCCGCAACCCGATCCTGCCCAAGGTCGAGGTGCCAGAGATCATCGAACAGCTCTCACCGGTGGAACTCACGCTCGTCGCTGGCGTGCTGCCGAACGAGGCTCGCCTGGTTCGTGGCGAGGACAACACGTGGGCCGGCATCGGCGACCCGACGGAGGTGGCGCTGCTGGTTGCGGGAGCGGCGTGGGGGCTCCTCCAAGAGGAGGTGCGTTCCCTCCTGCCGGTGGTCGCTGAAGTGCCCTTCGAACCGGAGCGTCGCTTCTCCGCCGCCGTCTGTCGCTCTGGTGGGGCGCTGTACTTGTTCGTCAAGGGCGCGCCGGAGCGCGTGCTGGAGATGTCGACCTCCTGGCTCACCAACGAGGGACCGGTTTCGCTCGACCGTGAGCAGATACTGGCGGCGCTCTCGCTCATGGGCCGGCACGGCCTGCGCGTGCTCGCGATGGCCTATCGCCGGCTGGATCAGGAGCCGGACGATATCGCCGAGTTGCTCCAGCCGGGCCAGCTCACGTTTCTCGGTCTGCAGGGGATGTGGGATCCGCCGCGTGCGGGTGTCGAAGACGCGGTCGCTCGCTGCCGGGAGGCGGGCATCCGTGTGGTCATGATTACCGGTGACCATGCCGATACCGCGCTCGCTATCGCCGAAGAGCTCGGCATCGCGCCGCGCGCTTCTCGGGTGCTTACCGGCGTCGAACTCTCGTCGATGGACGACGAGCAGCTACGGCGCGTGGTGCGAGACGTCAACGTCTACGCGCGCGTCGAGCCTGTGCAGAAACTCCGCATTGTCCGCGCGCTCCAGGCGCAGGGCGAGGTGGTGGCGGTGACGGGCGATGGGGTGAACGATGCGCCAGCTCTGCGGGCCGCCAACGTCGGCATTGCGATGGGCCGGAGCGGCACCGACGTGGCACGCGAGGCCGCCGACATCGTGCTCGCCGACGATAACTTCGTAACCATCGTCGCCGCGGTCGAAGAGGGCCGGGGGGCGTTCGACAACCTGCGCAAGGCGACCTTCTTCCTGGTCTCGACGAGCGCTGCCATGCTCGTGGCTCTGCCAGCGGCCATGGTTCTCGGTTGGCCTTTGCCTCTTCTCCCGGCGCAGCTCCTCTGGCTCAACGTGGTGACTGATAGCCTTCAGGACATCACGATGGCCTTCGAGCCGAAAGAGTCCGACCTGATGCGCCGGCGCCCACGGCCCCGCAACGAGGGCATCCTGTCACCAGTGCTCTGGGAACGGATGCTCCTGAGTGGTTTGGTCATGGCTGCCGGGACGCTCTGGCTGTTCGACTGGACACTCGAGTCAACCGGCTCGCTCGCCCTGGCGCGGACCGTCGCTCTGACGACAGTGGTGATCTTCCAGGTCTTCCAGGCCTGGAATGCTCGTTCCACCAGCCGCTCGATTTTCCAGATCAGCCCCTTCTCGAATCGCTACCTCTTCGTCGCCAATGCGGCCTCACTCGCCATCCACGTGATGGCTCTGTACCTCCCACCGACGCAGTTCGTCCTGCGTGTGGAGCCGCTTCCGCTGGAGCTGTGGTTGCAAATCCTCCTGGTGGCTGTATGGCTGCTCGTAGCGGTCGAACTCCACAAGCTGCTTCGGCGACGCTGGCCGAGCGGCAGATCACGGACGGTACCCGTCTGACCACCGCCGGGTGAAGGCATGGAGCGAGCGCGCCGGCGCTGCGGGTCGGGGTGCCCAGCCATCGGCAGCGTGCCCAGGCGCGAGGGGTTCAGGATGCATCGTCCACCGGGTCTCGGCATTCCACGCCGCTCAGCGGCGCGTGTCCTCGTAGAGCAGCTCGCGCGTCCGCGCGGCGATCTCCTCCGGGTCGACCGTGACCCGAGCCACGCCGGTCTCGATGGCCGCGCGGGCGACGGCGGCGGCCACGGCAGGGGGAACCTTGAGGTCGAGGCTATCGGGGATGATAAAGCGCGGCGAGAGCTCGCGCTCCGGCACCAGGGCCGCGATGGCCTCGGCCGCGGCCAGCTTCATCGCGTCGTTGATATCCCGAGCCTGCACGTCGAGCGCGCCGCGGAAAATGCCGGGGAAAGCGAGCGAGTTGTTCACTTGGTTGGGAAAGTCGGAGCGGCCGGTCGCTACCGCCAGCGCGCCCGCCTCCAGCGCCAAATCGGGGTGGATCTCCGGATCGGGATTCGCCAGGGCAAAAATGATGGGGTTGGGGGCCATCGAGCGGATCATCTCCGGTGTCAGGATGTCGGGTGAGGAGAGCCCGATGAACACGTCGGTGCCCTCCAGCGCTTCGGCCAGCGAGGCCCGCGCGCCGGCCTTGTTGGTCAGGCGGGCGATCTCCATCTTGTAGCGATTCATCCCCGCCTCGCGCTCCCGGTAGATCGGACCGAGCCGGTCACAGAGGATCAGATCCCCCACGCCGTAGACCAGGAGCAGCTTGGCGGTGGCGATCCCAGCGGCGCCGGCCCCGTTGATCACGATCTTCGCCTCGGAGAGCGGGGTGCCGCGCAGCCGGAAGGCGTTGATCAGGGCGGCCAGTACCACGACCGCGGTGCCGTGCTGGTCATCGTGGAAGACCGGCAGGTCGAGTCGCTCCTTGAGCGCCGCCTCGATCTCGAAGCAGCGCGGCGCCGAGATGTCCTCCAGGTTGATGCCACCGAAGGAAGGCGCAATCGCGGCGACGATATCGACGATCCGCTGGGGATCGCGCTCGGCGATGCAGATCGGGAAGGCCTCGACCGCGCCGAGCGACTGGAAGAGCACCGCCTTGCCTTCCATCACCGGCAGGGCTGCCTGTGGGCCGATGTCGCCCAGGCCGAGCACGGCGCTGCCGTCAGTCACGATCGCGACCAGGTTGCTCTTGACGGTGAGGTCGTAGACTGCCTCGCGGTTGAGGCGGATCTCGTCCACCGGCGCCAGCGCGGCCGGGGGCAGGTAAACCAGGTTCAGGATGTGGTGGTCGCGGATCGGGATGCGGCTGCGGATCTCGAGCACGCCGCGGTAGCGCCGGCGGAGCTCCAGCGCCTCCTCGCGGAGCGTGGCCGGTCTCCTTCCGGTCCGTCGCCGTGGTTCGAAGATGCCCTCGTAGACGTAGCGCCGGGTGTTCTCGGCTACCGTGACCGGATCGACCGGGCGCGTGGCTTCGTTCGTCTCCCGCGCCGCCTGGACGACCGCGGCCGCGATGGCCGGCGCGACTTGGAAGTCGAAGATCTGCGGCACGATGTTCTCGGCCGAGCGCTGCCCGGGCGGGACTAGGCTGGCCAGCGCCTCGGCGGCGTAGACCAGCGTGCGCAGGCGGATATTGCGGGCGCCAGAGTCGAGCAGTCCCCGGAAGACGCCGGGGAAGACGAGCGAGATGTCCATCATGTTGGGGTAGTCGGAGCGGCCGGTGGCGACGACGGCCGCTCCGGCAGCCTTGGCCTCGTGCGGGTCGATCTCGGGGGTGGGCAGCGCCAGCGCGAAGATGATCGGGTCCGGCGCCATCGAGCGGACCATCTCCGGCGTGACGATGTTCCCCTGTGCCAGGCCGATGAAGACGTCGGCCCCCTCGAGCACCTCGGCCAGCGAGCCGCGCCGGCGTTCGGGGTTCGTCTCCTTGGCCAGGTACGCCTTGGCCCAGTTCATCCGGTAGGGGCGGCCCTGGTAGATTGCCCCGGCACGGTCGCATACCACGATATCGCGCACGCCGACCCGGTAGAGCAGCCGGGCGACGCCGATGCCGGACAGCCCGGCGCCGGCGATGACTACCCGCACCGTCTCCAGCCGCTTGCCGACGACCTCGAGCGCGTTCTTGAGCGCGCCGAGCACCAGGATGGCGGTGCCGTGGTGCTGGTTGCTGAAGACCGGGATCGGCGCACCCTTCTCCAGATGATCGGCGATGGTGAAGCTGTGCGGTGCCCGGATATGGTCGAGGCAGATGGCGCCGAACGTTGGAGCCAGCGCCAGGGCGGCCTCGACGATTGCCAGCGGGTCGTGCAGGTCGACGCAGATCGGCACGGCGTCGACGCCGGCAAAAGTCTTGAAGAGGACGCTCTTTGCCTCGAGGAGCGGCAACGCAGCCTCGACCGGTCCGCGGGTGGGGCCGAAGAGGTCGGAGGCGTCGGTGAGCAGGGCGACCGCGTTGCCGCGGGAGGTAAGGTCGAACGAAGCGACCTCGTCCTGGCTGATCACCCGGCATGCCTCGGCAACGCCGGGGGTGTAGACCAGGCTGAGCATGGCGCGGTCGCGCAGCGGCACCTTGCTGGAGATCCCGATCAGCCCCCGGTAGCGGCGCCGGAACGCGAGAGCTGCGTCTGGCTGGTCAAGCAGGTACACGCGCTGTCACCCTGACCGAAGCGGCCGATGCCTCCTCCAGCGGCCGATTGTACGCCCTCGCCATCCCCGCGGCAATCGCGCGGCTCGCTCGTCCCAGCGGGTCGCGCGGTGCCCACAGGCCATCGTTGGCCGCCGATACCGCGCGGGCTACTTCGCCGGCCGCACCGGAAGTGCCTGAGCGACTCTCCGCGAACAGCCCGTCGCGTCGGCTGCTCGGACATCGGCGACGCTGCGGTCGAGGGCGAGCCGTGTTTGCCGAGACGGGAACTCACCCGGCCGGCCTATCTGGCCGGTAACCGAACGAGGGCTGGGTGGCGGGTTGCTGGGCGACTCGCGGCGGCGTACCGGTAGCGCTCTCCGTGCCTGTCTCGCGAGGGTCACCCCGGTGGCCGAGGCCCTGGGCGAGCCTGCCCTCATGCTCCGGTACTGCCGTATCGAGGATGGACCAGGAGTGCGGGATGCGCGTCGCCAGCACGTCGCGGAAGCGGGGCAATACCGAAGTCATGCCCGGGGCTCCACCTGGCTGCGTTGCCCGCCTGGCCAGAAGCGCCCGCGCCTCCTCTGGTTCGAGCTCGGCGATCAGCGAGATCCCCGCGCCACCGGCGCCGATCACCACCGCTCGCTCGCCGATGCGCACAACGTGCAGCACACCGGAGCCGCCGAGTGGCAGCGTATCGATCACCTCCAGGAGATCGCTGGTCGAGGCCGAGACCGCCATGCGTCTGTTGAGGTAGCGCAGCCCCCGGATCGCCGCGTAGGCACCGGCGATCACCACGATCAGCGGGACGACCATGCTGCCCATGATCTCCCAGGCTGAGGGCGCGCTGGAGAAGCGATCGTCCGAGTCCTCGAGCTGCGCGTAGCCTTCCGCTAGAAACGTCGTTCCGTCGTTGCCGGCTGTCGGCGGCGGAGACGGAGACTCCCCCGCCCCTCGCAACCCCGCGAGTAGTTGGCCAGCCAGGAGCGCCACGACGAGCAGGCCAGCCAGGGCGATCCAGCGGCCGGGTGTTCGCCCGAGCCGGTCAGCCCCTCGCCAACGGCCTGGTACGTTGGGCCACTGTCGCCACATCACGCGCCGCCGCTGCTGGCAAGTCGCTTCTCCGGCGAGACGATCTCGACGATCCGGATCGCGAACTTCTCATCGACTACGACGACCTCACCCCGGGCAATCAGCGTCTTATTGATGGTCAGGTCGACCGGCTCGCCGGCTAACCGGTCGAGCTCGATCACGGAACCCGGGCGTAGCCCCAGGATGTGCTTGATCTGCATCCGGGTCGAGCCAAGCTCCGCGGTCAACTCGACCTCGACATCCCGCAGTAGCTCGATCGGATGCAGTGGCCCCCCAGCCACCTGCTCGCCGAGCGAGACGAACTGTGCTTCCTGCACTGGCGTGTCGCCGGATCGGACGGAGCGCGTCTCGTCCGCTTTCATCCCGCTGCCTGCGTCGTTCCCCATAGCGATTCACCTCCCTCATCGTCCATCTCCGTGGGCGCCGGCCACTCCTCCCCGTACAGCCCGGCGATCCGCACCGCGAACGACCGTCCACGCCGCCCCGGGAAAGCCAGGAAGCACGGCTCCCCCTCGACGAACACCGGCAGCGGACGGTCGACCGGCGCGTGGAACAACAGGATGTCGCCGACATCCAGCTCCAGCAGCTCAGCGACCGTCAGCGTCGTCCGCCCGATCTCCACCCGGAGATGCAGGGATACCTCCTGAAGCTGAGCGGCCAGATCGGCGATCGATTCGCTGCTGGCGGTGCGGCGCGGGTTGGCGAAGAGCACCCGCGCATTGAGCCGCGGCATGATCGGCTCGAGTGTCGATGCAGGGAGCGTGATCGTCATCTCCCCGCGCGCGTCGAACAGGCGCACTTCATGGCGTACCAGCAGCACGATCTCGCTCGGCAGCATCCCCTGGAGCTGCTGTGCCGAGAGCACGACCTCGCAGCGCGAGGGCTGGAGCTTTACCACCTGGTCCCAGGCGCTGACCAGCTCGCGGAAGACCCCGTCGCCGAGGTCCTGCAAGAGCGAGAGTTCGATCTCGGTCACCGTCGAGCTCGTGAACGACGGGCGCTCCTCGCCAGCGCCGCCCAGCATGCGGTCGATGATGCGCGAGGCGATCCCGAAGTCCATCTGGATCAACACCCGCCCGACGAGCGGCTCCAGTTCGGCCAGGCAGAGGACGGTCTGAGCCGGTAGGCGGTCGAGGTAGTCACCGAGGGTCGTCTGCTCGAGCTGCGCGAGCTCGACGTGCACTGCCGAGCGGACCTGGGCCGAGAGGTGATTGCTTACGTAGCGGTCGAACGTCTCGTGGATGCTCTGAATCGAGCGGATGTGATCCTTGGAGAACTTGTCCGGCCGGCGGAAGTCGTAGGCGGCCGGCCGCCGCGTGCCACTGGCGCTGGCGCGCCGTGCTGGCGTGCTGCTCCCGGACGTGGTGAGCTGGTGACTCTTCTTGCCCGGCATCAGAGCCTTGCCCTCACTGGATCACGAACTGGGCCAGGTAGACCGCCTTGATCTCGTGGTGGTGGAAGAGCGGTTGCAGGCGAGTCTTGAGCTCCTGCTTGAGCGCCTCCTTGCCTTCTGGCGTCGATACCTCGGCCACGGTCTTCGAGGTGAGCACCATCGTCAAGACGTCCTGGATCTGTGGCTGCCAGGGCTGGAGTTCGGCGCTCAACGCCTCCTGCTCGTGCGCGAGCTCCTCGGCGCTCATCTTCTCTGGGTCCATGCCCTCCACCGCTAGCTCGACGACGACCTCGGCCTTGAGATAGCGGAAGCCCCCTGGATCAGCGAGGTTGACGACCCGCTCGCCGAGCGAGACGGGGATGCCGCGCTCGGGCGATTTCTGCGGGGCAGCCTCTGCCTGCTTGCCCCCGATATTGACGTTCAAGACCACCGGCACGTGGACGATTCCGAGCTTCAGGGCCGCACCCGCGAGCAACACCAGCGCGAGCGGGATTACCAGGAGTACTCGATGTTTGAGCAGTCGCTTCACAACCCTTCCTCCCTGACCTACCAGCGCTCAGGGGGCGACCGGGCTTGCCATCGATCCGGGTGCCGGCTGGAGGATCACGATGTCGACTCGCCGGTTCTTGCGCCGCCCCTCGAGCGTGCTGTTGTCGGCTCGTGGACGATACTGGGCATAGCCCACAGCCGAGAGCCGCTCGGGAGGCAGCCCCGATACATCTGTCAGATAGCGCACCGCAGCCACCGCCCGCATCACCGAAAGCTCCCAATTGTCCGGGTACGCACCGGCCGGAGGCGGTACATCGTCGGTGTGTCCCTCGACACGGACGTGGTTTGGAAACGTGGCCAGGATGCTGGCGATCCCATCGAGCACGCGGGCTGCCTCGGGCCGGAGCTGGGCCTGGCCGGGCGGGAAGAGCAGCGCGTCGGAGAGGTGGATGACGATGCCCTCGTACGTCAGCTCGACCTCGACTGACTCGCGGTCCAGCCCCAGGCGTGTCAGCAGCGACATCATCTCGGCGCGCACCCCCAGGTAGTCCGCGAAGCGCGGGTCCTGCTCCAGCGGCGCGGTGATGCGCTGGGGCGGAGCTGGGCTATCCAACACCTCCAGGTTGAACGCGGCTCGCAGCGAGGAGGTCACCTGCCGGAACTTCTCGAGGTCGGCGCGCGAGATCGAGTACATCACGACGAAGAAGACGAGGAGCAAGGTGATCAGGTCGGCGTAGGTAATCAGCCACCGCTCGTGGTTCTCATGTTCCTGCTCGTGGTGCCGGGCTCGCCGCGCCATCGCCGCCTACTCGCCCCCCGGTGCCATCGCGCTGGTGCCGACCTGTGCCGTCGCACCCCTGGTCGCGCGCCCGGATCGGGCAGCCGGTGGCAGCAGGACGACCAGCTTCTCGCGCAGCATGCGCGGGTTCTCGCCGGCCTGGATCCCGAGAATGCCCTCGATGATGAGCTGCCGCTCCTCGACTTCTTCCTTGCTCCGCAGCTTCAACTTGTTGCCGATCGGGAGCCAGAGCAGGTTGGCCGAGGCGACGCCATAGAGCGTCGCCAGGAAGGCGACGGCGATCGCTGGCCCCAGCTCGTCCGGGTTCTCGAGGCTGCTCAGCACGTGCACCAGTCCCATGACGGTACCGATGATCCCCATCGTCGGCGCAAAGCCACCCATGGTCGTGAACATGCCGTAGGCTCGCGCGTGCCGTGCCGCCATCGCCTCGACATCGGCGTGCAGGATCTGTTCGGTCAGCTCGGGGTCGGTGCCATCGACCACCATCATCACCGCGCGCTTGAGGAAGGGATCGTCGATCGGATGTCCTTCCAGCGCGAGCAAGCCGTCCCGGCGCGCCATCTCGGCCAGCTTGACGATCTCCTCCACCAGCTCCGGGCGCCGGTCAGGCGGGGTCTTCATCGATCTGGCGATCAACTTGGGAATACTCAGAATATCGGCCAACGAGTAGCTGGTCATCGTTGCGCCGATCGTCCCGCCGAACACGATCATCGCGGCCGTGATCCCGAGCAGCGACTCAGCGTGCCCGCCTTCCATGAGGAAGGCGACGATCAGCGACGCGAAGCCGAGGACGATGCCGACCAGGGTAGCGATATCCATCAGGCTACTTCCTCACTCGACGACTGGTGGCGATGGTGGCCGCGGCAACGCGACCCCCTCGATCCCTCCATGCACCGCTCGCCGGTAGGCGAGTACCCGCCGCACGATTTCATCGACCGGCTCTCGCACCATCAACCGCTTCTTGGTGACCAGCACGATCACGGTCTCCGGCACTGATTCGATCGACTCGATCAGTTCCGCGTTGATCACGATCTCCTCGCCGTCCAGCCGGGTCACCGCGATCATGGCCCGCTCCGAACTGCAACCCCTGCGGGGCAAGGCAGTTTGAGCGCGACGTACCCAGGGCGCCAAGCTGCCGGTAGTCCCAACCCGATGAGTACTCCAGCCACAGGGCCGAACAGGAAGCAGGCCCTACCGCATCGGTACCGCTGTACCTCGCCAAGCCGTGACGCGCTGGGCATGCCCGCTCTCCGAGCGCCGGCGTAGAGTGCAGCGACGGGAAGGGATGAGATGTAGGTTGTCGTCGCGCGCCAGGCGGCAGCCCGAATCGCCACTGCCGGTGAGGATAACGATGGCCACGGCCAGCACTGCGGATTACGCACCGAGTCCCTCCGATCGACCGGCGGCGTGGCTACGCCGGGTGCGGCGCATCTGCGCCGTGCTCGGCATCGCGCTCCTGACCTCGGCGTGTGGCCTGAACGCTACGCTCGGCAATACCCAGATCAACGTGCAGAGCGGGTCGCCGGATGGCCAGGTGAATTCACTGGCCTCGGGGCTGGAGCTGGTGTTCCTGCTGACGCTGCTGAGCCTGCTTCCGGCCATCCTGATGGTGATGACCTCGTTCACCCGGATCATCATCGTGCTCTCGTTCGTTCGGAACGCGATCGGCATCCCCCAGCTCCCACCGAACCAGGTCTTGATCGGCCTCTCGCTGTTCTTGACGATCTTCGTGATGGCGCCGGTCTGGCAGGAGATCAACCGGGCGGCGCTCCAGCCCTACCTGGCCGGCGAGATCGATCAGCGAACCGCCTTCGACCGCGGGCTCGCCCCCCTGCGCCAGTTCATGTTCGAGCAGGCGCGCGAGAAGGACATCGCCCTATTTATGAATCTCGGCAACCTGCCCCGTCCGCGTAACCCCGACGATGTGCCTACCTGGGTCTTAGTACCGGCCTTCATCCTGAGCGAGCTGAAGACAGCGTTCATGATGGGCTTCGTCATCTTCATTCCCTTCCTGATCATCGATCTCATCGTCTCCAGCACGCTGATGGCGATGGGGATGATCATGGTGCCTCCGGTTGTGGTCTCGCTCCCCTTCAAGATCCTCCTCTTCGTCATGGTCGATGGCTGGGACCTGCTGGTGCGGTCGCTGGTCAGCAGCTTCGCGTGAGAGGCAGGGGGCGATGAACGAGCTGATGCTGCTGGAACTGGCACGCACCGCTATCACCACGCTTTTGCTGGTTCTGTTCCCGCTGCTGGCAGCGATCCTGGCCGTCGGCCTGCTGGTCAGCATCGTGCAGGCGGTGACGCAGGTGAACGAGCAGACGCTCGTATTCATCCCGAAGATCGTGGTCGCCTTCCTGGTCGTGCTCTTCGCCGGGTCGTGGATGGCGCGGCAGCTCGCTGCCTTCACCGTGGAGGTGCTCACGATGCTGCCGTTGCTGCGCCGGTGACCGCGCCGGGAGGTGCTGACCGATGGTGGTCGATTCCCCGCTGCTCCCCAGCTCGATGGCTGTCTTCCTCCTGATGTCCGTCCGCATCGGGCTGGTGATCACGCTGATCCCAGGACTGAGTGGCCGTTCGGTTCCGAACCAGGCCAAGGTTGCCCTCACCGTGATCCTGGCGCTGATGCTCAGCCCCTTCGTGCAGGCCGACGCCGTTGCGCTCAGCCGCGCGGAGCGGTTCGTCCTGGCGCTGGCGCAGGAGTTCCTGGTCGGCCTGGCGCTCGGGCTGGCGGTCGCGATGATCTTCGCCGCCGTGGAGATGGCGGCCAGTATCATCAGCTTTCAACTGGGGTTCAGCCTGGCGAACGTCTTCAATCCAACGCTCAACGTGCAGGGGACGGCCCTGAACACGCTCTACCTGGCGCTGGCCGCCCTGCTGCTCTTCATCACCAATGGCCATCACCTCTTGCTGCTCGGGCTCCAGAGCAGCTTCCAGACCATCCCACTCGGCGGGGTCAGCCCGGCGCCCGGCGCCGACCAGACGCTGGTCGAGCTGAGCGCGGCGATGTTCTCCGATGCCCTGAGGCTAGGGTTGCCGATCGCCGGCACGCTGCTCGTCGCCGACGTCGCGCTGGGCATCCTGAGCCGGATGGTGCCGCAGATGAACGTCTTCTTCGTGGGCTTGTCCGCCAAAGTCTTCGCTGGACTGCTGCTGCTCGCCCTTACGCTCCCCTTCCTCGTCCGCGTGCTGGCAGACGTGGTGACGCGCGAGCTCGGCGACTCGGTGGCGCAGATGCTGCAGGTGCTTCGATAGGAGAGACATGGCTAGCGAGCGCACTGAACGCGCAACGCCACGGCGGCGACAGGAGGCCCGCAGGCAGGGCCAAGTGGCCCGCAGTGCCGATCTCACCTCGGCGCTGGGGCTGCTCGCTGTCGGGCTCTTCCTTCCCTGGTACGGCGCCTACGCCTTCGATCACGTCAGCCGTTATCTCCAGGGAGCCTTCAGCCGCCTGCCGCGGGAGGATTTGACGACTGCGAGCCTGGCACAGCTCGGCTGGGATGCGGGCAGCGTCTTCTTCCGGATCACCCTGCCGCTGCTCGGCCTGATGCTCCTGACCGGGGTCGCGAGCACGCTGGCGCAGGTTGGGGTCGTCTTCGCGCCGGCCGCGTTGAAGCCTGATCTCAAGCGTATCGACCCGGTCGCTGGCTTCCAGCGCATCCTCTCGCGCCGCGGCGCCTTCGAGACAGCGAAGGCGGTGATCAAGATCGTCGTCATCGGCGCGGTCACCTACCCGCTGGTGCGAGCCGATCTCGCGCTCTTCGCCACGCTCACCGGCGCCGATCCCCTGAGCATTGGGCAAGCCATCGGCCGCTCGATCCGTGACCTCGGGCTTCGCGCCGGAGCGGCTTTTCTGGCGCTCTCGCTGTTCGACTATGGCTTCCAGCGCTGGGATCTCGAGCAGCGGCTCCGAATGACCCGCCAGGAGCTCAAGGACGAGCTGAAGCAGACCGAGGGCGACCCGGAGATCAGGGCACGCATCCGCCGCCTCCAGCGCCAGTACGCCCAGCGCCGGATGATGGCGGAGGTGCCGAAGGCGACCGTCGTCGTGACTAACCCGACGCACCTGGCCGTCGCGATCCGCTACGACGCTCGGAGCATGCGTGCCCCGGTCGTCGTCGCCAAGGGAGCCGGCCACCTGGCCGAGCGGATCAAGGCGGTGGCGCGGCAGCACGCCATCCCGGTGCTCGAGAACCGCCCGCTGGCGCAGTCGCTCTTCCGCGCGGTGGAGGTCGGTCAGGAGATCCCGGTGACCCTCTACGAGGCGGTCGCCGACGTGATCGCGTACGTGTACCGGCTGCGACTCCGCTAGCCGGGCATCAGGGAGGGAAGGAATGGCAGCCAGGCCAGGCGAGGCGACGGTGGTGGGGCTGCGGCGGCTCGTCCGCTACAGCGACGTGATGCTGGCAGCGGGCGTGGTCGCCATCGTCGCCATCATGATCATCCCGGTACCGACGCGCCTGCTCGACGTGCTGATAACGACGAACATCGCTGCCGCGATTACGATCCTGCTGGTCGCGCTCTACGTGCAGGAGCCGCTCCAGTTCTCGGCTTTCCCCTCGATCCTCCTGCTGGCGACGCTGTTCCGGCTGGCGCTGAACATCACCTCGACCCGCTTGATCCTGCTGCAGGGCGATGCCGGGGAGGTGATCCGCTCGTTCGGCACGTTCGTCGTGGGCGGCAACTACGTGGTCGGTATCATCGTCTTCTTGATCCTGGTCGTGATCCAGTTCGTGGTCATCACGAACGGCGCCGGGCGCGTGGCCGAGGTCGCCGCCCGCTTCACGCTCGATGCCATGCCCGGCAAGCAGATGAGCATCGATGCCGATCTCAACGCCGGGTTGATCACCGAAGACGAGGCCCGGCGGCGCCGCGAGGAGATCGCTCGCGAAGCCGATTTCTACGGGGCGATGGACGGTGCCAGCAAGTTCGTCAAGGGCGACGCGATCGCTGGCATCGTGATCATCGTCGTGAACATCGTCGGAGGCATCGCCATCGGCGCGCTCCAGCACGGCATGCCGCTCGGCGAGGCGCTCCAGACCTATGCCCTGCTGACGGTCGGTGACGGGCTGGTCTCGCAGATCCCGGCGCTGCTCATCTCCACCGCAACCGGCATCATCGTGACCCGCAGTGCCGCCGATACGAACCTGGGCCTCGATGTCGCGCGCCAGATCTTGAGTACGCCGCGAGCGCTGGCGATCGCGGGGGTGCTTCTCGCTGTGCTCGGCCTAGCACCTGGTCTGCCCAAGCTGCCCTTCTTCGTGGGGGCGGCTGGACTGTTGCTGACCAGCCGGCTTCTGCGCCGACCTGCTGCTCCTCCAGCCGGTGAGCCTGCGGCGCCGGCTGCCGAGCCCGAGGATTCGCTGCCCGAGCTAGTCAGCGTCGACCCGCTGGAGCTCGAGATCGGCTACGGGCTGATCCCGATGGTCGATCAGTCCGCGGGCGGCCAACTCCTGCGCCGCATCACGCTCCTGCGCAAGCAGATCGCCCAGGAGCTCGGCATGATCGTCCCGACGATCCGTATCCGCGACAACCTGCAACTGCGGCCGAACGAGTACCGGGTACTGCTGCGCGGCGTGCGAGTGGCCCAGGGAGAGATCTACCCAGACCGGCTGATGGTCATGAGCCCCGCTGGTGGCCCACCCGAGATCGAGGGTATCCAGAGCAAGGAGCCGGCGTTCGGGTTGCCGGCTGTCTGGGTGCAGGAGGCCCAGCGGCCGGCGGCCGAGTTGCAGGGCTACACCGTCGTCGACCCCGCCTCGGTGGTCACCACCCATCTCAGCGAGGTTATCCGCGGTCACGCGGCTGAGCTCCTGCGCCGCCAGGATGTCCAGCGCCTGCTCGATCTCGTGCGGCAGGATCATCCCGCAGTCGTCGACGAGCTCATCCCACACCTCCTCTCGCTCAGCGAGGTTCACCAGATCCTCCAGCACCTCCTCAGCGAGGGAGTTCCGATCCGGGACCTGGTCACGATCCTAGAGACGCTGGGGAACCACGCGCGAAGTGTCCGCAACGTGGCGGCGCTGGCCGAGCACGCGCGGGCAGCGCTCGCCCCGGTCATCACGCAGCAGTATCTCGAGGCGGATGGGTTCCTCTACGCCATCACGCTGCACCCCGAGCTGAGTGCCGAGCTGGGCGACGCGGTACACCCGACGGATGAGGGGCCCCAGCTCCTGATCAGCCCCGATCGACTCCAGCGGCTGGTCGCCAACCTGGCGCACGAGATGGAGCGTATGGCCGGCATGGGGCACCAGCCGGTGCTGCTCGTGCCGGGGACGATCCGGCTGGGCTTGAGCCGGCTGCTGCGACGCTCGCTCCCGAACCTGGCTGTGCTGGCCTTCCAGGAGGTCGCGCCTGGCGTGCAGGTTCAGGTGCTTGGATCGGTGAGAGGATGAGACGATGCCATACACCTATCGCGCGGCAACCGTCCAGGAAGCGATCCGGCTGGCCAAGGCCGAACTGGGACCCGATGCGCTGATCCTCGAGGTGCGCCGGATCAGCCCGGTCGTGCCCGGGCAGAGCCGGGAAGGCACTGTCGAGATCAGTGCCATCGCTGCCCACCAGCAGGGTGTGGCCGGGCCGCTGATCGGCGGGGCGCTGCGAGGCTCGCCGGATCGAGCACCCGGCGCGCAGGGGCGCGAGCCGGGAGGTCATCGCACCTCGCCGATCGAGGTTGCCATGCGCAAGCTCCAGCGCCTGGGGATCAGCGCCACGCTGGCCGAGCGGCTGGCCGCAGTATACGACGGCACCCGCGCGCGGCCGACGGAGGAGCGCCGCGCCGCGCTGGCGACCGCTCTTGCCCGTCAGATCAGGTTCTGCACGTTGCCGCCGGCCGAGCAACGCCAGTCCATCGTCGCGCTGATCGGCCCCAGCGGTGTCGGCAAGACCACGACGATCGCCAAGCTGGCGAGCCAGCTCCGGCGTCGGTATGCGCGCATCGCGCTGCTCGGGCTCGATCCTAATCCGATCACCGGTAGCCTGCTGGCTGCCTGGGCCGAACACCTAGGGATCCCATGCGTGGTCGTCGGCAACCGGGTAGAGCTGGCTGAGGCCGTAGCAGCCGCCGGTCGAGCCGATCTGATCCTGATCGATACGCCGGGGTGCAACCCGTACGACCAGGCGCAGTTGAAGCGGCTGCGCGACGATCTCGGCTCCCGCGATCCGATCGTCTGCTGTCTGGCGCTGGCTGTGACCGGGGACACTGCCGAGCTGATCGATATCGGGCGCCGCTTCCTCCGCCTGAACCCTACCGTGCTCCTCTTGACCAAGCTCGACGAGACCCGCCGAGCGGCCTCCTGCATCGGGATCGCCGAGCAGCTCGGCCTGCCGCTGGCAGGGCTCGCGACCGGGCCACAAGTGCCCGATGACCTGGTCCCAGCGAGCCCTGCGGCTTTGGCCGAGCTGGTGGCGTGGACGCTGGATCGCGAGCTGCGGTCGTCGCCGGTTGCGGTAGGACCTGTGGCCCACCGGGCCTAGTACCACCCGACTGGCTCAGCTTGGACCGTGGGGGCTTCAGGACTTGCCAGGCCGGTCACTATGCTGGCTGCGACGTATCGGCTAGTGAGGTTCGAGCGCTTATCGGTACTCCGGCTTTCCGGGTGAGTTCAGGCGAGGCAGATGCGGCAGCATTCGACGCGCCAGTTCCAGAGCAGCTCCAATCCGGTCCCCGGCCGGCACCTGGTCATCCTGGCCGGGGTCGTGGTCTTCCTCGCGGTCTACGGGGCCGGGCTGGTGCGCCAGCAGCCGTTCGCCTGGGTTGCGACCAGCAGCGCGCTGGCCTTGCTGATCGTGCTCGGCGCCGGGCTCATCATCGAGCGGATCCTGCTACTGGCCTGCCGCCAGGATGCCATCGCCGACGAGCTGATCGAAGAGCCAGTGGCGACGTACGAGCGGAGCGACCAGGTTCCGGCGGGGAATGGCGCGGAGGGCTAGCGGACCGTGTCGTAGCCGACAGGTGATGGGGGAGACCGATGACGGCAATGCCATCGACCAATCTGGACCAGCCGGCGCGGCTCTGGCAGCGCTACACCATGAGCCACGACACGACGACCCGTGAGCAGCTCATTCAGCAGTACGCGCCACTGGTCAAGTACGTCGTCGACCGCTTGCGGATCTCCCTGCCACCGAGCCTGGAACGCGACGATCTGATCGGATACGGCACGATCGGCCTCATCGAAGCGATCGATCGATTCGATCCCTCGCGGGGCGTCAAGTTCGAGAGCTACGCGGCTCTCCGTATCCGTGGCGCGATCCTGGATGCCCTGCGCTCGCTGGACATCGTCCCGCGCGGCGCCCGGCATCGAGCGCGGCAGATCGAGCAGGCGACGCGCGAGCTCTTCGCCGCGTCCGGCCGCATGCCCAGCGAGGCCGAGATCGCCGAGTACCTGGGGCTCAGCGTGCAGGAGTTGCACCAGGCGATCCAGGACGTGGCCTGCCTGTTCCTCCCGCTCAATAATGCCGATGATTCTCATGAGCTGACGCTCGAGGAGCAGCTCGCTGACCACGACGCGCCCGATCCGGACGATCTCGCCGTGCAGACGGATTTGGCCGATCGACTGGCTGCGGCGCTCGAGCAGCTCAGCGGGCGGGATCGGTTGATCCTCTCGCTCTACTACTACGAGGAGTTGACCATGCGCGAGATCAGCGAGATTTTGGGAATCAGCGAATCACGCATCAGCCAGATCCTCACCCGTGTGCGGCTGCAACTGCGCACGCTTCTGCAGGAGCGTGGCGTTCACAGTAGCGATTTGACCCTCTAGTCAGGAGGAACGTCCGATGATAGCTCCGCTTTTCGTCGGTCTTCCGGAGATGGAAGCGATCGCCTTGATCGGGCTCCTGGGCATTGCGTCCGTAGCAGCCTGGACCAGTGCTGCTCTCTGGCAGCGCCAGCGCGCGATCGAGCGCGACTTCAGCCTGCTGTACGAGCAACTCCAGACCCTCCGCCCCGGTGATCCCGCTGCGCTTGCCCTGGATTGGGACGACGACCGGCTCCCGAGCCTCGAGGGCTTGGCGCGTGGGTCTCAGCCGGCGCCTTGGACGATCGAGTCAGCCGCCGTTGCCGGCTTCGCAAACTCCGGCACCTTTGCGGAGGCGTCGGCAGTGGCTGACCAGCTCCTCCAGTCCTCACCCGAATCGCTCCGCCGGCTGCTGCGCGGCTCGCTCGATCTGAGCCAGCCGGCGATCTATGCCTCGAGTGATGAGGCCGGCAACGGCGGCTATGCTGGCGTTCCCTGGCGGTCGAGCGACCTGGAGCGGTAGGTTGATGGCAGCCAGCCGGCGTGATCTGCCGATACTGCGGGTTCTGGCGGCTCTCCTGCTGGCACTCGGTGGGCTGGTGGCGGGCAACATGGGGGCGGGGGCCGAGGCACTGCCAGTGCGGGTAATCCTCTCTCATGTACCGGTCATGACCACCTGGGGGCCTCCCGACGCCAACGGCGTGGTCATGCTGGTACTGGAAGAGGGTGATATCCGCGCCGATCTCGTCGGCCTGCCGCCGCTCGGTGGGAACGAGCGCTACGAGCTCTGGCTGCTGCAGTCGCAATCGGGCGAGACCCGCTCGCTCGGCCGGTTTTCGGTAGAGAGGGATACACCGGTCACCCACGTCGATTTCCTCCTCCCTGAGCCTATTCCAGACCTCGGGTGGGACATCGTGCTGGTGACCGTCGAGCCAGAACCGGATCCTGATCCGGCAACTCCGGACCCGAGGCGAGTGCTGGTAGGAGCCTTCCCCGGCACTCCGATCGAGCTGCAGCTCGTGCCACCCGTGCTACCCAAGACCGGCGAAGGTGCGACCCTGCCCGGCCAGTGGGCAGGGCTGGTGGGCGCGAACACCGTGCTGCTCCTCGGTCTCCTGCGCTTGCGACGAGCGAGAGGGGTTGGGAGGGGTCGATGATCCGAACGATCTACCAGGCTGCCTCGGCCATGATGGCCCAGATGGCGCGCCAGTTAACGATCAGCACCAACCTGAGCAACGTCGACACGCCGGGCTATCGCCAGCAGCTCAGCGGCGTCAACGATTTCCGGGAGATGCTGCTCAGCCGGGTTGCCAGAGCGGATGTGCGGCTCATCGGGAGTATCTCGACGGCAGTGCGGCTCGATCAACCGGAACTCGACCTCAGCCAGGGGGCACTTGTCGAGACGGGACAACCGCTCGATCTGGCGATCGCCGGCGCGGCCTTCTTTACCGTCCAGACTCCGGAGGGGCTGCAGTACACGCGCGATGGACGCTTCCGGCTGGACGAGCAGCGGCGCCTCGTGACTGCGGACGGCTTCCCGGTCCTCGGGGAGGGAGGGCCGATCACGATCCCACCCGGCGATGTTTGGGTCGATCCAGATGGCACGGTGCGGGTGAACGACCAGGTGATCGGCCGGCTGCTGTTGACCGAATTCCCTGCCGATGCCCAGCTTGAGCTCGTCGAGCAGAACCGTTACACCAGCGATGTCGCCGGCGTGCCATCACAGACCGCCGGCGTGAGCCAGGGGTTCCTGGAACAGTCGAACGTCGACATTACCAGGGCGATCACCGATATGCTGGCGGCGAACCGCAGCTACGCCCTGGCTCAGCGGGCACTCCAGATCGCCGATGACTCGCTGCGGCTAGCGGTCAACGAGATCGGCAAGATCAGCGCGTAGGGGGACGGCCGATGAGCAGCCTCTACTTCCCGGCGGTCAGCGGGATCCGAGCCCAGCAGCAGCGGCTGGACGTCATCGCGAACAACCTGGCGAATAGCAACACCACCGGGTACAAAGCGGCGCGGGCCGAGTTCGCTGCGCTGCCACCGCAAGACGTGCGGGTGGCGCGGGCCGGCGCGACCGTGCTCGGCCAGGTGGACGTGGGTAGCGGGGTCATCCTCAACGGAACGAGCCGGGCATTTACTCAGGGGCCGGTACAGGTCACCGGCAATCTGCTCGATGTGGCTATTCTCGGATCGGATGGGTTCTTTCAGGTCACCACGCCCGAAGGCGTCACAGCCTACATCCGTAGCGGCACGCTCTCGATAGACGGAGCAGGGCGGTTGACGCTCGGCGACGGCAGTCTCTTGACCCCACCTATCGTCGTTCCAGCCGGCGTTCGAGTGAGCCACGTGGACGAGCGCGGGGTAATCTATGGCTTGCCCGCTGGCGCCACCGAGCCCCAGCCGCTGGGGCAGATCGTGCTGGCACGTTTCCCCAATCCTAATGGACTGCTGGCGATCGGGAACAACCGCTTCGTCGCCACGCCGGCGGCGGGCGCGCCGGAGCTCGGGGTGCCAGCGACGGATGGCTGGCCGGCGATCGCGAGCGGCATGCTGGAAGCGTCCAACGTTGATCTGGCGGACCAGATGGTCCAGATGATCGAGGCCCAACGGGCCTACAGCGCCAACGCGCGGGCGCTGGAGACCCTCGACGAGATGCTCGGCCTGGTGATCCGGACGCGCTCGTAGCCTCGTGCCTCCGATGCCCTCGATACGCAAAGCTGCTGAACCCTGCCATGCCGGTGGGTTAAGCTTTCGAGCGAGTCGGCCGATATGGGATCATAGCGAGTGTTTTTCGCCCAGCTTTCGCGTGTAGAGGGGGTTGAGGATCGGAATGGTACAGGGTATCGGGCCATCGGCCACCGACGCTCAAGTACAGCGGGTCGACACGACAGAGCGGCCTGAATTGAGGTCGCGCAACGTCGTCTCCTCCGATCAACGCGATGACATCCATGTCGGCGGCCAGGCTGTCGAACTCTCGCCACACCTGCGCGAGCTCCAGCGGGCGATCGAGACCGTCAAGCAAGCTCCCGACGTTCGCGTGGAGCGTGTCGCCGAGTTGCGCCAGGCGATCGAGTCCGGCCGGTATTCGGTCGATCCGGCTGAACTGGCTGTGCGGCTCGTGGCCAAGCTGCGTCCGGACCTCACATGAGCCTGGTTTCCCGACTGGCAGAACAGCTCCGAACCCTGCGCTCCGTTCGTGCTCAGTTGGCCGAGCTGGAGCGGGCCGTGAGCCGCGGGGATCTTGCCGCGGTTCACCTTGCCATCAGGCGAGTCGAAGAGGCGGCCGAACTAGCCGGTACCGCGTATGACGGGCTCGCTTCAGAGCTGCGCGCGTTCCAGACCGGGGTGCGCTCCGAGGCCGGCGTGGATGATCGCTCCCTCGCTCAGCTCCAGCGCGAAGTGGAGGCCGAGCTGGCTCGCTTGCGGGAGCAGCGGACGCGGACGCTACACCTTCTCGAGACGCTCTTCACGCTTAATCACCATCTGGTGGTCGCGGTTCAGGAGCAGCTCGCCGCCGGGACGGACTACGCCCACCGCCGGGCCGTCGAACTCGAAGAGCAGCGCCTCATCGACGCCTCGGCATGAACAGTGTGGCCGGCAGATCGAACGCGTGCGGTAGGCCCGGCCTCGCCGGGCGCGCTGCGCCGTCTCGCGGCGCACGGCGTTCTGGCGCTCTCCGACATGGTACCCCGGTACCAGGAGATCGGGTTCGGCTCAAGCCCTGGCCTCCTGTGCCGATAGTTCCAGGTAGGGATCGAGGGGCCGAGGTGGCGAGCGGAGAGGCGTGAGGCATGTCGTTCCGGGCTTTGGAGACGGCCTACCGGGGACTGATCTCCCAGCAGCGGGCGGTCGACACCAGCAACCACAACGTGGCGAATGCGAACACTCCTGGTTTCTCGCGCCAGCGCGTCCTGTTCACGCCCACCGCACCCTATACCGTGCCGGCGTTCAACCGGAGCGCGCTCGCTGGGCAGGTCGGCACCGGCGCGACCGTGGCGGCGATCACCCGGGTGCGGGAGTACGTCTTCGATTTCCAGCTCCGTGTGCAGTCCGAGGCGCTAGGGGACGCGTCTACCAGAGTGGCTACCTACACGCAGCTCGAAGGGATCTTCAACGAACCGGGTGAGAACGGTCTGGGCGCTCTCCTGGATCGCTTCTGGCGAGCCTGGCAGGCGGTCACGAACCAGCCAGAGGACCTGGCCGCCCGGGCCAGCCTGGTGCAGGAGTCGACTACGCTCGCAGCGAACATCAACCGCATTCGCCAGCAACTCGGACAGCTCCAGGAAGACCTGGTCCAGAAACTGACTTTGCAGACAGGCGAGGTCAACAGCATCGCCGAGCGGGTGGCGGCGCTCAATGCCCAGATCACCGCTGCGATCGCGACGGGCCAGAATCCGAACGACCTGGCCGACCAGCGCGACCTGCTGCTGGACCAGCTCGCGCAGTTCACCGGCGTCACCGCGCGGACGCTCCCCAACGGCGCCGTCAACCTGTACCTCGGAGGCTATCCGCTGGTCGACCAGGATCAGTCCTTCGCACTCGAGGTCGTCATCTCCGGCGGGACGGCGAGCATCGCCTGGCAGGCGAGCGGCAGCGCGGCCGCGATCCAGCGCGGCTCGCTGACAGCGCTGCTCGACCTTCACAACACGGTCGTGCCTGGCCTGCTGGCGCAGGCGGAGAGCATCCGCGATGCCCTAGCGAACGAGGTGAACGCCTTGCACCAAACTGGCTACGGGCTGACCGATACCTTGCCGCCACCACGCGGGCGCGACTTCTTCGAGATACTGCCGAGCGGCGACCTCCGAGTGAATCCCGCTCTGGTGAGCGACCCAGCTCTGATTGCGGCATCGAGCGCCCCGGGGGCGCCCGGGAACAACGACGTGGCCCGGCAGATCGCCGATCTCCGTTACGCGCTGGTGATGAATAGCAATACTGCCACGGTCAATGATTTCTACAATGCGCTGATTGCCGAACTCGGCGGGGATTCCCGGCAGGCGCGGGTGGCGAAGGAGAACCAGGAGACGCTGGTGCAGGCGATCGACCGGCAGCGGCAGGAGATCTCTGCCGTCTCGATCGACGAAGAGATGGCGAACCTGGTCAAATTCCAGCACGCCTACCAGGCGGCAGCGCGAGCGATCACGGCGGTCGATGAGATGCTCGACCGCATTATCAACGGTATGGGCATCGTCGGGCGATAGGAGTAGGGCATGCGCGTCACTCATGGGATGCTGGTCGATACCCTGCTGCGCAACCTCTCGCGCAACCTGAGCCGGATGGAGCGCGTCCACGAGCAGATCACGTCGGCCAAACGAGTCAACCGGCCGTCAGACGATCCGGTCGGCGCGGCGACGATCCTCCGGCTCCAATCGGCGAGCGCGCAGATCGAGCAATACGTGCAGAACGTCGAGCAGGCCCGCTCCTGGCTCGACCTGACCGACCAGGCGCTGACGACCATCGGTAACGCCCTGCAGCGGGCACGCGAGCTGGTCGTCCAGGCAGCCAACGACACGCTCTCGGCTCCAGACCGCAACGCGATCTGGCAGGAGTTGACGGCGCTGCAGCAGCAGATCGCCAACACCGGCAACTTCGCTCACGCGGGTCAGTACCTGTTCGCTGGCCAGAGGACGCAGACCGAGCCGTTCGACCTGACGACCGACCCCCCGACCTATCAGGGCGACAGTGGTAGCTTGGAGCGGATGATCGATGCCGGCGTCACTCTTCCCATCAACGTGACGGGCGACGTGGCGATTCTGCCGGTGCTGCAAGCGGTCAAGGCCGCCCGCGATGCCGTCGCGCTCGGCAATGCCGCTGCCATTCAGGCGAGCCTCAGCCAGCTCGACAGCGCCCACAGCCAGCTTCTCGCCGCCCAGGCTGAGGTCGGCGCCCGGGTCAACCGGCTCGACGCCCAGCGCGACCGGCTGCTCGACGCGCATACCAGCACGCTGCGGCTCTTGAGCGAGGCCCACGATACCGATATGGCCGAGGCGATCACCCGCTTCGCGAAGGAGGAGTTGACCTACCGTGCCGCGCTCCAGGCCGGCGCCAAGGCGATTCAGCCTACGCTGGCTGACTACCTGCGCTGAGCCTCCTCTTGACAGAAAGGAAAGCTTTCCATGAGCATGCCCAAGCAGAGCCAGCAGCCGGCCTCGGGAAGCCTCGAGGTTGCCCCAGGCCGGGAGCCGGTCGAGATCGTTTTCCCCTTCGGTCTGGTCGGCTGCCCGGAGTGGCGGCGCTTCGCGTTCGTCGTGCCGGGCGAGGTGCCCGGGCTTGCAGTGCTGCAATCGCTCGATGATGAGGACGTCGCGTTCGTCCTGGCTGAAGTGGAGGACCTGGTACCCGGCTTCCTGTCGACGCTGAACCCCGATGATCTCGGGCTACTGCACGCCCTCGGTCTGGGACGTGACCCGTCCGTGCGGCTCTACTGCACGCTGTCGGTGCACGCGGACGACTCGGTCACCGCGAACCTGCTCGGCCCGCTGGTGCTCGATTTCGGGCGCGGCTGCGGCTCGCAAGTCGTGCTGTCGGGTTCACCCTGGAGCACGCGGCATCCGGTCGCTCCGGCCGGAAAGTGAGGCGACCGATGCTCGTCCTCAGCCGGCGGCCCGGCGAGGCGCTGGTCATCGGCGACGGCATCCGGGTGGTGATCCTCTCGGTAGAGGGAGAGCGAGTGCGGGTCGGGATCGAAGCACCGCGCGAGGTGCCGGTCCTGCGCGCCGAGCTGGCCGAGGCGGTGTCCGAAGAGAATACCCGCGCGGCCCGTGCCGGCTCCCGTCGCGAACTCCTCGGCAGGCTCCAGGGCCGCCTGAAGGGTTCACCGCCATCCTCCCATCCACCGCAGGAGCGGCGCTGAGCGCCGCACGCGCTCGCCGGTAGCGTGTTCTGGTGAGCATGTAAGCTCGGCGCCATTCGTTCGCGCTCAGGGCAGGCCTCCGGCAGCGGCTGATGTCAGAGGGTAGGCCGCAGCCGTGGCCTACCAGTACCACCACCTCCTCGGTACCCGGTCACCTATCGCGATCCCGTAACGTTCCTACGCTCCGGCATGCGGCGTCGCACCTGACGGTAGCCGTGCCGATGCGCGGCTCAGGCACGCACAGGCAACCTGCGATCCCGGCGTGCCGGCACAGCATTCTGGCGCTGCTCCGCTTGACAGGGCGGGCCGATTCCTCTAGGATGTTACTGAGAGTAGAACGGAGTTTGAATGAATCAAACAACCGTCGCTTCTACACGCTACTACATCGACGCCGTTGGGCGAGCCGTTCAGCTCCTGCGTGCCTTCCTCACGCCTCCGCACAGGTTCGGCGTCACCGAATTGAGCCAGATTACGGGACTCAGCAAGAACCAGGTGTTCCGGCTGCTGCGGACGTTGACTGCCGAGGGTCTGCTCAACTGGGATCCGGAGGCGAAGACGTATACGCTCAGCTACGCGCTGACCGAGCTCGGGGCGGTCGCCTCGCGCGGCTCCTCGCTGGTCCAGGCGGCGGGTCCGGTACTCGATCGACTGGCGCAGGAGACTGGCGAGACGATCAACCTGATCGCCCGCGCCGACGAGTTCACGGCGATCTGCATCGACAAGCGCGACAGCGCGCGGCTCCTCCAGATCACGGCCAAGATCGGCGCCCGCTTTCAGCTCCATGCGGGGGCCGTGCCCAAGTTGCTGCTCGCCTTCTCGGCGCCGGAGAGCATCGAGCGCTATTTGACCCATCGCCAGCCGCTCCAGCGGTTCACCCCGCGGACGATCACCGACCCCGACGCGCTCCGGGCGGAGCTGGCGGCGATCCGCGAGCGCGGCTATTCCGTGAGCGACGAGGATCTGGACCTCGGTGCCTGCGCCATCGCTGCGCCGATCTTCGACCGCCACGGAGTAGTGATCGCCGGCGTGAGCATCGCCATGCCGGTCTCGCGCTTCGGTGCGGCCGAACGGGCGCGCTACCGCGCGGCCGTGACGGCTGCCGCTGCGGAGATCTCCCGGCGGTTGGGCTACCGCTTGGCCGGGTCGAACGGTCAGGCGCTCCCGGCTGGTGTGGAGCTCCGGTGACGGCCGATACCCCGGATCGGTTTCGATCGAGAGTGGCGAATCGTGAGGAGGCTTCGAGGTGACGAGGAGGGAGGCATCGATGGGAGAGTCAGTCGACCGGGTGCTCCAGCAACTCCGCGGCGCTGGCGTGCGTGTCTCGCGTCGCGAGCTGCTCCAGCTCGCCATGTTCAGCAGCGCCGCGCTCGTCTCGGGCGCCGCTCTGGCGGCCTGCGGCGGGGGCGAGGAGGGCGGTGCGTCGACCCCGAGCGGCGCTACTGGCGCTCAGCCGAGCCCGACGGCCGCCGCCGCGACGACGCCGGCCCAGCAACCAGCCGCTACCCCGACCACCAGTGCTGGCCAGCCGCGACGCGGCGGGGTCTGGCGCATGGCGCTCCATGCCAACCCGACGGCCTATCCAATTACAATCCCCGGCGCGCTGGCCGACCTGCTGGTGAACAAGACGATCTATAACTGCCTTACGCAGTACCAGCTCAAGGACAACCAGATCGAGGTCGTACCCGACCTGGCCGAATCCTGGGAGGCGAACGACGACCTGACCGAGTACACCTTCACGCTCAAGCAGGGCGTGAAGTGGCACGATGGTCAGCCCTTTACCGCTGAGGACGTGAAGTTCACCTTCGATGCGATTCTCAACCCCAACGTCAACGCGGCACTGCGCGGGCCGGTGTCGTCGATCGATCGCGTGGAAGTGGTCGACGAATACACCGTGCGCTTCGTCCTGAAGCGGCCGTTCGCGCCCTTCCCGGTGATGCTGGGGTACAACCAGGCCATCGTGCCCAAGCACCTGCTCGAGGGGAAGGACTTGAACCAGCCGACCGAATTCATCGCGAATCCGGTCGGAACCGGGCCGTTCAAGTTCAAGGAGTTCGTCCAGGGGAGCCACCTGGAGGTGGTGGCGAACCCTGACTATTTCGACGGGGCTCCGTACCTCGACGGGATCGTGTTCAAGGTCATCCCGGACGGCAATGCCCGGGTCGCTCAGGTGCGAGCAGGGGAAGTCGACTTCGCCGTCATCGAGCCGCCGCAGGTCGATGCTCTGCAGGGGGCGGAGAATGTCGAAATCCGCGAGGCGCCGCAGGTCAACTACTACTTCTTCGCGGTCAATCACTCGGTGCCGCGGCTGCAGGATGTCCGGGTGCGCCGGGCGCTCTCCCACGCGATCGACAAACAGGCGATCGTGGAGCGCGTGCTGCGCGGGTACGGGCAGGTCGCGACCGGTCCGATCAACCCGCTGCTCGGCGACTACTACAACCCCGACGTTACGACGTACGAGTACGATATGGAGAAGGCGGCCGCGCTGCTCGAAGAGGCCGGCTGGACGAAGGGGCCGGACGGGATCCTCACCAACGCGAGCGGCGAGCGCTTCACCATCCTCTTCAACGGGCCCAAGGGGTTCCCGGTGATGGAGCAGGTCATCACCTACGCTCAGCAGCAGTACCAGAAGCTCGGCATCGAGGTGACCCTCGACATCGTGGACTGGCCGATCCATCTAGAAAAGTACCGCAACCTCCAGTACGACCTGCTGATGGAGTGGTGGATCACGCCGCCCGATCCCGACCTCTACGACCACTACCACAGTGAGTCAGCACAAAACCGGTGGGCCTACAAGAACCCGCAGCTCGACGAGTTGCTGGTCCAGGCGCGGAGCGAGCCGGATCGGGCCAAGCGCGTGCAGCTCTACCACGAGATTCAGAAGCTGATCGCGGATGATCTTCCGGTCATCTATCTCTACTACCCGCGCGAGCTGCAGGCGATGAACACGCGGACGAAGGACCTGCCTCTGATCGGCTACCGTGACGCGCTGACTTGGATGGAGAAGGTCTGGCTCGAGGAGTAACCAGGAGGCCGTTGCTCGCTCGCCTGGCACAAGCTCTGGCGCATATGACGGATCCTTCTGTGCTCGCTGCCCCTCCCGCCCGCATCGGGCAGGGAGGGGCGGGCGGGGCAGGCCAGGACGAATGGCGCGCAGAGCGATCCCGCCCGAGACCTCGCACTCAGGGTAAGGATGTCAGCCGGCTCGGGCGACGCGCCGTATGCCCGCGATCAGGGTGAGAGGCGCGAATGGCTGCGTATGTCGTGCGCCGGCTCTTGCAGGCAGTGGTGCTGCTGTTCCTCGTCAGCGTGCTCACCTTCCTGCTGATCCACTCAGCTCCCGGGGGGCCGGCGCTCCTCGCCAACCCAGAGTTGAGCCGTGAGCAGATCCAGCAGATGACCGAGCAGCTCGGGCTGGACGACCCGTTGCCGGTCCAGTACCTCCGGTGGTTGGGCAACGTTGCGCGGGGCGATTTCGGCAGCAGCTACAACACGGTGCAGCCGGTCACCCGGCTGATCGCCGAGCGCTTGCCGAACACCGTCATGCTGACCGGGCTCGCGCTGGTGCTTTCGATCCTGGTGGCGGTGCCGCTCGGCGTGCTCAGCGCCCTCAAGCGCAACTCGGCGATCGACCGGATTATCGCCGGCTTCAGCTTCATCGGGGTCTCGATCCCGGTCTTCTGGCTCGGCATCATGCTCATCATCGTCTTCGCCGTGCAGCTCAAGGTGTTGCCGGCTGGTGGGATGTATACGCTGGGCGCCGAGTTCTCGCTCGTTGACCGCTTGAAGCATCTCCTCCTGCCGAGCCTGGTGCTGGTCGTCGCGAACCTGGCCGAGCTGACACGGTACACCCGTTCGGGGATGATCAACGTGCTGGGCGAGGACTACATCCGAACGGCCCGGGCCAAGGGATTGCCGAACCGTGTGGTGCTCACACGGCACGCGCTGCGCAACGCGCTGATCCCGGTGATCACCATCATCGGTGTGCTACTGCCGCGTGCCGTCAGCGGCGCGGCGATCACCGAGACTGTCTTCTCCTGGCCCGGCATGGGCCGGCTAGCGGTCGAGGCGGCGATGACGCGCGACTATCCCGTCGTGCTGGGCGCGACGTTGACCGTGGCGCTAGTCGTGGTTTTGAGCAGTCTGGTGACTGACCTCCTCTATGCGTACATCGACCCGCGCATCCGGCTGAGCTAGAGGGCGAGGGAGGATGACCGGAACCTCGATGACCCGCTATCTGGAGCAGGTTCAGGAGCGGCCTCGTCGCTCCTGGTGGGCGCTGGCACGCCGGCGCTTCCTGCGCAACCGGGTGGCGATACTCGCAGCGCTTTACCTCGTCGCGATGTACCTGGTGGCCCTGCTCGCTCCGTTCATCGCGCCCTACGATCCTAACGAGGGCGACATCCTCTACATCCACGCGCGACCTTCGAGCGAACACCTGCTGGGTACCGACGAGAACGGCCGCGACGTGCTCTCGCGGTTGATCTACGGTGCCCGCATTTCGATGAGCGTCGGCCTCATCGCGATGGTGATCTCGATCGCGATCGGCTCGCTGATCGGTGGGGTCAGCGGCTATGCCGGCCGCGTGGTAGACAGCGTGCTGATGCGCATCACCGATGGCATGATGGCGATTCCCTACTTCTTCCTCGTCCTGATCGTCGTGGCCGTCTTCGGCTCGAGCTTCCGCAATATCGTGCTGGTGATCGGCGTGACGAGCTGGATGGTGGTAGCGCGAATCGTCCGCAGCGAAGTGCTGCGCACGCGCGAGCTCGACTTCGTGCTGGCCGCTCGGGCGCTGGGCGCCTCGAGCACACGTATCCTGCTGCGCCACATCCTGCCCCACGCTGTGCCCTCGATCATCGTGGCGGCCACACTCGGCGTGGCCAACGCTATCCTGCTCGAATCGGCGCTGAGTTACCTCGGGCTCGGCATCCAGCCGCCTCAAGCGAGCTGGGGCAACATGCTCAGCAACTCCCAGGCCTACCTCTGGGAGAACCCGCTGTTGCCGCTCTATCCCGGTCTCCTCATCCTGCTCACTGTCCTCGCCTACAACTTCCTCGGGGATGCCCTGCGCGATGCCCTCGACCCGCAGTACCGGGAGGGGCAGCTATGACGTCTCCCGCCTTGCCGACTATCGGACTGGCTGGCGACCTGATGCTACGGCGGCCGCTGGCGGACGATGCCTTCGACCGCCGACCGGGGCTCGCGGCCGCTCGTGACGCGATCCTCGCCTGCGACTTGATGATCGCCAACCTAGAGATGCCGCTCTCGCGCCGGGGCTACCGGGTGCCCAAGCACTCCAACCTGCGTTCAGATCCCGAGGTCATCTGGAGCGTGCGCGAGCTCGGCGTCCTTGCGGTCACGCTCGCCAACAACCACATGATGGACTACGGCCCCGAGGCGATGTTCGATACGCTCGCCGCCTGCGATGAGGCGGGGATCGCCCGCTGCGGCGCCGGGTTGGATCTCGATGCTGCCCTCGCGCCCGCCTGGCTGACGACACAGGGCACGAAGGTCGCCTTGCTCAGCGTCGCGAGCACCCTGCCGGTCGAATCGGATGCTGGCCCGGGGAAGCCGGGCATCGCGCCGTTACGGGTTCGCTTCTCCTTCGAAGTCGATACCAACCTGCTGGCTGAGCAGCCGGGCACGGTGCCCCCGGTGCGGAGCTGGCCAGAGCCTGGCGACCTCGAGCGGGTCTGCGATCAGGTGCGTCGGGCCCGGCGAGAGGCTGATGTCGTGATCGTCGGCATCCACTGGGGCGTGCCGCCGCACTGGTTGTCTCCCTACCTCGGCCTGCTGGCCGAGTACCAGCAGCCATTAGCGCACGCCCTGATCGAGGCCGGCGCTGACGTGATCGCTGGTCACCACTCGCACTGCCTGCATCCGATCGAGTGGTACCGGGGCAAGCCGATCTTCTACAGCCTGGGCAACTTTCTGTTCGAGGATCCACCAGCGTTCATGGAGCCGGAATCGGTGCTCGTGCGGCTGAAGGCGGGTGCCCCGCCGGTGGTCGAGCTGGTACCGCTGCTGCTGGACGAGGACGGCTTCCCAGCCTTGGCGAGTGGGCCAGAGGCCACCCGGGTCGTCGAGAAACTGCGGGCAATGTCGGCGAGCTACGGCTGCGCGATCGAGGAGCGCGGCGGAGGCTGGGCAGTCTGCCCGGCATAATCGCCACCTCCAGCGTGCCCGACGGCGCTGGTGGCCAACCTCGGGTAACGGGCGAACGGGTGTGGTACCAGAAGGAGAGGGAGGGATCATGACCTCGACAAGGCCGTTCGTGACCTGGAGCGATCCCGCGCTGGAGCGCGAGCTGCTGTCGCAGGTATCGCTCGATGTGCCCTGGAGCATCGTCGAGCAGTTTTCGCGGCTGGTTCGGCTCTCAGGATCGCCGGACGAGCGGCGGGCGGTCGAGATTCTGATGGAGCACCTGCGCTCCTGGGGTGTGCCGCACACGCTCTACGAGCCGGTCTGTTTCATCTCCATCCCGTTGGAGGCGACCCTGCGCAGCCTGGAGCCGGGCGGCAAAGCCTACCGGGCTAAGACCGTCTCGATGTCAGTCTCCACCGGGGGCGAGGAGATCACCGGCGAGCTGGTCTACGTGCCGGGCGCGGGTGGAACCCAGGCCGGCGATGTATTCTCCGCCGGCGTCGACCTGGGCGGGCGGGACGTTCGCGGCAAGATCGTCCTGACCGAGGGGATGGCGTCCCCAGGCAAGGTCAACGACGTGATGAACGCCGGTGCTCTGGCCGGCATCTTCATCAACCCGGGTACCTACATCCATGAGGGCATCTGCACGACGATCTGGGGCGCGCCCGATCTCGACAGCATGAAGCGCCAGCCCAGTATCCCGGTGCTGGCGGTCAATAACCCCGATGGCCAGGAGCTGATCGCGCTGGCCGAGCGTGGTGGGCAGGTAGCGCTCTCCACACGCCTCGATACCGGCTGGCGCCCGATCCCGGTGCTGGTGGCCGAGATCCCTGGCCGGCTGGTTCCCGAGGAGTTCGTGCTTCTCCACGGCCATCTCGACTCCTGGCACGTCGGCATCGGCGACAACGCCACTGGCGACGCCACCATGCTGGAGCTGACTCGCGTCTTCTGGCAGCACCGCGATCGGCTAGCTCGCTCGCTGCGGATCGCCTGGTGGTCTGGCCACTCTCACGGCCGCTATGCCGGCTCCACCTGGTATGCCGATACCTTCGGTCTCGAGCTGGCCCGCAACTGCGTGGCGCAGATCAACTGCGACTCGCCGGGCTGTCGCTGGGCCGATACCTACAATGAGCTCACGGCGATGAGCGAGACCGAGCCGTTCGTGGACGCGGTCATCCGGGAGACGACCGGGATCGTGCCCGAGCCGGAACGGCCGCCGCGCGCCGGCGACTACTCGTTCAACCAGATCGGCATCACCAGCTTCTACATGCTCAGCTCGACGATGTCGGAGGAAGCTCGCCGGGAGCGCGGGTACTATCCAGTCGGCGGGTGCGGGGCCAATATCCAGTGGCATACCGAGGACGACACGCTAGAGATTGCCGATCGCGACAACCTGCTGCGCGATATGCGCATGTATGCTGCTTCGCTGCTGCGGGTGCTCAACGCGCCGATCCACCCCTTCGACTGGACGCGTACCACCGGAGAGTTCCGCCGCACGCTCGATCGCTACCAGGCAGCGACCGGTGACGCGTTCAGCTTCTCTCCCGCCTTCGAGGCCGTCGACGCGCTGGAGCGGGCACTGGAGCGGCTGTACAGCGCGGTTCCGGCATGCGCGCCCGATAGCCCGCAGGCGCGTCGCATCAACGCGGTGCAGCGTCGTCTAGCGCGCATCCTGGTGCCGGTCAACTACAGCCGGATGGCCCCCTTCTGGCACGACCCGGCGCTGAACGTGCCGCCGTTGCCGGATCTGGCGCCGGCGCTGGCGATGCCAGGCGCGAAGGATGACCCGCACCGGCGGGGAATCCTGGTGGCGCACCTGACCCGCGGGCAGAACCGGCTGCTTTGGGCGCTGGAGCAGGCCCGCGAGCTGGTGGAGGCGGTGCTGGGCTGAGTCCGCGCCGCCTCGACCCGCACATGGGGGGCGCGCCCGGGCCAGATGCGATAGAGTGGGGCCGATGGGCCGCTGTGACCCGGGAGGATGAGGCGATGTCTACCGTCGGTTTCGTCACTATCGCCGAGGCACCGCGCGACGACGTCATCCCCGATATCCACGCGCTCCTGCCGCCGGATGTCCGGATCGTCGAGCGCGGCAACTTGAACGGCCTCGGAACCGAGGAGATCGCTGCGCTGGCACCGGATCCCGGCGAGGTCGGCATCGTGGCGCGGCTACGCGGAGGCGGCGAGACACTGCTCTCGCAGCGCAAGATCCTTCCGCGCATGCAGCGTCTGGTCGACGAGCTGGTGCGGGACGAGGGGGCCGATCTGGTCGTGATCCTCTGCGGGGCGGACTGGAGCGCGATCGACTCGCCGGTGCCGCTCGTGAACCCGGGGCGGCTGTTCCCAGCGGTGATCGCGTCGCTCGCCTTCGGGCGGAAGCTCGGCGTCATCAAGCCCTCGCCCGGTCAGGTGGCGAGCGAGGTGGAGCGCTATCGCGCGCTGGGCATCGAAGCGGTCGTGACCAGCGCTTCCCCCTACGCCGGCGAGGAGCGGCTGCCGTTAGTCCGCCGGGCGGCGGAGGAGCTGCGCGACGCCGGCTGCGAGCTGGTCTGGATGACCTGTATCGGCATGGACGAGCCGATGCGCCAGGTGGTGGCCGAGGTGACGGGGAAGCCGGTCATCCTGGCCCGCTCGCTGCTGGGACGGATCGTGGCCGAGCTGGTCGCCGTCCGGCAGCCGGCCCGGGTGTGACCGTAGGGGAGGGATGCGATGAGCCAGGTAGCGACGGAGGTCGAGCGCCGGTTGCGGCAGGTGGTCTCCGCTGAGCGGTTGCAGCGGCACCTCGAACGCTTCAGCACTCTCTTCCGCGACAGCGGGAGCGAGGATGAGCTCCGGGCGGCCGAGTACGTGGCGGAGCAGGTGAGCGCGGCCGGCGCGAAGGTGAAGATCCTCACCTTCGACTCGCTCATCTCCTGGCCGCTCGAGGCGACGCTCGTCGTCACCTATCCGGACGGGAGGAGCGAGGAGATCCCAGCCCGGCCGCGCTCGTTCGGCGGAGTCACGCCGCCGGAGGGGATCGAGGCGGAGCTCGTCTTCATCCCGTTCCAGAAGCCGGGCCAGGGGGAGATGATCTTTACCCACCGGGCAGTGGCTGGTGACTACGAAGGGCGCGATGTCCGGGGCAAGATCGTCCTCACCGCCGACGGCGGCCCAGACGGGATCCGCCGGGCCGAGGAGCGCGGCGCGCTGGCCCACGTGCACATCTGGCCCTCGGACGAGCCTGCCATCCACGAGATGATCGCGACGCCGGTCTGGGGCACGCCGACGCCCGAGACCGCCCCGAGCATCCCGAAGATCCCGGCCCTCGGTGTGACCAACGCCGACGGCGAGCGGCTGGCCCAGGCCTGCGCTGCCGGGCCAGTGCGCGCTCGGCTGACCTCGAAAGTCCGTACCGAGTGGATGCGGCTGCCACTGGTGGTGGCCGATATCCCCGGTCGCGACCCCGAGGGGGCGTTCCTGCTCGTCGGCGCTCATATCGATTCGTGGTACGAGGGGATCACCGACAACGCGACCGGCGATGCCAGCTTGATCGAGATGGCCTGTATCCTGGCGCAGGATCAGGAGGCACTGCACTACGGCGTGCGCTTCGCCTGGTGGCCGGGCCACTCGACGGGCCGCTACTCCGGCTCGACCTGGTACGCGGATACGCACTTCATGGAACTGCGCGAGCGCTGCCTGGGCTATCTCAACATCGACTCCCCGGGGATCCGTGGTGCCTCCGTCTGGGACTGTCGCTACAACACGGCCGAGGTGGAGCACGTCACCGCCGCCGTCGTGCGAGAGCTGTCCGGGCAGGAGCCGAACCTTCGTCGCCCGCTCAAGGCCGGCGACCAGTCGTTCCTCGGGGTTGGGCTACCCTCGCTGGGGGCATTCCGGATGCTCCCGCCCGACCACCCCGACCGCAAGGCCGTCGGCGGCTCTGGCGGTGGCTGGTGGTGGCATACCCCCCACGACACGCTGGACAAGGCCGATGCCGGTGTCCTAGCCGACGACACCCGCGTCTACGTGACGATGATCGCCCGGATGTGCCTGCCGCGGCGGCACCCGTACCGGTTCGTGCCAGTCGCTGGCGATTTCCTGCGCCACCTGGGTGAGCTGCAGGAGGCCGCCGGCGCGCACCTGAACCTGGCACCGGCGCTGGAGCGCGCGCAGGCGTTCCAGCGGGCCGCCGAGCGGCTCGACGTGGCCGCACAGCGAGCCAGCGACGACGGCGGGCAGGTAGCCGAGCTGAACCGGGGCATGCGCGAGCTGTCGCGGCTGCTCAACCCAGTCCTCTTCACCGTCAAGGGACCGTACGAGTTCGACCCGGCACTGCAGCTCCCGGTTCTGCCGGGGCTGGCGCCCATGCGCCGGCTCGCCGGGCTCGACCCGGTGAGCGACGAGTACCGGTTCCTCTGGACGCAGCTCGTGCGCCAGCGCAATCGGATAGAAGATGCCCTACGCCGGGCGACCGCGCTGGCAGACGATGTCGCCAGTGCCCTGTAGGCGCGAAGAGCGGGTCGCCCCGCTAGACTATGACCGGGCGGCCATAATCACCAGGACGAGGAAGGCCAACCCCACGCCGTAGGCGCCGAGCACGCCGGCCAGCGTCCAGGCGAAGGCCCCCAGCGTGTCTCCAGCTCGATCGCAGCGGTCAGCGTGGTCGGCGCAGGAGGCGAGGAACGGCGGGCCGGCCAGGAAGGCAGCGAAGGCGGTCACGACGGTGAGCAGGTCGGCCATAGCTCGATCCGGCGGTGAGTGGCGATAGACGGTTACCCTCAAGAGCGCGGGCAGGGCTCGGCGTTCGCCCTCGCTGCTCCCGGCTCGGCGATGCGGAGTGTCCACAGTCGGGCTCGCCAGCGGCAGTGGCCTGGATCAGGCTCCTGGCTCGCTCGAGGCCGCTGGCGTCATTCTCCTCCCGGCGGCTTCGTGCTGGTGCGCTGGCCGCGGGAGAAGAAGATGACGAGGAGCAGAACCACCGCGACCAGGCCGGCGAGGCCGGCGACTGCGAGCGCGCCGTAGATGTAGCCAGCGAAGGTCATCAGGATCAGCAGCCCGACCAGCGGCAGCGCGAACCAGATAGCGACCTGCAAGCGCGACATGGCGCACGCTCCTCTTCGTAAGCGACGCTCTCGCTGTGACGCTGAGTACTAGCGCAATGATAGCACGCCGTGGCCTGCGATGCTGCGGCTCGGCGAGTGCGTCAGCGCTCTTCGTGCCAGGGACGATAGCCTCGGGTCGGTCGCAGGTGCCGGCTGGTGGCCGGCTCGATATGGACGGTTACGTCGGCGGGCTGGCCCAGTTCCTCTTCGACTCGAGCGGCTACCGCGCTGGCGATCTCGTGTGCCTGCTCGACGCGCAGGTGGGGGTCGACCTGGATATGCAGATCGACCCAGACGAGCCCTTCGCCACTGCGGGTGCGGATGTTGTGGATCCCTCGGACGCCCGGAACCGTCCGCGCGGCGCGCTCGATGACCTCGACCGGAGCGGCGGCAGTATCGGAGAGCGTCAGCGCCGCGTCTCGCATGATCGTCCAGGCGCCCCAGGTGATCACCCCCGCGACCGCGATGGCCAGGACGAGATCGGCGGTTGGAAACCCGAACCGCACGGCGGCGAGCCCGGCGATGACCGAGATCGAGACGAGCGCGTCGGCTGCGGTGTGTTTGGCGTCCGCAACCAGGATCGAGCTCCGTAGCTCCCGCCCCCGGCGGCGCTCCCAGAGCGTCACGCCGACGTTGACAAGCAGCGTTCCGCCCATGATCGCGAAGCTGAAGGGGGTCACCTCGGGGATCGTCCCCGCCTGCCAGCGATGCCAGGCTTCCTGCACGATCTGGATGACCGCGAGTACCATTGCCATCGCGATCGCCAGCGCGGTGATGGTCTCGAAGCGCCGGTGCCCGTAGGGGTGATTGGGATCCGGCGGCCGGGCGGCGATGGCCAGACCGATGAGTCCGACGACGTTCGCAGCGCCATCCATCAGCGAGTTGATACCGTCGGCAGTCATGCTGAGGCTGCCGCTGATGAGGCCATAGGCCAGCTTGGCGATCGCGACGAGCAGGTTGAGCAGGAGAACGACGAGCAGCGTTTGCCGGATCTTCGCGGTCCGGCGAGGTGTCGAGAGATCTCGGATTGGTGCGGACTCGCCAGCGTCGACCGGTTTCATCATCGGCCCTCGGAAGATCAGGCGATCAGTCCATGACGGTAACTCTACCGGCACCAGGTCCGGTTAGTCAGGGGCCAATTTCCAAGTTCGGCCGCGTGAAATCGATGCAAGACCCCGGCGCCTGGCGATCCCCCGCCTGTTCGGAGAGGGGTGCGGCATGGTGATTCGAGCTGTGCGCATCCGGGCCGGCGCGACCGTGGAGAGAGTGCGGCGGTGGTATCCGGCTTGCCTCGGAGCCGAGGTCGTCCAGGGCTTCTCCCGGCACCAAGGAGGGACCTACGCCGCGGCGCTGGCCTACTATGCGCTGCTCTCCTTCTTCCCCTTCCTGATCCTGCTGGTGAGCCTGGTGAGCCTAGTCGTCGGTGACCCGGCGACGCGAGAGCGCGTGGTCGACTTCGTCATCTCCCAGGTTCCTCAGGCCGCCGACTTCGGCGACGAGATCGAGCGCGCTATCGCTGAGCTGTCCGGCGTTCGCGGCGGCCTGCTCGGTGTCATCGGGCTCCTCGGCTCCCTGCTCGGGGCCAGCCAGGTCGTCGGTGCCCTGCGCAGCGCGCTGAGCGATACCTTCGAGGTCACCCGCCCCCGGCCCTATATCCGGGGCCGGCTCATCGACTTGCTGGCGGTGTTGGGGCTCGTGGCGCTGGCGGTGCTGTGGACGGCGCTCGGCCTGCTGTTGAGCGTGCTCGCGGTTATCCCGCGTCGGCTGGGCGTCGAGCTAGAGTGGGTGCCTGCTGGCTGGGTGCTGTGGCCGCTCTCGCTCTTCCTGACGTGGGGGCTGACCCTGCTGGCCTATGCTGTCCTCCCCGCGTCACGGCCGGGCTGGCGCGATCTGGCGATCGGCGCCTTCGCCGCCGCGCTGGGCATCGAGCTGATCCGGGCCGGGTTCGGCTTCTACGTCGCGCGCGTTGGCCGCTACGACGTGGTCTACGGCACGCTGGGCGGGGTCGTCGCGTTCCTGGTGTTCGTGTACTTCGTCGCGCTGGCGGCCTTGCTCGGCGCGCAGCTCGCGGCCGTGCTCTTCCGCGAGCGTGCTGGCTCGACGAGTGCCGCGGATCGGTGAGCCGCCGGATCGGTCTCTGGAGGCTGGCGCGAGGTTCAGACATTGGGAATTGATACCAATGACCTATTGCCAGACGTGCCTCGTCACCAATGCGCACGTCGTGGAGGGCGCGGCTGCCATCACCGTGGTCCCCGCGGGCAGCAACCGTGAGCGACCGGCGCGCTTCGTGGGCGTCAGCACCTGTGACGACCTCGCGGTCATCAAGGTTGACGACAGGGGCAACCTGAGCTTCTATCTCTGCTACATCACTAGCCAGGCGGCCTACGGGTGCGGCGTCTTCGTCGACAGCCAGTACACCTCGCTCGTCGAGCCGACGCCCTCCAACCTGTTCTACCCAGCCGACTTCAACACGCTGATGATGTCGGCTATCGGCAGCCGCATCACATTCGTGATCAACGGCACGGAGGTGGCGGCGTTCGACGACAGCAGCGTCTCGCGCGGCATCCCTGGGGTCTACGCCGAGGGGTTCTCCGACGTGCCCGGCCAGGCCTCCTTCGACAACGTCGCTATAGAGGTCGCGCCGTAGCGCGGCTGGGTCAGAGCACGCGGCGCTGGGCAAGCTCGGCGAACTCGTAGTCGCGCCAGACCGGGATGCCGCAGTAGCGCTCCCCCTCCGGGCAGGCGGGGCGCATGCCGGCCTCGCTGCGCAGGACGCAGGGCGGCCTGGCTACATAGCGGCCGATCTCCGGCAACACGCGCGCGACCTGCTCGGTCTCCTGTCGCGCGGTCTCGAAGATCTCTGTCTGGGCGTTGTAGCAGAGCCGCTTCACCCACTTCCAGAAGTAGGTGAGCAGCGTCCCCGACTCGTAGAAGCGGACGCGGTGGCTGTTGGGCAGCAGGTAGAGCACCTGCTCGGCCGGCACGCCGGCGTCCAGCAGTCGATTCTTCGCGTCCCAGAGCGCTTGGATGGTCGCCAGGTACTCGTCGAGCGCCGCCGGTACCCGGGCGATGTCGGCCGGGATGATCACGTCCGGCTCCTGGCGAAGATGGGCGGTCAGGACCGGCCCGGAGGAGATCGTGCCGCGGTGGCGCTGGTTCTGGGCGTCCTCGGCGCCGCTGATCCGCTTCTGGAAGGTGAAGGGGACGTGGGCCATGGTCTGCATCAGCTTGGAATGCATGGCCAGGAAGAGGGGATGCCCGAGGTACCGGTTGCGGGCCGGGTCGAGCACCTCGGCGATCGCCTCCCGGTCGGGCAGTTCCTCGCGGGTGCGTCCGAGCACGGCCCGCACGGCGTCGGCCAGCAGTCGCTCTGAATCGGGGTTGTAGCTGACCAGCTTCGAGTCGTAGTCCTCGAGCGCCTGGTCGAACTCGCGGAAGAAGGCCTCGCTGGCCGGCCGCTGCAGGGTCTCCTGGAGCTGGGCCAGCACCTGGTACTCGAGCGTGTCCTCGGCCGCCAGCACCTGGAGGTCGAGCGGGTGCCCGGGCGCGCCGAGGAAGTACGGGTCGACCTTCAGCACCTCCTCGACCATCCGGTTCACCAGGTAGCGCACCTCGGCCGGCGCGTCGAGCTGGTTGGCCAGGACGTAGTAGCGCAGCAGGGTCAGCCCGTTGATGGTGTGGTAGAGGTGCGCTGGCGTCGCCAGCGGGAGCACGTAGCGAGCCACCTCCTGGGCCCGCCGCTGCACGGCCGTGCGCAGCTTCTGAGCGGCCTCGGGGCTGCGCGCCCGGGCTCGTGCCGGGAAGACCTGCGCGTAGCGGGCAGTGATGTCCGGGATCAGCAACTCGGTCAGGCGGCGGTAGCCCGCCAGGGCCCGATCGATGGCACTCCGGTAGACCTCGAGCAGCGGCTCGGGCAGGTCGGGCGTGACCATCGTCTTGCCTGAGACCTCGCGGTAGCGCTGCGAGACCTGCTCGGAGTTGTAGAAGGGATGGTGGTGGAAGAACGACCAGATGGCCAGACGAGAGACGCCGTCGAGCACGAAGACGAAGTTGGCGTGCTGGAAGGTGGTGTGGTGGCCGGCCTCGAAGAGGTCAGCGTAGAGGCGGTGAGCGCGACGCCGGCGCGCCAGCCGGGTCTCGTCTCCCGGCTCGTCTCGGGACTCGTCGAGCAGGTCGAGCACGCTCTCGACCTTGGCTGGACGCGGGCCATAGCAGGACCAGGCGGCCGCGATGGTGAGCGCGAACGGATGGGACGCTGACTCCGAGGTGAGGAGCCGGACTCTGGGCGGCTCGGAACGGAAAGGATACGCGGTCTCCATGACAATCCTCCGCGCTCGTGATGCCGGGAGCCTGCTAGCCGCGGTAACCGCGCTGCACACGCTCAAGTATGGCAGAGGTGTACGTACAGGTACAAGGGCTGGAGGTCTGGCTCACCCGGCCTCGTCTTCCAACCGCGATCGTCACCGTGACCAGCCAGTCGAGTGCGCCGGTCGCCAGGCCGGCCAGACCTGGTAGACGACCTCCCGAATCTCTGCCGGCGGGGCATGCGGGGTGCGACCCTGGGACTCGCCGCTCTGGACGCTGCGCTGCCAGGACAGGCAGGTCTGCTCGAACGAGGCGACACCGTGCCCGCGGGCTCGCCTCTCTCTGCTGGCGGTGGTGAGCTCCAGCGACCGTTCCGCGCCGAGCCGTACCTCGGACGTACCGCCGGAGACCGTGAACGCAGCGATAGCTCCTCCGGGGAGACGGCGCGGAACCGGACTGCGCGACCACGGTACCCATTGTACTCGGCGCGCTCGCCCGGAAGCGGAGCGGCCCGGGCCGGAGGCTCGCAGCAGTAGCCGAGGCCCGCGTTTCCCACCGCAGGCGTAACGCCGTCTCCCCCCTTGACTCGGTGTCCAGCGGCCGTTAGACTCCGTTCAACAACATTTGAATGTTGAAGACTCATAGAATGAGTTACCATGAGCGACGCAGAGCACAATCAGGAGGATGCGTTCGAGCCTGCCGAGGTCTTCGTGATCGAAGACCTCGAAACCCTTCGCGCCTGCCTGCATCCGCTACGGCTCGCCGTCCTGGAGGCGCTCCAGGAACAGGCGCTCAACGTGGCGCAGGTGGGTGAGCGGCTCGGCATTCGATCCACCACGCTCTACTACCACGTCCGCGAGCTAGAGAAAGCGGGACTGATCCGGCTGGTTCGAACCGCGATCGAGTCTGGCATCCAGACGAAGTACTACCGGGCGGTCGCGCGGTTCTACCGGCTGCCGCTAGCGATGCTCCAGGGCGGGGATGGCCAGGAGCGGCTCGACGCCAGCGTCGAGCTCGTCATGACGACGCTCGACCTGACAGCCTGGCATCTCCGCGCGGCGCTCGTCCAAGGCGTGTTTTCGCAGCATCCGGACATGAGCCTGGTCCATCGCTGGATCGTCAGGACGACGCCCCAGCGGGCGCGCGAGTTCAAGCAGCGGCTCCAGGAGCTGATCGATCTGTTTCAGTCGCTCGACCAGGAGGGCGGGGAGGTTACGCTCGAGTTTACGCCTGTGCTTTTCCCGCACGCATCGCGAGCGACCTATCCGCAACGGCGTCGACGCCGGGCAGCGCGCTCGCGCGGCGAGGCCGGACGCGGGGGAGACGGATCACACTCGTAGCGGTGTAGAGGGTGTTCGTCGTGCCAGCAGGGGAACATCCGGACAGAGAAGAGGAGGAGAACCATGACTGAGTGCAACGCAGGCATGACGCGCGATGCTCGGGGTATGCGGCTCGCGACGCGGCTAAGTCGCCGCCGTGTCCTGGCGTCGGGCCTTGCCGCGGCTGGAGCGCTCGGCCTCGGCAGTCTCCTGGCGGCCTGCGGCGGTGAGCCAGAGGCGACGGAGCCAGCGGGCTGGGAGACGCCAGCGCCGGCTCAAGCGACGCCGACCGCCGCTCAAGCGACGGAGACGCCCCAGCGGGTCTCCGGGCGGATCGTAGTCGGGCGTACCGGTGACGCGGACAGCCTCGACCCGCACCACACGATCGCATCACTCTCCTGGCAGGTGTTCACCAACATCTTCGATCCGCTGGTGTCCTGGGACGCCAACCTCCACGTCGAGGGTATCCTGGCCAGGGAATGGGAGATCTCCGACGATGGCCTGGAGTACACCTTCTCGCTCCGCGAGGGCATCGCGTTTCATGACGGCACCGAGTTCAATGCCGACGCGGTGAAGTTCACCTTCGACCGGATCCTCGACCCGCAGACTGGGGCTCCCGCTGCCGCCTGGATCACCAGCCTGGAGTCGACCGAGGTCGTCGATCCCCTCACCGTGCGGATGCGGCTGAAGGAGCCCTTCGCGCCGTTCCTGGGCAATCTCTGCACCGGGTACTTCGGGATCGTCTCGCCCGCTGCCGTCGAGAAGTACGGCGACGAGTTCGGCAAGAACCCGGTCGGGACAGGCCCGTGGAAGTTCAAGGAATGGCGCGCCGGCGAGGAGATCGTCCTCGAGCGCAACCCGGACTACAGGAACTTCCGCTCCTACGTCGAGAACAAGGGCGCGCCGCTGGTCAGCGAGCTCGTGTTCCGCAACATCCCGGACGAGCAGACGCAGATCGCCGCCTTCGAGACGGGGGAGATCAACGTGCTGGCGGTGCCCCCGCATGCGGTGGCGGACTTCGAGGGCAACCCGGACGTCCAGATCTTCCGAGTCGAGCAGAGCGTCGGGATCAGCTTCCTCGAGTTCCACATGGATCCCCCGCAGGGCCAATACGGCGCGATCTTCCGCCCGCCGTTCGACGACGTCCGAGTCCGCCAGGCTGTCGCCTACGGCGTGAACGCCGACGAGATCATCGCGACCGTGCTCGAGGGGCTCGCCGTGCGGAACTACGGCCCGTTGCCGACGGGCGTCGCGTGCTACGATCCGGCGATCGAGCAGTTCGGCTACCACTACGATCCCCAGCGCGCGGCCCAGCTTCTGGATGAAGCCGGGTGGACGCTACCGTCCGGCGGCTCCGTACGCCAGAAGGACGGGCAGCCGTTGCAGGTGACGCTGTGGACGTGGAACGCGACGACGCAGGAGAAGGTCGCGCAGGTGATCCAGAACCAGCTCAACCAGATCGGCTTCGACGTCAAGCTGGAGACGATGGAGCCGGGAAGCTTGCTGGCACGTCTCGGGACGGCGGACGACACCTCGCACTTCGATCTGATGAGCTGGGGCTGGACCGAGCCGCACATGCTCTTGATGATGACCCAGACGACGGCCGGTATCGGCCTGTATCGCCCCGAGGAGTACCAGAAGCTGGTCGTCGAGGCGAGCCGGGTCGTCGACCACGAGGAGCGGTGCCGGTTGTACTTCGAGGCGATGAAGATCATGTTGCGGGATGCCGCCATGGTGCCGCTGTGGTCACCGGTCTCGGTCGTCGGCGCGCGCAAAGAGGTGAAGGGCTTCAAGATCGGGCCGCAGGGGATCTACGTCTACGAGGATGCCACCATCGAGAGTTGAGCGCCCCGGCGCGGTCGCGGCTAGGCATGGCGGGCAGCCGTCTCGAAGGCTGGATGGATGCGGCAATATCTCCTGAAACGACTGGTCTCGGCCATCCTGGTGATCTTCGGTGTCAGCTTGCTGGTCTTTACCATGGTGCGGCTCGTCCCGGGAGACCCGATCGACATCATGTTCGCCAACCAGCCGCGGCCGACGCCCGAGCAGCGCGCGGCGCTCCGGCACCAGCTCGGGCTCGACCTGCCGATTCACCGCCAGTACCTGCATTTCCTCGGCAGGGCGCTCCAGGGTGACCTGGGACGATCGTTCCGCACGAAGCAGCCGGTCACCAGCGAGATCGTGACTCGCCTGCCCAACACGGTCAAACTCACCGTGGCCAGCCTCTCCGTCGCCGTGCTGTTCGGGGTCGGCGCTGGCATGGTGGCGGCGATGTTCAAAGGGTCGTGGATCGATGCAGCGACGATGGTGATCGCGATCCTCGGAGTGTCGCTCCCCGGGTTCTGGCTCGGCCTGATGCTGATCCTCCTGTTCGCCGTGCAGCTCGGCTGGTTCCCAGTGTCCGGCGCTGCCACCTGGCGACACCTGGTCTTGCCCGCGGTCACCCTCGGAGTCCTGACCTCGGGCATCCTGGCCCGCATGACCCGCTCGAGCCTACTGGAAGAGCTCTCCCGCGATTACGTGCGCACCGCGCGGGCCAAGGGGCTGCGGGAGTCGGCGGTGATCGCGCGGCACGCGCTACGCAACGCCTTGATTCCGGTGGTGACGATCGTGGGCCTGCAGCTCGGACAGCTCCTGTCGGGCGCGTTCATCATCGAGGCCGTGTTCGCTTACCCTGGCGTCGGCCTCCTGGCGGTCAGCGCGTTGCAGGCCCGCGACTTTCCGCTCATCCAGGGGATCGTCCTCTTCGTCGCCGTCATCTACGTGGTGGTGAACCTCGTGGTCGATCTGCTCTACTGCCTGATCGACCCGCGGGTGAGTTACTCGTGAGAAGCGCGTGCCGGTGATCGGGCGGGCCAGCGACGATGGCTGAACTGGCAGCAGTTGGACAACAGCAGCGGCTCCAGAGGCTGCGGGGTCGTCCCCCCTCGCTGTGGCGGAGGCTCTCCGGGCACCGGAGTGCCCTGCTCGGCGGGAGTATCGTCGCGGTACTCCTGGCAGTCGCGCTCGTCGGGCCGCTCGTCGCCCCATACGATCCGGTCGCGATGGATCTCTCGAACCGCTTCCTCCCGCCGAGCCTGGCCCACCCATTCGGTACCGACGACTTTGGCCGGGACGTGTTCACGCGGGTGATCCACGGCGCGCGGATCTCCCTGCAGGTCGGGATCATCGCGATCGGGATCGCCGGCACGCTGGGTTCGCTGCTGGGCTTGCTGACTGGCTACGTCGGAGGGTGGCTGGACGCGGCCGGGCAATGGCTGGTCGATGTGCTCCTGGCGTTCCCCGGCCTGCTCCTCGCGCTGGCGATCATCGCAGTCCTCGGCCCGGGGCTACCGAACGTGATGGTTGCCGTGGGCATCGGCTCGATGCCGGCGTACGCCCGGCTGATGCGGGGACAGGTGCTCTCGCTCAAGCACGACGAGTTCGTCGAGGCGGCACGGGTGATCGGCTGCTCTTCGGCCCGGATCCTCTTCGTTCACATCCTGCCGAATACCCTCTCGCCGATCATCGTGCTCGCCTCGCTCGGCTTCGCTGGCGCAGTGCTCTCGGCCGCCGCGCTCAGCTTCATCGGGATGGGGGCGCAGCCGCCCACCCCGGAGTGGGGTGCCATGCTCGCGACCGGTCGTGAGTACCTGCGCGATGAGTGGTGGATCGCGACCTTTCCCGGGGTAGCGATCGCACTGACCGTTCTCGGGTTCAACCTGCTCGGCGATGGGCTGCGCGATGCCCTCGACCCGCAGGGGCGCACGGCCCGCATCGGACGGTAAAAGAGTAGCTCTGGCGATGGTAGGAGGAAAGGTGGTACGCAGTGGCTGAAAGCGCAGTATTCGAGGAGCTCGGGGTCTTCGTCCGTGACCGCCTGGACACTTGGAAGGTGCCGGGCCTGGCCGTCGCCGTCCTGCACGACGGCTCGACCGAAGAGCGAGGGTTCGGCGTCGCGCACGCCGAGACCGGTTGCCCAGTTCGTCCAGACACCCTCTTTCAAATCGGCTCGATCACGAAGGTCTTTACCGCGACCGTCGTCATGCAGCTCGTCGATGAAGGGAAGGTCGACCTCGACACCCCGGTCGTCCAGTACCTTCCGAATCTCGAGCTCGCCGACGCCGAGGCCCAGCGCGCGATCACGCTCCGTCACCTGCTCTCGCACACATCGGGGATCGAAGGGGACTACTTCGCCGACTTCGGCTGGGGCGACGACGCGCTCGCGAAGTATGTCGCCAACCTGCACACGCTCCGGCAGTGGACGCGGCCGGGCCAGCTCTGGAGCTACTGCAACAGCGGCTTCAACCTGGCGGGTCGCGTGATCGAGGTGCTGCTGGAGAAACCATATGAGCAGGTGGTGAAGGAGCGCATCTTCGACCCGCTGGGGATGTCCCGCTCCACCTTCTTCGCGCACGAGGCGATCACGTTCCCTGTCTCGGTGGGCCACAGCTATGACCCGGTCTCGGGCGCGGGGCCGCAGATAGCGCGGCCCTACCCGATCCCGCGGAGCAGCAACCCGGCCGGCGGGATCATCTCCACCGTCGGCGATCTGCTGCGCTTCGCGGCGCTTCACCTCGACGGCGGGCGCATTGGGGATACCCAGCTCTTGAGCCCAGCCTCGGTCGAGGCGATGCAGCAGCCCCAGGTAGTGGCGGCGAACTTCGCCGATGCCTACGGCATCGGGTGGGCGATCCGCACCCCGGGTGGCGCGCGGATCGTCGAACACGGCGGCTCGACCAATGGCTTCCAGGCGCAGCTCCTCCTGGTGCCTGAGCAGCGTTTCGCTGTTGCCGTTCTGACGAATTCCAGCCGCGGCACCGCGGCGATCCGCGACATCGAGGAGTGGGCGCTCGAGCGCTACTGCGGGATTACCATCGCGCAGCCGGCAGTCGTGTCGGTCGCGCCGGAGCAGCTCGAGCGGGTGGCTGGCCTGTATCGCCGCCCGGGCGTCGAGCAGATGGTACGGGTCGAGCACGACGGCATCGCAGTTGAGTCGACGGTGCAGCACCCGCTGACCGGCGAGCAGACCAAGCTCCCGCCCATCGTAGCGAAGCCGATCAGCCTGAACGAGTTTCTCGTCACAGAGGGGGACTACCGGGGCATGCGAATCGATTTCATCGATGGCGAGTCGGGGCGCCCGACCTTCATGCGCTTCGGTGGTCGACTGGCCGAGCGGGTCGAGGAAGAGGAGCCGGGGCAGACACAAGGGTGAGCCACGTGCGGTATGCTGCCGCAGGTGGCACGATGACTCGACGCGGATAGGAGCGGGACGATGGGGCAGCCGCTGACGCCGGAGGTGTTGATCTACGCCTGGAAGCAGCCGGGCGACCCGCAGGTCTCCCCTGACGGCAGCCGGATCGTCTACACCCTCACCGAGGTCGACCCGGGCACGAAGAAGATGACCTCCCACCTCTGGCTCTGCCAGATCGACGGCGGCCAGCCGCGCCGGCTCACCTGGAGCGGCCAGCGGAACGGCGGCGCACGCTGGTCGCCCGATGGTTGCTCCATCGCCTTCGTCTCCGACCGGGTCGAGAAGAGCGGCATCTTCGTCTTGCCGCTGGACGAGGGGGGCGAGGCGCGGGAAGTCACCCGGCATCGCCAGCCGATCAGCGGTCTGGCCTGGTCGCCGGACGGCCGGCAGCTCGCCTACCTGACCACGTTCGACCCGGAGAACCCGAACGAGGAGGAGCCGCCGAAAGACGCGCCTCCCCGGGTGCGGGTTACCCGCCGTATCGACTATAAGCAAGACGGACGCGGCTATCTGGGCGATGCCCGGCAGCAGGTCTTCGTCGTGGACGTCGTGAGTGGCGAGCGGCGGCGACTCACGAACGAGCCGCTGGATCACGAGCTGCCGCAGTGGTCGCCTGACGGGCGTTGGATCGCCGCGCGGCGCCTCCGGCTAAACGGGATCTTCTCCCAGCTCGTGCTCGTCCCAGTCGACGGCGGCGAGCCGCGGGTGGTAGGACCGGAGACGGGCGTGATCGGCGCCTGGGCCTGGTCTCCCAGCGGCGACCGGATCCTCTACGCCGCCGACCCGGAGAAGTCCTGGCACCACGACCTCTTCCTGTACGACCTCGCGAGCGACACCTCGCGCCGGCTGACCGACGATCTGCCCTACCTCGTCGAGGTCTACGCATCCTCGCAGCCGGTTTGGCTGGACGACGAGCGCGTGCTCTTCCACGCCTTCCGTGCCGGTGCCAGCGGTCTCTACCGGATCGACGTGACGACACGGGCGGTCGAGCAGCTCGAGTACGGGCCGTCCCTGCGCAGCGGCCTGAGCGTGGATCGCGCCGGCCGGTACGTCGCCCAGGCCTTCAGCAGCCTGGAGGCTGGAGACGAGATCTCGGTCTTCGACCGCGAGACCGGAGAGCTGCGCCTCGTCACGAGCTGGAACCGGGCGCTGCTCGAGGAGCATCCGCCGGCGCGCTGGGAACGGTTCGAGGTGCGCCGCGACGAGTTTACGATCGAGGCCTGGCTGCTCTTCCCCCCGGACTTCGACCCGGCGAAACGCTACCCTCTGGTGCTCGCCATCCACGGCGGGCCCAACTCCTTCTACGGCTACGGCTTCGATCCGACCCGCGAGCTCCTGGCGACCAGCGGCTTCCTCGTCGTCTACTCCAACCCCCGTGGCTCGACCAGCTACGGGCGACGCTTCGCTCAGCAGGTGCGGCGGGACTGGGGCGGCCAGGACTATCTCGACCTGATGGCGGTAGTCGATGCGGTGCTCGAGCGGCCGTACGCCGATCCGGATCGGCTCGGCGTGTGGGGCTACAGCTACGGCGGCTACATGACCGCCTGGATCATCGGGCAGACCGACCGCTTCAAGGCGGCTGTCTGCGGGGCGCCGGCGTTCGATCTCGAGTCGATGTACGGCACCAGCGACATCAGCCACGTTTTCGGCGAGCTCCAGTGGGGTGGGCCGCCCCACGCCGACCGTGAGTGGTACGAGGCGCACTCGCCTTCCACCTTTGCGCACCGTGCCAGGACTCCGACCCTGATCGTGCACGGCGAGGCCGATGAGCGCTGCCCGATCGGCCAGGGGGAGCAGATGTTCGTGGCGCTGGTGAAGGCCGGCTGCGAGGCCGAGTTCGTCCGCTATCCGGGTGGCTCGCACGGCATGCTGCGAGAGGGGCCGCCCGAGCACCGGCGGGATTTCCTGGCTCGGATCCTGGACTGGTTCAGGAGCCATCTGGGTGGGCCGGCCTGATCTGGTCGCCGCTCGCTCGTATCCCCGCTAGCTACTGCGAGCGCATCTACCGGCGGCCGAACCAGAGAATGACGATCAGGAGCACGAACGAGAGGCTCCAGAGTGACAATGCGATTCGAGTAGCCCGCTGTGCCCGCTGGACTTCCCACCACCGTCGTGGGCGCACACCCTGGGCGAGGAAGGTAAGTACGCCAGCCAGATTCACGCAAATCAAGTTGCTCGCGAAGAGCTGGAAGGCTCCGAAAGCGGGATCCCAGTAGCCGGCACCAATCAGGAGCCCGCAGACGACGAGCGGCGGCAGAAGGGCAACCGCGACCATCACTCCGATGAGCGCTGTTGCCACGCCAGTCGTGTAGGCGAGCGCTCCTGCAGCCCCGGACGCCAGGGCCACGACGAGCGCGCTCGGCTCGAGGAAGGTGCGCAGAGCGATTTCGTCTACCTGGGGATTCACAGGAAGAACCGTGCCGGAGATCGCCGCCAGCAGGAACGGCACTCCGGTCCCCACGAGATTTGCCTTGACAGCCTTGCGGGCCAGGTCGAGATCGCCGAGCGTCGTGGCCAGGGAGAGGGCGAGGTTCGGCCCGAGAAGCGGGGCAATCACCATAGCCCCGAGGATCACTGCTGCGTTGTTCTTGAGTAATCCGAACATGGCGACGACGGCCGAGAGCAGGGTCATCGCGATAAAGACCGGTGTGAGGTGAGCAGCGCCGGCGATGTCGTCGTACAACTCCTCGCGGCTGATCCGTCCAATATGGTTGGCTGGCGCAGCCCCGCTGGAATGCCTGTCTCCCGAAGGTGTAGCCGGCTCCTCTGGGCGGGGCAGTGCAGCCTCGACAGGCAGCACGACAGCGCGGAAACCCTCCCTGGCGCCGAACCGGCTTTCCAGTCGGTCGAGCAGCGCCTCGGTCTGCCCCTCGTCGACAACGATCCAGAGCAAGACTCGATCATCCTGGATGGTTTGCGACCATAGAGCCTGGGGACGATGCTCGTCCAGCAGCGCCTGGCGGACCGGCTCCTGGTCACCGGCGTGGATGGTGACTGCGATCATCCTCAAAGACATTGTCCATCCCCGCGTTGCTGCGCGAGCTCGGCCAGCGACAATCCGGTAACGAGGCAAATCGTATCGTATCCGAGATACCGCCGGGCGCTCAGGGTAAACCGGTTGCCGGGGAGAGACGATCGAGGCTGTGACCGAATCCACTGTATCGTTGTCGCTGGGCCTCCTGGCGTGCTATCCTCTGCTCCTGCCGGCCTGGAGAGCCGCAGTCTTGGGATCGGATAGCGAAAGGTCTCGCGTGGCGGTCGGCGACGAGAAGCCGCTCCTGGATAACAGAGGAGTCGCCGGGGAGCCTGGAGAGCTCGCCGGCGACGATTTACGCTGGATGGTCGAACCTCCGCTCTACTGGATCGTGCGCCACCAGGGGGCCTCGCTCCCACCGATCCACGGGCTCAGCTACCTCGCCACCAACCGGTTCGCCGACTCTCCCTTCGACGAGACGCTGGTCGCGACGCCCGAGCAGCCGAGCCTGATCGAGTTGCTGCGCGAGGTGCCGGGTGTCTGCTCGGTCGAGCCGGGCTACTTGCGCTACTTCTTCCGCCCGCCGACGGTGATCGCGGTGCTGAACCGCTCGGCGATCAACTGGTTCGACAGCGTCGACGAGGCGCTGAGCTGGGATCCCTTCGAGGATCCGGATACGGTGCTTCCACCCTCGGCGTGAGCCGCGCATCGCCGCGCTCGCCCGCGCGGGCCTCCCGCGGGCCGGTGATCCCTCTGCCAGGCGCAAGCACGTCGCCAACCCCAGCAACTAGGGGGTTCCCCTGAGACGCGGCGACGGCAGGGGCGCGGCCTATCGAGCCTCGCATTGCCGGTGCCGGCATCACCTCCGGGCAGCGGGCTGTGCACTACAATGCAGCAGCGCCGGGACGTATGCCGGTAAGGCAAGCCCACTGCCGAGAGTGTCCCTCCGCCTCTGGAGGGGAGACCGGAGGAGATAGCGCGGTCGGGGTATGAGCGAGGCGGAGCGCCCGGACAGCCTGGCGGCCTACACGCTCGTTCTCCTCTTGCGGGGAGAGCGATGCTTGCTCCTGCGCCGGGCCGAGCACCGGGCGCGCTTCCCCGGCCAGTGGACGGGACTAGGCGGACGGGTCGAGCCGCATGAGCTGGAGCGCCTGCGAGCGGCGGCGCTGCGCGAGCTGGGCGAGGAGGCAGGGATCCAGGCAGAGCAGGTGCGCAACCTGGCACTGCGCCGGGTGCTGCTCCATGCCCGTCCAGGTGGGCCACTCACCCTCCTGCTCTACTTCACCGGCGAGCTTCCCGGAGAAGACGAGCTGGTACCGTTTCCGGCATCGTCGCCGGAGGGGGAACTGTGCTGGGTTCGCGCGGGCGAGCTGGAGCAGCTCGATCTGGTAGACAACGCCCGGCTCGTGCTGCCGCTCCTGCTCGAAGATGCCCGGCGTGACCCGGAGGGGCACGAGCCGGTCAAGCTCGGCGCCCTCCGCTACTCGCCCGAAGGCGCGATCGAAGCGATCACCTGGGCATAGAGGGCCGCGCGGGGCGCACCGATTCGCTGGGAGCCTGCCGGCGAAGAGTCGTCGACCCGGTCAGCCGAGCCGGAGCCAGTCTGTCCCTGGCCCGCTGGGCAGGGGCGTGGTATCCTCGAAATCCGACCGACGCGTCGGTCGGATTTCAACCGGAGGAGGCCTGGCCCGATGGTGCGTGAGCAGCTCCGCGCGATCGCTCGCCGCGAGCGCATCCTGGAAGCGGCGCTCGCCGTCTTCGCCCGGCGTGGGTACCGCGACGCCGCCATGGACGAGATCGCCGTCGAGGCGGAGACCTCCAAGGGCGGGCTCTACTTCCACTTTCCCAACAAGCAGTCCCTCTTCTTCACCTTGCTCGACCGGATGGCCGACCTCCTGATGAGCCGCGCCGAGCAGGCTGTCGCCGCCGAGCGCGACCCCGCGCGGCAGATCGATGCCGCGCTCGCGGTCGTGCTGCGCACGTTCTCGTCGCACCGCTCGCTGGCCCGTCTCTTCCTGGTCGACGCCCTCGGTGCCGGGCCGGAGGCGCACCTGAAGCTGATGGAGATCCACCGGCGCTTCGCTGATCTGATCGCCTGCCACCTGGAGGCGGCAATCGCGGCTGGGGCTCTCCCACCGCTCGATACCCGGCTAGCCAGCATGGCCTGGTTCGGGGCGATCAACGAGGTGGTGACCAACTGGGTGCTGGCTGGGGAACCCGAGCGACTGGAGGATGCCTACCCCCAACTCCGGGTCTTCCTGCGGCGGAGCGTCGGCCTGCCTGAGTCACCGGAGGATGCATGACGACCCGAGCGCGCACGCTCGATCTCGGGCTGGATGCCCGGCTGCACGCGCTGGCCCGCCAGGCGCAGCGGCAGGCGGACTCCAGCGGCCGCCCGGTCGTGGCCACCCTGGTCGAGCCGTCTCCAGTGCAGGACCCGATCGCCCGGTTCGTCCGCGCCCCAGTGGAGCTGACCCGTGCGCTCTGGTGGGGGGCGGACAGCCTGGCGCTGGTCGGCCTGGGCGAGGCGCTGGCTCTCGGCCCGGCTCCCTGCGCGGGAGGGGTCTACCAGGGGCACGGCCTGGATGTCTCGCCCGCAGAGATCGCGCGTGAGTGGCGCCGGCTGGCCGCTGGGGCGCTCGTCGATGCCCCCAGCGACAGCCCCGCGCTCGCCGGGCCGCTGCTGCTCGGCGGCTTCGCCTTCGACCCGCTGCGGCTGACCGAACCGGCCTGGCGGAGCTTCCCGGCCGCCCGGCTCGTGCTGCCGCGGCTCCTGCTGCTCGGTGAGGGCGACCGCTGGTGGCTGGCGAGCACGCTCGTGGCGTGGCCGGGGCGCGATCCGGCGGGTGAGCTCGAAGAGCTGCGGCGGCTGCGCGCGCTGCTGCTGCAGCCCGCCCCATCCGGCTGCATGCCAGCGACGAACGGTCGCGCGCTCCCGGTTGAGGTAGTCCGCCGCGAACTGTGCGGCCCGGAGCGCTGGCGGGCGATGGTGGAGCGAGCCATTACGGCGATCCGGCGCGGGGAGCTGGCGAAGGTCGTACTCGCGCGTGCTGTCGAGGTCTCGGGGCCGGAGCCGGTGAGCGTCGAGCGCGTGCTGCGCTGGCTCGCCGCTGGCTACCCCGGCTGCACGCTCTTCGCCTTCAGCTACGGCGACGCCGTCTTCCTCGGGGCCACGCCCGAGCGGCTAGTTCGCCTCCATGCGCGCCGGATCGAGACGATGGCGCTGGCCGGCTCGATCCGGCGCGGGACGACGCCGGAAGAGGATGCGGCGCTGGCCGGCGCGCTGCTGGCGAGCGAAAAGGACCGCCAGGAGCACGCCGTGGTGGTCGACGAGCTCCGGGCGGCGCTGGCTCCGGCGTGCCGCGCGCTCGAGATCCCAAGGGAGCCATCGCTCTTGAGCATGCGGAACGTTCACCACCTGGCCACGCCTGTGCGCGGCGAGCTAGCCGGCGACTCGACAGTGCTCGACCTGGTGGAGCGGCTGCACCCGACCCCAGCAGTCGGCGGCGTACCGCGCGCGGCGGCGCTGGCGTTCATCCGGTCACACGAGCCGGTCGACCGTGGTTGGTATGCCGGGCCAGTGGGCTGGGTCGACCGGAGCGGGGAGGGCGAGTTCGCAGTCGCGCTCCGCTCTGGGCTGATCCGCGGCCGGACGGCCCGCCTCTATGCCGGCTGCGGCATCCTGGCCGATTCCGACCCGGAGGCTGAGTACGCGGAGTCGGAATTGAAGTTGCAGCCGCTGCTGCGGGCGCTCGAGGGAGCGTAACGGTGGACTACCAGGCCGCTCTAGCGGCTTACGTCGGAGCCTTCGTCGACGAGCTGGCGCGCGCTGGGGTGCGCCACGCCTGCTTCGCTCCCGGCTCGCGCTCGACGCCGCTCGTTCTGGCGCTGGCTCGCGAGCCGCGCATCCGCCTCTGGGATCACCTCGACGAGCGCTCGACAGCCTTCTTTGCGCTGGGCCTGGCGAAGGCGCTGCGTGAGCCGGTGGCCGTTGTCTGCACCTCGGGGACGGCGGCGGCCAACTTCCTGCCGGCCGTGGTCGAGGCGCACTATAGCCGCGTACCGCTGCTCGTGCTGACCGCCGACCGCCCGCCAGAGCTGCGCGACATGGGCGCGCCCCAGGCGATCGATCAGCTCCGGCTGTACGGCTCGTATGCCAAGTGGTTCGTGGAGGTCGCTCTGCCGGAGGGAACGCCGCTCCTCCTGCGCTACGCCCGCGCGCTGGCGGCCCGCGCCGCGGCGACGGCGCGCGAGGAGCCGGCTGGGCCGGTTCATCTCAACTTCCCGTTCCGGGAGCCCTTGATCCCGCTGGCAGCCGAGCCGCCGGACGTCTCCGGGCCGGAAGCGCTGGCCTGGCTCGGCCGGCCGGACGGGGAGCCGTTCGCGCGCGTCCTGGCCGGGCCGAGGCAGCCGAGCGCGGCTCTGGTGCGCGACCTAGCCGAACTGCTCGCTGGGCTGCCCCGCGGGGTGATCGTCGCCGGGCCGCAGCCCGACGAGGCGCTGGCCCCAGCGCTGGCCCGGCTGGCGGCGACGCTCGGCTATCCCATCCTCGCCGATCCGCTCTCGCAGGTTCGCTGCGGGCCGCACGACCGCGACCTCGTCGTCGATGCCTACGACGCCTTCCTGCGCGACCCGGAGATCGCCGGCGCGCTCTCGCCGCAGGCCGTGCTGCGCTTCGGCGCGATCCCGACCTCGAAGCCGCTCCTGCTCTACCTGGAGCGGCACGCCGGAGCTCAGCAGATCGTCGTCGATCCGGCCGGCTGGCCCGATCCGTTGCATCTGGCAAGCCACGTCGTGCACGCCGACCCGGCGGCGCTGGCCGAGGCGCTGGCGACCCAGCTCGCCGGTATCGACTGCCGACCCGATCCGGGGTGGAGCGAGCTGTGGCGATCAATCGACATGCGGGCGCGGGCAACGATCCGCGAGGAGGTGGAGCGGATCCAGGAGCCGTTCGAGGGCCGAGTCTTCGCCGAGCTGGCCGCGCTGCTTCCCGACGGCGCGACGCTCTTCGCCGGGAACAGCATGCCGGTGCGCGACCTCGACACGTTCTTTCCCGGCAGCGGGCATCGCCTCCGCTTCCTGGCCAACCGGGGCGCGAACGGGATCGACGGTGTCGTCTCGACAGCCCTCGGCGCGGCAGCGGCGCTCCCGGCCCCGCTGATTCTGGTGATCGGTGACCTCTCGTTCTACCACGACATGAACGGGTTACTGGCCGCTCGCCGGCACGGACTGCGCGCGACGATCGTGCTGCTGAACAACGACGGCGGTGGGATCTTCTCGTTCCTGCCCCAGGCCGAGCACGGCGAGCAGTTCGAGCGGCTGTTCGGCACGCCGCACGGGCTCGACTTCCGCCACGCGGCGGCGCTCTACGGCCTCGCGTTCACTCGCGTCGAGAGCTGGCCGGCCTTCCGCGAGGCCGTGCGGGCGAGCCTCGCGGGCGACAGCGTCTCGGTGATCGAGGTGCCGACCGAGCGGGCGCGCAACGTGGAGCTACACCGTCGCATCTGGCCTGCCGTGGCGCAGGCGGTACGCGGCGCCGTTCTGCCGGCGATGCGCCGTTGAGTGCCGGAGCGGTGCCGTGCCTCCTCCCGTGACGCCTGGCCGGCTGGCGAGGTGGGGCTTGGAGGCTTCGAGCCACGCACGTCGTGCCCTCGGAATTACGAAGCGGGTTCAGCCCGCAGGGGTCGATGAATCATGCGCATCGATCGCCGGCAGCGGGAGCTGTTGTGCGAGACGAAGCATGACCCAGTCCTCCAGCACCTCGCGGAGGCGCTGCAGGCAGGCTTCCTCGGAGAGGCCATCGGCCCAGACGCCGGGAAGCTCGGGGATCTCGGCGTACCAGATCCCGTCACCGGGGAGGAATTCGCTCCGGGCACGATTGATCGCCGTGTCGATATCTGCTGTGAGCATAATGCCCCCGCGATCTCGCTCGGAACCGGCCTAGCCGATTCCAGGTGCCGAAGTGCCGTACTCATGCTACCCACTCAGGTGCCGGCTCGTCATCTCCAGATTGCGGGCCTCGGTGGGGAGTGGAGCTGCTATGGGGCCTCGGATGCCGGAGCGCGCTCCCGTGGGGACACCTATGATCAAGGGTAGTGCGGCGTACGAGAGGAGCGGATAATGATCGTCTCCGTGCGCGGGATCGAGATGCACGCGCTGGTGGCCGGCGCTGGGCCGGCACTGCTGCTCCTGCACGGCTTCACCGGGAGCGCCGAGACCTGGCGGCCGTTCTTTCCGGAACTCGCCGCGGGCTGGCGAGTCGTCGCCCCCGACCTCATCGGCCACGGGCGCACCGCCGCGCCGGACGACGCCGCGCGCTACCGGATGGACGAGTGCGTGGCCGACCTGCTGGCGCTGCTCGACCTACTCGGGGTGGAGGAGTTCGCCGTTCTCGGCTACTCGATGGGCGGGCGAGTGGCGCTGCACTTGGCCCTGGCGGTACCGGAGCGCGTGCGGGCGCTGGTCCTCGAGAGCGCCTCGCCCGGTATCACCGACCCGGCAGAGCGAGCAGAGCGCGCCCGCAGCGATGAGGCGCTAGCAGAGCTCATCGAGCGCGAGGGGATCGCCGCGTTCGTGGAGCGCTGGGAGGGCCAGTCGCTCTTCGCCAGCCAGCGGTCGCTGCCGGCCGAGGTGCGGGAGCGACTACGGGCCGAGCGGCTGGGACAGCGTCCGCGTGGACTGGCCAACAGCCTGCGGGGCATGGGCGCCGGGGCGATGGAGCCGGTCTGGGAGCGGCTTGGCGAGCTGCGCCTGCCGGCGCTGGTGCTGGCCGGCGAGCTGGACGCGAAGTACGTGGCCATCGCCCGCGCGATGGGGGAGCGCTTGCCCCAGGCGCGAGTGGCCATCGTGCCCGGAGCGGGCCACGCCGTGCACCTGGAGCGGCCGGCGCAGTTCCTCGAGCTCGTGACTGCCTTTCTGGCCTCCGACTGTGGACGAGGGTGAATGCGGATTCTTGATCATAGCGCGCGAGCCTCTATGGGAATGCGCCGGCGCAGGAGCCAGTACAGGTCGCTCTCCGTGACGACGTCCACCTTACATCCGAGGAGCTCCTCGAGGTCGGCGACCAGCGCCGCGTGATCGAGCAGCGTTCGTCCCGGCTCGAACTCGACCAGAAGATCGATGTCGCTCCCTTCCCCTGCATCCCTGCGTGCCGCGGCCCCGAACACGCGAACGTTGTGCGCACCGTGTTCAGCGGCGATGTGCAGGATTCCCGAAAAAGCCGCCGGAGTCGCGCGGGTATGGTCCCCGAGCTGCAGGCCGCGAGTCATCACCGTTGCCTGGCCATGCCCGCAGGGCTGGGTGCCCGGGAGACACATCGTTTGGTACGCTGGGGCAACGACGCGGGGTTGCCGCGCCTCGGGCCGCGCTGTAGCGGTAGGGCGAGACCCGGACGGGGGAGAGGAGAAGCGACGTGGGCGTACGCGAGGCAGTCGTTCCGTTCGAGGTGCTCTGGGGCGACGCCGATCCCTCAGGACTGATCTACTATCCCAGCGTCTTCCGCTACGTGGCGCAGGCGGAGTCAGCGCTCTACCGCCAGATCGGCTATACCGTCCGCGCTATGATCGCCGAGGGCTTCGCGAATCCTCGCGCCCACGTCGAGGCCGACTTCCGGAAACCGCTCTGGGTGCACGATACAGGCACCTGCCGGGTCTGGGTCGGTCGGGTCGGGAACTCATCGGTGCGCCTGGACTTCGCATTGACGAAGGACGGCGACGACGAGCCGGCGGTGACCGGTCACCTGGTCATGGTCTTCGTCGATCCCGAGGCGATGCGCCCGATCCCGGTGCCGGAGGTGCTCCGGCGAGCCTTCGGGGCCGATGAGGAGAAAGGAGACGATCGATCTCCGCTGGCGTCGTCTTGACATAGCGTGCCTCGCCGGGCTACCACAAGCGCGGTCGTGACAGTTGACTCCTATTAGGGAGGAACGGCGGGCGCTATGGAGATCACCTCCAGCATGAGCGGGATCGTGGCGCGCGTTCTGGTGGAGCCGGGAACGCCAGTGCAGGCGGGTGACACCGTCGTCGTCCTCGAGTCGATGAAGATGGAGATCGCCGTCGTCGCCGAGCAGGGGGGCGTTGTCAAAGAGATCCGCGTCCGCGAGGGCGACTTCGTCGAGGAGGGCGCGCCGCTCGTAGTGCTGGATGCCCACCGCGCGGAGTCCTAGGGCGGGGTCATGCCGTACTTTCGCAAGGTGCTCATCGCGAACCGGGGCGAGATCGCGCGGCGGGTGATCCGGACCTGCCGGCGGCTGGGCATCCGTACCGTTGCCGTCTACTCCGAGGCCGACCGCGCGCTGCCCTTCGCGCGCGAGGCCGACGAGGCCGTCCTGATCGGTCCGCCGCCGGCCGCGCAGAGCTACATGGCCATCGAGAAGATCCTCGACGCTGCCGAGGAGACCGGGGCCGAGGCGGTTCACCCCGGCTACGGCTTCCTGGCCGAAAACCCGCTCTTCGCCCGGCGCTGTGCCGAGCGCGGGCTGGTCTTCATCGGCCCGCGGCCCGAGGTGATCGAGGCGATGGGCAGCAAGCTCGCGTCGCGGCAGCTCATGCGGCGGGCGGGGGTGCCGGTGATCCCTGGGTGGGACGAGCCGCTCCCCACGCTAGCTGAGGCGCAGCGAGTGGCGGGCGCGCTCGGATTCCCGCTCCTGCTCAAGGCCAGCGCCGGGGGCGGTGGCATCGGAATGCACCTCGTGAGCTCGCCGGATGAGCTCGAGCGCGCCTTCGATTCGGCCCGAGAGCGTGCCCAGCGGTACTTCGGGGACGGCACGCTCTACTTCGAGCGGCTGGTGCCCGGGGCGCGACATATCGAGGTGCAGGTCGCGCGCGATAGCCACGGTGCGGGCGTCCACCTCTTCGAGCGCGAGTGCTCGATCCAGCGGCGCCACCAGAAGGTGATCGAGGAGACGCCCTCGCCCTTCCTCGACGCGGAGCGGCGCGCGGCTCTCTGCGAGGCCGCCCTGCGGGGCGCGGAGGCGATCGACTACACCAATGTCGGCACCATCGAGTTCGTCTTCGATCAGGCGGGCCAGTTCTACTTCCTCGAGATGAACACGCGCTTGCAGGTGGAGCACCCGATCACCGAGGAGACCACCGGGGTCGATCTGGTTGAGCTCCAGCTCCGCATCGCGGCCGGCCAGCCGCTCGGCCTGGCGCAGGAGGGGATCCGCCAGGAGGGCCACGCGATCGAGTGCCGCGTCTACGCCGAAGACCCGCAGACCTTCCTGCCCTCGCCGGGGACGATCACGCGGATGGAGCTGCCGGAGGGCGCGCGCTACGAGTTCGGGTACGAGGAGGGGAACGCGGTTACACCGTACTACGACCCGTTGATCGGCAAGGTGATCACTCGCGGCGCGACCCGCTCCGAGGCGATCGAGCGGATGATCGAGGCGCTGCGGGGGATGCGCATCGAGGGGATCAAGACCAACCTGCCGCTCCTGCTCGCGGTCTGCCAGGACGCGAGCTTCCAGTCCGGCCGGTACGACACCTCGTTCCTCTCGCGCCCACGCTCCGGGCAGTGAGCCGCTGCGGTACGCCCTCCCTCATACTCGCCATCTGCATACCGGCTGCCTGGTGAAGCCACGCCCGTGCGGTCATGAGGACAGGTCCAGCCCACTTGGCGGCGTCGCCTCGATCGGGAGGATGCGCAGCCCCGCCGGTTTCGGCCCGATGTGGGCACAGATCGTGAAGGCGGTCTGCCAGGACGGGTCGATCGCGACCGGGATCGGCTGAGTGTCGCCGGGCGGGACGATCGCGATGGCGGCCGGGTTAACCCCATCCCCGCAGATATTGGTCCAGATGACCCGGACGAAGGCGTGGCCGGCCGTGGCGGCCGAGCGCGGGGGCGTGAGAGGCGGGGTGCCGGGCGGCAGCACCACCGGGCTGGGCGGGGGCACCGTCTGGCCGAAGAGGGCCTGGGTGGTCTGCTGGGCAGGCATCTGGATCGGCTGGCCCTGGGCGTTGAGCAGGATGAGCTGGACGTAGCCCTGGAGCGTACACGGCTGGTCACCGGTGTTGCGCAGGGCAAAGACGCCGAGGGCGTTACCCGTGGCAGCAGTCACGCCGATGAAGGCGGCCTCGAGCTGCTGGGCGGTGCAGGGTGGGGGGAGAGTGGCAGCAGCCGGGGAGGGGGTGGGCGGCATGATCGCAGGGATGGGACTCGTCGGCGCTGCGACCGTGGCGGTCGGGGTGGGAAGCGCGATCCCGGGCATGGGCGTGGCGGCTGAGGTCGGGAGCGGGATGACTGCGGTGGGCGATGGTGGCGGCGAGGGGCTGGTGGGCGGCGCCGTGCGACAGGCGAGGGCGAGCAGGGCAGCGAGCGTCAACGTGGCCCATGTGGCATACCCGCGTCGCCGCCACCGTCGGCGGCTGGCTGACCCTGCTGGAAGCGATCGTGCCGCGAGTGTCAGCAGACGTATCGACATGCCCTCCTTCCTCAGGCTATCACTATGCGGTTCCTACTGCCCGATGGCCCCGCTCCAAGCAGCGAGCGCTTCCGCGATGGTTGATAGATCCGCGAGTGTCCACCCATTGGGTGGCGCGGTGAGGACGCTGAGGTCGTAGCGATAGCGCCCATCGTCCCACAGAGCCAGGCGTGGCCAGCTTTCCGCAGTGTCGCCACTGCTCCACTGTACATCGCCAGCGGTGGTTCTCAGCACCTGGACATCTGGCCCGGGTAAGTCGAGCGGCTGATTCGAGGAAGGCAACACGGTGATCTGCACGACGCGCGTTCCAGGGCCGACATAGATGGCTCGGACTGCTCCGTTCTCTTGATGCTGACTGCTTCGGGTGAACGTCCCGCTCGGCAACGAGAGCACGGGAGGGAGATCGAGCGTGGGCGACGGCGTCGCGGGCGCAAGGGTGAAGGAGGCATCGGGCACGGCGTCGGCGGCCATGACGTCCCAAACGACAAAGCGATATGCAAACAGGGGGTGTTGATTCTGATGGACGTCCAGCGCCGCTGCTTCCCAGCTTACGAGGCGCTGTTCCGATGGGACGAAGCGCACGGTCAGGATGAGCGCCTTCACTGCTTCTGCCTCGAGCTCGAGCTCTCGAGCCAGTGTTGCTCGATCCGTGGCAGAGGGAGATATCGTAATGGTGAGGATGTGCTGGTTACCGCTCTGGCGGATTTGGACGTTGTCCGGATCGCTGGCCAGCAGCACCTCTCGCAGCGAACCAGGTGTCGCCAGCGCTGTCGCAAGAGTTGGTGGCAGCCCAAGGGGTGTGCCACGCCCGTGGTCTACCTCCAACCCATCGTGAAGTGTCCAGGCGTCTCCTGACTGTACGTACTGCGCCAGCGACCGGCCGGACGAATCGGTTGCCGAGGCGGCGAGTTGGTGGAGACCATCCGCGAGCGTGCGTTCCCAAATCTCGACCGTCCAGCGTCGTGTCTGGCCGACGACCGGCTGCGTACTCTCTCCGGTAATCAAAAGATGACGCCCGGACCCAGGCGCGGGCGGGGCGAGGATATCAGCAGCCGCCTCAACCTCTGGATGTGTTGGGGAAGCAAGAAGCCACCAGAGCGAGAGCGCAACCGCAGCCGTCAGCACCAGCAGGGCGCCAGCGACAAGGCGCTGCCTTTCTCCAACGTTCTGGTAGCTCGCCTCTTGCTGCTCTAACCGCTCGATATGCTGCGCGAGCAGAGCCAAGTGGCGTCGGCGCTGAGATGGAGTCAGATCGCCGGTTCCCAGTGCGCGATCGAGCAGGCTCGTGAGCGTAGCATCGTCAATCGGTGAGGGGGAAGGGCGGAATGACATTACTCACCTCCTAGCTCTCGCTTCAGTCGATGCCGTGCTCGCGTCAACCGTACCCGGACAGCGGCTTCCGAGATTGCCAGGGCATCGGCGATTTCGCGCGTCGACAGCCCCGCGCCGTAGCGCAGGACAATCACTTCCTGGTCGTTGGGGGCAAGGTGGTGAAGGGCTTCCCGCAAGGCGAGAATATCCTCGGTCTCGGGGCCAGGGTTATCCACCGAAGCTTGCCCACTAACCCGGACGACGTGTCGAAGGAGCCGTTCGAGACGGCGCCTGAGTCGCCGGTGTTGCGCGAGCTTATGCCGGGCAATGCCGAAGAGCCAGCCCGCGAGACTACCGCGGCTGGGGTCAAACCGGTTCCACGCCTCCAAGGCCGCAAGCATTGTGCTGCTGACAAGATCCTCGGCTTCCTGAGGCGATCCGGTCTGGTGCAGCGCGTATCGATAGAGCGATGTCGCATAGCGCTCGTACAGGGCGCCGAAATTCCGGCGATCGAGATTAATCGCTCGAACCAGGGCCGCCTCTTCCTCCGTCGTCGCAATCTCCCCACATGCCGGAGCATCATGATCCACAGAGTGCACCTCCGGTATGGATCTTCCTTTTCTCTCTTCGCTTGCCAGGAGAAAGACGTTACAGGGCAGCGGGTGTCAGCATACTGACCGTGCAATCGAACGTATCGACATCGTCGATCGCAACGCACGATTCACAAAGTAATCCATACCCCGGCACATGGATCAACATCACAGCATATGTAAAATCCTCCACGCCCAGTAGAGGCTGATTGGACCGCCCTGACCAGGGGTGAAATCGACGCCGTGTCAGACAATACGCAAACGTGATACTAGCAAGAGGGAAAATAGCGCCCCAAAGGTGCATCTGAGACTCAATACTCATCCAGGATCCGGCTAGTGCTACCAAACTAAGCAACACATTTCGACTATAAGCCCTGAACTCACCGTTCCACCAAGCCGGTGTCAGCGCTCCAAGGCATTGGCAATTTGTCCACGCACGCCGTCGAACTCGGTACACACCGAAAGTCCAGGCTATGAAGGCGACCATCAACACAGCAGCCGCGGTGAATGCCGCCTGGGGTAGAAGACCAACTCCCAACCAGATAGCAATCAGTGCTTCAAGGACGCATACACCAAGGGCAACTTGAGCCGCAATAGGTTTAGGTAATCCAGTCACTTGATACAGCTCTGCACTGAAGTCACGGTGGGAAGCAAGTTTAGCGCCACTCGAAACCCCCAATAACCCTCCGAGTAGCAACTGAAACACGATTGTTAGGAGAGTATCTGTCATAGGCACGCTCATTCATGGATAGACATAATAGACATGCCAAATTCGATCATCTCCTCTTCCGTGAATCCCTCTCCATAGAGCTCAAATGCCCTTTCCGGGATGGACCAGAGCAATGTCGCCCCGGTATTAGGCTGCCATCGTGCGACTGTGCTGCCGTAATCAGCGTACCATCGACCTTGGATAAATAACCCCTGAGAAGTACCTACCATAACTCTGCGTGTCATACCAGCCGCAACACGATAGACAACGCTATTTCCTGGAGGCGGTACGTATTGGCTCAATGCTAGGAGACGAGCACCATCAATTGCGTACCAACTCACCAGCTTATCTACTGGAACTGGTTTTCTGAATCCATCCGGCTCTACTTGAGTAAGCATTATGGTAAACAGTCTATGCTGTATTTGAGCTTGCGTAACAGTCGAGTGAGTAAGTACAAAAGGCTTCAAGGGAAGAGAGCCTAATGCGTCAGGCGATAGTAGCGTGCCTTCCCTTGGAGCCTTGCCGGCAGGCGATGCAAGAGCTAGCTCCCATGGAACTTCCAGTACGCCGAAGCATGGTCTTAGATTCATCGTCAACGTCCCCTTCCTAGCAACATGCAATTGGCCACTGGCAGCCATTGAAGGTACACTGATAGTATTCACACCAACACTCTGTTTGGTGTGTGCAATCAGTACAATAGTAAGTGCCCTGACATCGGTCGAATGCACGCCCTGGTTTTCCCTGCGCAAGGCACCAGGGATTGGTACAAAGCCACGAGCAGGTTGCAACCCACGTACTATCACAGTCAGCACAATAAGCGTATCCAGCCTCCACATTGGTAGGCCATAGTACGGACGCAGTCGAGAGAACAGCCAAGGAGCCAACCGATGCTCTTAATAGGTCTCGCCGCGAGATTTTGTAGTGTGCCATCACCCAAACCTTTCACCAGCGTAGCTGCGGCAGTGCATGGATTGCAGTACTGAGACTCATCGAGAGTGGATTATGACCATGCATCATTCCTCTCCTGATTGCAGGACTGGGACCATACGGTCTGTGGGCCGTGAGCTCACTATCAGTACCCCAGTGACTTCGTGGGGCCTCTGGCTACGCAAAACACTTGTCGTTAAAGCCCAGCGTGGCTCGGCCATCGTATTCCGCCTTCTCGCCCCTTGAGGGCACTTCAACCGGTTCCTGCTCACTCTAAGGATAGGACAGGATGGGCATACAAGACTATTCCCCCAAGAGGTGAATTTTTGTAAACTGTTGGCGTACTCCCGCTTGTCAGATCACCCGATCCCACTGGTCCCACGAACGGCATACTTGCCCACCAGCGCTGGCGCCAGGCCCGGGCGACCTGCCACGCGCACCGTCCACAGCGCAACCAGCCCTGGACCGCCCTTCCGCGCCGCACGGCGTGTCCCCACCGGCCTGCCGGCTCACCAGCCGCCTTGCTCGCCGCCTCGCCCGGTCGCCGGGAGCAGGCCGAGCGCCCGGGCTGCCTCCACCACCGCCGCGCGGCCTCCCCTGGTGCCGAGCTTCTCGCCGATGCGCCGCACGTGGGCCTTCACGGTATCCGCGTCGATCCCGAGCTGCGCGCCGATCTGCACGTAGCTCAGCTCCCAGCGGGCCAGCCAGGGCAGCAGCGCGCGCTCGCGCGGGGTGAGCCAGCGGGCCGCCTCGGCCAGCCGGGCTTCCGCCTGAAGCAGCGAGACGACCGCTCGAGCCACCACCTGGCTGATCACCATGATCTCCCCCGAGAGCGCGACGGTCAGGCAGCGCTCCAGCAGTCCCCGGCTGAGCTCGCTCCAGAGCAGGTAAGCGGAGATGTTGACCGGCTGGCTCGTCCACTCGCGCAGATTGTCCGGGTCGATTCGCCGGGCGAGGACGATGACCGCGCTGTCCGGGCACGGGCCGCGGCGCAGCGCGGCGACGAGCGAGGCGGCACAGGTGCCCTCCAGCGTCTCGCCGATGAAGATCACCTCGGGGCGATGGCTCGCGGCCAGCCGGAGCGCCTGCTCCCGGTCGCCCGCCTCGCCGGCGATCGCTAGCCCTGAGATCGACTCCAGCAAGGCGCGCAGGTCGCCCCAGCCGATCTCGTCCGAGTGGATGAGCAGTACGGACCGCAGTTCCATCGGGGCACCCTGCTGCCCCATCTGTCCCGGCTGCCCGGTCGCTCGCCCCGGCGCCACGCCCGTGCGACGAGCGTCCCCTGGTAGGAGGAGCGCCAGGAGCGGCGCTCGCCGGGCGCGACCAGCCTCAGGCTCGCATCCCTACGCGGAACGCTCGAGCGAGAGTATACTGTCTGTCGAAGTTATGATCCAGCGAGCGGGAGGTAGCTGCTGCTCCCTGCCGGGCGGTGTGTGGCGGCCCTCCGGCTTCCAGGGTCGAGCGAGGAGAGAGGGCTGGCCGGGAGCCGGGTGCTGGGCGCGCGGGTGAGACCTGGCTGGGCTGCTCGACATACCGGTGCGCCCGCATCGCCACGCCGGTGCCGCGCTGCGAGGGGGACGCGAGGCCTAGCGGCCCTTCCACTCCGGCTGCCGGCGCTCGAAGAAGGCGGTCGTCCCCTCGCGAAGGTCCTCGCTCAGGAAGGAGACGAGGCGGATCGTGCTCAGATAGTCGAAGGCCTTGAGCAGGTCGAGCTCCTCGGTCTCGAAGAAGCCGTCCAGCGCCAGCCGCACCGGCAGGGGGCTGAAGCCGGCGATCTGGCGGGCCAGCGCCTGGGCCTCGGCCTCGAGCTGCTCGTGCGGCACCACCCGCTGCACCAGCCCGATCTCCCGGGCCTCCTCGGCCGTCAGCACCGCGGCGGTCAGCATCAGCTCCAGCGCCTTCTTGTGCCCCACCGCCCGGCGGATCCAGGGCATGATCACGAACGGGGCCAGGCCCAACCGCAGCTCCGGCGTGCCGAGCGTCGCCCGGTCGGAGGCGATGGCGAGGTGGCACATGGCGACCAGTCCGCAGCCGCCGCCCAGCGCCGGGCCGTTGACCGCGGCGATCAGCGGCGTGCGCACGAGCGCGCCCAGCTTGAACAGCTCGGCGGCGGCCCGGCCCTCGGCGTAGAGCTGCGGCGCCGGCTTCTCGAAGCTCTGGCGCAGCTCGCCGATGTCCGCCCCGGCGCAGAAGGCCGGCCCGTTGCCGGTGAGCACGATGGCGTGCACCTCCGGGTCGGCGTCGGCCTTGCGGATCGCCGCGATCAGCTCCTCGGTCAGCGCTTCGGAGAGGGCGTTGCGCTTCTCCGGGGCGTTGAGGCGGATGGTCGCTACCCGCTCGGCCGTCTCCACCAGCACCAGTCGCTGCTCCATGCTGCCCTGCCTCCCTCGTCTCGCCCTACCGTGCCAGCGACGCCGTCAGATGATCGTGCCGTGCTTGCGCTTGGGCAGCTCGACGCGCTTGTCGCGGTAGAGGGCGAAGGAGCGCGCCACCTCCTCGCGCAGCCGGCTCGGGGGAATCAGCTCGTCCACCACCAGCTCGCCGGCCAGCCGGAAGATGTCGTAGCCAGCACGGTACTCGGCGCGGAGCTGTTCCACCAGCCGCTGGCGCTCTTCCGGGTCCTCGATCGCCTGGATCCGGTTGTAGTAGACCGCGTTGATCGCCGCCTCCGGGCCCATCACCGCGATCTCGGCCGAGGGCAGCGCCAGGGTGACGTCCGGATCGTAGGCCGGGCCGGACATGGCGTAGATCCCGGCGCCGTACGCCTTGCGCACCACGACGCAGAGGCGCGGCACGGTGGCGCAGGCGGTGGCGAAGATGAACTTGCGGCCCCGGCGCAGGATAGCGTTCTGCTCCACCGCGGTGCCGACCATGAAGCCGGGGGTATCGACGAGGTAGAGCAGCGGGATGTTGAAGGCATCGCAGAGCCAGACGAACTCGGCGCCCTTATCGGCCGACTCGGGGAAGATGGTGCCGCCGCGCACCGCCGGCTGGTTGGCCACGATGCCGACGACGCGGCCCTCGATGCGGGCGAAGCCGGTCACCAGCTCGGCGGCGTACTGCGGGCGCACCTCGAGGAAACTTTCGGCATCGACGATCGCCTCGATGAGGCGGTGCACGTCGTAGGGACGGTTGGGGTCTTCGGGGATCAGGTCGTCGATCTCGGCCGGGTCACGCGCCGGGTCGCGCGGCGGCGCCTCGGGCGGCGCGTCCTCGCAGTGGTCGGGCAGGTAGGCGAGCAGCCGCTTGACGAGCGCCGCGGCCTCCTCCTCGGTGTCCACCACGAAGTGGGCCGAGCCGCTCTTCTTGGCGTGCATCTCGGCGCCGCCCAGCTCCTGCGGCGTCACTTTCTGGCCGATCGCCACCTCGACCATGCGGGGTGAGGCGATGGCCATGGCCGAGTCGCGCAGCATGATCAGGAGATCGCAGAAGACCGGGGTGTAAGCGGTGCCGGCGAAGCAGGTACCGTAGAGCACGCCGATCTGCGGCACGTAGCCCGACATGATACTGTGCAGGTAGAAGATCTCGCCCACGGTGTTCTTCTCGACGTGGTGCCCGCCGGTCTCGTCGATGCGCGCGCCGGAGGAGTCGATCAGGTAGAGGATCGGGCGCCGGGCGCGGATGGCCGCCTGTTGGGTGCGGACGAACTTCTGGGCGTGGTACTGGCCGATGGAGCCGGCCTTGACGGTGTAGTCGCTGGCGACGAAGAACAGCGTCCGCCCGGCGATGCGCGCGCTGCCGGTCACCACGCCGTCGGCAGGCAGCTCGGGATCCCAGCTCCGGGCGAAGCGGCCGGTCTCGGTGTACGGCTCGTGGTCGTCGAAGAACAGGGCCAGCCGCTCGCGCACGAACAGCTTGCCGGCCGCGCGCTGGCGCTCGTGCCCGCGCGGTGGCCCGCCCCGCTCGATGCGCGCGATCTCCTCGAGGACGTGCTGCTCACGCTCTCCCATACCTCACGCTCTTTCCTTCTCTCCCAGCCTCCGGTCGCTGGCCCATCGCGTGCCGGTGTCCCACCCATCCTGCGCCGCCACGGCGAGGCGATTTCAGTACGAGCGCGGCAGGCCGAGCGCGTGCTCGGCGATGTAGTTCAGCAGCATCTCGTTGTTGATCGGCGCCGTCTTGAACAGCCGGGCCGGAGCCAGCATCTGGATCAGGTGATAGCCCTTGACGAAGCCGTTCCCGCCGTGGGTCTGGATCGCGCGGTCGAACGCCTCGAAGGCGATCTCCGAGGCCAGGTACTTGGCCATGGCGGCCTGGAGCCCCACCTGCCGCGACGGCACGCCCTGGTCGAAGGCGGCCGCTGCCTGGTAGGTCAGGAGCCGCGCTGCCTCTTGCAGTACCTTGAGCCGTGCCAGGGGGTGCTGGACAGCCTGGTAGGCACCGATCGGCGTGTCGCCGAAGACCCGGCGCTCGCGGGCGTACTCGGCGGCCTGCCGCAGCGCGAACTCGGTCATGCCCAGGCAGAGCGCGGCAGTCAGAATCCGCTCGGCGTTGAGCGCGTCGAACAGGGCAGCGAGCCCCTCGTGCTCGGGGCCGATGCGGTCGTGTTCGGGTACCGGCACCTCGTCGAAGAAGACGAAGAACTGGCGGAAGCCCTCGATACCGACCGTGTCCATCGGCTGGACGGTGAGCCCCGGCGCCTGGGTGTCGACCATGAAGAGGCTGAGCCCGTGCCGAGGCGGCAGGCCGCGAGCGATGACCGCCTCATAGGGGATGGTGCGCGCGACCACCAGCATCGCCTGCGAGCGGTCGACCCCGGTGATCCAGGCCTTCTGACCGCTCAGTCGGTAGCCGTCGCCGTCGCGGCGGGCCAGCGTGCTGATCCGGAAGCTGTTGGTGCCGGCGTCCGGCTCGGTGATGGCGAAGGCGAGACAGAGCTTGCCGGCGGCGATGTCCGGCAGCCAGCGCCGCTTCTGCTCCGGGGTACCGGCCCGGACGATGGCCATCGTGTCCATGGCAGTGACCATCGCCATCGTGTTGCCGAGCCCTTCGCTGGCAAAGGCCTCGAGCGCGATGGTCATGGTCAGCAGGCCCAGCCCGGTACCCCCGTACTCCTCGGGCACCAGCGCGCCAAAGAGTCCCAGCTCGGCCATCCGGTCCCACAGCTCGTCGGGAAAGTACATCTCGTCGAAGATGGCGTGGAAGTACGCCTCGCGCTGCGGCCGCAGCCGGTGTAACAGCTCCTCGACCGTGGCGCGCACCATCCGGTGCTCCTCGCTGAGCGCGAATCCCTGGGCCGTCATCGCCGCGCTCCTTACTGTGCGCTCGCTCGCGCGTCAGCCTGGTTGTACCGACTCGACAGAAGCGGTGTCAAGCTGGCGTTCGGCTCCCTCATCGTGCCCGAGCGCTGCGCCGCGCCACTCGTCTCGCGCGCTGGGCCGGGATGCGCTAGCCGGCTTTGGCTGCAGGTTTGCCGATTCGGTATACTGTCGTGTAGAGGATCCAGAGCGAAGCCGGAGCAGACCATGAGCGCGGGCTATCGCATCGCCATGCTCGAGCTTCCGATACGGGGCGTATTTCGCCTCGTCCTTAGGATCCTCATACCTGAAAGAGAGCGGTCACACGAAGCCCCCGGACAACCGAATCCGGGGGCTTCGCACTTCAGCGTCTCGGAAAGGGGGCCCTCGTGGTACGAGAAACGCTGCCAGTCATGGAGACCGAATGGTTCCAGCCCTTCACCGAGCAGCCGATTGCCCTCCTCAGCGAGGAGGGCGAATGGATCGGAGATTTTCCCCTCGATCTCGACGAGACACTACTGCGCCAGCTCTACCGCGACATGCTGGCCGTCCGGTTGATGGACGAGCGCTTCACCGTGCTGCTCCGCACCGGAAAGATCAGCTTCACCGCGCCGATGGCCGGCCACGAGGCAGCGCAGGTCGGCGTAGCCCACGCGCTCAGGCGAGGGCACGACTGGGCCTTTCCCTACTACCGGGACTACGGCCTGGCGCTCGCGCTCGGCGTTCCCCTGGTCGAGATCTTCGGCCAGATGATCGGGACGCGGGCCGACCCGAATAAGGGGCGGCAGATGCCGTGCCATCCCAGCTCTCGCCCGCTCAACATCTTCGCCGCGGCCTCGACCGTGGCATCGCACATCCCCCCGGCCACCGGCGCGGCGCTCAGCATGAAGATCCAGGGTACGGGCCAGGTGGCGGTCTGCACCTTCGGTGACGGGGCCACCAGCGAAGGGGACTGGTACGCGGCGATCAACTTCGCGGCCGTGCAGCGGGTGCCCGCGGTCTTCGTCTGCGAGAACAACCGCTATGCCATCAGTGTCCCCTATAGCTGCCAGACGGCGACGCGGACGATCGCCGAGAAGGCGCACGCCTTCGGCATCCCCGGCTACCACGTGGACGGCATGGACGTGCTGGCCTCCTACTACGTCTCGCGCGAGGCGATCGAGCGGGCGCGGGCTGGGCACGGGCCGTCGCTGGTCGAGCTGGTCGTGTACCGCTACGGGGCGCACTCCTCGGCCGACGACGACTCGCGCTACCGCCCGCGCGAGGAGGTCGAGCTGTGGCGGCAGCGCGATCCACTCGTTCGCTACCAGCGGTTCCTCGCCCGGCATGGCCTCTGGAGCGAGGAGTGGGAGCGGCAGCTCCGCGAGGAGATCGCCCGGGAACAGGCGGAGGCGATCGAAGCCGCCGAGCGTGCCGGCGAGGTACCGGCCGAGTGGATGTTCGATGACGTCTACGCCGAGCCGCTCTGGCACCTGGAGCGGCAGCGGGCACTGCTCCGGGCCGAGCTGCAGTAGCTCCGAGGAGGCGACGATGGCGACGCTGACCATGGTGCAGGCGATCGCGCGGACGCTGGCCGAGGAGATGTCGCGAGACGAGCGCGTGGTGGTGCTGGGTGAGGACGTGGGCAAGCGCGGCGGCGTGTTCCTGGCCACCGAAGGGCTGCTCGAGCGGTTCGGGCCTGACCGGGTGATCGATACGCCGCTCTCCGAGGCGGCGATCATCGGCGCCGCGGTGGGCATGGCCGCGCACGGGCTGCGGCCGGTCGCCGAGATCCAGTTTGCGGACTACATCTTCCCCGGCTTCGACCAGCTTGCGACGCAGGCCGCCAAGCTGCGCTACCGTTCCGGCGGGCAGTTCACCGCGCCGATGGTGGTGCGCATGCCGAGCGGGGGCGGCGTACGCGGGGGGCATCACCACTCGCAGAGCCCCGAAGCCCACTTCGCGCACACGGCTGGGCTCAAGGTCGTGGTCGTCTCCACGCCCTACGATGCCAAGGGGCTGCTCAAGGCTGCCATCCGCGACGACGACCCGGTCGTCTTCCTCGAGCCCAAGCGCCTCTATCGCGCGACCCGCGAGGAGGTGCCGGACGACGACTACGTCGTTCCGATCGGGAAGGCGGCCGTGCGCCGCGAGGGTACCGATCTGACCATCATCGGCTACGGCACCAGCATGCCAGAAGTGCTCAAGGCAGGCGATGAGCTGGCCAAGGCAGGCATCTCGGCTGAGATCCTCGACCTGCGCAGCCTGGTGCCGTGGGACATCGAGGCGGTGATGCGCTCGGTGGCCAAGACCGGGCGCGTGGTGCTGGTGGCCGACGCGCCGCGGCTATCCGGCGTGCTGGGCGAGATCGCCGCGACGATCGCCGAGGAGCTGTTCGACCAGATGCTGGCGCCGCCGGTGCGCGTGGCTGGCTTCGACACGCCGTACCCGTACGCGCAGGACAAGCTCTACTTGCCGACGGTCACGCGCATCCTCAACGCGGCTAAGCAGGTGCTGGAGTACTAGCGGGGCGGCGCTGCCGGCGGCTGCTGCGTCTGCCCCGTGGACGCGACGCGAGGAGGCTCGATGCCGAAGGAGCTGATCTTCCCCGAGCTCGCCGAGTCAGTCGTCGAGGGAACGATCGTCAAGTGGCTGGTGGAGGAGGGAGAGCGGCTGGCCAAAGACCAGCCGTACATCGAGATCACGACCGACAAGGTCACAGTCGAACTCCCCAGTCCCTACGAGGGGGTGCTCGTCAAGAAGCTGGTGGCTGAGGGCGACACCGTGCCGGTGCACACGCCGCTGGCCCTGATCGCTGAGGAGCAGGGGGTGGCGGTGAGTGCGCCGCGCGCTGATGAAGCTCCGACGGCGACGGCGCCCGGGCCCTCGCCGGAAGCGGATGGCAGCGCGGCGCTGGCGCTCTTCAAGCCGGACGAGACGCAGCAGGAGACGATCCGGAACCCGTTCCTGGCGGCAGGGTCTGCGGTCGCCGAGGCTCCGCCCGAGCCCGGGCGGGTACGCGCTGCACCGGCGGTGCGGCGCCTAGCGCGCGAGCTGCAAATCGACCTGTCACAGGTGCCGGGGTCAGGGCCGCACGGGCGTGTCCGGATCGAGGACGTGCGTGCCTACGCCGCGCGGCTGCGCGCCCGGCCGGAGGTTCCGCCCGAGATGGGCCCGGCGGCTCCGGCAGAGGAAGAGGCGGCCGTCGTTGCCCCGGCGATGGGGCCGGCTATCGGTGCGCCGGCAGCGTTCCCAGCGCCGCCGGTCTATCGCACGCCGAAGGGGTACGAGCATCTTGAGGAGCGGGTGCCGCTCTCGGCCGTGCGCCGGGCCATCGCCCAGCAGATGGTCGCCAGCCACCTCTACACCGTGCGCACGCTGGCGGTGGACGAGGCCGACCTGACCGAGCTGGTGCGGCTGCGGGAGCAGCTCAAGCCGGAGGCCGAGCGGCAGGGGGTGAAGCTGAGCTATCTGCCGTTCATCTTCAAGGCGGTGGTACGGGCCTTGAAGAAGTACCCGCAGCTCAATGCCAGCCTGGACGAGTCCCGGGGCGAGATCGTGCGCAAGCGCTACTACAACATGGGCATGGCGGTCGCGACCGAGCACGGCCTGATGGTGCCGGTAGTGAAGGACGTCGATCGGAAGAGCGTGCTAGAGCTGGCGGCGGAGATCGAGGATCTGGCCGAGCGGGCGCGCTCAGGCAAGCTGAAGCTGGAGGAGGTGACGGGGAGCACGTTCTCGGTCACCAACATCGGGCCGATCGGCTCGCTCTTCTCGTTCCCGATCATCAACGTACCGGACGCGGCGATCCTGGGGGTGCACAGCATCAAGAAGCGGCCGGTGGCGATGCCGGACGACACGATCGCGCTGCGGCAGATGATGTACCTGTCGCTGTCGTTCGACCACCGGCTGGTGGACGGGGCGGAGGCGGTGCAGTTCCTGAAGGAGGTGATCCGCCTGCTCGAGCGCCCGGAGCTGTTCGTCCTCGAGGCGGTGTGAGCCGCGACCGAGCGAGGCGCGGCGGATCCCGAACGCATCGTTATTGATTAGGTGAGGGTGAATGATCATTCATGCCTACATTCATGTAGTCCCTGTGCCGGAGGTGCCGCACGTGCCCTACTGCGAATAGCAAGGGGGAATAGCCACTCGTCCTTGCACTGCAGGGGTATCTGTGGAACGCTCCGAATCGCTTAGATGCGCCATGGGTCGTCGGGTGTACGCTGCCAGGCCTTGTCCGTAACCGTTGGGTTCTCCGGGTCATTGGCCCATCGCAGCGGGTTGTCGGCGATGTACTGGCGAATGCGTGTCAGGGATTGCTCGTCGTGGACGATGTGCTCGTAGTAGTTGCGTTGCCGGACACCAGAGATGTCCGTGTGCTGGCGGAACCACCTCGTGACACCGATCTTGAATCCACGGACGATCGAGCCGATGGTCCGGGAGGGAGACAGGAACGAAGGTAGGGGCGAATGATCATTCGTCCGTACCTGTTCGGCGGTCAACGGATCAACGGGCGTACTGACAAGTCGATCGCTGGTGCCTGAGAGTTCGTGAATCAAGAGGCCTCCTGTGATTGCGCCAAGCTTGAGAGTATGATTAACTGCTCCTCTACGTTGGGGTAGAGTTCATCGATCTCATCCTGAATGGCGATCGTGCGGTGGAGCGCCGTGACGATGCGGCAGTAGGTGCGGATCTCGTCGAGTGAGAGCTGGCGACCGGCCCGGTCTTTGAGCCATTTCTGGACTACCTGGTAGCCACCGAGCTGGTACTCCCACACTTCGAGCGGGACCGGTGCGAAGTGCTGGGCAGTGTTAATGGAGAGGCACTCGGTGGCTGGGTCGTAGTTGAAGCCCTCGCGACGGGTGCGCGCAACAGAGTTGTCACCTTCTCCCTCGAAACGGGCGAGCGGTGGGTCCAGTTCCCGGCTGCGCAGGAGATGGAGATCAATCAGGCGTCGTCCTAGTCCTGCGAGCAGACCGAAGAGTTCAGGATCGGCGGTGAACGGGATACGTGGGAAGTCGGTCTTGAGGAAATCGGCGTACTTCTCGCGGTAGGACGGTGCGTAGAGGATTGCGTAGACATACGCGAGGATGTCTTCGGGCATCGGCTCCCGTCCGTATGAGTCCGCGAGCTGCTGGAGCAAGCCGGGGGGAACATTCGGGCGCCGCTCCCTAGGGTCAAGTTGGCTGAAGAGATCGCGACGTTCACTGTCGGGGTAGAGGTAAAGCGGAAACAGATTCGACCCATCCTTGATCTCAACGTATACGGCTGATGTCAGTGTATCTGAGATAACCGCGTGAGCCCATTTGCCCATCCTCGTTTGTCGCACAGTATTTAAGGCTACATTCTCCCCGGCCAGCATATGCCGCATTACTGTCCGTCTGCCGAAATCAATGGCATGATGGTGATAGAAGATCCAGCGCCGATCGAACGGGCGATAGAGAATTGGCACGATAGCCCGCTCCCAATTCTGATCGTCCTGGAGGAGCTTGCGCTTTTCTGAGAGCTTCCAATCCCGGTTGTCGCGCAGGTTGAACGTCTCGCGCACCATGTCGTCAGTGAGTCGTGGATTCAGGAATGTGCGGATCCGCTGCATGAGCGCGTCCTGGTCGAAGTCGATGGCGAAGTGATCGCGGTGTGTCTGTATCCCGATTACGTTCACCGGGAAGATCTCAGTGACTTTGACGAACTGCTCATAACGGTGGAGCGCGATTTCGTCGCGGGGCTGAAAGAGATAGAACGCTGGACGCGGCGCGACTTCCCGCCACTCGGTCGTGCTCACGTCGTGCTGCTGCAGCCAGGCGTACTTGGCCTCGCGCGTGCCCCAAAGTTCAGCATGAAAGACCCGCCCTGGTTGCTCCGGGGCCTTTGCCCCATGTTTGACGAAGAAGGCGATGGCGACCCCCTGGCGGATGTCGAACACATTCTCATCTTCAGAGCCATCGGGGGCGCGCTCGCGTCGCAGGCTGTTGCCATGCAGGTTCAGCACGTAGATCTCGTCGAAGCTCCGGAGCAAGCTCGAGCGCATGCCGCGAAACGTCGGGTTGTCCAGGTAGGAGTGGTTGGTGATCATCCCGACTACGCCGCGGCCGGTCTGCTCGATCTTCCACTGGGCGAAGCGCAGGAACTTCACGTAGTCGTCCTGCAGCCACTTCGGATTACGTTCGCCCAGCGCTCGCCCGTCCACCCTCTTGTACTCTTCGATGAGCTGGAGGATCCACTGCCCCTTGTTGGCGGAGTGGCCCGAGTAGGGCGGGTTGCCCAAGATTACCAGGATCGGCTGCTTCTTCTTCACCAGGCCCGCTAGCCGAGACTCCTCGGCAAGCGAGGCCATCCCGGGGAGGTTGGTCTGCTGTAGCTCCTCCATCTCCAGCGTATTGGTCAAGTAGAGCTGGAACCGCTCGTCGTCCTGCAGGTGGTATCCCAGTTCGTCCAGGTAGAAGGCCATCTTGAGGTGGCCGACGGCATAGGGGGCCATCATCAACTCGAAGGCATAGAAGTGGCGCAAGAGGTGCGAGCGGATGAACTCACGGCGGCCTCCTGACCCATACTTCTGCTCAAACGCCTGCACCGCGAGCTGGCAGGCGCGGGCGGGGAAAGTCATCGTGCCGGCCGCAGGATCGAGCAGCGTGACACCAGGATCGGCCAGACCGTCGTTGCGCCCAAACTTGTCCTGCAGTATCCGATGTAGCGAACGAACGATATAATCGACGACCGGTTCCGGCGTGTAATACACCCCGCGCCGTTCCCGTTCCTCGGGGTCGTAGGCAGCGAGGAACGTCTCGTAGAAGTGAACGATCGGATCCTGACCACGCCGCTCACGATAGAATTGGTGCAGGACCCCCACCACATCGGCCACGGCCAGGACCTCGGCGATATCGTCCACGATCCACTCGATCTGAGCTGGGGGATCCTCGAGTGAGATGAACCTGAAGACATCTCGCAGAATTCCGACGGTACGCGGGACACTATAGAAAGCCATCCGCCGGTTGAACCCATTCTGTGCGCGAGTGCGAGCAGCGAAGAGACCGTAGGTGATGGTCTGCGCGTAAAGGTCGGCGAAGTCGACTTCGCTGAGCTGGGCGAGCAGATGCTGCTTGAACGCTTCGTAGAAGCCGAGCAGGTTGCCATGCCCGATTGCCTGCTCCTGCCGGAGTTCATCGAGAACCACCTCACGGAGGAAGCGGGTGCGCTTGGCCAGCTCGATCGCCAATGTCTCAGCGCTCTGGATCGCCGGCAGCGCGAAGCTCAAGAACTGTTCGAGAAGCTGGGTAAGCTCGTCCCCGTGCTCGACGGGTGGCACCTGTCCGAAGCGAAGCGTGTAAGGACGGGCGAGACGGGCCTGCGCGACCAGACTGCGGGAACGGTACAGCCGGAATTCGAGGAAGTTGGTCAAGATCAGGTTAGGGAACGTGTCGAGATAACGCTGGAGTTGCTCGGAGGTTTCGACCTGGTCGAGGTTCTGCACGTCCGGGTGCTTGGCCTCGACGTAGCCGACGATGCGGTCTCGGCCGTTCCAGACTCGAAAGTCGGGGTTACCGGCCTCTGTTGGTCGAGGCAGAATCGTGACGGCTATATCCTGCCGGCCACTGAGGGAAGCCACGGCCTGGAGCAATCGAGCGAGCGGATCGTAGAAGCTCTCCTCGCGGGCATCGCCCCGATGGTAGATGGCCGTGACGTCGCGCAGGTAGTCCTTGAACACCCGCGTGAACGCCATAGACGCCCCCTGTACGAATAACAGAGAGGTCGATGTGTAGCGGAAGCATTATAGCAGGAGATGGGCAGGCGGTGGCGTGGCTCTCGAACGTCTCGCGTCCCAGCGCGGCCTCGTCCTCGATCTGGGCGATAGCGTCGAGGATGTCACGGAGCCGTTCTCTCGGATCTCTCACAGCGGGACGGCCTCCCGGAGGATGCGCTCTCGTATCCGCGGCTTGATCCCTCGCTCGCTAACCACGTCGACCTTGCAGCCGAGTAGCTCCTGAAGCTCTAGCCACAGTCCTGCGTGATCCAGGAGGCTACGTCCTGGCTCGAATTCAACGAGCAGGTCGATGTCGCTCTCCTCATCGGCCTCACCGCGCGCCACCGAGCCGAACACCCGCACCTTGCGCGCTCCGTACTTCGCCGCGAGGCGCAGGATCTCCTCACGCTTCTCTTTCAGCAATTCCTCGGGCTGCATGCCTACTGTTCCCTCCATGACGCCTCGGTAACCGTCGTTGCCTGCTCAACAGCGAGCGCCGCTTGCTAGGAGGACATCGTAGCCAGTTCACGATCCCTGCGCGACGTTCCGCGAGAACAGAGAGTGTCTCGCGAGCGTCGTTCGCAGTCTGAGGAATAGCTTGTACAGTGAGTCTCCGCTCGACTCCTGCACCCTAAAGTCTATCGAAGACGCTGGCTTCAGCCGCACCATCGGCGTGCCTGCCCGGCGGCTGTGGCCGTGGCTCTGGTACGATCGGCGCGAGGTGGGAGGGCGACGGCACCGGCCGCGCACTAGGGGCTCGGCGGGCGCGCGGGATGCCGAGCCGGCGGCGAGCCGCGCGAGCGCGCTGCATGACCGCATCGACGAGTGAGCTTCCCGAGCGCGAGCCGTTCCTGAGCGAAGGAGGTCGAGATGGAGCGCGAGGTGATGTGGATTCCCTGGGAGGGGCCTGGACTGGAGCACCTCCGGCTCCGGCAGGACGAGGACGGCATCCTGGCCGACGGTATCGTTATCGGCCTCGAGGGTGGCCGGCCGTTTCGGCTCGGCTACCGCATCCGCTGCGACGCCGGCTGGCGCGCGCTCGAGGTCACGGTCAGCCTGCTCAGCCCGCGCGACGTACAACTGGCCCTCGTCTCCGACGGGCAGGGGCGGTGGGCGACGCCCGACGGGCAAGGCGTCTCGGCGATCCAGGGGACGATCGACGTAGATATCTCGGCCACACCGTTCACCAACACACTGCCGCTCCGGCGGCTGGGGCTGAAACCGGGCCAGTCGGCCGAGCCGTCGGTGGCCTACATCGCTGTGCCTGAGCTGCGGCTGCAGACCGTCCGGCAGCGCTATACCTGCCTCGAGTCACGACCGGACGGCGGGCGCTACCGCTACGAGTCGCTCGCGCGCGGCTTCACGGTCGAGCTGGTGGTCGACCGCGAGGGGCTCGTCGTCGACTACCCAGGCCTCTTTCGCCGGGTCTGGCCCGGTTTGAGCGAGCAGTCGCCGGCCGGCGAGTGAGACGGCGATCTCGTCAGGCGTGGCGAGGGCTTCGCCGAGCGACCCGCGGCGCTCTCGCGCGAACCCTGACTGGCTTAGCGGCGCCGCCGTCCCAGCGGACGCTCGAAGGAGGCTTTCGCCGGTTGGGGTACCGGCCGGTCCGACGCACGGTCGGATGCGCCTGTGCCCCGAGGCGTCGCGCTTGCTCCTGTCCTGTCGTTACCCTTTGTGGCAGTAGGTTGGTCAAGGGCGAGGTGAGAGCCGGGGAGCGAGCCGGCAGAGATACCGGAATCGAGAGAGCGGGTCTATAGTTGGGAGACAGTCCTCCGCGCTGGCCGGAGCTTGTGTCACGAAGGAGGTACCGGGAGGTGCTATGAGCACGGTCAAGTGGGTGCCGATTAAGCAGTACACCGATATCCTCTACGAGCGAGCCGAGGGCGAGGGGATCGCCAAGATCACCATCAACCGGCCGGAGGTGCGCAACGCCTTCCGGCCGCTCACCGTGATGGAGATGATCGACGCCTTCGCGCACGCGCGCGAGGACGGGTCGATCGGCGTGGTGCTGCTCACCGGAGCGGGCGATAAGGCGTTCTGCTCCGGCGGCGACCAGAAGGTGCGCGGCGAGGGTGGCTACGTCGACGACCAGGGCATCCCCCGGCTCAACGTGCTCGACCTCCAGAAGCAGATCCGCTACCTACCCAAGCCGGTCATCGCGGTCGTCAACGGTTACGCCATCGGTGGCGGCCACGTGCTGCACGTGGTCTGCGACCTGACGATCGCCGCCGAGCACGCGATCTTCGGCCAGACCGGGCCGCGGGTCGGCAGCTTCGACGCCGGGTACGGCGCGACCCTGCTCGGCCGGATCGTGGGGCACAAGAAGGCCAAGGAGATCTGGTTCCTCTGCCGTCAATACACCGCGCAGGAGGCGCTGGAGATGGGCCTGGTGAACGCGGTGGTGCCCTACGAGCGGCTGGAGGAGGAGGCGGTACAGTGGGCGCGCGAGATCCTGGAGAAGAGTCCCACCGCTATCCGCTTCCTCAAGGCGGCCTTCAACGCCGATACCGATGGGCTGGCCGGTCTGCAGCAGCTCGCTGGCGACGCCACGCTGCTCTACTACCTGACCGACGAGGCCAAGGAGGGGAAGAACGCCTTCCTGGAGAAGCGCAAGCCGGACTTCTCGAAGTTCCCGCGCTTCCCGTAGGCGATCGGATGAGGTGCCGAGCATGACGGCCCAGGCATCGGGAACCGCGCTGCCGGAAGGGCGCTCCGACCGCCCGGAGGGCTGGCGCGTCTGGGTGATGGCGGCGCGGGTGCCGACGCTGGTAGCGGCGGTAGCGCCAGTGGTGGTCGGCACCGCTGCTGGCGCGCGCGAGGCGAGCTTTCGCCCGCTGCCGTTCGTGGTGGCGCTGGTGGCCGCACTGCTGATCCAGATCGGCACCAACTACGCCAACGACCTGTTCGACTTCCTCAAGGGCGCTGACACGCCCGAGCGAGCCGGGCCGACCCGGGTCACCGCCCGTGGGCTGGTCACGCCGGGGCAGATGCGGCGGGCCGTCACCCTCACCTTCGGGCTGGCGGTGCTGGCCGGGCTCTACCTGGTGTGGGTCGGTGGCTGGCCGATCCTGGTCATCGGCCTGCTCTCGGTCGCCTGCGGCCTGCTCTACACCGCCGGCCCCTGGCCACTGGCCTACCTGGGTCTGGGCGACCTCTTCGTCTTCATCTTCTTCGGGGTGGTGGCAGTGACCGGCAGCGCCTACCTCCAGGCCGGTCGCCTCAGCGTCCTGGCGCTGGCGGCGTCCGTCCCGGTCGGCCTGCTGGTGACGAACATCCTGGTGATCAATAACCTGCGGGACATCCCGACCGACCGTGCCGCCGGCAAGCGCACGCTAGCGGTGCGGCTCGGCGACCGGGTGACCCGGATGCAGTACGTGCTGTCCCTCGTCGTCGCCTATGCGGCGCCGCTGGTGCTCTGGCTGAGCGGGTTGGCCGGGCCGGCGGCTCTGCTGACCTGGCTCTCGCTGCCGCTGGCCTGGCGGCTGGGCCGGGCGGTGCTCGGCGGCCTCGCGGGGCCGGCGCTGAACCCGGTGCTCAAGCGCACGGGCCAGCTCCACCTGCTCTACAGCCTGCTGTTGGCCGGGGGGCTGCTGTGGTGAGCTGGGCGCTCGGCTGGGCGGCCTACCGGATGCCCTTTACCCGGCCGGTCGCGACTGCGCGCGGCCGGCTGGCGTTCCGCGCTGGGGCGATCCTCTGGCTAGCCGGCCCCGACGGGGTGCGCGGCCTGGGCGAGGTGGCCCCGCTCCCTGACCTGGCCGAGCGCGAGCTGGGCCGGGCGCTCGGTCTGCTGGAGGAGCTCAGAGGAGAGATCGAGCGCGGCGAGCCGGATCTCGAGCGCCTGCTGGCCGGCTGGCGCGATGGGATGCCGGCCGGCCGGGCGCTCCGTGCAGCGCTCGAGACGGCTCTGCTCGACGCGCGGGCGCGGCAGGCCGGGCTCCCGCTGGCGCGCTGGCTGTCGGCGGAGGCAAGGACAGCGGTGCCGGTCAACGCCGTCGTGACCGCACCCTCCATCGAGGCCGCGGCCGACGAGGCGCGCGGTGCCGTCGCCGCGGGCTTCCGAACGGTGAAGCTGAAGGTCGGCGTGGCGGAGACCGAGGCGGCGGAGGTCGAGCGGGTGGCGGCGGTACGGGAGGCGATCGGCTCGGGAGTGCGACTCAGGCTGGACGCCAACGGCGGCTGGACGAGCGAGCAGGCCGTCCGGCTGCTGCGGCGGCTTGCGGTCTACGAGATCGACCTGGTCGAGCAGCCGGTGCCAGCCGGCGACCTGGAGGGGTTGGCAGCGGTGCGCCGCCGCGCGCCAGTCGCGGTAGCGGCAGACGAGGCGGTGACCGGCCCGGAGACGGCGCGGCGCATCCTGGAGCTAGAGGCAGCCGACGCGCTGGTGCTCAAACTGCCGGTCACTGGCGGCATCGCTTCGGCGCGGGAGATCGCCGAGCTGGCGGTTGAGCGCGGCTGCGCGGTCATCGTCACGAGCGCGTTCGAGGCCGGGGTGGGGCTGGCCGCGGCGCTGCACCTGGCGGCCGCCTTGCCTGGACTGTCTCCGGCCAGCGGGCTGGCGACTGCTGGCCTGCTCGCCGCGACGCTCACCGACGAGTCGCTGCTGCCGCGCAGAGGATGCCTGTGCCTGCCGGCTGGACCAGGATTAGGCGTGTCGATCGACCGAGCGGCGCTCGATCGCTGGCGGCAGGGCAGGGAGGGACGATGACGTCGATGCTGCGTTGGCCCGCGAGCCCCGATCGGCGGGTGCTGGTACTGGCGCTGTCGCTGATGGTCACCGGCGCCATGCTCTTCTCGGCACTGGCGCGGTGGTCGGCCCGGCAGCTCGGCCCGCTGGTGGGGAACCTCGCGATCTTCGCTGGCGTCGGGCTGTTCGCGCTCGGCTGGGTGCTGGTCGGGGCCGGACTGCGACCGTGGGGCAGCGCCCGTCGCGGTGCGCTGCTCGCAGCCTTTCTGTACGTCGTGGTCGGTGCGCTTTGGACGACCGGGTTCGTGCTCGTCAACCCTTGGGATACCGATTTCACGCAGACGAATCTTGCCCTGCTGCTGGGCTACTCGATCTTCCTCTGGCCCTTCGCGGTGGCCTTCGTGTTCGGACTCTTCGGCCTCGGCCCGAGCTAGGGAGGCCTAGCGGTTGACGAAGGGGCACGCGGGCGATGAGGGCAGCGAGTGGCTATCCGCTCATGCCGGAGTGGCTGTACTGGCGCGCTCAGGCGACGCCGGGGCGGCTGGCGCTGATCGCCGGCGGGCGCCGGCTGTCCTTCGCTGAGCTGGCTGCCGAGGCCGACAGGATGGCCCGCCGGCTCGCCGCGCTCGGCCTGGAGCCGGGCGACCGGCTGGCCACGCTGCTGCCCAACGGGCTGGAGGCGGCAGTCGTACCGCACGCGGTCAGCCGTCTCGGCCTCGTGCTGGTGCCGCTGAACGTGCGGCTGGCGCCCAGCGAGCTCGCCTGGCAGCTCGCCGACTGCGGCGCCCGCTGGCTGCTCGCCGCGCCGGGAACGCTCGATCTGGCCCGGGGTGCCCTGGAGGAATTGGCAGGCTGCCGGCTGGTCACGACGGAGCCGCTCGAGCCCGGTGTGCCGTCGCTAGTCGAGCTACCGGAGGCGAAGGCGCCGCTGCGGCGGGAGGTCGACCTGGGCCAGGTGCACACGATCGTCTACACCTCGGGCACGACCGGCCGGCCGAAGGGCGCGTTGCTGACCTACGGCAACCACTGGTGGAGCGCGCTCGGCTCGGCCATGAATCTCGGCGCGCTTCCCAGTGACTGTTGGCTCGTCTGCCTGCCGCTCTTCCACGTCGGCGGGCTGTCGATCCTCTTCCGGAGCGTGATCTCCGGCTTCGCTGCCCTCGTGCACGAGCGGTTCGATCCGGTAGCGGTCAACCAGGCGATCGACGCGGAGGGCGTCACGCTGCTCTCGGTGGTGAGCACGATGCTCCAGCGCATGCTGGAAGCGCGTGGCGAGCGAGCCTACCCGTCCACGCTGCGCTGCGTCCTGCTCGGCGGCGGTCCGGCGCCCCGGCCACTGCTCGAGACGTGCGCTCGGCTCGGCCTGCCGGTGGCGCAGACGTACGGGTTGACCGAGACGGCGTCCCAGGTGGCGACGCTGGCGCCGGAGGACGCGCTGCGCAAGCTCGGGTCGGCGGGCAGACCGCTGTACCCGAACCGGGTGCGGATCGTCACGGAGGAAGGCGAGGAGGCCAGGCCAGGTGAGGTGGGGGAGATCCTGGTGCGAGGCCCGATCGTGACACCAGGCTATCTGAACCGACCCGAGGCGACGGCGGCTGCCGTGCGCGACGGCTGGCTGCGCACGGGCGACCTTGGCTACCTGGACGAGGAAGGCTATCTCTACGTGGTCGACCGGAGGGAGGATCTGGTCGTCAGCGGGGGCGAGAACGTCTACCCGGCCGAGGTCGAGGCAGCGCTGCTGGCGCACCCGGCGGTGGCCGAAGCCGTGGTGGTGGGGGTGCCCGATCCGGAGTGGGGCCAGCGGGTGGTCGCCGCGGTGCGGCTGGTAGCCGGGGCCACGGTGAGCGCAGGCGAGCTCCACGCCTGGTGCCGCCAGCGGCTGGCAGGTTACAAGGTGCCGAAGGAGATCCGAATCGTCGCCGAGCTTCCCCGCAACGCGACCGGTAAGCTCCTCCGCCGCGCCGTACGGGGCTGGTGGGAGCCGGGAGCCTGAGGTTCGTCGGGGTGTTGCTCCTCTGCGAGAGGCTCTCCGCAGCGTCCTCGTATCACTCCCCCACATGACCATGTTCTAATGTGGTGGATGCGGACGGTTGAGCGATTGGTAGACCGTGCCCGATCGCTATCCCTAGGCTTGTCTTGATGTTTGATATCACATGTGATACTATGCGAGGGGCGTTGAGCGAGCAGGTGGCGAAAGCTTGACGAGCGGTTCTTGCGCCAGCCACCTGAGGTGGCGTACGAGGATGTCGAGACGCTCCTGGCAATGTTCGGTTGGTACGTGGATCGAATAAGGGGTAGCCATGTGGTGTTTGGTAAGGAAGGGGAGTTCTCCATTTCGGTTCCCAAGCACCGCGGGAAACGAGTCAAGGGTGCATACGTGCGCATAATCGTCGAACGTCTCAGACTCGACGAGCTCGATCTCGACGAACTGTGAGTGAGGGCGGGGCACATGGCTCGCAAGACGCTGCAGGAATACCTGGACACTATCTACCCGTATACGGTCGAGCCGGATCCTGAGGGCGGCTTCGTGGTGATATTCCCGGACCTGCCCGGCTGCGCGACGGTGGCAGAGACGCCGGAGGAGATTCACTCGATGGCGGAGGAGGCCCGCCGGCTCTGGATCGAGAGCGTCTATGAACGCGGGATGGACGTTCCCGAGCCACTGGGGGCGGAGCAGTACTCCGGCCGGTTCGTCGTGCGGATGCCGCGCTCGCTTCACCGACGGCTCGCGGAGGATGCCCGGCGCAACGGTGTGAGCCTCAACACCTACACGGTCGCCTTGATCGAGCGCGCCCTGGGTGCGACAGCAAAGGACGAGCGGCTCGAGCGGATCGAGCGCCGGTTGGAACGAATCGAGCGCCGGCTGGTCAACCCCTCCACCCAGTTCGACCTGGACGTGCGAGTGAAGGAGTCTCCCTATCGGGTGGACTGGGAAACGACTCCGGAAGCATCGCCAGCACCAGTGGGAGCGCCGGAGAACGGGCGTGGGCGGCGTGATCGGCTCACGCTGATCAAAGGTGGGGTGGCGGCATGAGCGCGTCTCGGGCGCAGGCGAGTCGCTCGACTCGCCGTGATCGGACAACGAGTTCCCGGGCCCTCACTGACACTTACAGCGAGTTCATCGCTGGGATAGAGCTTCGACATCTGTGGTTAGCTGCGCTCGAAGTCCGCAATGACCACGGCCCGACCACCCCGCAGCCTGGCGGCGTGAGAGTGGAGGACGAGGCCACCTGGGAACCCCGCGACGGCGGTTTTCGGATCTATCACGTGTACGATCTCGTCTTCTCCGGCGCTGGCGATACCGAGACGCCTATCGCGACACTGCGGGTGACCTACGGGCTCGAGTTCTCCTCTGCTCTGCCGCTCACCGACGACCTCTTCGAGGTCTTCAGCACCGTTAATGTGCCGGTGAATACCTGGCCCTATCTGCGCGAGCTAGTCGCCAGCATACTCGGTCGCTTCGGCTGGCAGCCGTTCGCGCTCCCGACGCTGAAGCGCCTCCCGCGTCGCTCGTCCCGCCGGCGATCACCGCGCGGTATAGACGCGGAGGCACCGGAAGAGCCTTCTTGAGCGCGCTTTGCCCGTATTCAGCGAACCGCTCGGCTCGCTGTGCGGTCGGCGGGGTGAGTTCAACACAGCGGCGCCGGAGCCGGGCGTGGCTCTTGCGTGAGCCCCAGCGCAATGGCTCGGGTCAGGGCGACGCGTCGTGCACGACCAGCGCGAGTGGTCGAACTGGCGAGCCGGTCGCGCCGACGAACTTCAGCGGCGTGCAGACGAAGGTGAAGCGGTAGCCACGCGCGGCCGCGAGCTCGTCGAGCTGGAGGTTCTCGACGATGTAGATGCCGCGCCGTGCCAGCAGGATCAGATGTCCAGGCAGATCGCAGCCAGTGTCCGGGTCGAACAGCCCGATCACGTCCCAGGCCATGTTATCGGCACCGACTGCCCGCACGCCCAGCTCGGCGAGCCAGGCCGAGGCCGCGCCCGAGACGCCTGGCCCTGCCAGGTATCGCTCGGGCTCGCCCCAGTAGCGCGCGTTGCCGGTGCGCACCAGCACCACGTCGCCCGGGCGGATATCGACCCCCTGCGCCGCGCAGCACTCCTCGATGTCGGCCACCGTGACCGCGTAGCCGGGATCGAGCGCCTCCACGCCCTTGTGCCCGGCCACGTCGAGCAGGACACCTGGCCCCACCAGCGGCGGGATCTCCTCCACCGCCAGCCTGGTGAAGCCGCGAGGGCTCTCCACTTCGGACACCGGGATATCCCCGAGGAGCTGGAGGTCGTCCGCCTGGTGGCAGATGGCGTCGATATGCGTGCCGCTGTGCTCCATGCAGACGATCACGCCGGACGCGCCGGAGCGCGGCCCGCTCTCCTGGGGCCGGTACGTATCTTCGTGCCTACGGTGCAGGAAGTAGGCGTACCCGGGTCGGTGCGACGGGTGGATCGGCATCTCTGGAGTCCTCGGCTGCTCCAGATCGAACACGGTTGCCGGGCGCCCGGCGAGGTCGACCGCGAAGCTGGTCATCTCCCCTCCCGTCCGCTCAGGGGCTCCCCGACCAGCGGCGCGGGCTGGTTCGCTCTAGGTAGTCCATCACCGTCCGGTAGCGGGCGGTATCGAGCAGGCCGCACTCATGGTAGTAGGTGAGCATCGTGCGCAAGCGGAGGATCGGCATCACGTGGTAGCCGTGCTCGTGGAGCCGCTCGGTTCCGCCCTGCTCGCGGTCGATCAGCACGATGAAGTCGCGTACTACCAGCCCGCTCTCCTCCAGCGCCTTCGCCGTGCGCAGCAAGCTGGTGCCGCCGGTCATCAGGTCGTCGATCACCAGCACGGTCTGGCCGGGGATGATGCGGCCCTCGATGGATGGCTGCTGCGAATCGGGGCGGACGTAGAGCAGCGGCGTGTCGCTGACCAGCGCGTAGGCGGTCGCCAGGTGCAGGCCGCCCATCGGCACGCCGGCCACAGCCGCGAAGCTGGCCAGCCGGGGGCGTCGCCGGGCCTGATCTGCCTGGATCTCGTGGTGGATCAGCAGGGCGATCCGGCGCAGCACCGCTGGGTCGCTGATCAGGACGCGCGGGTTGAGGTAGATCGGCGAGCGGCCGGCGGTCGGCCCGAGGTCGAAGTCGCCGAACTGTACCCCGCCGAGGTCGTAGAGGGCCAGGGCCAGGTCGAGGTTGGATTCAGCGCCGAAGAGCACGTCAGGCCTCATTTCTGCCTAAGTCGAGAGTCCTCCCAACTCCGCAGGGCAGTGGAATACGAGAGAGAAAGGAAGGCACCAGCAAGTATAAGGCAATGTATGCCCGGTGAGGAGTGTAGCATAGCGCCCTGCGCACCTTTGGTCTGTGCCAGAGAGTGGCGGGCGCCGCAGTCGCGGGCGCGCGGGCTGCACCGTTGAGAGGAGACCGAGAGGGCTAACCGCCTTCCCCTAGCGTGGTACGCCCTGGTTCCTAGTGGAGACGGCGGGCCCTGGCGCGTGGTATCTCTGAGGCAGCGCGCGAGCGCGAGGGGCGAGAAAAAGGCAGAGCACGGTGACGATGGACTACCTGGAAGCACTCCGCTACCTGAGCGAACGCTCGGGCTATGACCGCGGCTTCGTGTCCAATCCGTTCGAGCGTGAGGGGATCGGCCTAGAGCGCACTGCCTGGATCCTCCGCGCGGCCGGCAACCCTGAGCGCCGCTATCCGTCGGTGCACGTCGCCGGCACGAAGGGGAAGGGATCGACAGCCGCCTGCCTGGCCTCGGTGCTGGGTGCGGCCGGTTACAGGGTCGGGCTCTATACCTCGCCGCACCTCCATACCTTCCGCGAGCGGATCCAGATCTCCGGCCAGCCGATCGACCCCGAACTCTTTGCCGAGCTCACTGCGGAGCTGGCGGACGCCAACGCCGCGCTCGTGGGCGAGCACCCGGACTGGGGAGAAGCGACGGCCTTCGAGCTGGCCACCGCGCTGGCGCTGCTGGCCTTCGCCCGTTCGCGCGTCGACGTAGCGGTCGTCGAGGTGGGGTTGGGAGGCCGGCTCGACGCGACCAACGTGCTCCTGCCCGAGGTCGCGGCGATCACCTCCATCAGCTACGACCATATGCAGATCCTGGGCAGCACGCTGGCCGAGATCGCCAGAGAGAAGGCCGGCATTATCAAACCGGGGCGGCCGGTGGTCTCGGCTCCGCAGCACCCGGAGGCGGAAGCGGTCATCACCCGAATCGCCGCGGAGCGAGGGGCACCGCTGCTGCTCGGCGGGCGCGACTGGGCTGTCGAGGGGTCGCCTGCCCGGTTCAGCTTTCGTGGGCCTGGCGGCGAGCTCCACGGTCTCCGGCTGGCGCTGCGCGGTGCCCATCAGATCGAGAACGCCGGCGTGGCGCTGGCAGTGGGACAACTCCTCGGCGAGCGCGGGCTGCCGATCCCGGAGCCGGCGCTGCGTCGTGGACTGGCGGAGGTGCAGTGGCCGGGCCGGCTGGAAGTGGTGCGCGAGCGTCCCTGCTTGGTGGTCGACGGAGCCCACAACGTCGACTCCGCCGAGCGGCTCGCCCGGGCCATGCGCGAGGAGTTCGCCTGGAGACGTCTCATCCTCGTCCTCGGCATCGCGCGGGACAAGGACATCCCCGGAATCGTTCGGGCGCTGGCGCCGCTCGCGGACGAGGTGGTCGCGGTCGCCTCGCACTCCCCACGGGCGGCGCCGCCTGAGCGGATTCTGGCCGCGGCGAGCGCGCTCCAGCCACCGGTCGCGGCTCACGAGGCCGGCTCGGTGGCCGAGGCGCTCAAGGCTGCTCTGGCACAGGCAGCGCCGGAGGATCTGATCCTGGTCACCGGCTCGCTTTACGTGGTGGCCGAGGCCCGCGAGGCGCTGGGGCTGGCGCAGGCCGATCCCCAGGAGCGCGCCCTCCTCTTCGGGTAGTCGATCGGCCACCTGCCAGAAGCTCGTATGGGTGTACTGTCAAGAGGTATACTCCCTCCGCTGTCTGAGCGCATGCTCGTGAACCTCATCCGAAAGCGCGCGGGATGGACGTGGACGGAACATCTCCAGGCTCCCTCCCAGAACCAGCACCACTCAGGCGTCTCACCCCTCGCGAGATCCGGCGGGCCCGGCGAGAGGGGCGCGGGGCCCTGTCCCAACCGGAAACGGCAGTGCAGCCGCCAGCCGAGGCGCTCGTTTACCCGGAGGAGCAGCCTGTCGCGCCGCCGGCCAGGCCAAGGTGGCGCCGCCCGGCCCGCTGGGCCGTGGCGGTCGTCTCGCTTCTGATCGCCGGTGGCCTGGCGGCCTACCTCATCCCGATCCTGCTAGCGGCGCACCGGGCCTATGGCGAGGTCTTCGTCACGCCGGTGCCACGGCCGACGGTGGTAATCAACCCCCAGGGGACTCCAGAGCTGGTGCTCGAGACACCTGAACCCCATGAACCGACGCCCACCCCGCTCCCGAGCTGGGACGGCACGGAGCGCATCAACATCCTGCTCCTCGGTGTCGACACGACACCGGAACGAGTCGCTCAAGGCGACCCCCCGCGTTCCGATACGATGATCCTCGTCTCGATCGATCCGGTGACCCGGCAAGTCGGCATGCTGCCCATCCCCCGGGATTTGCTGGTGAGGATCCCTGGCTACGGTGACGACAAGATCAACGCGGCGTACGCCTACGGCGCACTGTCCGAGTTCACCGGGCCCGGGTTAGTCCGGGCGACTATCGAATACAACTTCGGCATCCCCGTCCACTACTTCGCCGAGGTGGACTTCCAGGGCTTCATCAGGATCGTCGATACGCTCGGGGGTGTGACGGTCGACGTGCCCGCTCCGATCAAGGACGATGAGCACCCGGCTGAGGGTTTCAACTACACCCGGCTCTATTTCCCGACAGGTCTCCAGCACATGGATGGCCGTACCGCGCTGCGCTACGTCCGCACCCGGCACGACGACAACGACTTCGCCCGCGGTGCCCGCCAGCAGCAGGTGCTCGAGGCGCTCAGGGAGCAGGCGATCCAGCTCGAGCTGCTCGCCAGGGCCTCTGAATTGATCGATGAGCTGGGCGGCACGGTTCGCACCGACCTCCGGCCCCGCGACGTGCTCGCGCTGGCCCGGCTCGGGGTGGAGATCGACAAGGACGACATCCACTCGTACAGCCTGCAGGGTGCCGTGAGCGATTACTGGGCACCGAACGGAGCCTTCTACCTGGTCGCGAACTGGCCTGCCGTCCGCCAGATCGTGGCTGAAATGACGGTGTCTCCACAGTAGACTCGGAGTGGGTGGCGGAACTGGCGAGGCCGCGCGCTCGTTAAGAGAGGTAGTTGCCTGGTATTCAGGCTGTGCCCGGTCGCCGGGCAGGCGACTCGCGGCCGCCTGCCCCTGCGAGTCCCGTGTAACCGTTGTCTGCCGCCCGAGGGGCAAAGAGCAGGAGGCATCCGTGCGCAAGCGTTCCCCTGGCATGGCCATACTCATCGCCGGGCTCGTCCTCGCTGGGCTCTTCAGTGCGTGCCGGAGTCCTGCCGGCTCCCCGACCAGCACAGCCGGCCCGGCTGCAACCCCAGCAACCACAACCGGGCCGGCGTCGCAACCAGGGACGATCCCGGCTGTAGGCTCGACCCCTCCCACCGTGGCAGCCAGCCCGACGCCGACCACCGGTGTCCAGGAGGTCGATGTCTCGGTCTATTTCATGCGTGGCGATCACCTGGCAGCCGCACGCCGCGCCATCCCGCGGACACCGCAGATCGGCAGGGCAGCACTGGAGGCGCTGCTCGCCGGGCCAACGGCTGAAGAGCAGTCGATCGGCTTCACCAGCGCGATACCGCCGGGCACCCGGCTACGCGGGCTGAGCATCGAGAACGGCGTCGCGACGGTCGATCTCTCCGGGCACTTCGCCGAGGAGGGCGGCAGCCTCTCGATGGTGGCCCGTGTCGCCCAGGTTGTCTTCACCTTGACCCAGTTCCCGAGTGTCCAGGGAGTTCAATTCCAGCTCGATGGCCAGCCGGTGGAAGCGCTCGGTGGCGAAGGGCTGATGCTCGACCAGCCGGTCGGGCGAGACAGCTTCGAGGAGCTGCTTCCGGCAATCTTCGTCGAGTCACCGGCGCCCTTCGACGTCGTCTCCGGCCCGTTCCACCTGCAAGGCACCGCCAACACCTTCGAGGCTACATTTATGGTTCGGCTCACCGACGCGAGCGGCGCGGTGCTGCTCGAGCAGCCGGTCATGGCGACCTCCGGCAGCGGCACGCGCGGCAGCTTCGATGTCACCCTCGACCTCGCCGTGCCGCGAGCTGGCCCCGGGACGCTGACCGTCTACGAGGCCTCGGCGCGTGACGGCTCGCCGGTTAATGTCGTCGAGATCCCGCTCAAGCTGGAGCAGTAGTGACTGCCGTGTGGGAAGGCAGTATGCTGGCACGTTCGCCTTGCCGGGCCTGCGAGCGGTCCCGGTGGAGAGGGTAGGGAAGCCCACTCTAGGCGTGGTTTCCAGGGAGGAGTCCGCCCTTGATGGTGCGCGAGCGGGCAGTCGAGGTCAACGGCGTTCGAGTCTGGCTGGCGGAGGCCGGCCACCCAGCACGGTCACCCCTGCTCCTGCTGCACGGGCTCTACGACCGGTGGGAGAGCTGGGAGCCGGTGCTATCGGCGCTGGCGGAGCGCTTCTGGGTGCTCGCGCCCGACCTGCGCGGGCATGCGCGGAGCGATCGGCCTAGTACTGGCTACCGCCTGGCCGACTACGCCGCGGATGCCGCGGAGCTGCTGGAGTCGATCGTCGGCCGTTCGGCAAGCGTGGTCGGATTCTCGCTCGGGGCTCTGGTGGGAGTCGTTCTGGCCGGCACCCGTCCGGAGCTGGTCGAAGCCCTGGTGCTGGAAGATCCCCCGCTCGCGCCCTTCGGCGAGCCGGCCCGTGCCTGGTTGATGGCACTCCTGGAGGCGAAGCGCGGCGGCGCAGCCGCGGCCTACGAGCTGGCGCGCGATCTCCACCCCGAGCGCGACGAGGCCGAGTGGCACCGGGAAGCTGCCTGGCTGTGCGACACGGCGGACGGCCCCTTCCTGGCACTGCTGGAGGGCGAGCACCAGCCAGACCCCTGGGCGCTGCTGCCGTCGATCACCTGTCCCACGCTCGTGCTTCAGGCAGACCCGCTCGCTGGTGGGGCGCTCGACGACGAGAGCGCGGCGCGAGCGCTGGCGGCACTGCCGCGCGCTACGCTCGCGCGTTTCCCGGAGACCGGCCACGCGATCCACCGGGAGCGGCCAACCGAGTTCGTAGAGACGGTGCTGGCGTTCCTCGGGGAGCAGTGAACGTATGCTGCCCCATTGCTCTCTGCGCGCGCTGCGATTAGACTCGGCAGTGTCGGGGTGATGCTGCTGGGGAACGGGGGCGTACGAATGAGCGGACAGGCAGAGAGCTCACCGGTTCGCGGAGCACCGGCAGTGGAGGCAGAAGGCCTCCTCGATCGCGTCTTCCAGCTCCGCGCGCTCGGCACCGACCTGCGTACCGAGGTGATCGCCGGGCTCACGACCTTCATGGTCATGGCGTACATCATCTTCGTCAACCCGAGCATCCTGAGTACGCCTACGCCCCCGGACAGGCTGCCGGTCTCAGCGGTCACGACTTCGACAGCGCTCGTCGCCGGCATCATGACGATCGCGATGGGGCTAGCGACCAACCGGGCATACGCGATCGCCCCGGGGATGGGTCTCAATGCGGTCGTTGCCTTCCAGCTCATGGGCGCGATGGGGCTGACGGCGGCCGAGGCGATGGGCGTGATCGTGGCCGAGGGGCTCATCATTACGCTCCTCGTGCTCCTGGGTATCCGCCGCTACGTCATGACGGCGATCCCGCTGGAGCTCAAGCAAGCGATCTCTGTCGGGATCGGGCTGTTCATCCTCTTCATCGGGCTGGTGAACGGCGGTATCGTCGTTCCGGATCCGGCGACGCTCGTGCGGATGGGGGATCTGCGCGGCGTACCGGTCTTCGTGACCGTCGTCGGCCTGCTCTTGACCATGTTCCTGCTCTCGCGCAACGTGCGCGGGGCGCTGCTCTGGGGCATCCTCGGCGCAACGGTCGTCGCGATCATCGCCCGCGCCGTGACCGGTACCGAGGCTTTCCCGCCGGGAGTGGCCCAGCTCCCTTCGCAGTGGATCGCCGCGCCGGACTTCAGCCGGGTGGGCGACTTCAGCTTCGGCTTCTTCGCCAAGCTCGGCGTGCTGACCGGGATCCTGGTGGTGCTCTCGATCATGATGGCCGACTTCTTCGATACGATGGGGACGCTGATCGGCGTGGGCCGCCAGGCTGGCTACCTGGACGAGCGCGGTGAGCTTCCCCAAGCGCAGCGCGCGCTGCTGGTCGACTCGCTCGCCGCTGTCGCCGGAGGCGCGGCGAGCGCCTCCTCGGCCACGACCTACATCGAGTCGGCGGCTGGCGTGGGCGTCGGCGGCCGCAGCGGGCTGGTCTCGGTCGTCGTCGGGATCCTGTTCCTGCTCTCCATGCCGTTCTGGCCGGTGGTCGGGATCGTGCCGGCGCAGGCGACCGCACCGGCCCTGATTATCGTCGGCTGGATGATGATGGGCGTCTTGAGCCAGGCGGAAGCGGAGGCTGAAGGAGGGCGAGGGGGACTGCGCAGCAGTATCAACTTCGCTGACATCGAGGTCGGCCTGCCGGTCGCCGTCACGATGCTCGTCATGCCGCTGACCTACAACATCACGAACGGGATCGGCGCCGGCTTCATCGTCTGGACGCTGATCAAGCTGTTCCGGGGCAAGACGCGCGAGATCCATCCGGTGATGTACGTGATTAGCCTGGCCTTCCTGGTCTACTTCCTGCGTCACTACTTGGGTGTTGCGATCTGAGGCGCGCGGGCCGAACCGACCATAGAGCGTGAACACCGGCCGGTTAAGCGTTGCGCTCGCCGGTGTCCGCCGGGTGAACGCGACGCGGGAGTACCGGCGCATGTGGCTGGTCGAGGAGGAGCGTGCCCTGGACTGGCTGGAGAGGACGAACGGTGCCGCCTGGAGATGATTTCGATCGAGCCGTGCGGATCGCGCTGCTCATCGTCCTGGCCGGGACCGTGCTTCTCTGCTGCCTGGCGGTCGTGCTCGTCCTGGCGCTTACGAATCATCTGTTCCGGGATTCACTCGAATGAGGAGGCGGAATTCCTCTGTCTCCAGCGGCGCTGATGGGCAGCGGCCGAGCTCGCGTCCGACGGGATAGAACGGGAGAGAGCTGGCTGTCCCCCGGCTGCGCCGTGCCAGGGTGGTTGACGGTAACTAAGCCCTATGCTGTACTGGAATCCACAATCGTTCCCGGGCGGCAACCGGGAACGTGGTCGAGTGCTCGCCCGGAGACTGATCGAGCACAGCTCTGGCCGTGAGGCCAGCCGGGGTAACGAGAGGGAGGGTGGGATGGGCGAGCTTCATCACAGGCGGAACCTCTATGCGGTCATCCCGGCAGGCGGCAGCGGTACGCGCCTCTGGCCAGCGAGCCGGAAAGGCCAGCCGAAGTTCCTCCTCCCCCTGCCTGGGCCGCGATCGATGCTCCAAACGACCATCGACCGCCTCGCTCCGCTGCTGCCGTACAGCAATATGTACGTGGTGACCGGGAGCGCCCACGCGGTCGCGGTTGCCCGCCAGCTCCCGGAGCTACCGGAAGGGAACATCGTCGTCGAGCCCGCGCCGCGCGGAACCGGGCCTGCCATCGGGCTCGGAGCCGCGCTGATTGCCCGCCGGGAACCGGATGCTGTCATGGGCTCCTTCGCTGCCGACCACTACGTGGCCGAGCCGGAGCGGTTTCGGGCGGCGGTGCTGGCTGCCGTTCAGGCTGCCGAACAAGGGTATCTCGTCACCATCGGGATCAAGCCGACCTACCCGGAGACCGGCTACGGCTACATCCGCTGCGGACGTCCGTTGCTCGAGCGCGACGGCCTCGTGATCCACGAGGTGGAGGAGTTCAAGGAGAAGCCGGATCGCCAGACGGCCGAAGCCTACCTGCAGAGTGGCCGTTACCTCTGGAATGCGAGCATGTTCGTCTGGCGTGCCTCGACGCTGCTCGAGGCGATGCGGCGCTTGCTGCCCGAGGTCTACCAGGCACTGGAGCAGATCGCCGGGATCTGGGGTGAGCCGGGCTACGAGGAGAAGCTGGCCGAGCTCTGGACACAACTTCCGGAGATCACGATCGATCACGGCATTATGGAGCGGGCCGAGCGCGTCGCAGTCGTCCCGGCTGACTTCGGCTGGACGGACCTGGGCGACTGGCATAGCCTGGGCGAACTCCTCGGTGCCAGCGATGGCGCGACGATTGCTGTCGGGTGCTCTGTGATCGCCGAGGACACCGAGTCGACACTGGTCTACGGCAGTGGCCGGACCGTCGTGACGCTCGGGGTCAGGAACCTTGTCATCGTCGATACCGAGGACGTCGTCCTGGTCTGCGACCGCTCTCGCGCGCAGGACGTGCGCCGGATCGTCCGCCGTCTCGAAGAAGAGGGCAGGCTCCCGCTCATCTGAGGGAGTGCCCAGAAGCCTGCGTCTGCCTTCAACCTTCCCCTCTCCCTCGCCTCGTGGGGATTGCAGGGGCGAATGGTTTGTTCGCCCCTGCAATCGGACAGGCTACCCGGCACCGTAGAGGTTGTCCCGCCCTTCCGGCACCCGCTGGGAGTGTCACTGCGCTGATAGTCTCGAGGCCTGGTCGGGCACGCTTTCGCTCGTCGCGAGTGGGCCCGGACTGGTCCCCCCGTGCGGCCATGGTGGTAGACTGCGGCAGCGTGTCCGTCCTAGGGGATAGGGAATGACCGTGAGCCTGCGACTTCTGCTGCTCGGTACCGGGTCACCGCGCCCGACCCTCGAACGGGCAAATACCGGACAAGTCGTCTTCGCCGGGGAGCGGACGATCCTCGTCGATTGCGGCGCTGGGGTCATGCGGAGACTGCTGGAGTCCGGGCTCGACCCCGCGCGTGTGACGCGGCTCTTCTTGACTCACCTGCACTCGGACCACACGCTCGACTATGCCGAGTTCATCCTCGGGAGCTGGGCGATGGGCCGTGAGGAGCTGGCCGTCTACGGCCCGCCCGGGACCGCGCGGCTTCATCGCCTGCTCCTGCTGGAGCCCTATGCCGACGATATCGCCTATCGAGTCTCGCTCGGTCGCTCGCCGGCCGGCGTGCTCGACATCGCCGTGCATGAGTGCCCGCTAGAACCCAGGGTGATCTACGACGATGGCGGGCTGCGCGTGTCGGCTGTGCCCGTGATCCACTCGGCACCGACGCTGGCCCTTCGGTTCGACTACGCTGGCAGGTCGCTGGTGATTTCCGGTGACACGGCCTATTGCCCGGAACTGGTCGAGCTGGCGCGTGGCGCCGCCGTGCTGGTCCACGATGCCTGCCTGGCTCCAGCGCTAGCCCTTCAGCCGAACCCGCTCTGGGGAAACCTGGCCGAGCGGCTGCGCCACCACCATGCGACCCCGGCGGAGGCGGCTCGCGTGGCCCGTGAGGCCGGCGTGCGCACCCTGGTACTGACGCATTTCCTGCGCGGTGTCTACGAGGGGCCGGCGCTCGAGGGGGCGCGGCGCGAGTTCGACGGCGAGGTCATTCTCGGGCGTGATCTCATGGAGATCGCCTGCTGAGCGGCGCAGTGCCGGATCGACCGGCGCTGTGCGTTTACTCTGGGCGTCCCGTATACTCTGGTGTCGTGGCAGACAGGATGGGCCATCCTTCTCCGGCCAACGGCGTTCGGGGCGAGGATGCACCATGAGCGGTGCGGAGGCGAAGCAGTGATGGACGAGCGGGGACCGGAGCGGGACGTCTACGACGTCACGATC
>NZ_JAMSLR010000050.1 GCF_023806485.1 Thermalbibacter longus
GCCAGCAGCGCCGCCAGCGCCAGGCAGGCCAGACCGCCACGAGCGGGGCGGGCGTCGGAGGGGATCGCGGACATGATGTCTCCCGTGGTCGTCCAGGCTCGTGAGGGTCAGAGCAGCCCGCTTTCGCGCAGCGCGGCCTCCACCGCCGGTTGCGCTGCGGCCGACAGCGGCGTCAGCGGCAGGCGCAGGGTGGGCCCGCACAGGNCCGGGATCGGGTTGGCTTCGATGAACAGCTGCTTGTGCAGCGGCAGCAGCTGCATCTGGATGCGCATCGCGGTGCGCGCGTCGCCGGCGATGGCGGCCATGCACAGTTCGTGCATCAGACGCGGGGCGACATTGGCCGTGACGCTGACGTTGCCCTGGCCACCGCACAGCATCAGCGCCACCGCGGTGGCGTCGTCGCCGGAGTAGACGGCGAAGTGCGCCGGGCGGTGG
>NZ_JAMSLR010000051.1 GCF_023806485.1 Thermalbibacter longus
GGGCCGGGCATGACGCCGGATGAGGTCATCGCCGAGGTCAAGGCCAGCGCCCTGCGCGGCCGCGGCGGCGCGGGGTTCCCCACGGGCCTCAAGTGGAGCTTCATGCCGCGCCAGTTCCCCGGGCAGAAGTACCTGGTGTGCAATTCCGACGAAGGCGAGCCGGGCACGTGCAAGGACCGCGACATCCTGATGCACAACCCGCACATCGTCATCGAGGGCATGCTGATCGCCGCCTACGCGATCGGCGCCTCGGTCGGCTACAACTACATCCACGGCGAGATCTTCCAGGTCTACGAGCGCTTCCAGGAGGCGCTGGAGGAAGCGCGCGCGGCCGGCTACCTGGGCGAGAACATCCTCGGCAGCGGCTTCAGCTTCCAGCTGCATGCCCACCAC
>NZ_JAMSLR010000052.1 GCF_023806485.1 Thermalbibacter longus
CCGCTCGCCCCGGTACTTCACCGAGTCGGCCGCCGCCGCCAGGGGCGCCGTGCCCTCCACCACCACCTGCTGCAGGTCACCCACCGGCCCGCCGGTGCCCACGTCTGCCGTCGCGGGCCGGTAGACGTACTCCACCGCCCGCGGCTGCAAGACCCGCTGCTCCGACGACACCAGTTGCCCGGCCTGGTTGTAGAAGCTCACCGTCACCGTGTTGCTCGCGCTGTCCGAGAGGTTGGCGAAGGTGATGCCGGTGTTCCAGCCGTTGAAGTTCTCGAACACCAGCGGCCCGTACTTGGCGTAGGCGCCGGTGTCGACTCGCGGCTGCGGGATCAGGGTGAGCGCCATGTCGGTCTCGTCCTTGAGCCGGTCGACCGT
>NZ_JAMSLR010000053.1 GCF_023806485.1 Thermalbibacter longus
GCGGCTGAGGTCGATGCCGCCGGTGCCCTGGCACAGCTTGTTGCCCGTCCCTGTTCGAAGCTCCCCGTGCGGTTACAGGGGCGCCCCCACTTGCCCTGCATGGGCTCCTGGCTGGCATGAGGGGCGCGCTGCGCGCGCGCAGCGGGCAAGGGGCAAGGCTGATGTGTCGCTTCGCCGAATGCGCTGAATACGGTATCCGCGACAGCTGGCGACACGTGGCGACAGCCCGCCCCTGTTGCCAGCGCGGCGACACCCTAAACACCAGAAAAACCAACAACTTGGCGACATCGACCAGGACGCCTGTCGCCAAGCGCCGGGAT
>NZ_JAMSLR010000054.1 GCF_023806485.1 Thermalbibacter longus
AACCAAATAAAAGAAATTTAGATTTAAATATATAATCCACAGATTCATAAATCCCTCCGAGAGGCCTACTTTGACTCTCATTTAAAAACCTAAAATAATATAAACGCATAGAATAAGAGCCAGAAAGTCCTACTCTAAAAGCTATCAAATATAAAAAAATCAAACTATAACTAGAACTGTAACCTATTTCTATAATAGCGTCCTTAGAATAAAATCCCGCTAAAAAAGGAAATCCACATAAAGCTAAATTGCAGATATTTATCAAAGTTCTAGCAAAAAGTCTTCCTTTTAATGAACCTCCCAAAAACCGCAAATCTTGT
>NZ_JAMSLR010000055.1 GCF_023806485.1 Thermalbibacter longus
CTGTCGGCGACGATCAATCGCCTTTGCAATCTGTGCAGCAAACCGCTCTTCGCCGTAGTCACGAATCACCTCCGTCATCTCGGCCACCGTGGCCGTGGCGAGCCATTCGGCGGCGCTGATGCCGCGCGTGGGGTCCATGCGCATGTCCAGCGGGCCGTCGTGGCGGAAGGAAAAGCCGCGCGCCGCATCGTCCAGCTGCGGCGAACTGACGCCCAAGTCCAGCAGGATGCCGTCGAGGCTGGCCGGCGGCAGCCCGGCCAGCGCGGCGAAGCCCTCGTGCCGCACCGTCACGCGCGCGTCCTGCGCCGCCAGCGCCTGC
>NZ_JAMSLR010000056.1 GCF_023806485.1 Thermalbibacter longus
GGCCGGCTTGCGCGCTCCACAGCGGTGCAGGGCTCCACTGAACCTCGGCATAAAGCGCGTAGCGGTCGCGCTGGCCGTCGCGGATGTTCCAGAACGTGCCGGGCCACATGCCGCCGCCCGATGGCGGCCAGTAGTCGTCCAGACGGAAGCGGTGCAGCTCGGCGCCGGCGCGCACGACCGTCTGCTCGCCCATGGCCCATTCGGCTTGCAGTCTGGCGCCGGTGGTGGTGCTGTCGGTCAGCATGGGCATGCCGGCAGCGCACTGCGGCCCCAGCGGGCTGCACGGGCGACCGTCCACGCTGGAGCTGCCGCCCGAA
>NZ_JAMSLR010000057.1 GCF_023806485.1 Thermalbibacter longus
GGTGATGATGCGCACCTTCTTGCCCACCGGCACCACCAGCGGGTTGTCGACCTTGAGCAGGTAGTCGTCCGTCGGGGTGACCTTGCCGCTGTCGGACATCAGGCGGTGCTGCGGATCCAGCGTCGACAGGAACTGGATGCCCTCGCCTTCCCCTTTCAGGTACTCGTAGCCCCACTTCCACTGCATGCCGACCACCTTGATCGTGAGGTCGGCGTTGGAGGTGTCCTTCTGCGCCACGATCACCTTGGTGGCGGGCAGCGCCATGCCGATGACGATCAGCAGCGGCACGATGGTCCAGCCCAGCTCCACCCAGATCG
>NZ_JAMSLR010000058.1 GCF_023806485.1 Thermalbibacter longus
GCAGGAGGCCTGAGTCCGTGGCGTGGCACCCCGAGACCGCCGCGGTGCGCGTGGCCGTGCCGCGCTCGCCGTACGGCGAGAACGCCGAGGCGCTGTATCTGACCAGCGGCTACGTGCAGCCCAGCGCCGAAGCCGCCGCGGCGCGCTTCGCCGGCGACGAGGACGGCTACACCTACGGCCGCTACGGCAATCCGACCACCGCCAGCTTCGAGCAGCGGCTGGCGGCGCTGGAAGGCACCGAGGCGGCGATCGCCACCTCCTCCGGCATGGCGGCGATCCTGATGCTGGCGC
>NZ_JAMSLR010000059.1 GCF_023806485.1 Thermalbibacter longus
GGCGCAGGTGCTGGCCAGCCTGGCGGCGCACCGGCCGGTGGCGCCGGGTGCCGCGGCGGTGGCGGTGGCGCAGGATCGCCGCGCCGAAAAGGCGCACTTCGCCGCCAGCGCGCGCTCCAGTGGCGTCGGGCCGGCACCGCACGCGGTGATCGAGGCGGAGGCTGATCTAGCGCGCGTGCCCGAGTCGCTGTTGCCCGGCATCCTCAAGACCGCGCGCCTGGGCTACGACGGCAAGGGTCAGCGGCGCGTGACCCGTCGCGATGAACTGGCC
>NZ_JAMSLR010000006.1 GCF_023806485.1 Thermalbibacter longus
CCCCCCGGGGTTTGTGCACGATTTGAGGTCGACGCAGCGCAGCGCGCCCGCCTCTCTGCCCGCCGTGGCCGCGACCTCTTGCCCAGCACGCCCGCGCGTCGACCTTCCCCATGCGCTCAGCGCCACGTCCGCGCGGCAGCCAGCCCGGCGACGAGGCGGCACGGGCCACGGACTCTGGCTCCGCGCGGGTTCGCGCTGGATAGGGTACGCCTGGCCGCGCGTCGAGCGCGCCGGGAGCTCCTCTAAGCGAGATCGATGGCCACGCTCCCGCCCGGCCAGGCTCGGGTACGGGGAAAGGCGGACTCGTCGCGCACAACGGGAGCCCGAACCCGACGCGTCCTCCCGCGGTGGAGCCGCGAGCCGAAGGACACCGCGCGGGCACCCGGACTGGCGGACGCGGGCGGCAGCCGGCCCGTATCGGGCCCGGCCACAGGGTAGCGTGCCTCGCGAGTCGAGCTGGGCGACGGGCGTGATCGCTCAGGACACCGCGCGCGGGACGAGCCCGTACGCCGGCTGCGGGCCGATCACTTCCTGGCCACCCATGTAGGGGCGCAAGACCTCGGGGACGACGAAGCTGCCGTCCGGCTGCTGGTAGTTCTCCATGATCGCGATCAGCGTGCGCGGCAGGGCGAGCCCCGAGCCGTTCAGCGTGTGCACGTACTGCGGCCGCGCGCCTTCAGCCGGGCGGTAGCGGATGTTGGCGCGGCGCGCCTGGAAGTCGCGGAAGTTGGAGCAGGAGGAGACCTCCAGCCACTCCTGGCTGCCCGGCGCCCAGACCTCGAGGTCGAACTTCTTGGCGGCGGTGAAGGAGAGGTCGCCGGTACAGATCTGGACGACCCGGTACGGCAGCTCGAGGCGTTGGAGCACGTCCTCGGCGTTGCCGAGCAGCGACGTCAGCTCGTCGTCCGAGGTCTCCGGCTCGACGAACTTCACCATCTCCACCTTCTCGAACTGGTGCACGCGCTTGATGCCGCGGACGTCCCGCCCAGCCGAGACGCGCTCCTTGCGGAAGCACGGCGTGTGGGCGACCAGGTAGATCGGCAGCACGCCCGGCGGCAGGATCTCGTCGCGGTAGAGGTTGGTCACCGGCACCTCGGCCGTCGGGATCAGCCAGAGGTCGGTCTCCTCGTCGTGGTAGAGGTTATCGCCGAACTTGGGCAGGTTGCCGGTGCCGACCATCGCCTCGCGCCGCACGAGGTCAGGCGGGTAGACCTCGAAATAGCCGTGCTCGCGGACGTGCAGGTCGATCATCCAGGTGATCAGCGCCCGCTGCAGCCGGGCCAGGTCGCCCCGCAGGACGTAGAAGCGCGAGCCGGAGACCTTGACCCCGCGCGCGAAGTCGATCAGCCGCAGCTCCTCGGCGATCTCCCAGTGGGGTCGCACCGGGAAGTCGAACGTCCGCGGCTCGCCCCAGTGGCGGACGACGACGTTGGCGCTGTCGTCGGGGCCGACCGGCACGTCGGGGTCGGGCAGGTTGGGCACCTCGAGCAAGAGCTCCTCGAGCCGGGCCTCCACCTGGGCCAGCTCGGCGTCGAGCTGCTCGATCCGGTCGCCGAGCGCCCGCATGGCCGCGATGGCCTGCTCGCGCTCCGGGCCAGCCGGCAGGCGACCGATGCGCTTCGACTCGGCGTTGCGCTCGGCCTTGAGCCGTTCCACTTCGGCGATGAGCTGGCGGCGCCGCTCGTCGAGCTCGAGGATAGCGTCAATGGGGGCCTCGGTGTTGAGCTTGACGAGCGCCTCGCGGACGAGGTCGGTCTGCTCGCGAATCAGCCGGAGATCAAGCATGCGCTCCCTCCAGGTTCAGCCACCGGCCGGGACAGCGAGCCGCGCGGCCCGGCCGTCCCTCGTTTATCGACTGCTCAGGTGATGGATGTCAAGCTCGGGCAGGAACTTGAGCCACGACTCGTGCACGCGCGCGTTCAGCGCCCGCTCGATGGTGTAGTAGCGCCCCGGCCGCGGCTCGAAGGGCTGGCGGAGGAGCCGCATGCGGGCCTCGGCCAGCGACTTGCCGCCCTTGCGGTGGTTGCAGGCGCGGCAGGCGCTGACGACGTTCTCCCAGGTGTGGGAACCGCCGCGGGAGCGCGGAACGACGTGGTCGATCGTCAAGTCGGTCGTGCGCGTGCCGCAGTACTGGCAGGTGTAGTGATCGCGCGCGAAGACCTCGCGCCGGCAGAGCTTGACCCGCGGCTGGGGGCGACGAATGAGGTAGATGAGGCGGATGACCGCGGGGGCCGGGAAGCGAGCCTGGGCCGAGGCGAGCTCGTGCTCGTACGCCTCCAAGAGCTCGGCCTTGCCGGTCAGGAGGAGCACGATAGCCCGGCGGACGCTGGAGACGTGGAGCGGCTCGTAGTTCTGGTTCAGCACGAGGACGGGGTAATGCCCGTTCAGGCGGTACCCGTTCTGGTGGCCGTTGTGCTGAGGTTGACCAGGTTCGGTCTCGTTCAACGCCATGCCCTGTCTGCGCGCCAGTCTCTCGTTCACGCGTCGTGCTCCAGAGCAATCATAGCAGCGGGCCGGCGCGCGCGGCTACCCGGCTGCGCCCGCGTGAGGAACCGCGCGCCGGCTGGCGAGCGGCGTCTCGTGGCCCGGCCAGCCTCTCGTACGGTAGGGCGCGCCCGGAGCACCAGCGATGGGAGATCCACTGGGCGGGCTCGCCCGAGGGACATCTGGTGAGTCGGTAGGGAAGCACCCGGCGCTGGCGGGGCAGTGACCTGATGGCGCGCGAGGCCGTGCTCCGGCGTCAGTCGGCGGCCAGGGCCGGCACGCCGAGCACCGCGCGCAGGGCCTGCCCCGTGTAGGAGCGCGGGTTCTCGGCTACCTCCTCCGGCGTGCCGACCGCCACCACCTCGCCGCCGGCGTCGCCCCCCTCGGGGCCGAGGTCGATGATCCAGTCGGCGCACTTGATCACGTCGAGGTTGTGCTCGATCACGATCACCGTGTTACCGGCGTCGGTGAGCCGCTGGAGGACGTTGAGCAGCCGCTCGATGTCGGCGAAGTGCAGGCCGGTGGTCGGCTCGTCGAGGATGTAGAGGGTACGGCCAGTGGCCCGGCGGCTCAGCTCGGTGCTGAGCTTGACCCGCTGGGCCTCGCCGCCGGAGAGGGTGGTCGCGGGCTGGCCCAGGCGGATGTAGCCGAGGCCGACGTCGTAGAGCGTCTGGAGCTTGTTGCGGATGGCCGGGAAGTTCTCGAAGAAGGCGAGCGCCTCCTCGACGGTCATGTCGAGCACGTCGGCGATGTTCTTGCCCTTGTACTCGATCTCCAGCGCCTCCTTGTTGTAGCGCTTGCCGTGACAGACCTCGCAGGGCACGTAGACGTCGGGCAGGAACTGCATCTCGATGGCGATGATCCCCTCGCCCTGGCAGGCCTCGCAGCGCCCGCCCTTGACGTTGAACGAGAAGCGGCCGGGCGTGTAGCCGCGCGCCCGCGCCTCGGGCAGCGAGGCGTACAGCTCGCGGATAGGTGTGAACGCGCCGGTGTAGGTGGCCGGGTTGGAGCGCGGCGTGCGGCCGATCGGGCTCTGGTCGATGTTGATCACCTTGTCTAGGTGCTCCAGCCCGACGATCGTGTCGTGCCGGCCGGGCCGCTCCTTGGCGCGGTGGAAGATCTGGGCCAGCCGCCGGTAGAGCGTGTCGGTCACCAGCGTGCTCTTGCCGGAGCCGGAGACGCCGGTGACGCAGACGAAGCAGCCCAGCGGGAAGCTGACGTCGATCCCCTTCAGGTTGTTCTCGCGCGCGCCCTTGATCGTCAGCCAGTTGCCGTTGCCTGGCCGGCGGCGGGCCGGCACCGCGATCTTCCGCTTGCCGCCGAGGAACTGCCCGGTGACCGACTCCGGCGCGGCGATAATGTCCTCGACCGTGCCCTGGGCGACGATCCGGCCGCCGTGCTCACCGGCGCCGGGGCCGATGTCGACGATCCAGTCGGCCGTGCGGATCGTCTCCTCGTCGTGCTCGACGACGATCAGCGTGTTGCCCAGGTCGCGCAGCCGCAGCAGCGTGCGGATCAGCCGCTGGTTGTCGCGCGGGTGGAGGCCGATGCTCGGCTCGTCGAGCACGTAGAGCACGCCCATCAGCCCGCTGCCGATCTGGGTAGCCAGCCGGATGCGCTGGGCCTCGCCGCCGGAGAGCGTCGCGGTGGGCCGCTCGAGCGTGAGGTAGTCGAGGCCGACGTCGACCAGGAAGCGCAGCCGCGCCCGGATCTCTTTGAGGATCTGGTGGGCGATCAGCCGCTCGCGCTCGCTCAGGAGCGGCTCTGGGCGCCCGGCGTCGGCCAGCTCCTCGAAGAAGCGCAGCGCCTCGCCGACCGACATCCGGGTCACCTCGACGATCGAGCGGCCAGCGACGGTGACGGCCCGGGCCTCGGGCTTGAGCCGGGTGCCCCCGCAGGCCGGGCAGGGCCGGGCCGCCATGTACTGCTCGATCTCGGCCCGGACGTAGTCGGACGACGTGCTGTCGTAGCGGCGGCGCAGGCTGGGGATCACGCCCTCGTAGGTGACGGTGTAGGCGCGCGTCCGGCCGCTGCGGGCCTGGTAGCGCACGGTAACCGGCCGGCCGCCATCGCCGTAGAGGATGAGCTGCACGACGCCCTCGGGGAGCTCGCGCACCGGCACGTCGGTACGGAAGCCGTGCCGCTCGGCCAGCGCGCGCAGGAGCGCCTGGTACCAGGTGGTGCTGTCGCGCCCGACCTTCGACCAGGGGGCGATGGCGCCCTCGTCCAGCGAGCGCTCCTTGTCGGGGATGACCAGGTCGGGGTCGAACTCGAGGCGCATGCCGAGGCCGTCGCACTCCGGGCAGGCACCGTGCGGGCTGTTGAAGGAGAAGCTGCGCGGCTCCAGCTCATTGAAGCTGAGGCCGCAGTGCACGCAGGCGAATGCCTCGGAGAAGCGCAGCTCCTCGCCGTCGACGATCTGGGCCACCGCCGTCCCGCCGCCGAGCTTGAGCGCGGTCTCCAGCGATTCGATCAGCCGGATATGGGTAGCGTGTCGCTCCTCGGGATCCTCGTGCCGGACGATAACGCGGTCGACCACCACCTCGATCGTGTGGCGGCGGTAGCGCTCGAGCGGGATCGGCTCGTCGAGGTCGCGCACCTCGCCGTCGACGCGGACGCGGGTGAAGCCGGCGCGGCGGATCTCGTCGAAGACGGCCTGGTGCTCGCCCTTACGGTCTTTGACCAGGGGGGCCAGGATCATCAGCCGGGTACCGTCAGGCAGCGCCTCGACCTGCTCGGCCATCTGCTGGACGGTCTGGGCGGCGATGGGCCGGCCGCACTTCGGGCAGTGGGGCTGGCCGATCCGCGCGTAGAGCAACCGAAGGTAGTCGTAGATCTCGGTCTGGGTGCCGACGGTGGAGCGCGGGTTGCGGCTGGCGCTCTTCTGGTCGATCGAGATGGCCGGGGAGAGCCCCTCGATCTGGTCGACGTCGGGCTTCTCCATCAGGCCGAGGAACTGGCGGGCGTAGGCGGAGAGCGACTCGACGTAGCGACGCTGGCCCTCGGCGTAGATGGTGTCGAAGGCCAGGCTGGACTTGCCGGAGCCGGAGAGGCCGGTGAAGACGACCAGCTTATCGCGGGGGATCTCCAGGTCGATGTTCTTGAGGTTGTGCTCGCGCGCGCCGCGGATGATGATCTTGTCGCTCGCCATGCGGGCTCCGTTCCCCTACCCTCGCGGTGTCCGGACAGACACACGGCAATTCTAGCAGCGCCGTCCAGCCTCTGCCGAACACCTGTACGAGTTTGACAGAATGGCACGCCCCTTACCTGCCATTGACAGACCGCGCGGCGCTCGGCTAGAGTGCGGTCAGGTGGGCTCGCAACGAAAAGACGGTGGGGTACGCGGCGAGGAGGGACGGATGGGAGCGGAGCGGCCTACGATTGTCTTCTTCCCGGAGGGCGCGCACGGCCCGACGAACAACTGCATCGGCATCGGCCGGATCCTCGCGCAGCGCGGCGCGCGCGTGGTCTTCGTGGTCGAGGAGTCCTTCGCCGGGACGCTAGAGGCGAAGGGCTTCGAGGAGCGGCTGATGCGCCTGCAGCCGCCGCCTGACAAGCCCGAAGAGCCCGGCCAGTTCTGGAAAGACTTCATCGCCAACACCGCACCGCACTTCCGGGAGAGCACCTTCCAGCAGATCCAGACGCTGATCCGCCCCATCTGGCAGTCGCTGATCGACGGGGCCGTCTACGTCGAGCCGCGGCTGCGCGAGATCTTCGCCGAGCTCCGCCCCGACGTCATCGTCGAGGACAACGTGGTCGCGTTCCCCGCCGTCGTGACCGCCGGCTGCCCCTGGGTGCGCATCGTCTCCTGCAACCCGCTGGAGATCCCCGACCCCGACCTACCGCCCGCGCTCTCCGGCCTGCCGACCGCCGACCGCTCGCAGTGGGAGGCCTGGCGCGAGGAGTACTGGCGGCACCACGCGGATCTCCACGCCGGCTTCGACGAGTTCGTGCGATCGAGCGGCGCGCCGCCCCTACCGGAGCGGCAGTTCATCTGGGAGTCGCCCTACCTGAACCTGTACCTGTACCCGGAGGAACTGGACTACCCGCGCAGCCGGCCGCTCGCCCCCACCTGGCACCGGATCGACTCCTCGGTGCGGGACACCGAGCCGCCCTTCGAGCTCCCCGAGCAGCTCCAGGGCGAGGGGAAGCTGGTCTACGTCAGCCTGGGCAGCCTGGGCTCGGCCGAGCCGGAGCTGATGAACCGCCTCGTCCGGCTCTTTGCCGCCACGCCGCATCGGGTCATCATCAGCCTCGGCCCGCAGAAAGGGCAGATGGCGCTGCCGGACAACGTCTGGGGCGACGAGTACTTGCCCCAGCCGTCGATCCTGCCGCTCGTCGACGCCGTGGTCACCCACGGCGGCAACAACACGACGACCGAGTGCATGCACTTCGGCAAGCCGATGCTCGCGCTGCCGCTGTTCTGGGATCAGCACGACAACGCCCAGCGGGTACAGGAGTGCGACTTCGGCTACCGGCTCGACTCGTACGCCTTCAGCGACGAGGAGTTCTACCAGGCCCTGGACGACCTCCTGGCGAACGAGGGGCGCCGGGAGCGCCTCCGCCGGGCCTCGGCCCGTATCCAGGCCGTCGACGGCCGGCGCAAGGCCGCCGAGCTGATCGAGCGGCTGGCCCGCGAGAAGCGGCCCATTACCCGCCCGGCGGCAAGCTGATCGCCTCCGATCGGCACGGCCCCCAGCGCATCTGGCGATGCCGCAGCCGCCCCTCACCCTGCCCTGCGGGCGTCTCTCACCACCCTCACCCCCTTCCCCCTCTCCCGCAGGTGCGGGAGAGGGGGCGTACCCCGCACCCCAGAGCCCCTCTCCCGCTCGGCGGGAGAGGGGTGGCGAAGCCGGGGTGAGGGCCACTAGCGGGAAAAGGGGTAGGGGGTGAGAGCAGCCATCCTCAGCGAGGCTCGGCCGCGCGCTCCGGCCGCCCCCCGGCCGTCGCCGGCTCCGGCGGGCCCAGCACCGGGGGAGCCGCGGGAGTGACAACCTCCACCGGCGGGCGGAAACGGCGCAGGCGCAGCGAGTTGGAGACGACGAAGACCGAGCTGAACGCCATCGCCACGCCAGCCAGCATCGGGTTGAGCAGCCCCAGCGCCGCCACTGGGATCAGCACGGTGTTGTAGGCGAAGGCCCAGAACAGGTTCCACTGGATCGTCCGTAGCGTGCGGCGCGAGAGGGCGAGCGCCGTCACCACGCCCCGGAGGTCGCCGCCGACCAGCACGATCTCCCCCGCCTCGATCGCGATGTCCGAGCCGGTGCCGATGGCGATGCCGAGGTCGGCCTGGGCCAACGCCGGCGCGTCGTTGATCCCGTCGCCGACCATCGCCACCACCTCGCCGGCCGCTTGCAGATCCTGGACGACGCGCGCCTTCTGGTCGGGCAGCACCTCGGCCTCGACCCGCTCGATCCCCACCTGCCGGGCGATGGCCCACGCCGTGCGCCAGTTGTCGCCGGTGAGCAGTACCACCTGGAGCCCGAGGCGCTTCAGCGCGGCCACCGCCTCGGCACTGCCGGGCTTGACCGTATCGGCCAGCGCCAGCACCCCGGCGAGCCGGCCATCGACCGCCACGTAGACCACGGTCTTGCCGGCTGCCTCCAGCCGCTCCGCCTCGGCCGCGAGCGGCTCGACCGGCACGCCCAGCGCCTCCATCAGCCGCCGCGTGCCGACCGCGACCGTCCGGCCAGCCACGACCGCCACCACTCCCTGCCCCGGCCGGGCCTCGAAGCGCTCCACCGGCTCGGCAAGCGCCAGCCCGGCCTCCTGCGCGCGGGCGACGATCGCGGCTCCCAGCGGGTGCTCGCTGCGCAGCTCGGCTAGCGCCGCCAGCCGCAGCAGCTCCAGGCCGGGGTCAGCGCCGCCGTCGAGCCCCGGGGCGGGGACGACGTCGGTCACCTCGGGCTTGCCGCGGGTCACCGTCCCGGTCTTGTCCAGTACCACCGTGGTGAGCTCGCGGATCCGCTCCAGCGCCTGGCCGCCCTTGATCAGCACGCCGTGCTCCGCCCCCACGCCGGTGCCGACCATGATCGCCGTCGGCGTGGCCAGGCCCATGGCGCAGGGGCAGGCGATCACCAGCACGGCGACCGCCGGCAGCAGCGCCCGGCCCACGTCGCCGGTCGCCAGCAGCCAGCCGGCGAAGGTCAGCGCGGCGACGACGATGACAGCCTGGACGAAGACGCCGGCCACCCGGTCGACCAGCGACTGGATCGGCGCCTTCGAGCCCTGGGCCTGCTGCACCAGCCGGACGATCTGGGCCAGCACGGTCTCGCGCCCCACCCGGCTGGCTCGCATGACGAACGCGCCGGTGGTGTTCACCGTGCCGCCGATGACCCGGTCGCCCGGCTCCTTGTCGACCGGGAAGCTCTCGCCGGTCAGCATGCTCTCGTCGACGGCCGAGCGGCCCTCGACGACCACGCCGTCCACCGGGATGCGCTCGCCAGGCCGCACGACCACCAGGTCGCCTGGGCGCACCTCGCCGGCCGGGATCTCCTGCTCCTCCCCGCCGCGGATCACCCGCGCCACCTTCGGCTGCAAGCCGATCAGCTTGCGCACGGCCGAGGAGGTCTGGCCGCGCGCCCGTAGCTCGAAGTAGCGGCCGAGCAGGATCGCGGTGATCACGACGGCGGCGACGTCGTAGTAGAGCGCGTGGCCGCCCGCCGCGGCATGGTCGGCGCTCGCGAAGGTGAAGTAGGCCGAGTAGAGGAAGGCCGCGCTGGTACCGAGGCTGACCAGCGTGTCCATCGTGAACTGCCAGTGGCGGAGGTTCTTCAGCGCCGCCAGGTGGAAACGGGCCCCGAAGTAGGCCCAGACCGGCAGCGCCAGCGCGAAGAGCACCAGTCCTACATGCGGCAGGCCGGGGAAGAACATGCTCAGGACGACGACCGGCACGGTGAAGAGCGCGCTGAGCGCGACGTCGGTGCACAGGTCGGCCAGCGCCCGCTGGCGGCGCCGGGCGTCCTCGTCTCCCTCCTCGGTCAGCTCGGCCGGCTCGGCCAGCACGCGCGCCCCGTAGCCGGCCGCGCGCACCGCCCGCAGCATGGCGTCCAGGCTGGCCCGCTCCGGGTCGTAGGCCACCGTCGCGCGCTCGGTCGCCAGGTTGACGGCCGCCGACTCGACACCCTCGACCTTCGCCAGCGCCCGCTCGACGCGCCGCACGCAGGAGGCGCAAGTCATGCCCTCGATCGCCAGCTCGACGGTCGCGACGCCCTCGGGCCCGGAAGCGAGCGGCGACTCGACCGCCTCCACCGCCGCGCGGTAGCCGGCGCGCTCCACCTGCTCGACCAGCCGCTCCGGCGCGACCTGGCCGGGATCGAAGCTGACGGTGGCGCGCTCGGTCGCCAGGTTGACCTGGGCCTCGGCCACGCCCGGCAAGCGCTCCAGCGCCCGCTCCACCCGGCGCACGCAGGAGGCGCAGGTCATCCCCTCGATCCGCAGGGTGGCAGCCCCCTTCTCCGGCGTGACCGCCTGTGTCGTCTCGCTCGCCCGCTCCATCGTCTCGTCCTTCGAGGCAGCCGTGAGGCCGCCCGCTCGCTCTCAGCTCACGCTGCGGGTGAACCGCTCGATCGCGTCGCTCAGCTCCTGGATGGCGGCCTCCTTGTCCTCGGCCTGGAGGACGCAGCCGCGGATGTGGTCTTCCAGGAGCAGCAGCCCGATGCTCCGGGCCGCCGCGATGATCGAGGAGAGCTGGGTGAGAATATCGACGCAGTAGCGATCCTCCTCGACCATCCGCTGCACGCCGCGCACCTGGCCCTCCATCCGGCGGAGGCGGGCCAGGATCCGCTCCTTGTCGTGGCGGTAGGAGTCGACCCGCCTCACCGCAGGGTCACTGGCCCTGACGAGCTCTTCGATGTCCACCGCGGTACCTCCCGCTCCGCTCGCGACTGCCCGGAAGTATACCCCGTCGGGGTATAACCGCTCGTGGCCCAGTATACCCCCAGCGGGTATCGTCGTCAACGAATGCCCTCACCCCGCCCTTCGGGCACCCCTCTCCCGCGAGTGCGGGAGAGGGGACGGGGGTGAGGGCGGCGCAGGCCGGCGCGCGAGGCCACAGCGGAACCGGTCGACCTGATCGAGAGTCATTCATGATAGGAGCCCACCCGGGGAACCGGCACGCCATCGCCGGCCCCGCCGGTTCCTCACCCGTGCGTGCGCTGGCGGGCCGGGTCGCTCCCGGGCTCTGGCCTGAGGACAAATGATTCGCTATAGTAGAGCTGGAAGCACGTCGCTCAAGAGAGGAGCCGGCTATGTGAGAGCACCTGCCGTGCGGGCCGCCTTCGGGCGAGTTCGGGGGATGGGGAGGAGGCAGTTTTCGACTCGCGATTCCAAGGGAAGAGAGGGAAGGTATGAGAGAACGCTCCGCGCAGGTATCGCGGCCCGCGAAGGGCTGGTCGCTGCGCTTCGCCACCGCCTCGCTGCTCGTCTCGGCGTTGCTGCTGGCCAGCACTGCCCTCTTCGTCGCCCGGCCGGGACTGGCCGGCGCCGTGCTGGGCCCGCAGCAGGGACAAGCCGACCCACCGGCGCCCCAGTTCGCGCAGCCGCCCGCCTGGGCACTGGCGCCCGCGCAGCCGCGGCCTGGTTGCCGCTACTTCCCCGAGACCCAGCACAACCTCTGCTTCGGCTTCCGCGCCTACTGGGAGACCTACGGCGGCCTGCTCGAGTTCGGGTTCCCGCTCACCGAGGAGTATGTCGACCCGGTGCTGGGACTGACCGTGCAGTGGTTCGAGCGCGCCCGCTTCGAGTGGCACCCCGGCGTGATCCCCGAGCGCTTCGACGTGCTCGAAGGCCGCGTCGGCGCCGAGCTGCTCGGCATCGAGGGCCTACCGCCGGCACCTACCCCGACACCGACCCCGACGCCCACGCCGACCCTCACCATCGATCTGACCCCGGCCAGCGACACCAACGCGGTGGGGACGAGCCACACCGTCACGGCAGTGGTTGAGCGGGACGGCGAGCCGGTCTCCGGCGAGCGCGTGCGCTTCCGGGTCACCGGCGGCGGCAGCCCCAGCCCGAGTAGCGGCAGCGACGTGACCGACAGTGACGGGGAGGCCACCTTCACCTTCACCAACAACCTGGCGGCCACCAACACCATCGAGGCCTGGGTCGATCTGGACAACGACGGGACCCGCGACGCCGACGAGCCGATGGACACCGCCACCAAGACCTGGACGGGCGAGCTGACCATCGAGCTGAGCCAGCCACGTGACACCAACCCGGTTGGGATGCAGCACACGGTGACGGCCCTGGTGGAGCGCAACGGCACTCCTGTCTCTGGGGTGCGGGTGCGGTTCCAGGTGAGCACCGAGGGCGATCCCTCGCCCACCACCGGCAGCGACGTCACCGACACTGACGGCGAGGCGACGTTTACCTTCAGCAACGACGAGCCGGCCACCAACACGGTCACCGCCTGGATCGACCTCGACGGCAACACCACCCGCAACTCCAACGAGCCGCGCGCGACCGCGACCAAGGAGTGGGTGGCGCTGAACGTTACCATTGAGCCTTCAAACGCCTTCAACCTGATCAACACCACCCACCGGGTAGTGGCGGTCGTGACGGACGCGAATGACAACCCTGTCTCCGGGCAGGTAGTCCGCTTCCGGGTAACGGGTGGGGGTACCCCCAACCGAACCAGCGGCAGCGACACGACTGACAGCAACGGTCGGACAGAGTTTGAATTCCAGAACGGCACCGTTGGCACAGTGAACACCGTCACTGCCTGGATCGACCTCGACGGCGATAATTCGCCCGACACCGGCGAGCCGCAGGATAGTCAAACGAAGCGGTGGCTGAGCGCATCGCTTCAGCTTAACCAAACAACAATTGGTGAAGGGAGTATTGGCGACACTACAGAGGACGCGACTGCTACAGTGACCGTTCAGAGCGGTGGAGCCCAGGTGCGAGTGTTCGTCCAGATCCAAGACACCGAACCGGCCAACGGGCAGGACAATCCGACAGGCAACGGCCAGGCTGATGCATCGTTTTCGGCTTGTCAGCAGAATGGGCCGGATACGGATGACCAGGATTCTGGCCAGACAACGGGCGCCGCTGTCAATTTTCCGATCTACGTCTGTGGCCACAATGACAGTGATGCCGGTCAGGACGATACGTTCACTGTCCGGGCATACCTTGACTCTGACAACGACGGTGCGCTGAACACCTCGGCGGACGATCTCATCGGTTCCCAGCAGTTGACCATCACCGATAACCAGTGACGCCTGCCAGGTAAGCCAGTCAGGGATGCCGCGTGGAGCAGCCCCGGGGAGATCCCCGGGGCTTCTCGACGCGGCGCTGAAGCACCGCGCTGATGTCCCAAAGCCGGCTGAAGCCGGCTGGCTCGATCTTTGCGAAGCCAGGCTCGGATCGGCGCGGTCGATCCGAGGCCGCTTGGCCGGGCCTCGGTGCCGAGCCTGGGGCCTCGAGCCCTGGGCACCCCGGCCCAGACGGCGCCGGGCCAACGCGGTCTACCGCGGTCTGATGCCGTCGTGAGCGTCCCGGAGCCGGGCTCGCGCACGCCCTCGCTCTCATCCCCGCTCTGCCCCGGCGCCTGGCGGCAGAGAGGTACCCGAACGGGCTGGCATGCACCGCAGCCCCGTTCACGGGGCTTCCCGGCTGAGCCCGGGGCGTCGAACCCCGGGCGCTCCGGGCACGCTCTGACCGCGGGCGTCGCCCGGGCCAGACCCTCGCAACCACGGTTCCCAGGGGCCACGGCGTCGCAGCCACCGGACTCGTGCTAACACCGCCCGCTGCCGTGGCCCAGCCCCGTTCACGGGGCTTTTTGCCTGAGCCCGGGGCTTCAGCCCCGGGGCCGCTCCGGGGTGCTCTCAGCGCGCAGCAGGTGTCGCGGCCCCGAGCGCCTGATACAGTGCCCACGCCATACCGCCCGCCGCGCAGGCGTCACGGGAGGAGAGGCCGTTGCCGTACTGGCGTCTCTTCATCAGGAGAACGTGACCGCGATCGCCCGCTACGTCGAGGAGCAGGCAGCGGATCATGCCGCTCAGCGTCTCTGGCCTGCGCTCGAGCTCGACAGGCCACCGAGCCCGCAGCGAGGTGGCCGGTGATCTTCGCCCGTTACGCTCCCCCCTGCCCCCTCTCCCGCGTCGTGCGGGAGAGGGGGGCAACCCTCCCCCCCTGCCCCCTCTCCCGCTTAGCGGGAGAGGGGTGGCCGAAGGCGGGGGGAGGGAGGAGAGGGGGTGCCGAAGGCGGGGTGAGGGAGGAAACGGTTGCAGCCCTCACCCCCTACCCCCTCTCCCGCGCCGTGCGGGAGAGGGGCCGCGGCCCCACGCGCGTGCTCGGGCGGTACTGCATCGCGCGACCGGTGGCCCCTCTCCCGCTTAGCGGGAGAGGGGTGGCCGAAGGCGGGGTGAGGGAGGAAACGGTTGCAGCCCTCACCCCCTACCCCCTCTCCCGCGCCGTGCGGGAGAGGGGACGCGGCCCCACGCGCGTGCTCGGGCTGTACTGCATCGCGCGACCGGTGGCCCCTCTCCCGCTTAGCGGGAGAGGGGTGGCCGAAGGCCGGGGTGAGGGAGGAGAGGGGTGGCCGAAGGCGGGGTGAGGGAGGAGAGGGGTGGCCGAAGGCCGGGGTGAGGGCCAGGGGCGCGGAACACTTCCGGCGGCTCGCTCGTCTTTACAACAGGAGAGCGCGCTCGTTCCGCGCTCGGGACGAGGTGTACGTTCACGGGCCGTCCGCGCGCTGCTATACTCTCGCGGTAGGCGAGCGAGAGGGGATCGGGTTCCGCATGAGCGAAGGGGGACGTCCATGAGTCCGCAACGGGCTGGGGTGAGGCTGCTGCTGGCGCTGGCGCTCGCGCTGGGCACGCTCGCGAGCCTGCCGCTCGGGGCCGGCGCGGCCACACCCTACCTCGAGGCCGCGCAGGGACGCGTCTACCTGCCCTGAGTCTACAACGGCGAGGTGCTGCCGGGCAACTTCGGCCCTCTCTACAGCGCCGTCACCGTCCAGAACCTGGAGCCGCTGCCGATCGAGATCCGGCTCACCCGGCCCGACGGCCGCCGGCTCGGCTCCGGCATCGCGCTCGGCCCGCGGGCCGCGCGCACCTTCACCGCCAGCGAGCTGCAGGCGCTCGGCCTCTTCGAGGGCGGGGCAACCGGCAGCGGCCTGGTCATCGAGGGCCGCTTCGCCGACGAGAGCCAGGACATCCTCGGCCAGCTCGGCCTCTGCGACACCGACTTCGACGGCTCCGACTGCCTCTACCCGGCCATCGCCGCCGTCGAGAAGCACGCCCGGCCCGCCGCGCTCGGCATGGACGCGCGCACCGGCCCGGCCCAGGAGTCGGTCAGCGGCCAGACGGCCGTCCGCGAGGAGACGCTGGCCCAGGCCGCGGACGGCACCCGCTGGGTCATCCCGGTCATCCAGACGAACAACGAGTGGCGCACGGCCATCAAAGTCACCAACGTCTCGCGGCGCGGCGACCTCAGCGTCACGCTCACCCTGCGCCGCAACCAGGGGCTGTCCGCCGGCCAGGCCGTCTACACGCTGAGTCAGACGCTGGGCAACGGCCAGACCTGGACGATCGACCTCAACAGCGTCGCGCCGCCGGAGTGGGTCGGCTCGGCCTGGATCGACGCCGGTGACGAGGTGGTCGCGGTCGCCGAGCGCTACAAGCCCTCCTGGAAGATGGCGCTCACCACCGAGGCCGCCCCGCGCGACGGCGCGCCCACGACGCTCTACGGCGCGCTGATCTTCCGCGAGTACAACGGCTGGAACACCGGGATCAACCTGGTGAACCTCGACCCGGTCAACGCCAACGCGGTCACGCTAGCCTACTACGCCGCCGACGGCTCGGTGCAGAGCGTGCCGCCGGAGGTCTCCCAGATCACGCTCGACCCTGGCGCCAGCGCCTTCATCTACCGGCCCGACATCAGCGCCGTGCCCAGCCTCGACCGCAGCCGGGTCAACGCGGTGGTGATCACCGGCAGCCGGCCGCTGGCGGTGGCGATCGACGAGGTGAAGTACCGCTCTGGCCCAGGCCAGGGGCAGGCGATGAGCTACCTGGCCCAGGGCCGGCCGCAGCAGGTGGGCAAGGAGGTCTACGACCGCCCGACGACCGAGGCGCGCACCTTCGGCCACGTGAGCGGCCGCTACTGGTACACCCAGACGCTGGCGCTGCCGCTGTTCCAGGTGGGCGATGCCAGCGGGCTGGGCGACGTCAGCGGGATCGAGCTGTTCAACCCCGGCGGGCAGGCCCAGCGGGCCTACGTGCAGTTCCTCCGCGCGAGCGGCGCGCCCGAAGCGCCGACCGCGTCCGGCTCGGCCGAGGCGCCGGCCGCGCTGAGCGTGCTGATCCCGGCCGGCGGCCACGCCATCATCTACCCGTACGACGCCGCCTGGAGCGGCGTGCCGCGCGGCTTCACCGGCACGGCGCTGGTGGGCGTGGACGACGAGGGCGGCGGCAGCGGCGGCTTCCTGGTCGGCATCTCGAACAACGTCAACTACGCGGTCAACGGTGACGGCTCGGCCGTCTACGCGCTGACCAGCAGCGTGCACGGCCCGCTGACGCTGAGCGGCGTCACGCTGGAGCTGACCCCCGCGAGCGACAGCAACGCGGTCAACGCCGACCACACGCTGACCGCCGAGCTGCGGGCCGGCACCACCGCCCTGCGCGGGCGGTCGATCCTGTTCCGGGTCACCCGCGGCAATTCGGTGGTCGACAGCGACACCGTCACCACTGGGACGAACGGCCAAGCGGAGTTCGAGTACACGAACGACGAGGCGGGGACGGACACGATCACGGCCTGCTGGGACGTCGACGGCAGCGGCACCTGCGACCCCGGCGAGCCCTCGGACACGGCCAGCAAGGCCTGGTACAGCGCGACGCTGACGCTGGACGACCTCGGCGAGACGGTGACCGTCCGCACCACCCCAGCGCAGACCGGCTACTTCGTGCCCCAGGAGGCGCTGGCAAGTAGCGATTGGGACGTGCCGGTGATCTGCGACTTGTCGCCTGATCGCAGCGGCGTGCGCGTGCTGCTGCGGTTCACCACGACCGGCGGGGGTACCGTGACCGGTGAGTGGGCTGGCGGCTCTCCAGGGTCGAGCGGCGTCAAGCCCAAGACTACCGACTCCAACGGGAGAGTGACGGACACCCTGACTCTCCTGCAGGGCAGCAATGGAAACACGTTCGTCGTGAGCTGCTACCTGGACAAGGGCACCACCGGCAGCTTCGACGAGGACGAAGATCAGCTCCTGGCCAGCCAGACCATCTACATCGGCACGCTCAGCTTCGCCGTGGCGGACGACACGAGCAACACGGCAGGTGTAGGCGGTAGCGCCGACGGCACGGCCACGGTGACGGCGAAGTTCGGCACGAGCAACGTGCAGGGTGTGCGCGTGGCGCTGCGCATCGAGGGTGATAATGACACCGGGCCAACGAGCGACAACTGGAGTTTCCAGTCAGGCTCGAACGATGATGAGGAGCGCGACCGGACGACGAGCGCCGGCACCTTCCAGCAGTCGCTATACTGGCTAAACGACTGGACCAACAACGGCCTCGACCTGATCTCCGACGCCTTCCGGGGCGGCTGGGATCCGGATCAGAACGGCACGATAGAGGTCGACGCCGCAGGCTCCCCTGAGGACGCGCCTGGCGGCATCAGCTAAGCCCAGTAGGCGTACCGTCGGAGCCGGCCCCGGGGGATCCCCGGGGGCCGGCTCTCTCATGCCCGGCTCCCGCTCTCCCGCTGCCCGGGACGCCCCCCGCCGGCCGCCCCAGGGCCGGGGGCCGACCCTCACCCCGGCTTCGCCACCCCTCTCCCGCACCTGCGGGAGAGGGGCCACGGGCCACCCAGGGGAGTCGTGCCCCGGCACGCGCGTGGGTGCGGGAGTAGGGGCGACCGGCCGGTCGCCCCTACCGCATATGAGGGCCAGTGCTCTTCCACTGCTCCGCGGGTAAGAGCCCCCTCTCCCGCACGCGTGGGAGAGGGGGCAGGGGGTGAGGGGTGCTAGAGGGGCCACGGGCCACCCAGGGGAGTCGTGCCCCGGCACGCGCGTGGGTGCGGTAGGGACGGGTAATCATTCGTCCCGACCACGTCATCGGGGCGGACAATCGTTCGCCTCGACCATGTGATAGCGACCGAGAGTAATCTGCCCCGACGACATCGACTGCTGGCCGTCGCCCAGCCAGTCCGGCCGCCCAGCCGGCGAACGTCGGGGCCGGGGATAGGGACGGCTCGATTGTCCCGCTCTCCCACGGCGCGCCGCGAGCCGGGACCCGCGCGAGGCCGGCGCCAGCACGCCGCGCGGCCGCTGGCTCCCGCCCGCTGGGCGATCGGCCGGCAGGGACTGGGACGAGGACAGGCGGGGCGCATCCCTCTGGACGGGCAGCCGTGCCCCGCGTAGGCTAGGGCCGACCGTGCCACGGTACGCGCGGCGAGGAGGGTGGGATGTCCGGAGAAGCGCAGACCCTGCCTGACCAGGCCGAGGTGGTGGTGATCGGCGCGGGCCTGGTCGGCTGCTCGATCGCCTACCAGCTCGCGAAGCGCGGCAAGCGCGTGCTCGTGCTGGAGGCCCGCGGCATCTGCTCGGGCGCATCCGGCCGGAACGGCGGGATGACCGGGGCTGGCTCGGCGCTGCACTCTGCCGCCGGGCAGGCCGTCTACGCGCTCACCCGCGAGAACCTGCGCATGCTGACCGACGAGCTGCCGCGCGAGCTGGGGGACGACTTCGCTCTCCGCCTCACCGGCACGCTCGACCTCGCGACCACCGAAGAGCAATACGAGCACATCGTCGCCAGCGTGCGGGCCCAGCAGGAGCATGGGCTGGCGGTGCGGCTGCTCGACGCGCACGAGGTGCGCGAGCTGGTGCCGGTCGCCTCCGACCGGATCCTAGGGGCGCGGCTCTCGGAAGAGGCCGGCCACCTGTGGCCGTTCCAGCTCGTGCACGCGCTCGCCAGAGGAGCGCGCTACCACGGCGCGGAGATCGTCACCTGGACGCCGGTCGTCCGGATCCTCAGCGAGAACGGCGCGGTCGCGGGGGTGGAGACCGAGCGCGGGAGAGTCGAGACCGGGACGGTTGTGGTGGCGACCAACGCCTGGGCGCCGCAGCTCCTGCCCGACCTGCCGCGAGGTGCGCTCGTCCCGGCCAGGGGGCAGATCCTGGTGACCGAGCCGGTGGTGCCGATCTTGCCTTACCCGTTCGGGACGAACTTCGACAAGGAGTATGGGCGGCAGACCGCGACCGGGCAGGTACTCTGCGGCGGCTGCCGGCGGTTCGACGAGGACGAGGGGCTGGGCCACTACGCGGAGAAGGTGACGCCGCGCGTGCTGAGCGGAATCGCGGGCACGCTGGCGGCGTTGTTCCCGCCGCTACGCCGGGTGCGGGTGGTGCGCGCCTGGGCCGGGATTATGGGCTTCACCGCCGACGGGCTGCCGCTGCTCGGCCCGTACGGCGGTATCGGCGGGCTCTACGTCGCGGCCGGCTTCAACGGCGGCGGCTTCTCCTGGGGAGCGGCTGTCGGCAAGGCAATCGCCCAGCTCATCTGCCTGGGACAGGCCGCGTTCGACCTGGAGCCGTTCGACCCCAACCGCTTCGCCCGGGGGGACGTCACCTGGGCCAACCCGTTCACGGCCGGCGAGCGGAATAACCCCCGCGCGGGGCAGGTCGCGCGGTGATCCCCGCGCCTAGAGGGCTTCCCAGGCGAACGCTCCGTCGCGGCGCGCGATCCGCCCCAGCCCGTGGGGAAGCAGGTGACAGCCGGCCAGCGGCATCCCCTCCGCCGCGGCCCACTCGACGATCCGTCGCCGGGTCTGGATCGCTGCCGGCGGATCCATGTCGAAGGCGATGCAGATCTCGTTGACCTGCACCTGCGCCGGGTGGTGGAAAACGTCGCCCAGGATCAGGGCCTGCTGGCTCCCCGAGGTGACGTGCAGGCTCATGTGGCCGGTCGTATGCCCTGGCGTCGGGAACGCCCGGACGCCGGGGAGGATCTCGGTCTCCCCCTCGATCAGGTCGAGGACGCCGAGCTGGGCGAGCGGGGTGACGTCGCGCTCGACGCAGCCCGGCACCAGGGACTCCATAAAGGCCTTGACCTCGGGGGTATGGAACACCTCCCAGTCGCTCCGGGAGGCGATGTAGCGCGCGTTGGGGAAGGACGGCTTCCCCTCGGTCAGGTTCCAGCCGACGTGATCGGGGTGGAGGTGCGTCAGGAAGACGAGGTGGATGTCTTCGGGCGCCACGCCGTGCCGCGCCAGCTCCTCCATAAGCTGGCCCCGGCTGTGGCCGAAGAGCGCGACCGGCCCTGGCCCGATGCCGGTATCGACGAGCAGGGTGCGGTCGCCGACCCGGACGAGGACGCAGCCGACCCGGGTGACGACGCCGTCCTCGCCGCTGAAGCACTCGGGGTACTGCGCGCGGAACGGCTCCCAGGTCTCGCGCGGCGTCGCGGGGTACGCCCCGCTGTAGGTGAAGAACGGCCCAGCGGTGTCGGTCAAGGAGACGATCTCGATCTCGCCCACCTGGATGCGTCGTCCGGCCATCGCTGCCCTCCTCCTTGCCCCGGCAGACTTCTCTCTCCGTCCTCTCCAGCGTCGTGAAGGACACCGCCGGCCCCGTCATCTCCTCCTCTTGCTCAGCATCCCCCGGCCAGCGCGCGCCGTCAAGGTCGCCGCGACTCCCGAGACCCGGGGCAGTGCTCGCGGGCGACCCGGCCCGCGGCACTGGCGCAGGGAAGCGTGGGCAGCATCCCCTCGATCGACGAGGACGGTAGTCTCCCCGTGAGACGTCCTCCAGGCCGCGAGCTGCCTGCCTCCGCTATGCCTCGCCAGCGATGACCTGGCCGCTGGCCAGCACCAGGCCGTCCTGGCAGCGCGCCTCGATCAGCCCCTCGCCGAACTGCTGCCGGTAGAGCTGCGCATACAGCCCGCCGCGCTCCAGCAGCTCGCGGTGGGTGCCCCGCTCGACGATGCGCCCGCGGTCGATCACGAAGATGACATCGGCGTTCAGGATGGTCGAGAGGCGGTGGGCGATGGCGATCGTCGTCCGGCCTGCCATCACCGGCTGCAGGGCCCGCTGCACCAGCCGCTCGCTGGCCGTGTCCAGCGACGAGGTCGCCTCGTCCAGGATCAGGATGCGCGGATCTTTCAGGATGACCCGCGCGATCGCCAGCCGCTGCTTCTCCCCGCCCGACATCCGGTAGCCGCGCTCGCCGACGACCGTGTCGTAGCCCTGGTCGAGCTCGAGGATGCGGTCGTGGATCAGCGCCAGCCTGGCGGCCTGCTCGATCTCCTCCTGGGTCGCGTCCGGCCTGGCATAGAGCAGGTTGTCCCGCACCGAGGCGTGGAACAGGTACGGCTCTTGCGTCACCATGCCGATGAGCCGGGTGAGCGAGGCGAGCTGGATGTTGCGCACGTCCACGCCGTCGATCTCGACCGCGCCCGCGGTGACGTCGTAGAGCCGGGGGATCAGGTAGGAGATCGTCGTCTTGCCGGCGCCGCTCGGCCCCACCAGCGCGACGAGCTGGCCCGGCTCGATCTCGAAGTCGACGTCTTCCAGGATCCAGGGCCGCCCCGTCGCCTCGTCGTGGTGGCCGTCCGGCTCGGGCGACCGGCGACCATCTCCCACGGGCGCCACCAGCGACGGCGGCAGACGCGTCTCGCCGTAGGTGAAGTAGACGTGCCGGAAGCGGATCCGGCCACGCACCGACTCTGCCGGCAGCGCGACCGCGTCCGGCGCGTCCACGATCTCGGGCGTCAGGTCGAGGTAATCGAAGATCCGCCGGAACAGCGCCAGCGACGACTGCACCTCCACCGAGACGCGGAGCAACTGCCCGACCGGGAAGAAGAGCCGCGTCTGCAAGGTGGTAAACGCGACCAGCGTGCCGGCGCTGATCGCCGGGCCGCGCCCGCTCGCCAGCAAGTAGCCGGCCACCAGGTAGACCAGGGCCGGCATGATGGAGAAGAAAGCCTGGACGACGGCGAAGAATCCCTGCCCGATCATCTGCTGGCGCACCTGCAGCTCGGCCAGCCGCCGGTTCTCGCGCCGAAACCGCTCGATCTCGTCCTGCTGCCGGCCGAAGACCTTGGCCAGCAGCACGCCGGAGACCGAGAGCGTCTCCTGGGTGATCGCGCTCATCTCCGCTTTCGACTGCTGGGTGACCTCGACCACCTGGCGTCGCGTCTTGCCTACGCGATAGGTGAGCCAGGCGAACAGCGGGGTGAGCAGCAGCGAGAGCACGGTGAGCGGCCAGGAGATCACGAACATCGCGATCAGCGTGCTGGCCACGATGACCACGTTGGCTAGCACGGTCGCGGCGGTGTCGGTGACGACCGACTGCACGCCACCGACGTCGTTGGCCAGGCGCGACTGGATCTCGCCGGTGCGGGTAGCCGTGAAGAAGCGCAGCGACATCCGCTGGAGATGCGCGTAGAGGCGGTCGCGCAGGTCCTGCATCACCCGCTGGCCGACCCGGTTGGCCAGATAGGTCTGCCCCACACCGATGGCACCACCCACGATCGGTACGGCCGCCATCAGCGCGACGAGCCGCGCGAGCAGATCCAGGTCGGGACAGCCCGCGCCACAGAACAGCGCCTCGTCGAAGACCGTCCGGATCAGCAGCGGGTTGACGACCCCCAGCCCGGAGGTGACCAGGATAGCGAGCGCGACGAGCAGAACCTGAACCCGGTAGGGCCGGAAGAGTTCGGCGATGCGGGGCAGGAGCCGAGCCTCCGCCTCTGGACGCACCGGTTGCCCATTCATGCTCTCGTCTCCTCGTGTCGTCTCCCGCCGTCATGCGCGGTGCAGGCCAGGCGACCTCGGCTCGCGACCGGCCAGGCATGATGCTGTGTAATGGAAATTACACCACTAGCCAGTAGCGACGTTCAAGAGCGAGCTTGGGCGGCGCGATTCATCTACTGCGCCCACACGTTGGTCAAATGAGACTCCGGTGGCGTACGGCGCTAGGAGAGATGCCCTGCGCCCACGATGACGATCAGCCCATAGGACTGGTACTTTTCTCCCCCTAAAGGAGCCGGTGTGCACATGCGAATATTAGGGTAAGAGTCTCTGCGCTGGCCAAGCGATGTGCTATCGTTCCGCAAATCATTCGGCTGACGGCATGGAGAGCTGCTTGCCCTGCTCACCGGAGATGTGCCGGCAAGCGACCGAGACGTTGCCGGTGACACGTACCTGTACGAGAAGAAGGTGACCCCATGCCGGACCGCTCCAAGCGACGCCGGCCTCCGCACGCCGGTCGCGCGAGTGCCCCCACGCCACCGCCTGAGCCTGCGCAGGCCGAGCTGTATGGATCCGTCCCGACATTGGATGCGCTCGGTCTGCCACCGATGGACTACGCACCGGCGACAGCCGCCGAGAACGACGAGAGGCCGACCGATGCATCGCACCGGAGCTTCTCGCCGGGCAGTGAGTCTGGTGAAGAGCCAGAGCCCGCTTTCGCTCCGCGTGATGCGAAGGCGCTCCTGCAGACGTTGATCGATCAGCTTACCCGCTCGGTTCGAGCGGATCTGGGCACCTTCTTCGTCTACGACGAGCAGCAGCGAACCGTCGAGTTCGCTGCCCACACTCGCCAGGCGGAGGATATGCTCGCCGCGCAGGGCCAGATCCTGCGGCTGGCGCCCGAGGAGATCCCCGCCGAGGCCGAAGTCATCCGCACCGGGAAGCCGCTGCACCTGACCTCGGTCGACGACTTCCGTCGCTTTCCCCCGGCGAACCCGGTGTTGCGCGAGCAGGGCCAGGCCGGGCGCCTCGTTGGCCTGGTAGTCCCGTTGCTCTGGGAACGCCAGGCCATCGGCGTGGCCTATCTCTGGCGTAGCCGACACCCGGTACCGTTCGAGACCTTCGAGATCCGCCTGGCCGAAGAGCTGTGCGCCCTGGCGACCATCGCCATCCACGCGCACCGGCGCTACCTCGCGGAGCAGCAGCAGCGCCAGCTTCTCGAGACCCTGCTCGACGTGAGCCAGGCCGTCGCGAGCCTGCCGGATCTGGACCAGATCCTGGCAGTCGTCGTCCATACCGTCAGCCGCACGCTGCAGACCGATGCGACGACGATCTATGTCTACACCGAGTCAGGCGAAGGCACGGCGGCGTTCTTCCATCACGGGCTGAGCGCCCACGAGCTGAACGTGGCACAGACTGCCGCGGCGTACTCGAGCTCCGATATCCCCGTCGAACGCCGGGTGCGCGAGACGCTGAAGCCAGTGCTGGTGCCCGCGGCGGACTTCCCGACGGAGTTCGTCCCGCTCGGCCACGGCGGCTACTTGCCGACAGACCGCGAAGTTACGGAAGCCCTCGCCCTCCCGCTCGTCGACCGCGGGCGAATGGTCGGCGTCTGTTACACCTGGAGTCATGACCCGAACCACCGGTTCGACCCCCAGGCCATCGACACCGCCGCCGCCCTGCTCAACGCGGCGGCCGGGGCGATCACGCGGGCGCGGCTGCAGGAGCAGACCGAGCGTCACCTGGAGGAGCTCCAGGCGCTCTGGCAGGTCGCGCGCACCGTCGGTCCCAGCCGGACACTGGACGAGGCGCTGGACCAGATCGCGAGCGCGCTCAGCCGGCTCATCGCGTTCGACACCGCGATCATCGCCGAGCCCGACGGGTACCAGCCAGGACGCCTCGTCATCCGCTGGGCCTGGGGCGACGAGGCCGCGCGCCGCGTTGGCCTGGCAGTACCGATCGATGGGAGCCTGGCCGGCCACGTCTTCAAGACCGGGAAGAGCGTGAACGTCGCCGACACGGCAAGCGACCCCCGCACGTACCGTCCCGAAAACGGTCGCTTCGCGATCCGCTCGGTCTTGATCGAGCCGCTGGTGCATGAGGAGCGGCCGATCGGCGTCTTCGGGCTCGGGCGGCTCGCCGGACCAGGGTTCACTCAGGAGGAAGAGCGCCTCTTCGCCGTGCTGGCCCAGGAGGCCAGCACCGCCGTCGCGCTGATTCAGGCACGGGAGGCGCTCGAGCGCCGGGAGCGCGAGCAGGCGCTGCTGGCTGAGCTCGGCGACGCGCTGCTGAGCGCGCGTGATCCGGCCGAGATGATCGATATCGTGGCGAGGCATGGGCTGGGGGTGCTCGGCGAGGCCGTGGGGGTGACGTTCCACTGGTTCTCGCCGGACCAGGTCGAGGCGTATACGGCCTATCACGTCGACCCGGTGCGCAGCGAGCGGAGCCGCTCGCTGCTGCAGCACGGCCGTAGCCCTGCGCTGGTGACCTGGCTCGCCCAGGGAGAAGGGCCGCGCATCGTACGCCGTCCGGAGCTGGAGGGGATCTCCACAGAGACGGAAGCACGGCTCCGGGCACTGATGGACGTCGCTGCTATCCAGGCCATCGTGGCCCACGCCTGGCGAGTAGAGGAACGGGTCGCTGGTCTACTCATCGGCGGTTTGGAGAGAGACGACCCAGCGCGCGTGACGGCAACGATCGCGCTCATGCGGGCCATCGGCGAACGGCTCGCGGCCGCGGTCGAGCGCTGGCAGGCCGCGCAGGCCCGCGAGTCGCTGCTCCGCGTCACTCGCGAGTTCGCCCAGCAGCTCGAGCTGTCCGCCCTGCTCCGAGTCATCGTCAGGGAGCTCGCGATCGTGCTGCCGCACGACCGGTTCATCCTGTTCGAAGCCGACGAGACAGCGCGGCTGCTGCGCCCGCTGCTTCAGTCCGAGGCTTATCGGAATGTTCTTGGCGAGAGCTGGACGCTCCCGTACGGCCAGGGGCTGAGCGGAGCCGTCGCGGTCTCGCGCCAGGCAGAGCTGGTGCTCGATGCCCGGTCAGACGCCCGCGTGCTCTACGGGGATCATGAGGAACTGGGGAAGACCCACAGCCTGATGGCTGCACCGCTGATCGCGCAGAACCGGCTGCTCGGCGTGCTGCTGGTCGGGCGGGTCGGGGCCGACCGGTTCACCGCGCACGAGTTCCAGACCTTCCAGCTCTTCGCCAGCCAGGCAGCCGTCGCGCTCTGGCAGGCCCAACAGCGGGAACGCGAGCGGTCGCTCTACCGCGCCTCGGTCGAGGTATTGGCCGCGACGGTAGACGCGAAGGATCCGTATACACACCACCACTCGCGCAATGTGGCGCGCTACGCCCGGCTGCTCGCCGAGGCGATGGGCTGCTCGCCGGAGGAGATCGAGCAGATCGAGCTCGCGGGGCTCCTCCACGACATCGGGAAGATCGGCGTCCCCGACCACATCCTGCGCAAGCCCGGGCCGCTCACGCCGGAGGAGTGGGAGCGCATGAAGACCCACGCCGCGTTGGGAGCCGATATCCTGGCGAGCCATCCGGCGCTCCAGCCGATCGTCCCGCTCGTCCGCCACCACCACGAGCGCTGGGATGGCCAGGGCTATCCCGACGGGCTTCACGGGCCCGAGATCCCGCTCGGGGCCGCGATCATCGGCCTGGCCGACGCCTTCGACACGATGACCTCCGACCGCCCGTACCGGCGGGCGATGCCGGTCGCGGCGGCCGTCGAGGAGCTGAGCCGCTGCAGTGGCACCCAGTTCCACCCAGACGTCGTCGCGGCCTTCCAACGGCTGCTCGAGAGTTCCCCGGAGCTGGCCGAACTGGTGGCCGCCTCGACGCTGCAACGCTTCCCGCCGACGGAGCTGACCGAGTTCGCCGTCCTGCACGAGCTGGGCGAGCGCCTCGGGCAAATCACGAGCTTCGAGACGCTGGCCGAGACGATCGACCTGGCGCTCACCGGCTCGCTCGGCGCGAGCGACCTCTCCGTCCTGCTGCTCGACGAGACGACCGGTGAGCTCGTCCTGCGCTACTCTCGCTGGTATCCGGAGGCGGTCGGCACGTTTCGCCTGTCGCCGGGCCAGGGGGCAAGCTGGGAAGCGATAGCCAGCGGAAGGCCGCTGAACATCCCCGACGTCAACGAGCACCCTGCTGTCGCGCGGATCGGGCCGCGCCCGATCAAGCCGATGCTCGTCGCCCCGCTGATGATCGACGAAAAGGCCATCGGCTCGATCACGGTCTCGAAGACCAGCCCGGAACCCTTCAGCGACCGGGACGCGCGCATTCTGGCAGCCATCGCTCGCCAGATCGGGCCGCTGGTCCGCCTGCTGGCCCAGGTTACCCTCTCGTCAGACTAGCAGCTTCGAGAGCCCCGCGTGCCGGCGCGCCCGAACGACGAATGCCCCACGGAAAGTCCTGTTTATTATGCAGGGTCGCAAGATTATGCGATCCTGCATTTTGGCAGGCTAACAGTGACTGTTACTGGTCTCATGCCGCCGCCCGCGCCGCTATGCCAGCCCGAGCGCCTCGAGCGGGACGATTCCCAGCAGAACCAGGAGCGCGATCATGACCGGCTGGTGGAGCAGATAGAGCACCAGCGCATGGCGACCGATCCAGACGAGCAGCCGCACCGGCAGGAGCGCTGACCAGTCGGGCAGCGGCACCGCTGGCCGGCCGCCAGGGTAGAGCAGGTTGCCGAGAGCAATGCCCCAGAGAGCCACGCCGAACCAGGGGAGCAACGGGCGGTAGTCGAAGGAGCGAAACCCAGCCGGCGGCAGGCCGAGCCAAAGCAGCCAGGGGAAGCCGGCTGGCAGCACCACGCCGTCGATCACGACGCCGAGGGCGACCAGGACGGCTCCGAGCAGCAGGTTCGAGACCAGGCCGCTCAGAAACGGCCCGGACAGGAGGATCGAGACGCCGATCAGGTGCAGGATGCCGAACAGGACGACTTGTCGGGGATCGACCAGCCAGGTGGCAACGGTGACCAGGAACCCGTAGCCCAGGATCCGGAACCCGCGTCGTACCAGGTGTGGCCAATACGGGCCGGATCGGTGCGCCTGCCAGCGCGCGCGGCTCAGCGTGAGCGACACGCCGACCAGCAACACGAAAAGGCTCGCGGTCGCGTCGGCGAAGGAGCGCCAGAACCCACGGTCGACGGCGATCGGCCAGCCGGCGAAGGAGCGCAGGTCGAACAGGAGGTGGTAGAGCGCCATCATGCAGAAGGCCACTCCACGCAGCGCATCGACCTCCCAGAAGCGACCCGAACCGGCCCGCGCGGCGGGCCGGGCCAGCGGGGATCGAACGGGGATAGCCGGGCGAGCCATGGTGCGCTCCCTCTTCGTCTTCGGCCTGAGCGCTGGGTACAGCGTAGCAGACTGGGCCACCGCCTGCCTCAGCCGCTCGCCAGCGCCGCCCGCGCTGCCGGAACCACCTCGGCGGCAAAGACTGCTGCCTGGTCGAGCGGCCGGCGACCGAGCGGCCAGAAGATCATCGTATCGATCCGTCGCTCGCGGTAGAGGCGGACGAGCTCGGCTGCCCACTCCTCGGCGCTCAGCACCGGCGCGCCGGGGCGGATCTCGGCGGTCACCGGATCCGGCCCAGCCAACTTCACCACGCCCATCAGGTTATAGCCGCGCCGGATCGCCCCCGGCGGCCGCCCGGCCTCGGCCGCTCCCGCATCGACCGCCGCGTGTACCTGCTCGAGCTGGTGCTCAGGCACGTAGGTGTTCGAGACGAGCAGGCCGTCCGCCAGGCGACCGACCAGCCGCAGCATGCGTGGCCGGGTCGCCCCCACCCAGATCCGTGGCCGGTGCTCCGGCCGCGGCCCGAAGCGCAGCCCCCGCACCTGGACGTAGCGGCCTGCCCAGGTCACAGGCCGGTCGCTCTCCCACAGCGCGCGGATCAGCGTGATCGCCTCCTCGAACATACGCACGCGCTCCGCGGGCTCCTCCGGTGTCCATCCTCCCATCGCCAGGATGCCCTGCAGGAACGCGCCGGCTCCGATGCCGAGCTCGATCCGCCCGCCGCTCATCAGGTCGAGCGAAGCGGCCAGCTTTGCCAGCATGGCCGGAGGTCGTAGCGGCACCGGGGAGACGTTGGTGCCGAGCCGCACCCGCGTCGTGCGCGCGGCTAGGAAGGCGAGGAGCGCCCAGGTGTCGAAGAAGTCAGCAATGTAGGGGTGATCCTGGATCGTCAGCAGGTCGATCTCGTGCGTCTCGGCGAGCTGAGCGAGCTTGAGCGCCGCGTCGAGATCGGCGACACCGGGGTGGACGTTGAGCCCGAAGCGCACCGGCGATCCGGCGGTCATCGCATGCTCCTTCCCAGCTCGAGCAGAAGAGCGGCGTCCTTCGCGAGGCCAACGGGCAGGGAGACGCGCGTCAGTCGGCCATCGTCGTCGCGACCGGCCGGGCGGCGGAAGTCGAGGCGGGCCGGAAACGCGGTGTCACCCGGATGGGGAGCACGACGAGCGCCGCGAGCAGGCCAGCGACCAGGTTGAGGAGCAGCGAAGGCTGGTAGGCCCCCATGAAATCGTAGAGCAGGCCGCTGAGCGACGCGCCGGCCGCCGATCCGACCGGCATGATCGCGAAGAGCAGGCCGAAGATCGTGCCCAGGTTCCGGCGCCCATAGAGGGCGACGCACAGCGAGGACGTCAGGGGCGTCGTCGCGCTCCAGGAGAGGCCGATCACCGCAACGGCCAGCAGGATCGCCGGCATCCACGATCCGGCCAGGAGCAAGAGCCCGAAGCCGATCCCGCGCAGCGCGTAGACGACCGAGAGGGGCAGCGTCGTGCCGGCCCGATCCTGCCACCAGCCCGTGGCGAGCGCGCCGGCCAGGCTCATCCAGCCCATTAGCGAGAGGCCGGTCGCCGCCAGGCCACGCCCCAGGCCGTGCTGCAGCGCGTAGTCGACGAAGAAGGTCATGACCCAGGCCATGGTGAAACCGCAGACGAAGAAGCCGAACGCGAGTTGCCACCAGGCCCGGCTCGCCACCGCCTGGCGCACGCCGCAGCCGGTGAACCCCTCCGCCGTGGTGGCGATGCGCCGCTGCTCGCGGAGCAAGACGAAGATCAGCGGCGCGCCGACTGCCGCAACCAGCAGCCCGAGGAGGAAGTAGCCGTCCTGCCAACCAGTCGCCGCCACGAGCAGTGCCAGCGCCGGCACGACCAGCGATTGGCCCATCGGATTCGCGGCGCTGATGATCGAGAGCGCGGTCGTCCGCCGGCGCTCGAACCAGGCAGCCACGACCGGCGTCATCACCGTCGGCGTCAGGGTGGCCAGCCCCAGCCCGGTCAGCACGCCGTAGCCGAGCACTAACCCCAGCCCGCTCCCTGCCTGGCTGACGACGATTAGCCCGGTGCCGAGCAGGAGTAGCCCCCCAGCCGCGACGACGCGCGCCGAGAAGCGATCCACCAGCCAGCCGACCAGTGGCTGCCCCAACCCGACCATCAGGACGCTGATCGAGACGACCGATCCGAGCCCGCCGTGCGTCATGTGGAAGTGTTGCTGCATCTCGTCGAAGACGAGGCCGACCAGGAAGCGACCACCGGCAGCGATGGCCAGGATCGTCGTCGCGACGGCGAGGATGGCCCATTGTACCCATGCGGCACTCGAGGAGTGTTGCTCGGGTTGCTCCATGGTGGCCATGGCGATGTCTCCTCACTCCCCTGCTCAGCGGGCCAGGGGTACATCCTAGCCTACGCCCCGACGGAGAACGCGTCAACGGATGCCCGAGCTGAGGATCGACCGCGCCTGTCTCCTCGCCCGCGGCCAGCTCGCTGGGCAACTCCTTGTCCAGGCGGGGATCGAACCCGGTGCGCGAGCGCCGGGCGGCGCCGGGGGGCAGAGAGGGGGTTATCGCGCCACGCTGGATTACGGCATCTGTAGCCGTACGTAGACCAGGTACTCGTTCGGCCCGGCGCGCAGGAGCTGCCGGATCACGTAGCGGCGACCGGCAATCGTTACGGTCTGCCCGGGTGCCAGCCCCTGGGCACGAACTTCGCGGGGCGAGCGACTGAGAATCTCATAGGTGACGCACCCGCACTGCTGGCAGCGAAGATACTGGTCTCGCTCGTCAGTCGGACCGATGAACCCGCGCCGGACGAGAGTCGTCTCGATACTGCCACAGATCGGGCACTGGCGCTGCTCGCTCGCCGCCACCCCCTGCACTCCTGGATCCTGCTACTGCTGGCGCTGGCATCTGCTCTTAGCGAAGCATAGGGCTTCGCATTGCTCGGGTCAATACATCGCTGCAGGAAAGGCAGACGAATCCCCTGGCTTGCGATAGGCGGGCGTTGATAGAGGAGGCGGACCCGAGCTGAGACCTGTGGTACGATGTCCCTGAGCCCAGGGTCGGCGGCGCCCCTTCTGCCAGAACAGGACAGGGTTCGACAGCCGCAGTCCTGACGCGAGCTCGGATCGAGCGAGCATTGGACCAGCTCAGGGGCTGATATCCTCGCGCATCACGCTGCAAGCGCCGAGTACGAGCACGATGAGTGCCCGGAAGCCGCTGCCTTGCGAGACGGCGCGGGCAAATTGACCGACGATTGGAGGACGAGGTGCAGAATCAGAGTCCATTGTCGGGAAAGCCCGCCCAGTCCTACGATCACGACTTGCCTGAACATGCCCGAGAGCTGCTCGACCGCGCGACGCTGATCATCGCGTCGAACCGCGGTCCCGTCGAGTTCCACCTGGCATCTGACGGAACGTTCATCACCAAGCGAGGCACCGGCGGAGTCGTCACCGCGATGAGCGCAGCCAGCCGGTACACCGAAGCGATCTGGGTCGCCTGCGCGATGACGGAGGGTGATCGCCTACGTGCCGAGATGGCGCGGGAAGCCGGAGAGGCCGTCATCACGCCACCCGACGGCGACTTCCGTCTCCGCTTCGTGCTCCCCGACCCGGACGCCTACTTCGGCTACTACAACCGCATCGCGAACCCGCTACTCTGGTTTCTCCAGCACTACCTCTGGGACACGCCGCGAGCACCGGATGTCGACCACCTGACGTGGGACGCCTGGCATCACGGCTACGTGACCGTTAACCGCATGTTTGCCGAGGAGATCCTCGCCGCCGTATCCGCGGCGCACCGCGAGCCGCTCGTCATGCTGCAGGACTACCACCTGTACCTGGCCCCCGGCTTCCTCCGAGAGCGAAGGCCGGAGATCGTGCTGCAGCAGTTCATCCACATCCCCTGGCCCGACCAGGACTACTGGCGACTGGTACCGCGCGCCATGCGCCAGGCGATCTGTCGCAGCCTCCTGGCCAACGACATCGTCGGGTTCCAGACCCCGCAGCACGCCCGGAGCTTTCTCAACACCGTCGAGGCGAACCTGGACGACGTGGAGATCGACCGTCGCCAGCGCGAGATCGTCTCTCGGGGACACACCACGCGCGTTCGGGTCTACCCGATCTCGATCGACCCGGCGCACGTGCTCGAAGTCGCCGAGAGCGAGGATGCGAAGCGGCACGAGGAGCACCTGCGCAGCTTCCTCAACGAGTACACCATCATCCGGGTCGACCGGGCCGAGCCGAGCAAGAACGTGGTGCGCGGCTTCCTGGCCTATGACCGCCTGCTGGAGGCGCACCCCGAGCTGCTCGGCCGGGTCAACTTCCTGGCGTTCCTGGTGCCCTCTCGCCTCGAGGTCGCCGAGTACATCGACTATCTGGACGACATCAACGCCGTTGTGGGCCGGATCAATGCCAAGTACGCCAACGTCGCCGAGCACCAGGGGATCAACTGGCAACCAGTGCACCTCTTCATCGGCGACGATTACCCGCGGGCGCTGGCCGCCATGAAGCACTACGACGTGCTGCTGGTGAACGCCATCTTCGATGGCATGAACCTCGTGGCCAAAGAGGGGGCGCTGCTCAACCAGCGCAACGGCGTGATCGTCCTCTCGGAGGGCGCTGGCGCCTATCAGGAACTGGGCCGGTGGGCACTGACCGTCTCCCCGACTGATATCGAGGGCACGGCCCAGGCGCTCTACGAGGGACTGACGATGCCCGAGAGCGAGCGGGCGCTACGCGCCCGGCAACTCCGCGAGCTGGTCATCGAGCACGACCTGCGTCGCTGGATCGCTGATCAGCTCAGCGATCTGGCCCAACTGCGGGCCGAGCGCCACGCGCGCTGAGCTGCTACAGCCGGCCGGCCCGGCGTAGCAGCCCCAGCGTCTCCTCCAGCGGCAACGCGTGCGCAGTGTGGCCGTCGCGCCCCACTATCGTCCCGGCCCGGAACAGCGCGTTCACCACGGCCTCCTCGGTCGCCTCGACCGCGGCCTGGAAGAGCAGGTCGATCAGCCGGCCGCTCTCGACCAGGTACGGGAGCTGGAGCACCGGCTCGGGCGGCTCGTGCGGGATCCGGATTGCGTTCGAGAACGCCAGCACGAAGTCGCCGCTGCCGTGACCGGCGATCGAGCCCGTACGGGCCAGACCGAGCGCGCCCCGGCGGGCGAGCCGGCGCAGCGCGCGGTCGAGCAGTGGGGCATCGGTCGCCAGCACGACGATCACCGAGCCTCGTTCCTCTCCCGAGCCGGTGGGCCGCCAGTCGCGCAGCAGCCGGCCGACCGGTACCCCGGCGATGGTGAGCTGTTCGCGCCGGCCGAAGTTGCCGAGCACCAGGGCACCGACGGTGTACCCACCCAGCTCCGACGGCAGCCGGCGCGAGGCTGTTCCGATCCCTCCCTTGAAACCGAAGAGCAGCATGCCGGTGCCGGCGCCGACGTTTCCCTCCTCGACCGCGCCGGAGCTCGCCTGCCGGATCGCCTCCAGCGCGTGCTCAGCCCGCGCGTGCCGGCCCTGCATGTCGTTCAGCCACGCATCCGAGCACTCGAACACCAGCGGGTTGACGGTACTGGTAGTGATGCCGATGTCCGGGTTGGTCTGGATGGCGTGCTCGAGCAGCCCATCGGCCACCCGCGGCACAGAGAGCGTACTGGTGAGCGCGATCGGCGTCTCGATGACGCCGAGCTCGTCGAGCTGGGCGACCCCGGTCGGTTTGCCGAAACCGTTGAGCACGAAGAGCGCGCCGGGCACCTTCTGGCGAAACAGGTTGTCGCCGTGCGGCAGGATCACCGTGACGCCAGTCCGGATCGGCCCGCGACCGGGCACCAGTCGCCCCTCTCCCCCCACGAGCGTGACGTGCCCCACCCGCACGTCCGGAACGTCGGTAATCGCGTTCCGCGGCCCTGGAGGCAGCTCGCCGAGCACCAGCCCGATCTCGCGCGCTCGCGGACGTCGAACCGCCTCACTGTCCATGCCTCTCCCCCGTTCCTCGGTCACCGCCAGGTTCCTGCCCAGCATAGCAGGCAGCCGGCGGTGAATAATCCAGGCGCGAGCGAGCGCCACGCCACTGGCGGGAGGGAGCGAGGGCACATGACCGGGCAAGCTCGACTGCCTGGAGAGGATATTGACGCAGCGGCCTCGCCGCTCGACGACCCGGAATGGCTGGCGCGAGCGCGGAGCTACCGCCGCGACCGGCTACGCTGGCTGCTGGCCGACCTCGCGTTCGACGTGGCCGCTGGCGGGCTGGCGCTCGCGCTGCGCCTGCCGGTAATCGTCCAGGAGCGCCTCGCCCGGCGGCTACCGGCCGGACTGCCGGCGGAAGCATGCACCATCGCGTCGTACGGGGCGGGCGCCTGGCTGCTCGGGCTGCCGTCGCGCGCCTGGCGCGACCTGGTTCTGGAGCACCGCTATGACCTGAGCACCCAGCGCGGGCGAGACTGGATCGTCGACCAGCTCAAGGCCCTCGCGCTCGGCCTACCGGTCGAGACGCTCATCGGGCAGGGGGTGCTGGCAGCTCTCCGGCGCTGGCCCCGCCGCTGGTGGCTGGCGCTCAGCCTGGCGGCCGCCCCGCTGGCGGCGCTCTTCAGCTTCCTTTTCCCAGTCGTCATCGCGCCACGGTTCAACCGCTACCGCCCGCTGGAAGACGAGGCGCTGGCCGCCCGCCTGCGCGACCAGGCTGCGGCTGCCGGCATCCAGGTGAGCGAGATCCTGGTGACCGATCTCAGCCGCCGGACGCGCAAGGCGAACGCCTTCTTCGCCGGACTGGGACGCACGCGCCGCATCGTGCTCGGCGACACGCTGCTCGATGAGTTCGCGCCGGACGAGATCGCGGTCATCCTGGCTCACGAGCTGGGCCATCAAGCCCATCGCGACCTCTGGCGCCTGATCCTGGCCTCGACCGCACAGGTGACGCTGACCACCTGGCTGGCGCAGCGCCTGGCCGAGCGCGCGACGCGCCGGTACGGGCGCCAGCTCGGGCTCGGGAGGCTCGACCAGCCGGCCGCGCTGCCACTGATCGCCTGGCTCGCTGCCCTAGCCGGCCTGATCCTGGCGCCAGCCGTCAGCGCGTTCTCCCGCCGGATCGAGCGGCAGGCCGACCGCTTCGCGCTGGAGCTGACCGGTGACGCCTCTGCGTTCATCCGCGCGATGCAGCGCCTGGCGGTGCAGAACCTGAGCGATCCCGACCCGCCCCGGCTAGAGCGCTGGCTCTTCGGCAGTCACCCCTCCATCGCCGAGCGGGTAGCAGCCGCACGGCAGTTCGCCCGGCAGCGCCACACGCCTTGACGCCGAACGCCAGTGCCACCGACCCGCGCTCTCCAGGCTGGCAGGTCACACCAGGCGACGCTCTCCAGGCCCGGCACCGGGCTCGACCCTAGCCCACGACCTCGCGGAAGACGCGCAGGAAGTTGAGGCCCAGCAGCTTGCGCAGCTCCTCCTCGGTGAACCCCGCCTGCGCCAGCGCCACCGTCAGGTTCGGCCAGTCGGCAAACGTCTCGTACCCCGCGATCCGGTAGTCCGGCGTCAGCCGGTGCTCCTCCAGCCGGAACCCCGCCCAGTCGAACGCCCCCGGCGGGTTGACCGGCATCGCGGGCGGATACTCGATCAGCGAGCCCGTCCGGGAGCTGGGCGGCCCCATCTTGTCGGTCCCGATCCCCACGTGGTCGATCCCGCACACGTCCACCAGGTGCTCCACGTGCCGCACGAAGTCCTCCAGCGTGGCCTCCGGCCGCTCGCTGATGAACCCCGGCACCACCACCACCCCGAAGTAGCCGCCCCGCTCCGCCACCGCCCGCGCCAGCTCGTCCGACTTCCCCCGGTCGTGCCGCGCCACCGCCTTGCTGGCCGAGTGCGACACCACCACCGGCGCCGTCGACACCTCCAGCGCATCCCAGCCTACCTGCTCGCTGCAGTGGCTGATGTCGACCAGGATTCCCAGCTCGTTCAGCCGCCGCACCACCTCCCGCCCGAAGTAGGTGAGCCCACCTTGGTAGCGCTCGGTGCAGCCGTCCCCCACCAGGTTCTGCAGGTTGTAGGTGAGCTGCACCATCCGCAGCCCCAGGTGGTAGAAGCACTCGATCCGCTCCAGGTCGTCGCCGAAGGCGATGGTGTCCTGGAAGTCGATGACGATCCCGTGTTTGCCCTCGGCGTGCGCCCGCTCGATGTCGGCCGCCCGGCGCACCAGCACCAGCTTGTCGCGGAGGGCGTCGACGATCGCTTGCGCCTGGGCGATCCGGCGCACGGCCCGCTCGAAGGCCTCCCCCAACCGCCCCGCTCCCGAGTAGGTGCCGCAGGCGACCGTCACTCCCGAGCGCTCCCACATGGCGAGGTAGGCCTGCCGCGCCTCGGGCGAGGTCTGGATCTCCCGGGCCGCCATCGCCTCCAGCACCGGCGCCACCTCGGCGCGCGAGCGCCCCTGGCGGGCGTACTCCTCGACCACCCGTCGCATCCGCTCGGTGAAGAGCATGCCGGTGGTGATCGGCGGCTGCTGGGTGTCGATCACCAGCGCCTCGTAATGCAGCGCCCGGGCCTCCTCCGGCGTCAGTGACGGTCTCCGCCTCCGCTCTGCCACCATCGCTCACCCTCCGAACCGCGATCCTGCGCCGATCTGACCGACCGCAGGCTACGGCGGCTGCGTCGCGAGTGTCAATGGGCAGGCGCAAGTCCACCACCCCTCTGGTCGCCGTCGACTCGACATCTCGTTATCCCTACCCTGGGGCACCGGCGATGGGTATACTGTGCAAAGAGTTGATCGGCCATCGCCAGTGGGGAAGAGGACACACTCCGGGACAAACCTGGAGCGCAACGTGGGGGATCGGGGGACGGATGAGGCTCCAGGGCAAGCCGTTTGCCCTGCTCATCGGCAATCGCAACTTCGCAGCGCTCTGGTCATCGGACCTTATTGTTACCCTGGGTGACCGGATTCACCGGGTTGCGCTCGCCGCGTTGATCTGGCACCTGACCGGCTCGCTGATGGACGCGGGCGTAGCGTTCATCGCCTCGTCGTTGCCCGATCTCGCGCTCGGGCCGCTAGCCGGCGTGGCCGTCGACCGCTGGGATCGCCGCAAGATCATGATCGCCTCGGACTTGGCCCGCATCGTTCCGGTGCTCCTCATCCCGATCCTGGCTCCGATCTCGCTCTGGTCGGTCTATGTCCTGCTCTTCCTGCTCAACACCGCGTCGATCCTGCACCGGCCGGCAAAGGTCGCGTCCATCCCCTCGGTCGTGCCCTCGTCCCAGCTCACTGCCGCCAACTCGTTCTCTTCGATGGTCGAGAGTGTCGGCGACCTCGCCGGCTACCCCCTCGCCGGCGTTGGTGTCGGGCTCCTGAGTGGCTGGCTGGGGACGGAGACCGGCCTCACCGCCGCCTTCGGCGGCACTGCGCTCTGCTACGCGCTCTCGGCGCTGATCTTGCTCGCTCTGCGCCTGCCACTGGTCGAGCGAGCGGAGGAGAGCTCGCTCCGGCAGGTCTGGGAGGAACTGGTAACAGGTCTGCGCTTCCTGGCCCAGCATCCGATCGTCCGAGCTAACACGGCGGTACTGCTCCTCGGGCCGTTCGCGGCCGGGATCGCGATGCCGCTGCTGATCGGCTATGCCTATGAGGTGATTGGGGACGACGAGCTGGCCTATGCGATGCTGAACTTCGGCATCGGCCTCGGAAGCGTGGTCGGCGCGGCTGGGCTGGCCCTCTTCGGAGCTCGCCGGCTCGGCACGCTGGTGATCGCCGGGCTCGCTCTCATGGGCGCGGCCATTCTGGGTCTGGCCAGCACGACCATGCTCTGGACCGCTGTGCTGCTCATGGCCGTGACCGGCGTCGGCAACATGATGGTGCTGATCCCCAGCGTGACGATCGTGCATCGCTGCACGCCGACGCACTTGCTCGGGCGTGTCTTCAGCTTCCGTTCGACACTCATCTTCACGGCATTGATCGTGGCGAACGGGATCGGCGGGTGGGCCGGCGATGTCTTCGGCGTGCTGCCGGTACTGGCCGTCACCGGCGCTGGCCTGCTCGCCGGTGCCGTTCTGGCGGCGATGGTGCCGGCCAGCCGGCAGGCCGACGCGCTGGAAATAGCGGCCAACCCCATTCCCGGCGACTGACCGGTAGCCACTAGAAAATCTCTTCGATAGTTGACAGAATCCTCTCACCAAGCTAGTTTGAGGGCGAACCCCAGCAGTGAGGGAACGCGCGTTCCGGCTTCACGCGTGGTCGAGACTGAGCAATCGCCGGACGAGAGGGGAGGTGCGACGAGGGAGAGTTCCGGCCTCCTGGTTCTACCCCATCTGCTTCATGAGAGGACGTTCACCCAACGGCGCCACGGGATGGGAGGGAATGAGGGATGACACGGAGACCTGGCCTACCGGCTCGGTTGTTCATCGCCCTCAGTCTGGTCCTCGCCCTGCTCAGCGTCTCTACCTGGTCGTCGGCCGCGGTCAGCCGCTTCCAGCGCGGCTTCAATCCTGGAGAACGCTTGCTCCCCTTCAAGCTCCTGCCCTCGCCGCTCGAGCTGGACACCGACGTACAGCCAGGCATGACCGGCCCTGACGGCCAGTTCAGCAAGGAGCAGATCGAACGGTTCCGCTGCGAGAGTTCCGGCGACCCGAGCACAGCAGTTGACATCAGTTGCAACGTCAATGACTTTGGCCAGGACTTCGCGCCGGATAACGAGATCGCGATCGCCGTGAACCCTGACGATCCGAATCACCTCGTTGCCGGCTCGAACGACTACTACTACCGCTTCAACAACGCCACCGGCGCCCGCCAGGCGATCGTGCCAACCGGTTTCTTCACCTCGTTCGACGGCGGCCAGACCTGGGTCGACGGCCAGATCCCGCTCAAGAGCGGCAACGGTGGCGGCGACCCGGTGCCGGCGTTCGACCGCAAGCACGGTGTCGTGCTGATGGCCCAGCTCGAGAACGTGAGCGGACGCGGCGGCCCGTTCGTCGCCCAGGGAGACGTAGCGGTCAGCCGCTCGACGGACGGTGGCCTTACCTGGAGCGAGCCGATCACGGTGATGAAGGGGCGGGGCACCGGCATCGGCCCGGCAAATCGAGCGACCTTCTTCGACAAGGAATGGCTGACGGTCGACAATGACCCGCACTCGCCCTTCTACGGCCGGGCCTACCTCACGGCCACGCTCTTCGTCAACGGGCGGCAGGGAGCTTACACGCGCTCGCCGATCGTCCTCAGCTACTCAGACGATGGCGGGCTGACCTGGACCCCGCCGGTCGAGATCTCGGGATTCCACCAGAGCTGCTCGTTCCAGACCACCGGCCCTGAGGGCGAGTGCGACGAGGACCAGTTCTCGATCCCGGTGGTCGCTCCCGGCGGCACGGTCTACGTCCACTTCCACAACTACCAGAACGAGAACTCCTGGGAAGTGCCGTTCGACTTCGATGCCCAGATCATGGTCGTCAAGTCCACCGACGGTGGGGCCACCTGGAGCGAGCCGGTGCCGGCGGTGCAGCTCGAGGACGGGCTGAGCGACATGCCCTGGTCGGTGATCTCGCGCCAGACGGTCTGGGGCCACCAGATCCGCTGGAACGCCTCCGGCAACATCGTGGTCAACCCGGCCAATGCCAGCGAGATCACGATCGTCTTCGCCGACCGCGGCACGCCGAACCCGGCGGCGACCCCATTCTGCTTCGTCACCCCGGAGGGTGGGCTCAACATCGGCGGGCCGCCAAACTACGACCCCTGCGACGCCAAGACCGAATTCGATACCGACGTCTTCAAGGTCGTCTCGACTGGCGGCGGTGAGACCTGGTCAGACCGCACGCTCATCGATCGCGGCAACGGTGCTCCGCAGTGGTTCCCCTGGGCCGGCTACCTTTCGGACGGCAGGCTAGTGGTTGCCTGGGACGAGGACACCGAGCCGGCTCCGGCTGACAGCTTCGTTCACGTGCTGTGGATCGAGGGCGCGGGCAAGGAGGTGCTGGGGCCCGTGGAGTTCCCGGACGTCTCAGTCACGCACTGGACCGGCCAGTACGTGCCACAGGATCGCTGGCCGGCGGCCTGTGGTCCGGCCGGCTACACCGACCCGCCGGTCGAGAACGCCGTGGGGAAGGACTGCAACGTCTTCCACGGCGACTACACCGGGCTGGCAGTCGGCCCAGACGACAGCATCAACGTCGTCTGGACGGGTCTGAACGCGCTGGCGACCTCGCCGCAGCTCGATCCCTACACTGGCGCTGAGCACGATGGCTATCGCCAGGACGCGATGTTCGCCCGCCGGACGGCAAACGAGGTCACGTCGAACTCGAACGGGGGACCAGCACAGAAGGGCAAGCGGCAACACTGATATACTTCTGCACCGGTGTCGGAGAGAAGGCGGCGCGGGAGCGTACGGGATGCCGGACCTGCCGCCTCTAGAGCGGCAGCTCTATGACCTGCTGACCGGTCGCCGGCTCACGCTGGCGACGGCCGAGTCGTGCACCGGCGGGCTCGTCGGCCACCTGATCACGACCGTCTCGGGGAGCTCGGCCTACTATCTGGGCGGGGTCATCGCCTACAGCAATGAGCTCAAGCAGGCCTTGCTGGGCGTGCCGGCGAGCATCCTCGAGACACACGGCGCGGTCAGCCGGGAGTGCGCCGAGGCGATGGCGCGAGGCATCCGCGAGCGGACCGGGGCCGATATCGGTATCTCGACGACCGGGATCGCCGGCCCGACCGGTGCCACGCCGACCAAGCCGGTCGGGCTGGTCTATGTTGCCTGCGCGACCCCTCATGGCGTCACCTGCGAGGAGCACCGCTTCCAGGGCGACCGGCTGACCAATATCCGGCTCGCGGCCGAGGCCGCGCTGCGGCTGGTCCTCCACGAGGCCGCGGCGCTCCCGGAGCCGGGATCGTAGAAGAGCGCGAACAGTCGCGTCATATGAGTGGTGAGGGCAAAACACCGTTCGCCCCACAGTTGCGAGGAGTCGATGGAGTACTCGAAGACCACGCTGCCGAACGGTATTCGCGTCGTGACCAGCCGGATGGACCACGTCCGCTCGGCCAGCTTGATCCTCTACTTCGGCGTGGGCTCGCGGCACGAGCCCGACGCCAAGGCCGGCATTTCGCACTTCCTCGAGCACATGCTCTTCAAGGGCACCGAGCATCGCCCTGACCCGGTGCAGATCACCGAGGCGATCGAGGGCGTCGGCGGGCTCATCAACGCCGCGACGAACCGCGAGAGCACCAACTACTGGGTGAAGGTGCCCAGCGAGCACCTCCCGCTCGCCTTCGAGGTGCTGGCCGACATGGTGCGCCACTCGCTGTTCGCCCCCGAGGAGCTGGAGAAGGAGCGGCGGGTCATCATCGAGGAGATCCACGGCATCTACGACACGCCGGACGACTACATCCACGACGTGATCGACCAAGCCGTCTGGAACGGCCAGCCGCTCGGCCGCCCGATCATCGGCAGCGTGGAGACGGTACAGGCGATCACTCGCGATGACCTCGTCGCCTACGTGCGCCAGCACTACCAGGCCAACCGGCTCGTCATCGCGGCTGCTGGCGACCTCTGGCACGAGCAGGTGGTGGAGCTGGCCGATCGCTACTTCGGTGAGCTGCCGGCCGGGCCAGAACCACAATTGGAGCCAGCCCGGATCCGCGATGGGTTGCCCGATGTCCTCGTGGTCAGCCGGTCCACCGAGCAGGCGCACCTCTGCGTCGGCCTGCCGGCGCTGCCCTACACCGACGAGCGGCGGTTCACCCAAGGGATGATCGACGCCGTGCTCAGCTCCGGCATGAGCTCGCGCCTGTTCAAAGAGATCCGCGAGCGCCAGGGGCTGGCCTACGAGGTCTACGGCTACTTCCGCGAGTATATGGACGTCGGCGAGGCAGTCGTCTACGCCGGCACCGACGTCGAGCAGGTGGGCCGCGCTATCCAGGCCATCCTGCGCGAGCTGGACAAGCTGCGCCGGGAGCCGGTGCCGCCCGACGAGCTGGAGCGCACTAAGGAGCTGCGCAAGGGGCGGATCGTGATGGGGTTGGAGGACAGCCGGGCAGTCGCGAGCTGGATCGGCGGGCAAGAGCTGGTCTACGGCGAGATCCTGACGCCGGACGAGGTGATCGCACGCATCCAGGCGGTCACCAGCGACGATATCCAGGCGCTGGCCGGGGAGCTGTTCCAGGTGCAGCGCTACGCCCTGGCCCTGCTCGGTCCCTTCGACGACCCCGAGCCATTCCGCCGGCTGCTCCAGGCGTAGCAGCCGGCTCGTCCCCTAGCGGGGGGTGACGGCTCACCCGGTGAGCGTCACCTCCCGCTCGAGGAGCAGGTCGTCCCCGTCCGGGAAGAGCCAGCCGCTCGCGTCGCTGTCGAGCCAGACGCGCACGCGCAACCGATCGCCCGGCCCGCCGTGCAGCACGAAGATGTCCAGGGGCACGCCGCTGAACCAGCGCACCACCTGCTCGCCGCCGGCCACCCGGGCCGAGGCCGTGTCGTCGACCAGCTCGATGAACAGGCGCGGAGCAACCGCGGCCGGATCCAGGGCCGGCTCCAGGGTTGCGGTGGCCTGGAACGCTGGGCTGGCATTCCCTGGCTGCCAACCAGTGGCGGCGTCGCCGTCCACGGCCGGCCCGGCGAGGCTGAGCTGCGCGCCGGTGACCCAGTGGTGCGCCAGCGGACCGGCGATCGGCTCGTTCGCGTCGCAGGCATCGTTCCGGTTGAGGTCGACGCAGGCCGTGATCAGGTCTGTCCCTCCACGCTCGCCGCGGTAGCGCAGCTCGACGGTTCCGAAGGAATCCGTGACGGCTGTCCGAGCCTGCGCGTTGGCGCCGGTCACGACCAGGCGCACGGGCAACCCGGCGACTCCGGATACCGAGAAGGACGCTGCATACTCGCCTCCGACCACATCAGCGGTGCCGGAAGGGAGCCAGGTGCCGATCTGCACCTCCGAGACCCACAAGAGCTGCCGAGGTTCTAGAGCGAGATCGCATTCGACATCCCGATTCCAGTCGAGGCAGAGCACGATCACGCGCGAGGAGCCGATCGGCGGATGTGCCGGGCTCGGCGCACGCAAGGTTACGTGCCCGCTCGTGTCGGTCGTGACCACAGTGGGAGGAGTAGGTTCTGGATCGAGGCCATTCACGAGCAATTGGACGCCAGCGAAGGGTTTGCCTCCAAGGACGAGCCGCACCGTTACCGTCGCATCCTGACCCAGCAGCAACGTCCAGCCGGGCTGAGCCGCCCATTCCACCTCTAGCCCAAGCCAGACCTCGGCGCTGGCACGCGGCTCGCCGGCGTCACAGCGCCCGTTGCGATCCACGTCGACGCACGCTTCGACCCGATCGAGGCCGGCTCGCGCTCCGGTGTACTGGAGCCACAAGCCACCCCAGTCATCAGTGCGGCCGGCCAGCCGCCAGGCGAGATGCTGGTTCGGCCCCTCGACGATGCGGAAGAGCACGTCCGCCTGCGGGATCGGGAAGGGACCGCGCCGCACAACGACCTGCAGTCCCGCAGTAAGCGTGGACGTCCAGAAGGGCGAGGTCTCAAAGCTGATCGCTGGCTCTGCCGTCCGTGCCTCGAGCAGTGTGTGCCCCAGCCGGCCCAGCAGGACGTCGTACCGCTCCGGCCACGCCCCTGGGTGCCACTCGAAGCGGGCGCGCTCGAAGTACTGGACTACGTACTCCTGCCCGTCGTCCAAGTTCACCTCGCGGAACTCCTCGCTGATGGGGTAGCCGAACACCGCCAGCCCCCCGAACCGCTCCCAGTAGGCCCGAAAGCCCCCGCACAGGTTATGGCCCGTCTCGGCGAAGTGCAGGCAGCCGGGATCGGGCCCGACAGGTATAAAGGGCCCGCTCGGGAAGCTGGGATCGGTGCTCTCCCACGCTGCGACCAGTTCGCGGCCGAGCAGCCCGAGGAGGACATCGTGCCGCTCAGGATAGCCTCCCGGATGCCACTCGAAGCGGGCACGCTCGAACCACTGGGTAACGATCCTTGTCTCGGGATCGACGAACTCGTCGGTCAGCGGGTAGCCGAATAGAGCGAGCCCACCGAACTGCTCCCAATAGGCGCGGAAGCCGTGGCACACCCGATGACCTGTCTCGGGGAAGTGAATACACGGCTCCTGTGCGGCCGCACGGCGTGCGGTATATCCCGACGGGGCGATGAGGGATACGCCCGAGAGGACAAACCCGAGAGCCAACGCGAGCGCGAGGCGCCCGAGGACGAGGAACACTCCTACCCCTCCTCTGTCAGGCAGCGAACAAGAACGAGTACCTTCGGCGGGGAGCGCTCGGCTGGTGACCTGATCAGGCAGGTCTCTCGACCGAGCCGGAACCCTACTGTAGAATAGCTATTTGACCAGAGGTGTGTCAAGGAGCGTACGATGCTGTGGACACGAACCAGAACTCTGCTGCGTCGCGATTCCCCGCCCTGCACAGCGCCGGCGGCTCGGGTCTTAGGCTGGCGACGATGACGCGATCTGCACCATCCAGGGGCGCTCCCGGCCGATGGTCGTCGCCTGGCCGTGGCCAGGGTAGACCACCACTTCGTCCGGCAGCTCGAGCAGTCGCCGCATGGTTGCGACCGTTTGCTCCACGCTGGCTCCGGGAAGGTCGACACGCCCGTAGCCACCGGCAAACAGCGTATCGCCACCGAAGAGGACGCCGGCCTCCGGCTCGTAGAGAGAGATCTGCTCGCTCGCGTGCCCGGGCGTGTGGATCACCCGGAAGCGCCAGCGTCCCAGCTCGACCTCGTCACCGTCTCCGAGCAGGCGGTCCGGCGAGACCGGCTCGATCGCGAGCGACGGATCGCTGAACGGCGGCCGAGGGTTCTCCAGCCGGGACACGGCGAGCGGATGCGCAGCCAGCGGCGCGCCCGTCTCTCGTCGCAGCCGCGCCGCATCGAGGACATGATCCCAGTGGGTGTGCGTGATCACGATGAGGGCGATCTGCGCTCCTCGATCCCGAGCACCTTCCTGCAGCGCATCGGCTGACTCGGGCGGCGCGTCGACGACCAGTGCCTGCCGGGTCTCGGGATCGATGACCAGGTACGCGTTCGTCGCGATCGGCCCGCTGGGAAACGTCTGAATCTCCAGGTCCACGCTCGTTGACCTTTCGCTCAGCTAGAGATCTCGCTTCCGGAAGACGAGCATCGCGGCCAGCAGGAGGACGAAGGCGTAGGCCACTGCATACTGTACCGCGAAGGCGCTCGGCGGCGTGGTGGTGCCGAAGGGGTTCGGCCCCAGGAAGTTGACCGCCAGCCTCGGCTGGAAGAGGTAGCTAGCGAGTCGCCACATGCTATCGCTCGGCACGACGATCGAGCTGATAACCCCGATGCGGATCAGCAGGTCGTTATCCAGCGCGGTGCCGACCTGCTCCACCAGCCCACCGGTGATGGCCATGCCGTAGAGCATGAAGACCACGACACCGTTGGTGACCGTGCTCAGAAACGTGCTCCCGAAGACAGTCAGGCTGAGCAGGATCAGGCTCACCAGGAGGATGAGCAACGTGCCCTGCACAACGTTCGGCGGCGTGTAGTCTCCGACAACACGCGCGGTCAGGATCACCGACGCGACCATAGCGACGATGTAGAGCGCCAGCATGCCCGCGAAGCCCAGATACTTGCCGAGCACGATCTCCCATCGACGGATCGGCTTGGGGACAATCGCCTGGAGCGTCCCCGCGTCGATCTCGCTGGCGATCGTGCCGACCGAGGCGAAGATCGTCATCACCCCGCTGAGGAAGTTCACCGTCCAGAGCCCAAGCAAGACCATCGCGCTGGCGAAGATCTCGTACGTCCCGGCTGGCGGCACCCCGCGCTCGGCCCGGCGCGCCTCCATCTGGCGCCAGTCCTCGACGAAGAGGTGAAACCCCCAGACATAGAGGACGACGAAGAGCACGCTGAGCAGCAGCACGCCCCAGACCAGCTTCTTGCGCAGGCCCTCCCGAAAGGTGAGCTGGGCGATGACCAGGGACTTCATCGCGGCTCCGCGCCCTCGCGGCTGACGATGTCCACGAACACCTCTTCCAGCGTGCGGCGCTCCGGTACCACACCGTAGACCGGCGCGCCGGCTCGCACCAGGTAGTCGACCGCCCGGGCGATCGCGGTCTCATCGGCAGCGCGAGCGACGACGACTGGCCGAGGGCCGTCGGCGACCGTCTCGACCTGGACATAGGCGGCCAGCCCGCCGACGACGCCGTCCGGCAACGCGCCCAGACGGAACTCGACGGTCAGCTCCCGGCTGAGAAGCTCGCTCATCGGCCCGGTGGCGACCACCCGGCCGTGGTTGACGATCGCCACCCGGTCGCAGACGCTCTCGACCTCGCTGAGCAGGTGCGAGTTGAGGAAGATCGTCACGCCCTCCGACTTCAGCCGCAGGATCAGCTCGCGCACGTCCCGGCGGCCCAGTGGGTCGAGCGCGGAGGTCGGCTCGTCGAGGAAGACGACGCGCGGGTTGTTCAGCAGCGCCTGCGCGATGCCGATGCGCTGCTGCATCCCCTTGGAGTAGGTGCGCACGCGCAGGTGACCCACGCCGGCCAGCCCAACCAGTTCCAGCACCTCGGGGATGCGGCGGCGACGCTCTTCACGGCTCATCCCGTAGAGCTTGCCGTGCAGGTCGAGCAGCTCTTCGCCGCGCAGCCAGTCATGGAAACGGAACAGCTCGGGGAGGAAGCCGATCCGGCGGCGAGCCTCGAGGTCGCCCAGCGGCCGGCCGAGGATGCGCGCCGTGCCGGCCGTCGGCTGGATCAACCCCACCAGCATCTTGACCGACGTCGTCTTGCCTGCGCCATTCGGGCCGAGGAAGCCGAAGACCTCGCCCTCGTACACCTCGAGGCTCAAGTCCTCGACCGCGACCCGGTCACCGTAGACCTTGCGCAGGCCGAAGGATTCGATGACAGGCACGACAGAGACCGGGCGGGCCTGGCTCGGTGCGGAACCGGTGGCGGTCATCGCGGATTCTCCAGGGCGATCCCAGCGAGCCGTAATCCGGGTCGATCATAGCACGAGGGCTGCTGCCGGCCGGCATAGCAGGAGACGCAGTGGCCGGAGCTGGCTCCGGCCACTGCGGGATCTGGAGTTGGGGAGGAAATGGGCGGATGCGAGAGTTGTTGTCCCATCATCGCTGCGGCGAGCCCGGCGAGCGCCATCAACGCACGGACTCAGCCACCGAGAGGACAGTCTCACCGTCCATCGTGCCGCCCACCGCGTGCAGCACGCCATCCTTCTGCCAGAGAACGGCCGAGCCCTCCGGAGCCTCGATCAGCAGCCCGGACGCACCGTGAAGGGTGACCTGCCGGGTCGACGCGTCGGCCGGGACCGGAATGATCAGCGTCTCCCGCCAATCGCGCACCGCGCGGATCTGCGCGACCAGCTCCGGTGGCAAGCCAGGCAGCGAGAGGAGGTCTTCTCGCAGCAGCTCGGGGTCGATCGTCTCGGGCAGGATCAGCTCGGGACTGCCCATCTCGGCCACGACCAGCATCTGATCGCCGCTCTCGTAGACCTGCGCTGCCGAGGCGGGCACGTTGAGCGTGACCGTCACCGTCGGCGCTACCGCCGGATCGGGCAGCGAGGCGAACTGGACGCCCAGGCGAGCCAGCATCTCGCGGGCGCGGGCCACGTCGATCGTCACCGAGGCCGTGCCCGCCTCGCCGACGAAGTAGCGCGGCGAGGCCCCGCTCACGGCTGCCGGAAGCTCGCCCGGCGCGGCCGGCTCCCGGCCGAGCAGGGTAGCCGCTTCATCGAGCGAGCCGACCTCGCGCATGCTCTCTTCCTCGAAGGTGGTGGTGAACTGAGCGATCTGCTCCAGCTCCTGGTGCATCGCCTCGCGCTGCTCGGGCGGCAGCATCTCGGTCTGTGCCGTCATGGCCGCCACGGCCTCCATCGGAACCGTGATGGCGGCGAACTGCTGCACCCGGAAGCGGTTGACGAACTCGTCGGCCAGTGCGCCGAACGGCGTGAGCGTGACCACGAGAGCCAGCACCGCAACGGCGGCTATGCCAGCCGCGGCGAACCGCACCGGGGCCGATCTTCGATATCCCATCGGGATTCCTCCTTCTCGCCTGGCATCGCTTCTCGCGCGCCGTCCCCGCGCATGCTGCTGCCAGCGACGGTACGCTAAGGCCGGATCGGGGAGCGTTCCCGGCGTGGCGGCGTCGACCACCCGGCGAGCGATCTCGGCCGACTCCGAGAGCTCGCGGACGAGCCGCTGGCAAGCCGGGCAGTGGCGGACATGCTCGCGCTGGGCGGGCGGGAGCGCGCCGTCGCCGCGGTCGAGCAGTATCCGCAGCTCGCCAGCACCAGGACACGACCGTCGTCGAAGCATCGGCTCAGTGCTCCTCTGTACCGGCCGGGTAGAGTGCCCGGTACCGATCTCGTACTCGTCGCTCGGCCCTGGCCAGCAGCGTCCCGACGGAGCTGGGCTGCACGCCCAGAGCCGAAGCGATCTCCTCATAGCTGAGCCCGCTGTGACGCATCACCAGGATTGCCCGATCACGCTCCGGCAACGCCGCAAGAAGCTCGCGCGCCAGCTCGGACGCCTCGCGCTGCTCGAGCTCCCGTGCCGCCGCACCCCGGTTCAGCGGCCACTCCAAGCGAAACCAGCGGAGCAGCCGGTCGTGATGGCGGCGGCGACCACGGATGGCGTTCAGCCCGAGGTTCGCGGTGACACGATAGAGCCATGGCTGCACGCTCTCCCCGTCCGCGAGCGCCGGTGGGCGCTGGTACAGGCGGATAAACACCTCCTGCGCCAGATCTTCCGCCTCCTCGGCGGAGCCGGCCAGCTTGAACGCGAGCCGGTAGACCGGGCCGTAGTACCGCCGGAAGAGCTCGGCGAACGCCGTCTCGTCGCCTGCTCGCGCTGCCTGCACCAGTGCCTGGTCATCGAGGAGGCTCGCCTGGGCAATGGCCATCGCGCCCGTCCACCCGCCCTGCATCCACTCCATACAACACCGCCGGCGCTCCAAGTGTGACACGCAGGCTACCCCTCTCTCCAGCCGAGAACGCTGGAGATGCGCTCAGGGCCCCTGCGTCCCGCGCATCAGGTGGCCCTGAGGGAGAGCCTGCGCCGGCCATCGATCCTCGCACGTGCTCCCAGCGATCGAGCAGCACGCGAGGCGCGCTGGCTAAGACACTGCGATGAAGAAGGAATACTCGGCTGTCGGCTTACGCCCGGGGACTGGGTTCCTCGACGGTTCGGGCCACTCGACCCGGAGACGGACGAAGTAGTTCCCGGCGGGGACGTCGGTAACCCAGGAGTAACGCCCATCCGATCCGCTGAGCTCAGCCGAGGCAGCCGGTTCCGTCCTGGGGATGAACGCCACGATCGCTCCCGCCTGCGGCCCGATCCGATCCTTGTTCCCCTCTTCCGGGAAGACGTCGAGCGCGACCTTCTCCGGGGCCGGGCCGCCGCGCAGCTCGATCTGCACCGTCTCGCCCGCCTGCACCGCCAGCGGCTCGGGCTGGATCTCGAAGCCGCGCGAGGTCACCTCGGCGGCGTAGCCGGTCTCGTGGACCCAGTAGAAAGCCCCGAAGGATGCCTTCTGCTCCCCGCTCTGCGTCACCAGGTACGCATCCGGCGGCTGGACGAGGATGCTGCCCGGCGGGGGGGTGCTCGATGGGTTTGGGGTCTGCTCCACCGGTGACGCCGGTGCTGTGGCCGCGACCGTCGGTGTCGCTACCGGCCTGGTCGGCGTGACACCGGCCGTAGGTCTGGGAGTTCCACTCTCGCCGCCGAGCCGGCAACCGGCCCCGAGCAGAAGGACCACTGCCAGCAAGACGATCCAACGCTTCAACTCCATGCGCGTCGTTCACCCTCTCTCATGACTGTGCCGTGCGCCGATCCCCTCCTGCCCCGGCGCTGGAGCAGGAGGGGACACTGAAGGGTATACGAGAGCTGAGCTGCGCGCTCGCTCACTCGGCGTGGGTGGGAATATCGGTGGAATGCTGCTGCCCGTCCCAGCTATAGCCCCAGAAGTGCCAGCGGAACGCCTCCACCAGGCTGCGCAGCGTCGCCGAGATGTTCTGCGGGATCGGCCGGCCGTCGGCCGAGAACCAGGGATCGATCGGCTGCGGGCCGGTGACGACCGTGGCATGAGTCGGCAGCTCGGGATGAGGCCGGCCGTCCCAGGACTGGCCGTAGAAGTGCCAGCGGAAGGCTTCGACGAGCGCCTTGAGCGAGCGAGAGACGGTGTCTGCCTTCATTCGCCCATCGGCGGTGAACCAGTGACCCTCGGCGGCCAGCGGCGAGACGACGAAGCCCCAGGTCACCGTCAGCGCCTCGCCGCGCGCGTTCTGCACCCGCGCGCTCACGGCGTAGCTCCCAGCGGCCAGCGTGCGCTCGGTGAAGGCGGTCTGGTCGGTATCGCTCGGCCCGCCGACCTCGGTGTCGAGCGGCTGGCCGTTCAGCCAGAGCTGGAAGCTCGTGATCGGAGCGCCGGAGGTCACGTGCGCTGCGATCCGCACTGGGCCCGGCGAGAGCGTCGCGTAGCGGGAAGGAGCGAGGGCGTCGAAGCGGATCGAGCCAGCCGAGACCTGGGCATGGGTCGGCATCTCGCCGTGGTAGAAGCCATCCCACGACTCACCGTACAGGTGCCAGCGGAACGCCTCCACCAGGCTGCGCAGCGTCGCCTCGACTTCGGCTCGTCGGGGAGTACCGTCGGCCAGGAACCACCAGCTATCGTTCGGGTTGTTGGAGACGACGAACTGCCACATGGTCCGGAAGGTTTGGCCGGACCGATCCTCGGCGGTCGCCAGCACCTGGTACAGCCCTGGCTGGAGCCGGATCCCAGTAAAGGCGCTGAGCTGGAAGGCGTTGGGGCCGGCGATCTCCGGCGCCAGCTCCTGGCCATTGAGCGTCATCGTGACCCGCGTGATCGGGCTGCTGCTGCGGACGTTGACCGCAACCGTCACCTCGCCCGGCGCCACCGTGCTCCAGGGAGCGGGGGTAAGGTTCGTAAAGGTAAGCGGCCCGCCAGGAATCCCTCTTCGGCTGGTCACTACCCCGGTCGACTCGAAATCCCAGGCGATCGTCGTCGTGCTGTAGGCAATGCTGAGCGCGTCGACGGCACCCTGCCAGGACGACCAGGAGACGCCGCTGAGACAGCCCGCTGCCACGACCAGCGCGCCGGTGTCGTCGTTGGCCAGCGTCGCGTTGGGATAGGCGTCCAGGTAGACGCTCAGCGGCTGCGGGTTCGCCTGCGTCATGCCGGCGCGCCCGTTCAGCGACCACCAGACGCCCTCGAGCGCGTCCCAGGTCTGCCACTCGATCGGGACGACGGTGTCGTTGAGGTGCGGCAGGTACACGAGCTGGTCATCCGGTAGGCCGTCGTCGTTCAGGTCGACCTGGAGCATGAGGTACGGAGCCGCCTGCGTACCACCGGTGACGACGAAGGTGGAGTAGGTCAGGTTGTGCAGGCTGGCGAGCGGAACGCCGTCGAGCCCGCCCTGGTGGAGTTGCAGCCAGGCGAGCCCATCGCTCGCCGTGCTGAAGACAAAGCTCCCACTTCCGTTCAGGGGCACGCCGGGGCCGTTCTCGAAACCGCCTGTCCCGTATCCACCGCCGGCCGGGCACGCCAGGAGCGTGAACTCCCACCCGTCGCTCGACACCTGGGCCAACGCGCTCCGCGGTGCCCAAGCGGCGCCCATCGCCAACCCCAGCACAAGCGCTACAACGCAGGCCAAGCCGGCGCGGCCTGCGTTCCCCCGAGCCCCGATCCCCATGGCCGCCTCCCTTCCCTGACCAGCCCGGTACCAAGAGAAAAGCAGGTTATCTACACGGTACACTGCCAGGCGCTGCTGTACGTACCCACCATAGCAGCCAGGTGCCTGAGAGGCAAGGCCAGGAGCAGTTATGGTCACTCACCGGACGACACCCCGCACTCCCCGGCGCCATGTTCCAGAGCACGCCGTCCGCTTCGCGGAGGAAGAGGTTTGCGTTCTCGGCGCGCTCGTGGTACTCTATGACCAGATGAGTAGATTTAGTCATGGAGTCACAAATGCCCCCTGTCGATCGCGAGCAACGCGCCCAACGGATCCTCGACGCCGCCGCCCGGCTGTTCGCGCACTACGGGTACGACAAGACCACGGTCGACGAGATCGCCCGCGAGGCCGGCGTCTCCAAAGGCGCCATCTACCTCCACTGGCCCGGCAAAGAGGCACTGGCCGAAGCCCTGCTCTACCGTGAAGTCCGGTGCGTGATCGAGGATTTTCTCCAGCGTCTCGAAGCCGATCCGGAGGGCGGTACGATTGGCTCGATCTACCGGCATGGCCTCCAGGCTACCTTCGCCAACCCGCTCGTGCGCGCTGTCCTCTCCTCCGACAACCGGGTACTCGGCGACTACCTGCATCGCCTGGGCCCGGACTTCTACCGCATGCGTTTCGAGGCCGCACGAGCGCTCATCGAGCGCATGCAGGCGGCTGACCTCATTCGCCGCGACCTCAGCCCGGAGGTCGTCACCTACCTGCTCACGATGCTCGGCCTCGGCCTCTCGACCGCGAGCGGCCTGCTCCCAGCGGAGGTCAGGCCTCCGCCCGGCGAGGTCGCGGAGGCTCTGGCCGACGTCGTGCAGCGCGCGCTGGCTCCGGAGGGGGGTGGAGATCGAGAAGCCGGCAAGCGCCTGGTACGCGCGTATGTGGCGGAGGTCACCCAGCGATACGAAGAACTCCGTGGACTGCGGAGGGACGTGGACGATGGACAGCCTTCCGATTCAGGTTAACGGGCTCACCCGGTTCTACGGGAAGACCCGCGGTGTCGATGACCTAGCCTTCACCGTGGAGCGCGGCGAGATCTTCGGCTTCCTGGGGCCGAACGGCGCCGGCAAGACGACCACGATCCGCCTGCTGATGGGCCTGATCCAACCCACGCGTGGCAGTGCGAGGATCTTCGGCCTCGACTGCTGGCGCGACGCGACCGCCGTCAAGTCGCACGTCGGCTACGTGCCCGGCGACGCGCGGCTTTACGAGGCGATGACCGGCGCCCAGTTCCTCGATTTCCTGGCCGGCTTCCGGCCTGGGATCGATCCGGCCCGGCGCCGGATGCTGGTGGAGCGGTTCGACGTGGATCTCAGCCGCACGATCAAGCATCTCTCCAAGGGCAACCGGCAGAAGCTCGCGCTGGTTCAGGCGTTCATGCACGACCCGCCACTCCTGATCCTGGACGAGCCGTCGAGCGGGCTCGACCCGTTGATGCAGCGCGAGCTCTTGACATTCCTGAGGGAGGAGCAGGCGCGCGGCAAGACCATCTTCCTGTCCTCGCACCTGCTGTACGAGGTGGAGCAGGTTGCCGATCGGGTCGGGATCATCCGCGATGGCCGGCTGGTCGCGGTCGCGACGATCGAGGAGCTGAAGCGCCAGCGCACCCGGCGCATGGAGGTCGCGTTCTCCATGCCGATCGATTTGGCACAACTCGCCAGCGTCGACGGTGTCCAGGTGCTCCAGGTCCGCGAGGGAGGCCGCTGGGTCGAGCTCGGCGTCTCGGACGGGCTCCCGGTGCTGCTGCGCCGGCTGAGCGAGCTCCCGGTGGTCGACCTGGTCTATGCCCCACCCGACCTGGACAGCGTGTTCATGGGCTACTACCAGCGGCAGGAGGCAATAACAGGGGAGCGCGCGCGATGAGCTGGACGATGACGCGCAAGGCGCTGTGGGATCTCCGCTGGACGACCTTCTGGTACGCGCTGGGGCTCGCCCTCTATACCCTGCTGATCGCCTTCGTCTATCCCACTTTCCGCGAGCAGAGCGCGCAGTTCGAGGAGATCGTCCGCAACTACCCAGAGGCACTGCTGCGTGCCTTCGGGATCGAGCCAGGGCAGGGACTGTCGAGCAGCTTCGGCGCGTTCATGCACGCCGAGGCCTACGGCTTCGTCTGGCCACTGGTAGCGGCAATCTTCGTCATCATGTCCGGTGCCGCGGCCGTCGCCCAGGAAGTCGAGCGGGGCACCGCCGAGCTGTGGCTCTCGGTGCCGGAGAGCCGTCCCCGGCTGCTGGCCGGCAAGCTGGTCGCCCTCCTGGTAGGCATGCTCGCCGTCGTCGGGGTGTCCGTGCTTAGTCTCCTCGTCGCCGCGCCGCTGGTCGATGCCGAACTCCCGGCGGATGCCGCCGCGCAGCTCGGGGTCGTGCTCCTCGACTTCCTCATCGCGGTCGCGGGGATTTCGGTGCTGTTCTCCTCGATCTTCAGCGAGCGGGGGAAGGCGGCCGCCCTGGCGGCCGCGGTCGTGCTGGCGATGTACCTGGCCTGGGTGATCGCCGGGCTCAGCGAGCGGTTCGAGTGGCTGCGCTACCTGAGCATCTTCACCGCCTACCGGCCCCGCGAGGCGCTGGAGGGCAGCAGCGTGAGCTGGGCCGGCCTGCTGGCACTCCTGGCGATCGGGCTCGGCAGCATGCTGGCCTCGCTCGCGATCTTCCGGCGGCGCGACATCCTGGTCTGACCCTGCCCCGCCCGGAGGCTGGAGCAGGTCGATCGAGTTGCCGCGCGTCGACTAGCAGTGGCATCCTGAGAGCGCGCCGAACGCTCCGAACGACTACGCTCGACGGGAGGGTGACACAGATGGCTGAGTTGAGCGGCAAGCGAGTGGCGATGCTCCTCGCGAACAACTTCGAGGACGTCGAGGCGACCGACCCCAAGCGCTACCTGGAGGAGCGGGGTGCCGAGGTGGTCGTGATCGGCCTCAACCGCGAGCCGATCACCGGCAAGAAAGGGACGACGATCCAGCCGGACAAGACCGTCGACGAGGTCACGGTCGATGAATTCGATATGCTGGTGATCCCCGGTGGCGGCTCACCGGAGAACCTGCGGATCGACGACCGGGCGGTGGAGTTCACCCGCCGCTTCGTCGAGAGCGGCAAGCCGGTAGCGGCGATCTGCCACGGCCCGCAGCTCCTGATCTCGGCGAACGTGCTGCGCGGCCGCACGGTGACCTGCGTCAACAAGATCCGCGATGACGTCAAGAACGCTGGCGCCAACTACGTCGACGAGCCGTTGGTGATCGACGGCAACCTGATCACGTCGCGGGTGCCGGCCGATCTCCCGCAGTTCGACGAGGCGATCGCTAAGGCGCTGGCGGGCGTGCCAGTCCACGGCGACTAGCTCCTGCCCTTACGACGTCCTTGCCCCGTCCGTATGCCAGCCGTCTCCCCTCACCCCGCCCTGCGGGCACCCCTCTCCCTCCAGGGAGAGGGGCCAGGGGTGAGGGCAGCAACCTCCACCCTCACCCCGGCTTCGCCACCCCTCTCCCCAGGGAGGGAGAGGGGCCGGGGGGTGAGGGCGGCTGAGAGGGGCCGGGGTGAGGGCGAATTTAGCGCGTGGGCCGCGCCCGGTTGATGGCGTCGCGCAGCGCCAGGGCGGCGGCGCGGGCAGCCGCGGCGAAGTCCGGCCCCTGGCTCGCGTAGATCACCGAGCGCGTCGCATTGACGACGATCGGGGCTGCAGCGCCGGCCAGGCCACTGGGTACCGCGGCCTCCAGGTCGCCGGCTTGAGCGCCGACGCCGGGGACCAGGATCGGCAGGTCAGGGTGTTGGCGACGCACCGCGGCCAGCTCGGCCGGGTATGTCGCGCCGACGACCAGCCCGCAGGAGCCGTAGCGCTCGTTCCAGCGGGCGACGCGCCGGGCGACATGGAGATAGAGTGGCTCCTCGCTTCCATCTGCCCGGACAGGCACGTCCTGGAGCTCGCCGGCCCCAGGGTTCGAGGTCTTGACCAGCACGAAGACACCCCGGCCGGGCGCGCGCAAGAATGGGGCCAGCCCGTCCTCCCCCAGATAGGGGTGAACGGTGACCGCGTCGAAGCCCCAGCGGTCGAAGAAGGCCTGGGCGTAGGCAGCCGACGTGCTGGCGATATCGCCGGCCTTGGCGTCCAGGATGACCGGGATCTGCGGCGGGATCAGCCGGCGCGTCTCGACGAGCGCTCGAAGGCCAGCCTCGCCGTGGACGAGATAGAAAGCCAGGTTGGGCTTGTAGGCACAGACGAGATCGGCAGTCGCCTCGATGATGGCCCGGTTGAACGCGAGGATCGACGAGGGGTCACGCGGCAGATGAGCCGGGAACCGCTCGAGGTCGGGGTCGAGCCCGATGCAGAGCATCGAGTCGTTAGCGCGGATCGCCTGGTTCAGCCGTTCCAAAAATTGCATCGTGCACCTCGTTCACACATCGCCTGGCTAGCTGTAGAATAGCAGGGCAAGAACGTTCCCGCAGCCGATCCAGAATCCGGTGCCGGTCGGTACGCGCGCAACGGGATGGGTCGTGACCGCTGACTTTCTTTGCACGACGCGGACCGTGAGAGCGGCAGGACGGCGCTCCAGGGCGCGAGCGCGCCGGGTGACCGGCGTGAGGTGGCCTGGCGAAGCGCGTATTGTCCGGACAGGTGCGTCTTCGCGCATGCCGATGGGGAATGCTTGGGTATAGCCAGAGGAGTTCATGGACAACCCAGCGCGATCGTCGTACCCTCACCAGTGCCACCGCAGCGGGTTGGGGGCCGCCTGGGAGGCTGGACATGAGACTCGAGCCGCCGACGTTTCAAGATATCTTGCGGGCACGCGCCGTCGTGCACCGCTATCTGCCGCCGACGCCGCTCGTGCAGCCGGCAGCCCTCAGCGAGCGGCTCGGTTTCGAGGTGTACCTGAAGTGCGAGAGCCTCCAGCCGATCGGCGCGTTCAAGGTGCGCGGCGGGGTCTACCTGATGAGCCGTCTCTCGCCGGAAGAGCGCGCCCGCGGCGTGGTCACGGCGTCGACCGGCAATCACGGCCAGTCGATCGCCTACGCGGCGCGGCTGTTCGGCGTGCGAGCAATCATCTACGCTCCCGAGGACGCCAACCCGTTCAAGCTCGCGGCCATGCGGCGACTGGGTGCTGAGGTCGTCCTGACCGGTCGGGACTTCGACGAGGCGCGCCTGGCGTGTGAGGAGCGTGCCGCCCGTGACGGGTTTCGCTATATCCACTCCGCGAACGAGCCAGACCTCATCGCTGGCGTCGGTACCTACGCGCTGGAGCTGATCGAAGCGGTACCGGACCTTGACGCCGTGATCGTCCCGGTCGGGGCCGGGAGCGGCGTCTGCGGGACCGGGATCGTGATGAAGACGGTCAACCCCGGGATCGAGGTGATCGGGGTGCAGGCGGCCGGCATGCCGGTCGTCTACGAGTCCTGGCGGCAGGGCCGGCTGCTGGAGCTGGACGGGGGTTCGACCTTCGCCGAGGGGTTGGCCACGCGAGTGGCGTTCGAGCTACCGCTGCGGATCATCCGCGAGCGGGTGGACGAGCTGGTGCTGGTGAGCGACGAGGAGATGTGCGCGGCGATCGTCGAGCTGATGGAGACGGCACACCTGGTCGCCGAGGGTGCCGGCGCGGCGGCGCTGGCCGCCGCTCACCGGCTACGCGAACGCCTGGCGGGGAAGAAGGTCGCGCTGATCGTCAGCGGTGGCAACATCACGCTCGAGACGCTGCGTTGGGCCCTGGCGACGGCCGGATATCCACCGGCTGTTGCTGGGCCGGCCAGCTAGCGCGACGGTGAGGGGGACAATGTTCGAGCAGTTCGGCCGCTGGCTTCGTCGCCGGCAGGGGATCGAGCGGAACCCGCTGTACCGGATCGCTGCCGAAGTCGCGGCTGGCCGGCTCACGCCGGAGCAGGCATACCTGGCCGCCGAGCAACCTGACTTGCTAGCCCGCATCGCCGATGGCGACCTGTGGGAGCTCCAGGCAGAAGCTTCCCGGATCGCCGTCGACGAGCCTGAACAGGCGCTGCTGCTGACCCGGCTCGCGATCCTGGCAGCCCGGCAGAAGAGCTTCGACCGCGTGTTGATGGAGGCCAACCTGCGCGCGGCCGACCTGCTGGCTGAGATGGGTGAGACCTCCGAGCAGGAGCTCCACCTGCGCGAGGCGCTGCGCGCTGCCCAGCGAATCGCCAACGTGGTCGGGCAACGCCGGGCGCTGGCGAGGCTGGCCCGGCTGGCGTTCGACCGCGGCGAGCGGGAGCGGGCCCGGGAGCTCCTGACCCGGCAGCTCGAGTCTGGACGGGAAGACACCGATACGCTGGAAGACGTGGAGACAGCGCTGATGCTCGGCGACCTGGCCCGCCAGGACGGCGACCTGGCCGCGGCCCGCGAGTTCTACCACCGCGCCGGGCGCAGCGCCCGCCGGGTCACGCACTATGCCGGCCTAGTCGATGCCCTGCTCCGCCAGGTCGCGATCCTACGCGATGAAGACCCGGACACGGCCTACGTGCTGTTGCAGGAGGCGCAGGAGGCGGCCGAGCGAACCATCGACCATCGCTTGCAGGCCGAGATCGCGATCCAGATCGGCGCGCTGCTGGCCCAGCGGGGCCGCCTCACCCAGGCACGCTCGGCACTCCTCGGCGCGCTGGAGCGAGCGCGGGCCAGCAGCGATCTGACGATGGAGAGCCGCTGTCTCATGGGGCTGACCAAACTCGAGCGGCGGATGGGCAAGCTCGTCGAATCTGCCGAGCACTACCACCAGCTCGCCAACCTGGAACAGCGCCTGGGGAGCCGCGGGACTGCTGTCCGGGCATTGCTCGACGCGGCCGAGCTCTACCTCGAAGCGCGCCAGCCAGGCCGTGCCCTGCAGATGCTCCAGCTTGCCCAGCAGAATGCCGAGGGTATCGAAGACCAGGCAGTCCGCCAGCGGCTCCTCGGGTTGCTCGGGCTGGCGCACGGGGCGCTCGACCACCGGGGCGAGGCGCTGGATTACCTGGGCGATGCGCTCCAGCTTGCTCAGTACTCCGGCTCGGCTGAGGACGAGGCGCGCTGGTTGCTCGGCACTGGGGAGATCCTGCTCCAGTTCGGAGAGCTGGGCAATGCGCTCGATGCGGCCGACCGCGCGATCACGCTGGCTCAGCAAGTCGGTGCGGTTCACCTGGAAGCGCAGGGGCTGGCGCTGCTCGGCTCGGTCTGCCTGGCGCGCAACCTGACACGAGAGGCGAGGAGCTATCTCGATCAGGCGGTGGAGCTCGCCGCTGAGGCGGGGGATGTCGCCGGCCAGCAACGCTACCTGCTGATGCTGGCCGAGCTCGCGCGGCGGGTCACCGACCCGCACGGCGCCATCGGCTATCTGCGGCAGGCCCTCGACCTGGCGATTGCGACCGGCAATACGGAGATGCGCGCCCGGCTACATGGCCAAATCGCCCGGCTCTACCAGGCGTTGAACTTTTTCCAGGAGGCGGAGGAGCATTACCGGGCCGCGCTGGCCGCAGCCCACGAGATCAACGATGTCTCGCTGCTCGCCCGGGCGCTCCGCGGGCTGGCGACGGTGCTCGATACCACCGGTCAGGCCGAGGACGCGGCCGCTGCCTACCGGCAGGCGATCACGCTCTCGGAGCAGCTCAACGATCGCCGCTCGGCGATGGCGCTGCACTATAACCTCGGCGTGCTGCTGATCGACCAGGGCAACGAGGCCGATGCCCGCTACCACCTGCGCTGTGCCTACGACCTCGCGACCCATCTCGGGGAGCGGGAGATCGTCGAGGCGACTCTCGAACTGCTCGGTGAGCCCTTCGTCGAGCGACCAGCCCCCGCTCCGGCGTCGATCCCGCCGGACTACGGCGAGGATCTCCTGCTGAGCGAGACCGCGCTGCACGAGGGAGCCGAGCAGCACCGCGACGTGCTGCGGGATTGACAGCCCGGCCACGGGCGCTCGCTGGCCGTTGCCCCTGCCCTATCCCTGCTCGAATAGAACACGCGTACGAACGCGCTATTTCTCTTTTATCCCTCTAGACGTACGTACACATCTGTGCTAGACTGGCGGTGTCAGAAAGTCACGACCGCGCCGCCGGGAGATCCGTCCGGGCGCAGGGCTCCCTGCGCCCGCGGGGGACTGTGCGCCTGCGCGGAGCGCGCGACAGCGAGAAGGAAGCGAGAAGCATGCCGCGAACCACCTGGGCAACAACGCATTTCGCGCCGGGGATCGCCGCGACAGGAGAGTCCCCATACATCGGCCTGCTCATGGATGGGGATCTCGGGAGTGCCGGGGGCCACGGGGTAGCGGTGATCCTGGAGCCACTGGGCGAAGGGCCAGGCGTAGCCGAGGCTGCTCGGCAGGTGCTGGCGCTGCTCCAGCACGCCGCCTGGCAGATCAACGGGCAGACCTCGCTCGAAGAGCTGGGCGACACGCTGGGACAGGCCTTCGGGGCCGCGAACCAGTGGCTCTTCAGCCTGAATGCCGGCCGCTCGCTGGGTGAGTGGTACCGCTTCGGCGCGACCTGTGCCCTCTTTCGCGGGCCTGATCTCCTGATCGCCCAGGTGCTGCCGGGCCAGGTGCTGGTGGGTCAGGAGCAGGAGATCTATGCCTTTCCCGGAGAGGACGCCGAGCGACAGGACAGCAGCTATCCCCTCGGGCAATACCGGCAGGTCCAGCCAGCGTTGTACTACACCCGGCTGGCACCAGGCGACACCGTCGTGCTCTGCCACCAGGAGCTCGGGGCCGCTCTCGCTGCCCGCTTTCCGGAAGCCATCCTGAGCCCAGACTCGCACCGCATTATCAGGCTCCTGGAGGAGCTGGCCTGGGAGAGCGGGCGCCCGGACGCCCACGCGATCGCGATCGCCATCGGCTCCGAGCGCAGCGCGCCCGCACGCCCTCTGCGCCGGCTGGCGGATGTGCTGCTCCACTTGCTCCCCGAGGAGACAGCGCGGCGACTCGACTCGCGGGCTAGGACGAATTGGCCGGGGGAAGCGGTTGACCCCACGATCGAGGCGGTGCAGACTAATCATGGGGCCACCGGCGGCGTTGACGCGCACGCCGAGGCGCGGGGGGATTGGGACGACGAGCCACCTCGACGCAGCGACGACTCTGCTACACCGGATCGATCCTGGCGCGACGAGGAGTCGACCGCCGAGGAGCGCTGGGAGCCCTCCGCCAGTTCGGACGATGACGCCGTCGCAGGCGACTTCGAGCACCGGGCAGGGAGGAGTCGTACCCTGGTCGAGCTGCTGGCCGGTTTCGCCATTGCGCTCGTCGCGGCCGCGCTAGGCGTTTGGCAGCTCATCAGCCGGCGTCGCCACCGCCTTTCCCCACCGGCGGACGACGGGACGTTCGGGCTCCCGCGCCTGCAACGCTTCAACGACGCCATCCAGTTCCCCGACTTCGGCCCCGTGCGCCGCCAGCTTCCCCGATTGCCGGTGAGCCGGATGACCGGGCTGGTGGCAATCAGCCTGATCGGCATTCTCACTACGGCACTGGCGTTCTCTATCCACAACGATCGCGAGCGTGCCCGCCAGGAACGGTTCGACATGCTCGTGCAGACGGCGGTACAGGAGCGCATGCTGGCCGAGCAGTCGAGCGACCCGACCATCGCCCGAGCATATCTGTCGACGGCCAGCGCCCGGCTGGACGCGGCCGCCGAGCTCGGGCTCGACCCCGCGCGGATCCAGCAGGAGCGGGCCGCTGTCCAGGCGGCCACCGACCGCGTGCTCAAGATCCAGCGCCTGGAGAGCATCCAGGTGCTCGGCGGCGTGCCGCCAGCGCCTGAGGGGGTGACCCCGCGGCTCTTCTTCGGCAACGGCCAGCTCTACATCCTGACCGACGCGCTCTATCGCCTCGACAGCGGCGGCACCAAGCTAATCAAGCTGCTCGAGCCTGGGGCCCAGGTCGGCGGCGCGCCGGTCGGCACGTTGCTCGGCGCGGCCTGGGGCGAGGGCACACCGGTCGCCTTCGATGGGGCCAATGCGTATATTCTCGACCCGGCGACGGCGCAGTGGAACCGACTACCGGTCGGCACCTTCGGCGCGCCGTACTCCGGCGTTGCGACGGTGAACGGCTTCGCCGGCAACTTGTACCTCCTGCTCCCCGAGCCGGGGCAGATCCTGAAGTTTCTCGCTGGCTCCTACCAGAACCAGCCTGAGGACTGGACCGGCGGCCAGTTCACCGAACACCTATCCGGCGCGGTAGACATGGAGATCGATGGGCGCATCTACGTGCTCAAGCCGGACGGCACGGTGGTGACGTTCTATCGCGGCGCGCTGGAGGGCGAGGCAACGCCGCAGGTGGATCCGCCGGTGGCGAACGCGGTCGCGCTCTCGATGCAGCCGGATCGGCCTTTCCGCTACGTGGCAGACCGGGATGGTCGCATCCTCCGGCTCTCGCAGGACGGAACCCTGGTACAGCAATTCCTCCCGGCCGAGGGGGCGCCGCCGCTGGGGCCGATCCGGGATATCGCGGTGGACGACATCCTCGGCGTGGCCTATGTGCTGACCGACCAGGCGCTGCTCTCGATCCGGCTGCCTGCCCCGCCGGCCGGACAGTAACTGCTCACTCGCTAGCAGGCGTCACCTGCTCGAGCGGCACCTCGTGGCGAGTGCCGTCCTCGAGCTCGATCGTCACCACGCGATGCCTGGTCGAGACAGAGCGAACGATTCCCTTGCCCGCAGGCGTGATGACCGTGCTTGCCAGCCGCGGGTAACCACCGGGGGCCGGCGCTGGCGGCTCGCCCAGCGGCACACCCAGCCGCAGCCGGGCTAATTCGCCGAGTTCCAGCCCGGCGCCGGCGATCCGGCCGAGGCTGCCGGCAAGCGCTCGCGGCGGTCCGCCAGGGCGCGTGGCAAGGTGTACCGGCCGGCCGAGCCGCTCGGCGAGCCGGGCGGCGATCTCGACAACCGGCGGGCCGGCCCCACCCTCCCAGTACTCGACCACTACGGCCCCTCCGAGCGCGACTCGCAGTCCCAGCAGAGGCGAACTATCCTTCGCCCACTCGGCTGACTCCGCGATCTGGCCGAGCGTCTCCGCAGCCTGCTGCGCAAGGTCGCGGGCCAGCGCGGCGAGTTCGGGCAGGCGGGCACGCTCGCCCTCGCTCAACCACCGTACCGGGAGTTCAGGCACCTCGCCCTCGATGTGGAACACCTGCTCCGGCGCGATGACGACGAGCGCCGGCTCCTCGCCGACCGGGCCAGGCACCGCGACCCACTCGCCCGTGCGGAGCAGCTCGGCAACCCGGCCGATCTCGACCCGCGCGGAGCCTAGCCTGCGTACACCAGCGATCAGCGCGTGCGCTCGGGGGACGGCCATTGCGTCACCAGCGCGTCGAGTGCCAGCCGAACCTGCACGTTGGTCTCCAGATCGACCATTGCCTGGCACGTTGCGCGCAGGCCCTGCACGATCTCGTCAGGCGACCAGCGTCGGGCCAACCGCTCCAACCGCTCGCGCAGGCCGGCATAGCTCACCCGGTCATCCAAACCGTAGCGGAGCAGTAGCAGGTCACGCCAGAGCATCGCCAGCACGGCGAGCTGGGCCTCGACCTGTGCCCGGCGGCCGCGCCGGTAGGACTCGGCGAGCTGCCGCGCCCGGCCTAGCGCGACGAGTGGATCGGACAGCATCTGGAGCCCGGCCTCGGCCAGTTCCTGGTGCCTGGCCAGCTCCTCCGGGTCAGCCGCCATCCGGAACGCCTCCCCGATCCGGCCCCGGGTCAGGCTGGCAATCAGAGCCGCCTGCGGTGCCCCGACCCCGCGGGACTCCAGCGCCGCCCGGACGGTGGCGACCGGAACCGGCCCCAGCCGGATCTGCTGGCAGCGGGAGCGGATGGTCTCGGCCACGCTGGCGATATCCTCGACGATGAGGATCAGCACGGCGAAGGGGGGCGGCTCCTCGAGTGTCTTCAAAAGCGCATCGGCCGCGTCCCGCGAGAGCCAGTCGGCATCGTCGATGACGACGACGCGCCAGTCGCTCTCCAGCGGCCGAAGGGCGAGCGTGGCACGAAGCTCGCGGATGGCATCGATCGAGATCCGGGTCGGCCGGGCCTCGCGCTCGCCCCCGACCGCCTGCAAGCTGAGGACGGTGAGGTCCGGGTGCATGGCTCGTTCGACCCGGTGACAGCTCGGACAGCTCCCGCAGGGACGCCAGTGTGGCGCTGCCTGGCAGAGCAGCGCTCGAGCGAAGGCGAGCGCCAGCGCGCGGCGTCCAACACCCGCCGGGCCGCTGATGAGGTAGGCATGACTGACCTGGCCTCGCCGCACTGCCCGGTCAAGCGCTGCCACCGCAGCCTCGTGGCCGATGACCGGCCAGAGGGCCGGCCCTTCACGTTCGGTCTCGTGCAGGGGCTCACGCAACCCTGGCCTTCTTCCTTCCCGGCTCGCGCGCCGGCAGGGCCACCGGCCCCTCGACCTCGTCTCCCGCGGAGAGGGCCGCGACGACCTCGTCGCACTCCCTAGCGCTGAGCCGCCGCTCGGTACCGTAGGCGCGGATCGCCTCCGCCAGCTCCCGGCGCGTCACGACGGTGATGCTCGACTCGATGACCTGGAGGTTCACCCGGTCATTCAGGAACACGACCAACCCATCGATCGCGTCGACTCCCGGCAGGTCGCGCTGGCTCAGGAACTCGCGCAGCGCCTCCTGCTGGCGCTGGCACTCGATGGTCGGGTTGCCCAGCGGGGGGCCACCGAAGGTGAAGATCCGGATCAGCCGGCTATCGAGCCGGCGCCAGCGGGTACCCTGCACCTGGATATGGCCGGCCATCTCTCGGGTGGTGATGACTAGCAGCCCGCCGGGCCAGATCAGCACGTGCTCGGGGCGCCACCCTTGGGAAACGTCCGGATAGTGGACGAGCGTATAGCGGTCGTTGAGACGGCGCAACGTCGCGTCGAGCAGCTCATCGGGGCGCGGGCTCCGGTTCCATTTGGCCCACTGCTGCATGCCGGCGTTGAAGAGGAGAAATCCGACGATCAGCGCGAAGTAGGCCCAGAGGATCAACTGGGGCTGGAAGGTCAGAGCGATCGATGATCCCAGGCCGGCCAGCCCACCGGCGACCATCAGCCGCGCTGCTCGCTGCCGACGCTTGAGATACCCGACGTTCCGGACGACGCGCATCGCCTCCCGCCTTTCTCCGCCCCCTCCCGCGCCGCCGTGGCTCGCCCGTATGCCCGTCCAGTCTAGCACACCGTATGCCCCCAGCTCGCTCAGCAGGTCTCTCGCTCTCTCGAAGCTTCGGGAGCCGCAGCACGGGCGAGGGCTGCATCCTGAGGGTCGATCACTTTGCCCGCCGTGTTCGTCTCGACCTCCCAGCATCGCCGGGCGTGGGACTGCTGCCCCGCGCGCCTGCCAACGCCGGCTCGACGCCGGCTGGTCGGGGGATGAGGTAGGGGCGACCGGCCGGTCGCCCCTACATCGGATTCGGCGCGTGCGCATCGGGCGCCACCAGCGCTGGCCCGACGTGTGGGGGAAACTGTTCAACCCTCAGGGCCGCGCCTCCTTGACAAGGCGGCCTGCGCCTGGCGCAGAATCGTGTGCGATGGCTCGCTGGGAGCGAGGTGGGCATGAGCGGGGAGCGCGTGGATCTCTCGGTCATTGTCGTGTCCTGGAACATCCGGGATCTGCTCGAGGGTTGCCTCGCCTCGCTGGCCGAGGAGATCCATCGCTCCGGGATCGAGACCGAGGTAATCGTCTTGGACAACGGCTCGACCGACGGCTCGGTCGAGCTGGTGCGCGAACGGTTCCCCTGGGCCAGGCTAATCCCGCTGGGTGAAAACGCCGGGTTCTCGCGGGCGAACAATCGGGGCATCGCCGAGAGCCAGGGCCGAGCACTCCTGCTGCTCAACCCCGATACGGTCGTCCTACCGGGAGCGCTGGCGGCGCTCTGGCGGGCGCTTCACGCCGCCCCGCACGTGGGCATGGTCGGTGCCCGGCTGCTGAACGGCGATGGGAGCTTGCAATCGGCCGGCTACCGCTTCCCTGGCCTTGTGCAGAGCTTCTTCGACTTCTTTCCGGTGCACCCGCGGATCATCGGATCCCGGATCAACGGCCGCTTCGGCCCTGGCGACGGTCTGAGCCCGTTCGCGATCGATCACCCGCTAGGGGCCTGCATGCTGGTGCGCCGGGAAGTGATCGACGAGGTGGGCGGGCTCGACGAGGGCTACTTCTACTACAGCGAGGAGATCGACTGGGCTCGCCGGATCAAGGCGGCCGGCTGGACGGTGCTGACGGCGCCGGCCGCGCAGGTGATTCACTACGCTGGGCAGAGCACCGGCCAGATCTCGGAGGCGAGCCTGCTCCAGCTCCATCGCAGCCGCGTCCGGTACTTCTGTCGCTGGCACTCGCCCCGCTTCGTCCGGGTGCTGGCCCTGATGGCGTGGGCCGCCGCCGGCTGGGCGAGCCTGCGGGCCCTGCTGGCTCCGGCGAGCGCCGAGCGCCGCGAGCGGCGAGCGCGGATGCGGCGGGTGGCCCAGCTCTACCGGGAGGCGCCGTGCCTGTATGAGTGAACCGCTGCCGCTCTCCGTCATCGTCCTGACCCTGAACGAGGAGCGCCACCTGCCTGGCTGCCTGGCGAGCGTTGCCGGGCTCGCCCGCCAGATCCTGGTCGTGGACTCGGGGAGCCACGACCGCACGGTCGAGCTGGCTCGGGCCGCCGGAGCCGAGGTCGTCCACCGCCCCTTCACCGGCTTCGCTAGCCAGCGCAACGCTGCCCTCGAGCTGGCACGACAGCCCTGGGTGCTCTTCCTCGACGCCGACGAGCGCGTCACGCCGGAGCTGGCCGCCGAGATCCGCCAGGCCATCGATGGGGCGACGGACGCGACCGCCGGCTTCTGGATCCCGACCCAGAACTGGATGTTCGGTCGCTGGATCCGCGGCGGCGGCTGGTGGCCGGACGAGCACCTGCGCCTCCTGCGGGCCGGCCGGGCGCGCTACCGGCCGGACGTGGAGGTACACGAGGTCGTCGAGCTGTCAGGAGAGGCCGGCCGGCTGGCCTACCCGCTCGTGCACATCAACTACGAGTCGTACCTGGAATTCCTGGCCAAGCAGGCCCGCTACGCCCGCATCCGCGCCGAGATGCTGGCGCGTCAGGGGCGACGACCGCGGCGCCGTACCTACCTCGGCCAGCCCGCGCGCGAGCTCTGGCGACGCTTCGTGACGCTGCGCGGCTATCGCGACGGCCCCACCGGTCTCTTCCTCGCCCTCGCCATGGCCTGGCACGAGTTGCACACTTGGCTCCTCGTCCGCCGGCTCTGGAAAGCCGCCAGCCAGCAGAACCCTGGCAAGCCAGACGCGCCTGCCGGGGTAGAACTTCCGGACGCCTCGCTCGACCTCTCGGTGGTCATCGTCAGCTACAACGTGCGCGAGCACGTGCTGGGTTGCCTGGAAACGGTCTATGCCAGCCTGAGGGGCAGCGGACTGCGCGGCCAGGTCATCGTGGTAGACAACGCATCGAGCGACGGCACGGTCGAGGCGGTGCGGGCCGCCTTCCCCGGCGTGGAGGTAATCGCGAACCGGGAGAACCGTGGCTTCGCGGCGGCCAACAATCAGGGGATCCGTCGGGCGCGCGGCCGCGTCGTCGTCCTGCTCAACCCCGATACCCGGGTCGCGGGCGACGCGCTCGGGCGACTCGTCCACTACCTCGATGAGAATCCGGCCGTCGGCGTCGTCGGCCCGAGGTTGGTGTACCCAGATGGGAGGACGCAGCCCTCGCGCCGCCGGTTCCCGACGCTGCTCACCGGCTTCCTCGAGAGCACCGTCGTGCAGGACTACTGGCGCGACAACCGCGTGCTCCGCCGCTACTACGTGGCTGACCGCTCGGACGCCGAGACACAGGAGGTGGACTGGCTAGTGGGCGCGTGCCTGGCGGTGCGGCGCGAGGCGATCGAGACGGCCGGGCTGCTCGACGAGCGCTTCTTTCTCTACTCCGAGGAGGTCGAGTGGTGCTGGCGGATCCGCCGGGCCGGCTGGCGCGTGGTGTACCTGCCCGAGGCCACGGTCTACCACCACGAGAGCGCCAGCGCCGGCCAGGAGCCGGCTGCGCGCCAGATCGCTTTCGACACTGCGAAAGTGCAGCTCTACCGGCGACTCCACGGACGGCCGGCCGCCGAGATCCTGCGCGCCTTCCTGCTCGTGAATTACCTGGCCCGGATCGCCATCGAGGGTTCCAAGTGGCTGCTCGGGCACAAGCGGGCGCTCCGGCGGGAAAGGATCGCGCGTTACTGGCGGGCCTTCGGCTCGGGCCTGCGGCCCTCGCGGCCATGAGCGAGCGCTGCGTGCTCTTCATCACCGGGGAATACCCGCCGATGCACGGCGGGGTGGGCGACTACACGGCACGCCTGGCCGAGGCGCTGGCAAGGCAGAGCTGGGAGCCCGCCGTCCTGACCAGCCAGCGTGCGGCCGGGTCACGCTACGTCGCTGCCACGGTCGAGCGTTGGGGCTGGGATCTTGCCAGCCGGGTACGCCAGGCCGCGCGGGACACGGGCGCGCTGTTGCTCCACCTCCAGTACCAGACCGGCGCCTTCGCGCTCCACCCGGCGGTCAACGTGCTCCCCTACCGGGTGCGCGAGCGGCCGCTGCTCACCACTTTCCACGACCTGCGCGCGCCGTATCTCTTCCCCAAGGCCGGCCCACTCCGGCCGGCGCTCAACCAGTTGCTGGCCCGCGGCAGCGCCGCCGTGATCGCCACCAACCCGGAGGACTACGCCGCGCTCGAGCGCGATCCCCGGCTGCGGGGCCGGCTGCACCTCATCCCGATCGGCAGCAACCTCCCGGAGCCGTCGGGCGCCGACCCTGCTGAGACCCGCCGCCGGCTGGGCGTGCCGGTCGACCGGGCCGCGGTCGGGTTCTTCGGCTTCTTGACCCGGGACAAGGGGATCGACCTGCTGCTGGTCGCGCTCGAAGCGATGCCGGAGCCGCGACCAGCCCTAGTGCTGGCCGGCGGCGGGCTGGCCGACACCGACCAGGCCAACGCCGGCTATCTCTCCTGGCTCGACAGCCGCTTGGTCGAGGCAGCCGTCCCGGTGATCCGCATCGGCTACCTGCCGCCTCAGGACGCGGCAGACCTGCTGTGCGCGCTCGACCTGGTCGTCCTGCCCTTCCGCGCTGGGGCGAGCCTGCGCCACGGCACGTTGATCGCGGCCCTGGCCTGCGGGGCAGCCGTCGTCACCACCAAGCCGGCGCGGCTGGAGTGGCTCCACCCGCTACGCGACCGCGAGCACCTCTGGTTGGTTCCGCCAGGCGATCCCGAAGCGCTGAGGTCGGCCATCGCCACGCTGCTTGCCGACCGCGCGGCGCGCGAGCGCCTGCGTCGAGCGGCCCGGCTGGCCAGTGGCGCTTTCGGCTGGGACGAGATCGCTCGCCGCCACATCGAGCTCTACGAGGCGATCCTGGGGAGACGAGCGCGCGTGTGAGCCGCTCGTTGCCGTCACCCCTCGCGGTCTTCGTCGCCGGCGACGCTCTCAGCGAAGTACTGCCTCAGCCCGGCCTCGATCGCCCGGGCGATCTGCTCCTCCCGCCACCGCGTGCTGTCCTCCTGACCATCGGCGAACGCCCTCGCCTCCCACGGGTGGGAGAGGAAGACAGCCTCGACCAGGACAGCCGGCATCTCGGGCAAGCGAAGCAGGATCGAATCGAGCCGCTCGTGGCGCGCAGTCTCCTGGCTGATCGGGTTCGGGGCGCCGGCATAGCTCTCTGGCGTCGAGAGCTCAGCGGCGAGCGTTTCGAGCAAGACCTCGGCGAGCCTAAGGTCTTTCTCCTCTTCGCCCCACATCGTCATCGTGTGATCCACTCGCGGATCCTCGTACCGGTTGAGGTGGATCGAGACGAAGACGTCGCCGTCCTGCTGGTTCGCAAATCTGGCACGCTCCTCGAGCGGGACGTTCACGTCCACGAGGCGCGTCAGGCAGACCGTCGCGCCGGAGGCGACGAGGCGGTCACGCAGGCGCTCGGCGATCGAGAGCGTGATCTCCGACTCGAAGAGGCCGAACTCCAGGTTGACCGTTCCCAGGTCGTCACCGCCGTGGCCGGGGTCGAGGATGACGGTGTGGCCGGCCAGCGGTGACTGCACGCCGTCCGCGCCCCGCGCGCACCGCTCGTCGAGGGGAGCCGGCGTAGGCGTGACCGGTATCGGTGTCGCCATCGCACGTCCGCTGCTGGGCGTTGGGCTGGGAAGCGGAGTGGCCGAATTTGCGAGCTCACGGTGGAAGCTCAGCCGCTCGTCGGCCCGACCGGCCAGGGTAAGGATCGACACGGCCAGTACCAGCAGTGCACCGAGCAGAAATCGGATTCGATCGGAACCCATCCCTCGCCCCCTGACCCCGACGTCCTGCCTTAACGATGCCACGAAAGCACCTGCCGTGGGTCGACCATCGGCCGGCCGTGGCCGTCGAGCGCGGTATCGCCGGCGAGCTCGACGAGCATGACGGGCTGCGGGTTCCGCACATCGATCGCCCAGACTGCGTGATCTCGCAGGAAGACGAGGCGGTTGCCATCGCGCGACCACGCCGGCGCCTGCACGCCTGCCCCACCTGTCTGAGCCGCGTCCAGCACCTGCTCACTGAGGCTATCAGGGTTGGCGATCACGAGCGTCCAGGTACTCAGCCAGGCCCGGAGCGCTTCGCCGTCGTTCGGATACTGGCCCGGCGCCTCGGCCCTGATGAAGGCCAGGCGGCCGTCCGGCGACCAGGCCGGGTAGAGCGAGACCGTACCATCTGGCTTCGGCAGCCGCTGGCACGTGCCGGTCCGGGCATCGCAGATGGCGATGGCCTTGTCGCCGCTCCAGAGCTCCCGCCCCTCGCCCTCGACCATGACCAGCCGTCCGTCAGTCGACCAGTCGAGGAAGGCGCGCTCCGGCAGCATGACGCCGAGCTTGACGGGGTCACCGGCATCTAGCGGCAGGCTGAACAAGGTCATCCCATCCATCGCGATCGAGGCCGAGCGGACGCCGAGCCAGAAGAGAATTCCCTGGCCGTCCGGCCACCAGCCGGCGAGCACGATCTCGACCCCCTCGGCGAGATAGCGCTGCTGTGGCTCGCCGCCGGAGACCGGGACGGTAAAGATCGCGGCGCTGGCGCTCTCCGTGCTCCCTGAGGGCAGGGTCGTTGCGTAGGCCAGCGTCTGGCCATCAGGCGACCAGGCAAACTGGGTGACCAGGCCATCGGCCAGGAGACGCACGTCACCACTCGGGGTGACGAGGTAGAGTCCGCCGTTCGATGGCGCGATGGCCAGAATGTCCTCAGCCGGTGACCAGGCGAAGTTCTCCGTGAACGGCCCGTTGGGCACCTCCGGCATCGGTACCGGAGTGCCGTCGCTGCCGACCAGCCCGATCGAGCGCGAGCCGAGGTCGAGATAGGCGAGCCACTGGCCATCCGGGGACCAGGCAGGGAAGGCGACGGCGCTCTCGGACGGTACGGTCACCGCGCGCCCGGACTCGAAGTCGATCAGGTCGAGGCCTTCCGCGGTCACCACGGCCATTTTGCCCATGCCCGGAAACGGCTTCCCTTGCCTGGCGGAGGGGCTGGCCGTCCCCGGAGTCGGTATCTCCGTGGGGGTCGGAGTCACGAGCTGGGGCATGTCCTGGTCGGGCGTGTTGCTCTGGGGCTCGAGCCGGCGGAAGGTCGAGACGATCGCGGTGAAGACCTCGGACTCCCTGGCGGCGTCGAATTCTGGCGGCGGAGTCGTGTAGTTCTGCGGCACGGCCGAGTGCAGCACGAAGTCGAGGACGACGCACGTTCCTGTCGCGTCAGTCCAGTAGCTCGTCGCCTCGTAGCGATTGCCGGCTGCGGCGCCGTCGATGATGGCCCTGGTGAACTCCACGCCGTCGACGAGCACGCGCTCGGTCGGAATCGTCCCCGGTTGGTACCCCGCGAGCTGCGGGCTCGTGCAGCCGCCGGCCGGCGGCGGCTCGGCGGTGACAGTGACATATTTCTCCACCAGGTTGGTGCCAGGCGCGAAGGGCAGGTCGATACGGGTTGATCCGTCCTGTGCCGTGAGCTTGGCATCGGGCGGGTACTTGAGCTCGAAGCCGGCTCGCTCGTCGCGGTAGGTCTGCCAGGCCGAGGTGTCGATGCCCGGCGGCGGGGTGACGATGCTCATCGGGCCAGTGGACGGCGTGCCGGGCGGCGTGGGCGCCGGCGTAAGTGCCGTCGTGGGGTCCGGCTGGGCCAGCGGGCCGGTACGCTCGTCGATCCGGCTGCCCAGCACGGTGACGAGCAGCCAGGTGAAGAGCACCAGCACCATTCCGGCAGCCAGCAGCTCGGAGGTCGACCGGAGCCAGGTGCGCGGTCGCCGGCCCCTCCGGCGCTCGCCCGGCCAGGCGATGACGTTCGTCGGCCTCGGCGCTTCGGGCTCTCCGGCCTGTGGCTCCCAGACCGGCTCTGCTGGCGCCACAGCGATGCTGGAACGCCGTGCCTGCGTTCGGGCCAGACCGGAGATGGCAGTGCGTAGCTCGGCCGGTGGCTCGGACGACGCCAGCAGCGCGTCGAGCCCGGCGACCAGGCGTGCCAGCTCGGCGTCGTGCCCATCGAGGAGATCGGGGTAGTGCTCGGTGATGCGTCGCCTACGTGCCACGGAACTGCTCCTTCAACTGGTGGACCACGCGCTGGAGCTGCTTGCGCACGGCCGCCTCGCGCTTGCCGACGACGGCAGCGATCTCGGGTACGGTCAGCCCGGCGGCGAAGCGGAGCGCCAGCAACTCCTGCTTGCCTGGATCGAGCCTCTGGTAGAGCGCCTGGAGCAGCGCCAGCTCCTCGCACCTCAGGACGACGCTCTCCGGTGACTCCTCACCCGCGCCCCAGGTCACCTCCGGCACCAGGTCGAAGGCGACAGTGGGCCGCCGGCGCCGGTAGAAGTCGGCGACTGTGTTGCGGGCGATGCGGAGTAGCCAGGTGATGAACGGCCTCCCGCAGGGCCGGTAGCTGGGCAAGGCAGCGAGGGCTTTCAGGAACACCTGCTGGGTGAGATCGGCCGCGTCGTCGGCGTTCCCGGTGCGGGCCCGGAGATACCGATAGATCTGCGGGAGGTAGCGCTGATAGAGCACGCCGAACGCCTCCGGATCTCTCCGTGCCGCCTCGACCAGCGCCTCGTCGTCGCCTTCGGACAGGTCAACTGGAGGCTGGGGATGCTTCACTCTGCTGTCCCCCTCGAACGCCGGCCATCTCGATCAGCTCCCGTGCCCCCTCGTCGGCCAGCAGCAGGGCACGCAGTCGCGCTCTGCCGCGGGAGAGCCGGGACTTCAACGTCCCGGCGGGAACCGCCGTCATGGCTGCCGCCTCGTCGTACGTCAACCCCTCGATATCCACCAGGACAACTGCCACCCGCTGATCTTCCGGCAACTGCTCCAGCGCAGCCAGCAGTCGCTGCCGGAGCTCGACGCGGGCCAGATGCTCGGCAGGCTGGCTGCCTGGACAGGTCGCGGCTGGGTCCAGGGCGTCCACCAGGCCGGACGCAGCCTGGGCGTCCAGCGAGAGGAGCGGGCGCCGCCGCGCTGCCCGCAGCCGGTCGAGCGCCCGGTTACGGGCGATGCGCATGAGCCAGGCGAGGAAGGGCGCACCATTCGGCCGGTACCCCGGCAGCGCGACCATCGCTCGGAGGAAGACATCCTGCGCCAGGTCGTCCGCCTCGTCAGCATCGCCGACCCAGCCGCGAACGTAGCGGTAGACTCGTGGCCAGTAGAGCTGGTAGAGGGCACCGAACGCCTGGGGGTCGAGGCGCGCAGCATCGCTCGGATTCTCCTCGCCACTCAGAGCGAGATCGGTCAGGCGGAACGTCTCCACGCCTCGATCCTCTCCCTGGCCATGCCGGCTCCCGTTCGCCACTCATATGAACGCCGGAGGGACTGGAAGTGGGACATCGAATGTGGGAACGCCTCCGTGCTGCGCGACAGGCCGGCGTGCCGTCCGGCGCGGCGTAGTACACTAGGATGAGCGCCATAAACGGCCTGCGCTCGCGTCACTGTACAGGCGGCGATGGAGGGATAGTGTGCGGTACTTCCTGAAGACACAGCGTGGCCAGCCGGCGACCGAGCTCGACGAGGCCACCGGCGCCGCCATCCTCGACCGCGGCCGGCACGAGGGCCGGCGCGTCGTCGAGGTCTTCGTGCTCCATCCGGACGGGCGAATCGATCGCTATCAGGAGCGTGCCCGGCGCAAGCTCGGCAGCAACGCGATCATCAGCCGGACATGGCTCTGCGAGACGTATTTCCCCGACCGGCCGGATCGGTGGGGCGACGACCGGTATATCCCTTCGCCCGAAGAGGCGATCCGGGAGGCGGAGCCAGCGCCGGAAGCCGTTGTCCTCGTCCTGATCGGGGCTGAAGAGGACGATGCCCCGGTACTCGAGCAGTTGACCGGCCTGCAGGCGCGCCGGTAGCCGGTACAGCTACCGGCGTCCGCGACCGGCGCGACACGTCTCGATGGCCGATTTCAGCCTGACTTCGGAGCTCCTCGTCGAGCAGGAAGGATCGGTTGACCATGCCGGTTGACGCGATGTCGCCTCGCCCGTCGTCTCTCACCTCCTACCGCCCAGCGATCCAGGCTCGTCACTTCGCCGTCGCCAGCGGCCACTACCTGGCCACCGCGGCAGCCTTTCGCATCCTCGCCCAGGGCGGCAACGCCATCGATGCTGGCGTCGCCGCTGGCATCTGCCTGAACGTCCTCCTGCCCGACCTGACCAGCTTCGGCGGTGTGGCGCCGATCATCGTCTATCACCGGGCGAGCGGAGAACTGCGCAGCATCAGCGGGCTGGGCTGGTGGGGGAAGCGTGCCTCCATCGACACCTTCCTTCGAGAGGAAGGCGGGCAGATCCCGCTCGGCGTCCGTCGCTCGATCGTGCCGGGGGCGCCAGCAGCCTGGTTGACGGCGCTGGCCCGCTACGGCACCAGGTCGTTCGCCGAGGTCGTGGCTCCGGCGCTGGAGCTGTGCGAGCAGGGGTTCCCGGTCTACCCCTCGCTTCGCCGGAACCTGGCGCGAGAGGCCGAGCAGATCGCGCGCTGGCCATCGACCGCCGCCATCTTCCTGCCCGGCGGCACCGTGCCGGAGATCGGCGACGTGCTCTACCAGCGCGACCTAGCGCGCACCTTCCGCCGGCTGATCGCCGCCGAGGAACAGGCGTCTCACCGCGGGCGGGTCGCCGGCATCGAGGCGGCGCTCGACGCCTTCTACCGGGGCGACATCGCGAAGGAGATCGTCGCCTTCGTCCAGCAGGAAGGCGGTTTCCTAGACGAGGACGACTTCGCCGACTTCGCCGCCGAGGTCGAGGAGCCACCCTCGGTCACCTATCGCGACATCGTGGTCTACGGCTGCGGGCCCTGGTGCCAGGGGCCGGTGCTGCTCGAGGCGCTCAACATCCTGGAGGGCTTCGACCTCAAGGCGATGGGACACAACACGCCGGACTACATCCACACGGTGATCGGCGCGCTCGACCTCGCCTTCGCCGACCGCGAGGCGTACGTCGGCGACCCGCGCTTCGTCGATGTGCCGCTGGCGACCCTCCTCTCCAAGGAGTACGCTGCCCGGCAGCGTGGCCGGATCCGCTCGGATCAGACCTGGACAGAGATGCCAGCACCCGGTCTCGGCGCCGGAACGCGCCAGGCGCTGGCAGCGGGTGGAGCGGACACCCCGCCCCAACCAGACACCAGCTACGTGTGCGTCGTCGACGCCGAGGGGAACGCCTTCTCGGCCACGCCGAGCGATGGGATCGGCAGCACGCCGGTGGTGCCTGGCCTCGGCCTGATCTGCTCGGGTCGTGGCTCGCAGAGCTGGCTCGACCCCGATCACCCGTCCTCGCTCCAGCCGCGCAAGCGGCCACGGCTGACACCCAACCCGGCGATGGCGTTCAAGGACGGCCAGCTCTTCATGGTCTTCGGCACGCCCGGAGCCGACGTGCAACCGCAGTCGATGATCGAGGTCTTCCTCAACATCGTCGAGTTCGGGATGGATCCACAGCAGGCCATCGAAGCCCCGCGCTTCGCCACCTACAACTACCCGGAGTCGTTCTGGCCACACACCTACCGTCCCGGCCTGCGCCAGATCGAGAGCCGCGTGCCCGAGAGCACGATCGAGGAACTGCGCCGGCGTGGTCACCAGATCGAACCCTGGCCCGAGTGGACGCGCGTGGCCGGCAACGTCTGCGTGATCCTGGTCGACCAGGCACGGGAGACCCTGACCGCGGGCGCGGACGCCCGGGCCGAAGCCTACGCGCTGGGCTGGTGAATCGAATGAGCGAGGTTCCACCGGGCGGGAGTTCCGGCTCGACCGCCGGTTGCCGGCTCCTGAACCATCCCGAAGCGGATCGGCTCGACGCAGCCGACGCCCGGCCGTTCAGGGGACTGCGCTATCACCTGCCCCAGATCGGCGACCTGGGTGCGGTGCTCGGCCCGCCGGACGACGTGCTTTCCCGGCCAGCGGCGCTCGCGCTGGCAGCCGCTCATCCGCGGCACAGCCTCTATCTGGAAGTGCCCGACCCCGACGGTGCCCACTTCACCGAGGCTGCCTCGCGCCTTCGCCGCTGGCAGGCCGAGGGGATCCTCCGCTTCGACCCAGCTCCAGCGTTCTATCTCTACGAGCACAGCTATCGCTTCAACGGCGAACACTATCGGCGGCTAGGGGTGTTCGTGGCGCTGCGCCTGGACGAGCCGGGCCGGCGGAGCGTCCTGCCCCACGAGAGCATCACGCCAGCGGTGCTGGCACAGCGGCTCTCCCTGCTCCGCACCGCGCGCGCCAACCTGAGCGCCGTCTACGCGCTGGCACCAGCGAGCGGGCGACTCGCGGCGCTGCTCCGAGAGATCGCCGCAACCGAGCTGGCAGCGGTGACGGCCAGCACGGAGTCGGGAACTCACCGGCTCTGGGTACTGGCGGAGCCGCCGGCCATCGACGCGGTGCGGCAGGCGCTTGCCGGTTTCCCCGTCGTGATCGCCGATGGGCACCACCGCTATGCCGCCGCCCGGCGTTACCGCCAGGAGCTGCGGCAGGGCGGCCGCGAGCCTGGGCCCGCCGACTTCGCCTTGGCACACGTCGTCGATGCCGACGACCCGGGCATCCTGGTGCGGCCGATCCACCGGGTGGTGCGCGCCTTCGGCGAGGTGAGCTGGCCCGAGTTCCTCACGCACCTGCAACGCCACTTCGCCGTCGAGTCGATCGCGCTCCCTGCCCCAGGCGACGCTGCAGCCGTAGAAATGGCAGTGCGCGCGCTGGCCGACGAGCGGGGCATGCCGGTCTTCCTGGCGCTGGCGCCGGGAGGGCAGGAACTGCTCCGGCTGCGCCTGCCCGACTGGTCTGCCGCAGACGGCCTGCTGCCCCGGCAGCGGTCGGAGACCTACCGGCGGCTGGACGCGACGGTGTTCGAGTCGGTCGTGCTCCAGCACCTGCTGGGGCTCGATGGCGCGCTGCGCGAGGCGGCGGTCGAGTTCACCCCCGACGTCGGCGAGGCTGTCCGGCTGGTGAGCCGTTTCAAGGCGCGCTCCGCGTTCTTCCTACGACCGACACCGCTCCGGGACGTGCTGGCGGTAGCGCGAGCCGGCGAGGTGATGCCGCCCAAGTCCACCTACTTCTACCCCAAGATCCCGGTCGGCTTGGTTTTTTACGACCTGGCCGGCCCGGCGCCGGAGTAGCGGGCACGCTGCTCCCTCCGCGCGAGCGCGCCCTCAGCGCCAGGGCATAGTTGCTCTCAATCTCAGAGTGCCAGCGGCTCCAGGTCGAGCTGCCGCCGCAGCTCAGCCAGCCGGGCTAGCCCCCGCGCGAGCTGCGCGCGGTTGGCCGGGTCGTTGTGCCAGCGGTTGATCCCCGAGGGATGGGGCAGCGGTAGCACTAGGACGCCCACTTCGCCAGGCGCGCTGCCCGTCCCGCACTCCAGCCGCCCGACCTCGCACCCTGGCGTCGACGAGAGCCACGGGGCCGGCCAGGTGAAGGCCTCGCCCACCAGCTCGCTCAGCGGTCGATCGCCGAGGAACCAGCGCGCCGCGAGACGCCCCAGGGTGATGATGAGCGCAGGCCGCACCAGCTCCAGCTCACGCTCCAGGTGTCGCCGGCACAGCGCGACCTCGGCGGCCGAGGGCGCGCGATCGCCCTTCCCGCTCCGGCTCGGGCCCGGGAAGCACTTGGTGACTGAGGTCAGGTAGCAGCAGGTCTCCAGCTCCTGTGGCGGGAAGCCGGCCTGCGCCAACCAGGAGCGCAGCGTCCGGCCGCTCGCGCCGGAGTAGGGGCGGGGGTGCTCGCTCCGAGGCTGCGCCGGCGCCTGGCCGACCACCATGATCCGCTGCCCGGCATGGCCGCGGAAGACCGGCCGGGCCGCCGGCAGGTATCCCGCCTCGACGCAGGCTCGGCAGCCGCGGATGGCTTCCTGGTATGCCTCGAGCTCGCGCTGGCGGGTCGCCAGCTCTCCCGGCCTGAGCGGCTGGTTACCCGCGCTCGAGGTTGCCGGGAAGCGGTCGGGCGCGAGGAGGACATCGAGACTTACCATGACGTCCGGTCGCCCCGGCGCTTCTGCATCAGGATGCCGTGCCGGTTACGACCGTAATAGTGGCGCAGCTCGCTGACCGGCAGGTAGCCGGAGCGCCGGTAGAGCTCCTGCGCTCCGGCGTTCTTGTCCTCGACCATCAGCGTGAACTGCTCGGCGGACAGCACGAGCTCGATCGCGTCGAGCAGCGCCGCGCCGATCCCCTGGCGCCGGAATTCCGGCGCTACGCACAGGTTGAGCACTCGTCCCTGTGACCGGTGGGCATCGCCGACGACGCAACCGGCCAGGCGCTCGCCGATGCGAGCGACCAGGATCTCCACGCTCGGCCACCAGTAGAGCACCAGCAGCGTGGCCAGGCCGTAGGCCTGCCCATCGGGGAAGCACTGGCGCTGCAGCCGGGCGATCGTCGGTAGGTCGCGCAGTGCCGCGCGCTGGATCCATACCTGGTTGCCAGCCACGTCGTGCGTCGCGATCAATCGAATGGTGTAGCCTGCCACCGCGCGCCCAGCTCCCATCGAGGTTCCACCGGCGCTGATGATACCCCGATTGTCCAGCCAGTCACAGCTGGCCAGATACGCCCCTGTGTGGCAGGCGCTCGCGTCCGGTCGCGTGCGGAAGCCGCTGGGAAGCCCGAAAGCGGCGGAGAAGCGGATCCGACCGGGATACTCAGGAGAAGAGCAGGAGGAGGGCTTGCAGGGCTGCGCTGCTGGTCACCAGCGCCAGCACCAGCACCGCCACGAAGATGACCGTGACTACCAGGATCTGGAGGAACGCCTGCCCGTTCGGCTGCTGGGCCCGCAGCGTCGCCGCGCGAGCCGGCCGAATAGCTGGGTTGCCCGACCACCCCGGCACGTTGCCGGTGTAGCGCTGGAAGAGCAGGTCGGCCAGCGCCCGCTGGCGCAGGAGCTGGTCGTACTCCCGTCGCAGCTCGGGCCGCGCAAGCACAGTGTAGGCGGCATTGAGCAGTTTGGCCCGCTCCTCGGCCTTGCGCCGCTCGTCGTTGTCCATGAAGCGGTCAGGGTGGCAGTAGCGGATCAGCCGGCGATAGGAACGGGTGATCTCCTCCCGTGTGGCGTGGAAGGGGACGTCCAGCACCTCGTAGTAGTTGATCGTCGGATCCAGGTCGGAACGGCCCAGCGGCATAGGCTCCCTCGCGGGGCTGCATGCGCGCGCTTCGGGTCACATTCTACCGCATCCGGCGCCGGAGCGGCCCTCTTCCCCTCGACTCCCTTCTCCCGTGGGAGGAAGGGGAACGAGTCTCCCCGTCCTCACAGCGAGCGCTGGTAGGCCACGAAGGCGCGGGTGGCGAAGACACCGCAGACGACCGCGAAGAGCGCGAGCAGGCTCGCTCGCCCCAGCACCATCGTCCAGTCGCTTCCCAGCACCGCCTCGCGCGCGGCCTCGACCGCCCAGTTCACCGGGTTGAAGCGGGCCACCGAGCGGATCCAGCCCGGCATCAGCACCGAGGCGATGAAGGCCGATGAGAGGAAGGTGAGCGGCAGCCCGAAGAAGTTGACCACCGAGATCAACGTCTCCTCGCGGCGCGTCAGCAGTGCCAGGCCGTTCGAGATAGCCGAGAAGCCCGAGCCGAGCAGTGCCGCCACCAATACAACCGCCAGACTGCCCACCAGCCCGTTAGCGAACGATGCTCCGAGCACGAAGCCGAGCGCCAGGATCAGCGAGCTCTGCACCACCACTGTCAGCGCCGCATGCAGCACCCGCGCCGCGATAATCGCGCCCCGCGAGACCGGTGTGGCCAGTAGCCGGCTCATGACACCCTCGTTCAGGTCGCTCAGCAGCCCCATGCCCGACCATGCCGAGCCGAAGAAGGCGGTCATGATCACCACGCCCGGCGTCAGGAAGTCGATGTACGACGCTACCTGGAAGCCCGGAAGGTCGACGATGCGCCGGAAGAGCTGGCCGTAGAGCGCCAGCCAGATGACCGGCTGCACCAGCGTTACCAGGATCCAGATCGGGATGCGCAGCGTCGTCCGGATGTGCCGGAGCAGGAGCTGGAACGTATCGCTGATGAACGGTCCCATCGTCATGACCTCCTCGCGGCCCCGGCGGCGAGGCTCGCCTCCTCGGGTTCGCCCTCGCCGCGGTAGCGGTGTCCGGTGTAGTGCAGGTAGACGTCGTCGAGCGAGGGCCGGCTCAGCGTCACGGCGCTGACCGCTGCCCCGGCCCGTTCGAGCGCCGTCACCAGAAGCGGGATCGCTGTCGCCCCCTCGCTGACCCGTGCCACCACCTCGCTCCCGTTGGACACGGCCTCTAACACTCCAGGCAACCCGTCCAGCGCGCGCACCGCCTGCGAGGCGTCCCCCTCGATCTCCAGCGTCACCCGGTCGCCCTGGAGCTCCGCCTTGAGCCCGGCCGGAGTGCCTTCGACGATCACGCGCCCGTGGTCGATGATCGCCAGCCGGTCGCAGAGCCGGTCGGCCTCCTCCAGGTAGTGGGTGGTGAGCAGGATCGTGACCGAGCCCTGGGCGCGCAGCCGCTCGAGGTCGGCCCAGAGCAGGGCGCGCGACTCCGGGTCGAGCCCGGTGGTCGGCTCATCGAGGAAGAGCACCGCCGGCCGGTGGACGAGACCCATGGCGATGTCGAGCCTCCGGCGCATGCCGCCCGAGTAGGTGTTCACCAGCCGGTCGGCCGCCTCCTCCAGCCCGAGCTGCTGGAGCAGCTCGTCCACGCGCCGGCGCAGCTCGCGGCCGGGCATCCGCTCCAGGTGACCCTGGAGCAGCAGGTTCTCCCGGCCGGTTGCCCAGCGGTCGACGCCGGACGCCTGGGCCACGTAGCCGATCTTCCGGCGCACCTGGCCGGGCTCGCGGAGCACGTCGTGCCCGGCGACGACGGCCCGGCCGCTATCGGGGCGGGTGAGGGTGGCCAGGATGCGCACCGTGGTGCTCTTGCCTGCCCCGTTCGGCCCCAGCAGCCCGTAGATCTCCCCTTCACGCACCGTGAAGGAGACGCCGGATAGCGCCTGCACCCCTCCGCGGTAGCGCTTGGTCAACTCCTCGACCACGATCGCGTCGGATGCTCGCATCGCTCATCACCGCCACTTCGCTCGGCGAGGGACATCCCCGCCAGCACTGTATGCCTCCGGCCGCCGCCTCTACCCCGCAGGGCGACCAGTCTGCCACGCGCCGCCACGAGATGCCAGGCATGCCAGGAGCCGGTCGACCGGCCGGAGTAACCCGGCTACACCAAGATACTCTTCATCCTGGCAGATGTCAACCCATTGCTGAGAATCAGTACATTTTGCTTTACTGATCGTTATGAATTCATCGGTCTCCGGCTCTGCCATCGATCTCCCGGCATGCTGCTGCGCGCCTGCCCGGGCGTGGCCGGGCTCGCTGCTCGTGCCGCAGTCTGCGCGCGGCACGGCCGCTCAGTGGCGCACAGCCCGCCTGCCGGTCAGGCGCGCAGCGCGGGGCAAGCGCTCGGCCGAGACCCCGCGCGGGGAGAAGAGGGTCAGGACTTAACTACGCAACGGCGGCTCGCGCGTCCGCGCGAGCCGCGACCACCGACCGTAGGGGCAACCCCCAGCGATTGCCCATGGTCACTGCTAGTTCGCGGTGATCCCCTGCAGCCGTGCCACGCCGAGCTCCGAGAACACCGCCAGGCTCACGTACCACTTCACCCGCCAGCGGCTCGCGTCCTTCGTCTCCAGGTCACCCACGCGCACCACCTGGATCCCGCCGTTCTCCAGACCCATCACCCCGGCCGAGCCGAACTTCACCGCGTAGATGCTGCTCAGGTTCGTCCCCGTCCCCAGCGTCTCGTTGTCCGGGATGAAGTCGTCCACCAGGATCGGGATGCCGTCGTAGAACAGCGCGCGCCGGCCGAACTGGTCGACGTCCGTTTCCAGCAGGTTCCCCGAAGCCCGCCGCAGAGCCGACAGCTTCCGCCGCGTCCGCTTGCTCATCAACAGCGCGTCCGGCTTCCCCGGCTTCACCAGGTCGATGAGCTGATCCATCAGATCGAGCGTCAGCGAACCGCCGTTCGCCCCCGGGCTGATCGTCTGCGCCGCCGGCACCAGCTTCCTCAGCCCGTCGAAGCTCTTCGGGTTCGCCGTGCTGTCCCCGATGAAGAAGCTCTCCGTGAAGGCGTACGCCACCGCCTTTGCCCGGCTCTCCAGTACCACGGCCTCCAGGTCGTTCGGGTTCGCGTACGTCTGTTGCAGGAAATTGTCGATGTCCGCGTCACCGCCCAGGATGCGCAGCGGCACCGTCACCTGGGTGAACGTCGGCGTCGCCTCGGCCCAGGTGTCCCCCACGTCGTAGAACTGGGCCTGCGGCATCGTCGCTTCGCGGTTGTACGTCAGCGCCGTCCCCGTCACCTCCATGAACGGCAGCATCAGCAGTACCGAGGACTCCTTCACGATCGTCTCGATCACCCCGCGAAGCAGGAGATCGTTCGTCAGCTTCGCGGCCTCCACCTTCGTCATCGCCACGGCTCAGTCTCCTTCTCCATCCGTCTCATCCTCGATCCGCCTCCCCCCGTTGATGGGGGGACGAACCTTCGCAGGCGACCATAGGGGATCGTCCCTCTCTCCGCGCACGTTGCAGAACCCTGCTGGGCAACCACAGGGGGTCGCCCCTACTCCGCACGCCGCCGCAACCCCTCGGCGATCTTCGCCGCCGGCGAGAGCGCCTCCACGTTCACCAGGTACGTCTGCCGCCCCGGCTGCCCTGCCGGCACCGACGCCGCCGCCTCCCGAGCGACCGCCTCCCGCACGCTCTCCGCGATCCGCCGGTACACCTCCGTCGCCAGCCGAGCCGAGGCCTCTAGCTCCTCTAGCGTCTCCCCCTGCACCAGCTCGGGGATCGCCTCCGGATGAGCCCGGAGCACCAGCTCCCGCAGCCGCGCCGCGTCCACGCCCGCCGGGACCGCCCCCGCTTGCGGCGTCACCTGCTCCCCAGCCGCCGGCTCTCCGGCGCCGGACAGGTCGGCCCCGCTCGCCGTTCCCATCGCCTTGCCCTCACCGCCAGCCACGGCCTCCACCTCCTCGTCACTCGACCCGATACGGGTGTCTTGCGCTGTGTCCTAGCCCAACCCGGTCACCCGGAGCAGCACCTCCAGCGTGATCGCTCCGACGATCAGCGAGGTGAGCTGGTTCAGCCGAGCCCGGATCTCAGCGAGCTCCCGCGCGACCTCCTCCACCATCTGCCGGGTGACAACCTCGTAGGTGCTGCTCGGCTCCAGGTTCACCGTCCGGCGCCGCGAGCGGGCTAGCGCCTCGCGCAGCGCCGACCCGTCCCGATAGGCCGTCCGCCGCTCTTCTCCCGCCATCGCTACTCCTCTCCGAGACCCAGCTCGATGAGCACTTGGGTCAGCGCTTCGGTCAGGTGCTCGGCCATCACCCCGCTCAGCGCCCGCTGCGCGCGTACAGCCCTCACGACCGTGTCGACGATGCGCGGGATACTCGTCGCCAGCCGCTCAGGGTCGTCCTCCTCGGCCAGCACCCGCGCAAGTACCAGCCGCAGCGCGCCGATCTCCTCGGCGAGCGACTGGGCGCTCCCGGCCTGCTCGAGCATTGCCGCGATCCGCTCCTCGAGCCGCCCCCGCAGCAGCGCCTCGTCGCGAGACGGCGGCTCGCGGCCACCGGTCCGGTGCATCCGGCAGAAGTCATGCCCGCGCATCGCCCAGGCCCGGCAACCCGGGCGAGCGCAACGGCGTCTCTGTCCCTTCACCGCATTCCTCCGCGTTCCCTCGCACCCGGTCGAAGAGGGCGGGAACGCCGGGAAGGGACACCTTCCCCCGCCGTGTTGAATGGGACGCAGCGAGATACCCGGGAATCAGGGAAACGCAGCCTGCGCCGCTGTTCGGTCGAGCGAGCCGGTCAGGCGATGACCGGCTGGTCTTCCAGCTCGAGAGGCAGGGAAGTGGCCGCCGTTTCGACCGGCCAGCGCACCGCGACGACCTGCCGCAAGGCGCTGACGCACTCGGGATCGAGGCGAGTCCCCGCCTCCTGATCGAGCACGGCCAGCGCCTCTTCGAGGGATAGCGGGGCACGGTAGGGGCGGAGCGAGGTGAGCGCGTCGAAGACGTCGGCAACCGCCATGATCCGGGCGTCGAGCGGGATCTCGTCCCCAGCGAGCCCGTCCGGATACCCGCTGCCGTCGAGCCGCTCGTGATGCCAGCGCACTGCTGGCACAATCGGCGCGAACGAGCGCACGTGCCGGATAATCTCGTGGCTGCGCACCGGGTGCTGCTTGATCAGCGCGAACTCCTCGTCGGTGAGCCGTGCCGGCTTGTGCAGCACCGCGTCGGGAATACCGATCTTGCCGATGTCGTGCAACAGGCCGGCCTGGTAGAGGATGCGCAGTCGCTCCGGTGGCAGCCCCAGCTCCTGGCCGATCAACGCCGCCAGCATGGCGACCCGGGCGCTGTGGCCTCGGGTGTACACGTCCTTGGCCTCGACTGCGGAGCAGAGCGCGGCGATCACCTCGACGTACTCGCGCTGCAGGTGTTCGATCGTGTCGCGCAGCAACAGTCCCTCTACCACGCCGCGCAGCGACCCGCGCTCGCCGTACTCGCGCGCCAGCCCCGCCAGCGCGGTGAGAAACGCCGCCAGCAACAGGGCGTGATACTCCCACCAGCTCAGATGCCAGGCCGGCGCGACCGCCATCGATACCTGTGCCTGGAACAGAAAAATGGTCGAGAGGAGCATGCTCCGAACCAGCGGGCCGTTCCAGCGTCCATAGGCTCTCCAATAGTGCACTCCCACCACGCCGAGCAGCGCCAGCGTCACCCCGGCCAGCAGTCCACCAGCGGGCTCTCCCGCAAGCCGCGACGAGACCTGTCCGAGCACACGCCGCCACTGGCTCGTGCCTGCCGCCGTCTGGGCGACTGCTTCGTCCGTCACGCTGCCATAGACCGGGCTGTACGCGTCGTAGCCACTCGAATGGTTACCCCCGTGCCCGGTGACCGTACCAGATACAGAACCCATACCTGCCGGCGCCCCCTGGGCGCTCACTAGGGCCACGAGCCCGTAGAGCGCGAACAGGAGGAAGGCAGCGAGGATGATCCAGCCACGGTGCCGGAGGATCCATCGCTGGATCACCGGCTGGGCCTCGAGCGTGCTCAGCGCCAGCATCACCGCGCCGATCAGCAGGCTGAGCCGAGCAGAGGCGCCTACCCAGCCATTCGCTCCAGGCACCAGTACCCCGGGAGTCGTCAGCGCGTGAACCAGAAAGATGCTCGAGATGCCCAGGAAGGCGAGCGCTAGGAAGAGCACTCGCACGTTGTCGATCTGCGACGCCGCCAGGGTCATCGCCAGTGCCAGCAACAGCGCCAGGAAAGAGACGAGCGAGACCAGGTAGAAGTGGAAGACAGGCACCTGCCAGACCGGGTCAGGCAGCACCTGGCCGAGGAGCAGCCCAAGCAAAGCGAGCGGGAGCGCCCCTGCCACCCCGACACGCCAGTGGACGCGCGCCAGGCGGGACAACTGTCCGAGCAGGTGCATCTTTGTCAAATCCCTACCCTTCCCCCTACACTGCCACCATGTAGCGGGCCTTACCCGCGCGCTTCGCGGCGTAGAGCGCCTGGTCGGCCGCCAGCAACAGCGCGCCGGGATCGGTCATCCCCGGGCGGCTATCGGCGATGCCGATGCTGGCCGAGATCCGTACGCCCTGCCCCGCGACCACGAACGGCTCTTCGAGCACCTGGATCATCCGCTCGGCCACGATGACTGCATCTTCCAGTGCCTGGAGATCTTCGAGCAGCACGGTGAACTCGTCACCGGCGAATCGAGCTACGGTATCGCCGGCACGGACGGCTGACTGGAGCCGTCTTCCCACCTGGACGAGGAGGTCATCACCAGCCTGGTGGCCGAAAAGATCGTTCACCAGCTTGAAGCCATCCAGATCGACGAACAGAACCGCGATCCGCCGAGATGACCGGCTCACACGAGCCAGCGCATGCTCCAGGCGATCGAGGAAAAGGGCACGGTTCGGAAGTCCGGTCAGCGCGTCGTGACCGGCTTGATAGCGAAGCTGCTCTTGCTCGCGCCAGCGCTCGATCGCTAGCCCGGCGAGCTGGGTGGCCAGCTCGATCAGCGTCCACTCACGGTCGTCAGGCCCGCGGGGCTCCCGCGCGTAGAGCGCGAAGGTGGCCAGCACCTCGCCAGTGCTTCCGAAGACCGGCACCGACCAGCAGGCGCGTAGCCCGTGCGGCAACCCCAGGTGACGGTAGGCCGCCCAGCGGGGGTCAGTCGCGATGTCCCTCACCATGACCGGTTCCCGGAGGTACGCAGCCGTCCCGCAGCTCCCCTGGTCGGGGCCGATCGGCAGCCCCTCGATCGCCGCGATGTAGTCCGGGGGCAAGCTCGGGGCGGCTCCGTGGCGCAGGCGTCCCTCCTGGTCGAGGAGCAGAACCGAGGCGAGCAGTTCAGGAGCCTGCTCCTCGACCAGCCGGCACAGTTGTTCCAACACCTCGCTGAGCGGCGCTTGCTGAGCGATCCGCTCGAGGATGTGAAGTTGCCCGCTCAGCAGGGTCTCCGATCGCTTGCGCCCGGTGATATCGGTGAGCAGGCCGTGCCAGTACAGCGGCTTCCCTTCCTGATCGCGCAGCATGATCGCGCTGTTCTCCAGCCAGACCCAGCGACCGTCCTTGCGCTGGAAGCGGAACTCTACCTTGAACGGCTCGCCCGTCTCGTCGGTACGGGCAGCCTCCACGGCGACCGATGGTTTGTCATCGGGGTGGATCCGCTGGAACCAGAGCGCGGGTGTCGATCGGAACTCCTCAGGAGTGAAGCCGGTCACCTCGGTGATCCGCGGGCTGACGAAGAGAATGGGATAGTCGGGATCGCCAGAGGGCAGGTAATTCGGTTGAGCCGCTGTCACGATAACGGCCGCTGGCAATTGTTCTGCCAGGGTCTGGTAGCGCACTTCCGCTTCCCGGCGCGCGAGCTCCACGAGCTTCTGCTCGGTGATATCTACGAGCAGTCCTTGCCAATACAGCGGTCGCCCGGCCTCGTCCCGCAGCAGCTCGGCACTGCTCAACACCCAGATGATCCGCCCATCGCGGTGAAGGATGCGGTATTCGACCCGGAACGGCTCTCCGGTCCGATCGGTACGCTCGATCTCCGCCTGGACGCGATCCCGGTCATCTGGATGGACCAGCCTGACCCACAGGCCGGGATCCGCCAGGTGCTCTTCCGGGGCATAACCGGTAATCGCCTCGATCTGCGGGCTCATGTAGTAGATCGGATACACGAGTTCGCCATCGTCCCCCCGCACCGGCTCAGCGGCACTGGCATACACCGCAGCCGGGAGCTGCTCGACAAGCGTGCGGTACCGGCGCTCCGCTTGCTGGAGCGCTGCCTCCACCTGCTTCTGCTCGGTAATATCGACGAGTATCCCCTGCCAGTACAGCGGCCGGCCGGCCTCGTCCCGCGCCAGCTCGGCGCTGTTGAGCACCCAGACGACACGACCGTCGCGCCGGATCAGCCGGAACTCGATCCGGTACGGCTCTCCGGTACGATCGGTACGCTCGATCTCCGCAAGCCGTCGCTCTCGGTCGTCCGGATGAACCAGTTTCGGCCACAGCGTGGGATCGTTTTGGAGCTCTTCGGGCGAGTATCCGGTGATCGCGGTGACTTGCTGGCTGAGGTAGAGGATCGGGTAGACCTGCTGGCCGCTGGGGAGCGTCACCGGCTCGGCTGCGTTGAGGTAGACGGCGGCCGGGAGCTGCTCGACCAGGTTCCGGTAACGCCGCTCAGCTTCGCGAAGCCTGTCCTCCACTTCCTTCTGCGAGGTGATGTCGAGCAGAAGCTGATGGAACAAGTGTGGTTGTCCGGCTTCGTTTCGTACGAGCCAGGAATCGTGCAGCACCCAGACCACCCGGCCATCTTTGCGGATCAGCCGGTACTCGACGCGGTAGTTCTGGCCAGCATGCGCAGCCCCCTGCACGACGGAGAGAACCCTCTCCCGATCCTCCGGGTGGATCGATCGCATCCAGATCCCCAGCGTCGCCCACTCTTCTGGGGTGTACCCGGTAATCGCCTCGATCTGCGGGCTCACATAGTGCGTGTGGAATCCCAGCACTCCGTCGCTCTGGAGCACCGGCTCGGCATCGACGATTACCAGAGCCGCCGGGAGCTGCTCGACCAGCGTCCGGTAGCGTTCCTCCGCCTCGCGCAGCCGCGACTCGACCTCCTTGCGCTCAGTGATGTCGAGCAGCAATCCATGCCGATAGCGTGGTCTCCCAGCCTCGTCTCGCACCACGGCGCTGTCGTGCCACAGCCAGACGACCCGCCCATCCTTGCGGATGAACCGGTACTCAAGGTGGAACTCCTCGCCGGCCTGCGTTGCACGATCCACGAGTGCCAGCACGTGCTCCCGGTCTTCTGGATGGATCGAGCGGGCCCAGATGCCTGGCGTCTCCCACTCCTGGGGACTGTAGCCCGTGACGACCTCGATCCGAGGACTCACGTAGTAGGTGAACCAGCCGGGCACACCATCAGGCTGGAGCTCTGGTTCCGCACTCACGACGATCAGCGCCGCCGACAACTGCTCGGCGAGGGTCTGGAAGCGGGCCTGGGCCTCGCGGAGCCGGGCCTCGGCTTCCTTCTGCGCGGTGATGTCGATCATCACCCCGTGGATGACCTCGGGCTGGTCTGGATCGGGTCGCAGCAGCACCCCGTGGTCTTGCACCCATACCACCCGGCCGTCCTTGCGCCGCATACGGTATTCCAGCGTAAAACGCCCCTCGGATGCGAGCGCCTGCTCGATCGCGGCCTCCACCCAGCCACGGTCTTCCGGATGAAGATGCTCGGCCCAGCTCCCCGGAGTCTCCAGCCATTCGGCCGGCGTATAGCCCAGGAGTTGCTCCATCTGCGGGCTTACGTACGCGGTCTGCCTAATATCGTCCGCCGGGACCTGGTACACCACCACCGGCGACTGCTCGACCAGGAGCCGGTACCGCGCCTCGGCCCGCCGCAGGGCGGACTCAGCTTCCTTTCGCGCTGTGATGTCCAGTATGAGTCCCTGCACGTAGAGCGGCCGCCCGGAGTCGTCTCGGACGAACCGGCCCTCGTCGCGTACCCAGAGCACTCGGCCGTCCCGGGCGATCAGCCGGTACTCCAGCGACTGATCGTGGCCCTGCTCGACCGCGTGCCGGATCTCTTCCTGCACCCGCGCCGCGTCCTCCGGGTGAAGATGGCGCTTCCAGTTGTCCGGATCTGCCATCCACTCTTCCACGGTGTAGCCCAGCAGCGGTTCGACCTGCGGGCTCACGTACAGCGGCGCGATGCCGTCGGCCGCGCTGGCGCGGTAGACCACGGCCGGGAGCATCTCGACCAGCTCGCGGTAACGGGACTCCGCCTCCTGCAGCCGCCGCTCGGTGCGCTTGCGCTCCGTGATGTCTTGATAGCGCCAGAGGTGGCCGATCGGCCCGTCCGGGCCGTCCAGCGGGACGTAATCGCGCTCCAGCACGCGGCCATCGGCCAGCTCCAGCTCTTCCAGCAGAACGGGCTGGCGCATCCGCACCAGTTCCTCGATCCGGCTCACGAAGCCCTCGGGGTCGACGAACAGGTGCTTGACAGACGTCGCCGCCTGACGGCAGTCCGCCCCGATGACCGCGTCCGGTTCGGGGATACCGAAGAGCTCGCAAAACGCCCGGTTCACGCGCACGATCCGCCGGTGCATGTCTTCGAAGAGGATGCCGACTGGCAGAGACCTCAGGAGGAAACCTGTCTGCGCTCTCGCATCCCGCGTTGCTCTCGTTGCCGAGGATGGGAGCAGCTCGCCCGCCGCTGCTCGTATGTGAGAGGAGCCGGGCACGACCGGCCGATCTTCCAGGGCCGATGGCCACAGGAGCCACCAGGCGCCAGCAACCCTCCCGTCCGCCAGGACGGGCACGCTGACTACGTCCCAGCAGGTCGAGCCGCTGCGCCCTCGCAGCAGGAGCGTCCCCCGCTGCGGGGTGCCCCGCAGCGCCGCATCCAGAAGCCGCTCGGCACTATCGTAGTCCGGTGGCGCTACCAAGTCGGCGAGCGTCGGCCAGGCCGACCTCGATTCATCCAGGTCCAACCGGTCTGCGGCCTCGCCCTCGACGGCGACGACTCGTCCGTCCGGATCCAACCGGATTTGCAAGGGGGCGGAGCCAGAAAACGATGTATTGTTAGTCTCCTCAAACACCCCTACCCCCCCCCCCTGACCAAACATTATTTCAAATTTTCTCCTTGTTCGAGGATTGGGTTGAGCCAAACGGCAAGGGGGCATTGCCAACGGGCACATCCCGAACAGTAAGGCTCTATCCACACCTACCTCCGTGGCCGGCTGCGAGGAAGGATTGAGGTAGGGCCACTTGACAATGAGTCTCGGCAGCATCATCAGACCGCGTTTCTGAAACAGGGCGCGGGCATCCTCGTTGCACATCAGGTCATCCCTTCACAGGACGAACCGAGTGCTCACGGTTATCGATCGAGCTGATCGGACAGGACCTCCCACATACAGGAACCCCTTGGTCCACGCTGTCTCACGCGTGCGTTTGGCGGGTCTCTCACCTCTCCGACGAGACTGTCAACGACGGGCAGCACGTGTGAGAGTCCTACGTACCCATCTTCGGCAATAGCTTTTCGCGTCACCCTAGCCACTTGGTCCCGAGTGCCCAATAGGCATGTAGGGGGAGGACATATTCGCGCTCCCCGAATCAGCCCAGCTCGGCGACTACCTATTCAGCTACAATCGAGTGAGTGCGGGCGAACCGGTGAGAGACCAGGCGCTCGCCGAGAGCTTACAATGATCGCATTTTCTCAGGGAGTGTCGGTGTCCGACCAGGATCAGCAGGTGAGAGCCACGACGGCAGAGCGCGACACCATCCTCGATCGCCTGCCCTCACCGCTGCAGGACATCACCCAGCGGCTGGCCGCGACCTTCGCCGCCCATGGACAGGAGCTCTACCTGGTCGGCGGCGTCGTCCGCGACCTGCTCCTCGGTCGGCCGGTCACAGACCTCGACCTGACGACCTCGGCCGAGCCCCCTCAGACCAAGCAGCTCGGCCAGGAAGCCGGGGCCGAGGCGATCTACACCGTCGGCGAGGCCTTCGGCACCATCGGCCTGGTCTTCGATGGCGTCACCGTCGAGATCACCACCTTCCGCGAGGAGCACTACCCGACGCCCGACCGCCACCCCGAGGTGCGCTACGGCACCACTTTGCACGGTGATCTCGCTCGCCGCGACTTCACGATCAACGCGATCGCGGTCGACGTGAATTCCGGGGAGATCATCGACCCGTTCGGCGGTCGGGAGGATCTGGCCCGCCGGCTGATCCGCGCCGTCGGCTCGCCTCGCGAGCGCTTCGCCGAGGACCCGCTGCGGATCCTGCGGGCTGTGCGCTTCGCCGCAGAGCTCGGCTTCCATATCGAACCGGCTACGCTGGCGGCGATGAAGGAACTCGCGGCCGAGCTGGAGAGGATCAGCGTGGAGCGCATCGCGGCCGAGATGAACCGCCTCCTGGTCGCCCCCGACGCCGCGCACGGCCTGCGCCTGCTCCACGAGGCCCGGCTGCTCCCTCATGTCCTGCCGGAGCTCATGCCGCTCGCGGAAGACCCTGGCCGCGGGCGACACAAGAACATCTGGAATCACACCCTTCAGGTAGTCAGCCAGGCGCCGCCCCGGCTCGCTGTCCGCTGGGCCGCGCTGCTCCACGACGCCGCGAAGCCGATGACCCGTAGCGTCGATGAGCTGGGCGAAGTGCACTTCTTCGGACATGAGATCGAGGGTGCTAACCTGGCCCGGCGCACCTTGCGCCGGCTCCGCCAGGACAAGGCGCTGATCGAGCGCGTGGCGAGGCTGGTCGAGCTCCACCTTCGCCCGGCCGCCTACGATGAGACCTGGACGGACAGCGCAGTCCGTCGCTTGATGGTCGAGGCGGGCGATCTGCTCGAAGACCTGCTCGATCTGGTGGCAGCCGACGTGACCAGCGCCCGCGCCCACCGGCGCCAGCGGGCTGCCCGACGGATCGCTCGGCTGCGGGAGCATATCCGGCGGCTCGAGGAACAGGCGGCGCTGGCCGAGATCAAGAGCCCGCTCGACGGCCACGAGCTGATGGCGATCTTCGGCCTGCCGCCTGGACGCTGGATCGGTGAGCTGAAGGCTCACCTCCGTGAGCTGGTCATCGAGGGCGTGATCGCGCCCGGCGACAAGGACGCGGCGCTAGCCGAAGCGCGGCGCTGGATGGCTGAGCACTACCCGCCTGCGCCTGAGCGGTAGTCCGGGCGCTGAGCCCTCGAGCTCGCAACGATTGCGTGCTTGCCCACCGTATGAGACGATCATGATCATCGGGCGTGGGAGGGAACGTCGCTCCTCGCTGTTTCCAGCGGGCACAGTTGCCTGGCGTATCCTCGTGTCGTCGAATGAGCACCCTGGAGTGTGAGGTTTTCGGGCTCGATGGGCGGCCCGCTCAGGCAGTTTTCTACTCAGCTCCGGACCCGGCGATCCCTGATGCAGGCACTGGTCATGGCGATGTACCTGCCTGTCTTGCTGGCGCACAGCGCGGCCAATACCCACGTGATCCGCGTGGCCGAGCCACGCGTCGAAGTCCGGAGTATGGGGAATCCCGCCCGCGCACTCGAGCGCATCCGCGACGGGAGCTTCACCACGGTCGAGCACCTGAACGACCTGGCAGAGAATCCAGACCTGCGGCCGATCGAGCGCCTCGTCTACGCGAATGCCCCGCTCATCCTCGAGCAGTCCCGTATCCTGAACCAGACCCAGAACGTCCTGCTCGGTCTCTTTTACACGACCTCCGTCTCCACGCTGGAAGGGAGCCCAACCCGTACCACGATCCGCTATTACCTGCACTTCTCCAACGAGCGCGATGGGATGCCGCTCGGGCGTCGCATGGCCCGCTATGGCCACCCCTTCGACGCTGAGCTCGTCTATGCCGCGACGTTCGAGGGCGAGCGCGTCCTCTCTGCCTACTACCAGGCGCCGAATCACCGGCTAATCCCGTTCAGCCACGAGTACGGGCAGCACCCCGTGTTCGCGATCGCCAGCCCCAACCACAACTTCCGCCTTGTCCGCCGTGACGACTTGCCCGTGCTAGCCCTGCTTCCCCAGAACGATCTGATCGCGAACTGCTTCCACGACCCCGACTTCGTCGCGCTGGCGGCACTCGACGCGCTGGCCCAGCACCGGATCGACATCAGCGAGTACGTCTATGTCGCCTTTCAGAATCCGATCCCCCGGAGGGAAGTAACCGTCTCGGTTCGCGTACGCGGCAGATGGTACCACCTGCACGAGAAGCTCGGCACCGGCGTTACGGTCCAGGGATATCACCAGATCGGTATCTGGGTCGGCTTCCAGCCGCAGCCGGACGATATCGAGGAACTGCGAATCACGATCCGTGGGCAACCCTACCCGCAGCCCGAAGTCTTCGCCGTCTATCTCTACGCGCGGCCGTTCGTCCCCGCGTAGCGCCGGGGTGGCCAGGGGCAGTCTCACGGAACGCGGGCCGCCCAGATCGAGCCGGGGAAGCGATCGAGCAGCCGGCCCCAGACACGGTAGAGCTCGTCGTTGGAGTGCGTCTTCAAGTAGACCGCTACACCCCACCAGTACAGCGCCTCCGGCGCGAGCGGTCCATCGGCATCGCGCTCGTAGGCCCGGCGCAGCAGCTCTATGGCCTCGTCCGTCCTCGCCCACCGCATCGCGACGTGCGCTTCGCCGATGTCGAGCAGCGTCAGGAATAGATCCGGTGGGAGGAAGTTGACGCTCTGGTAATGCACCGTGCCACGACGATCGGCGAAGAGGATCGTCGGTGTCCAGATCACGTTGAGCGGCCGCAGCACCTGGCGGGGATCGGCGAAGAGATCGAGCTGCAGCGGAACGAAGCGGCTCTCTACCGCTTCGATAACGCGGGCATCTGGATACGTCACGGCATCCAGCTTGTCGCAGCCGCGTCAATCTGGCTTGCGGACGTCGATCAGCACCGGCTTTCGCTCTCGCAGCGATCGCTCGAGCGCCCGGCCGAAGTCCCGTTCCCAGGTGATCGCCCGCTCGTCACTCACCCCACACCTTCCTCACTGCTGGTCGTGGTACATCGAGGATACAACGCCGGCAGGCGTTCGAACCGATCCGCAAGAGCACCCGAGCTGAGCAGGGCAGGGGCGCTCGACGGAGAGCCATAGCGCGCTCCCGTGTTGCAGCTTGAACTGCATGTTACGATGCAGCGTGAATGCATCGTGAATGACCGGTCATCCAAGGGGCCGGTCGGTGCATGGAGGAGGTACGGGATGATCTACCGGAGCGACGTAGTCGGGAGCCTGCTCCGGCCGGAGTACCTGAAGGAGGCGCGTCAACAGTTCGACGCCGGCACGTTGAGCCCAGCCGAGTTCAAGCGCATCGAGGACCGGGCAGTCGATGAGGCGATCCGGATCCAGGAGGAGGCGGGGCTCGATGTCGTGACCGACGGGGAGCAGCGCCGCCTCACGTTCTTCGGCCAGCTTCTGGAGGCGTTCGAGGGGTTCGATCGTTCAGGTGGCGTACTGGTGACCTTCCGCGACGAGGAAGGTCGCGAGATGAGCTTTCGCCGCCCGGCCGTGGCGAGCAAGCTCCGCTGGCGACGGAACATGTGCGCCGAGGAGTTCACGTACCTGCGGGCGCGCACCACACGCCCTGGCAAGGTGACGATGCCCAGCACCGAGCAGGCCGCCGCGTACTGGGACCCCGAGCGCTCGGCGGATGCCTATCCCACTCTCGAGCGCTATCTCGCCGACGTCGTCGATCTCCTGCGGGCAGAGATCGAGGAGCTCTACCGGCTCGGCTGCACCTATGTCCAGTTCGACGCTCCCCAGTACGCGGCGCTGCTGGATCCCCAGATCCGTGAGTCCTATCGCCAGCGCGGTCTCGACCCGGACCGGATGATCGATCTCGCGATCGAGCTGGACAATGCGGTTATCGAGGGATTCGACCGCCGCGGGATGGTCTTCGGCCTGCACATCTGCCGTGGCAACAACGAGAGCATGTTCTACGCCAGCGGCGGGTACGAGCCGATCGCAGAGAAGATTTTCCGCAAGGCACGGTTTCATCGCTTCCTGCTCGAGTACGACGACGAGCGGTCGGGGGGCTTCGAGCCGCTGCGCTATATCCCAGATGATCGCGTGGTCGTCCTCGGGCTGGTTTCGACGAAGCGCATGCGCCTCGAGACGGAGGAAGAGCTGGTGCGGCGCATCAACGAGGCGAGCCGGTACGTGGCATTGGAGCGGCTGGCCATTAGCCCGCAGTGTGGATTCGCCTCTACCTGGCCCGGCAATCGGGTAACGCCGGAAGTGCAACGGCAGAAGCTGGAGCTCGTTGCGCGCGTGGCCCGCACGGTGTGGAGCGACTAGCCAGTGCGCAGGGCGGGACCGTGGCATGCCTGGCCCGGGTCTCCAGAACCTTGAACAGGAGGCCACGGCCTTCCCTGTCGTGCTGCCCATGTGGTTCGTGCGGGCAACATTCCAGCGGTGAGCTGGCATGCGTGGCGAGCGGCGCGAGGGGGAGATATGGGATCCACCGAGCGGCAGGGGAAGTGGCCAGCCGGGACCCGGTGGAAAGGCCGGGAACCTGAACCGGTTCGCGGCCGCTGGACGCTGCCGCTCGCTGTTGGTCTCCGACAGCTCGGGACGCTCGTTGCCGGGCTGTTTCTCTTCGCGCTCGGAGTCGTGCTCGGCCTCCAGAGCGGGCTGGGGGCTATCTCCTGGACGGTCTTCCACGAGGGGCTGGCCCGGCATACCCCATTGACCATCGGACAGGCAACGATCCTCACGAGCGTCACCATGGTCGGCGCGAGCTGGATCGCCGGTGTTCCACCCGGGCTGGGCACGCTGCTCAACATGCTGCTCGTAGGGCTCTTCACGGACCTGATCCTCTGGTCAGGGGTGATCGAGCGCCCAGAGAGCTGGCCTGGGGAATGGGCGCTCCTGGTCAGTTCGATCGCCGTGCTGGGCGTGGCCACCGGCATGTACATCAGCGCCGGCCTGGGAGCCGGTCCGCGAGACAGTTTCAACCTGGCGCTCAGCCGCCGCAGTGGCTGGTCGATCGGCCTCACGCGCTGGCTGATCGAGATGATCGTCTTGGGGATCGGCATTCTGCTGGGTGGGAGCTTCGGTATCGGTACGATTCTCGCCGCGCTCCTGATCGGCCCGGCGGTAGGCCTCGGGTTCCGGCTGTTCCGGCTCGAGGCCGGTGGTAAATCGACAGGCGAGCGCGATCTCGGCCATACTGAGAGAAGGAAGTGGGCTCGAGCCGGTGGCAGGGGCACAGAGGAGCAGGCATGAGCGAGTCGACGCCGAGGTCGGGGATACGACAGGAGCTGCGGGAGCTTCGCGACCGGATGGTGCCGATGCTGCGGGAGCTGGCCAGGCAGTTCCGGGGCAGAGTTGCCCCTGGCTACCCAGTCATCGTGGATGACGTCGAGAGTGGGGGCTACTTCGGCCTGGCGCTGGCGCCCGAGTACGGCCTGTACGTCCTGGCCGAGGGCGAGCGGCTGGTCGTGCAGCTCCAGACGGTCTTCTGGAGGACGGATGTCCACTCGAGCGCGGGCCGGGAACGCTTCGGCGCGACGCCACGTGTGTCGACACTTCCGATCTCGACCACGATGAGCGACGCGCAGATCAGAGACCTCCTCGCGAGAGTGCTGGCCAACTGGCACAAACAGCCGCTGCTGATCCACCAGAGCGACAGCTAGTCTCGCTTTGCCGGCTCGCGGGCGTGTTTCACGTGAAACACGCCCGGCCGTTTCACGCGCCTTCCGCTCAGCCAGCTACCCAGCGGTCGATTGCGCGCTCGTACGACAGAATCTCCTCAGGCCGGAAGAACAGGGCCACCTCCCGCTGCGCAGCTTCCGGCGAACTGGAGCCGTGGATCACGTTCTGGCTGATCGTCAATGCCAGATCGCCGCGGATCGACCCCGGCGGCGACGTCGCCGGGTTCGTCTCACCCATCATCGTTCGCGTCACCTCGATCGCGTTGGGTCCTTCCACCACCCCCACGACGACCGGCCCTGAGGTGATAAAGCGCACAAGGTCGCTAAAGAACTCCTTTTCCCGATGCTCGGCGTAGTGCGCCTCAGCCAGCGATTCACTCATCCACATCATCTTCAGCGCCACGAGTTTCAACCCGCGTCGCTCCAGTCGCGCGAGCACCTCCCCAATCAGCCCTCGCTGCACCGCATCCGGCTTCACGATGATCAGCGTACGCTCGAGGCCCATCCACTCCACCTCCACAAGACACAGCAACGCCGGCTCACAGCCGGCGCCTCAGCGTATCACAACCATTCTCTATCCTCTACCCCTCAGGAGGTCGGACCCATCCCTCCATCTCCACGACCAGCGGCTCGAGCATCGCGGTAACCTCCTGGCCGTCCACCTCGTCCTCCACCAGGGCCGCTACCACGAGCATCTCTCCCGCGGCAACGCACACCCTCCCGCCAGACACGGCCAGCATCCCGGACGATTCCCCTGAGCTACGCAGCGACCGCGCCAGCAACGACGCCACTGCACCGACCGCGTCCGCATCCTCGTCGACCATCGCCAGCGAACCCATTACCAGCCCGTCTAGCGTTGCGACGACCGCGCCCACAACCCCCGGCCGGGCAACGACGCCTTCCAGCAACTCCTCCAGCGGTGGGGTCATCGTTCAACTCCCCTGCCGGCGGCGCGCATCCCGCTACTTCCGTCGCAAAGACCGCTCGTAGTGGCGGGCAGCCAGCGCCTGGGTGCCTCGTCGACGGTAGATTGCCCCCAGAAGCCGATCCGCCTCCGCCGCACCCGGCCCGCCAGCATCCGCGATCGGCGTCAGCTCCGCGATCAAGGCATCATCGAACGCTCGCCCGGCGCGGTACAGCGCCCGATAGCAGGACATCGCTTCCTCGATCCGCCCAGCCTGGAACAGTCGCCGCGCCTCAACCAGCCGATCCTCCGGCTCACCCTCGCCTCGCGCCACCGCCTCAGGCACCGGTTCGCCTTCCTCAGGATGCTGGCCCAGACGCCCCGTCGCCACCAGCTCTTCCTTCACCGCGCGCGATCGCTCGAAGAGTTCCGGACCGATTCCCAACCGCTCCGCCGCAGCGGACAGCGCCTCCCGCTCGTCCGGCTGCTCTCCCGATACCGGCACCCACTGCTCCGGAACGATCTCATCTGTCGCGCCTCTTCCAGGAGCAGGCGCCGGCTCGCCCACCTCCTCGAACGCCTGCGGCGCCCGCTCTTCCGCGTACCACTCCTCGAATGCCGGCGGCTCCACCTGGCCTACTCCAGGCACCAGCTCCTGGTCGATCACCGCATGCTCCAACCACGAGCCGGTATCCTCGACGCCCCCCACCGCCTCCGCTGCCTCACTCGCCGGGCCCACACTCTCCTCAGCAGCAACCGCCTCCGCTTCCACAACGTCTCCCACGCCGGCTTGCTGAGGTTCCGCGCCCGCCTCGACCGTCTCTCCCGCCGCGAATACCTCCGGAGTGAATGGCTCTAACCCTTCCAGTTCGTACGACTCGAGCAAGCCTGTCCACCCCGGCTCGAGCTCACCGCGCGGCCGCGCCGCCTCGATCTCGTCATCGCTGGGAAGTTGCAGCAGCGGCTCCTCAACCGACTCCGTCAACGCATCGTCCGCGCCCTCTGCCGGCGAGAACGGCTCCAGTCCCTCTCCCTCGAGCGACCGCAGCAGGCTCGTGTAGCCCGCTGTCCCTGTCTCCGCGGGACGCGCAGCCTCCAGCTCCTCGTCCGACGGCAGCTCCAGCAGTACCTCGTCCCGCTCTTCCGCTGGCGCCCTCACCTCGCGCGCGGGGAACTCCGGCGCTGCTGCTTCAGCAGCCACCATCTCGCCGGCCAGCACTCCCTCATCCACTTGTGGGATCGCGGCGGGAAGTAGCGAGGCCTGCAGATCCTCTTCCCCGGCCAGCACCAGGGTGGCTGCTCGTCGACCGTCCACGTCGATCCGGCATGCCCGCTCCCGCAGCGCCGCAGCCTCATGGGTCTCCCCTCGCTCCTGCTCGATCTGCGCCAGGATGAGCAGCGGTACCACAGCGTCAGGCAGAGCCTGCAACACCGATTGGCACACCTGCGCCGCAGTATCCAGTTCACCCCGTCGCCACAGCGCGACCGCAAGCCGCTGCTGCACGTCTACTCTCTCAGCCGTCTGGCTGAGCACTGCCCGGCACTCGTTGGCGGCTCGCGACCAGCGCCCGCCACGGCTGTGTTGGGCTGCCAGCGCGGCACCAGTCAGGAAGAGCTGTCCCTCGCCGTAGCAGGCCTCTGCCAGGCGGGCCACCCGCTCCCGTAGCTCCCGATCCCATGGCGAGCACTCCCAGACGGCCTGGCAGAATGCGAGCGCAGTTTCTAACTCGCCGCGCTGCTCCGCGATCTGGCTGAGACCCAACGCTGCCTCCCGATCCTCTGGATCGAGCTGCCGAACTGCCTGGAACGCCTCTTCAGCCAGCCCGATTTCGCCAGCGTGAAGCGCCGCTCGCCCCAGCAACCGGTGCGCCGCAAGATACTTCGGAAACTCCCGGAGCAGCGCCTGGCACAGCCGCATCGCCTCGCGATAGCGACCATCTTGGAGCGTCGCCTCTGCCCGCTCGATTACCGTCGTCACCGGGAGGGTACTCATCGCCCACCCTCCGTCTCATCCGCTGCACGTCCTCGACGCCAGCTTCAGCGTGGTCGCCGTTGGAACTGCCGCCGACGCCAGTATACCCAACCTACGCCGGCACAGCCCTAGCCGAATCCTCCTAGCTTTCCAGTCGACCTGCCACACCGCATGCTATAGTTCCCGCCCAGGGCATACGGCTGTCCTAATCGATATCGACACGGGAGATCGCGATGCAGCGGCCCGATCCGCTCGGCGTGCTCGAAACCACGCGCTTCGTCCTCCAGCAGGCACAGTCCGTCCACCTGAGCCCTGAGGGGCTCGACCGCGTCGCTGCGGCGCTCCTCGCCCAGCCGGCCGGTAGCCCGAGCTGGGAGCACCCGCTCCACTGGCGCGGTGAGCGCGAGCAGACGGCCAACTACGTCCTCGTGCTCGACGCTCTGAACTTCTGCTTCTGGCCTGAGCCCCGCTGGCGCGTCGACTACCGGGGACAGGTGTACGACGGTTACTGGGCACTGGCTGCCGCGCTCCGCCGCGCTATCGAGCAGGGTGAACCGCTCTGGGACGCTGCCTACCTGGCCCGCATCACGGCCGAAGGCCTCGCTCGACTGCTCGCCGGCGACGGCAACGTCCCGCTGCTCGCCGAGCGCGCCGCGAACCTGCGCCAGGTCGGGGAAGGGCTCTTGGCCCACTTCGGTGGCTGGTTCAGCCAGGCCATCGAGCAGGCGGGACGCAGCGCGGTGGCACTGGTGAAGCTGGTCGTGCAGCACTTCCCCTCCTTCGACGATGTCGCTCGCTACCGCGACCAGGAGGTTCGCTTCTACAAGCGTGCCCAGCTTCTTGCTACGGACCTCGCCGGCGCGTTTCGAGGACGCGATCTCGGCGAGTTCCGCGATCTCGACCAGCTTACCGCGTTCGCTGACTACAAGCTCCCGCAAGTGCTGCGCTATTACGGCGCGCTCACATACTCGCCGGCGCTGGCGACCCGGATCGACCGGCGCGAGGAGCTTCCCGCCGGCAGCCAGGAGGAGATCGAGATCCGAGCAGCGACCGTGTGGGCCGTCGAGGAGCTCCGTCACCGGCTCGCGGCCGCGGGCCGGCCGATGCCGCCCTGGCAGATCGACTGGGCCCTCTGGAATCTCGGCCAGGCTTTGCCGCCCGACGCCCCGCCGTACCACCGTACCCTGACGATCTTCTACTGACCGCCCGTCCCGCCGACGCTGACGCCGCCATTGGCGAACCGGCGCAGCGAGAGAAAGTCGATCGGGTGCCGCGTCCTCCCTTGCAGCGCCAGGTCGGCCAGGATCTCGCCGACCACGCTCGCGAACTTGAACCCGTGCCCGGAGAAGCCACAACCGATCAACACTTGCGGCCACTCCGGGTGTCGGTCGATCACGAAGTGCGCATCTGGCGTCATCGTATACATGCAGGTCAGCGTCCAGAGCACGCGATCCGCCGCGCCCGGCAGGTACCGGTTCAAGACGGCCTGCAACGAGGCGACCTCCTCGCCCGAGACCTCGCGCCGGATCGTCTCGGGGGTGCAGGCCTCGCCGGCGTCGTGACGCCCGAACTTGATCCCCTGCCCAGGCAGGGCCGGAAAGCCGTAGTAGTCGCCTTCTGGCACGTCGAGCAGGTACACCGGGAGGCGGTCGGCCTCGAAATGCGCCGGCTGACTGGGTGCGAAGTGGACATTCACGACGCGCTGAACCTCGAGCGGCACAGGCAGCCCGGACAGCACCTCGGGGGCCCAAGGCCCGGGTGTCAGGACAAGTCGATCCGCGCGCTCGATACCGCCGTCGCTCTCGACGACGACGCTACTCCCCTCCACTGCCCAGTGCCTGGCAGGTTCGTTGAAGCGCAGCACAGCCCCCCGGCCTCGCGCGACCGACTGGAACGCCTCGATGCAGGCCTCAGGATCCAGCACGCCGGCGTTCGACTCGTAGACAGCAACGAAGTCTTCAGGCAACCTGAGCGCCGGGAAGCGCCGAGCAGCCGAGGCGGCGTCCAGCACCTCGTGCGGGATCCCGTGCCGGCGCGCACTCTCCAGCGCCCCGCTGACGAACGCGCTCTCCGGTCGCCCGATGTTGAGGCCTCCAGTGATGCGCAGCAACCGGCGGCCACTGATCTCCTCGAGCTCTCGCCAAAGCTCGTACGCCCGCCGCACCAGCGGCACGTACTCCGGCGACTCGAAGTAGGCCTCACGGATGATCCGGCTTCTGCCGTGTGACGAACCTCGGGTATGCAGCGGCTCGAACGCTTCCAGCCCCAACACCCGTGCTCCCTGGCGGGCCAGCATCGCAGTGGTGGCGCTGCCCATCGCTCCGAGGCCTACCACGATGACGTCCCAGTGCCCCATATCGACCTCCTCCCGGTACCCGCGATCGCCCACGCTGAAGCGCACGTCGATTCCAGAACAGGCGGCTCGTCGTGTCCATCATCGCAGATGGGCGGCACTCTGAGACGACCGACCCCAGTCATCACTCCTCACCGCGGCTGGTGCCGCGGTCACCGGCGATGCTCGGGTGCAGGGTAGTTTCCGATCAACGAAGCCTTGGTCTCCGAGGGCTGGCGGGTCCCGTGTTGGGGAAAGTATGTGCTCGATAATCTGGAGAGATCGCCGCAGGTAGTAGCGGCTCTGGAGAATGGGGAATCTCGGCGAGAGCCTCGTCAGTATCGGCCGAACAGCCCCGCGCCGTTGTGGAGAAAGCGTCCGTGGCTGCCGTGGAAATCCAGGCGCGTACCTGTGTCTCGTCGTCGCGGGCCGGGTTATCCCCGATTCCCGGACCGCCTCGCGGCTCGTTGTCCTCACACCAGCATCGACGTATACCCGGAAGTAGTGGACAACGGGAGGGAGTTATCCACAACTGGCAACGAGTTATCAACAGCCGTGGATAACTCGCACATCGGTTCTGACGGGACGGTGCCATTCAGGCAAGGCGGATCAGCAACGCTGCTGATAGCCCGTGTCGGGTAGCGGGAGGTGAACCATCTCGCGTGGCTCATCCTCCGTTTGCCGCGCCGGAGAGATTCCAGTACACTGCGGATGAAAATAGGACTCATTCTCAGATTCCTGACCGAGACAGGAGCAGCAGGAAGAATGACCGACCTCGATGAGCAGCCGAAGACGTGCCGCGAAGTGCTCGAATCTGCTATCGACGGCGTCGCCGGCATAACCAGCGTGATATTCGACCCCACGGCAGCGCTGGTAACCGTCGAGTATGACGCAGCCCGGATCGACCACCAGCAACTGCACGCTCCGATCGCTAGACTGGCTGACGCTCTCGGTGAGCACCTGGCTCTCCGTTCGAACGGCGCTGAGGATATCCCATGCCACGAGTGTCAAGCACGCGCGCCAGTACGCGTGACACGACCCGCGCAACAGAGCCCAGCGACGACCCTACGGAAGGTGACGGTACCGCTTCGCATACCCGTGGTACCTGTCCCTCCGGCCGCGCGCACTGCCGAGCGACGGGAGGAGCAAGCTCTCTGGTGGCGTGAACACGGTCTACTCATCGCCACCGGGATGACAGCCGTCTTCTTGCTCGCAGCCTGGTTACTCGAACGCTCCGCTGCTGTCGTACCGTGGGTACCGATCTTCCTGTACGTGTCGGCCTACGTAGCGGGTGGAGCCTACGCGACCTACCGCGCGGCCGTAGCCCTGCTCAAGAAGACCGTCGATATCGATCTGCTGATGATCGTCGCTGCGGCTGGCGCCGCGTATATCGATGCCTGGGTCGAGGGCGGCCTGCTCCTCTTCCTGTTCTCCCTCGGCAACGCGCTCGAACACTACGCGCTCGGACGCACTCACCGCGCCGTGCGCTCGCTGATCGAGCTCCGGCCTGACTCAGCGCTCGTCGTCCGCGATGGAGTAGAGATGGTCTTGCCGGTCGATGAGCTGGTCGAGGGCGATCAGGTGGTGGTGAAACCAGGCGAGCGACTCCCGGTCGACGGTACCGTCCTCGCTGGTGAGTCTAGCGTCGACCAGTCGCCCATCACCGGAGAGTCGATCCCCGTGCACAAGCGACCCGGCGATTCAGTTTTCAGTGGCACGATCAACACCAGCGGCCTGCTGCGTATCCGTGTGGATCGAGTGGCCAGGGAGAGTACCCTGGCCAAGATCATCCGCATCGTCGAGGAGGCCCGGCAGGAGAAGTCGCGTGCCCAGCGATTCACGGAAAGGTTCCAGGGCAAGTACGCGGTCGGCGTCCTGGTGGCCGCGGCCGTCGCCGCACTGCTGCCGGTGGTGGTGCTCGGCGAGCCGTTCGAGCCCGCCTTCTACCGCGCGATGACGCTGCTGGTGGCCGCCTCACCGTGCGCTCTCGTCATCTCGACGCCGGCCTCCATCTTGTCGGCGCTCGCGAATGCCGCGCGGCGTGGCGTGCTCTTCAAGGGCGCGCTCCAGCTCGAAACACTCGGCGTCGTCGACGCCGTCGTATTCGACAAGACCGGCACGCTCACCCGCGGTGCACCGTTCGTGACGGATGTCGTGACGGTGCCGGGCGTCGATCCAGAGGAGCTTATTCGCCTGGCCGCGCCGGTCGAGCATCGCTCCGAACATCCGCTCGGCTTGGCCGTTGTCGAGTACGCCGTGTCACGCGGCTGGTTCGATTCCGCGGACGCCGAGGCGGTCACGGCACTCGAGTCCATCCCGGGGCACGGCGTGCGCGCGCTCCTCCGGTCAGAATCCATCCTGATCGGCAACGAGCACTTATTCGCCCGTGCTGGCGTGCTGCTTCCCCCGGAGCTGCGAGATGCCGCTGAGGCGCTCCGCGAGCAGGCGCGCACCGCGGTCTACGTTGCGGTCGGCCAGCGCGTTCTCGGGCTCATCGGTATCACCGACGTCGTCCGGCCGGTCGCTCCATCCGTCGTCGCAGCCCTCCGCCAGCTCGGGATACGCCGCATGCTGATGCTCACCGGGGATAACGAGCGTGCTGCGCGCGCGATCGCTCGCCAGGTCGGCATCGAAGAGTGGCATGCTGGTCTCCTGCCGGAGCAAAAGGTGGAAATCGTGCGCCAGCTCCAGCGATCCGGCTTGCGCACCGCGATGGTGGGCGATGGCGTGAACGATGCCCCAGCGCTCGCGACCGCCGACGTCGGAATCGCAATGGGTGCTGCGGGTAGCGACGTCGCGCTGGAGACGGCCGACGTGGTGCTGATGGCGGACGACCTCGAGAAGTTGCCGTATGCGATCGAGCTCTCGCGGCGCGCGCGCCGAGTCATCGTTCAGAACCTCGCGATCGCGCTGGCCGTCATCGCAGTGCTGGTTGCCAGCGTGCTCATCCAGGGTCTGCCGCTACCGGTCGCTGTGGTTGGACACGAGGGGAGCACGATCGTGGTGGTGCTCAACGGCCTCCGTCTTCTGAGTTTTCGCCCCCGCGTGGTCTCGGGAGGCCCAGCCGGCCGGTCGGGCATCACTCCTGTGCCTGCTGGCTGAGACACAGGAGGATCCGCTCTCCTGCCTCCACTGCCCGTGGTAGCATCCTTGCCGGCAGGAGGGAGTCATGGGCGACGTGCAGAAGGTGACGATCTTCACCAACGAGTACCCGCCGCACGTCTATGGTGGCGCCGGCGTGCATGTCGAGTACCTGAGCCGGGCGCTCGCCCAACTGATCCAGGTCGAGGTTCGCTGTTTCGGGGATCAGGATCACCAGGAAGGCAACCTGCGCGTCAAGGGCTACGTCGGCTGGGACGAGGTGCGGCGCAACACCGACCCGCGCTTCATCGGCGCGCTCGACGCGCTCTCGCGCAGCCTGGCGATGGCCAAAGATACGATCGACGCCGAGGTCGTCCACTGCCATACCTGGTACACCGATTTGGCCGGGTTCTGGGCCCGGCTACTCTGGAACGTCCCGCTCGTCGTCACCATCCACTCGCTCGAGCCGCTGCGCCCGTGGAAGGCGGAGCAGCTCGGAGCGGGCTACCAGCTCAGTAGCTGGATGGAGCGCACCGGGATCGAGCACGCTGACGCCGTGATCGCAGTCTCTCGCTCGACCCGCGAGGACGTGCTGCGTCACTTCGCCGTGCCGCCCGAACGTGTGCACGTGATCCACAACGGGATCGACGCCGACGAGTACCGCAAGACCCATGCCGTCGACGCGCTCGTCCGCTACGGGATCGATCCGGCACGTCCCTACGTCCTCTTCGTCGGCCGGATCACCCGGCAGAAGGGGATCATCCATCTCGTCAACGCGATCCCCTACCTCGATCCGGCGCTCCAGGTCGTCCTCTGCGCCGGCGCGCCCGATACCGAGGAGATCGGACGGGAGATGACGGAGCGCGTGGCCGCGGTGAGCTCCGGCCGGCCTGGCGTCATCTGGATCCAGGAGATGCTGCCACGCCGCGAGGTCATCCAGCTCTACTCGCATGCGACCGTCTTCTGCTGCCCCTCGGTGTACGAGCCGTTCGGCATCATCAACCTCGAAGCCATGGCGTGCGAGACGCCGGTCGTGGCCTCGAACGTCGGCGGCATCCCGGAGGTCGTCGTCCCTGGCGAGACGGGCTTCCTCGTCGACCTCGAATTGAAGCCGGGCACGTTCGAGCCGATCGACCAAGATGGGTTCTCGCGCGCGCTGGCCGAGGCGATCAACCGGATCGCGCGCGATCCCGTGTTGAGAAAGCGGATGGGCCAGGCCGGCCGCCGGCGGGTCGAGGAACACTTTAGCTGGGCAGCGATCGCGCGGCGGACGCTCGACCTGTACCGCGATGTCGCAGCGGCTGCGCGTCAGGCGTCCGGCTGAGCCACCCGCCGCGACATCCGGGCGGCAACCGGGAGCTGCGCGAGCGGCGCGGCTCCTCAGTCCGCCGGCTGGCTGAGCGCGGCTCTCACCGGGCGCCCGGCCATCTGCGGCGCTGGCTCGGGCAGCGAGACCACGTAGGCCGTCGAGATATGCGGGATGGTGAGGATCTCGGCTAGCGCCTCCTCGGGGATCGGGTCGTCGACGTTGAGCACCATGATGGCTTCGCCCCCGCGCTGGTGCCGGCCGACCTGCATCCCGGCGATGTTGACCTCGTAGCGACCCAGGATGGTTCCGATCTGCCCCACGATCCCCGGACGATCCCGGTGGTGCGTGATGAGCATGTGCCCGGCCAGCGGCCGCTCCAGTGAGAAGCGATCCACCTCCATGATGCCGGCGTCCTTGCGATCCCAGCGCACGGTCACGTGGTGGGGCGACTCGCCGTCGACCTCGAAGCTGAACTCCGGGATCGCTGCCGCGCTCGAGTCGAAGCGCACGCTGACGAGCAGGTTCAGCTCGGCAGCCACGAGCCTCGCGTTGACCGGCGTCACCCGGCGATCTGACCAGCGGCGGAGCGCTGAGCTGAGCGCCGCCGCTGTGACGTGCTCGGCCACGTCAGGCGCGACCTGCCCCCGCACTGTCACGGCGAACGTGCTCGGACGGTTGGGTTGGAGGACGGCGATCAGGTGCCCGGCCGCGTCGGCTACCTGAGTGAGCCGCAGCAGCTCCGGCGCGCGCAGCGAGGCCGCGGGCAGGTTGACCGCGTTCGGGACGATCTCGCCACGCAGAGCAGCCAGTGTGGTCGTGCTGATAATCTCGCCGACAGCCTCCAGGGCCTCCCGGCTGGAGCCCCCGATGTGCGGCGTGAGGACAACGTTAGGCAGGCCGAAGAGCGGGCTGGCGTAGGCAGGCTCCTCTGGGAAGACATCGATGCCGGCGGCGGCCACGTGCCCGCGCTGGAGGGCCTCCGCCAGCGCCACCGGATCGACGACTTCGCCGCGGGCACAGTTGATGACGATCGCCCCGGGCCGGAGCCGGGCGATCGCATCGGCATCGAGCATGTGGTGCGTCTCCGGGGTCGCTGGGACGTGGAAGGTGATGATGTCGACATTCTCGAGCAACGTCTCGTAGTCGACCGGCTCCACGCCGAGCTGAGCGAACCGCTCGCGCGTGATGTACGGGTCGTAGCCGAGGAGCCGAACCTCGAAGGCGCGCAGGCGCTGCGCGACCACCGACCCGACGCGCCCCAGCCCGACGATGCCGACCGTCTTGCCCTTGAGGTCGAAAGGCTTGAAGCGCTTGCGCTCCCAGCGGCCGGCGTGCGTGCTGGCGTTGGCCTCGGGCACGCAGCGGGCGATGGCCAGCATCAGCGCGATGGTGTGCTCGCCGGCTGAGACCGCGTTCGCGCCAGGCGCGTTGAGGACGAGGATCCCTGCCTGGGTAGCCGCCTCGAGGTCGATATTGTCGACTCCGCTTCCAGCGCGGGCGATGACCCGAAGCCTTGGAGCAGCCGCCAGTACCTCGCGCGTCACCAGCGTCTCGCTGCGCACGATCAGCGCATCGGCGTCCTGGACGGCCTTCAGCAGCGCCGCGCGGTCTCGCCCGTCGATGTCGACGATATCGGCTTCTGCCGCCAGCCGCTGGCGCGCCTTCTCATCGATCAGGTCACTGATGACGATGCGCCTGCGTCGTGGCTCGGCATCTTCGGGCTCGTGCCAGCGGGCGTTCGCCTGGGGAAGCACAGGCCCGATCTCACCGGCCAGGCTGAGGATCCGCTCGATCGCCTGTGCCAGATCCGGTACCCGGACGACGAGAGGTGACTCATCGGCCGGGGCAGGCTCGCTGCTGAGGAGGAAACAGGTGATGCCGGCACGGGCGTAGCACGTCGCGTGGCGCAGGCTGTCCTCGATCGCGTGCGTCACACCCAGGGCGCGCGCGACTTCGACCTTGTCGTCGGCGAACTCGATCCGGCAGGCCGGGAAGCGATGACGGCGGAGCCAGTCCTCGGCTACCGCCCGGGAGCGAGCTGGCCGAGCAGTCACGATCCAGACGTTCTCGGCGCCGAGAGTATCGAGTAGTCGCTGCAGCAGCTCTTGCGCCCGCGGGGCGGCCTCTAGCAGGCTGGCCGGGCCGCCTGGCCCGTAGACCCACTCGCGAACCGCATCGGGCACGTTACAGCCGGCCGAGTCGACGAAGGCATGGTCGGGGAGTTGCATCCCCAGCGCCCGATTCGCCGCCTGGGCGAGTGGCGCCGGGTGTTCGGTCAATACACCGTCAAGATCGAGCGCGAGCCGGATCGTTAGCTTCTCCACGTTGTTCCCTCCGGTCCAGTACATCCTTGACGATCAGGTCCGGGAACCCCGGACGGCGACTGGATCCGGAGGGACTACTGGCGCCGCGACCGGAGCTGGAGGAGGCCGACCACGATCCGCTGAGCGACGTGCGGGCGGGCAGCGAGACATGGAACCGGTGGCGGTGCATTCGATCCTCCTTGCGGTCGTCCAGACGATGCGCCAGTAGCGCGCTCATCCTTGACGATCGGCAATTGTCGAGCCGGAGTATAGCCGATTTCCTCCCCGCTGGCCAAGTGAGTCGTGCAGCCTCGCGGGGGCCGGCTCAGTCTGCTCCGCCTCATGGACAGGTCAACGCCTGCTGGTGATCGACTGAACCCAGGTTGCGCCCGCTCGCCGAGCGCTCGCGGCCAGACGCTGATCTGCGCACCAGAGTTCAGCCCCCAACTCCTCGGCGAGCGCGAGGTAGAAGGCGTCGTAGGCCCGCCGTTGCTCGAGTCGCGTGGCCCATTCAAACGCAGCGCGCGTTTGCTCAGGTGTCATCGGCAGGAGCTCTACCTCCAACGCCAGCAGGTCGTGTAACGCGCGACGGCCTTCTTCCAGGGAGATGGCGCCAGTGTGCACGAGCGCCCGCAGTGCCGATGCGCTATCAGCCAACCAGAGTATCGGCGCCACCACCCTCGCCCTCTCGCGCCGCCACTGGATCAGCAAATCGAGCGGGTCAACGCGAGAGACGACCGGCACCACGACGCAGATCGCGAGGCTGGCGTCAACGACGATCGTCCGTCGAGCCGGCCAAGATGTCTGCATCGTGCTCCTCCCGCTCCGCCGCGACGAGTGCCGCAATGTCGATATCGAGCGGCACGCCACCGCGACGCTCGAGTACCGCCTGCCGGTGCTGACGGATCCGCTCGAGGGCGGCCATTTGCCGTGCCAGGATCACGTCGGCAGCCTGATCCCGCTGAGCCAGGTGCTCGCGAACCAGCTCCCTCAGCAGCTCGGACAGGCTGCGCCCCTCTAGCCGGGCCAGCTCGACCAGTGCTCGATACTGCTCCGGCTCCAGCAGAATCTGCGTCCGGTGCATCCGCTGCCTCACGCTCTCACCCCTAGTGGTGTATACATCTCCATTTCAACACCGATTGTACGGAGCGGTCGTGAGCAAGGTGAGCGAGTAGCCCGCGCCTGGAGACAGGGAAGCGACCGACAGGCCAGAACGGGCCCTGGAGCTCACGAGCAATCCATAAAGCCGGGCTAGCCTTCACCGTTCCGCGCCTTGACTGATTGACACCGGTCGGGTCGCTGACTATGCTGGGGGTAGAGCCCGGCTACAACGCAAGAGCGGTGTCCACGCCAGCGAGGGAGGTGAGGCATGTGGAAACCGGAGCCGAGTCTTGCGGATCTCCAGTACCTCGTCGAGAAAGCTGGCCTGACCCGCGACGCGCTCCTCTCCGCCTACCGCCAGATGTGCCTGATCCGCCACTTCGAGGAGACCATCGCTGACCGTTACTACATCGGCAAGACCCCGGAGTTCAACATGGCGGCCGGGCCGATTCGGGGTGAGATGCACCTGGCGGTCGGGCAGGAGGCGGTCGCGGTCGGCGTCTGCTCGCTGCTGGAGGCTGAGGACGTGGTGGTGAGCACTCACCGGCCTCACCACCATGCGCTCGCCAAAGGCGTCGACCCGAGCAAGCTGGCGGCCGAGATCTTCGGCAAGCAGACCGGCCTCTGCCGCGGCAAAGGCGGCCACATGCACCTGTTCGACAAGGAGAAGAACTTCTCCTGCAGCGGCATCGTGGGTGCCTCCTTTCCCCAGGCAGCCGGCGCCGCCTTCGCCTTCCGGCAGCGCGGCCAGCGGAACGTCGCGGTCGCGTTCTCCGGTGAAGGCGCGGCCAACCACGGCACCTTCACCGAGACGCTCAACGCGGCGGTGCTCTGGCAGCTCCCGTTGATCATCGTCGTCGAGGACAACATGTATGCCGACTCCACGCCCAAGTGGGCGGCGCTCTCCCAACCGCACCAGTTCCAGCGGGCGCTGGGCTACAACGTGCCCGCGTATCTGGTCGACGGCATGGACGTAATCGACGTCTACCGCGCGGCGCGGGCGGCGATCCAGCGGGCGCGCGAGGGCCAGGGGCCGGCGCTGATCGAGGCCGTCTGCTACCGCTATCGCGGGCACTTCGAGGGTGATGCCGAGGAGTACCGGACGAAAGAGGAAGTCGAGCTCTGGCGCGCGCTCGATCCGATCCCGCGCCTCGGGAACCGGCTCAAGAAGCTGGGCTGGGCCGACGACGCGACGCTGGAGGCGCTCCGCGCGGAGGCGCAGCGCGCCGTCGAGCAGGCAGTGGCCTTCGCTGAGCAGAGCCCGCTACCGGATCCGGCTGAAGCACTGACGGGGGTGTTCCGATGAGGACGATGAAAGGGATCGCCTTCGCGATCGCCGAGGCCATCGACCAGGAGATGGCCGAGCGGCAAGACATCGTGGTGCTGGGCGAGGACGTCACCTACTGGGGCGCCGTCTTCGGCTTCACCATGGGCCTCCACCAGAAGTATGGCCGTGACCGCGTGGTGGACACTCCGATCACCGAGCAGACGTTCTTCGGCATGGCCGTCGGTGCGGCGGCCGTCGGGATGCACCCGGTGGTCTCGCTCATGTTCGTCGACTTCCTCGGCGCCGGCTTCGACCAGATGTACAACCACATGGCCAAGAACCACTACATGTCCGGCGGCCAGTTCGCCATGCCGGTCACGGTGCTCACCGCGATCGGCGGCGGCTACGGCGACGCCGAGCAGCACTCGCAGGTGCTCTATGGCCTGTTCGCTCACGTGCCGGGGTTCAAGGTCGTCGTGCCCTCGACGGCCTACGACGCCAAGGGGCTCACCATCAGCGCGCTGCGCGACCAGAATCCGGTGGTCATCTTCGGCCACAAGCTGCTGACCGGCCTGCCCTTCTTGCCGTTCGAAGGCGAGGAGGAGGAAGTCCCCGAAGAGCGCTACACGGTCGAGTTCGGCAAAGCCGCGGTGCGCCGCGAGGGCTCTGACCTCACGATGGTCAGCGCTGGGCTCATGGTGCACCGCTGCCTGCGTGCCGCCGAGCGGCTGGCGCAGGACGGCGTCGCCGCCGAGGTGATCGACGTGCGCACGCTGGTGCCGCTGGACGCCGACACCCTCGTCGCGTCGGCCCGGAAGACCGGGCGCGTGCTGATCGTGGACGAGGACTACCGCAGCTACGGCATGACCGGCGAGCTGGCCTTCCGGATCCAGGAGGGCGCGTTCGACGCGTTGAAGTCCCCGATCCGCCGGCTGGCTGTGCCCGACGTGCCGATCCCGTTCTCGGAGCCGCTCGAGCGCGCGGTCATCCCGAGCGTGGATCGGATCTACGAGGAGGCTCGGGCGCTGGTCGGCGCGCCGGCTCGCACCGCGTAGGATCCGGCAAGAAAGCGCGAGGGGCGACCACGTTGCCGGTCGCCCCTCCGCTTCCTTGTTGTTCCGGCCTGAATCAACCGTTCTCCTCCGGCTCCGCCGGGCGCACCAGCATGACCGGGGCGTTGCCCTCGCGGAGCACATGCTCGGCGACGCTGCCGAAGATGACCCGGCTGAGCCCACCGCGTCCATGCGTGGCCATCACCACCAGATCCGGCTGGCGCTCCCGCTCGAACGCGAGAAGCTGCTCGATCGCCAGCCCCTCGAGCACATGACTCTCCACCCGGACTCCCTCGGCGCGCAGCCGCTCGGCCAACTCGTTCAGGTAGTTCGAGGCGTCATCGATCATCTGCTGGGCAATCTCGGCGAGTACCTCTCCTGAGGCGGCGGCCTGCGCATGAGTGCCGAGCAGCGCGTAGATCTCGGGAGTCTCGACGACGCGCACCAGGTGCAGCTCGGCGTCGAACCGCCTGGCGAGCTCGACGGCGTAGGGCAGGGCTGCCTCGGCGAGCGGCGAGCCATCGAGCGGTACCATAATGCTGCGAACCTCGCCCAGCGCGCGCTGGGGAAGCCCAGAGCGGATCAGCAGCACCGGTACCCCCGCCCCACGGACGACGCGGTCGGCGACGCTCCCGTACAACCAACGTCCTAGCCCGCCGCGCCCGTGCGTGGTCATCACGATAATCGGGTCGGCCAGCTCCTGGGCCAGGTCGATGATCTCGGCAGCCGGATGGCCGTATCGCACGCTGAGCTGGACGCGGTCTCCGAGTTGCCCGGCCAGACGCGAGAGATACTCGCGCGCTTCGGCGGCCTCGTCTGGTGGCGCGTCGATCGGCACCACCCGGACGAGATGGAGAACCGCGCCCGTCCTCTCGGCGATCCCCTTCGCGTTCGGAAGCGCCTCCTCCGCCAGCTCCGAGCCATCGAGCGGGATCAGTACCGTGCCGAACATCGTCATCTCCCGTCGCTTCCGTCTAAGCCGATCTTCTCGTAGCATGGTACCATGTCGACGCTTCTGCTCTCGGAAGAGCGCGTCATCAGGACGGCTCGCTCGAGTCTGGTAGCCTTCGAGCCACGTCGTGGTCGCTCGGCGATGAAGCAGCGGCGGGTAGTGGGAGGGAACGATGGCACAGAGCACGGTGCGCGTCCCGGTATCGGCGCTCGGAGCGTTCGTCAACGACGTCTTCCTTCACCTCGGTGCGAGCGAGGAGGAGTCCCGGATCACGACCGAGGTCTTGATCGCTGCCGATATCCGCGGCATCGACTCGCACGGCATCGCTCGACTGCGCTACTACGTCAATCGAGTCCGGAGAGGGCTCGTCAACCTACGCCCGAACTTCAGGGTCATCACCGAAACTCCCTCCACCGTCGCCTTCGACGCCGACAATGGCCTGGGCCATCCGGCAGCCTATCGCGCTATGCGTCGCTGTATCGAGAAGGCCAAGGAAACGGGCCTCTGCATGGCGACGGTTCGCCAGAGTAACCACTTCGGCATCGCCGGCTACTACGCGACCATGGCGCTCGAGGAGCCGGGACTTTGCGGCCTCGCGATGACGAACGCGACGCCGCTCGTCGTGCCGACGAACGCTCGAGAGCCGTACTTGAGTACGGCGCCGATTGCCGTCGCCATCCCGGCCGGCAAGGAGCGCCCCTTCGTGCTCGATATGGCGACCAGCACGGTTGCCTGGGGCAAGATCGAGAATGCCCAGCGCGCTGAGAAGCCGATCCCAGCCGGCTGGGCGCTCGACCGCAACGGGGAAGTCACGACCGATCCGTTCGCCGCAGTCGCCCTGACGCCGCTGGGCGCGTTCCCTGAGCTCTGTAGCCACAAGGGGTATGGTCTCGCGCTCTTCGTCGAGGTACTCTGCGGGCAGCTCGCCGGCGCCGCCTGGGCGAGGTACGTGTCCGGCTCGCGGGGCGAGGCCCGTCCATCGAACACCGGGCACGCGTTCATGGCCTGGCGCATCGACGCCTTCCGCCCGCTCGACGAGTTTCTGGCTCATATGGACGAGATGCTGCACGAGCTGCGTACCGCTGAGCCGGTCGCCGGAGCCGAGCGCGTGCTCGTGCCGGGGGATCCTGAGTTCGAGGCGGAAGCCGACCGGCGGGCCAACGGGATCCCGGTGCACCCGAAGGTTCTTCAGGATCTGCGGGCGCTGGCGAACGAGCTCGGGGTACCAGCCGCGTTCTGAACCGCGAGCCCGTGCACAGAGTCCGGACCAGTACGCATTGCGAGCGGTTATGGTTTGATTGGCCTCACGGCTCCGCCGGGTGAGCTGATCCGTTCACCGGTCACCTGGAGGTGCGCCCATGCAGGCACGATCTCGATCCTGGTCTCGACAGCTCCGCTCGTTACTCCCGTTCGTGGCCGCCAGCTACGGCGCTGCCGCGCTCGGCAGTCTCTTCACCGCCCGCTCTCTCGGCCCGTGGTACCGGAGCCTGCGCAAGCCTCGCTGGACACCTCCGGATCGCCTCTTCGGCCCGGTCTGGACGGTGCTGTACGGCATGATGGCCGTCTCTGCGTGGCTGGTCCGGCGTGCGGCACACGCCTCGCCCGGGCACGACCGTGCCGGTCGGGCTGCGCTGCTGAGCTGGTGGCTGCAGCTCGTGCTCAACGTCCTCTGGTCGGCCGTCTTCTTCGGCCGACGCAGCCTCTCCGGTGGACTCGCGGTGATCGCGCCCCTCTGGGGGATGATCGCGAGCACAGCGGTTCTAGCCGCGCGCGCTCGGCCGCTGGCCGGGCTGCTCCTGCTGCCGTACCTGGCCTGGACTGGCTTCGCTGCCGCCCTGAACTACCGCATCTGGCAGCTCAACCGCCGCCGCCCCCTGCTCCGGCGAGCGTTGCCGAGCTAGGCGCCGCGCGTTTCGGCAGGCCCGGGATCGGCCTCTAAATCGAGAAGAAGAGCGACCGGTAGCGGTCGGCGACCTGTTGATCGCCGTAAGCGGTGCCGGCGCGCACCCGCCCGAAGGCGGTCAGGACGAGGCTTCCCGGATCGAACTCGAACACGGTCGGCGCGTTCAGCTCATCGGGCGGGCAGGGCTCGTAGGCGTAGCCGCTCGCGTTGACGGTGACGCGCCAGGTTCCGCCGTTCCGGCCGGACACCCGGAAGCCGACTTGGATCGGCTCCGAGCCGACCCGCTCGGTGTCCGTCGTCACCTGCCACAGGATGAACATGAACGGCGCGAGGAAGTCGGCCACGTCGCCCGGCAGGCCATTGGGCAGGCCGAGTCCCTCGCGAATATCCCAACCGTGCACCCCGTAGTCCATGAGCTGGAAGACAGGGTAGATGAACGCCGGCAGCGGGCCCATGTAGGCATGCGGTACCTGCAGCCCGGTCCACTCGTCGGCGCTCAATCCCTCGAAGATCGCCATGACCCGCTCGAAGTCGTCGCGCAGGCGCCGAAGCAGCTCGGACTGTGGCACCGAGCGGAAGGCTTGCGCGCGCTCGTCCAGCCGCTTGGCCATCACGCGCAGTCCCAGGGCCGGCTCCGCCTGGCCGCCGCTGCGCGCGATGTCGAAGTCCTTCAGATAACCCTCGGTCACATCGACCATATGGCCGACGATATCCCGCACCTACCAGTGACCGCAGGCGGTCGGCGCCTCCCAATGCTCCGGGCGCTCGGCCAGCTCCATAACGCGCCTGGCCTCTTCGCGCACTACACGCAGGAGTCGATCCTTGTTGCTGTAGTTGGTGGCATCCCACTGGGCGCGGTCCGGAACCTGCTCGACAGTTGCCATGGGACCCCCTTTCGGCGAACAGGCTACCGACGACGTGCTGTGACTTGCGCGGCACCAGCCGGATCGTGCGGCTAGTCGCTGTGGTGGGAATCACACGCTCATACTAGTCCCTGCGGGCGTATCTGGCAACTAGTGGATCGTCACTTTTACCTCAACGCTAGGGTGCGTTTGCGCGAGCCGAGTGTCCCAGTCCCCGCGTGCTGGCCCGCTCCATGGCCAGCGAGTGTAGGCGCGCCTCGCGCCTCTTGGCCGGCCACCCCGTGTGCGGCATGCTGTGCGACGAGGCGGGCCTGGCAGCACGACACTGCCGGGCGAGCACGCGACCGGAAAGGGGGAGCCATGAGCGGCAGCGCGCGAGGGTTCGGGCTTGCGGCAACGACGCCGGCCACCGTCATCAGGGCAGCGGCGGCCGCCGCCGAGGAGCACGGCTACCGCACCTTCTGGGTGAACGACACACCGGACGGTGACGGGCTGGCCGCGCTGGCGCAGGCGGCGACGGCCACCGAGCGGATCGGCTTGGGGGTGGGGGTGATCCCGCTGTCGCGCCGTACGCCGGAGAGCATCGTCGAGCAGGTGCGCCGGCTAGGACTGCCGCTCGACCGGCTGAGACTCGGAGTCGGCAGCGGGTCGGGGCCGGGTGCCCTGAGGCGAGTCCGGCAGGGCATCCGGGCGCTCCGGGAAGCGCTACCGGCGGAGCTGGTGGTTGCGGCGCTGGGGCCGAGGATGTGCCGGCTCGCTGGCGCAGAGGCCGATGCCGTGCTCTTCAACTGGCTTACGCCTGAGCACGCGCGCGTCTCCGCTGGCTGGCTGCAGGAAGGGGCCGATCAGGCTGGCCGTCCGCGGCCGAAGCTCTATGCCTACGTGCGCGTCGCCATCGGCCCCGCGGCGATCCAGCGGCTGGAGCAAGAGGCTGGGCGCTACGAGCGCATCCCGGGCTACTCGGAACACTTTGCCCGCATGGGCGTGAGCGCCAGGCAGACGGCGATCGCGGTGGAACGCCCCGAGGAACTACCGGCGGCACTCCAGCCGTGGGACGGCGTGCTCGACGAGCTGGTGGTGCGGGCTATCACGGCGGCCGACACCGAGGAGCAGGTACTGGAGCTGGTGCGGGCCGCTGCTCCGAGCAACCCGTACTAGGTCGCCTCTCCCGCCCTCCAGCGCCTGTCCGATCCGGTGCACCGAAAGGTGTCCAGGGATCGCTGTGTGTCCCTCCTCGAGGGTGGGGCAACGCTTCCTCGAGATGGGAACCTTCGCGGTCTGCGCGTTGTAGTACCGGTGGGTAGTCGAGGTCGCACACCGACGGAGGTTCTCCATGATCTACCGTGTCCGCTCGCTCGTCGCCGTCGTCTTGATCCTGGCGCTCGTTGCCGGGCTGAGCATCGTCGCCGCAATGGCCGCCGGCAGGCATGAGCTCAGGGAAACTGTGGCCGAGGCCGAGCCGGTCGCGCTCCCTGATACCCTGCTCTTCAGTCTCTATGATCAGCAAACCGGCCGCTCGTCGCTGGCCGCTCTGGTGCCAGGGCACCGCTTGCCGCAGCCGATTCTCGAGACAGCCGGCTTCTACCCGCCCACGGATGCGGCGATCTCGCCGGATGGTCGCCAGCTCGTCGTTCGCCAGGTCGAGGACGTCGGAGGCCGTCAGGTCGGCTCCGTCATAGCGCTCGCGACTGACACGCTCGAGACGCAGTGGCGCGCGGAGGTCATGGAGTGGGCCGCCTCAGCCGGTGCCGCGACGCCGGACTCGGGCCCGGTCGACGAGCGCCCGCAGCTCATGCTCGACAGCGTGGCGGTCACGGCCGATCGCGTCTACGTGGCCGGCCATGTCTGGCAGGGGACGAATTCGATCACGGTCGCGGTACTCGATCGCGCGACCGGCGCGGAGGTCGCGCGCTGGGTGGTCGATACCGGAGAGCGGGCGCCAGGGTACGCCCGCCTGCTCGCTTCCCCAGACGGCGGGAGGCTCGTTGTCCTGGCGTCGACGTGGGACGCGCTCCCGACAGACCGAGACCCCGCTGGCGAGGAAGGGCCGATCCTCTACACCCGACTGCGGCTCCCCGAGGGTATCGTCGAAGCGCGCACGGTCGTCGAGGCGCAGCCGGGCACGGTACCCCTCTGGGATGGCCGGCCGACGCCTGACGGTCGCTGGCTGTACGGGCTCGTCTACACTGGGGGCAGCGAGATCCTGGTGAACTTCTTCGACCTGGCCTCTGGGGAACTCGGCCCCTCGCTGGATCTCGCGTTCTCCGGAGCCGGAGGCTTTCCCATCTCACAACATGCCGTCTCGCCCGACGGACGCCGGCTCTACGTCTTCTCGCCGGCCACCGGCGAGATGGCGATCGTCGACCTGGAGCGCCAGCAGATCGAGGGGAAGGTCGTCGTCGAGACAGGAGCCGAACCAGCCGGCACTTCCCGGCTCGAGCGCTTCCTCGCCGCGCTGCGCGGCTTGCTCGTCCGGGAGGCCGCAGCCAAGGTCTCCTTTGCCGGTGGCGGGATGCAGCTCTCGCCGGACGGGAGTCGACTCTACGCGATCGGGTTTGAGGGGGAGGCGTATCAGGAGAGGGTGGACGGGATCTGGGTGATCGATACAGCGTCGTGGCGCATCGTTGGTCACTGGTTGCCCGGCGCGAGCCCGGGCGAGATATTCCTCAGCCAGGACGGCCGCTTTCTCTACGCCCAGATCTGGGATACCGGCGCAGCGCAGAGCCAGAGCGAGCTGAGCGTGATCGACACGATAACCGGTTTCGAGGTCTTCACGGTGCCGATCGGGGCGTCGAGCGTGACCACGTTGAACGAGCTCTACCGCCAGTCCATCGGGCGCGCTCCGGCCGGCGGCACGCTCCCGCGGAGTGCGCCGGCCGACGCCCGGCCGATCGCCGCCCTGGCAGCGTCGGTCGAGCCAGCCAGGGTGCCCATCCGTCAGCCAGTGACGATCGAGGCGCGCTTCGTCGACCCAGCGACGGCCCAGCCGCTCCGCCCCGGCCAGGATGACGTCCGCTACGACCCACCTGATCGGGTGACCGCTTCTCTGAGCTACCGCGGAGCGGACGACCTGGTGACCGTCGAGCTAGAGCCAGCCGGCTACGCGCGCTACCGGGGACAGGTCGCGTTGGAGAAAGCCGGCCCCTGGACGCTGACGGTGGTCGCCGAGCGTGTCGACTCGTTCAACAGCCGCGCGTATCGAGAGGCGGCCGTGACGGTACTCCCGACGTTCAACGGCACTGACGGGCGAGCCTACCTGCTCCGGATCACGACAGACCCCGAGCGGCCGCTCGCGCACCAGCGCGTCGTATTTCGCCTAGCCTTCGTGGACGCCGAGACCGGCGAGCCGCTGCCGCCGGACGTCACCGTCACCGAGGGGCTCTCATCGGAAGCCTTCGCGCCGCTCGCCAGCTTCTACCTGGGCATTGACGGCGGGGCGACGACTGGTCGGCTCGAGCCGGTCGGGCATGGCGTGTACGAGGGACAGGTAACGTTCTGGGAAGCCGGCACCTGGTCGGTCGAGGTGAGGATGCGCCGCGCCGATGGCCACCTCGTGCCGCTCATAGTCGGCACGATCGAGGTCGATAAACAGTGAGCTGTCCTCGGTCGAGAGCCTGAGCGCCTCTCGGGCCTACCCAGCGAGCGGAGGACACGAGCCGCTCGGTGGGTAGGCCGTGTCTATCGCAGGCTTCCTGTAGCCGGACGGTGACTGGTGCCGGTTCTCTACCCGCCCAGCAGGTGCTGGATCTGGTCGAGATGCTCTCGGTCGTGCTGGATCAGGTCTTCGATGATGTCCTCGATCGTGATCTCGTCGCGCGTCTCGTGGATAGCCTTTCGACCCCAATCCTTCGGGGCCAGGTTCATCAGCACCGAGAGCGTCTCGCCGCGCTCATGCCCGAAGGCCTCGAGGACGTCGTGCAGGCTGCGACTGGCGTAGTCGCCTGCCCGCGCCAGCTCGAGCTGGTTCATGGCCCGGAAGTAGGGGGTGTCTTCGGCCAGCATCCGCACGATCCGCTCGCGGGATAGCCGCTCTGCGTCGACCATATGGGCGATGACCTCGATCGGGCCCCAGTCCTCGTTCGACCGCTGCGCGGGGAGTTCCCGGCCCTCGACGAGGTTCTGGAGACGCTTTGGCGTCTCGGCGAGGAGATCGATGAGTTCACGGTACGCATCCAGCATCGGGCACGTGCTTTCGATCGAAGGGCCGACGAGGCGAAGCCGCTATCACAGTGCATCACCGGGCCGGCTCCGCGTGAACGGTGCACCCTCAGCTACGCCATCCAGGTGTGCTCGACCTCTACGGTAACATCTGCCAGGAGACGCGTCAAATCCGGCTCTCGTGTTCGTCTGGCCCAGCGTGACCGTCGGTCAGATGCCAGGTGATCCCGAACGGGTCGCGGAAGACGAACGAGTGGCGCTGGTCTTCGCTGACAGCGTATCCCCTCGCCAGGGCCACGCCGCGGAGCTCGACCAGCGACTCGGGGGCGACCCGCAGGCTGATGTGCTGAAGCCGCGGCTCCACGAACACTGTGCCTCGACCGGCCGCCTGGATCAGAAGCGCCAGAGGCCCATTGCGGAGGTAGCAGTACTCCGGGTAGATCCCCTGCCGCAGCCCGGTGTCCCAGTCGAAATCGGCGGGCAGGAACTCCCATCGCTCGCCTGCCCGGCGGGCCCGGAAGACGACGTCCATGCCGAAGAAGTCGTGGTAGAACGCCTCGGCCCGGCGGATATCGGCAACGCGAACGGCAATGTGCTCGACTGCCTCGATCGCTGGTCGGCGCTCGGCCGGCACCAGCGGGCTACCCGCAGGAACTGGCAGGCCGAACGGCAACGGGGCCGGAACGCCTACCGTCTGGACTGCCGGCGTCTGCGCTGCCGGCTGCTCACGCTCGGACATCGCGCCCGTCTCCCTCCGTCCCCCTCACGCGCTCAACGGTACCAGCTCATCGTGCTCAGAACCTGATTGCCGAGCAGGCCGAGCTGCACTTCGTGCTCGGTGCCGGCATGCTCTGGATGGTACTCGAACCGGGCACGCTCGAAGTACTGTACCGTGTAGGTCTTGCCGTCCGCGGGGTTGACCTCGGTCAGCTCGCCGCTGATCGGGTAGCCGAAGATGGCGAGCCCGCCGTGCTCTTCCCAGTAGCGCTTGAAGGCGCCGCCCAGGTACTGACCGGTCTCCGGAAAGTAGACGCGGTTCGGGTCGGGCGGCTGGTCGGGGCTCGGCGGCGGTTGCCGCTCGAACTGGCGTCCCCGCGCCACGTACCAGCCGAGCAGGCCGAGTTGCACCTCGTAGGGGGTGCCTCGGAACTCCGGCCAGTACTCGAAGCGCGCGCGCTCGAAGTACTGCACTGCCCGGCCGGCCACGAAGAACACCTCGGTCTTGGGGTAGCCGAACAGCGCGAGACCTCCATGCTCGAGCCAGTAGCGCAAGAAGGGACCGCGCAGCGTGTGGCCTGTCTCCGGGAAGTACCAGACGTCGGGGCCGGCGTTGAGCGGTGGCGGAACGGGAGCGGTAGGCAGCATCTCCGGCCGCGCCAGCGATTGGTAGACCATGTAGGCCGGCTTGCGTGGCCACGGCGTCGCCTCGCGGCCATAGCGGAAGGCGGAGTCCCGCAGCCGGACCAGCCCCCAGTTGGCGTAGTCGTGGCCGTCCCCGAAGTCTTCGTACTTGAACCAGAAGACGCGGTCGACAAACGGCGTCTCGTCGCGCAGCTTGGTGTAGACCTCGCGCAGGAACTCCGCCTGCCGGATCTCCTGCTGCGTCGGGTCCATGATGCCGGAGACCGACCACTCCGGCGGGGCAGCCGGGTAGCCGATCTCGGTTACCCAGACTCCGGAGGTGTCGCCGAACTCTGTCTGGAGGGCGCGCAGTCTCCGCAGGTCAGCCAGGGTCTCCTCCGGTGGCAGGTTGTAGGGGTGGATCGAGACGCCGTCCCAGGGATGGCGCCCGGTGCGCTGCACGTAGTCCCGCACCGCCTCCGACTCGTAGACCGCGCGCAGCCAGTCGAGATGATCGGTCTGGCCGCTCTCGCGATCGTGGAGCAGGGAGCCGGCCACGAACTGCACCGATGGGTGCGCCGGCTTCACCGTCTCGTAGAGGTCGACCGCGATGCGGCCGTAGATCTCGGGGTCGACGGCCTTCTCCTGGCCGAGCGTCTCCCAGTGCAGGATCTGGTTCGCGTTCGGCTCGTTGAGGATCTCGATCGCGCCGAGCCGGTCGCCGTAGCGGTCGACGATCTCCTTCACCCGCTGGACGAAGGCGCGGCTATATCGATTGCGGCCATCGGCACCGGGCCGGTCGTTGATGTGCCGGAACCGGTAGGTCTGATCCAGATCGGCCAGGATCCCGGAGCCCATGACGGCCAGCACCTTGACCCCGTAGCGCGGTGCCAGCTCCTGGATGTACCAGTCGTGCTTGACCGGATCGATCCAGCCGGGCCCTTCTGGCTGGTCGTACTCAGCGTGGAACTCGATCCGCACCCAGCCGGCCCCCATAGCCGCGATGTCGGCCATCATCCCCTCGAGGAACGTGCGGTTCACGTCGAGCGGGTGACGCTCCGGGTCAGTGTTGTACTCGTACCACGGGTCCCTGCCGACGATCCCGAAGAAATCCCGGGGATTGGCTGGATCGCGAGCTGCCGACACGAGCGAGGGCTGTCCGAGAAGCGTTAGGCTGAGGAGCGCGACGAGGAGCAGGCGCTGGTACCGTCCAGCGAGAGCCACTACCCTTCCCTTTCCCCTGAACCAATCATGTTGCGTCCCGGAGGTATTCCTACAGGAGCTGGGCTCTGCGAGCAAGGGCTGTTACCGAGTGCCGCGGCGGGTAGCCTCCTCTCTCAGGCGAACAGGCGAAACGCCGGGTAGGGTACCGAGCCGGCCACTCGCTGGCTCTTCAGTCTGACCGCCGGAGCGGGAGTGGCCTGCCACTCTCTCGAAGCGGCTGCAGGACGAAGCGCTCGATCGCCTCGGCTACCCCGTCCTCGTCGTGCCCGCGCACGACGGCAGCCGCCCGGGCTTTGACGTGCGGCGCCGCATTCCCCATTGCGACGCCGAGCCCGGCAGCTTCGAGCAAGGGTAGATCGTTTTCCCCATCCCCCACGGCGAGCACGTCCGCGAGCGTGATCCCCAGGCGCTGCGCGAGCATGGCAACTCCGCTGGCCTTGCTCGTTCCCGGCATGTGGACGTTCGCTGCCCAGTACGGCGGGTTCGCGTCCCACTCGAGCGGCCCCGCGTGGTAGAGCTCGAGACCGCGCTCGGCGAGCATCGCGCTGACTGGGCGCAGTCGCTCTTCCGGCGCGAAGAGGTCGATCGTCAGCACGTCGGGCAGATCGGGGAGCGCGTCCGGCGGCAGGCGTTCGCTGTCACCCGGACGGGTCGCCAGAGCCGCCTCCAGGAGCGCGCTCGCCTGGCCAGGAGTGTCGGTGAGCACGATGCGCTCCCCCGATTGAGGGCTGCGGATCAGCATCAGGCCGAGTTCGTGCTCGCGCGCCGTCTGCGTGACCAGCGCGAGCGTCGGGCGGTCGAACGGAGCCTGGTGGAGCGGCCGGTCGTGTGCGGTATCCCATACCAGCGCGCCGTTGTGGACGACCAGCGGCAGCGCAATGCCCAGCTCTTCGACCACTGGGCGAGTCGAGCGGAGACGCCGCCCGGTGGCGAGCGCCACCTCGACCCCGAGCGCTCGGGCCTGGCTGATCGCATCGCGGACAACTGGCGTCACGATATCCGAAGGGTCGAGGAGAGTTCCGTCGATATCGAGGACGATGAGCCGGAACATCGAGTCGAATACCTCTCCGCTCTCGAGCGAGCCCCGTCATCGCTCACGGTGCGGGGTGTCGCTGTCAGAACGATTCCACCCGGGTCTGAAAGCCCTGGGCGGTGCTCTCTGGTATACCATACGGCATGCGCCTGCCCCGGCACCTCGAGCGGACATGGGCCTGGACGTCTCCCCTGACAGCGGCTAGGATCGCAGCAGAGAAGGTCGAGGAGGCGACTCGTGTACCTGACGCGTCATGCCACGCCTAGTGGGCCGCGCTGGGCCAGGGACGGTCACTATCTCCCGGCCAGCTTCAACCTGAGGCTGGCCCTGGAATTGCCCGCCGCAGCCGCTCGCGAGCTCCTGGCGGTGCTGCCGGCCGGCGAGCCGGCCACCGATCCGACCCTGCCGCCACTGGAGCCGGAGCAGGAGGTCTGGGCCAGCGGGGTGACGTACCTGCGGAGCCGAGATGCCCGCATGGCCGAGTCCGTGGTCAAAGATATCTACGACCTGGTCTACGAGGCCGAGCGGCCAGAGCTCTTCTTCAAGGCCGCTGGCTGGCGCGTCGCCGGGCCTGGCGAGCCGATCCGCGTCCGGCGAGACAGCGCCTGGAATGTGCCGGAGCCCGAGCTGGTGGCCGTCTTCACGCGCACGCTGGAGATCGTGGGCTACACGGCCGGCAACGACGTGTCCTCGCGCTCGATCGAGGGGGCGAATCCGCTCTACCTGCCGCAAGCGAAGATCTACGACGGGGCGACGGCGCTCGGTCCGGGTATCGTGATCCACGAGTTCGCGCAGTCCCCAGCGCTACCGATCCGGCTGGTGATCCGGCGTGGCGACGCTGTCGTCTTCACCGGCGAGACCTCGACAGCGCAGATGAAGCGCTCGCCCGACGACCTGGTGCGCTGGCTCGGACGGGAGCTCGCATTCCCCTGGGGTGGTTTCCTCATGACCGGAACCGGTATCGTCCCGCCGGACGACTTCACGCTCCAGCCTGGCGATCGCGTCCAGATCACAGTCGGCCAGCTCACGCTGGAGAACCTGGTTATCTGAGCGCTCGCCATCTCACTGTCCCTTTATGCTCAGATGCCTGAGCACGGGCGTTGGGAGCTGATTGACCGGAGTACGCTGGCCACTGGGAAGGTGAATCCATGTCGATGACGATCCCCCCTCCGGAGGCCTGGTTCGGGTTCTCGCCAGGGGACGATCGCCGGCTGGCTCGCTGGCCTGACCTGGTGGCCTACTTCGAGGCGGTGGCGGCTGCCAGTAACCGCGTCCTGTGCCAGCAGCTCGGGCCGACGACCGAGGGGCGGCCGCTGATTCTGCTCACCATCTCGTCGCCAGCGAATCTCGCTCGTCTCGGCGAGCTCCAGGCGATCCAGCGGCAGCTCGCCGATCCCCGCGCGCTCGCGGAGCAGAATGCCGAGGCACTGACCCGAGCGGGGCGCTGCATTGTCCTGCTCACCTGCAGTATCCACGCCACCGAGGTCGGATCGACGCAGATGACCCCCGCGCTCGTCTACGAGCTGGCAACGCGAGCAGACGACGATGTGCGCGCAATGCTCGACGAGGTGGTGTTGCTCCTGATCCCCTGCCTCAATCCCGATGGTCTGGAGCTCGTCGCCGACTGGTACGCGCGCACGCTCGATACGCCGGCGGAGGGAGCCCCGCCCCCAGCGCTGTACCACCCGTACGCAGGCCACGACAACAACCGCGACTGGTTCATGTTCAATCTCGCCGAGACCCGCCTCGTCGTCGAGCAGGTGCACAACCGCTGGCATCCCCACATCGTCTTCGACCAGCACCAGATGTCGCCGGATGGGCCCCGCTTCGTCCTGCCGCCGTATATCGACCCGTTCGACCCGAACGTCGATCCCATCTTGCAGGCCGAGATCGCCCAGCTCGGCGCGGCGGTCGCCAGCGAGCTGATCGCCGAGGGAAAGGCCGGCGTGGCGATGAACGTGATCTTCGATGCCTTCAGCCCATCGCGCGCCTACCAGCACTACCACGGCGGCGTGCGGCTCCTCTCCGAGGCGGCGAGCTGCAGGATCGCCACGCCCATCGAGCTCAAGCCCGAGGCGCTGCGCGCGATCCAGGACTGCGATCCCCGCCGCGTGGGCTGGAACCAGCCGCTGCCCTGGCCCGGCGGGATCTGGAGGCTGAGCGACATCGTCGACTACCAGAAGCTCGCCGTTTATGCCTGCCTTCGCCATGCCGCGCGCTATCGCGAGCAGTGGGTGCGCAACTTCTGGCGGGTGCAGCGACGAGCGGTCTCGCGCGAGTCGCCCTACGCCTTCATCATCCCGGCCGATCAGCCAGACCCGCTCGCCGCGGCCGAGCTGATCGAGACGCTGCTGACCGGCCTGGTCGAGGTCGAGGAGGCGACCGCTCCCTTCGAGGCTGGCGGGGTGACCTACCCAGCCGGCAGCGCGGTCGTTCGCCTGGCGCAGCCGTTCGGTGCCTTCGCCAAGACGCTCCTCGAAGTGCAGCACTACCCCGATGTCCGGCTCTACCCCGGTGGACCTCCGAAGCCACCCTACGACACGACCGCGCACACCTTGCCCCTGGCGATGGGGGTCGAGGCTGTGCTGGCCGACCGGCCCTTCGCGGCCGAGCTCTCGCTTGTGCGGCAAGCACGCTATCCGGCGGGGGGAGTGCAGGGCAGCGGCGCCGTCGGCTACCTGATCGACCCACAGACCAACGCTGCTGTCCGGGCAGTGAACCGGCTGCTGGACGCTGGGGCGCAGATCTGGCGCTCGGCCGGCCACTTCGAGCTGGCGGGGGCGCACTGGCCGTCCGGCACCTTTCTCGCTCGCGGGCTCGCGCCCGAAGCCGCCGAGGCCATCGCGCGAGAGACGCGCTGCCCCTTCAGCGGCCTGGAAGAGGTACCGGCGATCCCGTTCCGGCGAGTCCGCCAGCCTCGCGTTGGGCTCTACCGGAGCTGGCGCCCGAACGCGATCGACGAGGGGTGGACGCGCTTCGTCTTCGAGCGCTACCATCTCCCGTTCGCCACCGTGAGGGATCAGGATCTGCGGCAGGGTCGATTGGAGCGACGCTTCGACGTCATCGTGCTGCCTCACCAGCCGGCCGAGGAGATCCTTCACGGCAACGACCCCGCGATCTATCCGCCGGAGTATGCCGGGGGGATCGGCGAGCGCGGGGTCGCCAACCTGCGGCGGTTCGTCGAGCTCGGTGGGACGCTGGTCGCGCTCGGCTCGGCGAGCGAGGTCGCGATCGACCATCTCTACTTGCCGGTCCGCAACGCGCTGGAGGGCCTGCCGCCGGAGCGCTTCTCCTGCCCGGGCGCGCTGCTGCAGGTGCTGATCGATCCGGAGCACCCGCTCGGCTATGGCTACCCACGAGAGGTGGCGGTGATGCTGGCCGATGGCCCGGCGTTCACCGTAGAGACTGGAGCGGTAGCGGTCGCGCGCTATCCCCTGACCAATCTCCTCCTCTCCGGCTGGCTGCTGGGCGCAGAGTACCTGGGCGGCAAGGCCGCGCTGGCCGAGGTGCCGGTCGGGGATGGCTGCGTGATCCTCTTCGGGTTTCGCCCGCAGTTCCGCGCCCAGCTTCGAGGTACCTACCGCTTGCTGTTCAACGCGCTCTACCGGGCAACACTGGGGGAGGCTGAACGGCTCGGCTAGCCGGGCGTCGCAGTCATGGCTGTCGCTCGCGGGCGGCCCACGCTACCGCGCCGCGCAGTCGCCGGGTCAGTCGATTCCTCTCGTCCCGCGAGTGCCGGTCGCCGGCCGGCTGCTCGAGTAGGCGGCGCAGGTCGGCCAGCGCCCGGTGCTGGATGACCGAGACGTTGGCCTCGCTCTTGCCGAGCGCTGCTGCCACCTCAGCGACTGAGAGGCCGTCGATGAAGCGAAGGATGAGAACCTGTCGGCGCTCTGGCCGGAGCTGGAGGATGGCGCGGCGGACATCGTCGCAGTCTAGCCAGGTCATCGCTGTTCCCTCTGGATCCTCGTGGCAGCACTGGCGGAGCGGAGCTGTCTCGAGATCGGTCGTGAGAAGCCGGCGCAGCTTCCGGTAATGGCTCGTTGCCAGCCGGTCGCTGATCGTCAGCAGCCAGGCGATGAAAGGCGCCTCTGTTCTGCGGTAGTGGCCGATCGCTCGCCAGGCGCGCAGGAAGGTTTCCTGGGTCAGGTCCTCAGCGTCGCTGCGGTGCCCGGTGCGGTAGTAGCAGTGCCGGTAGACGCGATCGACATAACGATCGTAGAGTGCGGCGAACGCCTCCACATCCCCCTGGACCGCTGCGTCGACGAGCAGCCGCTCATCGGCATCGCGCTGGTCCGGTGGAGTGGCCGGAATCACTTCCGCTCCGGCCACTCCTGATCGGTCTCCGAGGCGAAGAAGGTTCGGTGTCATCCCACTCGCCGTCCGCGTCGTCCCGATCACTCCTCGCCAGTCTCGTCCTGCTCTTCCTCGTCTTCATCTCCGCCTGGTAGGCCAGCCGGCTTGCCGGACTTCGCGGCCTCGCTCACCTGAGCGCCGTGGTTGTCGCGGGCGACGTCGCGGACGGACTGCTCTTCCTGCTGGCCTTCCTGTTCTCCTGCTTCTTCGCCGTCCTGCTGGCCTTCCTGTTCCTCTGCCTGGTCGCTTTCCTGCTCGCCTTCCTGTTCCTCTGCTTCCTCCTCGCCGCCCTTCGAGCGCGCGACTTCAGAGACCTGAGCTCCGTGGTTGTCGCGCGCTACCTCGCTCACCTGCTGGCCGTGGTTGGTCTCGCCACCGGGCTCGTTCGTAGTCGCTACCGCCGAGACCGCAGCCCCGTGGTTATCTCGAGCGACCTCACTCACCTGCTGCCCGTGGTCGGTCTCGCCGCCACTCGCGTGAGAGGTCGCCACGGCCGAGACCTGAGCTCCGTGGTTATCGCGCGCGACTTCACGCACTGCCTGGCCGTGCGTGCTTGGTTGCTGGGTGGTGGATTCTGGCACTGTCGACTCGGGTGTCTGTGTCGGCTCTGACGTGGCCGTCTCCTCGGGGGTGACGGTCGGCTCAGGGGTGGCCGGCGGTGTCGGTTCCGGGGTCGAGTCCTCCTCCTGGAGCAGCTCGAACTGCTGGTTACTGCTAGCCATGGTATCAGCGGCGAGGGATGTGTCATCCCCGCCGAAAGCCATCCTCACACCTGCCGCGACGTTCGAGAAGGCGCCCCCGAGGCCACCGGGGCCGGCAAGTGCCGGCATCGCGATCAGCGCGACGGCGAGCGCTGCGGCACCGGCTATCGCGATTCGCCGGGAGAGTGGAACTGGCCGTTCGCCGCGAGCCCGTCTGCCCGAGCGAAGCAGCGCTTCTCGCCCTCGCGCGCGAAATGCTGGTGCCGGTCTCGCCAGCGGGTCGGCATCGAGCCGGATCGCGGATCGCTCCAGGGCGTCGATCAAGGAGTCAGTTCGATCGTCGTCGCGCATACCAGTCACTGCGCCCCTCCTCGGCTCTGCTTAACGCGTGCTCACTCCGAGAAACGCGTGACCGCGTGACACCTTACATGGCGATGGGGGTAGTCGCGAGTAGGAAATTCTTCCTAGCCCGGGCGCGGGATCATGCAACCAGGCGCACGTGCCGGCGGCTGCTGTCTGGAGAGCGAGTGACGCGAGAGCCTCATCTAGCTGCCGCAGTTAGGGCAGGCGACCGACGAGCTCCCGGAACTGCTCGAGCGGGAACGCCTTGGGTCACGCTCGTGTTCAGATTGACTTTCCTTATATGCCAGAGATGATCAGTCGTCAAGAGAGGAAATGCTTATCGCGGTTGCGCTCTCACGCGGCATGTGGTAAAGTGGGAGTTAATGGCCAAGGGTTTCCGCGCGTGGCTCGAGGCGACAGCGAGGGCCTGTCTCCCCGAACTCATCTCTGCGAGAAAACCCCTAAGCCGTGAAGAGGTCTGATCCGTGTCGGCCATGGACGCAGGTCTGTGGCCCTGGAACCCAAGGAGCATCCGCCGAGATGAGTTATGCCTTCACCGACAAGACCCTCACCTGTCGCGACTGCGGCACCACCTTCGTCTTCACCGCAGGTGAGCAGCAGTTCTACGCCGACAAGGGCTTCACGAACGAGCCGACGAGGTGCCCGTCCTGCCGCCAGGCGAACCGGGCCCGGCGCGCCGGCCGTGGTGAGGCGGGTTCGTCGGGCTACCGAGCGCGCGAGCCGCGTGCGGACCGCCCGATGTACCCTGCGATCTGCAGCGACTGCGGCCGCGAGACCATGGTGCCGTTCCTCCCGCGAGAGGATCGCCCGGTCTACTGCTCGGATTGCTTCCGAGCCCGCCGGCAACTCAGCGCCAGCTACTAGATCGACTACCCCTCAGCGCGTGAACGCCGCCTGGCTGCCCTCACCAGGCGGCGTTGCGCTCGCGCTGAGACGCGGAACCGTCCGTCATCAATCGACGGACCAGGTCCCACCGACGCTTCCCTTGATCCACTCCTTGAGCACATCCTCGAGCGCCCGGCGACACTCCTCTTCGGTCTCCGCCGTGGCCCAGACATCCGGTAGCTGCGGGATCTCCCCGTAGACGATACCCTCCTCCGGCCACTGCTCGAAGCGCGCTCGCTCCATCGCCTTCTGCACGTACCGAGCAATCAGGTCCTGGCTCCTCTCGACATGCTTCTCCAACAGGAGCGTCATCACTATAGTACATTTTCGGTCGTGTTATCTCGACGGTTTGCAGCCCGGAGCGCTGTGCCAGACGCGATCGACTCTCGAGATGCCCGGGAGTCCGCTCACCGGCGGCGCAGCGGGACTCCCCCTTGGTTGAGCGCCTGCTCAGTGGTCGACGTCGCCAGGAAATGGACGGTGATAGCCCCGAGGGTAATCTGATCGCCGTGCCTGAGAATGGCACTGCGCACCGGGGTACCGTTGATGCGCGTGCCGTTCCGGCTCTCCCGGTCGACCAGCTCGTAGCGGCCGTCGGGCCGGCGGATCAACTCGGCATGGTAGGCCGAGACCGTGGGGTGATCGATCACGATGTCGTTATTCGGGTAGCGCCCGATCCGGACACGATCCTGGATCAGCAACACCGTCCTACCAGGCATCACCAATCGCGGGGTTGCCTGGAGATTTCCGGATCGCCCACGGCTCAGTGGCCGGACGAGAGCCTCCCAGAGATGCCCGACCTGCTCGACGAGCTCGGGCGCCGATTTGGCCAGCGGGAGCGCGAAGACAAAGAAGAGCGCCGCCCCGGAGACCATCAACAGCGGATCCCGACCCGCGCGCGGCGCCCAGCGATGGATCGCGACGAGCTCGGCCAGCCAGATCAGAGCCAGAACGAGGAACACCACGGCCAGCCATGTCTGCCCGCTCACGGCGATGCCCTCCTGCTCCTGTGGCGACAGTATACGCTACCTTCCGATAAGTGTGATCCTCCCTGCTCTCCCTCTTTTGAACCAGCAGATGATCGCTCACGGTCCGGATCGTCTATCGCCAGTCGTCGAGCTCGAGCTGCTCCATCAGTGTCGAGAGCGCGCCTTCGGTGTCGGCGCCGGCCGTGGCCAGCCGCCGCGCCGAGCGGGCCAGTTCCGCCGCGATGAGCTGGCCGCGTTGGTCGTACGCCGCCCGCTCGGCATTGCTCCAGGCATCAGCCAGCGTCGCCAGCACCGTGCGGGCATGCACTGGGCGGAGGTCGTTGAGAAGCGTTGCCAGGGCAGCCCTGGCCGCCGCCTCTGGTTTCGGGTGCGTGGCGGTGAGCGCCGTGACGGCCAGCAGGGCAGGAACGCCCAGCTCGGCTGGTACCCGCTTGATCAATAGCCGGAGCAGGTCGCCTTGAGCTGCGTGCACGAGCGGCCAGGGGAGCGGGGAGTAGCGGAGAAAGACGACCCGGTACGCCTCCTCGCTCGCATCGCCGGGGAAACAGGCCTCCCACTCGCGCGCTCGCTCGGCGCGGAGCATCGCCGTCGTCGGTCTAGGCTCCTCGGGTTGGTCGGCAGACCGACGCAGTAGCGGCATGATGCGAACTCCAGACGTTCGGCTCGGCCGCCGATCGGCTCAATCCGTCGCGGCAGCGACCGGAGCCGGTGCCGGCGGGCGGAATTGGCGTCCCAACTGCAGCGCAGCGGCCAGCAGCGGGAGCGCGATCAAGAGACCGAGTGCCAGTGGGAGCCGTGGGTCGATCGCGTACAACCAGCCGGCCAGGAACGGCGCAATCGTCGATCCGGCACTCCCCAGGATCTCTGCCAGGGCGAAGGCGCGGGAACGCAGCTCTGCCGGCGTGACCTCCCCGTAGGCCGCATAGAAGACCGACCAGGCGACCAGGAAGCCGCCACGGAGCACGTAGGCGACCGCGAAGGCCCACAGTGTCTCACCGAGCAGCAGCACCGCAAAGCCGCCGATCACCGAGCTCAGTGCCAGCGCCAGCCCGTTGAACGGTGGCTGGAAGAACCGTACCCGGCTGATGACCAGGCTGAGCAGGACGCTTCCCCCAGCTCCTAACGAGCCCAGCCAGCCGATCGTCTGGAACTCGAGCCCGTGCACGTCCTGCAGGAAGTTCGGAGCGAGCGTCCAGCCCAGCGTGAGAAAGGTGATCGTGCTCAGCATCATCAGCGAGACGAGGAGAACCGGCCGGTATCGCAGCGCCGCTAGGTAGCTCGCCGGTGGCCCCTCAGGTCGCTCGGTGGCCGGCGGCCGGATGGTAACCAGGATGGCCGCCGCGATGGCAGTCAGCAGCGCGGCCGCGAGCAGCGTTGCCCGCAGGCTGAGCTGCTGGGCAATGATCCCGCCCAGCGCCGGGGTGACCAGGAAGGCTACCGATGGCGCAACGGTATAGACCAGCGTGAAATTCCGGGTGCGCTGCGCGCTGTCGGCGCTCAAGCCGGCGATCAGGTTCGAGAGCGCCGGGAATGCCAGCACGCCGACCCCGAGCACAGTGGTCGCCGGCAGCAACTGCCACCACTCGCGGGCCAGGCCGCACAGGGCTAGCCCGAGCACGGCCAGCGAGCGCGTGGCCAGGATAAGGCGGCGTGGGGGGATCCGATCGTTGAGGACACCGCTCGGCAACAGGCAGAGCAACCGGATCAGGCCGGCATACCCCATCACCAGGCCGATCTGCGGCGGGCTCGCTCCCAGCGTGGCGATGTAGAGGGGCCAGAGCGTCACGTACAGCCCGATCGCCCCCTCGTTGAACAGCATCGCGACGAAGAGCCGCGCCGTCGGTGACTGCAACGCGGGGCGGCTCCAGCGCACTCTCGCCATCTCGACCCTACCAGCCAGATCCCACACGCCTGCGGTAGTATACGGAGACTCGAAGGCGAGTGTGCGGGGATCTTCTTGCTAGAGGGAGGGCGACGCGATGATCGACCTGATCAGCGATACGGCAACCCGGCCATCGCCGGAAATGCGGCGCTTCATGGCCGAGGCGCCGGTCGGCGACGAGCAGCTCGGCGAGGATCCGTCGGTCAACCGGCTCCAGGAGATGGTCGCGGAGTTGACCGGGAAGGAGGCCGCGCTCTTCCTCCCATCGGGCACGATGTGCAACATCATCGGGATCAAGCTCCATACTCAGCCCGGTGACAAGATCGTCCTCGAGCGACACGCTCACCCCTTCACCTCCGAGGCCGGCGGGCCGGGCCTGCTGGCCGGTGTCATGACCCATCTGGTGGACGGCGTGCGCGGCGTGTTCACCCCACAGCAGGTCGAAGAGGCTGCCCAGCCGGGTGACGGTATCCACACCCCGCCGACCACGCTCGTGTGTATCGAGAACACCCACAATCGCGGCGGCGGCAAGATCTGGCCGCTCGAGACCCTTGAGGCGGTCGCTGACAAAGCTCATGATCTGGGCCTCAAGGTGCACCTCGACGGCGCCCGGCTGCTCAACGCCGTCGTGGCTACCGGTATCCCTGCACATGTCTGGTGTGCCAAGATGGACACCTGCTGGATCGACCTCTCGAAGGGGCTGGGGTGCCCGGTCGGCGCTGTCCTGGCCGGCGATCGCGAGACGATTCGCCGGGCCAGGCGCTACAAGCAGATGTTCGGCGGAGCGATGCGCCAGGCAGGGATCATCGCTGCGGCCGGGATCTACGCACTGCAGCACAATGTCGAGCGGCTAGCAGAGGATCACGCCAATGCTCGCCTGCTGGCTACCGGGTTGGCGGAGATCCCGGGGATCGCGATCGATCCGGACGAGGTCGAGACCAACATCGTCTTCTTCGATGTCGCGGGCACTGGCCGGACGGCGCAGGAGATCAACCAGGCGCTGATCGGGCACGGCGTCCGCATGGGCGCAGTGGGCCGCACGCGGATGCGCGCGGTCACTCACCTGGATGTCTCCCGCGCCGACATCGAGCGCGCCGTCGAGGTCATGCGGATGGTCGTCGCCGGCGCACGCTGACCGGCCGCGTGGGTGACTACGGCGCCCACACCGAGACGCTGTTGCGCTGGTCCAACCTGAGCGCCTCGAATGCCGACCACGACAGCTCGACGGCCCAGCGACTACGCCACTGCGCGACATGGTGGGTTGCCACCGTATCGCCGATCGTGCACCACAGCCCTACGCCGTTGGCGGTTAGGAAAAGCCGCTGGCCGGGACGGAAATCGGGGTGCACGCAGTAGTAGCCGTTCGGGTCGAGCTGCCATCCGGGCACCGCGCCGCCCCACCCGGCGTGGCGGCGCAGGGCTCCCTCCCACCAGGCGACCGTGTATCCCGGGTCGTAGTAGGCCGCCTGACCCCGGGCGATCAGCCGGTACGTCTTCCGCTCGCTGAGGGTCGGCGGGCTCTGAAACGCTGCGCGGTACTCCTGCGCCTTCTGGAGAACCTGGTCAGCCCCGCTGGCGATCTGCGCCGCCTGGAGGTAGAGCGCCAGTGCAGCGTGCCAGTCCTGTTGCTCGCTGGCCAGGCGCTTCAGCTCGCGCGCGGCGAGTTCGGCATTGACCGCAGGGTCGAGTGGGAACGGTACCCCGCTTCGCTGGCTGACCGCGATGGGTACCTGAAAGAGGCCGAGCCCGATCCCCGGCTTGACCGCTAGCGGATCGAAGTTGCTGGCCACGGCGGCCAGGGCAGCGAACAGGTAGGGATCGACACCCTGGGCGACCGCCTTGCTGACGATAATCTCCCCGAGCGGCACCCCACCCGCCAATCCGAGCAGGCTGCGATCGTCTGGCACACTCAGCTCTCGCCAGGCCCGGTAGTGCTGGCCAGCGTTGTTCGCCTCCACTCTCCAGGGCTCAGGATTAGCCGGTGTGTAGGTCAACACCCGGCGCTCGAACGCCTGGATCAACACGCGCTCCTGCCGGCCGCCGACGACAGTGTCGATCCAGAACGGCTCGGTGAGTGGTAGGCCGGCGAGCTCTTGCCAGGAGATCGACTGCCGGTTCATCCAATCCCAGAACACCTGCGGAATGTTGTGCCCGAGCCGTTCCTCGTAGTACCCGATCGCCACCGTGCTGTCCGCGACGGCATTCTCCACGACCTGCCCATCGGCGCGCACGAGCGCAGTCACCGGCTGACCCACGCGGTTCGGCTGCCGGCGTGCCTGGGGGTTCTCGCCGACCGAGGCCAGCGGCTGGAGCGCCGCATAGGTGGGCGCAAGCGCGTTCCCGACCGTGTCGCCTGCTACCGGGATCTGCGCTGGTGCGACGGCGATGAAGGTAGCGTCCCCGAGCTGAATCTGGCCGGCGATCATCTCGCGGACGAGCAGCCCGGACGTGACCCGGCTCGGATCGCCAGGTGGGCGCTCCGGATGAGTCAGCTCGAGTCGCCCCTTGTCGAAGTAGTAGACCGTACGGGCGCCGGAGGGCGATTCCCGGTACGGCTCGAGCGCTACTGCGCGCACCGCCGGGCCGAGTAGCCATGATCGGCTCGCGCTCTCGAACAGGACCTGCCCGTCGAACCGGTACCACACGTCTGGAACAGGCGTCGCGAGTGAGAGCGGATCGACAGAAAGTTCGGCCGCGTGCGTCGACGCATGACCGGCCAGGCTGGCGACCAGCGCGCAGCCGGCCACCAGCCGTAGGACCGCTTTTCCAATGGACACGTTCCCCCCTCCCGCTTCCCGAAGCGCGGACGGATTCGCTCCCCATCCCGATCGATGCAGGCCGCTTCCCTTCGGCCTGCTCCGGCGTCCTCCAGCACGACGCCGCGCCCGTCGCGGGCTGCGGGTAGTCTAACCATAAGAGAGAGTGTTGTCAAGGAAGCGTGTAAGAAAAGAATGAGACTTGCGGAGTCTAATCATCACGAGAGTGACATGGATATCTGGGTGAATCTCAGAATCGTTCAGCAATTGGTATGATGACATGGCGAGACTAAAATGTAATAGGCCCGTCTCGTGCGGGACAAGCTAGCTTCGAAAGTTGTTGTGTGGACAATTATTCCAGCCGGTCGCCGCGGGAGTCCGCTCGCGGCGACCGGGCGCGGGTGGCACCGTGTTGCCCAGCTCCCGAGGCAACGGCACGCTGGGCGTGACAGAGCCGGTTCGGCGCGGTCATACTTGTGCTGTCCGCCGGACGCCGGTGGTTGCGAGGCAATGGCTGGTATCATCCAGCCGAGCTCGATCCGGCTGCGCCGCGCGCCGAATGGCGGAACGTGCTCCACATGTGATCGACTCGCTCGGCCTTCGAGTGAAGGAGGGAGCATGGCCAAGCTCTCGCCAGAGGAGATCGATGCCGCGCTGTCCGAGTTGCCCGGCTGGCAACGAGAGGAAGAAGCGCTTGTCAAGGAGTTCCGCTTCAAGACGTTCCGGGAGGCAATGGCGTTCGTCAACGAGGTGGCCGACCTGGCCCGCCGGCTTCGGCATCATCCCGAGATCGTCATCAACTACAACCGGGTCAGGCTCAGGCTGACCACGCACGACGAGGCCGGCATCACCGGCAAAGATACCGAGTTCGCGCGCCAGCTCGAATCCAGCGAGCTCGCGCGAGGCCGGCCACAGGAGCAGTAACGCCGGGCGCTCGATCACGGCATATGCTGCCCTGGCCATCCCTAGCTCGCTCGGCCCCGGCGATCGCCGAGGCCACGCCGGACGCCCGGTGGCATGGTAGCCGCGCGGGCGTGCTCAGCGCCCAACCAGCAACAGGCGCGTGGAACCGGCTCGACTTCGAACGCGCGGCGCTCGCTAGGTCTCCTCAGAGGATCGGTCAGCCCTCCAGCAACCGGCTCAGCGCCTCCCAGCTCAACCGGGTAACCACCAGGTCGGCGGCCGCGAGCCGCTTCTTCCACCCCTGGCGGTCGACCGCTAGGCAGCGCATCCCGGCAGCCCGGGCGGCGCTCACGCCGGCCGGCGCGTCCTCGACGGCGATGCACGCGCCGGGCTCCAGTCCCAGCCGGCGGGCCGCCAGCAGGTAGGGCTCCGGATCCGGCTTGCCGCAGATGACCTCATCGCCGCTCACCACCACCGCAATGAGCCCGCCGATCCCCAGCCGCTCAGTCGCCCAGACGATCTCTGACGCCAGCGCGCCCGAGACGATTCCGACCGTTAGGCCGGCGGCGTGTGCCGCCCGCAGCGTCTCGACCCCGTCGGCGAGCGGGCGCACGTCGGCCGCGAACCGCTCGGCGTAGCGGGTCGCCTTGCGCTGCAGCAATGCTGGCAGCGCATCCGCCGGTAGGCCGCGAGCAGCCAGGTACTCGGCCAGGGCGCTGTGGTCGGGCCGGCCGAGCATCCAGCGCGCGTAGTCCGCCTCGTCGAGCGTTCCTAGTCCGAGATCCTCAAGTGCCGCGCGGGTCGCCGCGAAGTGGGCCGGCTCGCTGTCGATCAGCACGCCGTCGAGGTCGAACAACACCGCCCTGCCGATCGTCATGTCCTGCGCTCCTGATCGATCCCAGCGTCGTCCCCGGCCCGACCTGGCGGCCGCGTGGCCGTCCCAGCGTAGCGCACCCCGCCGCCAGCCGCCACGGCCTCATGCGTGGCGGCGGGCGCGCGAGCAGCGGCACGCGCGCGAGCAGCTTCCTGGCGCGGCAACGTGCTTGATCTCATTCATTACTAATCATCTCTCATTTATCACTTGACATCGGTCAAGAATATCGCTATGCTGGAACCTAAGGAGGTGACCGATGCGCCACGCGCCGCAACAGTGCCCGACCTGCGGCCAGCCCCTGGAGATCCGCGAGCTGGCTTGTCCCGCCTGCGCCACCGTGCTCCGCGGTCGCTGGGTCGCCAGCCCGTTCAGCCGGCTCAGCCCTGACCAGCAGGCCTTCCTCGCGCTCTTCGTCCGCAGCCGGGGCAACCTGAGCGAGGTCGAGCGCGCGCTGGGGGTGTCCTACCCGACGGTGCGTGCCAAGCTGGAGGAGATCATCGCCGCGCTGGAGGAGCCGGAGCCCGCGCTTCGCTCTCCGGCCTCCCGCTCCGAGATCCTCGAGCGTGTCGCCCGCGGCGAGCTGAGCCCGGCTGAGGCGCTGGCGCTCCTCCGCCGGTCAGGCGAGCGGGCCCCAGCGGGCTCATCGGAGGAGGTTCCTGATGAAGACGCGCCAGCGTCGTGAGATTCCGGCGAGTGGCATTCGCCGGGTCGAGCTCGAGGCCGACCAGGCCCGCGTTGCTGTCCGCTGGGCCGATACCGACACGATCGCGATCGAGCATGATCCCGAGCTCGAGCTCTCGGTCGAGCCGGCTGACGACCAGCTCTATATCGGCGCGGTCGGCCCCGCGGGCGGGGGTGTCAGCCGGCTGCAGGTCAGCGAGCAGGGGATCGTCGTCCGGCTGGGCGATCGCGGCGGTATCTCGATTGGCCCGCAGGGCATCGAGCTCGAGGGCTTAGGGCTCGGCCGCCGGAGAAAGGCGCCGGTCGTGCCCGGTGTCTACCCGCTGGCACTGACGCTGCCTCGCTCCCTCCCGGAGCTGGTCGCCGCCGTGCGCCGCGGCGCGCTGCTACTCGAAGGGGCGCGGGGTCGGGTCAAAGCCAGCCTGGATGACGGGGATCTGACCGTTCAGGGGGGAGAGGGGCAGTTTGCCGGCGCCACCGGCAGCGGCGATGTCCTGGTCGAGGGCTTTTCCGGGGAGGTCGACGTATCCAGCGGCTCCGGAGAGGTTGCCCTTCGCGGCGTCGCCGGCCCGGTCACGGTCAAGACCGGCAGCGGCGACGTGGTTGCCCGCGAGGGGCGCGGCCCGCTGGCGATCGTCGTCGGCTCCGGCGATGTCCAGGTCATCGCCTGCGATTGTCCCTCGCTCTCGATCAAAGCAGGCAGTGGCCAGGTGAGCGTGCGCGAGAGCACGGTCGAGGAGACGACGATCAAGGCCGGCTCCGGCGATATCTCGGCTCAAGCCTGGCTCGGTCTCGGCCGGCACGAGTACGCGTCGGGCAGCGGCGACATCTCCGTGGCGCTCCCGCGTGGTCTCCCAGCCCGGATCGAGGTCACGACCCGCGGAGACGTCGAGTCGAGCATCCCGCTGGTCGTCGTCGGCCAGCGCGGGCCGCGCAGTGCCTTCGGCCGGCGGCTGGTCGGCAGTGTGGGGGAGGGCTCCGGGCAGCGGGCCGAGGTGATCGTGCGCTCGAACCAGGGCGACGTTCGCCTGGGCTGGCTCGACCGGCCGGCCCCGGCGACCGCGCGTCCGGCACCGCCACCGCCCCCGCCGCCACCGCCTGAGACCGGTGGTGGGGCCACTCCGGCGCGCCGGGAGGCCACGACGACCGCTGACGACGAGGCGCGCGCCATCCTCGAGGCGCTGGCCCAGGGCGAGATCACCGTCGAGGAGGCCCAGTTCCTGCTCGACCGGCTGTTGCGGTGAGGCAAGCGAGGGTGGCTGGGAGGGAGAGTGCCATGCACGCCATCGAGGCCGAGCATCTCCGGCGCACGTTCCAGCGCCGCGGCTGGCTGCGGCGCCGTGGCCGGGAGATCGTCGCGGTCGATGACGTCACCTTCGCCGTCGAGGCCGGCACGATCTACGGCCTCCTCGGTCATAACGGCGCGGGGAAGACGACCACGATCAAGATGCTCTCGACGCTGCTCATTCCCACCAGCGGCCGGGCGAGCGTGGCCGGCTTCGACGTGGTGCGCCAGGAGCGGGAGGTGCGGCGCCGGCTAGGCGTGGTGCTGGGCGGCGACCGTGGCCTCTACGGCAAGATCTCCGCGCGCGATAACCTGCTCTACTTCGGCCGGCTCTACGGCCTGCCCCGCGAGCGACTGCTGCGCCGGGTCGAGGAGCTGTTGGAGCTGGTCGGCCTGGCTGACCGGGCCGATGACCGGGTAGAGGGCTTCTCCCGCGGGATGAAGCAGCGGCTGCACTTGGCCAAGGCCCTGCTCCACGACCCGCCGGTGATCTTCCTCGACGAGCCCACGATCGGGCTCGACCCGGCGGCCGCCGTCAGCCTCCGGCGCGCAATCAAAGCCCTGGCGCCCGAGCACACCGTGCTGCTTACGACCCATTACCTCCACGAGGCGGACGAGCTGTGCGACCGGATCGCCATCATCGACCACGGCCGTATCGTGCTGGAGGACACCCCGTCCGGCATCAAGCGCCGGGTGGATACCGACCAGCGGCTGCGGCTCCGCGTCAGCGGCCTGCCGGCGGCGACGCTGGCCGCCATGCTGGAGTCCTGCCCGGCCGTGCGGTCGGTCGCCCTTCCGGCGAGCCGCGACGGCGAGGCTGAGCTGGTGCTCAAGTGTCACGATCGGGCGCGGGCCATCGACGAGGTGGTTGGCCTCGTCCACCGGCAGGGCGGGCGGATCGAGGTCATCGAGGCGCTCGAGCCGACGCTCGAGGACGCCTTCCTGGCCCTGACGAACGGAGCCGTCGCGTGCGTCTGATCGCTGGGGCAGCACCGCCCAGTTCGCCACTAGCTGGCTTCCTGGCCGTCGTCTGGGCCACTGCGTGGGCCGAGATCCAGCGCCGCGTGGCGTATGCCATCCACATGATCCGTGGCCCGGTCTTCCCGGCGCTCTACTACCTGACACTGCTCATCGCCTACCGGGCCGCCGGCCGGAGTGTCGTCGCCGGGGTAGACGTCGAGGGCTACCTGCTGGTTGGGACGATCGGCATCCTGCTCTGGTCGTCCAACCTCTGGGCCAGCGGCTACGCGATCGAGCATGAGCGGCAGGAGGGGACGCTGCTGGCGCTCCTGCTCACCCCGGCCGGCCGGTCGGCGGTCGTCTTCGGCTACGGGCTCGGCGACTGGGCCGTCTGGGTGCTGCCGAGCGCCCTGGTCACCGGGCTGCTGGCCTGGGGCTTTGGGGTGGAGCTGGTCGTGCGCGACCCGCTGGCGTTGCTGCTCGCCGCGGTTGGCCTGCTGGGGAGCACGCTGGCGCTCGGTTACGCGCTCGCTGGGTTCTTCGTCCTCTCGCGCCGGGCCAACCTGCTGGCCAACTTCCTCCAGAGCCCGATCTACCTGCTCGGCGGCATGGTAGTGCCGGTGTCCGCGCTGCCGGCGCCGCTCGACCGGTTCGCCGCCGTCTTTCCCATCAGTGCTGGGATGGACGCCCTGCGCCTAACCCTGCTGGCCGGCGCTGGCCTCGGCGCCATTGCCCCGCTGCTGCTCAAGCTCGCGGTGCTCTCGGCAGTGCTGCTCGTCGCCGGGTTCGCTGGGCTGCGGCTGGTGGAGCGGGCAGCCAAGCGCGGCGACGAGCTGGGGCTGGAGTGAGCGCGATGCGGGACGGGCGGATGCTCCACCGGGCGATCTCTGGAACCGATCGGCCTCCGCGCGCGTTCTACTCCTTGTCGCCTGCGTCCGCCGGCACTCGGGTCGCGTCCGGAGCGCGAGCCGCGGTCTCCTGCCGGGCCGGCGCGAAGGGAGCGCCCTTGCCCATCGGCGTTGACGACAGGGACGGAGGCGCTGCGCGCGAGACGAAGAGAGGTGGTGTGCGATGACGCTGAACCCGTTGCTCTCCGAATTGATGGTAGAGGACCGCCGGAACCAGCTCCTCGAGCGGGCCGCTCAGGAGCGGCGAGCGGCTCTGGCCGTGCCGTCCCTGCGCCAGCCTGGGCGGGTACGCCAGGAGCTGGGGCACGCCCTCATGCGGCTGGGTGCGCGGGTCGCTGGGGTACCCCCGGCCCACGAGCCGTCCCCGGTCGGGTGAGCCGGACCGGGCGAGCAGAGGAGAGCGGGATGGAATCGACAGGCTGGACGAGCGCGATAGGTCACGAGCTGGCAGCGCTGCGCGCCTCCTGGCTGGTGATGCTCAGGGAGCGGCTCGACTTCATCGCCCGGGGAGGCTACCTCCTCGTCTGGGCCATCCGGCCAGTCTTCGACCTCACGATCGCCGGGCTGATTTATGCCAGCGGGCGCCGCGATCTGCTCCCCTACGTCGTCGTTGCCCTGATTGCGAACTCCGCGCTCTGGATCAGCCTGTTCTGGGTCGGCGAGGTACTCGACCGCGAGCGGATGCGCGGCACGCTGCCGGCGCTCTTCCTGGCGCCCTGCTCGCGGCTGGGCTGGCTGATCGGCTTTGCCGCTGCCGGCGTGACGGAGGTCGTGGCCGGGGCGCTGACCGTGGGGCTGGCCGGCGTGCTGCTCTTCGACGTCCAGTTCGACCCGAACCCGCTCTCGCTCGCCGTGGCCCTGCCGCTCTATCTCTGTTCGGTGGGCGGTCTGGGCGTGGCGCTCAGCGGGCTCGGCCTGCTGGTCAAGAAGGCCAACCACCTCTCTAACCTGGTTTCCCCGGTCATCATGCTGCTGGGAGGTATCTACTACCCGGTCGCCGCGCTTCCCGAGCCGCTGCGCCTGCTGGCCCGGGCGTTGCCGATCGGCTACGGCATGGAGACGCTCGCAGCCGCCGCCCTCCACCGCGCCACGCTGGCCGAGCTCGCCCCCTCGCTCCTGCCGCTGGCCCTGTCCGCGCTGGTCTGCCCGCTGCTCGGCGCGGCCGTCTTCGCCTGGATCGATCGCCTGATCCGCCGCCGTGGCGAGCTAGACCTGTACTGAGCACTCGGCGAAATCGGTACCATCGGCCCGCTTCCCTAGCGCAAAGCAAGCAGGTATCCTGGGGTAGAGACACGTTGCCGCGGGTTCGTCCCGCGTCGAGGGGGATCGATGGACTCCGCGCTCTCTGTCCTCGTGCTCGTCGTCGGCTTGGCTGCTCTGATCATCGCGGTTCTCGTCCTCGTCCTGGGACTGAGGCGGTCGGGCGCAGACGGCGGTGTCGGAGCCGAGCTCCAGCAGCTCCGTGACGCGATCGCTCAGCTTCAGGCCGAGCAGCGCCGGGTGGCGAGCGATCTCGGCCTCGTCCAGCAGGGCATCGTCAAGCTGGAGAGCGGGCTGGGACATACCGAGCAGCGCGGCCAGGAGCTGGCCAGCTCCCTCCAGCAGCTTAGCCAGGCGCTCGGAGCCACGCGCGAGTTGCTAGCCGAGATGCGGCGTGGCGACGAGGAGGCGCTGCGGGGCCAGCAGCAGATGGCCGACGTGCTGCGGCGCCTGGAAGGCGTGATCGCCGGGGCTCGCTCCCGCGGCGCGGCCGGGGAGCGCATTCTCGAGGCGCTGGTCGAGCACCTGCCGGCTGACTTCAAGGTCTTCAACTGTTCGATCAGCGGCAAGACAGTGGAGCTGGCGTTCCGCCTCCCCAACGGAAAGCTGGTACCAGTGGACTCGAAGTGGGTGGCGGCGAGCCAGCTCGAGGAGCTGGCTGCCTGCGAAGACCCGGCCCAGCGTGACCGTCTCGTGCGGGAGATCGAGAAAGCGTTGGAGAAGAAGATCGACGAGATCGCCCAGTACCTCCACCCCGAGCTGACGCTCGGGATCGGTGTGGCGGCGGTGCCGGAAGCGGTCTACCAGAACACGCAGCGCGCGCACGCCTACGCCCTGCGCCAGGGGGTCGTCGTGATCTCCTACAGCATGGCCGTGCCCTACCTGCTCACGCTACTCCAGCTCGCCATCCGCTTCGTCCCGCGCAGCGAGCTCGACCCGGCCCGACTCAGCCCGCTGTTCCAGGCGTTGGAGAATGCACTGGCCGACATGGAGAAGGAACTGAATGGCCGCCTCTCGCAAGGCCTGACCATGGTAACGAACAGCCGGGGTGCGCTCCAGCAGCACGTCGGCACGGCGCTGGAGACGCTCGCCCGCCTCCAGGGTGTCACCATGCTCCAGGAGCCCGAGCAGCCGGCCGCGCTGCCGGCACAGCCCCCGGCGCTCGAGGGTCCCGCCGGGCCGCAGTGAGATGCGCGGGCCGACCGGAACTCTCCGACTACCACCGGTGTTCGCTCGCCGGTCGATCGCGCTCGGCTTGCCGTCCCAGGCTCGCTCCTCCCGCGGCAGGCAACCGTTTCTCGACACTGGCTCGGCGGGAGGGAAGTGAGACCTGCACGAGTAGGGGCGAATGACCATTCGCTCCTACACTGTCGTAGCCCCATCGCTCGTCGGGTGGCAGATCCCTTCCCGAGCTAGCCCGGCAAGCGCTGCCATGACGGGCGCACCGCGTTCCCGAGAGGCGCGGCCTGCTGCCGTCTTCCGTCGGGTACAGTCCCAGTGTGGTAGAACGCTCCCATAGGCCCGGGCGCAGCCGCGGGAGCCGCGGCGCAGTCCATCCCCGCGTGGAGAGGAGGGAGTCGTATGCTGAGCCACTGGGAGCGGGTCGAGGCGGCGCTGCGCGGCGCCGAGGTCGATGTCCCGCCGGTCAGCCTCTGGCGGCACTTCCCTGAGCGCGACCAGACCGCTGAGGATCTAGCCGCGGCCACGCTGGAGTGGCAGCGGGCGTTCGACTTCGACTTCGTCAAGCTGATGCCGCCAGGCGATTACCCGACGATCGACTGGGGCGCCGAGAGCGTCTACCGCGGCAGCCCCGGCGGCACCCGCGAGACTGTCCGCTACCCGGTGACCTCACCAGAAGACTGGGCGCGGCTCGCGCCGGTACCGGTCGATCGCGGCATGAACCGGGAGGTGGTGGAGGCAGCCCGGCTGGTCGATGAGGCGTTGCGCGGCGAGGTGCCGGTGCTGCAGACGGTCTTCAGCCCGCTGACGGTCGCGATGAAGCTCTCGGCCGGCCGGGTGATCGAGCACCTGCGCGAACGCCCCGACCTCGTCCACCAGGGCCTGGCCGTCATCACCCAGGTGACCCGGGCCGTGGCTCAGGCCAGCCTGGAGCGCGGGGCCTCCGGCATCTTCTTCGCGACCCAGTGCGCCACGACCGAGCTGCTGGCGCTGGAGGAGTATCGCGCCTTCGGGGTGCCGTACGACCTCCAGGTGCTGGACGCCGCGGCCGGCTCGCGCTTCACGTTGCTGCACCTCCATGGCCAGGCGATCATGTTCGAAGAGCTCGCGCGCTACCCGGTTCACGCCCTCAACTGGCACGACCGGCGTACCTGGCCCTCCCTGGCCGAAGGCCAGCGACTGAGCGGTCGCTGCGTCGTCGGCGGCATCGACGAGCGGGCGATCGCGACGATGGCGCCGGCAGAGGCCGCGGCCCAGTCGCGCGACGCCGTGGCCCAGCTCGACGGCCGCCAGATGATGGTCGCGCCTGGCTGCGTCATCCCCATTGCGACGCCGGAGGCCACCGTCCGCGCCGTGGTCGACGCCGTGCGGAGCGGCCGGCCATTAGACGGTAGTGGCAAATAGCGATTAGCCCGCAGTCCGACTGGTGCGATGCCGACTCGAGCCGCGCTCGATCCCCTAGGTCGTCTGGTAGATCGCTTCTCGAAAAGGTTGACGGCATCATGGCAGGTCATCCAGCGCTAGTCGCCCGGCGCGCAGGTCGGCGTAGTGCGCTTCGAGCCAGTCGCGCTGCTCGGCCGGGGAGAGCCGGCTGAAGCGCTCGACCGCCTGGCAGATCTGGGGAGTGGGCATGCCGTCCAGGTTTGACGATCCAGGCACGAACTCATGCAATGGACGCCAGGAATCCTCGGTGACTATCGCGGGTATGCCCTCGTGGCACCCGAGGGTGTGCGCGTGCCGGATCCTCGCCCGCTCGATGAGCCAGATCCGTATGGCGAGCTGAGCCTCGTTCACGATCGCGCCGTCTACCCTCGACTCCGGATCGGCCACGAGGTCATCGGCGAATGCCGCGACGGAGAGCCAGCCCTGGTTCCCTACCTCGAGGAGCGAGGAGCTCCCACCGCCGACGAAGCCGGCATCGTCCTCCTCCGCCCGCATCGGAACGCCCGGGAGCCCGAGCAGCGGCTCGACCAGCCGGTTTGCCTCCTCGACTGCTTCGTCCAGGAGCGGCAGGTACTGCGGATGCACGCAGACGCTCACGGGAGCGCCTCGGCAGACTGGCTGAACTGCCTCCAGGGTCGGCGACGTGATCGGGCGGCCCCAGCCGTCCCGCATCAGGCCGGTGGCTGGATCGTAGCGAGGCCAGGAACCCCAGACCATCACCGCTCCGGCGAGCGCCAGCAAGGCGGCGATGCCCAGAGCTACCAGGTAGAGCACTGCCCGGCGGCGACGCAGCGCTGAGCCGGCGAGCGCCGCGACGGTCAGCCCTGTATAGAGGAGCATCTGCCAGGGGGCGGTCTCGGGCGTCGTCTTGTCAGGGGCGAGGTAGTTGACCCAGGACGGGTTCGACCCTCCGCTGGCGGCCGGCACGCGGTAGTTCGCCAGGAACAGCATCGATCCCAAGACGCCGACGGTGACCAGAGGTGGCGTGAGCCGGCTCGGGATCTGTCTTCCGATTAGGGAGCCCCAGGCGGCCCCGGCCAGGATCGCGGCGAGCACGATCGCCACGCGCCAGAGATCCGGCCCGCCCCAGGTCGCTGAGAGAGCCGTCCGGGCCATCATAAAGGCAGCGAACGTGGCATACGCGAGCACTCCCCACGCGGCCGTGGCTGCCCACAGCGCGATCTCGCGGGCCGCAGGTGGGGCTGGAGTGCTGTCGAGCAAGTCCTCGATTCCCCGGCGGCGGTCGCGCCCCGCCATCCAGGCCGCGACGCCGGCGACGGCGGGAACCGCGAAGGGGGCGACTGCGGCCTGGAGTTGTTCATTGGTGCTACTCCACAGGATCGCGACCCATCCCCAGGCACTGAGGAGCCACCAGGAGACCAGCGGGATGGCGACGACGAGCCATACCCCGGCGTTCCGCCGCGTCTCGATCGCTACCAGCCGGTAGAGCCCGAGGCTCATGCGACCTCTCCTTCGCTCGCGCGCTGCCAGTTCCTGGCCGGTAGAATCAGTGCCAGCCCGATCACCAGCAGCGCTACCGCGATCGCCAGCGCGGAACCCCGCGAGGCCGGTTGCCCGGCCCAGGCCCAGGCGCGCTCCAGCCGCTCGCTGGCAGCAAAGACCAGCACGGCATACCCGACCGGCAGCGCCCAGGAGAAGGTCGCGACGAAGGCCGATCCCTGCAGCCGTGCCCCGATGAGAGCCAGCCCGGTATACCCAGCCAGATTGCGGACGAGAACCCAATGGGTGTTGGCGCCGGAAGAGGCCAGACCTGCCAGCGCGAGCGTGGCAGCCGCGCAGGCCAGTAGCCCACCGAGGTGCAGCAGGCGCAGCGGCACGAGCGGTCGGCCGGAGGTGTCTTCGATCTCTCCCTGGGGAGACCAGGTGCCCGACCCGATCACCACCGCAGGCGCGAGGGGCACGACGAGCTCGACTAACTTGCTCATCTGGCGATCAGGGCTCAGGGCCAGGAGGAGCCAGCCTCCCGCCGCGCTCGCCAGGATAGCGACCAGTGCCCGGCTTGCCCGGCGTGAGGTCAGGTACAGCCGCGCGACCCTCCTAGAATTTTCGGTACCCAGCACGCACGCGCTCACACCAGCCACACTCCATCCCGAGCCCGTATGGTGCTCTGTCCGCGAGGCGCAGCCGGCGCCGGCATCAATCGGCACCATCGCCGAGTCGTGGTTCTATTCCGCATCTATTCCGCACTGCTCAGGCGCGTGCGCCGGCCCGCGCGCCCGCCAGCACGGCGCTGTAGCCGCGCTCCAGCGGGGTATCGCCGGCTCCCGTCCCCTCGCCCAGCGCCGCCAACTGCTCGGGTGTCCCCCGGAACACCAGCCGGCCGCGGTGCAGTAGCCCGACCTCCGTGCAGGCGGCGCCTACGTCTTCCACGAGGTGCGTGCTCACGATCACCGTGCCCCGTGCCCCGATCTCGCGCAGGAGGGCGCGGAACTCGACGCGCTGCTCCGGGTCGAGCCCTGCGGTCGGCTCGTCGAGCAGCAACAGCTCGGGGTCGTTGACGATCGCCTGGGCGATGCCGACCCGCCGGAGCTGCCCACCGGAGAGCGTCTTCAGCTTGGCTTTGGCACGGTCGCCCAGCCCCACGCGCTCGATCGCGTGGGCCACCGCGCGCCGGATGTCCCTCGCCGGCATCTCTTTCAGCAGCGCGATGTACTCGACGAACTCGAAGACGGTGAAGTTCGGGTAATAGCCCATCGCCTGCGGGAGGTAGCCCAGCCGCCGGCGCAGCTCCCGCCGCTGCTCGGGCTCGGACGGGTCGAGCCCCAGCAGTCGCAGCCGGCCGCCGGCTGGCGCGATGACCGTCGCGAGCGTCCGGAGTAGCGTCGTCTTGCCAGCGCCATTGGGGCCCAGCAGCCCGAAGACGCCCATGCCGATCTCGAGATCCAGATCCTCGATCACCGTCGTCCGTCCGAAGCGCTGGCATAGTCGCTCGACCTGCACGGTCACTGCCATGTCTGTTGCTCCATCCGACGCCCGCTGCTGGCGTGCAACGCGAGCAGCGCAAGCCCGATCGTCCCGGCGAGGTACATCGGCAGCAAGGTGACCTCGGTCACCGCCGCCGCGAGGCGATGGGTGCTCGCTGCTCCGCCCAGCACGACGAGAGCCCAGCCAGTTAGCGCCGCCGCCACGCCAGCGCTCGCCGAGCGCGCCAGGGTTGCCACCGCCAGGCCGAGCGCCGAGATCGTCGTCATCGGGATCAGCCAGCCCAGCGAGAGCCCGCGCATCGCCGGTGTCGCCAGCGAAGCTGACAAGGCCAGGAACGCGTTGAGGCCGAACACCGCCAGCGCGCGTACCAGCAAGACCATTCGATCGGAGATCGGCAAGGAGCGACTCAGCTCGAACGCCGGGTCGATGCCTGGCCCGTAGGCGTAGGCGATCGCGGCGCCGGACAGCGCCGGAGCCAGCAGCGGCACCCAGGGCGTGCCTGTGCTCTCAGTCGCCAGCACGCCGATTGCCAGGACGGCGATGCTGGCCAGGATCCAGGAAGGTACCAGCGACGGCGTGGTGACCAGCGCCCGGGCCAGGCCAGGCGAGCGGAGTAGCCACCGGGCGACTCGCTCGATCCGTCCGTCCGGCCTGGCCCAGGCCTCGGCCGCTACCCCGATCCAGACCACGCTCAAGTCGACATCCAGCCCTTCGGCCGCGCGACGACGACAGGCCTCACAGGTACTCAGGTGAGCGACATCATCGAGATGCTCGGTCATGCTCATCTCCTCTCTCGATTGCTCGCTGCAGCCGCTGGCGAAGCCGGTGGATCCGGCTCTTGACCGTCCCTTCCGGGATCCCGAGGAACTGCGAGATCTCCTTGATCGGGTAGCCCGCGACCAGGGCCAGCTCGACCAGCAGGCGTCGGTCGCTCCCCGCCGGCCCGATCTGGGCCAGCGCGTTCTCGAGATCGACCCGGTCGATCGCGCAGTCCATCACATCCTCCGACCGGGGGGGCTCGATCTCGTCCAGCGAGATCACAGCTCTCCCGTTGCGGCGCAGCCAGGCGGCGGCCTGCCGGCAGGCGATGGCCCAGAGCCAGCCACCGGCTGCCCCTTGCGGCCGGTAGTGCCGTGTGCCGCGCCAGACCGCGATGAACGTCTCCTGCAGCACGTCCTCGACCGCTTCGCGGGGCAGCCGGCGCCGCAGGCGCGCCGCCATCCAGGGGGCGTGCCGCTCGAACAGAGTTCGCAGGGCGGTGTGGTCACCCGCGGCGATAGCCGCAAGCAGCTCATCGTCGCTCATCGTCATCTACTCTATTGCCTGCCGGCGCTCTCCGGTTCCCCTTCGGGGCGAGCCGGAGACCAGGGGCTGCTGTGGCCAGGGCCGCGTGGGAGTCGAGGCAGGCGATGCTTCCCGAGGCCGGCGAGACTAATGCCGCCTTCGCCTGGATCTTCCGGCATCGCCTGGCGCGGAACTGGAACCCCGCGCTCAGTTAGAGAGCCGACTCTCGCCGGCCCGCTGGGGAATCAGCCTCTTCCAGGGGACTCGTGAGCGCTGAGGAGTACCCTACGGCATCAGGCAAGGCTGTGGAGGCCCCGCTGAGCCTCTTCAGGGCGTCGATCAGCGCGGCGAGTGGGGCGGGGGCTGAGCGGGCGATGGCTCAGGTTCTCCCTGTCTCGGCCACCACTCGCACGGTGCGGAGGGTGGGATCGGCTGGCCCGCTCAGGTACATCCCGGCTGCCAGCCCGGCATGCAGGTAGTCCACCACCTCCGGCGTGATCAGTTCGCCCGGCGCTATCACCGGGATCCCTGGCGGATACGGCGTGATCGGCTCGGCCGCGACCCGGCCGATGGCGCGCTCCAGCGGCGCCGGCTCCGCTGGCGCCAGGAAGGCCTCCCGGGGCGTCAGCACCTGCTGCGTGGCGGCCAGCACCGCGCCGGTCGAGCGCAGCTCGGCGCTCAGCGCTGGTGCCGAGCAGCTCCCCGCTGCCTGGGCCAGCCCGGTAAACCCGTCGATCAGGTGCCGGATCGTCTCCGGCGTGTCGCCGATCGTGACCAGCAGCATGACGCTGACAAGGTCGCTCATCTCGACCGCGATCCGGAACTGCTCGCGCAGGATCGCCTCGGCCTGGTAGCCGGTCAGCCCGAGGCCGTGCACGTCTACCAGGATGCGCGTCGGGTCGAACCCCGCGCCCGGGCGGCCGGCGATCAGCTCGGGCCCCAGGATGCGCAGGCCGGGGATCTGAGCGAGCGCCTCCCGGGCCTGCCAGGCCAGCTCGATCGTGCGGGAGAGGAGCGCCTCCCCCTCCAGCGCCATGCGCCGCCGGGCCACATCGATCGAGGCGTAGAGCATGGCTGCCGGGCTGGTGGTATGGAGCAGAGCGACGGCGCTGGCGAGCTGGCTCCGGGTGATCCGGTCTCCCTTCATCGTCAGCAGCGCGGTCTGGGTCAGTCCCCCCAGCAGCTTGTGGATGCTGGTGACGGCGGCGTCCGCCCCGGCCTGCATGGCGGAGTGGGGCAGTGCCGGGTGGAAGGCGAAGTGTGGTCCCCAGGCCTCGTCGACGAAGAGCGAGACCTCCCGCTCGTGGCAGATCCGGGCGATTTCCGGCAGGTCACTGGACACGCCCGTGTACGCCGGGCTGACCAGCACGACTGCGCGGGCCTGCGGGTACTGCTCCAGCGCCTCTTGCACCGTGGCGGGCGGGATATCGAGCATCACGTTGGCCTCGGGGTGGATCGCCGGGCAGACATAGACCGGCCGCGCGCCGCTGAGGATCAGACCGGCCAGCAGAGACTTGTGGAGCGTGCGGCTGACGACGATCGGAGCGCCCGGCCGGCCGGCGGCCAGCATGAAGGCCAGGTTGCCGGTGGTGCTGCCGTTCAGCAGGAAGAGAGCGTCGTCCGCTTGCCAGGCCGCCGCGGCCAGCCGCTCGGCCTGTCCCAGGAGATCTCGCGAGAGATGCGTGTCGTCTACGCCTCCGGCATGGGGGATATCCAGCGCTAGGGCCGCGTCTCCGAAGGCCTCGGCCAGCTCGGGGGCGACACCCCGGCCCTGCTTGTGGCCCGGCGTCGAGAAGGACACGATCCCCTGCCGTCGATACTCCAGCCAGGCCTCGAAGTAGGGCGCCTGACGCTGATCCAGCCCGCTATCCCCCACTCTGGACTCCTCCTCTCCCTGCTGCGCGTCGTACCGGTGCCCCCTGGCTACGGCCAGCCAGGCCGGGCTCAATCCTACGTCGCCCGGCCGATGAGGTGGGACACAGCTCACCGCTGGCCTGGCTGGAGAGTGGCCCCCAGGCCGGCATCACGCCTTCCGGTACGCGTCTCGCGGCGACCAAGCGGATCCTGCCCCGCCGGCAGCCCTCTCTGAAACGGGTACCCTCTGCGCGCCAGTGCTTGACAGGCTTGGCTTTCCCCATTGCTCTGAGATTGATAGTGGCGGGCCACAATCGAGTTTTTCTCCGGCGCCAGCGCGCGTGCGCGCCTGCTGGACGGGATCCGCGGTCTTCGTGCACACAGGAGAGGGGGGTGCCATGGCGGATCGTCTGCTCCTGCGCGGCGGCTATGTCGTCACGATGGACGAGCAGATCGGCGATATCCCCGGTGGCGATGTGCTGGTCGAAGGAGACACCATCGCCCAGGTCGGGCGCGACATCGCAGCGGCTGATGCCGAGGTGATCGATGCCCAGGGGAAGGTGGTCATCCCCGGCTTCATCGATACGCACCGGCATACGTGGGAGACCGCGATCCGCGGCTGCGCGCCGGACGCTACCCTGGACGACTACTTCGTCGAGGTGCTCGACACGTTCGCGCCGCTCTACCGTCCGGAGGACGTCTACGCCAGCAACCTCGCTGGCGCTCTCGAGTGCTTGAATGCCGGGATCACCACGCTCGTCGATTGGTCGCACATCAACAACACCAGCGAGCATCCCGACGCAGCCATCCAGGGCCTGAAGGACGCGGGCATCCGCGCAGTCTACGCCTATGGCACCGCTAACACCTCGCTCCAGGCGTACTGGTTCAACAGCACCATCGTCATGCCGCGCGAGGATATCGAGCGGGTGCGCGTGCAGTACTTCAACTCGGATCAGGGCCTGCTCACGATGGCGCTCGCGACCCGCGGCCCAGGCTTCTGCACGGATGAGGTGGTGCGCGCCGAGTGGGAGATGGCACGCGACCTGGGCCTGCCGATCACGGTGCACGTCGCGATGGGCCGTCTGGCCGGGCGCTGGGGGATGGTCAAGCACCTCGAGCGGCTGCAGCTCCTCTACCCCGACACGACCTACATCCACTGCTGCCACTTCAGCGACGAGGAGTGGCAACTCGTCGCGTCCAGCCGGGGCAAGGTCTCGATCGCGCCGCAGGTCGAGATGCAGATGGGGCACGGCTGGCCTCCGATCCTCAAAGCGATACAGTTCGGCCTGCGACCCAGCCTCAGCATCGACGTCGTGACGACCGTGCCGGGTGACATGTTCACCGAGATGCGCTGCGCCTTCGCCTGTGAGCGGGCACACCTGCACGAGGCGGCCTGGCCCACCGACACGCCGGTGAGCAAGGACACCTTCACTACCCGCGATATCCTGAAGATGGCTACCATCAACGGGGCTCACGTGGTGCTGCAGGAGGATCGCATCGGTTCGCTCACGCCAGGCAAGAAGGCGGACATCGTCGTCATCGACGGCGGGGCCGTCAACACGGCGCCGCTCTTCGACCCGGTGGCCACGGTGGTCATCTGTGCTGACGTCTCCAACGTCGACACGGTCATCGTCGACGGCCGCATCGTCAAGCGCGACGGCAAGCTGCTCGCCGATTGGGAGGCGGCGCGGCGCCGGGTCGAGGCCTCGCGCGATTACCTCATCGAGGCGCGCGAGCGCAAGCAGGCGGCCTAGCGCTCGACCCGACCGGCACGGTCGCGCCAGGCGATACCCTGTGTCCCTCTTCGGCAGACGAGGAGGACTGTGGATGAGAGCGATGGTCTTCCGATCCTTCGGGGGACCGGAGGTGCTGGAGCTGGCCGATGTCCCCACGCCCCGCTCCGGGCCCCGCGACGTCGTGGTACGCGTGGCCGCGGCGACGGTGAACCGGCTCGACATCGAGTTCCGCCAGACTGGATTCGGGTTCGCGGGGGCCGATTTTCCGTTCCCGCACGTCGGCGGGGCTGACGCTGCGGGCGTGGTCGACGAGGTCGGCAGCGAGGTCGTCGAAGTCGCCCCAGGAGACCGGGTGGTCATCTACCCGTTCGTCACCTGCGGGCGCTGCGAGCCCTGCCGGAACCGGTGGCCGGAGAACACCTGCTGGAACTACCAGTTGCTCGGCGTGCAGCGCTGGGGCGGCTATGCGGAGTACTCCTGCGTGCCGGTCGCCAACGTGGTCTCTCTGCCGGCCTCGGTGGCGTTCCAGCACGCCGCCTGTTTGCCGATCTCTTACGTTACTGCCTGGCACGGCCTGGTCAACCGCGCAGCGGTTGGGCCGGGTGACCGGGTACTGGTCATGGGCGGGACGAGCGCCACTGGTACCGCTGCCGTGCAGATCGCCAGGCTCCGCGGGGCACACGTCGTCGCTGTAGGGAGGACGGATTGGAAACTCCAGCGGCTGATCGAGCTCGGCGCGCACGCGGCGGTGCGACTCGGCGACGAGGGCTGGATCGCGAAGGCGCGTGACGCGCTGGGTGGGCGCGGGGCGACAGTGCTCTTCGATACGCTCGGCGCGGTCACCTGGTCGAACGTGCATGAGCTGGTCGATCGCGGCGCGCGGGTGGCTGTCTGCGGGCGCACGACTGGCCCTGAGCTGCAGGCGAACCTGCTCTGGCTCTACCGCAACGTAACGACGGTCTTCTTCTATCTCTCCGGCCAGCGGCGTGACCTGGTCGAACTCGTCGCCTGCCTGGAACGCGAGCTGCTGCGGCCGGTAGTGCATCGCGAGTACCCGCTGGAACAGCTCGCCGAGGCACAGCGGGAGGTCGCCGAGGGCAAGGTGTTCGGCAAGGCGGTCGTGAGACCCTGGCGCGAGGATGCAGGAGGTGCATCGTGACCCTGATGAGCCTTGACCACGCGGTCATCCGCGTGCGCGACCTCGAGACTGCGCTGCATTGGTATCGCGACATCCTCGGGCTGATGGTCATCGAGGAGCGCGATGGTACGGTCTACCTGGGCTGCGGCTGCGATCCTCACTTCGACCTGGGGCTGGTGGCCGGCGGGGTGGGGCTCGACCACGCGGCGTTCGCCGTGGCCGACCATGCGGCGCTGGTGGCCGCCCGCGAGCGGTTCGCTGGGCGCGGCGTGCGCTGCAGCGAGATCGAGCAGCGCGGGGAGCCTGGCATCGCCTCGGCTTTCCGGGTCTTCCTCCCGACTGGCCATACCTTCGAAGTGGTGGCGCGCGATGGCACGACTGGCTATCCACACCCGACGAAATGGCATGCCGCGGCCGCGCACGCGCCGATCGACCTCAGCCACGTGACGCTGATGGTCGAGGATGTCCAGGCAGCGGTCGAGTTCCTCCGCGACCAGCTCGACTTCGCCGTCTCCGACATCGTCCAGCCCACGCCGGAGTCACCCTGGGTTTTCGCGTTTACCCGGGTCGGCGAGAACCACCACGACGTCGCGCTGGCGCTGGGAGACGGTGGAGGGAAGCTGCACCACGTCGCCTTCCAGGTCAACGGCGTCGGCGAGGTGGTGCACTTCGCCGACCGGCTGGGCCGCTTCGGCTGGAAGATCGAGGCGGGCGTCGGGCGGCACGGGCCGGGTGGTAACACGTTCCTCTACGTCCGCGACCCCTTCGGGAACCGGGTGGAGATCACCGCCGATGTCGCTCGCGTGCCGAACCGCTGGGAGCCGCCGAAGGTCTGGACTGGTGACCTCTCGGCGATCTTTAATGTCTGGACAGAGGAGCCGCCGCCGGCGAGCTTCGCCGAGGGGACGTAGTCGCGGGAGGGACGCAGCGCGATGCGACTGGTGAGCTACCGCTACCGGGGCTGGTCGAGTGTTGGAGTGCTCGACGACGATACGGTGATCGATATCCCGAAGGCGTATGCCGAGCTGCTGCGGCGGCGTGGCGTCGCTGATGCCGAGGGGAGGGCGCTGGCCGAGTGCCCGCCCGATCTCGTCGAGCTGCTGCGGCGCGACGGGCTGGGGCGGGCTACTGAGGCGGTGGCCGCCGCGAAGGATTTGCTGGCTCGCGACCGCCAGGCAGCCGAGGCGGCGGGGCTGGCCCTACCGGCCGGCGATCCCCACCTGCGGCTCCTCGCGCCGCTTTCGCGCCCGGACAAGATCATCTGCCTAGGCCTGAACTATGCTGACCACGCTGCCGAGAGCGGTGCGGCGGTACCCGACTATCCAGAGCTGTTCAACAAGTTTCCCAGCTCGCTCATCGGCCCGGGCGAGCCGATCGTGCTGCCGCGGGTCAGCCAGCAGGTGGACTACGAAGCCGAGCTGGCCGTGGTGATCGGTCGACCTGGCCGGTATCTGGAAGAGTCGCGGGCGCTCGAGCACGTCGCCGGCTACACCATCCTCAACGACATCAGCATGCGTGACTTCCAGTTCCGCGGGCGCCAGTGGATGCAGGGCAAGACCTTCGACCGCTCGACCCCGCTCGGCCCCTGGGTGGTGACCGCCGACGAGGTCCCCGACCCGCAGGCGTTGGAGATCTCCTGCGAGGTCAACGGCGAGCGCCTGCAGCACTCGAATACCCGGGAGCAGATCTTCAGCGTCGCCCGCGTGGTCGCGTACATTTCCCAGATCGTGGCCTTGGAGCCGGGCGACGTGATCGCGACCGGCACGCCGGCCGGCGTGGGCTTCGCCAGGAAGCCGCCGCGCTTCCTGCGCCCCGGCGATGTGGTGCGGGTGACAGTCGAGCGGATCGGCACGCTGGAGAACCCGGTGGTCGCCGAAGCCTAGCCCGGTTTTGCCCGGCGCCGAAGCGCCGGGCTCGATGCTCGAGCCCCCTCGAAGGGAGCTTGCTTGTCTACCTCGGCGGGCAGGCCACGGCTACGCCGGCTCCAGCTCGATGCCGGCCGCGATGCCGTTCTCCAGCATCGGCGCGGCGACCGTGCTGTAGCGCTCCAGGATGGCGCGGGCGTGGGCCTGCACTTGCTCGCGGAGGCTATCCGGCTGCACGACTTCGACCGCGCCGCCGTAGCTCAGCACCCAGCGGGCGAAGTCTGGCGTCACCGGCAGCTTCACGGTGAAGCGCAGGCGACCGTCCGGCAGCCACTCGATCCGCTGCGAGTGGTGCCACTGCTCCTCAGCGACCCAGTGTGCCGCCGGAGGAGAGAACAGCAGCTCCACCGCCTCGGCCGGTTGGTCTTTGGCGTCGATCATCCCCCAGCTCGACATCAGAAACTCGCCCAGGTCGAACTCTTGCCGGCGCTCGAAGGGCGTGCGAGTGATCCGAAGCGTCTTGATCCGATCGACCTTGAACGTCCGCCAGGCCCGGCGCGTGTGGCACCAGCCGATCAGATACCAGCCTCGGAGGTAGGGCACCAGCGCGTAGGGGTCCACCAGCCGCGAGTAGATGGGGCTCTGGCGCATCGGCGGCTGGTATTCCATCTCGACCGTCCAGCCGCTGGTGATCGCTTCGAAGAGCTCTCGGAGGATCTGTTCCCGGTGCTGGGCTTTTGGAGTCGGCGCCAGCGAGCGCCGAACCGGCTCGATCGGTAGGCGTAAACCCTTCGGCAGCACGGTGTGCAGTCGCTCCAGCGCGGCAGCGAGCTTGTCCTGCGGGACACCGGGGCTGCGGCTTCCGGCCACTGCCGCCAGCGACAGGGCGAGCAGCTCGACCATCTCGAACGTCACCGAGGGAAGTGCCGGTAGTGTCTTGATGCAGTAACCCTCGCTGGTCGAGACGATCTCGATTCCCAGCCGTTCCCGGATGACCCGCAGGTCGTTCGTGATCTGGCGCTCGCTCACCTCGTATCGCTGGGCCAGATCTCGGCGCTTCATCCGTCGCTGGCTGAGCGCGATCAGGATATCGAGGATTCTGGCGACCCGCTGCAGTTCGGGCTCACGCTTGGCCATCCTGTCCCTCCATCCCCTGGTGAACTGAAGTATAGGCCAGAAGCGCTGAACACGGGAGAACTGCACCGAAAGGAGCGTGTGGCTTGTCCAGAGTATCGCGTTGAGCCCCGGTGATCAGCGGTTTGGCGCCGCTGCTATAGTTGGCATGACGGTTCCTGTCCTCCCGTTCGGGAGGATTTCTCGCAGCGGTGCTCGTCGCGATCGTTCGCGGTGAGGCACTGGATCGTTTCGAGCATGCTGGTGCCGATGACGACGCAGCCGGCAGATCCCGGGGTGCAGGCGCGGAGCGGCGAGCGACCGCGTCTTCCGGCACACGCGCGGATTCTCGGTCTCCCGGTGCACGACCTCACCCTACCGGAGCTGGTCGACCGCGTCCGGGCCTGGTTGCGGGCCGAACCGGATCGCCTGCACCAGGTGGTGACCCTGAACCCGGAGATGGTGATGGCGGCCCGGCATCTCCCTGAGTTCCGTGAAACCATCGAAGCGGCCGACCTGGTCACGGCTGATGGCATCGGGATCGTGCTGGCCGCGCGCGTGCTCGGCCGGCCACTGCGCGAGCGGGTCACCGGCGTCGACCTGGTGGAGGCGCTGGCGGCCACAGGAGAGCCGGAGCTGGCTCTTTTCTTGCTCGGCGCCGCGCCAGGTGTCGCTGAGCGGGCAGCCCGGCGGCTAGAGGCGCGCTATCCTGGATGCCGGATCACCGGGACGTGGGCCGGCTCGCCGGGGCCGGAGGGAAGCGCCGAGTCGCTCGCCCGGATCGCCGAGGCCCGTCCGGCGGTGTTGCTCGTCGCCTACGGCGCTCCGGCACAGGAGCTCTGGATCGCGCGGCACCGGCGCGAGCTGGAGCAGGCGGGCGTGGTCGTCGCCGTTGGTGTGGGCGGTACGTTCGACTACCTGTCCGGCGCGGTGCCGCGCGCGCCGCGCGCGCTCCGGCGCCTGGGCCTGGAGTGGCTCTACCGGCTGATCCGGCAGCCCTGGCGCTGGCGGCGGCAACGAGCCCTGCCGCAGTTCGCTCTGCTGGTGGTGCGCGAGTGGGTGGCGCGGCGGCTCGGGGGTAGGAAGTAGGGATGCGAGGTGGTGTTGTCGGACATCAGTGAGCAGCCGTGCTCGTACCACCCCAGGGTGCTCACCCGGCTGCGCTGCAGCAAATGTGGGAAGCCGATCTGCCCCCGCTGCGCGGTCGAGACGCCGGTCGGGTTCCGTTGCCCGGAGTGCGCGCAGGTGCGTGGACTACCGACGTATGAGACCAGTCCTGGGATCCTGGCCCGCAGCGCGCTGGCCGGCCTGGTGGCGGCCGGCTTCGTCGGTGTCCTCTGGGGCTATCTCCCGGACTGGGGCTTCTACATGTCACTGGCCCTGGGCTTCGGCGTCGCCGAGGCAATGGCCTGGGCGGCCAACTACAAGCGAGGGCGCGATCTCCAGTTCCTTGCCATCGGCTGCGTGCTCTTCGGGATCGTCCTCTCGCGCGTGGTGCTGGCCCAGCGAGTGCCCGGCCTCGGCCTCGACGAGCTCCTCGACCAGGCCATGGATCCCCGGGTCATCGCCGCGTTCCGGCTCCGGCTGATCCCCGACCTGCTCTTCATGGCCCTCGCGGTGATCATCCCATACGTGCGCTTCCGGTGATCGTCGATGGCAGGGCGACGAGACGATCTGGCGCTGCTCGATGCGATCCCTCGACAGACGATCCTCGTGGTCGGCGATCTCTGCCTGGACGTCTACCTCTTCGGCGAGCCGGTTCGGCTCTCGCGGGAGGCGCCGATCCTGGTGCTGGAGGAGCGCCGGCAGGAGGCCCGGCCCGGTGGCGGCGCTGCCCCGGCGCTGGCGGTCGCTGCGCTCGGGGCGTCTTCCTGGCAGGTCGGAGTGATCGGCGACGACGAGGCCGGCCGGCAGCTCCGCGAGCTGCTCGTCGAGGGGGGCGTCGATCCAGTTGGCCTGGTCGTCGACCCGGAGCGGCCGACGACGACCAAGACCCGGATCGTGGCCGAGGGGCCCTACAACGTGTTTCCCCAGCAGATGGCGCGGATCGACCGGCAGGATCGGCGGCCGGTATCTCCCGCCGTCGCTCGCCGGCTGGTCGAGGCGATCGCGACTCATGGCCCTCAGGCCGATGCGATCTTGCTCTCCGACTACCGGAGCGGCGTGGTGATCCCAGAGGTAGTCGAGGCAGCGCGGCATGCGAGCCGGCTGGTCACCGTGGATTCCCAGGGGGCGCTGGCCAGCTTCCGCGGGTGCACGCTCGTCAAGTGCAACCGGGCAGAGGCCGAGGCGTACCTGCGGCGCTCGCTGGAGAGCCTGGCCGAGCGCGAAATGCATCTCAGTCGTCTTCGTGCCGAGCTGGAGTGTGAGCTGCTGGTCGTCACGCTCGGGCCGGCTGGCGCGGCGCTGGCCTCGGCCGATGGAGGGTACCTCGAAGTGCCGCCGCTGGTGCGCCGGCAGGTCTTCGACGTCACCGGCGCGGGCGACACGGTCATCGCCGTGCTCACTGCGGCGCTCGCGGCCGGGGCCGAGCCACCGGAGGCGCTCCGGCTATCGCAGGTCGCTGCCGGGATCGTCGTTGGCAAGTGGGGAAACGCGCAGGCCACGGCCGAAGAGATCCGCGAGGTACTGCGCGATGCGGCCGGGGAGTGACCGGCGGCTAGCGTCCGAAGATGCCGACCAGGATCAGCAGAGCGGCCATGACCACGATGACGGCGAGGCTGACGTAGCCGACGTAGACCAGCCGTCGGTAGCCGAAGCGCCGGGCGCGCACGATGCCGGGTACGCTCCAGATCGCTGCCCAGATGGCCAGGATTCCCATCGAGATCATCGCCGGGTTATCGACCACTCGTGACCCTCCTCCGCTCGGCAACCCGACAGCCTCACGTCGCCGGCCGGTATCTTACCGCAGCTCTGGCCTCCGTGGCAGATACTCGCGACGAGTGCGAGCGAGGGCATCTCGGCGCCGGCCATTGGGAAGACAGCGAGGTAGCCACTTCAGGCCGGCGAGCCTAGCGCGCATCGTAGCAGAGACCGCCGGCCCCTCGGCGACCGGCACTGCCGGAGGGCCCGGAGCTCGCCGATCAGCGCGTCCCGAATTGCCGGTGTAGCCTGGCGAGGACGCCCGCGAGCCGCTCGTCCTCCTCAGCCGGGGCGTCGCCCGGAATCAGCATCACGAGCAGCTCGTCGATACCCTGATCCAGGAGGGCTGCGAGTCGCTCTTCGACGCGCTCTTCGTCCCCCCAGACCACCAGGTGGTCGAGCAGGTCGTCGCTCGGCGTGCCGTCGTCTAAGAGCGGGTAGCCGGCGGTCGCGAACATCTGGGCGTAGAAGGGCTGTCGCCCGTAACCGCCGACGACCGGCCGGGCCAGCTCCAGCATCGTGGCACGGTCGGTCGTGAGGACGACCGGCACATGAGCCACGAGCCGGGGGCGTGGGCGGTGCGCCTGCTCGGCTCCGGCTTCGAGGGCCGGCAGCGCCTGCGCGAGCAGGTACTCGGCCGGGCACATCCAGGAGATCGCGCCGTCGGCGATCTCGCCGGCCAGCCGGAACGCGTTGGGGCGCAGCGCGGAGGTGTAGATCGGCACGCGGGCAGTCCCGGCGATCTGGGTGTGGATGCGGAAGTACTGGCCCTCGAAGTCGACCCGGCCCTCCTCGAGCAGCGCGCGCACGACCGTGAGATACTCGCGCAGGTGATCGAGCGGCTTCCCCATCGGGATCCCGTAGGCGCCCTCGATCGTCGGGCGGTGGCTGGGGCCGATCCCCAGGCGGAAGCGGCCGGGCGCGAGCTGGTGGAGCGCGATGACCTGCTGGGCCAGCACGACCGGGTGCCGGGTGTAGGTCGGCACGATAGCGGTACCCAGGCCGATCTGGCTGGTCTGCACGGCGGCGGCTGCGAAGACGGTGAGGGCGTCGATCGAGCGCCCGCCGGTAATCGCCCAGACCATCGGCACGCCACGCGCCTCGGCGCGCTGGATGGCGGCCACTGCCGCTGGCGCATTCGTCCGCTCAGGCTGATCCATGCTGATCCTCGGCCAGGCCATGCTCTCCCCTCCCACACGCTCCGCGCTCGTCATCGAACTGCTTGCATAAGCGTAGAATTTGGCTTTACGCGAGGCAACTCGATTGTGGCTGTCTCTGGCGATGGGGTGGCCGCTGGAGCGCGGCTCTGGTGAGTATCCTCGCCACCTTGCGCTGATGAGGCTATGCTGTCCTCACGTGCCGGATGGCTCGTGGTGGGTCGAGACGCAGTGATGGCTGGCCGGTGCGGGCGATTCCCGGTAGGGGGCGCGTGAAGCGGCACGGCGCACGACTGACGCTGTGGCGTGGCGACGATGAGCTGGAGGCAGCGATGGCTGAGCTGACAGCGTATGCCTATGATTCCCGTTTCCTGCAGCACGATACTGGAGAGGAGGCGATCGAGCTGCCGGGTGGCGAGACGCTGGAGCCGGTCGAGCACCCCTCGAGTGTCCGCATTACCCGGCGCACCGCCCAGCTCATCGCCGGCTCCGGCATCATGGAGCATCTGCTCCCAGTCGACGCCCGGCCGGCCACTGAAGAGGAGCTGTTGGTCTACCACACGCCGGACTACATCCGCCAGGTTCGCGAGACGGCCAGCCGTGGCGGCTGGCTGGATCCGGAGACGCCAGTCGTCCCCGGTTCCTGGGAAGCGGCGCTGCTGGCGGCCGGCGCGGCGATAGAGCTGGTCGACGCGGTGCTCGACGGCCGGACGCGCAACGCCTACGGTCTCCTGCGCCCGCCGGGCCACCACGCGATGAAGGATCGCGGCATGGGCTTCTGCGTCTTCAACAACGTGGTGATCGCTGCCCGGCATGCCCAGCGGCGTGGCCTGCGCCGGCTGCTCGTGGTCGACTGGGACGTGCATCACGGCAACGGCACCCAGGCCGCGTTCTGGGAGGACCCAGACGTGCTCTTCGTCTCGCTGCACCAGGACAACTGGTATCCGGCCGGCTGGGGGGCGGTCGACCAGGTCGGCGGGCCGGGCGCCGAGGGGACGACCGTCAACGTGCCGCTCCCACCCGGTACCGGCAAGCGCGGCTACCTGCTGGCGCTCGACGAGGTGGTGCTGCCGATCGCCCGGCAGTTCGAGCCGGAGATGATCTTCCTCTCCGCCGGGCAGGATCCGAGCATGGACGACCCGCTCGGCCGCATGCTGGTGACGATGAGCGGCTTCCGCGAGATGGCCGAGCGCTTCCGCGCGCTGGCTGACGAGCTGTGCGCCGGGCGGCTGGTCGCCGTCCAGGAGGGGGGCTACTCGCCGCGCTACGTGCCCTTCTGCACCCTTGCGGTGATCGAGGGGATCACCGGCGCGCGTACCAGCATCCAGGATCCGTTCACCGGAAACAGCGAGCTGGAGCAGGCCGAGCGCGACTTCCGGCCCGACCAGGAGGCTGCGGTCGAGGCTGCCCGGCAGGTGCAGGCAGCCTACTGGCGGCTATGATCTGCCTGGGCGGGCTGCCGGCCGGTGTGGGACGTTGCGGCGTCGTTCACTCGCTCAGCATGGCGAAACGGGGAAAGCGAACGGATCCTGGCTGGTTCTCGCCTTGCGCCGGTGCTCGGCGCTCGGGATAATCGAGACACCTGGAAGGTCGACGGTAGCGGGAGGGGGCGTCGATGTCCCAGCAGCTAGACCGGGAGCGGCTGCTCGCCGTGCTCCAGCAAGGGCTCGGCCCGGCCCCGGCAGGGATGGACTCGCGCGTCTTCCAGCAGTTTTGCGCCAACATCGTCGATGCGATCCTGGACGCGCTCGCCGAGCACGAGCGCCAGTCGCACCAGCCAGCACCCGAGTTCGGTGAGGCTGAGCGCGAGGAGTGAAGGATCTCTGATCCCTCGCCAGGAGCGATCATCTATGGTACCCTCACTCCTTGCCGTCTGATCGGCTTCGCTCGGTGCCGAGCCGGTACTGCGGCCGGTGATGCGAAGCGTGCCGGATAGCCCAACTCCCACGGGCTGCCGGTGATCACGGGGAGGCGGGCGGGATATGGTGCGGATCCACTGACAACCGATCCTGAAGTCCAGGCAGCGCAAGCGAACCTGTCCTAAGGCGCAGTTGCCTCGTGCGCGGAGGGCGAGGGAGCCTTGTCTCTGCGAAGGCTCTCCCTGTCGGCATGAGGAGATTGAGGAGTTCGTGTTGTGTTCGCGATGACTATGCTGGAGAGTCTCGCATCGCCCGCTGATCCGACGATCGCCGTGTGGGTCGAAGGCCTGACCAAGCGGTTCGTCCACCGGTCGCTGCTGCGCCGGAGCGAGCCTCAGGTCGTCACCGCGCTGGAAAACCTGACCTTCAGCGTAGAGCGCGGGGAGATCTTCGGCATCCTAGGAGCCAACGGCTCCGGCAAGTCGACACTCATCCGCGTGCTCTCGACGCTGCTGATCCCGGACCGGGGGACTGCCCGCGTCTTCGGCTGCGATGTGGTGCGCGAGGCCGGCCAGGTCAAGCGGCTGATCAACCGGGTCTCGGTCGAGGCCTCGTTCTTCAAGCGGCTCTCGGCGATGGAGAACCTGCTCTACGCCAGCCGGCTCTATGGCCGGCACGGCCGCGGCCTGCGCGCCGATATCGTCGCCACGCTCGGTCGACTGGGCATCGGAGCGGACCAGATCGACCAGCCGCTCGAAGAGTTCTCGCGCGGCATGCAACAGAAGGTCGCGATCGCTCGAGCCTTTCTGACCAGCCCGATCCTGCTGCTGCTCGACGAGCCGACGACCGGGCTCGACCCGCGCTCCAAGCGTGACGTCCAGGCGCTGGTGCACCAGCTCCGGGCCGAGCACGATGCCACTATTCTGCTTTGCACGCACGACCTGGACGAGGCCGAGGCACTCTGTGACCGGATCGCCATCCTCGACCGCGGGCGCCTGGTGGCAGTGGATACCCCCGAGCGGCTCAAAGCGATGGCGGCTCGGCCCGGCGCCAGCTCGCCGTCGCTCGAGGAGGCGTTCCTGGCACTCACCGGGCATGCGCTCGAAGCGGAGCTCGCCGGGAAGCCCGGTTGAACGCTGAGCGAGCGTGCCAGGGAGGACTGCGATGACCGTTGATGCCATGCGGAAGGTGAGCCCGAGGCGGCGCCTCTGGCACGAGGTGAGAGCTGCCTATGCCTTCATCGAACGCAACCTCTTCCTCACCCGTCGCTACTGGGGGTGGGAAGTCGCGTTCACCATCTACACTATCGCCTCGTCGCTGAGTGTGATGTACATCGGCAAAGCCCAGCAGGCGAACGAGGACTACCTGGTGCTCTACCTGGGCATCGGGACGCTGGTCTGGTCGTACCTGCGGCTGATCTTCTCGATCATCAGTGAGATGATCGCCTGGGAGCGCTGGGAAGGCACCATCGAGTACACCATGATGGCGCCGGTCTCCCGGCTGACCCACCTGGTGGGCGTCGCGATCTTCGCGGTGCTCAATGGGCTGTTCCGCAGCGCGCTGCTGCTCGGCGTGATCGCCCTGCTCTTCGACATCGACCTCGGGGGCGCTAACCTGGCCGGGGCGACGCTCATTCTCGCCGTGGGTAGCCTGAGCTTCATCGGCGTCGGGATGATGGCCGCGGTGCTGCCGCTGCTCTTCACCGAGCGCGGCGCCGAGATGACCTTCGTCATCTCCTCGGTGCTGCTGCTGGTATCCGGGGTGTACTACCCCGTCGCCGTGCTCCCTGGCTGGATGCAGCCGGCAGCCCGCGTCTCGCCCGCGACCTACGTCCTGGAGGGGATGCGCGCCGCCATCCTGGACGGTGCGCCGATGGCGGCGCTGTGGCCGGTGCTCTGGCCCACCTTGCTGATCGGCCTGCTGACTATCCCGGCCGGCGTGCTCGTCTTCTCGGCCGTCGAGCGCTATGCCAAGCGGACAGGGCGCCTCAAGCGGAGCGGGTAGGCGCGCCATCCGCTGGGCTGGCGCGCCACCCGTCGCTCGGTGACAATGGGTCAGCCAGCGACAGCGTGAGGGAGGCGAGCATGGAGCAGGCGAGGATGCAGCAGCAGGCCCTGGGCGGTGTGACTGAGCGGATCGCCCGGTTCATCGAGGCCGGTGAGATTTCCGGGGCCGGCCTGGCGGTGGCGCTCGGAGGCCAGATCGTCCTGGAGTGGTACGGCGGGGAGGCGGCTCCTGGCCTGCCCGCCGGGCCAGACACGCTCTGGCCGCTCGCCTCGATTACCAAGCTCTATACCGCGGCGACCATCATGGCGCTCGTCGAGCGGGGCGTGCTGACTCTGGGTACCCCGGTACGCGCTGTGCTACCCGAGTTCGACGGCGACGGGCGGGAGGCGGTCACGATCCGTCACCTGCTAACCCACACGTCAGGCCTGCTCTACGAGCCGGAGGATATGGAGACGCTGCTGCGCCAGCAGCTCCCGCTGGACGAGCTGGTGGAGGCCGCCTTCAGCGAGCCGCTCCAGTTCCAGCCCGGCACGCAGGTCAGCTACAGTGACCTGGGTTACGCGGTCGCCGGGCTGGCAGCCGAGGAGGTGGCCGGCCGCCCGTTCCCGGCGCTGGTCCGCGAGCTGCTGCTGGAGCCGGCGGGGCTGCGCGAGACGTACTTTCCGCTGCCGCCGGACGAAGCCGGGCGGCTGGCCCAGGTGACCGGCGCGCTGGCGGAGGGCACGCCCGGCCACATGTACGGGCCGGGCTATGGCCTGCGCCTGGCGCACCCGGCCTGGGGCGTCGTCGCCTCGCTGCCCGACCTCCTCCGCTTCGCCTTGCTCTTCACGCCACACGCGCCGGTGCGCATCCTCTCCCAGGCGTCCATCCGGACAATGACGTCCAACCAGGTCGGCCTCGCTGCCGATGGAGGCATCTGGGGGATCGGCTTCGAGCTGGCCGGCGGCCACTTCGGGGAGGGCGATCTCCTCTCTCCCGCCAGCTTCGGGCATAGCGGGGCTACCGGCTGTACCCTCTGGGTCGAGCCGGAATACGATCTCGTGCTGGCCTACGTCTCGAACCGTCACCTCAACGCTGGGCGGGAGGAGTTCATCCGGCGCCTCGCTACCGTCGTCAACATGGTGCTGGCCGCGTTGACCTGAAGCGCCGGGTCGAGGTCCCCAACGGGCGTTACGCTGCGGCGGTGCCGCCGAGGCGCGTTCACGGTGCATGGCATACTTGGGTGCTGTCGTCGCGAGGCATCGGGCAGGTTGACCATGCTGTTCTTGACGCTCATCTTCCTGGCGGCGCTCGTCCTGCTGGCGCTCTTCGCCCTGACGGTGACGATCGGAGTCACGCTGACCTCGCTGGTGACGCTGGTCACCGCGCCGGGCCAGTTGCTCAGGCTCCTGCGCGATCGCCGTCTCCGGCGCAACCATGCGCTGGAGCACGCGACGATCAATGTGATCGAGGAGCGCTACGGGCCGAGCCGGCTGACCGGGATGGCCCGGCCCGACGGCTTTCTCATCCGTGGTGGTGCCCCGGCCGGTCTGGTGCTGGAGGCGGCTCAGGAGGCGCTCGCGCGGCTGCGGGCTGGCGAGCGCCGGCTGGCGATCCACCCGCGCTGTGGCACCACCCTGGTGGCCTCGCAGCTCGTCCTGGCGCTCACGTTTCTCGCGGTGCTGCTCGTGACCCGCCAGCTTACGCTCTGGCCCTTCCTGGCCGGAATCCTGGCTGCCGGGCTGCTCGGGCCGCGCCTCAGCCCGTGGCTCCAGCGCTGGGTTACCACGGATGCCCAGGTCGGCTCGCTGGCGATCACCGGGATCGAGGTCGAGCCGTGGCCGGCCCAGTTCGGCTGGACAGCCCTGATGATGCCTGGCTCCCTCTTTGTCCGCACGGCGCAAGCCGGAGCGCCCGGCGCGAAGCGCGGGGACGAGTCCGGCTATACGGTGGTCATCCGCAATCGAGAGGAGATCCCTGGCGGGCGCTATCGCATCCGCTGACCTCCGGGTCTCCTGGCGCGATCGCCAGACCGTAACGCGCGTTCCAATGCGTTGCAGTATCGGCCATCGATTCCGATCTCGGGGCGCGGCTACCGCACATCGCCTGGACGTTTCGGTGTAGGCGCCCGGGAAAGCGCGCCGGGGCCATCGAAGCCTCGTGGGTCATAGTTGCTGCCGTCCACACTGTGAAGAATGTGGGCATACGGCAAAATGTGGTAACATTAGGTTATGAATGGCATCGAGCACTACACTATCGCCCTGGACGAGCGTGGCCGGTTGGTATTGCCGGCGCGGCTCCGTCGACGCCTCGATCTGCGTCCCGGCGATCGGTTGATCATCACTGTCGACGCAGCGGGTGGCTTACGGGTCGTCTCGGCGCGCGAGCAGGCTCGCCGTCTCCGCGGCCTCTACCGCGATCTCGCGCCGGGGCGTTCGCTCGCCGACGAGCTCATTGCCGAGCGACGGGAAGAGGCCCGGCGCGAGGACGCGCGCTGATGGACGAGATCGAAGGTCTGGTTCTGGATGCCTCGGCCTTGCTCGCCTACCTTCAGGGAGAGCCCGGGAGCGAGATCGTCCAGGCGGCGCTCGCCGCTGGGGCTGTGATCAGCATTGTCAACTATGCCGAGGTGCTTTCCCGGCTCGGCGACGCAGGCGAGGACCCGGTGGTTGCCCACCAGCATCTCCAGGAGCAGGGGCTCATCGGCGGCCTGCTAGAGATCGTACCCCTGACCGAGGACGACGCCGTGGCTATCGCGCGGCTGCGTGCTGCCACTCGGGGGCAGGGTCTTTCCCTCGGCGACCGCGCCTGCCTGGCCACCGGCCTCCGCCTCGGACGCGCGGTACTCACCGCCGATCGAAGCTGGGCAGCCGTCGACTCAGGGATACCCGTCCGCGTGATCCGGCCGTAGTTGGTTAGGCGCTCCGAGGATTCGGGAACTGGCCGCTGCCAGCAGTGCTTGCGGATACCTGACGCAAGCAGCTACGCTGGGAGTGCGCCGTATGGTAGGACGCAGCGGCCCGTCGAGGATTCGGCCGGCGTGACTCGCAGGTCGATAGCCCGCGCGGCCTGCGCGGTAACACCCGCCTCAGGCGTGCGACTCAGCCAGCTCTTGTCATCGGCCTCATCTCAGCCAGCGGCGGGCTCGACGTTCAACTCACCGCTTTCTTCACCAGCGCGACGATCCGTTCCTCGTTGTCGGGCGTCAACTCCTTGAGCGCGAAGGAGGTCGGCCACATGGTGCCGTCGTCGAGGTTCGCCGTGTCGTTGAAGCCGAACGTGGCATACCGCGAGTTGAACTTCGACGCTGGGGTGAAGTAGCAGACGACCTTGCCGTCCTTGGCGTACGCGGGCATTCCGTACCAGGTCTTCGGCGAGAGGTCCGACACGCTGGCTTTGATGATCGCATGGAGCCGCTCGGCCATGGTCCGATCCGGTTCCGGCATCTCAGCGATCTTCGCGAGCACGGCCTGCTCGTCGTCTTCCGCTCGCCGGCCGCGGCGTGCCGCCTTCAGCTCCTGAGCGCGCTCCTTCATCGCGGCTCGTTCTTCGGCCGTGAACCCCTCGGCCGACTTGTCCCTGGCCGAGCGCCTGGCAGACTTCGGCGCATCGTTCATCGCGCGTTCTCTCCTCTACGAACCCTTACGGAAGAACATTCCTCTCGCCAGGAGGCGCTCTGCAGGCGACACCCAGCGCCGCGCATTGTACCTCCACCAGCTCTGAACGGTCGCCGTCGCTCCGGAGAGACCGCGTGGACTTGGCCCGGTACGGCCAGGGCGTGCATGACCTGGAAACGGGAAGACCGTGGTGCGTGCTAGCCCCCGCCGACGAAGTGGACGATCTCGAGCCGGTCGCCCGGCGCCAGCTCGCGCTGGTCGTACTGGTCTCGCGGCACGATCTCGCCGTTGTGCTCCACGGCGACGAGCCGCGGGTTCAGGTTGCGCAGGCGCAGCAGATCGCCGACGGTACGCACGCCGTCGACTTCCACCTGCTTGCCGTTCAGCACGATCTCAATCGCCACCGCCGATCACCTCGTCCAGCGCTTCCCGGTAGCGCCGCGCCGCCTCGGCCGGCTTCGCATCCCCCAGGATACCTGAAATGACGGCTATCCCCCAGGCGCCGGCCCGCAACACCTCGGAGACGCGCTCTGGCGTGATGCCGCCGATCGCGACTACCGGGATGGGGCAGCGCTCTGCCAGCGAGCGCACGAACTCCAGGCCACGCCCGGCCTGCCCCGGCTTGCTGCCGGTCTCGTAGACGTTCCCCGCGATGACGAAGTCGGCGCCCTCGGCGGCTGCCCGCTCCGCGCCTTCGACATCGTGCACCGAGCGACCGATCAGCAAACGCGGGCCGGCGATCTCCCGAACCTCGCGTGGGCTAAGCCCCGTCTCTGGCAACTGCACCCCGTCGGCCCCGATGACGAGCGCCACGTCGACCCGCTCGTTCACGAAGAGCAGCGCCCGGTCGCCGATCGCCCGGCGCAGCGCTCGCCCTGCATCGGCCAGCGCCCGGCCGGGAAGGTCTTTCTCCCGCAGGTGAACGGCATCGACGCCGGCGTCCACCGATAGGCGGGCGAGCTCAGGAAACCGATCGAGCGGGCAGAGCCACCGATCGCTGATCAGGTGCAGGCGGGGGATGCGGTCGTTCATGCCCGGCCTGCCAGCGCCGCGTCCACGGCCGCCCGCAGGGCGGCCGCCGCTGCTCGCGGATCATCGGCCGCGACCACCGCCGAGATTACAGCCACGCCGGTTGCCCCCGCCTGAATAACTGGCCGGGCATTGTCCGCCGTGATCCCGCCGATGCCGACCACCGGGATGGACACGGCCTGAGCGATCTGCCGCACGTGCTCGAGCCCGACGGCTGGCCCGGCGTCGGCTTTGGTCGCGGTGCCGTAGACCGGGCCGACGCCTAGGTAGTCGGCCCCGGCCCGCGCGGCGGCCAGCGCCTCTTCAAGGGTGGAGGGTGAGAAGCCGATGACCAGCCGGTTGCCAGCCAGCCGGCGCGCCTCCGCGAGCGGCAGATCCTCCACTCCGAGGTGCACGCCGTCGGCCTCCAGCGCCAGCGCGAGGTCGACCCGGTCGTTGACCACGAAGAGAGCGCCGGCTTCCCGGCACAGCTCGCGCAGCGCCCGCCCGGCGCGCACCGCTTCGGCCAGCGGGCCGGCCTTCCAGCGGAGCTGGATGGCGGTCGCGCCGCCGGCCAGCGCCGCCTGGACGATCTCGACCTCGCTCCGTCCCCGGCTGAGGCCGCGGTCGGTCAGCACGTAGAGCCGGAGCGCCCGGCGCAGCCGCTCGGGCGGCCAGTCTGCCCGTGCCATGGCTTGCCCTACCGGATCACGCCCTCGATCGGGCTACTGGCTGAGGCGTAGGGCTTCTTCGGGATCCGCCCGGCCAGGTAGCAGAGCCTCCCGGCCTCGATCGCGAGCCGCATGGCCCGGGCCATCTTGACCGGGTCGCCGGCCTGGGCGATGGCCGTGTTGATCAGGCAGGCGTCGGCTCCGATCTCCATCGCCAGCGCGGCGTCCGAGGGCGCGCCGATGCCGGCATCGACGATGACGGGCACGTTCGCCTGCTCGATGATGATCTGGATCTGCCGGAAGTCCGGCAACCCCTGCCCCGAGCCGATCGGCGAGCCGAGCGGCATGACGGTCGCGCAGCCGATCTCCTCTAGCCGCTTGGCCAGCACCGGGTCGGCGTTGATGTAGGGCAGGACGACGAAGCCCTCGTCCACCAGCACCTTCGCCGCCTCGAAGGTGCCGATCGGGTCGGGCAGCAGGTACTTCGGGTCCGGGATCACCTCCAGCTTGACCCAGTGCGAGAGCCCCATCGCCCGCGCCAGCCGCGCGACCCGGATCGCCTCCTCGGCCGTCCGGCAGCCGGCGGTGTTCGGCAAGATCTGGTACTTGTTCCAGTCGATGACCTCCAGGATGCTGCGGCTCTGCGGATCGTCGAAGTTGATGCGCCGGAGCGCCACCGTCACCATCTCGCAGCCGGAGGCCTCCAGTGCCGCCAGCATCTCCTCGTTCGACCGCCACTTGCCGGTGCCGAGGATCAAGCGCGAGGTGAACTCGCGATCGGCGATCTTCAGGGGCTCATCTTTCACGCGGGTCACGGTCTCGGCCATCACGACACCTCCTGTTGAGCCAGCGCTCCAGCCGTCCAGAGCGCGTAGAAATGGTGCACCGGCGACTGGCCGGCGCCGATCGGGTAGGCGTGCCGCAGCGCCTCGTGCAGGTACTGCTTGGCGTGCCAGACGGCCGCCGGGACATCTTCCCCGCGGGCGAGGTAGGCCGCGATGGCGGCGGAGAAGGTGCAGCCGGTGCCGTGGGTATGGCGGGTCGGCACCCGCGGGAGGGCGAAGCGCTCTACCGAGCGGCCGTCGAACAGGATGTCTACGGCCTCGCCGGGCAAGTGCCCACCCTTCACCACGACGTAGCGCGGGCCGAGCGCGTGGATCGCCCGCGCCGCCTCGATCATATCTGGCTCGCTCGCGATCTCCCGGCCGGCGAGCACCTCGGCCTCCGGCGCGTTCGGGGTGACGACCAGGGCGAGCGGTAGCAGCACCTGGCGCAGCGCCTCGACCGCGTCCTCCCGCAGCAGGCGGTCGCCGCTCTTGGCGACCATGACCGGGTCGACTACGAGCTTCTCGATCCCGTGCCGGCGCACGCCCTCAGCCACCGTCTCGATGATCTCGGCCGAGCTGAGCATTCCGGTCTTGGCGGCCTGCGCTCCGATGTCGCTCATCACCGCGTCGAGCTGGGCAGCGATGATCTCCCTCGGGATCTCGTGCACGGCGGTGACGCCGAGCGTGTTCTGGGCTGTGATCGCTGTGATCACGGTGCTGCCGTAGACGCCGAGCGCCGAGAATGTCTTCAGATCCGCCTGGATCCCAGCCCCGGCGCCCGAGTCGGAGCCGGCGATGGTGAGTGCCTTGGCGAGGCCGGTGTTGGCAGTCATCTCCACTCCTTTCGCGGTCGAGCGAAGCGATGGCAAGGGCGGCCAACCAAAAAGCCGCCGACCGAACGGCCCGGCGGTGCGGAGTGGAGCAACCCGAGGTCCGGTGCCGTCCCTGCGCTGGCATTACCCAGATCAGGTTCGGAGGGTTGGCGGGCGATCGCCCGACCTCTCAGCGCTACCGCGCACCCCTGGCAACCGTCGATGTCTAGGTTAACACCGTACCTTCGCCCGCGCAACGCCTCCGCATTTCGCCTGTGCCGGTGCGTCGCGTGGCAGAAGTGGTGGTCATCGATCGCGTGCCCGGTAGCGCGCCGGCTGGCGACCGTGTCCGGAACCGCCGGGGAATCACTCGGAGAGCCGCGGGTCGAGCGCGTCGCGCAGCCCGTTGCCCAGGATGTTGATAGCGAGGACGGTGATATAGATCATGAAGCCCGGGATGAAGGCGAGCCACCAGGAGCGGGCGATGAATTGCTGCGCTTCGTTCAGCATGTTGCCCCATGATGGCGTCGGGATGCGCACTCCCAGGCCGAGGAAGCTCAAGGTGGCCTCGACGATGATGAAGACCGGCACTGCCAGAGTGGCCCAGACGATGATGATGGGTGTCACGTTGGGCACCATGTGCAGGAAGATGATGCGAAAGTCCGAGGCGCCGTTGACGCGAGCAGCTTCGATGAAGTCGCGGTGCTTCAGGCTCAAGACCTCGCCACGTACCAGCCGTGCCAGCCCCATCCAGCTTAGGGAAGCGATGACGAGCGAGAGGCCGAGCCATCCCACCTGGAAGAGCGTGTTGATGAAGATGAGCAGGAAGAGTCCTGGGATCGAGAGCATGATGTCGACGAAGCGCATGATCACGGAATCGATCCACCGCCCGTAGAAGCCGGCGATCGCGCCCAGTGGCAGCCCGATGGCGAGCGCGCTCGCAACAGCCAGGAGCGCGACGGTCATCGAGACGCGGCCACCGTAGGCGAGGCGAGTCAGGATATCCCGCCCCAGGTTGTCACTGCCGAGGATGTAGCCGTCGGTGAACGGTGGCCGGAGACCCCGGAGAAGCGACTGGTCACTGTAGCTCTTGTGGGTGATGAACTCCGAGATGAGCGGAGCGCCGTAGCTGAACAGCATGATGACAACGGTCACTGCGAGCGCGGCGAGCGCGAAGCGGTCACGCTTGAACCGATCCCAGGACTGCCGCAGATAACTCCGTGGCCGGGTCAGGGCCACCCGGCTCAGCTCGGGCGCTGCGGCGCCGCGAATGGTCGCCGCGGTGGCAGGGGACCGGCCGGGTACGTCAGCCATCGATCTCCTCCGCGTTCCAGGGGTGCCCTGGCGAGCGAGCACCGCTAGTCGTAACGAATCCTCGGATCGAGCTGCGCATAGAGAATATCCGCCAGCAGGTTCGCGACGACGGTCAGGAACGAGATAAAGAGCACGACCCCCATGACCACCGTGTAGTCGCGCTTGAACGTGGAATCCACGATGAGCCGGCCGAGCCCGTTCCAGGTGAAGATCGTCTCGGTGACGACAGCGCCGCTGAAGAGCGTCGGCAGATCGAGCGCGAGCAGCGTCACCAGTGGCAAGATGGCATTGCGCAAGCCGTGCCGAAAGATGACCAGGCGCTGCGGTAACCCCTTCGCCTCGGCGACACGGATGTAGTCCTGTCGCAACACCTCGATCATCTGGGAGCGGATGTAGCGGGTCCAGGAGGCGGTTTGCACGAACGCTAGCGTGAAGGCCGGCAGGAGCAGGTGCTCGATCCTGTCGAGCAGGCCACCGCCGCCCCGCAGATCGTACATGCCGCCGGGAGGCAGGGCGGGGAGCCCCCACTCGCGGAACTTGACCGCGAAGAGCACGATCAGCATCAGCCCCAGCCAGAACGTGGGCACGGCGACGCCGGCCACGGCGCTGATCGTCGCGATCTGGTCGAAGATCGAGTTGCGGCGCACCGCGGCCAGTACGCCGACCGGGATCGAGAAGGCGAGCGAGAGGAGCAGCGCGGTCACCGTCAGCAACAGCGTGTTCGGCAGCTTCTCCAGGATGAGCTCGGACACTGGCCGGAACGTAATCAGCGAGAGGCCCAGATCCCCGCGGAGCACGTGGCTGAGCCACTGGACGTAGCGGATATGGATCGGCTGATCGAGTCCGAGCTGCCGGCGGATGCGCTCGATGTCCTCTGGCCGCACGCCGGGTTGAAACTCATACTGGGTCACCGGGCTTCCTGGGACGAGGTTCGCGATGGCGAAGGTCACGATCGTAATTCCCAGGATGAGCGGAACCATCCCGATGAGCCGCGCGACGATGTAGCGCCCCATCGATCGTCCTCTCCGACGTCGCTACGACGGCGCTGGCCGCCACGATTCAGGTCACCGGCCGGCGGGCCGGGCCAGGATGTGTCCTGCCCGGCCCCGCCGATCCCTGCTCCAGCTCAGGACTCGACCCACCACTGGTGCGCGTTGTACCGGTCATCCACGTCGTTCGGGAACAGGTTATGGACGCGCTTGTTGACCACCGAGAGCGCCTGCGGGAAGTCCAGGATTGCGCTCGGGAGATCTTCCATCAGGATGTTCTGCATCTGGGTATAGAGTTCCTTGCGCTGCTCCTGGTCAGTGGTGCGGAGAGCCTCATCGAGGAGCTGGTCGACCTCTGGGTTGCAGTACTTGTTCATGTTGAAGCCGCCCTCGTAGGCGGAGCACTTCCACATCGTGCTCTGGTCTGGATCGACGCCCCAGGAGAAGCCGACCAGGAACATCTCGAAGTCCTTGGTGCCGGTGATCCGGTCGAGGAAGGCGTTCCATTCCTCGGTCTGTGGCGTGCACTCCACGCCGATCTGCCGCCACTGCTCCTGGAAGACCGCCACGTACTGCTCGCGGATCTTGTTCCCAGCGTTGGTGTAGATCGTGAAGGCCAGTCGTTGGCCGTTCTTCTGCCGGATGCCGTCGGGGCCGGGCGTCCAGCCGGCCTGATCCAGGAGCTGCTTGGCGCGCTCCGGGTCGTACTCGTACTTGTTCTGGATTGCGTCAGGGTTGTAGGCCCAGGACATCACCGGCATCGTGCCGACGGCGACCCGCCCGATGCCGAAGCGGATCGCGTCGATCATCGCCTGGCGGTCGAGCGCGTAGAGCAGCGCCTGGCGGACTTCCTTTTCCTGGAAGATGGTGGTCTTTTCCGGGTCGAGCTGGTAGGCGTAGAAGGTGAAGTCGAAGGTGTCGTACTTGTAGATGTTCACGTTGGGCTGCAGGCGCATGTCCTCGAGCTGCGACGGCTCGATGTCGCCGTAGTCGATCTCGCCGGTCTTGAGCTGCTGGGCCACCACCGTCGCGTCCGGCACCACCTTCCAGATGTACTGGTCGAGGTTGGGCTCGCCCTCCCAATAGTTCGGGTTCTTGACCAGGGTAATGTGGTCGTCCTTGACCCACTCCTCGAACATGAACGGGCCGGTGCCGATCGTGCGGCCCTTCTGGCCGGTCGAGAACGGGTCCTGGGCGAGCTGGGCCGGGTCGACATCCTGCAGCACGTGCTGCGGCACGATGCCGTAGACCATCTGCTCGACCAGGAACGGCGCCACCGGGAAGTTGAGCGTGAAGCGCACAGTGCGCTCGTCGACCACCTCGACGGTCTTGATGCGCTCGGTCATCTCTGCCGTGCGCGGCGAGCCGGTCGCCTCGTTCATGAAGAGGTCGTAGGTGAACTTCACGTCGTCGGCGGTGAACGGTTCGCCATCGTGGAAAGTCACGCCGTCTCGCAGCGTGAAGGTGTAGACCAGACCGTCGTCGGAGATCTCCCACCCCTCGGCGAGGTCGCCGACCGGCTCGGTGGTCTGTGGATCGACACGAATCACAGAGTTGAAGATAAGGTCAGAGACGGCGCCGGAGGCAGTGTCACTAACCAGGATCGGGTTGAGGGTCTTAGCATCGGCGAACGACCCCTCGATCAGCGTCCCGCCCTTGTTCTGCGGCTCCTCGTACTGGAAGGTCGCTGGGCCGAGCTCGGCGGTACCGGCCGGCGTCTCGGCCGGAGCCGCGGTCGGCGAAGCCGCGGGGGTTACCCCGCCAGGCGCAGCAACGGTGGGGGATGCCGCTGGCGTCGCCTCCTCGCGCGCGCAGGCGGCCAGCAGCGCGGACATGGCAGAGGCGCTGACGCCCAGAGCCGCAGCCCGCCGCAGCATCTGCCGGCGGCTCAGCCGGCCACGCATGATCTGCCGAAGCAGCTTGTTCTCTTGCATCCGCTCCATCATGATCATCCTCCTCACTCCTGTTCGCGCGACTCCTCAGCGAGAAGGCGCTGCGACTGCACTACCGGGTTACGCTCTGGTAACCCGCTCGAGCAGCTCGTTGTCGATAGGCACTCCTCCCTTCTCGTCTGTCTCCGGCGTATGGGAAATCCAACAGCGCCACAGTCGCTGGACGGCTCGGAACCAGCGGGATAGCCGCGGGGTAGAGATTTCCCATCGTGAGGGGGTGACGATTGCTCCGCGCGTGCGCCGCTGATGTGGGGTTGGCGCGGCTGACACGTCCGCGACACCCCTGGGGAATGCCGAGAAGACGCGGTCCAATCGCAAGCGGCGAGGTGCGAGGCGCCGGTGATCGGCGGTGAGGGCTACGACGGTCCTGAAGGGTATGAGCTCCGCGATCGGTAGCGGGAACCGAGAACAAGACTGCGATGAGGCGATATCTGGTCTGCCGTCCATTGGCATTGCTCTCGCGCCGGCCATCAGGTCGCGTCGTAACCAGCTCCGCGCGGTCCCGGTTGTGGTTCGGACGCGCCCGGCTTCGCCTTGCCGTGGTGCAATTTCTCCATAGTTATGCCATTCAACTGAATCATAGCCTCGTGCCTGATGATACCACGAGAGCAGATACTGTCAATAGCACGGCCGAGCGACAGCTTGACACGGAGGCCGATCTCCCGGTACGCTTAAGGCGCACGTGCCCGGTGGCGGGTGGTGAAACGGTATCACAGGGGCCTTTGGAGCCCTTGTTCCAGGTTCGAATCCTGGCCCGCCAGCCTGGTGGTACGTCGGGAGCGCCGGTCAGCCTGCTCTCTGGCCGGCTCGAAGAGCGAACGTGAGACCTGACGAACCGACAGACTCAGCACACCCTACGCTGGCCGTGGTGGTCCTGGCCGGCGGTCTGGGCACGCGCATGCGGTCGAGAACGGCAAAGGAGCTTCAGCCCCTGGCCGGCCGGCCGCTCCTCAGCTACGTTCTCGAGGTTGCCGAGGCAATCGAGCCGGCGCAACGAATCGTGGTTCTCAACCCAGCGAAGCGCGCTGTGCTGGAGATCTTGCCGCCCGGGTGGCAGGTCGCCTGGCAGGAGCAGCCACTGGGTACCGGCCACGCCCTGGTGCAGGCACTCCCGCTGCTCGCTCCGGGCATCCACCGGGTGCTCCTCCTCTTCGGCGATCACCCGTTGCTGACTCCTGCCGACCTGCGGCGGCTCCTCAGCGAGGTTGAGGAGCGTTGCCCTGCTGTGGCCGTACTGACGACTGTGCTCGAAGACCCGGCTGCCTACGGTCGTATCCGTCGCCAGGATGGCCGGGTGGTCGGCGTGGTGGAGGCCCGAGAGGACACGACGAGCTACCGGGGCCCGGTCGAGGTCGTGAGCGGTGCCACCTGTTATGACCGGCGCTGGCTCGAGGAGGCACTACCGCGGCTGGAGCGCAGCCCCTCCGGCGAGTACTACCACACCTGGCTGGTCGAGCTGGCCGCGCGCACGCCCTGGTCAGCAGAGCCGGCGATCACCGTGCCGGCGTCTCCGGAGACGGCGCTGGGCGTCAATGACCGGCTCGATCTGGCCCGGGCTGAGGCGATCGTCCGGAGCCGAGTGGCCGAGCGGCTGATGCGCGCCGGGGTGGCGATCGTCGACCCGAGCACGACGTTCATCGACGCGACGGTGGAGATCGAGCCGGACGCGCGCATCGAGCCGTTCACGATCATCAGCGGGCAGAGCTGGATCGGCGAGGGGAGCCGGATCGGGCCGCACGCGGTCGTGCGCGACAGCCGGATCGGGCCGGAGTGCGAGGTGCTGGCCTCGGTGCTCGAAGAGGCGATCCTGGGGAGCCGGGTACACGTCGGCCCCTATGCGCACCTGCGACCGGGTACTCGAGTGGCCGACGACGTGCATATCGGTAACTACGCCGAGCTGAAGAATGCCCGGGTGGGCCGGGAGACGCGGATCGGTCACTTCAGCTACATCGGCGATGCCGAACTGGGTGAGCGGGTGAACATCGGGGCCGGTACGGTGACCTGCAACTTCGACGGGGTAGAGAAGCACCGCACGGTCATCGAGGATGACGCGTTCGTCGGCAGCGATACGATGCTGATCGCGCCGGTGCGGGTTGGCCCGGGCGGGCGTACCGGCGCCGGTAGCGTGGTGAATCGAGATGTACCGCCCGGGGGGCTGGTCGTCGGGGTGCCGGCGCGACCGATCGCGGCGCGGCGAGCCCGGCGCCGGCCAGAAGTGCGGGGAGAGTGAGCAGGTGGAGGGACGGCTGCAGATCTTTGCCGGGAACTCCAATCCCCGGCTAGCCTGCGCGATCACCAACGTGCTAGAGGTGCCGCTGGGCCGGGCAGAGGTCAGTTCCTGGAGCGACGGCGAGACGCGGGTGAAGCTGGAGGAGAATGTCCGGGGCTCGGACGTCTTCGTGATCCAATCGCTCTGCTCGCCGGTGAACCAGCACATTATGGAGCTGCTGATCATGCTCGACGCCGTGCGGCGGGCCTCAGCCGCCCGGATCACGGCCGTGATTCCCTACTATGCCTATGCTCGCCAGGAGAAGAAGACCGCCGGGCGCGAGCCGATCAGCGCCAAGCTGCTGGCCAACCTGCTCACCACCGCTGGAGCCGATCGAGTGCTCACGCTGGATCTGCACGCGCCGGCCATCGAAGGCTTCTTCGACATCCCGGTGGACCACCTGCGGGCTACCCCGATCCTAGCCGCGCACTTCCGCCGGCTCGGCTGGCAGGATTTCGTGGTCGTCAGCCCGGATGCCGGAGCGGTCGCCCGCGCCGACGAGTTTCGCCGGCGCGCCGGTGGCAGCCTGGCCATTATCTCCAAGAAGCGGACCGGTCTGGAAACGGCCGAGATGCTGGAGATGGTCGGGGAGGTCGAAGGCCGGGACGTCGTGGTGGTGGACGACATCGTCTCGACCGGCGGCACGCTGCTCAAAGCGGCTGAGTTGCTGCAGGAGCGCGGCGCTCGCCGCATCTACGCGGCCACGATTCACGGCGTCTTCGCCGACCATGCGCTGGAGAGGATCGAACGCTCGCCGATCGAGAAGGTGTTCGTGACCGATACGATTCCATTGCCGGATGGCGTGGTGACGGAGAAGGTCGAGGTCCTGACGGTGGCCCCCTTGCTCGCCGAGGCCATCATGCGGATCCATAAGGATCTCAGCATCAGCGCGCTCTTCACCTGAGACGCGCCTGCCGTCGTCCACGCCGCACGGGGCACTCGAAAGCCCTCGCCGGAGGACGCGAGCGGTGGTGAGGCCCCAGGAGTTGAGAGGATTTGAGTAGTACCGTCTTGCTCGATCTGAGCGTCATGGTCGTGGCAGCGTTGCTACTGGCGCTGGCCGCCCTTGCCGAAGCGAGTTGCGCGTTGCCCGGCCGCCGCTCTCTCCGCGAGTTGTTGACCCTCTTTGCCGAGCACCCGAGACAGAATGGGCTCGACCTGCAGCGGCTTCAGGCCGCGCGAGCTGGGGTGCAGACCGTGGAGCTGCTGGGTGCCGGGCTGTTTGCCCTGGCTCTGGCTGACCTCCTGCGACGCGAGGCTCCCCAGTACGCGTTCCTCGCTGGCCTGGCGGCGCTGATCTTGGTCGTTGCCCTGCTCGGGAGGGCGCTGCCCGATCTGCTGCTGCCGCCCGACCTCGCCGCGCCCCCTGCCTGGGCGCAGCGGCTGGCCACAGCGCTGGCGACCACCGCCGCGCCGCTGCTCTGGCTGAGCCGGATCATCCGTCGGGTGCTGGGGCTCGTTCTGCCTCGGAGAGCGCCAGCTCCGGTCGCCGAGTTCGCCCCGGTGGCCGATGCCGAGCCGACGGCCGCCGTCGAGCAAGAGGCCGAGGAGGAGCAGATCATCAGCCGGGTCCTGCGACTCGATCGCTCGACGGCGCGCGACATCATGGTACCGCGAATGGACGTGGTGGCCGTGCCGGCGGACACGCCGGTCTCGGAGGTCGTCGAGATCGCCCGGCAAGCCGGCCACTCCCGGCTTCCCGTCTACCGCGGCAGCATCGACAGCATCGTCGGCGTCGTCTACATCAAGGATCTGCTCCGCTTCATCGGCGAGTCGGCGAAGGAGGTCAGCGCGGTCGAGGTGATGCGGCCGGCCTACTTCGTCCCCGAGTCCAAGCGGGTCGACGAGCTGCTGCGCGATCTCCAGCAGCAGCGGGTGCACATGGCCATCGTGGTCGATGAGTTCGGGGGCACAGCCGGTCTGCTGACCATCGAGGACGTGCTGGAGGAGATCGTCGGCGAGATCCAGGACGAGTACGACACCGAGTCGCCACTGATCGAGCGAGTGGGAGCCGACGAGGCGATCGTCGACGGCCGGATCAGCCTGGACGAGGTGTCGGACATCTTCGAGGTGCGCCTGGAGGACGAGGAGACGACGACGATCGGTGGCCTGGTGCAGCGCCGGTTAGGCCATATTCCCCAGGCTGGCGAGCGCGTCGAGATCGATGGGCTGCGCATCGAGGTGCTGAGCGTCGACCGGCACCGGGTGCGCAAGCTGCGAATCGTGAAGCCGCCGGTGGCCGAGGACGCCAGCCCGGCAGCGAGCGCGAAGGCGTCGTAGCCCGTGTGGCGAATCGAGTGGCACGACCGGGTCACCTCGACGATGGATCTGGCGGCCGAGCGCGCCGACGCCGGCGAGCCAGCGGGGCTGGTCGTCGTCGCTGAGGAGCAGACGCAGGGCCGGGGACGACACGGCCGGCGGTGGGACGCGCCGCATGGCACCTCGCTGCTCTTCACGGTGCTCAGCCGGCCGCCGCTGGCGCTGGTACAGGACGAGCTGCTCTCGGTGCGGGTGGCCGAGCGCGTGGCGGACGCCATCGCGCGCCTGACCGGGCTGCGGGTGGTGATCAAGGAGCCGAACGACCTGCTGGTCAACGGTCGGAAGCTCGCCGGCATCCTCCTGCAGAGCCGGATCGAAGGCCAGCGGCTCGATTACCTGCTGATCGGCATCGGGATCAACGTGAACGTTCCCCCGGAGCAGCTCCCGTTGCCGTCGGCGACCAGCATCCTGGCCGAGACCGGCCACCTGGTCGATCGCCGAGCTCTGCTCCTAGCTGTGCTGGAGGAGCTGAGCCAGATTGAGAACCTTCTGCCTCGTAGCGTTGAAGAGGGTCACTATTACGGTTGCAATCGCGTAATCCATCGGCAATACTCAGACTCGATCGACGACTGACCGAGCAGTAGACGCGTTCGGACTAGTATACTCCTCATTAACAAGCGGTACAGCGAGCATCGACTTTGGCTCGAAAGGGATGGCAGTGCGGTCTCCCTCGATCCGTGAATATATCTCTGGCGTGGAGGTTCCTCGCCAAATCTTACTGCCTGGCCTGGAGGAGACCCATCTGAGAGAGGGCAACGAGTCGGATGCTGTGCTCCGTGTAGATAGCTACCGCGATCCGCTGGGTGTCGCCTTGCGTTATCCCCAGTTTCGGTTCATGGGTAGTAAGCATCGGTTGCTTCCGTGGCTTTACGAGGTATTCTCGTCGATACCGTTCCATACAGCCCTTGATGCTTTCAGTGGGAGCGGATGTGTTGCCTATCTTCTGAAGGCGATGGGAGCAACCGTCACAACGAATGACCATCTACACTTTGCCTACCATATTGCAAATGCCCTCGTAGCGAATCCGGGCAGAGTGCTCGGTACTACTGACCTTGATCGGCTTCTTAGGGAGAATGATGAAGCTCCACATTTTATCGAGGATACCTTTTCGGGGATTTTCTTCACCCCTGAGGAGTTAAGGTTCCTCGATAACGTCTGGGCAAATCTTGGCTTGATCGGTGATGAGTTCCAGCGCTCGCTCGTGATCACTGCAATGTGTCGAGCTGCATTGAAGCGCCAGCCTCGCGGTGTCTTCACTGTCGCGAACGGCAAAGCGGCACGGTATCATGATGGTCGTCGTGATCTTCGGCTAACGTTGCAAGAGCACTTTATCGAATCGATGGAACTGTTGCGCTCAGTGCCATACGATGACGGGCGACCTCACCGTGCGCTCTGCATGGATGTCTTCGATCTACCGATCGAGTATGACCTGGTCTACCTCGATCCTCCCTACGTTCCGCGGAGCGATGATAATTGTTATATTAAGCGATACCACTTTGTAGAGGGTCTTGCTTGTTATTGGCATGGTTACGAGATCCTTAGATCAAGTAAAGTTCGTAAGATCAAAAAGAAGTACACGCCATTCTCTTATCGCAGAACAGCTATTCCTGCATTTGATCAACTGTTTCACAAATTTGCGGAATCTGTCATTGTCCTATCCTATTCCAGTAATGGCTATCCAGATCTCGAGGTTCTTATTTCGTTGCTCCGGCGCTACAAGTCGCGCGTTGAAGTCTTTGAAGCAGAGCATCGGTACCACTACGGCACACATGACCGCGTGCGCCCAGATCGTGCTCTGGTTCGAGAATTCCTCATCATTGGGGCATAGCGTGTTGCAATCTTTCGATGATCTTCTCAGCCAGTTGCGACCCATTGCTCCCCACAGCCGCGTCCTCGACACCTCTCTTGAGGAGGGTGTAGAGTCTTTTGCTGAAGCGATCCGTAAGATACCTGAGGTGACTATCGACCAGCTTGCTGAACTAATTCGTAAACATCCGAACTGGGTGCCTTTCCTAGCACTCTGCGCTGGTCTCACACTAGAACAGCTTAAGAACGCTCTGCAGATACATTTCGGCACTGCTGGCTGGTATCGCCTCGCGCAGCGGCAGGCGAGAGAGCTCATTACTTTTCTCGATCAGGAGTATGGGTTGACTGCGGCGGTCGTTGCCGATCGTACACGTGTGTGGACGCTCGCTCACGTGCTCAAGGAGCGCCTGTTGTGGTCACGTCAGCGCGGAGTACGTTCGACCGCGAGTGGCCGTTCGCTCGAAGACATCGTCGAGGGTGTACTGCGTCATCTTGGTTTCCAGTATGAGATGCGAACCATGTTCAGAGGGAGAACCGAGACAGCGCCGTGCGATTTCGCTATTCCCGCAGGAGGGTCGCAGGCGCAGATCGTTGGGGCTGCGAAGGGTTTTGACTCTACTGGAAGCAAGCTCTCTGACGCTGTGCGGGAGGTAGAGCGAATGGCTCAAGTGAGGCGGCCGACTCAGTATGTCTACGTGATCGTCGACGGTGTTGGGTGGCGCCGGCGTCAGAGCGACCTGAAACGATTGTGGGCGTTGTTCGAGCGAGGGGAAATCGATGGGCTGTATACGATGTCTCACCTCGATGACTTCAAGGCTGACATCGAAGCCGCTAGTCGACGTCTTAGCATCATTTCGTAATCCAGGCTATTGTGCTTCCGCCGCGAGCACTGGCGAGCGTGAGACCTGACTAATCTGGATTCGCTTCATAATTTGGGTGCTCGTCGTGAGAGAGCGTTCCTCTCCGGGGCAGAGCTACCCTCCGCAGTGAGCGGGAATCGATACGGGTGACGAACCGGCAACGGGACGGGCAGGAGACACGTGAGCGCTCAGCCACCGGTTTTGCTCACTATCGAGCAGGGAATCGCCACCATCACGCTCAACCGCCCGCAGGCACTCAACGCCATCGACCGGGAGCTTGCGAGGCACCTGCGCGAGATAGCCGAGGCCGTCGCTGCGGACGACGACGTCCGCGCCGTGCTCCTTCGCGGGGGCGAGCGTGCCTTCTCGACCGGCGCCGATCTCCGCGAGCGCCTGGCCATGACGCCGGACGAGCTGCGCGAGCACACGCGCTTGATCCGCGAGGCGGCCGAGGCCGTCGCCGGCCTGCCGGTCCCGTCGCTCGCGCTCATCCGAGGCTACTGCCTGGCCGGCGGCGCCGAGCTGGCGCTCGCCTGTGATCTCCGCTTCGCTGACACCACCGCCCGCATCGGCTTCCCGGAGGTGCGCCGGGGCATCTTCCCAGGCGCAGGGGGCATGCTCCGGCTTCCGCGGCTGGTCGGCCCGGCTCGGGCAGCCGACCTGATCCTCAGCGGCCGGGTCGTCGACGCGGACGAAGCCCTGCGCATCGGCCTGGTCGACCGCGTCGTGCCGCCGGAGGAGCTCGAGCGCGTGGCTGCGGAGTACCTCGAACTCATCGCCGGCAATGCGCCGCTGGCCGTCCGGGCGGCTAAAGCTGCGCTGCGCCACGCCTTCGACGCCGACCAGGAGCGAGCGGCGCGGCTCATCGAGCAACTCCGAGCGTCGCTGGACGACACCGACGACTACCGCGAGGGACTGCGCGCCTTCGCCGAGGGCCGAGCGCCTCGGTTCCGCGGCCGCTGACCATCACGATGCCGAGAAGACCGTCTCGTAGTCGTTGACGCGCAGCCTGTACTGCCGGCCGGGTTCGAGCGCGCCCAGCGCCACCGTCTTGCGATACTCTCTGGCGATCGTGGTACAGACGGCATCGCGCGGGCGCTGGCTCAGGATCGTGACGGTGATCACGTCGCCGTCGCGCTGCACGATCGGCTCGAGCGCCTCGGTGCAGCCATCGCCCAGGACGCCGCTCACCTCGGCGTAGCCCTGCGGCGGGAAGCTCTCGGCGATGCGCACGTCGACGCTGGTGATCTGAATCTGCCGGATCAGCAGCTCGCCGGCTGGAGAGGGGCTGCCGCCCGTCCCTACCCGGGCGATGGTCTCGAACCCGTTGACGACGATCTCGTATTCGCCCGGCTCCAGCATCCCCAGCGCGATCGTCTCCACGTACTCCGACGTCACCTGCGCGCACATGGTATCGCGCGGGCGCTCGCCGAGGATCGTCACCGTGAACTGCTGGCCCTGCCGGGCGACCTGCGGTAGCAGTGCCCGGGTGCAGGCATCCGGGATGATCCCGGCGACCCGGAGCGCGACCGCTCCGGCCTCACCCACCTCGACCCGCGCATCCGTGATCTGCAGAGGGTCCCGGATCACGTCGCCTGTCGACGGATCGCTTCCCACGTCTCCATCTCCATCGCCACTCGTCGGCAGTCCCTGCGCGGCGAGCACGCCGGCCACCGCCACGGCCAGCACCGCGAGGACAACCACGCTCAAGACCCAGAGCGCTCTGCGAGTCCGACGATCACCACGCTCGACCATTGCCAGTGTCCAATCTTTCTCAACCGTACACGATCCGTGACGATGCCGGGGCACCATCGCGCAAGGGAACCATCGCCTCTGGGATCTGCGCGATGCCGGGCCGTTTGGCCCCCCACTTCTCAGACGCCGGTCGTGGAGAGGGAGTTCCTTCGCATGAGGCGCGAGAGCGATATGCAATGCGCTCGAGCTGCCTCGACCTGGACGGATCGGGTTCACTGGCGGACAATCAGGGCATGGCGATGGAGCGACCGCTCGGGGAGGACATATGCAGACGAGGACGTGGAACGCAGCCGAGCTGATCCGGAAGGACCAGGCGCATCACTTGCACCCGCTCTCGAATCTCTACCGGTTGCGGCAGCAGGGGCCGCTGGTTCTGGTGCGCGGCGAGGGAGCCTGGCTGTGGGATGCCGAGGGCAACCGCTATCTCGACGGGTTCGCCGGGCTCTGGAACGTGAACGTGGGCCATGGCCGGCGGGAGCTGGCCGAGGCGGCGCGGGCCCAGATGGAAGAGGTCGCCTTCGTGCCCACCTTCTTCGGCCTGACGAGCCCCCCGACCATCGAGCTGGCGGCCCGGCTGGCCGAGCTCTTCCCTGACCCGATCAACCACTTCCAGTTCACCTCCGGCGGGGCGGAGTCGAACGAGACGGCGATCAAGATCGCCCGCTACTACTGGTGGCTCAAGGGCCAGCCGGAACGGGTGAAGATCCTGAGCCGGCAGATGGCCTACCACGGCATCGCGATGGGCGCGCTCTCAGCGACCGGCGTGCCGGCCTACTGGGAGGGCTTCGGCCCGCGCCCGCCTGGCTTCATCCACCTGACCGCGCCCTACTACTACCGCGCCGGCGAGGGGATGACCGAAGCCGAGTTCGTGGCGGCGCTGGTGCGCGAGCTGGAGGAGACGATCGAGCGCGAAGGGCCCGAGACCATTGCCGCCTTCATCGGCGAGCCGGTACAGGGCGCCGGCGGCGTGGTGGTGCCGCCCGAGGGGTACTGGCCAGCGATCGCCGAGGTACTCGAGCGACACGGTATCCTGCTGATCCTCGACGAGGTCATCACTGGCTTCGGTCGTACCGGCACGATGTTCGGCATGCAGCAGTACGGGCTCAGCCCCGACATCGTCTCGTTCGCCAAGGCGATCACGTCGGGCTATCTCCCGCTCGGTGGCGTCGGCGTGACCGATGAGATCTTCGATGTCCTCTCCAGCGTCGACCGGATGTTTATGCACGGCTTCACCTACTCCGGCCATCCGGTGGCCTGCGCGGTGGCGCTGCGCAACCTCCAAATCATCGAGGAGGAGCGCCTGCCCGACAACGCGCGTGAGGCCGGCTCTTACTTGCTCTCGGAGCTGAGCGAGCTGCTCGATCGGCCCTACGTGGGGAACGTGCGGGGCAAGGGCCTGATGCTGCTGGTCGAGCTCGTCGCCGATAAGGCGACCAAGGCAAAGTTCGAGCCGTCCTTCCAGCTCGCCTCCAAGCTGGAGCAGGCGACGCGCACGCGCGGGCTGATCGCGCGCTGCACGCCCGAGGGCATCGTCCTGGCACCGCCGCTGATCATCACGCGGGAAGAGTGTGACTTCCTGCTCGAAGCCGTCGCCGGCGCGCTGGAGGATGTGCTCGGCTGAGATGCCAGACCCACCGGCCGCGGTGGAGGACGGTGGCCCGGCTCCCGCCGAGACCGCCGCGTGGATCCCTAGGCGAGAATTGTTGCTCACACACGTCTCGCTTCTCCTCGTGGCGGTGAGCTGGGGCTCCAACTTCGTCTCGATCAAGTACCTGCTGCGCTCGCTCGACCCGTTGCAGGTGACCGTAGTGCGGCTGGCCTTCGCCAGCGCGCTCTTCGGCGTCATCGTGCTCTGGCTCGCGCACGGCCTGCCGCAGGTCGAGCGGCGCGATTGGCCGCTGCTGATCCTGCTAGCGCTGCTCGGCATCCCGGTGAATACGATCGCCATCGCCTTCGGCACCCGGTTGATCCCGGCCGCAGTGGCCAGCCTGATCGTCACCGGCAACCCAGTCATCACGGCCGTCGTCTCCCGTCTCTTGACCGGCGAGCCGCTGACGCGGCGGAAGCTTGCTGGCGTGGCGATCGCGTTTCTGGGGCTGCTGGTCGTGCTGCTCTACGGCGGGCCCGAGGCGCGCTTCAGCGTCGGCAACGCGCTCGGCGTCGCGATCACGCTGATCGGCCCGCTGGCCTGGGCCTTCTACACCGTGCTGAGCAAGCCGCTGCTGGCGCGCTACCCACCGGGCCAGTTCGCCGGCCTGGTGACGATCCTCGGTTCGCTACCGGTACTGCCGCTGGTCGCGCTGGATCGGGAGATCGTGCCGGCGGTGCTGCGCTTCACCCCGGCCCAGTGGCTCGCCACGCTGATGATGAGCGCGTTCGCGCTGGTCGTCTCCTTCACCTTCTGGTATCGCGGGCTGCGCTACCTGACGCCCACCCAGATCTCGGTCTACATCTACCTCGTGCCCGTCTTCGGGGTGCTCGGCTCCTGGCTTTTCCTCGGCGAGCGCATCACGCTTTACTTGGTGCTCGGAGGCCTGACCATCCTGGCGGGCGTGATCGTAACCAACACCGGCCGAACTGGCACGCTCGACGAGCGGCCGAGACGCCGGCGCTGGCTCGGGCTCCGCTCAGGGCTGCGCGGCGCACAGTCCCCGGGCGACGGCGCGAGCAAGGAGGAGCGCGATGGCTGAGCTGACACACTTCGACGAGCAGGGCCGGGCGCGGATGGTCGATGTCGGAGCCAAGGGGGAAACGCACCGGGTGGCGATCGCGCGCGGCGAGGTGCGGATGCTGCCGGAAACGCTGCGCCTGGTGATCGAGGGCCGGGCGGCCAAGGGCGACGTGCTCGGCGTGGCGCGCGTGGCCGGCATCATGGCGGCCAAGAAGACCCACGAGCTGATCCCGCTCTGTCACCCGATCTTGTTGACGAAGGTCGAGGTCGACTTCACCCCGGACGAAGACCGGAGTGTGATCGAGATCGAGGCGCGGGTCGAGACCCTGGGCAGGACGGGGGTGGAGATGGAGGCACTAACCGCTGTCTCCGTGGCCGCGCTGACGATCTACGACATGCTCAAGGCGGTCGACCGCGGCATGGTGCTCGGCGAGATCCGGCTGGAGCACAAGAGCGGAGGCCGAAGCGGCGTCTGGGAACGCGGGGGCGCGGCGCGCGAGTGAGCTGGCCGCCCGCCGGCGAGGTCCAGCGACGAGCCGCACGAGGACAGCAGGGTTGCCGGGGCGAAGCGGCGGGTCATCGCGCACCGGGCCGGCGACACCGTGCTGTGCGCGGCTGGCGCTCGTTGGTTCACCTGAGGCGGCGAGTGAGTCCGGACGGCGGTCATTCGGGCTGATCCAATGCCGGGATCACCCCGAGTTGCTTCAGCAGGCCGAGCTGCTCGGTCTCGTGCCAGCTCTAACGCGTGGGCCGTACGTCAGCAGGAATCCACCGTGGTCACGGTGCCGCTGGCCATGCCCGCCTCGCGCTCCCGATCCGGCTCGGCTCGGGCCCGCTGCTCGGCAACCTCGATAACCAGCTCGTCCGGCTTCACTGTGGCCCGCCGGACGTCGTCGGGCGCAAGGGGATGTAGCCCGTGCTCGTCCTGGTGCCAGAATCGCTGCCGGCAGCGATCTTCGGCCGGCCAGCCACTGTCGTGCACAATGTCGCCGCGCTCGGGCGGGTACTCGATCCAGATGCGGTCGCCAGGCTTGAACGGCATGTCTCCTCCGGTGTCCGTGCAGTCTGTCCGTACAGGATCGACGCAAGCATGCACGACTCCGGCGGAGCAGGCAATCCCCCGATGGTCACGACTACCAGATGCTGCTGCACGCCCCAGGCGAACGGCTCTCTCGCGTGAGCGAGACTGGCGCTAGCGCTGCGGCGGCCTGGGGCAGCGCGTGCGGCCCACGTGAGGGAAATGAGCAGCGCACGTATGAGCTTAGGGAGAGGACGGCGAGCCGGCGGCGGCCAGCGCTTGCGGCTGCTGTGCCTCCGGCGCCGACTCCGAGGCGCCGCGCACGACCTCGGCCGCGGTACCGCCCCCGAGCACGCGGTCGCCGTCGTAGAGCACGACCGCCTGGCCGCAGGCGAGCGGAGGGCCAGGCTCGAGGAAGCGCACCCACGCTCCCTCGGTATGCACTGGGAAGCGCGGCCCCTGGTAGCGGAGGCGCGCCTCCGCTACCGGCGGTAGCGGCTCGTGCCAGACCGGGTCGGCCAGGCGCACGGCCCGGGTAACGAGCTGGGCGCGCGGGGCCACTCTGACTTCCCGCGTCTCCGGCGCCACCTCGGCCACGTACTTGCGCTCCGGCGTGGTCGAGCGCCAGCGCAGGCCACGTCGCTGGCCGACCGTCACGAAAGCGATGCCCGGGTGCTCGCCGACCACCCGGCCCTCCTCGTCGACCAGCGGGCCAGGTCGGCTCGTCTCCGGCCGCATCGATGCCACCATCCGGCCGATCCCGCCGGCCGTCTTGGCGAAGCAGAGATCGACCGACGACGCCTTCTCGGCGACGAAGAGCCCGGCGGCCCGCGCGCGGGCTCTCGCCTGGTCCTTCGTCAGCTCGCCCATCGGAAACTCGAGCCGCTCGAGCTGCCCGGGCGTCAGCCGGTAGAGGACGTACGACTGGTCGCGGCGCGGGTCGCGCGCCTCGGCGAGCCGCCACTCGCCGCCCTGCCGGATCTTCCGAACATAGTGGCCGGTCGCGACCGTTGGGATGCCGAGGTTGTCGGCCAGGCGCAGCAGTTCGGGGATGCGCACCTGGTGGTTGCAGAGGACGCACGGGTTGGGTGTCTCGGCGCGGGCGTAGCCCTCGACCGTCGGCTCGACCACGTGCTCGCGGAAGAGGTCGCGCAGGTCGCGCACGTAGAAGGGAATGTCGAGCTGGGCGGCCACCATGCGGGCGTCGGCCGCGGCCTGGTCGCCGCAGCAGACGCCCTCGGCCAGCGACTCGGGATCGCTGTCGAAGAGACGCAGGTGGATCCCGACCGGCTCCCAGCCGGCCTCCTTGAGCAGCAGCGCGGTGACCGCGCTGTCGACCCCTCCGGAGAGGGCAACCAGAATCTTCGCCATCGCCCGACTCGTCGATCGAGGGAAGTACCGGGCCATGCTCGTCCCGGTCTTCGTTCGCCTACCATAACCGCTCAAGTGTACCATTGCGCGCATCCGTTGCCGTCTCTGCCCGGCAGTGGAGAGGAGCCAGCAATGGAGGAGATCCCACCTCGACCTGACGTGATCGTCCCGGGGGAGAAGGTGTATCTGGGGCCGATCCGGCGCGACCTGGCGCGCGTCTACCAGCGCTGGATGAACGATCTGGAGGTCGTGGTGACGCTTACCGTCCTGCGCCGGGTTCCGTTGACGGAAGAAGATGAGCTCGACTGGTTCGACGCTGCCCGGCGGGACACCAGCTCGAAGATGTTCACGATCTACGAGCGCCCCGACGACCGGCCGGTCGGCAACATCGGGCTCCACGAGATCGACTTTCAAAGCGGGACGTCTGAAGTCGGCATCGTCATCGGCGAGCGCTCGGTCTGGGGCCGCGGCTACGCGACCGAGGCGCTGAGCCTGCTGGTCGACTATGCCTTCACCGTCCTGGGCCTCAACCAGGTCTGGCTGCGCTACGTCGCGATGAACGAGCGCGCGCGGCAGGTCTACGACCGCGTTGGATTCCGGGAAGCCGGGCGGCTGCGCGAGGCAGTGCGGGTGGGCCAGCGGCGCTACGACCTCGTGTTCATGGACTTGCTGGCGCGCGAGTTCCGGAGCCCGGTGCTGGCCGAGAAGCTCCGCCTACCCCGGGATGGCGCGTAGCCCCGCATCCTCGGTCGCCTGGTCGCCCGGGGCAGAACCGCCCGTTTTGTCCCGGCATGCTCAGGGCCCGGCGGCCGGAGCTTCGAGCGATACGTCCGGGCCACCGTCATCCGTCTTCCGTCACTGGCCGTACCCGCTCCGAGTATGCGAAGATCGGGCGGCTGTGAGGGTTCAGGAGCCGAGGGAGGGACTTGGATGAGCCAGCAAGGCATCGATGGACTCGCGAGAGCGCTCCGCTTTCGCCTGATCGGCCCGCCCCGCGGCGGCCGGGTCGTCGCGGTCGCGGGCCACCCGACCGACCCGATGACGTTCTACTTCGGCGCCTGCGCCGGTGGCGTCTGGAAGACCACCGACGGCGGAGTGACCTGGGAGAACATCTCGGACGGCTACTTCCGCACCGCCGCCGTCGGCGCGATCGCGGTGAGCGACGCTGACCCCAACGTCATCTACGTAGGCACAGGGGAAGCCTGCATCCGCGGCAACGTCTCCCACGGCGACGGCGTCTACAAGTCGACCGACGGCGGCCGCACCTGGAAGAACGTCGGGCTGCGCGATACGCGCCATATCGCCCGGATACGGGTGCATCCCAAGAACCCGGACATTGTCTACGTCGCCGCGCTCGGCCACGCCTTCGGCCCCAACGAGGAGCGCGGCGTCTTCTGCTCGAAGGACGGTGGGTCGACCTGGGAGAAGGTGCTCTACCGCGACGAGCACACCGGCGCCATCGACCTGATCATGGATCCGAGCAACCCCCGCATCCTGTACGCGGCGCTGTGGCAGGCGGTTCGCCGGCCATGGGAGCTCGTCAGCGGTGGGCCGGGGAGCGGGCTCTTCCGCTCCTTCGACGGCGGCGACACCTGGGAGGAGATCAGCCGGCGTCCGGAGCTTCCCCAGGGCATCCTCGGGCGGATCGGCCTGGCCACGACCGCGGCCAAGCCCGGACGGGTCTGGGCCATCGTCGAGGCCGAAGACGGCGCGCTCTTCCGCTCCGACGACTACGGCGACACCTGGAAGCGCGTGAGCGACAAGGGCGACCTGCGCTGGCGGGCCTGGTACTTCCACCACCTCTGTGCCGACCCGCAAGACGCCGACACCCTCTGGGTGCTCGATCTCAAGCTCTGGAAGTCGATCGACGGCGGGGTCACCTTTACCGAGGTACCGACGCCCCACGGCGACCACCACGACCACTGGATCGACCCCCGAAATCCGCAGCGGATGATCAACGGCAACGACGGCGGCGCCTGCGTCAGCTTCGACGGCGGGCGTACCTGGTCGACCCAGTTCAACCAGCCGACCGCCCAGATGTACCACGTCACCGTAGACAACCGCTTCCCCTATCGCGTCTATGGCTCCCAGCAGGACAACACCGCGATCTGCCTGCCCAGCATGTCGATCAACGGCGCCATTACCCTGACCGAGTGGTACGAGCCGGGCGGCGGGGAGAGCGGCTACATCGCGGTCAAACCGGACGACCCCGATATCGTGGTCGGCGGGGCGATCGGTAGCGGCGAGGGCAACGGCCGGCTGATCCGCTACAACCACCGCACCGGCGAGCAGCGCAACATCACCGTCTGGCCGGAAGAGCTGGGCATGGCCGAGGGGGCCCAGGACTTGAAATACCGTTTCCAGTGGACGTTCCCG
>NZ_JAMSLR010000060.1 GCF_023806485.1 Thermalbibacter longus
AAAGAATGCGCCGCTGCACCGGCTTCAAGCCATCGCAGACATCGGGCAGCGCGCGGCCCTTGACGACGCTGAGCGCGTATTCGAGGTAGGCGCGCTCGGCATAGGCGCCGAGGTCGGTCGTCTCGCCGCCGTCATCGGCGGCCGTCGGGGCGAACAGGTCGGTGGTCTCGTCCATCAGGGTGCGTAGCATATCGGCTCGACGCCCGCTCCTTCGTGCCAGAATCGCGCCACCCCGATCGCTGCCGTCCCCGATGCCCCCCTCCCCGCCCC
>NZ_JAMSLR010000061.1 GCF_023806485.1 Thermalbibacter longus
GCCTACGGCCACTTCGGCCGCGACGAGCCGGAGTTCACCTGGGAGCGCACCGACAAGGTCGAGGTGCTGCGGGATCTGGCGGGGATCAGGGGCTGAGGCCCTCGCCCCGTGGACTACCCGCGCGGCCGCTTGGCCAGCGGCGGGGGACCAGCTGACCCGCCACCGGGCCTGCCGCGGCGGGAGCCTGAAGCGGGAGCCGATTGTCCGCCTCGAGCCGGCGGCTGGCCTTGATGCGCTGCCCATCCCAAGGCCGCAACGAGGCTCACGG
>NZ_JAMSLR010000062.1 GCF_023806485.1 Thermalbibacter longus
GACGGCAGATCATTTATCATTGATGGGCGGAGATTAAAAAGTATAAATCAATGGTTTAACAAAGAAAATGCCAGACTTCAAAGCATAAAAGATAAGCAAAAAATCAAAGGCACCACTCGTAAACAGGCTTTGCTTGCTATGAATCGCAATAATAAAGTGAATGATTATATCAACAAGACTTGCCGTTACATCATTAACTACTGTATTGAAAATCAAATTGGCAAACTTGTCATTGGCTATGCGGAAACATGGCAACGCAATAT
>NZ_JAMSLR010000063.1 GCF_023806485.1 Thermalbibacter longus
GGCGGCGCGGGCCGCCGCCGCCAGGCTGGTGGCCTCCACGACCGGACTGCGCTCGGCCTGCGCTGCCTGCAACACCGGCACCGCCTGGGTCCACGCCCGCGACCTCGCCAGCCAGTGCGGCTTGAGCGTGGCCACCACGAACCAGACCGCCAGCAACACCGTGACGGTCTGCGCAAACAGCAGCCACAGGCGCCGTGCGTTCACCGCCGCCCTCCGCGCCGGCTGCGCCCGTCACCCTGCGGGCGGGCCCCTTGACCCACGT
>NZ_JAMSLR010000064.1 GCF_023806485.1 Thermalbibacter longus
ATGGGCATTTTCCCTAAACATTGGAATATTTTTGCTCCCTGATAGACAGGGGCTATGACCATCCCTTGCCTTGACCGCCCTGCAGCCGCGCACGGGCGGCGCCGTGCGGCAGCGGCTGGGCGGGGATTCACTTCAGGATCGCCAGCGCCTCCTTGAAACGGGGTTCGCGCGCCGTGCGCAGCCACTCGAAGCCCACCATTTCCACGGTGACCAGCGTCACCCCCTCGGCGGCCAGCCGGTCGAGGGCTGCGTCACGGTC
>NZ_JAMSLR010000065.1 GCF_023806485.1 Thermalbibacter longus
CCTCGGCCATGGTGGGAATGGGCGCACCGCCCTGCGCCAGGCGGCCCAGCACTTCGTCCGGGTGGCGGCCATCGGCCAGCGCGGCGCGCAGCTCGGCAGCCAGCTCACGCGCGCGCGCCAGGCTGCGCGCCTTGACGCTGCCCAGACCCCGGCGGTACTGCTTGCCGCCGCGCTTCCAGACAAACACCCAGGATCGCCGCCCCCCTTGCACGTGCAGGAACAGTCCGCCACCATCGGCATGCAGTCCAGGCC
>NZ_JAMSLR010000066.1 GCF_023806485.1 Thermalbibacter longus
GCACCGCGCGCACCTCCTCGGGCAGGATCTCCGGCGTCGGGTTGGCCAGCGCCAGGATCAGCGGCCGCGGCGCCATGCGCGCCACCATCTCGGGCTTGAGCACGCCGCCGGCCGACAGCCCCAGAAACACGTCGGCCTCCTCGATCACCTCCGCCAGCGTGCGGGCCTCGGTGCGCTGCGCGAAGCGCGCCTTGTCCGGGTCCATCAGCTCGGTACGCCCCTCGTAGACGACGCCGGCCAGGTCGGTGAC
>NZ_JAMSLR010000067.1 GCF_023806485.1 Thermalbibacter longus
GCCGACCCGCCGCCCGCCCGCGCGGGCCGGTGAACCGAATCCTCTTCCGCCTGCCATGACCATTCTCGTCACCGGCGGTGCCGGCTTCATCGGCGCCAACTTCGTCCTCGACTGGCTGCAGCACCACGACGAACCGGTCGTCAACCTCGACAAGCTGACCTACGCCGGCAACCTCGACAACCTGGCCAGCCTGCAGGGCGACGCGCGCCACGTCTTCGTGCGCGGCGACATCGGCGATCGCGCCCTGGTG
>NZ_JAMSLR010000068.1 GCF_023806485.1 Thermalbibacter longus
CTACGTCTACGCGCATACGCTGGGGCTGGTGCTGCCGCGCCGCGCCGCCGAGCAGGCGCAGGCCGCCACGCCGGTGGCGCGCGAGGAGCTGCGCCCCGGGGATCTGGTGTTCTTCAACACCATGCGGCGCGCCTTCAGTCACGTCGGTGTCTACCTGGGTGACGGCAAGTTCGTGCACGCGCCCAGCAAGGGCGACCGCGTCAAGGTCAGCGACCTCAACGAGCGTTACTGGGCGCGCCGCTACGA
>NZ_JAMSLR010000069.1 GCF_023806485.1 Thermalbibacter longus
GACCAGATCGACCACCTGGTCATCGAGACCTCCGGCCTGGCGCTGCCCAAGCCGCTGGTGCAGGCGTTTCAGTGGCCCACCATTCGGCACGCTTTCACGGTTGATGCGGTCGTCACCGTGGTGGATGCGCCGGCAGTGGCCGAAGGCCGCTTTGCCCATGATCCTCAAGCCGTCGATGCCCAGCGCCGCGCCGACCCCGAGCTTGACCATGACACGCCGCTGGCCGAGCTCTTTGAGGATCAG
>NZ_JAMSLR010000007.1 GCF_023806485.1 Thermalbibacter longus
CACCACCGAGACGTCCGCCGGCAGGCGATCGGACAGCTCCTCGAAGAACTGGAACTTATCACAGAAGCTGCTTACCGCTCCGGGGCAGTGCTGCTCCAGCCAGTCGGCGATCTCCGGCAGCGTGTCGAAGGTGTGCGCCTCCAGGTGGTCGCGCTCGCCCGTCCAGTTGGAGAGGCGCTGCTCGTAGAGCACGTACTGGGAGAGATCGGCCACCAGGTAGAGCACGAGCGCCGTCCAGCGGCCGGGATCGCCGGAGTAGCGCGGGTGCGCGCGGTCGGGGCTGGTCTCCCAGCGCCACACTTCGCGGCCGCGGAACGTGAGCGGGCGGCGGCCCGTCCGTTCCAAGATGATCTCCTTCATGACGTCGTTCATGACTCGCTCCCTTCCAGCATGCTCCAGTGGAACCCCAGGGACGCTGCTCGAGGTGGCGACCGTGGCATCGGTGACTCCGCTCCGGTTGTCTCTGTCATTCTCTGTGTGTATCATAGTGTCAATGACTGTCTGTGTCAACAGGTACGTAGCGGTCTCGCGTCGTCTTCGTGCTAAGATCGGGGAGATAGGGATGACGGCAGTCATCGAGAGGCAGACGGTGAAAGAGCGACTAGTCACCGTCAAGCAGGCGGCAGACATGCTGCAGCTCAAGCCGGCGACGATCCGCACCTGGATACGCCAGGGGAAGATTCGTGCCGTGTATCTCGGCTCAGACGCGGCTGGCTACCGTATCCCGCTGTCGGAGATCGAGCGGCTGCTCCGGCTGCCAGAGCCGCCGGAAGAAGAGGAGTGAAGGAAGAACGCCCCGCGCCTAGGCTGAGGCGGCCAACGCGGGGCGTTGAGCAGAGAGGAATCTGCCATGAGTGTACCACGTGCTGCGATCTATACCCGTGTCTCAAGCGACCTGCAAGAGGACAACTACTCGCTCCCGACCCAGGAAGCCGCCTGCCGCCAGTACTGCGACCAGCACGGCTACCAGGTAGTCGGCGTCTTCAGCGACGTGCACACCGGAGCCCAGTACCGCGAGCGGCCGGGGCTCTCCCAGCTCCGCGAGCTCATGCGCCAGAGGGCCCTCGACGTGGTGGTGTGCTACGCCGTCGATCGGCTGAGCCGCAACCAGGCGCACCTGTACATCCTGGTTGAGGAGCTGGCCGACCACGGCTGCCGGCTGGAGTTCGTCACCGAGCGCTTCGAGGATACGGCGGTCGGGCGCTTCATCCTGGCGGCCAAGTCGTTCGCCGCCGAGATCGAACGGGAGAAGATCGCCGAGCGCACCATGCGCGGCCGCTTGGCACGCGCCGAGGCTGGCAAACTCATGTCGCCGGTGCCGCTCTACGGCTACCGCTGGGCGGACGCCGAGAAGACGCGCTACGAGCCCGATCCGGAGACTGCTCCGATCGTGCGGCGGATCTTCGCGCTGGCGCTCCAAGGCCAGGGTGTGACGGCGATCGCCAATATGCTGACTGCCGAGGGCATCCCGACGCCATACGGCAGAGCCCAGTGGTCGCTGACGACCGTCTGGCGCATCCTCACCAACCGCACCTACACCGGCCAGGCCCGCGCCTTTACCTGGAGGCGTGGGAACAGCGGCAAGCGGAGCTACCGCCGCGACTGGGACGCCGGCATCGCCCTGCCGCCCGACGTCGTGCCGGCGCTGGTCGATCCGGAGACGTTTGCCGCCGTGCAGGAACGGCTGCGACTCAACCGGCTGCGCTCCGCGCGCCGCAACCGCTCGCCTGAGCTCTGGCTGCTGCGTGGTGGCTACGCACGCTGCGGCGTCTGCGGCGCCACCATGACCGCCTGCCATATCCACGGCGCGCCAGGGTACCGCTGCGCCAACCGTACCCGGCATCCCGATAGCATCGCCCGGCCGGGGATCACCGCGGACGAGCTGGACGCCATTGCCTGGCGGGCCGTGCACGCGGCGATGGAGCGTGACGACGTGCTCCAGCATGGCATGGAGCTGGTACTGAGCCAGCAGCCGTCTGAGCACGAGCTGGCCGGCATCGAGCGCGTCGTGAGCCAGCTCAAGCGCCAACAAGCCAACCTGGCTAAGGCCATCGCGCTGGCGTCCGACGACACCGCACTGGGGACGCTGATGGCCGAGCTCGAGCGCGTGGCGCAACGGTTACGGGAGCTGGAGGCGGAGCGCGACACGCTGGTGAAGCAGGCCCGGGCGTGGGAGCGTAAGCGTAGCCAGCTCCAGGAACTGACCCGCTGGCGACGCCAGGTGGCAGCGTACCTCGACCAGATGGGCTACCGCGAGCGGCGCTGGCTGCTGGATCTCCTGGGGCTCGTAGCGCACGTCTATCCGGCAGGTGACGCTGAGCACGACCGCGTGGAGATCAGCATGGCACTGCCACTGGCCGGAGACTTTGATTTACAGACGTCTTGACGTCGGTGATGCGCACGCCGCCTCCTTCCGTTCCGAAATCCAGTCTCTGCCTACCCGACCAACGCTTGCTCGCCGGTCGCAGCCGCCAGGATCCGCTCTTCGGTCGCCTCACCGTGAGGGAACTCGGCCACGATGCGTCCCTGTCTCATCACCAGGACGCGATGGCTCATCGCCAGGATCTCCGGCAGCTCCGAGGAGATCATCAGGATGCCGACGCCCTCGCGGGCAAGCTGCGCTACGATGGCGTGAACCTCGGCTTTGGCCCCCACGTCGATCCCGCGGGTCGGCTCATCGAGAATTAACACCTTCGGGTCGGTGGCCAGCCAGCGGGCTAAGACCACCTTTTGCTGATTGCCGCCGCTAAGGTTTACGACGCGCTGCTCTGGCGAGGGGGTGCGAATCCGCAGCCGCTCGATGTACTGGCCTACCAGGGCACGCTCGCGCCTCCGCGAGGGGAAGCCGAGACGGGCGAGGCGGGGCAACGTAGGCAGCGTCATGTTCTCGCGGACGGTCAGGATCAAGACCAGACCCTGGAGCTTGCGGTCTTCCGGCACCAGGCCGATCCCGAGCTCGACCGCGTCGCGGGGCGAGCGGATCGTCACCGGACGGCCGTCCAGCAGAATCTCGCCACTGTCGTAGGGATCGACCCCGAAGAGGCACCGTGCTAGCTCGGTGCGCCCCGAGCCGACCAGGCCCGCCAAGCCTACGATCTCCCCCGCGCGCACGGTCAGGCTCACGTCATGCAGCACTCCCGCCCGACGCAGCCCGCGCACCTCCAGTCGCACCGGCCCTGGATCTCCCTTCTCGGGGGCAAAGAGGCTGCCCAGCTCGCGCCCGACCATCATCCTGATCAAGCCTTCGCGAGTCGCTTCCTCGATCGGGAGCGTGCCCACTAGCTTGCCGTCGCGCAGCACCGTCACCCGCTGGGCGATGGCGAACACCTCCTCTAGACGGTGAGAGATGTAGATGACAGCCACGCCCTTCGCCTGTAGCCCGCGGATGATCTCGAACAGCTTCTCGGTCTCCTGCAGCGAGAGCGCGCTGGTCGGCTCATCGAGGATCAGCACGCGCACGTTCTGCGAGAGCGCGCGGGCGATCTCGACCATCTGCTTCTGCGCGACGCTGAGGCGAGACATAGGGGTGCGCGGGTCGATAGGCGCGCCGACGCGCTCGAGCAGTTCGGCCGTGCGTCGCCAGACCTCCGGCCAGTCCACCGCGATGGGCAGGCCTGGCCGGCGGGGCAAGCGGCCGAGGAGGACATTCTCCCCTACCGTCAGGTTGTCGATCGGACTCAGCTCCTGGTAGATGATCGCGATGCCCAGCTCCAGCGCCTGGCGCGGATCCGCGAACTCAACTGGCCGGCCATCGAGCAGGATCTGCCCCTCGTCCGGCTGGAGCGCTCCCGAAAGGATCTTCATCAGCGTCGACTTGCCGGCGCCGTTCTCGCCGACGACCGCTAGTACCTCGCCCGGAAACACGGTGATCGAGACGTCGTCGAGTGCCAGCACGCCGGGGAAGCGCTTGCGAATGTTCCTAGCCTCCAGGACTGGTCTTGCTCCCGCCATCCCCAATGTCCAGCTAATCTCGCGGGCCGGGTCATCTCAACCCGGCCCGCTCCGGCACTACTTGGTGTAGCTGTTCAGGTTGTCCTTAGTGACCACGGTGACGCCGGTGTCGATGTTCTCGAACGGCGGCTTGGCCTTACCCGTCAAAATATCGTAGGCCCACTGCACGGTGAGCACGCCCATCTGCACTGGGCGCTGGACCATGGTCGCCTGGATGATCCCCTCCTCGATGGCGCGTTTGGTCTCCTCCAGGTCATCGAACGCGACGATCTTGAGTTTGCCGATACGATCCTGGAACTCGGGCGACTTCAGCACCTGGGCCAGCGTGGGGCCACCGGTCGCGCTGACGCAGGCGATGCCGTTCAGATCCGGGTGAGCGCGCAGCATCGCCTCGCTGACGCTGAGCCCCTTCTGCAGGTCATCGTCGGTCGCCTGGGTATCCACGACCTCGATGTTGGGGCCGATGCCCTCCTTGAGCCCCTCGATGCGCTGGTTGAGGTTGAGCGCGCCCAGCCCACCGGTGATGATGCCGATCTTGCCCGTACCGCCAAGCAGCTCGGCCAGCGTCTCCCCCTGAGTCTTGCCCGCCGCCTTGTTGTCCGTACCGATGTACATGACGCGCTCGCTCTCGGGAGAGTCGGCATCGAAGGTCATCATCAGGATACCGCGGCTCATCCCCTCGGCAATGACCGGCTCTACCGACTTCGGCTCGTTCGGCGAGATCGAGATGGCGTGAACCTGCTTCGCGATCAGATCCTCGATCATCTGCACCTGGATCGCGGGGTCCGCCGTCTGCGGCGCCACCCACTGGAAGTCGACGCCCAACTCCTCGGCCTTCTGCGCGGCGCCCTGGCGCACGTCCTCGAAGAAGGGATGCACCAGCTTGGGTACCAGGGCAATGGTGATCTTCGTGCCGGGTGCGACAGTCGGCACTGGGCTCTCAGCGGTCTCGGCCGGTGTCGTGGCGGCTGCCGGGGTAGCCGCTGCCGCGCGGGTGGGGGTAGGAGACGCGGCGGGAGCCTGCGCTGGCGCTGTCGGCGCAGCCGCCTCCTGCCGGCAGGCACTGAGGATCGCCAGCGAGGCCGAGCCGAGGGCGAGGGAACTGAGAGCCTGTCGTCGGGTCAACCGTTTCTGCCAGAAGTCGATCGATCGCGCCATAGGTCTCCTCCTTCACGGGTCACCACCTGCACTAGGCTCATCGAGCAGTCCCACCCAACGTCCCGCCTCGCGCTTCACCTCCCCTCGCGGGCGGCATCGCCACGATGCCAGGGTGGAGGTTCCAGCACTCTCTCCGGATCAACGACCGTGCCCCGGTATCCGAGCCGGCGGGAGAGCTCGCCGGCACCGACGCGCACCAACCGGGCCAGCTCGCGGAAGCGTTCCGGCGTATCGCGGACGATGGGGAAGGAGATGCTCATTGCGGCAACGAGCTGCCCTCGGTGGTCGTGGATCGGGGCTGCCACGCAGCGCGCGTCGGCATTCGACTCGCAGTTGTCGTAGGCTACCCCACGCCGCCTGATGGCCGCGAGCTCGCGGCGCAGCGCGTCGAGTTCCGTGATGCTGTTCGCCGTCAGCGCCGGGAGCCGGTCGATGCCGCGATAGCGTTCGGCGAGCTCCGCGTCGGGGAGGCCGGAGAGCAGCATCTTGCCGACGGCCGTGCAGTGAGCCGGCAGTCGCCGGCCGATGGCTGAGACCAGGCGGACGGCGTTGGTACTGTCTACCTTGGCGATATAGAAGACCTCGGTACCGTCGAGCACCGCGATGTGGACAGTCTCGTCGCAGGCTGCAGCGATGCGCCGGGCCACCTCCTGGCCCTCGCGAGCGAGATCCAGCGTCGCGGCATAGGCGTTCCCCAGCTCGAAGACCTTGACATCGAGGGCGAAGCGGTGCGGATGGTCCTCGAGCGCGCGCAGGTAGCGCCGGGCAACCAGCGTCCCGACCAGCTCATGAACGGTGCTGCGCGGCAGCTCGAGCGCGCGGGCGATCTCCGGCACGGAGAGCGACTCCGGCTGCGGCGTGCGGAGAAACAGCTCCAGGATATCGAACGCTCGGTCGACGGCAGGGACTCGTCGCGGCATCCGTCTTGTCCGATATTTCAGACAGTATCCGAGATATCGATCGATCCGGACACAGTCTAGCGGCCCACCCGAGGACATGTCAAGCCCTCAGGGCGAACCACGCTTGGGACATCGACCAGCCGGGTCAAGGCGAGAGGGAAAGCAGGTGAGACGATCAGAGCAACTCGGAGCCAGCCCGATCAGCGGGAACCCGGCGCCCCGCTCACGTGTCTTGAGGGCAGCAAGGACAGGGCGCTCATTGGCAGTACGCCACCCCAGCCTGGGACGCGGTGATCCAGCGCACCCTGACCGAGCACAGTGTTGTCTTGCCGGGAGCGAGCACGGCTGAGAGCGCGCCAGCGATGCGCTCGGTACCCGCCCCAATGCCCACCTGGACTGGACCATGGCTCTGGGACGTCACCCTACCGTCTAGCGGGCCGATCGCCGCGACTGGCTGGGTAACCTGGCGTGATCGCCGACAGAAGCAACCCGAGCGCGATATCCACTGAGCACGAGCGCAGCCAGCGGCCTCAGCCAGGCGGAACCGAGGCAGCGGGTCGATCCGACGGCCCCGCCCCGAGGCCGGTCCAGTACTCGATGAATTCGCCAGGCGTCAGGGGATCAGCAGAGAGGCCAAGGGCGCGCGCCAGCCGGAGCGTCGACGGCGGCTCCAGCCCAGCCTGCCCGAGCAGCTCCGGCTGTGCGAAGACCGCCCGCGCTGAACCGGCGGCCAGCACCGCGCCGCGTGCCAGCACGACCACTCGAGGACAGTAGCTCGCGACGAACTCCATGTCGTGGGTGATCACGATGACCAGCCGGCCTTCGGTCTGAAGCTCGCGGACCAGCCGGCCGATCCGCTCGACTCCCGGATGATCCTGGGCGATCGTCGGCTCGTCGAGGATCAGGATCGGAGTCTGCATGGCCAGCACGGAGGCCAGGGCCAGCATCTTGCGCTGCCCCAGGCTGAGGTCGTAGGGGTTCTCCTCGGCCAGCGACCCCAGTCCGACCCGCTCCAGCGCCTCGCGGGCCCGCCGCTCGGCCTCGCGTGGAGACAGGCCCAGGTTGAGCGCGCCGAACATCGCCTCCTCGAGCGCCCGGCTCTTGAAGAGCTGGTCGTCGGGATTCTGGAACACCAGCCCAACCCTCCGGGCGATCTGCGCCGCGGTCTGCGCGCGGATCGCCTGTCCATCGATCAGGATCTCTCCGGACTGGGGACGGAGCAGCCCGGCGATCAGCTTGACCAGCGTGGTCTTGCCGGCCCCGTTCTCGCCGATGAGCGCAACCGGGCCGGCACCCGCGGCTACGTACCCTTCAGGCGCAGCCCCTGGCTCGACACCGCCGAGGGCTAGGCTCAGCTCCTGGAAGACGCGGGTGCCGTCGGGATAGGCGAAGCTCACCCCCCGCAGAGCGATGCGCGGTACGGTCCTGCTCGTCGATAGTCGCGACTCCTCGCGGTCAGCCGGAGTGTCCATCGTCCGAACCGCCGGCTCGAACGAGCCCGCCTTCGCTGCCAGCCGAGCGACGCGCAGGGCAGCCACGGTGTCTTCGATCCTCAGGGGGAGGGAACCGCTCGCCGAGCGGGCGCCCAGGCAAGCGGCGACGCGGATAGGGGCTGGGAGCGCCAGGCCGCAGGATTCGAGTTGGCCCGATTGCAGTACCTCCCCAGGAGGGCCCCAGGCCCGCACTCTGCCGTCTGCGAGCAGCAGGAGACGATCGGCGTGCTCCAGCAGCCGCTCCAGCTTGTGCTCGACCATCACCACTGTCAGGCCATCGGCACGCAGGCGGGCGATGCAGTCGAAGACCTCGCGCGTGCCGCTGGGGTCGAGCTGCGAGGTCGGCTCGTCGAGCACGAGCACGTCTGGGCGCTGGGCCAGCATGCAGGCGATGGCTAGGCGCTGGAGCTCCCCGCCGGAGAGGAGAAACGGGCTCTTCTCCCGCAGGTGGACTATACCCACCTGGTCCATTGCCCACTCGACCCGGCGACGCATCTCGCCCCTGGGCACGCCGAAGTTCTCCAGACCGAAGGCGACCTCCTCCTCGACCGTGAGCCGGGCGCCGGACAACTGGGTGAACGGGTTCTGGAAGACGAGGCCGGCCCGCCGTGCCAGCTCGTGCACCGGAGTACGGTTGACGTCCATGCCCGCCACCGTCACCCTGCCCTCGTACTGGCCGCGGAAGACCTGCGGCACCAGCCCGAGGAGCGCATAGCAGAGCGTCGACTTGCCGGCCAAGTTCGGCCCTACCACGCCGACGAGCTGGCCGGCCTCGACCGCGAACGAGACGTTTTCGAGGGCGTTCGCCTGCCCGGTGGGATAGCGGTAGGTGAGGCCTTCGACCTCGACGATAGGAGTCACCCGGCCAGCCTCCAGACCAGCGCCCCCAGTAGCGCAGAGAGCGCCGCCAGCCGCACAGGCCAGGCCAGCCGGTGCTGCCACGGCGGCCGGTAGAACGTGCGCGGTCCGGGCGCGCCGAAGCCGCGCACCTCGAGCGCCAGCGCTCGTTCCTGCATCGCGACTAAGGACGAGATAACCAGCGGCCCGAGCACGGGGAGAAGAGCCCGCATCCGCACCCACACCGGCCCTTCAGTCTCCATACCGCGGGAGCGCTGCGCGTCCTGAATGACCGAGACCCTCGCAGCCATCGAAGGGATGATCTGCAATACCGACAACAGCACGTAGCCGACCCGCGGCGGCAGGCCGGCCCGCATCAGCTCGTCGACGAGGTCGGCCGGACGCGTGGTGAAGAGCAGGACGAAGGCGGAGAGCGTCAAATTGATGAAGCGGGCTGACAGCCACGCGGCATGGGCCAGCCCTTCCTGGTAGAGTACAAGCGGGCCGACGCTCACCAGCGGCGTGGCGTTTCCCGGATACACCATGCCCTGGACGATGAAGAGCGTCGCCAGGAAGAAGCCCACCCCGGCCAGCGCGAGCAAGCCCTCGCGCAGCACGCGCCCCACGACCAGCAGACCGAGGTTGACGACGAGAGCGACGAACGTGATGCGCAGGTCGCCCGCGACGAACGGCACGAGCGCCAGGCAGACGGCATAGCTCAGCTTCGTGATCGGGTCGAGGCCATGGATGGGGCTCTGCCGCTCGACGTACAGGCCGACTGGCCGCATCGGTCCCCGGTTACCTGGCAGGTCAGGCAGTGCGCCGGTGCCCGGCCTCGCCGAGGTCGAACTGGCTGAGGAGCCGTCGCGGGAGCGCTCTGAATAGCCCGAATGCGATCAAGACCGTCAGCACCTTGTCGGGAAGATCGACGACCAGCTCGTCGAGGAAGGACGCCAGCCAGAGCGGCACGCCCCGCAGGGTCAGGGCCGTGAACAGTGCGTCGCCCCAGACGTTTCCAGTCTGCCCGCTCCAGAGATAGATATTGATCGGGAACGACACGACCGTGGCGACCAGTGCCACCACCAGACCAGCCACCACCGCGCGGGCAGTCGAGCGGATGAATCCCAGCCGGGCCATGATACCCGCGCTCAGCCCGATCCCGACCGAGGTGATGAAGTACCAGAACGACACGGGATCGACGGTCAGCCCGTAGATGATGTTGTTGAGCGCTCCGGTCAGGGCCCCCACCCAGGGCCCGGCGATGAAGGCGGCCAGCACCGTGCCGATCGAGTCCAACCACAGCGGTAGCTTCAGCGCCTGGGCGACGAACTTTCCGACGAAGTTGATGGCGATCCCGACCGGGATCAGCACCAGCGTGAGCGTGGTCCAACGGGTAGTCCAAACACCTGCCCGCGGCTGCGCGCCTGTCGCCATCGTTCACCCTCCTCGTCCACAGCCCGGATCACGATCTCTGGGGATCAGCAGGCTGGCCGCTCACTGCCGGTGATCCGCGCCACCCTCCTCTCCGCGCCGGCACGGCGAGGTAGAGGCGAGACCAGCTTGACCGGTCTCGGGGAGACTGCAAGACCAGATCTCGAGCGGCGCCTCCCGCTCGCCTCTGAGTAGTAACGACCGTTCACCCGCGTGAATTGTATCAGCCGCGTGAGAGTTCTGCGGACATCCAGCGTTGCAGGTGGTCCAGCAGCCGGTCGCGGAATGCGCGGAATTGGTGAAGGCGCTCCTCCTCGCTCCCGCTTGCCGCTGAAGGGTCTGGTAGCGACCAGTGCAGCCTTCGCGCCGCGCCGGGGAAGACTGGACAGGCCTCGGCCGCCTGGTCGCAGACGGTGATCACCCAGTCGAAGCGTTGCCCGAGAAAGCGATGAACGGGCTTCGATTCCGCGCCGCTGATGTCGACCCCCAGCTCAGCCATCGCCTGGACCGCCAGCGGGTGTACCCGCGACGGTTCGGTTCCGGCCGAATACGCCTCGACCCGACCGCCGGCCAGCCAGCGCAGCAGCGCCTCCGCCATCTGCGACCGCGCCGCGTTGTGCGTACAGAGAAACAGCACGCGTACGGGTGCGCTCTCTGTGTGTCCGCTCGCTTCCATTGTCCATTCTCCTCGCTGCTCTCCGCTCGCGATCCGCTGGCGATTGTGCTTCAGGCGGCCGCCCGGCGCGCTGTCGGGGTATGAACATCGTTTGAAGTTGTGGACACGGGTAGAATGAGAGGGAGCAGCGGAAGACTGCAAGCAGGCTGCCGTCCTACCGGACACGATCGAGCGCTTCATGCCTAGCCGGGAGGATGCGGGGAGCGATGGAAGCGCGAACGATCGATGGCTTGCTCATCGACGTCGAGGGCGTGCTCCACATCGATGGGCGCCCTATTCCCGGCGCTGCTGAGGCTCTACAGGCACTGGCCGAGGCTGGACTTCCGTACGTCCTGCTCACCAATACCACCATCCGGACTCGTCGCCAGCTCGGTGGGCTGCTCCGACGGCTCGGGTTTCCCGTGAACGACGAGCAGATCATCACGGCCGCCGCAGCCACCGCCGACTACGTCCGGCGACAGTACCCGGGTGAGAGCTGCTATCTGCTCGTCGAGGGCGATCTCAGCGAAGAGTTCGCCGGCATTCCGCTCACCGAGGGGCACGACGCTCGAGTGGTCGTCATCGGCGGCGCGGGGGACTGTTTCACCTACAGTCGAATCAACCACGTCTTCCGGCTACTCCTCGGCGGCGCCGCCTTCATCGCCATGCACCGGAACCTGACCTGGGAACGGCAGGACGGGACATACCTCGACTCTGGCGCCTACATCCTCGGCCTGGAGGCAGCCACCGGGGTTCAGGCTCAGGTCGTCGGCAAGCCCTCGGCCGACTTCTTCCAGGCAGGACTCCGCCTGCTCGGCGTCCCTCGAGACCGCGCGGCGATGGTCGGAGACACGATCGACCAGGATGTCGAGCCCGCCCAGCGCCTGGGGATGGCCGGTATCCTGGTTCGTACCGGGAGATTCCGGACTCGCGAGCCAGAGACCGGCCGACCCGACGCGATCCTGGACTCGATCGCCGATCTCCCCGCCTGGCTCGGCCTGCGACCGATCAGGTGAGGGAGGAGCCAGCCGCCACGAAGCGCTGCAGGACAGCATCGGCCGCGCGATAGCCACTCTCCAGCGCCCCGTGCACGGTGCCCGGGCGGATCGTGCTCGTCGCCTCACCGGCAAAGAAGAGCACGTCGCAGACAGGCTCGCTCAACCGCGCGCGCAGCCCGGCACTGCCGACTGGAGTGAACGAGTAGGCACCGCGGGCCAAGGGGTCGTGAGTCCAGTCGATCACCCGCGCCTCGACTACCTCGCCGCTCAAGTCGCGCCCCAACGCCGCAGATAACCCAGCGACGACCTCACGGATAGCTCTGTCAGCACCGAGCGATGATAGCCGCTCGGCGTCGCCGCCACCGACCAGCACGGTGAATAGCGGCAATCGCGAGCCGTAGCCCAGCCCTGGGCGCTCCCAGACTCCTCGTGGCTCGGCGGTAAAGATGCAGCCCACCTCCTCGGGCCAAATCTCACCCCGGAAACGGAGGGCGACGCGGAACGCCCGCCCCGGGCGCAGGCCATCGATGGCCTGCCGCAAGCTGGCCGGCAGCGGCGGGTCGAACTCGACCGTCCCAGCCTGGAGCACCCCGAGCGGGAGGGTCACCACCGCGCACGCAGCCTCGAACGTCTCGCCGGCCGCCACAGCGACCACGCCCCACTTGCTCCAGTGGATCCGCTCCACCGGGTGGCCGAGCCGCAGGTCGAGACCCTGATCGACGAGCCGTTCGACCACGCGACTGTAGCCGTCCGCTACCCGGAAATTGCGCTCGCCGTCTCCCTCGTAGGTCTCCTCGTCAGTGCCATAGACGCCCAGCTCTTCGAGGTCGGCCGACCAGCCGATCGCGGCGAGCGTCTGCCAGAGACGCCACCAGCGCTCGTCGGCGGCCAAGCCGTGCCGCTCGACCCACCAGCGAAGGGCTTCTGCCAGGGTCGTATCCGGTCGCCGCGCCGCGACCCACTCCTCCTCAGCCGCGACGAGCGCTGCCCATAGGCCTCCGGCAGGCAACTCCTCGGGCGCGTTGGCGCTCAACAACCTGCTGTCTAGCGCGAAGAAGCGGCGATATTGGCTCGGATCCTCGAAGACGCGCAATCCGAACCGCCTCACCAGTTCCCAGGTTATGACACGATCACCGTGTATGAACTCGGCACCGAGCTCGACCGGGAATGGCGCAAGGTCATACGCGGTCAGGATGCGCCCGCCGACCCGGTCGCGCGCCTCCAGCACTGTGACCGGAATCCCGTGCTCGCGCAGGCGCCGGGCTGCCGCCAGGCCCGCGGCCCCGGCACCGATCACCAGTACGCGCCGCTCCGCTTCGTCATCCTCGTCCATCGGAACCTCCAGACCGGCCCGGTTGGGCAATCGGTGGGCCTTCGCCGCGCGTGTCGCGAGGCCCCTTCGAGCAGTTCAACGGTAGCGCGTCTCGATCAGCCTGCCCATCCGCTCGAGCGCCTCCAGGATGTTTTCGAGCGAGTTGGCGTAGGAGAAACGCAGGTATCCCGCACCACCCCGACCGAACCCATCGCCGGCCAGCACCGCCACGCCAGCCTCGTCGAGAAGGTCACGCGCGATGGTGCGAGAATCCTTCCCCAGGCCGGAGACGTTGGGGAAGACATAGAAGGCGCCGGCCGGGCGGAGGCAGCGCACCCCCGGCAGGCGATTCAGGCCATCGACGATGGCATCTCGCCGGCGCCGGAACTCCTCGACCATGCGGGAGACATCGTCCTGGGGCCCGGTGAGCGCTGCTACCCCGGCGAGCTGGACGAAGCCGGGCACGCAGGAGTTGCAGTTGATCGCCAGCCGGGTCACCTGCTCGGCTAAGGCAGGCGGCATCACCCCGTAGCCCAGCCGCCAGCCCGTCATGGCGTAGGTCTTGGAGAACCCATCGAGGATGATCGTGCGGTCGAGCATGCCGGGGAAGCTGGCCACGCTGGCGAACTCGCCCTCGTAGAGGATTCGCGAGTAGATCTCGTCGGAGAGCACCAGGAAGTCACGGTCCTGAGCGAGCCGCGCGAGCTCCGCGAGCGCGTCGCGGCCCACGACCGCTCCCGTCGGGTTATGGGGCGAATTGACGATGACCAGCCGCGTGCGCTCGCTGACCAGCGAGCGGAGCTCGTCCGGATCGAAGGCGAAATTGTTCTCCTCACGCAGCGTGAGCGGCACTGGCCGCGCGCCGGCGAACCGAATCACCGACTCGTAGATCGGAAAACCGGGGTCGGGGTAGATCACCTCGTCTCCTTCGCCGGCCAGCGCCAGGATGGTAAAGAACATGATCGGCTTGCCGCCCGGCGTGACCACGACGCGCTCCGGCCCCACCTCGACCCCGCGTGTGCGGCTGACCTCACGCGCGATTGCCTCCCGCAGCTCCGGGATACCGGTCGCTGGAGTGTAGTGCGTGTGGCCGGCCCGCAGCGCCTGCACCGCGGCCGCGACGATATGGGGCGGGGTATCGAAGTCGGGCTCTCCGATCTCGAGGTGAATGACAGAGCGTCCCTGTGCTTCGAGCGCCCGCGCGCGGGCCAGCACCTCGAAGGCGCTCTCAGTACCCAGGCGGCTCATCCGCTCAGCCAGGCGAAGGGTAGAGACCGGTCGGGATTCACCGTTGCTCATCCTCGTGCCCCTTCACGAACCCGCACGTGACTCGGCTCTCGCTCGAGCAACCCGGTCGGGTCCGCGCGAGCGACCGGGGGTTGCCCGCATCCCTGGCTACTGAAACATACTCGGGAACGCGTGACAACCAGCCCCGGATGCTTGCACCGCTCGATCGCAACTCCCATAATCCCTCACGGGCATGTGCGGCGAGTCCGCACCCGCCCGGTCAGAGTGACCGAAACGACTGCGGCGCTCCGGCGGAGAAAGGGGAAGCATGCAGAAGGGTCAGAACCTCAAGCTAGCGGTGCTGATCCCGTTGGCCGCGATCCTAATCACGGTCGCGTCGATTGTCATCATCGGCGAGCTACTACTGTTCGTCAGCACAGCCATCGGCGGCACGGAGGCGATCCTGGTCGCCGTCCTCATCATGGCGGCGATCACGGTCGTTGCGGTGCTTCTCTCGCGCTCGAGCGGCCAGAGGGAGTCTCGGCACTCCTAGCGCCGTCTCCGGCTCAGTGCGTCCTGACCGTGAGCTCGCCGCGCGGGCCTATTGCCGCCACCGAAGCGGCCAGCGACTCGGGCCCTGCCGCGCTGCGACTCGAGCAACAAGGGATGTGTCGCAGCCTCCTGCCCCGGCGACCCGCGATACCGGTCGCGGTCACACGTGGAATACACAAGGCTGTTTGCCGGACGCGGGTGGTTCTGCTGACGGCACCGGCAAGGCCGTAGCGGCCTTGTCGCTGTCCCTGGGACCATCAGCACACCTATCAGGGCTGAAACGACCCGCGAGAGTCTGCGCCCCGGTAACGAACCGGACTGCCGGAGGGAATAGCGGAGAGCGATTGCCACGCGCCGCGCTGGCTCCGCCAGGATCCAGGAAGTCTGCCTGTAGCGGTTGGAATCGCTATGCCGGCGCTCGTGTCCCCGCTGCCCGGCTGCGCGACCAGCAAGCGGAACACGTGCCGAAGATGGCGAAGTGATCCATGCGAGCTACGAACCCATAGCGCTCGCGCAGCGCTGCCCGCAGCGGCTCGAGCAGATCGTCTTCCAGCTCGAACACGGCTCCGCACTGCTGGCACACGAGGTGATGGTGCCGCTCGGCACGGACGAGCTCGAAGCGCCGAACACCGCCCCCGAGATCGGTCTGGGTCACCAGCCCAAGCTCTACCCCTAGGTCCAGGTTCCGGTAGACCGTCGAGAGATTGACATCAGGGTGCTGAGCCCGAACCACATCGTAGATCTCCTCGGCGGTGCGATGACCACCCAACCGCGCCAGCGCGGTAAACACGGCCAGGCGCTGACGCGTCACCCGCTGACCCGACTGGCGTAACCGCTCCGCGACCCGGCGGAGCTCGGCGCTCCAGAAGTCTCTGGCCATCCCTGGCCCCCGCTTCCAACATGCCCCCGCCACCGAGACTGTCTCGATGGCGGAGGGATTGCATGTCTCGACGTGTCCCTGTCGGTAGGCTCGCATCAGGATGGTAACGCTGTTCCAGACCGGGGACAAGAGGCAGCACCGGAGCCGAGCGTGGTCAGGCGGCTCTATTTGCGCGAACTAGCATCTGCGCATCCGCAGCGGTCGCGATCTGCTCGAGCCAGGGTAAGAGAGCCGCGAGGTCCTCGGTCTGGAAGACATCGACCCGCACGATGCTGTCGCCCCACATGTCCCTACCGAGCTCGACCGCTAGCCAGCGGTTAGCCCAGCGGGAGGGCGCAACCTCGTCCCCCGAGCCAGCCTCGGCTGGCACGGCACGAAGCCTCTGCCGGGGCCCGCTCACCGCTGCCCCTGCTGCGCGCACAGTCAGGTACACGGCCGTCTTGCTCATCGACAGGCCCAGCGCCCGCAGCGCTCGCGGTACGTCTGCATAGCTCAATCCCAGGAGGTAGAGCAGCAGTGACAGGTGACGCAGCCGGAGCGAGGTCTGCGCTGGGCCGATACCCTGGGGGTAGACTCTGAACGTACGGCCGCAGCGCAGGCAACCGTAGCGCCGTGCCATGACCTGCCTGAGGAACGGGTCACGCACGGCTTTCGGCACGATCTGGCGGAGCAGCACATCTCGGCTCCCGCAGCGTGGATACGGGCAGCGTACCGGCTCAGGGTAGCGGTATGGCTCGAGCGCCGGGAACCGGAACGCGATCTGACCGGCCGGTAGGCGTTCCAGCGCAACTGGCCTCCGCCTGATCCCCAGTGCTGAATCTCGTGAAATAGGTGACGACATGGCGCGATACTCCTCTCCGCTCCACTGTTCCCCTGTGCGGACAGCTTAGGCAGCGACATGTTCAAGATACAGACCATTTCGTAGCCGTTCGTTGTTCACTCCTTGGTCAGTCCGTGCCCAGGCAGCATATGTTTCGTGGAAATCCGAGGCGCAGGCAGCTTGAACCGCATCCAGCACACACGAGCGAGCGCGGGATTCGATCCCGCGCTTCGAGGGTGTCGGCTGAACTGGCCGGTGTGGTCGAGAGTCAATCGTGCTCGTGCTCGTACCCTTCATGTGGGTGGCCGATATAGGGAAAGTCCCGCAGTGGCGGCACATCGTTCGCAGTTCCGTCCGCCAGGACCGCAGCAGCGGAATCCGGGGTGAAGGTCGGGTCGATCAGAGGATAGGTGAGGCCGGCAATCGCTCTCAGCTCGATTGCGACAACGTCGTCGAAGACGCGACGACCATTGGGAAAGCCTCCCAAATCGTCCCCCAAGATACCCAACGGGCTCGGATCCACGGTCGTCGGAGGGATGGCGAGATTCAGTCGGAGCATGTCGGCGGGGGTCGAGCCGGTGAAGTTCTGGAATTCGGGGATCAGCCCAGCGGGGATACCGGTCAGCAGGATGGCGAGCAGATCATTGCGAGGCCGGCTAGCAGGCGGCGCGCCCAGCAGCGCAGCGAGATTCGGAAAGACGCCCGGATACAGCACCGGCAGGAGATTTTGCAACTCGGGGTCGAGGTAGTATCGCAGGAACTGCTCGTCGTCCTCTGGCTCGCTCGCATTCCAGCGGTCCTTGTTGCCAAGCGGGATGATAACCTCGTTGATCAGCGGCATACCCAACCGCGAGACCTGGACCCACGGCCCAGCGAGGCGGACTGCCCCTCGCTTGGGCTCGCGCACCGACGCTCGCTGTCGGCTAGCAGTGGCCCATATCCCGATGACCGACGAGGGGTTCATCGGATCGGTCGGTTCGGAGTCGTCTCGGGTCAACTCTGTCTTCGGCACCTGCAGCGCGATAGTGTGGACGTTGAATCCCTTGGTCGCATCCACGCCGTCCGCGGCTGGGGTCGGGATCAGGTGGAGGTTCTGAAAGGGCCGGAGTGTACCGAGGTCGAAGATGGCGCCGAGATCGACGAAGAAGGCCTCCTCCCGCTGGCCGGCGAAGACCTTGCGCCCGCCTTCCAGCTCGTGGATAGCCGCCGCGGCCAGAGCCTCGTAATCGGGAGTTGACCGGGAGCGGTGGCATCAGCGCGGTTCGCCTCCCCCAGGCTGAGATCGCGCGGTCAGCTCGTGACTCCGCGTTCGATCCCATCGAGGTTCAGCCGGCGGTAAAACTCGGCTGGTGTGATCATTGACACCTGGAACCTCCCGGCGTAGAATCAGTCCGGCTATTACTGCAAGCTTTTGCAGCAACGGGCGTCGGGAGGACACAGCGACCGGGGAGCGGCTGATCGGTTTGCCACAGGCCTCCCGCAGCATATACGAGTTCCGCTTACGAAGACGGCGCCTCGGCCCGATGGACGCCGGACGAGCAGGAAGAGAGAGCGATGCATATCCCGGATGGGTACATCAGCCCTGCGACTGCGCTGGCGTTCTACGGCGCGGTGCTTCCCTTCTGGTGGGCCGCTGGCCAGCGGCTCAAGCGCGTCCTCACGGGCCAGCTCGTCCCGGCCCTGGCGCTCTTCTCCGCCTTTACGTTCGCGATCATGATGTTCAATATCCCAGTTCCAGGCGGTACCACCGCGCACGCTGTCGGTGGGACGCTGGCCGCGGTCGTCCTGGGTCCCTGGGCAGCGATCATCTCCGTGTCAGTCGCGCTCATCATCCAGGCGCTCTTCTTCGGTGACGGCGGTATCACGGCCATCGGAGCCAACTGCTTCATCCTCGGGGTCGCCTTGCCTCTCACCGGCTACGGCGTCTACCGGCTGGTCAGCGGCCGATCCGATCCACTGTCGCGGCGCCGGCTGCTGGCCGCCGCGATCGGGGCCTATGTCGGGATCAATGTCGCGGGCCTGCTGGTCGGACTAGCGCTCGGCATCCAGCCCATCTTCTGGAGCGAGAACGGGCGAGCGCTCTACTCGCCGTACGGGCTGCGCGAAGCAGTGCCGGCAATGTTGATCCCACACCTGACGATCGCCGGAGCGGCCGAGGTGATCGCGACGGTCTTCGGCCTCGCCTACGTCCAGCGGGCCCACCCCGAATTGCTGGAGCGGCGAGCGGCGACCGCGCGAGTGGCTCCATCAGCCCGGCGCTTGACACTGGCCATCTTCGTCCTGCTCGCCCTGTTCAGCCCGCTCGGCCTGCTTGCAACCGGAAGCGCATGGGGCGAGTGGGGTAGCGATGAGCTAGCGCAGCGCGTCGGCTACGTCCCGCGTGGCCTGGAGGAACTCGAATCGCTCTGGAGCGCGCCGCTCCCTGACTACACGCTCCCGTGGATGACGGAGACGGCGAGTTTCGCCGAGCAGGCGCTCGCCTACATTCTGTCCGCTATCGTCGGCATCGCCTTGATCTTCGCTACCACGTTCGCTCTGCGGATCCTGCTTCGACCACGACAGGGCCAGCAGGCCACCGCAGGCGGCTAGGAGCCAGCATGACCGCTTCGCCGACTTCCCGGCGCCGCAGGGCGCGCAAAAGCTTCGTCGAACGGACGATCACCGGGGTCGGCGCCGCGATCGAGCAGACGGTGTACGCGGAGACGTACGCGCGGCAGGACGGCTTCCTCCAGCGGGTCGACCCCCGAGCCAAGGTCGGTCTCTTCGCGCTCGCGCTGCTGGTGACCGGTCTCGTCCACGACCTTCCACTCCTGGCCGGCCTCTGGCTGGGCCTTCTCGGTCTGGGCATAGCGACACGCCTGCCCTTCCGCGTCATCGCGGTGAGGACGATGCTGGGCGTCCCACTCTTCACCGGGCTGGTTGCCCTGCCCGCGCTCTTCCTGGTCGATGGCCGCTCGCTCTTCACGATCGGGCCGGTGGGCTCGATAACGTTAACGGTGTCGGACCAGGCCGTCCTCAGCGTCGCGACCTTTCTCCTTCGAGTGAGCGCATCGGTGACGCTGGCAGCGCTGCTGGTGTTGACCACCCGCTGGGCCGACTTGCTCAAGGCGCTCCGCATCTTCCGCGTGCCGGACGTCTTCGTCATCGTCTTGGGCATGACCTACCGCTATGTCTTCCTGTTGCTCCGGCTCACCGAGAATCTCTTCCTCGGGCGCGCCAGCCGCACAGTCGGCAGGACGTCGTCCGGCGAACAGCGCCGCTGGGTCGGCGCCAGCATGGGGACGCTGATGAGCCGGAGCCTCAAGATGAGCAATGACGTCTACGCCGCGATGGTCGCCCGCGGCTTCAGCGGGGATGTACGGACACTGGCGACGTTTCGCATGCGCGACGAGGACTGGCTGTTCGTCTCGCTCGGCGTTGCCCTGCTGGGGCTGGCCTGGCTCGTGGATCTGAGCCGGTGATGGCGCAGACGGGCCCGATCTTCCGGCTGGAAGGCATCTCGTACCGCTACCACGGTCGCCACTCCGCGCTCGACCAGGTCGACCTGGTCGTCGAGCCGGGAGAGCAGCTCGTTATCCTGGGGGCCAACGGCAGCGGCAAATCGACCCTGCTCAAGATTCTCGACGGTCTCTATCGCCCGACGAGTGGTCGCCTCTGGGCCTTCGGCGAGGAGATCACCGATGTGGCCGACGACCCCGAGCGAGCTCGCTGGCTTCATCGCCGCGTCGGACTGGTCTTCCAGGATCCCGACGTCCAGCTCTTCTCGCCCACCGTCTACGACGACGTTGCTTTCGGCCCGCTCCAGCTCGGCTGGCCGGAAGAGCAGGTACGCGAGCAGGTGGCGCGAGCGCTCCGCGCGATGGAGGTGGCCCACCTGGCTGACCGCGCGCCCTACGAGCTGAGCGGCGGCGAGAAGAGGCGCGTGGCGATCGCGACCGTGCTGGCGATGGATCCCGAGGTGGTCTTGCTCGACGAGCCCACCGCCAACCTCGATCCCCGCACGCGCGCGGCACTGGTTCACCTGATCCGCGGCATGCGCGACCTGGGCAAGACCGTGATCCTGACCACCCACGAGCTGGATATCGTCCCGGGCATCGCCACCCGGGTCGTGGTATTCGGGGATCAGGAGCGCCGGCCGGTCGCTTCGGGCCACCCCAGCGAGATCCTGCGCGACACCGATCTCCTGGTGCGGACGAACCTGATCCACGAGCACCTGCACTGGCACGGCGAGCTCGCCCACACCCATCCCCATGCCCACGACGGCGAGCACCTGCACGAGCACCGTTGAGCGCTACCGCTCAGGCCAACCCGATGGGCGCAACGCCGGGTGCAAGCGAGCCTCGCTCACTACGCCGTGCGGCGTGACACCGGCCCCACCGGCAAGATCGTGAACTGCGGCCATCAGGCTCCGCGTCTCGCGTGGGCGCGAGCCACCACCTGACTACGCTGAAGCTGCCCGCGGTGCTCGATGCGGACCTCATAGCCTGAACATGAGCTTGGATCGCACTGAAACGACGAAGCCCCGGAGGGTTTACCTCCGGGGCTCATCGGTTGGTTCGCCTTCTTCGAGCTCGATCGCTCAGGCCGCGCTGGCGAGCTGGCGCAAGTCCGAGTTGCGGAGCTTGGCCAGCGCCTCCTTCTCGATCTGGCGCACTCGCTCGCGGCTGATCCCGTAGTGATCGGCGATCTCGGCCAGCGTGCGCGGCTGCTCGCCGCCCAGGCCGAAGCGGAGCATCAGGACACCGCGCTCGCGCTCGGTGAGCTGATCCAGGCTGCGTCGGATCTGCTCTCGGATCGCGTTCGTCAGCGCCTCGTCGACGACCTCCTCGCTGCGCGGATCCGGCAGCAGGTCGCCGATCGTGCTCTCGCCGTCCTCGCCGATCGGCTTGTCCAGCGACGAGGTCCGCGGGATGGACGAGCGGGCCTGCTCGATCCGGCTGACCTCGATGCCGAGCTGCTCGGCCAGTTCCTCGTTCGTCGCCGGCCGGCCCTTAGCCTGCTCGATCTGCGCCTCGGCACGCCGGATCTTGGCGATCAGATCATGCATGTGAACCGGAACCCGAATAGTCCGGCTCAGGTTCGCCACAGCCCGGCCGATCGCCTGGCGGATCCAGAAGGTGGCGTACGTGCTGAAGCGATAGCCCAGTTCCGGGTCGTACCGCTCGACCGCGGTCATCAGACCGATGTTCCCCTCCTGGATCAGGTCGATCAACGGGAGTTCGCTCGAGCGGTAGCGCTTGGCGATCGAGACGACCAGTCGCAGGTTGTGGCGAATCAGCTTCTCGCGGGCTTCCTGACCCTTGCGAACCAGCTCCCGCAGCTCCGGCGTGTCCTCGCCGGCCTCCATGCGCTTGCGCGCCTCGAGACCCGCCCTGACCGCTCGCGAGTACTCGATCTCCTCGGCGTGCGTCAGCAGCCGGTGCCCACCTACCTCACGGAAGTAGCGGTACACAGCGTCATTCGCTGCCTGGTCGATCAGATCGGCGGTCTCTTCGACCTCGTCGATCTCGTCGACCTCGGCCTCCTGCACCAGCTGCTCGAGCTCGAGAAGCTCCTGGATCTCTCGCTCTGTCATCGGTGCCGTCTTACCTCCACTGCCGTCCGTACACCTTGTTCGGACAGGCTACGTCGTCGTTTATAAACCTTCGTATTCTAGCACGATTCTGACGATCTGTCAACTGTGCAAAGCATCACGATCACGAGCCTGCCCGTCTCTCTCACCCGTTCACCTGTTATACGGTCGCATCCCCCTCTTGGTTCCGCTCCGCATCTGTCGTCGATCGTCCCATCGAGGAGGAAGAATTATGTCAATTATACCAGGCCCGCCCATTGGAGTCACCTGCCCATACACTAAACCGTTCCTCACCCCTTCGCTTATACCCAGCAGTCCCGATCGTTCCCCTGACCACGGTCATCCTCCATCTATGGCAGCCGCTGGAACCAGCGCAGGCTCAGCAACCCGCCAGCGTGAACTGCACCCGGCCGAATGTGCCACCGACCACCTGGGCCAGTGCCCGCACTGTCATCGTTTTGGCCAGGCCGGGCACTCCCTCGAGCAGCACATGCCCGCGCGCCAGGAGGGCCACAAGGAGCCGCTCCAGCAGGTAATCCTGGCCCACGATCAGCCGCTTGACCTCGAACAGCACATGCTCGAGCACGTTCAGCGAGTGCGACGTCTCTCCCAGGGGCCGCGGCAATTGGCGGAAACTTCTCGTCGTCATGCACCGCGCTCCTCTATCTGACTTCCCCGTTCCCACTCAGGTTTCCCGGCGGCGTCCCCGCCCAGCTATGGCGCTTCCGCCGGCCAGCTTCCCAGTGTCACCGTGACCTCCTGCTGCCGCCCGTCGCGCACGATCGTGAGCCGGACAGTGTCGCCTGGCGCGTGCCGGCTGATCTGCTCGACGAGCTGATCCATGGTCTCGATCGTCGTGCCGTCGATAGCGACGATGATGTCGCCACCGCGCGGCACCGTGCCGTCGCCCGTATCCTCACCACCACGCAGTCCGGCCTGATCCGCCGGGCTATCGGGTACCACGCTGGCCACCAGGACGCCACGATCGATCGAGAGGCCCTGCTCCCGCGCCAGGGCCGCGTCGACCGTCACCCCGCTGATACCCAGCCAGGCAGGCTGGAGCTGCGCCCCTGCCTCGAGCTGCGGCAGCATGCGCCGTGCCGTGTTGCTCGGGACCGCAAAGCCGATCCCCACCGAGCCACGTATCGGGCTCTCGATCATCGTGGTAATCCCGATGACCTCACCGTTGACGTTGAAGAGCGGTCCGCCGGAGTTGCCCGGATTGATCGGCGCGTCGGTCTGGAGCAGCCCGGTCCTCGTCCGGCCATCGCCGGGTTGCCAGGTGCGGTTAACCGCGCTGATGATCCCCTGGGTGACCGTGCCCTCGAGGCCGAACGGGCTGCCGATCGCTACGACGACGTCGCCGACTCGCACCTGATCGGAATCTCCGAGCGGCGCGACCGCGATGCCCTCCGGGAGCTCGACCTGGAGGAGCGCGAGATCGTTCCCAGTGTCCGTGCCGAGCACCCTCGCCTCGCGCACCTCTCCGTTGCTGAAACGCACCCGAACGTTCTCGACACCCTCGACGACATGAGCCGCAGTGAGAACCAGCCCCCGTTGATCGACGACCACCCCCGAGCCACCACCGACGGGCGTCGTCCCTAGCCGCCCCTCGACCGAGGTGACGATCTCCACCACCGCGCTACCGACCGCATCGTACACCGCCCCAGCGACATTTCCGGGAGCAGCAGTCTGATTCGCGACCGGTCGAGCCATAACCACCGGCTCGGACGCTGGTGCCGGCTCCGGCCCCAGCCAGCGCAGCCCAACCGCCGCTCCGGCCACCCCGACGGCGAAGACCGCCAGCATAACCCCGGCCACCGCCAACGCGATCAACCTAGGGCGTCGCCTACGGGTGTCACCCCGGCCGCTCTCTTCCGGCTCACCCTGACTCGATGTTCCCTGATACTGGTCGAACATGGCGGGTCTCCCTCGTACACCGACCGCTACCCTTTCCGGTAGGTGAAGGGTAGACCCGCAACTTGAAGGCACCCTAAGCGAGATCTGAGAGGAGGCTCAGCCGAAGCTAAGAATTCCCTAAGAGCCTGACTCGCAGTGCTGGGGGACGACTGGGTGACCGGAGGTGAGATGGAGGTCACTCGTCGGCGGGCAGCGCCTCGGCTCGGGGAAGCGTGACCGTGAAGACGCTTCCCCGCCCGAGCTCGCTCTGTACGCGAATCTCGCCCTGCTGGGCTTCGACCAGCGATTTGGCGATGGCGAGACCGAGTCCAGTATTCTGGCCGCTACGAGAAGAGTCGCCACGGTAGAAGCGCTCGAAGATGTGGGGCAGGGCAGCCGGATCGATTCCCGGTCCGGTATCGCGCACACTGATCTCGACCCTGCCATCCCTGACGGCCGCAGCGACGGTGATCATCCCGCCCTCCGGCGTGTACTTGAGGGCATTATCGAGGAGAATAAGCAATACCTGCTTGAGCGCATCACGGTCGGCTAGCACCGCGGCCTCCACCGTGTCGTCCCACACGAGTGCGCGGCCATCGGCGAGCACCAGTGCCTGGCGACAGGCGTCGTCGATGAGCGGGCACACCGGCACCGGCTCCCTGCGCAGTGGCAGCCCGGCATCGGTGCGGGCCAGGAGCAGCAGGCCGTTGACCAGGCGGATCATCCGTTCGATCTCCTCGGCCACATCATGCAAGACCGCGACGCGATCCTCCTCGCTGATGGGCGGGTCGCGCTGGAGCAACGCCACGTTTCCCCGAATGGTGGTGAGCGGCGTGCGCAGCTCATGCGAGGCATCGGCGACGAACCGCCGCTGTGCCTGGAGCGACTGCTCCACCTGCCGGTAGGCGGCCTGAAGCTCGGTCAGCATCGTGTTGAACATCGTGGCCAGCAGTCCGATCTCGTCGCTCGGCCCCGAGTACTGGACGCGACGGCTGAAGTCGCGCCGCGCGCCGATCTCCTGCGCTGTCTGGGTGATCCGGTTGATGGGACGCAGGCTCAGCCCGGCCAGCCCCCAACCGATCCCGAACGCCGCCACCGTCGCGAGGCCCGTCCCGACCATGAGCGTCCACTTCAAGGCTCCGAGGGCTCGATCCTGCTCGGCGAGCGAGCGCGCGACCTGAAGGATGCCCGCCGGCTGGCCAGGGAAACGGAACGGCTTGCTGTAGACCAGCAGCCGGCCATCCTCGGTCGAGACCGTCTCGGTCCATGACTTCGCCTCGCCGGTGCGGAGTTGCCGCATGCCTTCCTCGCTGATCGGCAGCGTGAAGTCCCCCAGGTTGGGGGACTTGTCGGCCACCTCACCGTCGAGCGTGCGCACCTGTACGTATGTCTCGGGGACAGCGATCCGGCCACGCGGCGTGTCGATGACCGTCAGCGTGAACACCCCCTGGGTGAGAATCTGGGTCGCCTCCTCGACGAGCGCGTTCTCCTGGAAATCGAGCATCACGCGCGAGACGGTGAGGTAGATCGTCACGCTGAAGGCAATCAGGGTAAAGACGAGGATCGCGCTGTAGAGCAATGTCAGCCGCAGGCGAACCGACATATTTCGCTAGCCTTCGCGCAGCACGTAGCCGACCCCGCGTACCGTGTGGATCAAACGTGGCTCGCCGCCAGCCTCGGTCTTGGCCCGGAGATAGCCGATGTACACATCGAGCACGCTGTCGTAGCCATCGAAGTCATGGCCCCAGACTGCCTCCAAGATCCGGCTTCGCGGGAGCACCCGGCGCGGGTTGCGCAGGAAGAAAGCGAGCAAGTCGAACTCCCGAGGACTCAGCGTGAAGGCCCGGTCACCACGACGTGTCTCCCGCGTGACGGGGTCGAGCCAGAGATCGGCAAAGCTGAGCGGCTTCTCGTCGGCTGCCGGCTCGGCCCGCCGCAACAGCGCGCGCACCCGGGCGAGCAGCTCCGCCGGCGCGAACGGCTTGACCAGGTAGTCGTCGGCGCCGCTGTCCAGACCCGCGACCCGGTCCTCGACCGCGTCGCGCGCAGTCAGCATCAGCACCGGCGTGGTATCGCCCGCCATCCGCAGGCGCTGGATCACCGTCAACCCGTCCAGCTTCGGCATCAGCCAATCGAGCACCACCACGTCCGGGCGCTGCTCTTGTACCCTCGCCAGCGCCTCCTGGCCATCGCTCGCCGTGACGACCCGGTAGCCCTCATAGGCGAGCGTGCGCCGGAGCATCTCGACGAGTCGTACGTCGTCGTCCACGATCAACACGGTCGCCATGTCCGCATCCCCTCGATGGCTCGTCTTCGATCCGCGGTCAGGCGCGCACGGGCCAACGGACAGTACCAGCCCAAGCATCGTGGAATGGTACCACGCGGCTAACCAACGCCCGGTCCGACCACCAGCTCACGGGAGGCGAACCACCCGTCTTAGCCTTTTCTTAGCTTCATCTTGGGTACGCTTTGGTTGCCGCAAGGTAGCATAGCGCGACGCTGAAGCCCAGCGAACGGCCAGGGCCGGCACGTGAACGTTGCCAGCAAGAAGAAAGGGGGAAAGGGGTGCGGATCGCTCAGGCTACGAGTACGCTGCGGCTCCTCGGAGCGTTGCTGCTGCTCGGGTTCGCCCTGGCAGCCTGTAGCGGGCAGGAAAATCCGGCGGCATTGACGCCTGCACCCAGCCCAACCGCTGCGACTTCCCAGGCGATGCCGACCATGCCGCCGACGCCCGCGTCATCTCCCGAACCGACGAGCACGGCAGCCACACCGGCTTCTCCGGCCGCAGGCGACGAATCGTCCACGACCGGCACCGTTCGACTGATCCTCGTTCCCGAGGAGAGCGAGGCACGCTACCGCGTGCGCGAGCAGCTCGCAAGCCAGTCGCTCCCCAACGATGCTGTCGGCGCTACTAGGGACGTCAGCGGCGCGGTGGTGCTGGCAACGGATGGCCGCATCGTGAGCGAGGAGTCTCGTTTCGAGGTCGACCTGCGTTCGCTCCAGAGCGACCAGAGCCGGCGCGACAACTTCATCCAGGAGAACACGCTCGAGACAGCTCAGTTCCCAACCGCTGTCTTCGAGCCACGCGAGACGAGCGGCCTGCCCTGGCCACTACCCGAGGGCGGCGAGTTCACCTTCCAGCTCGCCGGCGACCTGACCGTCCACGGTGTCACCCGCCCGGTGACGTGGGATGTCACGGCCAGGATGGAAGGCGACCGGCTGGTCGGCAATGCGGTCACTCGGGTAACATTCCAGGACTTCGGTATGGAGCAGCCGCGCGTCGCCGTCGTCCTCAGCGTCGAGGAGACGATCCAGCTCGAGCTCGACTTCACCCTCGTCAGGGAGCAGTGACCATGTCCCTCTCAACGACCATCGCTCGATCGCTCAGCGTTGCGGCCGGTACCGCGCTCTTCCTGGTGTCCCTGCTGGCTGCCTGTAGCTGGCGCGGCGAGCCATCCCCACCGGCCAGCACCGCGACGCCGGTGGTGTCGCCAGCGCTTGGCGATTCGACGCCGGTCACGAGCCCTGGCGGGGGTACAGCTCAGACGACGCCGGTTCCACCCAGCCCGACAGCCACGACACCCGCCCCGCAGCCCCAGCCCACCCCACCGCCACAACCGACCGCCACGCCTGAACCGACTCCGGCACCGCATCCCCTGGCGGCCTATACCATCGACGGGCTGCGCAGCCGCCAGTATCCCGGTGGCACAATCGAGATCCTGGGGACGCTCGATGCCACCGATGCGTACACCCGCTACGCGATCGCCTACCCCAGCGACGGGCTGCGGATCACCGGGGTGATGCACGTGCCTCACGGCGAGGGCCCCTTCCCGGTGGTGATCCTCAACCACGGCTACATCCCGCCCGAGCAGTACTGGCCTGGCGCTGACACCTGGCGCGAAGCCGACTTCCTGGCCCGCAGGGGTTACCTCTGCATCGCGCCGGACTTCCGTGGTTGGGCCGGGTCAGACCAGGGGCCCAACTACTTCCGAACCGGCATCGTCATCGACGTGCTCAACCTGATCAGCTCGCTCCCGTCCGTTCCTCAGGCCGATCCCCAGCGCGTGGGACTGTGGGGGCACAGCATGGGTGGCGGGCTGGTAGCCAAGGCGATCACGATCGACCCGCGGATCGACGCCGCCGTGCTCTACGGGCCGGTCAGCGCCTACGACCTCGACAACATCCAGAAGTGGGGCGACGGGCTGCCGGAGAACACCACTGACCCGCTGGCGCCCATCTACCGCGAAGCGGCCCGCGATCCGGCCTTCATCCGGCTGACCTCCGCCACGTTCTACTTCCACTACGTGACAGCCGCCGTGCAGATCCACCAGGGCACGGCCGATACCGTGACACCGCCCGAGTGGGCCCGCTCGATCCGCGACAGCCTCCAGCTCGCCGGCAGGAGTGTCGAGTACTACGAGTACCCGGGACAGGGGCATGCCTTCCAAGGCCAGAGCTGGCAGCTCTTCATGGAGCGCACGGCTGCTTTCTTCGATACCCACCTCAAAGGAGGTGGGGCTTAGGGCAGCCTGTTGAGCCGGGCAGCATAGCCCATGCCTCGCGGATCGCCTCCGGTGCCTCAGTACCCTCTCAGGGTCGCCTTAGACTCTTCTTAGCTGTGCGGCCTATGCTCTAACTGACGACTTCAGCTATCGCCGAGCGCGAAGACGCCGTCTATGAAGAGATCGCGGCCGAGGCTTCCAGTCATCTCGTCGCTGGCCGTCGCGCTGGTCACCCTCGCTGCAGTCATGGCATGCGCTGCTCCACCGGACCGCCCGGCGACGGCTGCGGCTCCGCCGGGGCCATCCCCATCGGCTCCGACTGCCCCAGTGCGCCCGTTCCCCTCACCGACCACGCTGGCCCTTCTTACACCTGTAGCTCAAGCCTCACCCATGCCGCCGCCTCCCGGCACTAACACCGTGCTAGTGGGGCACCTGTTCAACATCCTGGCCGCCGCCGGCATCTCTCTTCCCGAGGGCGGCGCGGTGATTTTCGAGCCGCTCGGCGATGCAGGCTTCCCACTGCTTGCGGTGGTGTTGTCCGAGGAGTGGACAAGCCTGGCCGGAACGGGCTCTGCCCCCGGCAGGCCCGCCAGCTCACGCTTTCACGTAGCTACACCCGATCGTCAGCCCCGCCGGCAGCACAATGCCGCGCGGGCCGGTCCCCCGCGCCCAGGATCCGTCGTCGACCGGGAGATCCCTGCGAACTCACAGCCGCCCGCGGCCTGGCACGAGCGAGCAGGAGGCGCGCCCGGGGCCTTGCTTGCGATCGTCCAGAGAGGGGATACACGACAGTGAAAAGACTCCTATGCCTGCTGGTCGCCGGGTTCGTGCTGGCTGGCTGCGGCGGCCCGGCCCAGCCGGCGCCGACGCCGACCACTCCGGCACCGCCGACAGTGCCCCCGGCGACTACACCATCCGTGCCGGCCGCCACCCCGAACACCGCCGAGGTGACGCCCACAGCTTCGCCGAGCCCGGCCGCCATCCCCAGCCCTGCCGGGACTCTGTCGATCCAGGAGTACCCCGTGCCGGAGGGATCGCACCCGCACGACGTTGCACCAGCACCGGACGGCACCGTCTGGTACACCGCCCAGGCCTCCGGCGAGCTCGGCAAGCTCGACCCGGTCACCGGAGAGACACGCCACATCCCGCTCGGCGAGGGCTCGCGACCTCACGGTGTGATCGTCGGCCCGGACGGCGCAGCCTGGATCACCGACGGCGGACTGAACGCGATCGTCCGGGTCGACCCACAGACCGAGGAGGTGCAGATCTTCCCGCTCCCTACCGGCTACGTGAACCTGAACACTGCCACCTTCGACCGGAACGGCGTGCTCTGGTTCACAGGGCAGGCCGGCGCCTACGGGAGGCTCGACCCGGCGACCGGCCAGATCGAAGTGTTCGAGGCACCTCGCGGGCGCGGGCCCTATGGCATGACCACGACGCCACAGGGCGACGTCTACTATGCGTCTCTGGCCGGCAGCAATATCGCGCGGATCGATGTGGAGACCGGGCAGGCGACCGTGCTCGAGCCGCCGACACCAGGACAGGGAGCACGGCGGGTATGGTCGGACTCCCGAGGGCGAATCTGGATCAGCGAGTGGAACGCTGGCCAGCTCGGGATGTACGACCCAGCCAGCGGCGAATGGCGCGAGTGGCCCCTGCCGGGCGACAACCCGCAGCCCTATGCCGTCTACGTCGATGAGCGCGATATTGTCTGGCTGAGCGACTTCGGAGCTAACGCGCTGGTGTCGTTCGACCCCGCGACCGAGACATTCCAGGTCCACCCGCTGCCCAGCCCGAACGCCAATGTGCGCCAGCTCCTCGGCCGCCCGGGCGAGGTCTGGGGCGCCGAGTCCGGCGCGGACAAGCTCGTCGTCGTGCGCTATCGCTGAGGTCGCCGTGCTCACGAGGGAGGAGAGAGTTTTCGATGCAGCGAACCAGTCGCATCTACGTCATGGAACTTGTCCGAGCCTATCAGTGCGGGCAGATTGGCCGTCGCGACTTCCTGCGCCAGGCAACGGCCGCGTTCGGCAGCACGGCCGCGGCTGCGCTCCTGGCTGCGTGTCGCCAGCCCGCGGCGGGGACGCCGCCACCAGTTGTGGTGACTCCTTCGCCGACCGTGACGTCGCCGGCGGCCACGGTAGGGCCGGCGCCGAGAACGACGGCCACTATCACTCCGATAGCAGGAGTGGAGGCCCGGACTGTCGAGTATCCGGACCCGGATGGGGAGACGCTGATGGGCTATCTCGCGCTGCCAGTCGAGAGCTACCGGCCCGAGGCTGCGCCCGACGCGTGGCAGCGCGCGCTCGCCTGGCTCCGGGAGTATCTCCAGGCCTGACCTCTCCCGGAGTCGCCGCCGGGCAGCTCACCCCGATCTAGCAAATCGGTACCGGCCGTCGCGTCCGGTATACTGGGACTGCAGTGGGAGCTTTACGATGCATCTTCATGTGTCTCTTCGACGTATATCCCAATGCAGCGGGCTCGATCGGCCTGCTGGCGAGACAAATGAAACGACCGGCGAGCTCCAGCGACTGGACGATGCGGAGCTGGTGACGCTAACCGGCCAGGGTGAGGTCCGCGCGCTGGAAGTGCTCTATAACCGGTATGCCCGCGCGGCGTTCGCCTTCGCCGTCCGGATCGTCGGTGACCCGCTGGAAGCTGAGGAGATCCTGCAGGAGGCCTTTTTGCGGGTGTGGCAGCAGGCCAACCGCTTCCAGCATGCCCGGGGAAGCTTCGCGAGCTGGCTCCTGAGCATCACGCATAACCTGGCGATCGATGCCTTGCGGCGACGGCAGCGGCGTCCACAACGGGCCGACATGGTCGACTTCTTCGAGGTGCTGCGCACTGAAATCGACACCGCGGTCGACCTCGAGGAGGCGGCGATGGTCGCGGAGCTTCGGCAGCAGGTGCAGGCGGCGATCGCCCAGTTGCCGCAGCGCCAGCGCGAGGTGTTAGAGCTCGCCTATTTCCAGGGATTGACGCAGCGCGAGATTGCCGAGCTGCTCGATGAGCCGCTCGGTACCGTCAAGACCAGGATGCGGCTGGGGCTACAGAAGCTACAAGAGGCCCTGCAGGCTCAGAGACCGGAGACCTCGGGCTGATGACCGGTGGAATCGAACACGACCAGGGCCACGTCGGCGATCTGATCGCCGCCTACGTGCTCGACGCGCTCGACCCGGAAGAGCTCGAACTGGTCGAGCGACACCTCGAGGATTGTCCGCAATGCCAGGCGGCCGTGATCGAAGCCCGAGCAGCCATCGACCTCATGGCCTACCTCCCGGATCCACAACCCGTGCCGCTACGCGCTCGCCATCGCCTCCTCGCTCGCCTGCACGCGGACGCGGCGAGCACGCCGGAAGCCGCTCCTATTCGCCTGCGCAGCCGGCTCGGCTGGCTCGCAGCCGCAGTGGCGGCGGTGCTGGCGCTCGCGTTCGCCTGGCAGAGCTTGCAGTCGCAGGCCGAAGTGCAGGAGCGCGAAGCGCAGGTACGCGAGCTGGAGCAGCGTGGCCAGGTGCTCACCCAATTCGTCAACAACCGGCCGCAGGGTTTCGTCATGCCGATCGAGAGCACCGTCGCCGCTCCCGGCGCGCGCGGCGGGATTATCCTCGACCCCACGAGCAACGCCGCGCTGGTTATGATCGAGGGACTCCCGCGCTTGCCCACCGGTCAGGCATACGTGGTCTGGCTCGTCGACGGCGACCGGTATATCAATGCCGGGGTACTGCCGGTGGATGATCAGGGCCGGGGAGAGCTGTACCTGACGCCCCAGGAGGCATTGTCGACCTTCACCGGCATCGCCATCACCGTCGAGACCGGTGCCCTGGCTTCCAGCCCGAACGGCCAGCCTGTCGCACAGGCCACCATCGGTCGCTAGACCACGACCTGGCCATCCTTCATGAAGAGCTGGCCATCGACCCACACCTCGCTCGACTCGCGCAGGTCGCAGATCATGTCCCAGTGCACGGCCGACTGGTTGCGGCTGCCGGTCTCCGGATAGCCGGCCCCGATGGCCACATGAATCGTTCCCCCGATCTTCTCGTCGAACAGGATGTTGCCGGTAAAGCGGGTGATGTTGCGATTCAGCCCGAACGCGAACTCGCCGAGGTAGCGCGCCCCCTCATCCGTCTCCAGCATCCGATGCAGAAACGGCTCGTTCCGGGCCGCCGTCGCCTTGACCACTCGCCCCTCTTCGAACCAGAGACGGATGTCCTCCACGCGCCGCCCGTTCACGATCGAAGGAAAGCTGAAGCGGATGTGGCCGGTCACCGAATGCTCCACCGGGCCGGTGAAGATCTCGCCGTCGGGGAAGTTCTTCCGGCCGTCGGCGCTGATGAACGTCCGCCCGGCGATCGAGAGGCGTAGATCGGTGTCGGGCGCGCGGATGTGCACCTCGCGCTTGTCCTTGAGCCAGTCGATCAGCCGTTGCTGCTCCCGGCCCTGTGCCTGCCAGGCAGAGACCGGGTCGTCGATATCGAGCAACCCTGCTCGGAAGACGAACTCCTCGTACTCCGCCAGCGACATGTCGGCGTCCTGGGCGTATGCCTCGGTGGGGAACAGGGTGAGGCACCAGTTGAGCTTGCCCTCGGCTGCGCGCTGCAGGTAGGTCCGGCGCAGCTCGGTTCGCGCCCGCTGGAAGACCTGCTGGCGCTGGGGATCGATGCCGGTGAGGGCACGAGTGTTGCTCTCGCTGAGGATGCGAAGCAACGCATCGGCGCGCTCCGGCCCCAGCCGCTCGTCGGGCGTGATGTAGTTGAGCTGGTGGTCGCTCGCCGTGCGGAAGAAGACCTCGCTCAAACCGGGCAGCGAGACCTGCACCACCGGGTGCGCGCCGCGCTCCAGCACGAGCCGGAAGACCGAACGGATCAACGGCTCGGCAACCGGCATGCCGCCGATGACGACGAGCTGGCCCGGCTGTACCCCGAGCGAGTAGTCGACCAGCACGCCGGCCAGCTTCTCGATGCGAGGATCAGTCATACCCCTACCTCCTCTGCCTCTGGAGGATGGTATCGCAGATGCCACCCCTGGCAAGAGACCCCTCCGTTGCGTTCATCTGTTCCCGCGTGAAATTCAAGAGAGGTCTGGCGATGGATAGAGCAGGATCAGGCGGAAATCCTTTGGCAGCGGCATCGCTTCTGTGGTGGGAACGAACGGCAGACAGCGAATAGTACCTTTGGCTCTATGGCGTACCCCCTGAAAGTCATATGATAGACATAGCGCATAGGCCTAGAGCACTAGGACGATCGCGGATGGCAGGCAGAGGACGATCGCCAGCACCGAGACCACACCAGCGGCGCCACGGGCAGGCGCTCGTCGAGTTCGCGCTGCTCGGCTTGATCCTGGTGCTGATGCTAGCCGGCGCCGTCGACCTCGGTCGCGCCTTCACCGCCTGGATCGCGATGGGGAATATGGCCCGCGCCGGCGCCCAGTACGGCACGATCGTCCCCCTCGTGGATCCCTCCTCGAGCGACGGCATCAGTGTGAGCGAGGTCGAGGAAGACATGCGAGCGGCTGCCCTGGCTGAGCAGCCGTCGATCTTCGGTTCCACGCCCACCGTCACCGCGGACTGGGTCACCGGCAACGACTGCCTGGCCCGGGTGACGGTCACCTACGACCTGGAGCCGATCTTGCAGATCCCGCCGATCCCGAACAGCATCACGCTCGAGCGCAAGGCTCAGATGCGGATCCAGTACGTGCCGCCCGGATATTCGTGCTCGACGTAGCGAGGAGTCGCTCGTGCGCGCGCATCGTCTTTTCGGCCAATCGACCGTCGAGTTCGCGCTGATCGCGCTCCCCTTCTTCCTGCTGGTCTTCGGGATTATCGAGGGCGGCCGGCTGGTGTTCACCTACCACGAGATCCAGAACGCCGCGCGGGAAGGCAGCCGGTACATGGTGGCCCACGGGGCTTTCGCCGATGACCCGCTGGCGCCCGGCGACGCCGACGAAGTCGAGGACTACGTGCTCAGCAAGACCGCCGGGCTCGATCCTGGAGCGCTGGAGATCTCCGCCGACTGGCTCGATGGCAGCAACGAGCCGGGCAAGCGCGTCGAGGTAACGGTTCAGTACGAATTCGAACCCATCGTCGGGATGGTGCTGGGCGCCGACCCGATCACGCTGTCGGCCCGCAGCGAGATGCGAATCCATTATTGACCTGGCTGTGCGCGGCGAGGGGGAGGACACGATGCGAAACCGATGTCGCCCAAGGATGTTGAAGCTCCGCGGGCTGGCGGCTGGCGTGGCCGGCGCCCTGCGCCGCCCCGCCCATACCGGGCAGACGATGGTGCTCTTCGCACTGATGGCGGTCGTCCTGTTCGGCTTCCTCGGCCTAGCAGTCGACGCGGGATATCTCATCAGCGAGCGGCGCCGAGCACAGAATGCTGCCGATGCCGTAGCACTAGCAGCTGCCAGACTTATTGCTCAAGGAAAATCGACTGATGTGGCGACCGCTGCAGCTGTTGCCGTTGTAGCACCGTCGGACGACTATCCTGATGGGTTCCCGAGCACAGAGATAGCGGTGGTCTATGAGCCCTCCGAGACATCTCCTGACCGGGTAATAGCCACCGTGCAACATGAGGTGCAGCCATTCTTCATCAGAGCGCTTTACACCGGCGAGTGGGCGGTTTCAGCCGAGGCGGTAGCGCGCTACGCTAGCCAGACAGGCCCATTCGCGCTGCTGGCATTGGCTGAGGGGAATAACTGCAACGCTCCGAACACCGGGATACGCTTCCAGGGTAGCGGGACAGTCGTGATCCACAACGGGAGTATCGGGTCGAACAACTGTATCCGGGTCAGCGGGGCAAACAACCTCACGGTCGACGTGAACGGTGGCAACGCGGAGGCAGTCCGCGAAGTGGTGTACAACGGAGGAGCTGAGATCGAGGTGGACGGCGGGTACTCGGTCCACGGCGCGATTCCTCCTATCCCCAACCCACTGGCTGGCCTGACTCCGCCGGCCTGTACCTCTCTGACGACGAACCCAGCGCCGCTCCCCGACCCGCAGTTCCCCGGAAACAATGATTACGTCATCTTGAAGCCTGGACGCTACACAAACTTTCCATCGAATGGATACAAGGGGATCAGCTTGCTCCCTGGGGTCTACTGCTTCGAAAAACGCATAACCGTCAAGAGCAACGGCTTCATCAGAAGCGTGGACGCGTCCTACAGCTCCGGCACTGCGCCGGGTGCCCTCCCCGCCGGAGGCGTGGTGATCTACCTCACGGGAAGTCAAGGAGAGCTTAGACTCAACGGCGGTGCCAAGTTACAGCTGCAGGCCGCTGGCGCCGCGCCGTCATTGACCTGCAGTGCGCTTAACGGGATAAATAGTGGGCTCTGCGATGAGAAGGTGGTGATCTGGATCGCCAACTCGAACTCATTGACGCTGAACGGGCATGTCGAAAACGAGCTAGTCGGCACCATCTACGCTCCCAACGCAAGTGTCACGCTAGCGGGCACGTCGGATACCCCTGTCCTGACGGGTCGCGTAATCGCCCGTGACATCACCATCACGGGCGACGCGGTACTTAACCTGGAGGCTGACCCGGAGAGCACCGCAGATCCCTCTCGCGTCTACTTGATCAAGTAGTCCGGGACCTGCTGCGCCGTACGTCTTTATGGCCGCTATCAGCCCCAGGGCCCCGAGCCTTGGGGTTGCCTGCTCCTGTTAATGCCAAGCTTCTGCTGCCACGCCCAACAGCGAACAGGACACATGGCGTGGATCAGTCATCTCGCCCACACCTTCCCCTCACAATTCATGCACCAGAGTAGCCATACCAGCCTATCCACGGTTAGGACCAATGGGCTCTGTTCCGTGACCTTAGAACTCCCCATGATGGCGATGTGAGACCGAGCAGCGCGAGGGCAGGGGGTTCGGCCACGCCATGACGTTCGCACGCCCCGGCCACCACCATGCTAGACCCGGCCAGTCCCTGGTCGAGTTCGCGCTCCTGGCCACAACGCTCGTCCTGATGCTCGGCCTCGCGGTCGACGGCGCGCGTGCCTTCTCCGCGTGGATCGTCATGGGCAACATCGCCCGCGCAGCGGCCCAATACGGCACCATCGGGCCGATCATGGACCCAGCGGTCGACGAGGAGCACGAGATCGAGGCCGGCATGGTCGCTGCGGCTGAGGATGAGCTCAATGACCAGGTGCTCGCCTTCGTCTTCAACGGAACCGCCGGGCCCGACGTGACCGCAGAACTGATTCAAGACGACCCGAACACCGCCGTCGGCGACTGCGCGGCTCGCGCGACCGTCAGCTTCGACTTCGAGCCGCTCTTCGTCCCGGTCTTTCCCGGGTTCGACATCCAGCGCCAGGCGACGATGCGCATCCAGTACGTCCCGCAGGGATTCGAGTGCCCGCTATGAGCGCGATCGCGGAGGGCATGCGCGTGTCCCGCCAGCAGCTCGCCGGCCAGACACTTATCGAGTTCGCGCTCGTCGCGCTGCCGTTCTTGCTCCTCACCTTCGGCATCATCGAGGGCGGGCGGCTGCTCTTCACCTACCATGAGGTCAACAGCGCTGCCCGGGAGGGAGTGCGCTACATGGTCGCCCACGGCGCGCTACACCCGGATCCAGATGAGCAGCTCGGCCCCGGTGACGAGGACGCGGTCATCGAGTACGTGCTCGACCGCACTGCCGGGCTCGACCCCGCCGACCTGACCGTCTCGCCGGCCTGGAACGACGGCGGCAACGCGCCTGGCCAGGTCGTCTCGATCCAGGTGAGCTATCAGTTCGAGCCGGTCATCGGCATGATCTTCGGCATCGACCCGATCGAGCTGGAGGCCACGAGCGAGATGCGCATCCACTATTGAGAAAACGGGCAACCACGCGCGGTTGCCCCTTCGGGAGAATGGGTAACCACGGGTTGCCCCCGAGGAGACATGTGCCGAGACAGGGGTATCCACGGAAGCGTTTTGGGGAGACCTCGCCCTCGGGAGGAACGTCTATGCGGGCATCGATTGTCGCCAGCACACGGGGTCGTCTCTTGGCCGCCGCTGGCCGGCATGCCGGCACTGGGCAGGTCATGGTTCTCTTTGCGCTCATGCTCACAGTCCTGGTGGGGTTCCTGGGGCTCGCTATCGATGCGGGCTTCCTGCTAGCCGAGCGGCGCGCCGTGCAGAACGCGGCCGACGCCTCGGCGCTCTACGGCGGGCGGCTCTTGAGCCAGGGGAAGTCAAGAGCTCAGGCCGAGGCCGGAGCGCTCGACTACGCAGCCCAGATCTACGGCTACGCCTCGTCCGACCCGGACGTCCAGATCGAGGCGGAGGCCACGTCGACGCAGGTGCGAGTGGAGATCACGCGGGAGCTACCACGCTTCTTCCTCGGAGTGCTTTACACCGGCGACTGGTCGGTACACGCCAACGCCGTGACCAGCATCAACCCGGAGACCGGCCCGTACGCGATGATCGCTCTCGGCAAGCTGCCCGATTACAACGGCATCGACTTCAACGGCAACAACACGTTGACCATTACCTGTAGCCCACCGGCCCCAGGGTGCGGCAGCATCGGGTCGAACGCCGACATTACGTTTTCAGGAAGTGGCAGCTCGATCCAAGCCACCGTCTGGGGTAACCTCGGCGCGATGGGGAACATCGAAGAGCTCCCCACCGGATTCCACGTCGAGGGCGACGTAGCCGGCGGCCAGGGGGAAATCGAAGACCCGTTCGCTGCTGTCAGTGCGCCGGATTGCGACAGCATGCCGGTGCAGCAGCCCCCCTCTGGCCCGCCCAACGAGCCGGTCGTGCTCGAGCCCGGACGCTACACAGGGAACGTCCGAAAACGGAACATCACCCTCCTGCCCGGCGTGTACTGCTTCGAGGGCACGCTGGAGATCATCGGCAACGGCTCCATCAGCGGAAACGGCGTTCTCTTGTACTTCCGCGGGCCCAACGGGCTGTTCGTCCCGGGGAACGCCACGATCGAGCTGACCCACACGAGTGACCCCGCCTGGAAGAACATTGTCATCTGGCTGGCGACCTGCAACGAGAGCCTGAAGCTCGACGGCAACGGCGACATGGTCATCACCGGGGCGGTTTACGCGCCCTGCTCGCACGTCGATCTCGGCGGCAATGCCGATTCCCAGGTGGTGAACGGCATGGTCGTCGGCCGTACGATCAAGCTGCACGGCGACGTCACGATCAACCTGGTGACCGGCAGCAGCTACACCGCCGGCCCGAAACAGGTCTATCTGATCGAGTAGGCGCCGGCTGCTGGCTAGGCCGCGAGGCGGGGTGTGGGCCGCGCGCCCTCACTCCCCTTCGCTCTCGTCGTCTTCGTCCTCTTCGACGCCGGCCTCCAGGCCAGCAATGAACTCGTCGATCGGAATAGCCGGCAGCGTCATCAACTTCACCGTGCCCCGTGCGCCCAGCGCGACCGACACCCGCGCGATCGTCTCGTTGTCGGGAGCTTCGACCAGGTTGACGAAGTCGTACGGCCCCAGAACGGCCCACTGCTGGAGCACCTTCGCTCCCATCTTCTCGACTTCCTCGTTCACCTCCTTGATGCGCCGCGGGTGCTCGTGCAGCGTCTCCATCCCGTCATCGGTCAGCGTGCTGAGCATGATATAGAGCGGCATTCTGTGCCTCCTTTCCGTCCGCCGAGCGTGTTCCCGATGCCTACGCCGGGAGCCAGCAAGCCAGGAGCTGCCCTGGCCCGAAGGGCAGCTCGACCGTATCTAGCCGCGGGTCGGACCGCACCCGTTCCAGGAACGTTCGGAGCTCTCCGGCGTGCGAGCGCACGTTGTCGGCCATGATCAGCCCGCCTGGCCTCAGCTTGGGCAGCACCGCCTCGAGATAGTGGATGTAGGACTCCTTGTCGGCGTCGATCAGGACGAGGTCGAAGGGGCCGGGCTGCGCGAGCACCGTCTGGCGCGCATCGCCGAGCACGATCCGCACCCGGTGGAGCAGCCCGACCTGCTGCAGATTCGCGGTCGCCATCGCGACCTTGCGCGGATCGGCCTCCAGTGAGATCAGGTGCCCGCCGGTCCGCTCCAGCGCGTCCGCCAGCCAGATCGTCGAATACCCGTTCGAGCCGCCGATCTCCAGCGCCCGCTGGGCGTCGATGGCTAGCGCCAGCAGGTGCAGCGCCTGGGCCGCCTCGGGGTTCAGGTTCCACATGCCACCGTGTTCGCGCCCCCAGGCGTGCAGGTGGTCGAGGAACGCCTTGCGAGCCGGGTCGATCATCGTCGCTCCTTCGCGTACCTGAGTTGACCACGATCATACCCCGAGTGGGCAGGTAGCGCGAGACTGGCGCCGGAGATTAGGATGAGAGGTGGCGCGACGATGAGAGGACCAGGCCGTTCGCAGCCGGGACGAGCCGTGGCGTCTCATCCACCGAGCGAGGAGGCAGGCCGGACATGGTCACCGTGAGCGACCGTCTCGAAGCGATCCCGACCACCAGGGAACACTGGCGCATCGTCCTGCTCAGCGGGCTGGGCTGGATGTTCGATGCCATGGACGTGGGCCTGGTCGGCTTCGTGCTCGTCGGCATCGGCCGCGACTGGGGGCTGGAGCGCACCCAGCTCGGGTTGATCGCCTCCGCCGGCTTCTTGGGGATGTTCCTCGGAGCGCTGGTGGCCGGCCGGCTGGCCGACCGCTATGGGCGACGTCCGCTCTTCATGGCCACGCTGCTGACCTATAGCATCGCCACCCTGCTGAGCGGGCTAGCCTGGAACCTGCCCTCGTTGCTGGCCTTCCGCTTCCTCGTCGGCCTCGGGTTGGGCGGTGAGCTGCCGGTCGCCTCGACGCTGGTGAGCGAGTTCGCACCGGCCGGGAGCCGCGGCCGGATGCTCGTCATCCTCGAGAGCTTCTGGGCCTACGGCTGGATCCTGGCCGCGGTGATCGGGCTGGTGGTCGTCCCCGCGCTCCCGGAGTGGGGCTGGCGCGTCGCGTTCTTCATCGGCGCGCTGCCGGCGCTCTACGCGCTCTACCTGCGCCGGCGCCTGCCAGAGTCGCCGCGTTACCTGGAGCTGGCCGGCCGCCACGAGGAGGCGGTCGCCGTTGTCCGCCGTCTCGAGGCGGCTGCTGGTGCTGGAAGCGCGCCGCTGGAACCAGAGATGGCCCGCCCGGCCCGGCGGGAGGCTATCCGGTCACGCTTGCTGGCACTCTGGAGCCGCGACCTCGCGCGCCGCACGCTGATGCTCTGGGTTCTCTGGTTCGGTATCGTCTTCTCGTACTACGGCGTCTTCACCTGGCTGCCGCAGCTCCTCGTGGATCGAGGCCTGGAGATCGCCCGGAGCTTCAGCTACGTCTTCATCACCACGCTGGCCCAGATTCCGGGGTACTTTTCCGCGGCCTACCTGGTCGATCGCTGGGGACGCCGGCCCACGCTGGTGGCTTACCTGCTCGGCTCGGCCATCGCGGCCTGGCTGCTCGGCAACGCCGGGAGCGACCCGATCCTGGTGCTGTGGGGCTGCCTGCTCTCGTTCTTCAACCTGGGCGCCTGGGGCGTCGTCTATACCTACACGCCGGAGCTGTACCCGACGCCGATGCGCGGCTTCGGCGCCGGCGCGGCCGCGGCCTTCGGGCGGCTGGCCGGGATCATCGCGCCCTACCTCACCCCCTGGCTGCTTACCAGCGGCGGGCTCTCCCAGCCTGCCGTGTTCGGGCTGTTCATGGCGGTCTTCGCGCTCACCGCGGTAAACGTCCTGGTCCTGGGCGAGGAGACCCGCGGCCGACCGCTCGAGCAGATCGCTGCCTCGGCTGGTGCGGCCGATTGATCGGCACCGTTCAGGCGTCGACGCCGACGAGCTGCTCGACGGAGCGGAGGCCCTCCCGCTCAAGGTAGGCCAGAAGGCCGCGGAGGATGCGACCCGGTAACGCGGGGCCCTCGTAGACGAAGGCGGTGTAGAGCTGCACCAGGCTGGCCCCGGCGCGCAGCCGCTCGACCGCGTCCTCGGCCGAGCCGATCCCGCCCACCCCGATGATGGCTAGACGGTCACCGGCTCGCCGGTAGGCCTCGCGGGTCAGCTCGGTGGCGCGCGCCCGCAACGGGCGGCCGCTGATACCGCCGGGGAGATCCGGGGCCGGTCGACAGAGGAGCCGGCGATCGGTGCTGGTGTTGGCGATCACCAGCCCCTGCGCGCCACCCTCGAGCGCCGCCTCGATCACCTGCTCCAGCCCACCGAGGTCCAGATCCGGCGCGACCTTCACGAGCAGCGGCCGCGGGCGCAGCCCGCGCAGGCGCGCCAGGCGCCGGTTCTCGTCACCGAGCGCCTGGAGCAGCTCGACCAATGCCGCGCGCGCCTGTAACTCCCGCAGGCCGGGCGTGTTCGGCGAGCTGACGTTGACCACCAGGTAGTCTGCTACGTCCCAGAGCGCCGCCAGCACCGCGACGTAGTCCTCCGTGGCCCGCTCGAGGGGCGTCTCGCGGTTCTTGCCCAGGTTGACCCCGACCACGCCGGGAAAGCGCCGGCCGGCCAGTCGCGCCCGAACCGCGGCCATCCCGGCGCTGGGAAAGCCGAGCGCGTTCACCAGCGCGCGCTCCTCCGGCAGGCGCCAGAGCCGGGGCCGTGGGTTGCCCGGCTGCGGGCGCGGCGTCACCGTGCCCACCTCGACGAATCCGAACCCCAGCGCCAGCAGCGCGCCGACCGCCTCGGCGTCCTTGTCGAAGCCGGCTGCCAGCCCCAGCGGGTTCGGGAACCGGCGGCCCAGGCAGTCGACGGCCAGCCGGTCATCGACGGGCGGGTCACAGAGCTGGCGCAGCAGCCGGCAGCCGCCGGGCAGCCGGTCGAACGCCAACAGCCCGCGCAGCGCCAGCCGGTGCGCTCGCTCCGGGTCGAGCCGGGCGAGCCCTGGGTAGACCACGTGCTCGTACCAACCGGTCATCGAGCTGCTATCCTCACCGCTCTCCTAGCATCACGATGCCCGGCCTCGTGGCTCGCGCGCGAGCGACGACAGGCCGGCCGTGCTCCTTCTCTACCACAGCACCTTCACCCACCAGCGCGGATCCACGACCTCGACGAACGCGCGGCCACGGTACTCGAAGGTGTACTCGCTCCGGTTCCGGAGCCGGTCCTCCTCGATCCAGAACTCGATGAGCTGAACCGCCTGATCCAGCAGCCGCTCCTCGCTGAAGTCCTGCTCGTCGACCTGGGCGAGCAGCGGGTACATGAAGGCGAACGCTGCCAGGCCCTCCGCCCACGCCACCAGATACGAGGCGACCTTGCCCAGCATCACCGGCGTGAACTCGAAGCCGGGCTGGCGCAGGTAGATCTCGTGCCCGCGATAGGTGCGGACCAGGCGATGCGTCGGCAGCACGGCGCGTTCCGATCGATCGAGGTCACCCAGGGCGACCGCCCACACCGCATCCTAGTGTAGTCGCTCCAGCCCGGCCCGGTTGCCGAGCGCGCCACGCTCTTCCCCGCCCCGGCAATGAGGTATATCCTGGCGGGGGGATGCTCGGGAGTTCAGGGAGAGGAGTGACCGGAGTGAGCAGAGACAGCCGGCTGGCCGAGCTCGACCGCTATATCGAGGACAACCTGCAGGCGTTCCTGGACGATCTCGCCGCCCTCTGCGCGCTGCCGACCGTCTCGGCACAGGCGAGGGCGATCGACGAGACGGCGAGCGCCGTCCGAGACCTGCTCGAGAAGTACGGCATCCAGGCCGAGGTGCTCCCCACCAGTGGTTTCCCGGTCGTCTACGGCCGGGCCGAAGGGGCTAGCCCGCGCACCCTGCTCTGCTACAACCACTACGACGTGCAGCCGGCCGAGCCGTTCGAGCTCTGGGACTCCCCGCCCTTCGAGGCGACGCTGCGCGACGGCAAGCTGTACGCCCGCGGAGTCGCCGACGACAAGGGCCACATCGTCTGCCGGCTGGCCGCCATCGCCGCGCTCCGCGCCGTCTACGGCGAGCTACCCTGCTCCGTTATCTTCATGATCGAGGGCGAAGAGGAGATCGGCTCGGTCAGCCTGCCGGCCTTCATCGAAGCCAACGCCGACCGGTTCCAGGCCGATGCCTGCCTCTGGGAGTCGGGGCGCGTCGACTACGAGGGGCGCCCGCAGATGTACCTGGGGATGCGCGGCGATTTTTATGTCGAACTCCGGGCACGTTGCATGAGCCGGGACGCGCACTCCGGCCAGGGCGGCTCGATCTTCCCGAACGCCGCCTGGCGGCTGATCTGGGCGCTCGCCACGCTCAAGGGGCCGGACGAGCGCATCCGCATCCCGGGCTGGTACGACGACGTGCGCCCGCCCTCGCAGCGCGACTTGGAGCTGCTCGCGGCCGCGCCGGAGCAGGACGAGGAGCTCAAGCAGACCTACGGCATCCGCGAGTTCCTGCTGGGCGCGAGCGGGCTCGAGCTGAAGCGCCGGCAGATCTTCGAGCCGACGTGCACCATCTCCGGCATCGCCTCTGGCTACCAGGGGCCAGGCTCCAAGACCGTGCTGCCGGCCGAGGCGATGGCCAAGGTCGACTTCCGCTTGGTACCGGAGCAGCGGCCCGAGGACCTGCGAGTCAAGCTGCGCCGCCACCTCGAGGAGCAGGGCTTCGGCGACATCGAGATCATCGAGCACTGCGGCTACCCGGCGGCGCGCGTGGATCCCGACCACCCGTTCGTCCAGATGGTCGCCGAGGCCGGCCGCGAGGTGTACGGCAAGGAGCCGGTGATCCATCCGATGAGCGGCGGCTCGGGGCCGATGGATCCGTTCGTGCGGGTGCTGCGGGTGCCGATCGCCAACGCTGGGATCGGCTATCCCGATTCGCGGGCCCACGCGCCCAACGAGCACATCCGGCTGAGCGACTTCGTGGACGGGGTTAAGCACACGGCGAGAGTGATGCTCCGCCTGCCCGAGCTGTAGGCGCCGGAGCTCTTTCGGAATCGACCCGGTCGGACGCCGGGGATTCGATAGATCACCAGAACGCTGAACCAGACCTCTTGTCGGGGCGACCGGCCGGTCGCCCCGACCGCTCCCGGGATGCGAAGGGCGGCGCGAGAACGATCGAAGGGGCGGGGGCTTCAGGGCCACGCCCCTCGGGCACGTCGCGGCTTCTGGTGCTAGGCTTGGGGGCGGCAGCGAGAGCCGGCAGGAGGACACTGTGCGCTTGACCTACCAGCCGCGAGAGAACGCGCTGCGGCTCGTCCTCGGGCCCGAGCCGCGGCCGGCCGCTCGCACAGTCGAGGGGACCGGGATCCTCGACCTCGGTGAGCAGGGACGTCTGCTCGGACTCGAGATCAGCGCGCCTCCCGGCCTCGACCTTCGACAGGCCTTCTGTCCCTGGCAGGAGCGCACTGGCTTCCCCGAATGGCTGAGCCTCGGCACCGCGAGCGCCTACCTGCGGCTCGTCCCCGAACCGTTGGCCCAGGCAAGCCGGCAGGCCCGCTCGGTCTCCGTCCGGCTGGCAATGGAGCTGGACGAACAGGGCACGCTGCTGGCCGTCATTCTCCCTCGCCGCGGCGAGGGTTACGAGCTGAGCTCCCCCAGTGGCAGCACCTGATGGCTCCCCCAGCGGCCCGGTGGGCCCGGCGATTGGATCTGCGAAGACGAGCAGCAGTAGGAGCGCCCGAGTATCTACCCCGCGCTGAACGAACGCGCGGAGCGAGCGACCGTTGGGTTCGTCGCCAGCTCTGCATCGCCCGCTAGGTGATCAGCCTCGACCCGGCTAGTAGACGAAGGTGCGTACCCCGACCTCGTCCAGGTGCCGCAGCAGGTCGGCCGGGTCCTGGTAGACGCGATACGCCCCGGCCACCTCCAGCTCCGCCTGGCCGTAGCCGCCGGAGAGCAGCCCCACGCCCAGCGCCCGCGCCCGGCGCGCGGCGAGCATGTCCCAGATGGAGTCCCCGACCACGACCGCCTCGGTGATCGGCACCCCGAGGCGCTCGGCTGCAGCCAGGAACAGGTCCGGGTCCGGCTTGGCATGCCGCACCTGGTCACGCGTGACCACGGGTACGTCAGGCCTCACCTCGAGCAGCTCGAGGGTGAGGCGCGCGCTCTCCATCCGCCCGCTGGTGGCGATGGCCCAGGGTACGCCGATGTCGGTCAGGTAGGCCAGCAGCTCGCGGGCGCCGGGCAGCGGTCGCACCTGCCCCACCTGGCGGGCGTAGGCCTCGGCATGGACGCGCTGGATGCGCTCGACCTCCTCCGGGGTGACCGGCCGGCCGGTCTCCCGCAAGAGCGCGCTTAGGAAGAGACCGCCGCTCATCCCGATGCGCCGGTGGATACGCCATACCGCCAGCTCGATCCCCGCCGACTCCAGCGCCTCCCGCCAGGCGAGCACGTGCTGGTAGACCGAGTCGACCAGCGTGCCGTCGAGGTCGAACAGGAAGGCTGGCCCCATCCGCCCGGCATCGCTCGGGTCTCGCGTCGCCGGCCCCGGCGACTGGTCTCTCGTGGCCATCGCGTGGCCCCCTCTCTTCGAGCGCCTGACGACGCTCCTAGCCTAGCCGCGCCGTGGCACGCGAGCCAAGCCCGCTAGGTTGCCATCTCGTTGTGACGCTGGCCGGCTGCCAGTTCAGCAGGTGCGGCAAGCTAGCCGTTAACCGGCGGGCAATCGGGTTCTGCCTTGCTCATCCCCCGAAGAGCCAGGGGCGAGCACGGCGCGAGCGCTAGCCCTTCAGGCAGATGATCGGTCTCAGCCGGGCCACCCGGGCGACGATGCCGGCCTTGCACATCACGTCGACCACGTGATCCACGTCCTTGTAGGCACCCGGCGCCTCCTCGCTGATCGAGGCCTTGCCGTGGGCGCGGACGATGATGCCCTGCTCGCGCAGCCGGCGCACGATCTCGTCGGCCGGGTAGGCCTTCTTGGCGGCCCGGCGCGACTTCGCCCGCCCGGCGCCGTGCAGCGCCGTGCCGAACGTCTCCCGCATCCCCTGCTCGGTTCCCCGCAGGATGTAGCTGGCCGTACCCATCGTGCCGCCGACCAGCACCGGCTGCCCGACCTGCCGGTACCGCTCGGGCAGCTCCGGCCGGCCGGGCCCGAACGCGCGGGTCGAGCCCTTGCGGTGAACCAGCAGGCGCTTGCGCTCGCCGTCCACCTCGTGCACCTCGAACTTCACGGTGTTGTGCGCCACCTCGTAGAGCGTCTCGATGGCGGTGTCGGGCACCCGGAGCGCCTTCCAGAACGCCTCGCGCACGAGGTGGGCCAGCACCTGCCGGTTCGCGAAGGCGCAGTTAGCGCCGGCCATCACCGCCCGGTAGTACTGCCGGCCCTCGGGGCTGTCGATCGGCGCGCAGACCAGCTCGCGATCGGGCACCTCGATCCCGTACTTCTTCGTTGCCTTGTCGAGGAAGGGTAGGTAGTCGGTGCCGATCTGGTGGCCGAGTGCCCGGCTACCGGTATGGAGCATGATGACGATCTGCCCCAGCTCCAGCCCGTAGGCTTCGGCAGCCTCGGCATCGTAGATCTGGTCGACCACCTGCACCTCGACGTAGTGGTTGCCCGAGCCGAGCGTGCCGACCTGCGCGAGCTGCCGCTGCTTGGCCGTATTGCTGACGACCGACGGGTCGGCGTCAGGCAACCGGCCGGTCTCCTCGATGTAGGTCAGGTCGTCCTCCCGGCCGTAGCCGAGGCTGACGGCATAGTGCGCCCCCTCACGTAGCACCCGGTCGATCTCCTTGGTGTTGAGCTTGAGCTCGCCGGTACTGCCCAGCCCGGCCGGGATGACCTGGTACATCGTGTCGGCGAGCTGCTCTTCCTTCCCCTCCAGGTCCTTGCGGAAGAGCGTGGTTCGCAGGCAGCGCACGCCGCAGTTGATATCGAAACCCACGCCAGCGACGCTGATGACCCCCTCTTTCGGGTCGAAGGCCGCCACTCCGCCGATCGGGAAGCCGTAGCCGGGGTGGATGTCGGCCATCGCCATCGCCGCCTTCTGGATGCCCGGCAGCGTGGCCACGTTCTTGAGCTGCTCTAGCGCGTTCCACTCCTGGCTACTCTGCTCCGTCAGCTCGCGCAGCGCCCGCTCGTCGATGAAGAGACGGGCGGGCACGCGCATGCGCCCTTGAGGCGGGATCTCGAACAGATAGTCGTGGATCTTGCGTACCAGCGCTTTGACGCTCATAGCAGCATCCCTCCCTGGTCACGACGGACGCGTCTTCATCCTCAGCGCGCAGTGCTCTGGATCGCTACAGGTCGAGGACGCAGCGGAAGCGCCAGCCTTGACCGGTGTGCTCGGCCAAGAAGCCGCCGTACGTGGCCGCCTTGACCTCGATCTCGACCGCATGGCGGCCGAGGTCGATCGGCTCGCCGGCTAGCACGCCCTCGGCCACCCACTGCCCATCTTCTTGCTCGACGCGGATGAGCCGGAATTCCCGGAAGAACATGCCGTGCAGGTCGATCGCCGCCAGCACGGCGTTCAGCAGGGAGACGAAGAGAGCGCCGGGGTCGTCGGCGCTCGCCTGAACGGGGACCTCCTCCCGTGGCTCGACCGTCTCCACGTCGACGAGCAGGTGGAGCAGCCCGGTCACCCCGTCGCTGAGGGCTTCCTCTAACGTGGCACCGGTGGCCTCGAGTCCGATGTCGGCCTGGTGCTCGAGGTACTCGTACGGCACGGCTCCCCGCTCTCCCTCAGCCGCAGCACCGGCTGCGCCCCAGCGCGCCCGACGAACGATCATGACCAGATATCCAATTGTACCGCCAGTGCCGCGGATCCAGCGAAAGATCTAAGGGGAGAAAACGACGAGGCCCCGACGATCCTTGTTCGGTACTCTCTACTCGCCTTGCGGCTTTCGATTTCCCTCCCGCGAACCATCGGGACCTGCCAGCATAGTAGCATGCCCGTGCCCCGATGTCAATACCCCGAGCCTGCTGCTCGCACGGCGGTTCGGGCGGGCACACGTTCGCCACCGGCGCGGCGGCGCCCCCCGGACGAGTGGCTCCCCGGTTGAAGCAGCCCGAGCCCAGCCGCCGCCACGTGGGCGGGCCGGGACCCGCCCCGTCGGTGGAGCCAGCAGGGCGAGGGGGAGGCGGCAGGCTCAGGGAGCGACCGCGCCTGGCCGGCGACTGCTCCGCCGGCTCGGGCGCGGCTGGGACGGCCGGTGAGCGCCGGCCGGCTCTCGCGATCGAAGCGGCGCCCCGGCTCGCGCGGCGCGGGGCACAAAGCCAACTGCCCCGGCCGGGTATCCGGCCGGGGCAGGGTCAGCGCGCCGACGTGCGCTAGCGGAGGAGCTGCAGCACCGACTGCGGGATGGTGTTGGCCTGGGCCAGCACGGCGATGCCTGCCTGCTGCAGGATCTGGCCGCGCGTGAAGTTGACCATCTCGGCCGCCATGTCCACGTCGCGGATGCGGCTCTCCGAGGCCAGCAGGTTCTCGTGGGCCACGCCCAGGTTGGCGATCGTGTGCTCGAGCCGGTTCTGCGCCGCGCCGAGCGTCGAGCGCACTTCGTTGACCGCTACGATCGCGCCGTCGACCGCTGTGATCAGCGCCTGCGCGTTTCCCACGCTCTGGCTCGAGTCGAAGCTGTTAAGCGCGGTGTACAGATCTGAAAAACGCGTGTCAAGATCGGGGTCAGCAGACGCGATCTCAACCCACGCGAAGCTGACGGTCATCGAGTCGCCCTGGTTGGCCCCGACCTGGAAGTTCGCGGATCCACTGGTGCTTGCGGTCAGGATGCTGTCCGTCGCGGCCGTCGTCAGCGCAGTGCCGAGGTTATCGGCCGTGATGCCGCCTGTACTCGTGATCGTCAGGCTGACGCCGAGTTCGCCGAAGTTGAGGGTCTGGCTTCCACCGGCCGCGATCGCGTTCAGCACGATTGTCTGCGAGACGTTGTCACCGCTGCGAGTCAGGGTAAGTTGGTCGGTCGTCGCGTTGTAGGCGAACGTGTAGGTCCTGCCCGGTGCGGCCGCGGAGACATCGAGCGCGTAGACGTGAGCAGTATCGGTGCCACCAGTCAGCGTCGTGCCGACCTTGAGTTCGCTCGTGGCATCCACCTGAGTCACGAGCGAACCGGTAAGCAACTGCTTGCCGTTGAAGGTCGTCCGGCTCGAGATGGCATTGATCTCCGTCTGAAGTTGTTGCAGCTCGCGGTTGATCGCCTGGCGGTCCTCAGTAGACAGTGTGTCGTTAGAGGCTTGCACCGCCAGCTCGCGCATGCGCTGGAGCATCGAGTGGACTTCGTTCAGCGCGCCTTCGGCCGTCTGGATCATCGAGATGCCGTCCTGCGCGTTGCGCATTGCCTGAGCCAGGCCTCGCACCTGCGCGCGCAGCTTCTCGCTGATCGACAGCCCGGCCGCGTCGTCGGCCGCGCGGTTGATGCGCAGGCCGCTCGAGAGCTTCTCGATCGACTTGGCCAGCGCGAACCCGGTGATGCTGAGGTTCCGCTGGGCGTTGACCGCGTTGACGTTGTTGTAGATCCGCATCGATGGCCTCCTCTGCCAGTTTCTCGCCGGCACCTCCCTGCGCCGGCTTCATGCTGGATCAATCTCGCGACCGTGCGGCGTCGCTCCCGGTTGACCTTTGCGTGCCGCCTACCAGGCGGTCGTTCCTCCCTTCTGCAAAGGTGTATCGGCAAGGTGGCCGGAAACTTTACCCCCGAGGCTTCCGGGGCTCGATCCGTCTCGTGTCTCTGCTTACCTCCGCTCGTCCCGAACGCCGTCCTGCGCTGGCCTGGAGCCCCGCGCTCACGGGCCAAGGCCAACTCGCCAGGGCGAAGCACCTGGTCGAGTGGGCGTCGGGGCTGGGGGTTAAACGCCCGAAGAACGGGCCGTCCTGCGCGCATCTCCAGGAGACACGTTCTGCCAACTCCTGGCGGGTATCCGTACGTGCCGGCGCGCGCACGCATGACCTCCGGCGAGGTCGCGGCCGCACGGGGGAAATCTGCATCGGCACGAGCGAACTCGACGGGTAGGGTGGACGAAATCCGAAGGTCTAGAGGCATCTGCGAGTGGCGAGACGAATGGTCGCTCGCGCTCTAAGCGCCTCGGACAAGCACGTGGGTAGGCGGCCAGCGCCCGCCCCGGCCTCAGGCTGGCCGACCAGGCGTAGAGCTTACCCGCACCGTCACGTCGAGCTACTCGATCAGCCAGACGGCAGGCAAATCGATGTTTACGTACTGGCGATATCTGACTTCGGCATCGGTGTTGCCATTGTTCCGGAGCTGGTCGACGATGAGCTGGCCCTCGGCCCAGGTGCCGGAGGCGTTGCCGCTGAGTTCCAACGGAGCGTCCGGCAGGTAGACGATGCCCTGGATGAAGGCGCCGCTGTTGCCGACCATTCGAAACGTCGACGTGTTACCACGCTCCTGGAAGATGGTCAGGCCGGGCTGCATGCCGGGGTAAAGCGGCGTGGTCGAGCCCGCGAGACGGTATGACGTGTTGCCGACCACGTCCATCCGGGCCCCGTTTGCCAGGTAGAAGAGCACGTCCTGGCCGACGATCGTCTGGTTGCCAATCAGCCGGAACGTGCCACCGTCGAAGTAGTAGATGCCAGGGAAGAGCGTCGTATCGCTGTTGCCAGTCGTCGCGAAGTCACTGTTCTGCATGTAGAAGCTGATCTGGCCCGGAGACGTTCCGCTGAACTGAAGGTTTCCGGTATTCAGGAACGAGCTGTTGATGAAGAAGAAATTGTACTGTCCGGAGAGCAACCGCACGGAGGCATTGCCGGTGATGCTGAACGCTCCACCCCGGAACACGTAGGTGCCTGGGTGAAGCACGACAGTCGCGTTGCCCGAGACGGAGAAGCCGGAGTCGAACTGGTAGAAGCCCGAGTTCAGCGTGACCGTGCCGTTGCCAGAGTAACTGACGGCGCGCTCGAACCGGTAGGTGCCCGCCTGGAAGGTCAGATTGTCATTTCCTGAGCAGGTCACGTTTTGGCGGTAGCGGCCCGGCGAGAAGACCCATGGAGCCTGGTTGTCACACGGGTAGGGCGGGTTAACCACGGCTGGATTGACCTGAGCTGGCACAGTCGGACGTGGCGGTGCGGGCATGTTGCGCAACGGATCCTCCACCACCGGCATGCCGCCGTTTCGCCCCTGCGCCCCCTGGAACTGGCAGTTCCCCGTCTGGCTGAACCCAGGCACGAGGTGAGCGTCGACCGTGCTATCAGCATGGAGCGACCCGTTCCCCACGCAGCGCATCCCACCGTTCGACATCGCGCCCCCGCCGACGACGTGGATATCGACGTTACCGATCAGGTTGATCGCCGTAGGATTGTCCTCATCCAGGGCCAGCAGCGCGTAGTCGCCTGGCTCGGCTCCGACCTTGGCCACGGCCTGCGCGCTGGCGAGCCAATCACCGGTGTAGACGGCACCGAGGAAAAAGCGCTCCACGTCGGTCGTCAGTTCCACGCGCACGGTCTTGGCCGTGCGATCGATCCGGACGTCGCTCGCCGTAATCCGCACGCTGTCGGTGAGGTTGCGGTTAGCGTAGTCAGCGACGGCCGCTTGGATCTCCGGATCGCTTCGGCCCGCCATCAGCAGGCGGGCACCGGCCAGCGCGGCGGCGTCGGCGGCGTTCTGGGCCGTGCGGCGCGCGCCCAGCAAGTGCCCGACGTCCACAGCCATCGCCGTGAAGCCGAGCATGACCACCATCGTGATGGCCATCAAGACGAGCACTTGTCCTTCAAATCGGTGATGTCGTTCTCGAACCATGTCTCGCTCCTCGAAAACCACGCACAACTCGAAAGCAGGTCTCTCAGTAGTGAACGCGCATCGTGCTGCTGGCGCTCAGGTTCCACCCGGTAACCGGAAGCGCATAGCCGATCAGCGGCTCGAACGGATAGCTGACCTGAACGCGCACCCGCTCGTCGGGATCAGGTTTGCCGTTCGCATTGGCATCGTTGAGGATCTCGAGCGTCACCGTCAACGCATCGGGATCAGGCAGTGCTACGCGGTCGAGGATCGCCTGCTCGACCCGGGCGGTGGTCGCGAGCTGGCAGGGTGGGGCTGCCTCGCAGCGCGTGCCGTGGACGGCGGCCCACCGGGCGCCCTCGCGCGCCGCGTTGGTGACCTGGTGGTCGACGTAGAGGAGCCAGCCGAACTCGAGCGTCCCGAACAGGAATAGCAGGAAGACCGGGACGACCAGGGCGAACTCGACCAGGTTCTGCCCGCGCGCTCTGCGATGGTGAGTCAAGAAGCGGCTCCTCATCGCAGCACCATCATCGTGACCTCGCGCTCGATCGGGATCGAGGCGGGGATCGGCGGGAACTGGATGAACGGCTCGAAGTCGAGCCGCGCGGTCACCGTGACGTACCGGTAGGTCTGGGAATTCCTCGTCTCCGTCCCGGTACTGCTCTGGATGGTCGGGGTCATCCCGAAGATCGTCGTCCCTTCGCCGATCGCGGCGTTGCGGATCCCGGCCGAGTCGACGGCGGTCGCGGGAGAGATCGCGCCGTAGCGGGCGCCTTCGCGCGCCATGTTGCCGAGCTCGATGTAGGCGGTGAAGGCACGGCCCACGTCCGCGGTGATGGCGACGAGGAGCACCAGCAGCGGGAGAGCTAAGGCGAACTCGACCAGCGATTGCCCGGTCAGCCGCTGCACGGAGCGACGCATAGAAGGAAACATCCAAGCGCACATGTCACGTATTTCTTTTCCCAGATATATGTCGAGCACCCAGACAAGCGGACTAGACTGAGCACGTCGTGAACAAAGCACCGGCAATTCGCTTGCAGAATACCATATCCTGATGCATGGTCCCAGGTACTTTCGTACTATCGTGACGGACGCACGGGTACCCGGTCATGGCCATCCGGGCCAGGGCGAGACAGGAACCGCTTGGGCGCGGCGCCGATCACCTGGCCAGTCTCCTCGATGCCGGCGCGAGCTCTGCAGGCAGCACTAGAGCAGCGGGAAGAGCCAGGAGGAGTCCTCCAGCCGCTCGCGCTGACACCGGCTCGAGGGCTCAGCACCAGTGCGAGCGGCCGGTCGTCTCTCGAGGCGTTGAGCGCCCGGTTCTCAGCTCGGCTGCCCCTGCGACTCGATCTCCTGGGCGCTCAGTCGCAGGTGCACTTCTTCGCTGGTCACTGACGACACCCAGTCGATCGGGACTCGAATATCGTGATGGAGAAGCAGGCCAGCCCGCACGACGAAGGCGACGACCTCGCCGTCTTCGTTGGTCTCTACCTCCTCCACCCTGCCGAGCTTCTCCCCCTCGCGATCGAGGACATCGGTTCCGCGACCGATCAGCAGCGTATCCTCCGGCAGATTGGATCGCGCTTCGAGCGGGGTATCCGGCGCTACTGCCGGGCCGATGAGCGGGCCGCTGGCCGGGTCGAACTCCTGGTATGGCTGCTCGGAGCCTGATCGCCGGGTGGCGGCCGAGGTCCAGAGGATCGTCGCGCCGGTTGCGACGGGAACCCCGGGGAGGACATAGGGCAGTGAGCGAAGATCCTCTTCCGTCGGACGGACGAACTCCGCCTCCACGAACTCCGGCAGCCGCTCCACCTCTGCTGCCGTGATGGCTAATCGTACCGTGCCGTCGTCCTCCACGCGCTCGATCAGGTCGCGGTCGACGATCCGATCCCGGGTGAGCAGTACTCCCTGGTGGACGATGATCTGCTCGACCTCGCGCGTGTCGTAGTCGAGCGCGATCCGGTCGACCCGCCCGACGCGCTCACCGTCCTTGCTGACGACCGGCTTGCCCAGTTCGATCTGCATCTCGTCTTCCTCTCCGTGCGCACTCCCGGCTGAAATGGCCGGGCCACCCGCCACTGTTCAGGCAATGACCACGCTCTGGGAGTATGTGAGCTAGGAGACCGTGGTGCCTGTAGTATATCGTACTGTCAAGTTACGGCCACACCGGCCCTCGTATAATCGAGGACGGAGGTCGTCTGCAATGCTCGCCGAAGCGGAAATCCTCGAACGACTCCAGGAGCTCGGGCTGCGGGTCACCCAGCCCCGCCGGCTGATCGTCCGCTCTGTCCTGTCCCAGAACGGCCCGTTCTCAGCCGAGGAACTGCTCAGCCAGTTGCATCAGAGCACCTCCCCTCCCGGCCGGGCCACCGTCTTCCGCACGCTCGACCTCCTCGTCGAAATCGGCGTGCTCGACCGCGTCCACCACCCGTCCGGACTCCACCGCTATGTGCTCGCCGGTGTCGATCACCATCACCACGTAGTCTGTTCACAGTGCGGCGCCGTCGCGGACTTCAACGGCTGCAACGTCGAGGAGCTGATCGCCGCCGCAGTCTCCCAGACCGGATTCCAGATCAACGGCCACTGGCTCGAGCTCTTCGGCATCTGCGCGACCTGCCAGCAGGCATCTGCGCCAACGCGCTCGCCGGCCGGGCTTCCCTGAGCCTGGCTCGAACCTCCCGGCAGGGTCGCGGGCACTGACCCGGAAGATGGCCGCTGGCAGCAGCAGCCCCACGCGCTGCCCTTGACCGCGTTACTGAGACTCAGTATCATCTTTCCGGCGTGGCACGGAGCGAGCGCGAGGAGCAACGGATGTCGAACAACGGACAGTGTCAGACGGCACAGCGAAGGTGGAGGGCTGAGCGACTGGGATACCGGTGGCTCCTCGCGCTCATCGCCGCCGCATCGCTCGTGGCCTGCAACGGCAACGCGACCCCAGCGGCGCGGGAAACCAGCACGGCAACCGCGCCGGCGGCCGCGGGTCAGATCCGGGTCGTGGTCAGCCTCCCGGTCTTCGTCTCCCTCGCAGAGGCGGTCGGCGGCGACCGTGTGCAGGTGAGCTCGATCGTGCCAGCCGGTACCGATCCCCACACCTACCAGCCAACTCCCCGCGATGCGCAGGCGCTCGCCGACGCTAAGGTGATCTTCGTCAACGGGCTCGGGCTGGAGGAATGGCTCAGCGACCTGATCGCGTCGGCCAGCTCCGGAGCGCCGGTGGTCGAGCTTGCCGAAGGGCTCGAAACCGCCCAGGACGAACACGCCCACGAGCACCCCGAGGGTACCCCCACGACCGAGCAGAGCCATGAGCACGCTCATGGGACGCCGGAAGCCGACCATGGCCACGGCACACCAGAAGGCGAGCACGGCCACGAGCACGAGGGCGGTAACCCCCATCTCTGGCTCGACCCGGACTACGCGGTCGAGTACGTGCGCCGGATCGCGCAGAGCCTCGAGGAGATCGATCCGGACGGCGCGGCGACCTACCGGGCGAACGCCGAGCGCTACATCGCCGAGATCCAAGAGTTCGACGCCTGGGCCAAAGGGCAGGTGGAGCAGATCCCGCCCGAGCGCCGCAAACTGGTCACGTTCCACGATGCCTTCCCCTACTTCGCCGAGCACTACGGCCTGGAGATGGCGGGGGTGATCGTCCTCAGCCCGGGGCGGGAACCCTCGCCTCAGGAGCTCGCTCAACTGGTCGATCTGATCCAGCGCCATGGTGTGCCGGCCATCTTCACGGAGCCGCAGTTCAACCCGAAGCTGGCGGAGACCCTCGCGCGCGAGGCGGGCGTCGAAGTGCTGGAGCTGTATAGTGATACTCCGCCGGCCAGTGAGGACTACATCGGCATGATGCGGCGCAACATCGAGCATATCGTCGAGGGGCTGGGCTAGATGCAGGTACAAACGGAACTCCAGCCATCAGCGGTCACGACCAGCGAGCCGGTCATCGTGGTCGACCGGCTGACGACCGGCTACCACCGCCAGCCCGTGTTGGAGGAGATCAGCTTCGCGGTACCGCGCGGCGCGCTGGTGGGGGTGATCGGCCCCAACGGCGGCGGCAAGTCGACGCTATTCCGCGCGATTATCGGGCTGCTCAAGCCCTGGCGCGGCAACGTGCTCATCGGCGGCGTGCCCGCGCGGCCGAACCCGGACATGACCTACGTACCCCAGACAGACATGGTCGATTGGGTTTTCCCAGTGACCGTGTGGGACGTGGTGATGATGGGCCGGTATCCGCGACTGGGATTCCTACGCCGTCCAGGCGCGCGCGACCGCGAGCTCGTGGAGCACGCGCTCGAGCAGGTGCGCATGCAGGACTACCGCCACAAGCCGATCGGCGCGCTCTCCGGTGGGCAGCGGCAGCGCGTCTTCCTGGCCCGCGCACTGGCCCAGGAACCCAGTATCCTCCTGCTCGACGAGCCCGTCAGCGGCGTAGATGCTCCGACGCAGCATTTCATCTTCGAGCTCCTGGAGGAGCTCTGCTCCGAGGGACGCACGGCACTGGTGGCCTCGCACGACCTGAGCTGTGTCGCCCAGCGCTTTAGCCAGGTGCTTCTCCTCAACCGTCGGATGATCGGATTCGGCTCGCCGGAGCGCATCTTCACCCAAGAACTGCTGAACCGCACCTTCGATTCCCACTTGCTGCTCCTACGCTACGGCGACCGGGTGATCGTGGTCGAGACTCCGGAGAATGGCTCACATGCTCATTGATCTCCTACTCGAGCCTCTACGCTACGGGTTCCTGCTGCGCGGGCTGGTGGCCGCGATGTTGATCGGCATCATCTGCGCGGTCATCGGCACCTACGTCGTCCTGAAGGGATTCGCGTTCATCGGGGACGCCCTGGCCCACATCGCCTTCACTGGCATCGTCGTCGCTTTTCTGGCCGGCGTCGTGTTCTACCTCGGCGCGCTGGTGGCAGCGATAGCGGCCGGGCTGGGAATCGGCCTGATCCAGCGACGGGTCGGCCTGAGCAGCGATACCGCCATCGGCATCCTCTTCAGCGGGGTCTTTGCCCTCGGCATCGTGCTGATGAGCCTGGGTATCAAGACCTACACGGTTGACCTCTTCAGCTATGTCTTCGGCGACATCCTCTCGGTACGCCCGAGCGATCTGCTGGTGATCGTGGGGCTGGGGGGTCTGATTCTTCTGCTCATCGGGCTACTCTACAAGGAATTCCTGTTCGTCAGCTTCGATCCGCTGGTGGCCGAGGCCACCGGCTTGCCGGGAGGAAAGCTCCAGCTCCTCCTCCTGACGCTGCTCTCGGTCACTGTCGTCGTATCGGTGCAGGCTGTCGGGGTCGTCTTGGTCGTCGCCATGCTGGTCACGCCGAGCGCGGCGGCCTACCTGCTGACCGACCGCTTTCACCGGATGATGCTGCTCGGCGCAGCGTTCGGGGCGCTGTCGGCACTGATCGGCTTCTATCTGAGTTACTACCTGAATGTGCCGTCCGGCGCCACGATCGTGCTGGTCGCCAGCGCGCTCTTCGCGCTAGTGGCCTTGCTGTCACCGCGGCGGGCCGACCTTCGACTGCTGGTTCGCGGGTGAGCGATCCGCCGCGCTCTGGAGAGCCAGTGAAGACCGATAGGTAGCGGTATCCGTAGTTCAGGAGGGACTCGTCCGATGAAGGTGGCATATGTCTTCGCGACGCCCCGAGCTGCCAGCTACAAGCTCGGCCAGATGATCCTGCCGCAGCTCGAGGCAGGAACGCACGGCGCCGAGGTGGTCGGGATGTTCTTCTTCGACGACAACGTCTTCGTGCTGCGCCGCGGCGATCCCATCGGCGAGCGGCTGGCGAAGGTGGCCGCGGAGAAGAACATCCTGCTGATGATGTGCGACATGTGCGCTCTGGAGCGCGGTCTGGCCGAGGGCGAACCGGTCTGGTGCGACCCGGCGACCGGCCAGGGCCGCCAGGAGCCGGCCACCTGCCGGCCGGCCAGCACGGTGGAGGGAGTGCGCGTGGGTTGCTTCCCCGACCTCTACGCTGCCCTAGCCACGAACCCGCCCGACCAGGTCATCACCCTCTGAACTCGTTGGCCGCGTCCCCGCCTATTCCGCACTAGCGGGTAGAGGACTGCGACCGGCAGAGGCTGGCACGCTGGGCCGAGCCCGACGTCGTCCACCGGGCACTCGCCGGTGACCGGATGCGCGACGGCGAAGCGGGTTGGGGCCCTGCCGACCGCGACGTCCCAAGCATGCCTGTCCAGGAGGCTGACCAGTTGGTCGCCCGGACGTCTGGTGTTTGGCTGTGATCGTATCGAGGATCGACCGCTCTACCGCGCGGTACTCGCCGGTGACGGCATCACTCGCCGCGTACCCCCGTCGGGCGCCTCTGGAAACCTGTACAGCGAGAACACCGTGCCGGCGAGGAGAACCGTGCTGAAGCGCCCTATGCCGGCTCGACCGCCTCGCCGAACGGGGTCAGCAGGCCGATACCGTGCTCACGCGCGGTCGTGTCGGCTTCCTGGTAGAACATCAGCCCGAACGCGTACGGCTTGATCGGTTCGCGCACGCCCGCTCTCCGGAGGCGAGCTCGAAACTCGGCCTGGCGAAACTTTCGCGCCCACTCGCGGACGCCCGACTGGCGCAGCCGAGCCTTCGCCTCGACGAGGAACCAGACATCTTACCCGCTTGGATCGCGCGCTGGCACGGCCGCATCGATCTCGCCGTCGACGGTGAGGCTCAGCGGGTGGCTGAGGATCTCGAAGTCCTTCCCTCGCAGGGCGTCAATGAGCGCTAGCGTCGCGTCCATCTCGAGGCTCGCTTCGAAGAACGCGCGCAGCGCGTCTAGCTCGCTCTGACAATCCACAGGCGGAAACCCTCATCAAGCCGCATGGCGCTCCCCACTACGAAGGAAGCCTATCGTTTAGCTGGCTGCGGCATCGCCGGAGCGCGTCGCACAGGTCTGGAACTATCCGGGGAGAGCCGTGCCTGCCACCCCCGTCTGGCGACCACGCCAGACGATCAAGTGAGATCGTCGCGAAGCTGGATAACCGCGCAGGCGCGCGATTCGGCTACGTGCCCGCCGCGGCGGGGACGCGAGCGCTCCAGCCGAGGGCGACGTTGACCACGAACGCGAGCGCCAGCAGCACGATCCCTAGCGCGATCGCGAGCGCGAAGTTACCACGACCGGTCTCCAGCACGATAGCCGTGGTCAGGATCCTAGTCTGCCCGGCGATGTTGCCGCCTACCATCAGCGAGGCGCCGACCTCCGAGATGGCCCGCCCGAAGGCAGCCGCGACGGCAAGCAGCACTTGGGGGAGCGCAGCACGAACCAGCTCCCACCCCAGCGCCAGCCGACCGGCGCCATCGACCCGCAGGGCGGCCAGCAGGTCGGGCTCCAGCAGGCCGAGCGCAGCCCGCGTGAAGCCCGCGGCGATCGGCGTAGCGACGAGGAACTGCGCCAGGACCATGGCCGCAGGGGTATAGAGCAGTCCCAGCGCCCCAAAGGGCCCAGTGCGCCACAGGAAGAGCGTGACCACGAGCCCCACGAGCACTGGCGGCAGGCCCATCCCGGTACTCACCACCACCTGGAGCAGCGCGCGCCCGGGGAACCGGCCGACGGCGAGCGCGATCCCTGCCGGGATACCAGCGGCCGCCGCCAGCGCGGTCGCAGTGAGCGACACCATGAGGGAGCGCGAGACGAGCTGCTGTAGCTCGGGATCAGCACGGAGAATCAGGCGAATCGCCTCGATCAGCCCATCCCACAGGAGATCCATGGCGCCCGCTAGCGGCCGAGCTGCTCTTCGGTCTTGCCCGCGTCGGGGACGAAGAGCGGCTGGCCGAACTGCTCGCGACCGAACTCGGCGATCACCTGCTGGACCTCCGGCGAGAGCAGGAACTGGGCGAATGCCCGGCCCCCCTCGGCGTTGATCTGCCCCTCTGGGAACCGCGCCGGGTTGACCGTGATCACATGGTAGAGGTTCAGCAACAGGGGATCGCCCTCGACCAGGACATCGAGGTCGACCCGATCCCGGTATGCGAGGAACGTGCCTCGATCTGAAAGGGTGTAGGCCCGCTTCTGGTCGGCCAGCGTGAGCGTGGCGCCCATGCCCTGGCCAGAGGTGACGTACCAGGCTGCCCCCTTCGGGCTCAGGCCGGCCTCTCGCCAGAGCCGCTTCTCGAGCTGGTCGGTGCCCGAGCCGTCGTCTCGGCTGACCCAGGTGACCTCCGCGGCCGCGATCTTCCGCAGCGCGTCCAGGGCGGAGCTCAGCCCGCGTATCCCAGCGGGGTCATCGGGCGGGCCGACGACGACGAAGTCGTTGTGCATCACGAGCAGTCGCTCGACCCCGTAGCCCCGGGCCATGAACTCGCGCTCGGCTTCCGGCGCGTGCACCAGCACCACGTCGGCCTCACCGCGCTCGGCCATCGCCAGCGCCGCGCCGGTGCCCACCGCGACCGGCTTGACGCGGTAGCCGGTTCGCTGCTCGAACAGCGGTAGCAGCACGTCCAGAAGCCCGCTGTCCTGCACGCTGGTCGTCGTCGCCAGGATAACGACCTCACGCCCCTCCTCCCCGCGCGAGCGAACCACGAAGAGGGCGCTGGCCGCGAGGGCGCCCATGATTACGACTATGCCCAGGGACATGAGCATGCGTCTCATCTGACCGTTACTCTCGGCCTCATCCCTGCACGTCTGCCCGGGGCAATCACGTGCCGGGGAACGTGCTGCGCTCGAACAGCGCCAGCGCCCCCAGGATCGACCCAGTGGCGACCACATGCATCAGGATCAGGGCCGCGGCAGTCGAGAGTTCCGGTGCCGCCCCGAGCGGCGGGATCAATAGGATCAGGAAGACGACCAGCGCCAGCACGACGAAGACTCGGAACGCTTGGCGGGTAAACCGGCGCAGTACCCCGTACACGACCGTCGCGATTATCAGTGGAACCGCTGTGAGGACCACGACTCCACCTGCGGTTACCTCGGAAGGCTCCCGGTTCGGCGGCTGCACGACGAACGACGCGCCGAGCGCATCGGCAGACAGGTAGATGACGACGTTGAGCGCGACCGCGACGATGGCAGCCAGCACCCCCGCATGCCAGAGCCGGGCCAGCCGCCACGATCGTCGCCGGGGCATCGAGGTGGCCATCGCGCGCCTCCCCAGGAGCTCGCCGAACCTCCCCGCGATTCGTGACTATTTTAGTGTACGCCTGTAGTGTACGCCGCCACAGGCACTACCGCGAGCCTCCGGCGACTCTCCCTGCTCGCGGTGAGTGGCCATCGAGGCCCGTTCGGAGCGAGTGACCGGCGTCGTGCCGGGTATGGCCAGCAGCATCACGAAGCGCCGGCTGAGGCCAGGTCATGCCCGGGCGCTCTCGGTCCCGGCAGAATACAGCGGTCTCCGAAGGCGGAGACTACGTCCCCACCTGGGGCAGGGCGGCGAGCGCCTTCCGGATCTCCTCCTCCGGATGCTCGTAATCCTCGAGCCGGCCTGCCAGATAGGCCTCGTAGGCACCGAGGTCGAAATGCCCGTGGCCGCTGAGCCCGATCAGGATCGTCTTCTCCTCGCCGGTCTCCGCGCAGCGGCGCGCCTCATCGATCGCCGCCCGTACCGCGTGCGCCGACTCGGGGGCTGGGACGATGCCCTCAGCGCGAGCGAAGAGCACCGCGCCCTCGAAGACCGCGTTCTGGGGCAACGCCAGCGCCTCGATAATCCCCTGCTCGTAGAGCAGACTCACCAGCGGTGCCATGCCGTGGTAGCGCAGCCCACCGGCGTGGATCGCTGCCGGGATGAACGTGTGGCCCAGCGTGTGCATCTTCATGAGCGGCGTCATCCGCCCGGTGTCGCCGAAGTCGAACGTGTAAGCCCCGCGCGTCAGGGAGGGGCAGGCGGTGGGTTCGACCGCGACGATGCGGATGTCCCTGCCCTCGAGCTTCTCGCGGACGAAGGGGAAGGCAAGGCCGGCGAAGTTGGAGCCGCCGCCGACGCAGCCGAAGATCACGTCGGGATAGGTGCCAGCCAGCTCGAACTGCTTCTGCGCCTCCTGGCCGATCACCGTCTGGTGGAGCAAGACGTGGTTGAGCACGCTGCCGAGCGAGTACTTCGTATCCTCGCGGGTAGCGGCATCCTCCACCGCCTCGCTGATGGCGATGCCCAGGCTGCCGGGCGAGTCCGGGTGCTCGGCGAGCACGCGCCGGCCGGCCTCGGTGTCCGGGCTGGGGCTGGGCACGCAGCGAGCGCCCCAGGTCTCCATCAAGATGCGTCGGTAGGGCTTCTGCTCGTAGCTGGCGCGAACCATATAGACCTTCAGCTCCAGCTCGAAGAAGGCGCAGGCCATGGCCAGCGCGCTGCCCCACTGGCCGGCACCGGTCTCCGTGGTGAGTCGTTTCACGCCCGCCTGTTTGTTGTAGTAGGCCTGCGCCACTGCGGTGTTCGGCTTGTGACTGCCAGCAGGGCTAACCCCTTCGTACTTGTAGAAGATACGGGCTGGAGTCCCGAGCACCCGCTCCAGCCGGTGCGCGCGGTAGAGCGGAGTGGGACGCCACAGCCGGTAGACGTCACGCACTGGCTCCGGGATCTCGATCCAGCGATCCCGGCTCACCTCCTGCAGGATCAGCTCCATCGGGAACAGCGGCGCCAAGTCATCGGGGCCGACCGGCTGACCGGTGCCAGGATGGATCGGGGGCGGCGGTAACGCCGGCAGGTCTGCCGCCAGGTTGTACCAGTGCGTCGGAACATCGCTCTCGTCGAGGACGAACTTGGTGGTCTTCAGATCCTTCGCCACCGCCGGCCTCCCCCCTGCGCCTCGATCGGTACGGTACTACGGATCGCCAGTGCCTGCTGGCGCGGCATTCTACCGTATCGCTCCACATCTCGCACGAGGTTCTAGAGCAACGGGCAGGGGATCAGCGCTGGGTCACACCGGGCTCGATGCTCCGCCCATCTCGGTTCAGCCCGCCAGGTAGCGGGACCAGGCAAGCGCTCTGGCCTTCGGGCGAGTCGAGCGAGCAGCCGCGGAAGGGTTCGGGCAAGCGGCGATGCTGCTCCGGCTGAAGCGTGACGTGGGCGATGCCGAACCGCTCGCGCAGCAGCGCGGCCAGCTCGATCAGCATCTCGTGCCAGTCGCGCCGGTCGTTCACCTCGACGTGGCCGCTCAGGGCCACCAGACCAGAGGTCACCGTCCAGATATGCAAGTCGTGGACGCCCTCGACTCCCCTGACCTGCTGCATGGCGTGGCGCACCTCCGCCGGGTCGATATGGGCCGGTGTCGCCTCCAGCAGCACGTCGACGGAGTCCCAGAGCAGCCGCCAGGCACTCCGCAGGATGAGCAGGCCGATCCCGATCGAGAGGATCGGGTCGGCCAGGTACCAGCCGGTGGCGAGCATGACGACGGCCGCGGCGATCGTCCCGACCGAACCGAGCAGGTCTCCCACAACGTGGAGGAAGGCGCCTCGGACGTTCAGGTCATGGGTATGCATGCCGCTGCGTATCAGCACCAGGGCCGATCCGGCGTTGGCCGCCAGCCCGAGGACGGCGATGACGAGCATCGGGAGCGTGTCGACCGCTGGTGGTTCGATCAGTCTCTGAATCGCCTCCCAGAAGATGAAGAAGCAGATCACGATCAGGGTTGCCGCATTGGCGAGAGCAGCCAGCACCTCGGCCCGGTAGAAGCCGAACGAGCGCGCCGGCGTGGCCGGTCGCCGCGCCAGCCAGACAGCAAAGAGCGCCAGCGCCAGCGCCGCCGCGTCGGTGGCCATGTGGCCGGCATCGGCCAGCAGCGCGAGCGAGTTGGTGAGCAGCCCGCCGGCCACCTCGATTACCAGGAAGAACACCGTGATCGCCAGAGCTAGCGCGAGCGGCCGTGGCTTGGACGACCCCACCGGCTCGTGCACATGATCTCCGTGAACTCGACCCATCGCGCTCGATCCTCGATTTCGATTCACTCGAGAGACTCGGCCTTCGCGACCGCTCCATCATAAGCGTACCGGAAGGACCGTGCCAACCGTCATTAGCGGCGAATCGCGGTGCCCCGGAGGCGAAATGTCGTCCCGTTTCCCCGCCCACGTCCCCATGTCCCTTCCAGTAACCGTGGCCCATCGACCGGTGCCTGCTCGCCTTGACAGGCCGAGGGGTGCGGCCTAGAATGCATGCGTACGTACCAGAGGGAATCGGTTCCAGGAGGCACACAGGTCGCGTTGAGACTGGAATAGGCGAGGTAGCGAGAGGCCGGGGCTGCTGGCAGCCCTGACCGATTTCCTATCAACTCGGAGCGCACGGCTGCCAAAGATCTGTGTAGAGCGGGTGTGAGATCACTCAGGGACGAAAGCGAGCGAGGAGAGGGGTCGAGATAGCCGGCGATGCCTGACCGGGACGATCAGCGGACAGCCATTTCTGCGCGCGAGGAAGGAACACAGTCTATGCAGGCCCCTTGGCCCGTCACGATTTTCCCGAATCCCTGTACCGGCGAGATTCCTTGGCTGGCCCTGGCCTGCGAGCCAGGCGAAGTCCCGCCCGAGGTCACGAGCTCGTGCCTGGTCCTGAACTACTGGCGGCGGCAGCGAAGCTGTCCACCCATCGGCGAAGGCGAGACCCCCAACGCGGCGTTGGCCGACCTGATGGCGGCACTCTCCCGGCGAGCAGCCAGCTAGCGAGAGGAGCCGGCTGCGTTATGCCCGACCAGCGCGAAGCTATCGCCATGGTGATCAACGCCATTCGCTCGTCTGGTCTGCCCTTGGCTGCCTGGAGCGTGGAGCACGGAGAGCTTCACCTGCTGCTCTCCGGGGGAACGGACATCGCTTTGCCACTGGCGCAACTCGGCCATCAGGCGCCCGGCAGCCTGGTCGCCGAGCTCGTCCGCCGGCTTCCCCGGCAGATGGCCTCGATGACCGTCCGGTCCCCCGAGGACATCGTCGAGCTGACTCCCAACCAGGCTGCCCGTCTGCGCTTCGTGCACTGGCTGGTCACCACCGGCCGGCTCGCCGGTGACACGGCCGTCGTAGGCCCGGCTCCCGCGGTCGAGGCCCGGCTCAGCGCCACCTGATCACATCCTCTCCCACGCTGACAGCGCGCCCCACGCGCTCAGACGGGCTGGGAGTAGATCGGGACTTCAGCCTCGGACACGCCGAGACAACGAGCCGCTCTTGGACGTTACCCTGGATGGGCGCGATGACGCCCTGATCCAGCCGCTCCAACCGCCGGACGTGAATTCCCAGGCCGCGCCCGCGTGCCGTCCAGGCTGGCCTCGACCAGCTCGACCCGCATCTGCCCAGCTCCTTGCGGGGCGAGGGTCCACGGGCCAGTCCTCACCCGATCGCGTCCAGCACGGTACCGATCGCCTGCCCGAACCCGGCCGGCCGATGCCAGCAGCCCATCGCTCTCGCCGCCACACTGGCCAAATGTACCTGCAGAGATAGTACCTTTCGCTATTGCCGCGCCGGGCGCCCTGCGGCTGAATCGGGACGGAGCTCCGAGGTAACCCCGCTGGCTTCGGGGCTGTGCGCGGGGTCCCATGACCTCAAGGGGGGATACGAGTATCATCATCAAGCGAAATCGGGCGAGAAAGCCTCACTACTCTGTCAGCGACTGCTTGGAGATCGTACGTGAAGCAAGACAGCAGGCGGAACGTTCAACCCGTGGCGTCAGAGCAGCAGGACTTCGTCGGGAGCGACGAGGTCCAGGAGCAACTGGAGGCCTTTCACCAGTACCTGGCCAGCCTGGAGGTGCGTGAAGGGCTAGACCAGGTACAGCCACCGGAGCGGCTACTCCGCTACTCGGAGATCGAGAACCTGGTCAGATGGCGAGTCACGCTCAAGCCAGTGCGGAGCTTGCGGGCGGCCGCGCGCTTTCGCGCAGCGCTCTCACAGTTGCCGCTCTGCATCACCGCGCAGGCCTGCGATCTCAGCCCCGAGGAGCTGCACTTCAGCCTGACCACGGTCCACCTCTCGCTCGCAGAGGTCCGTGCCCGGGTCGAAGCTGCGCTCCACGCGACCGGCTGCCTGGGCGTGGTGGACGTGGAGCCGCAATCCTTGGAAGACGCGTAGCGAGGTGCCCCATGCCCTTCTATGGTGATCTGGAGGACTTCCCGCTGCATGCAATCCTCCAGGGGATCACCTCGACCGCCAAGTCGGGTCGCCTGACCCTCGGCACATCGTCGGACGAGATCACGCTGGTCTTCGACCGGGGCCGAGTCGCTGCGGTTACGACGAGCGACGGGCGCCTGCGCCTGGGCCGCGTGCTGGTCGAGCAGGGCTACGTGAGCGAGGAGCAATTAGAGCAGGCCCTGGCGCTCCAGATGGTCAGCCCCACGCCCGTGCGGCTCGGGGATCTGCTCCTCGAGCTGGGCTTCGTCACCCGGCAGCAGGTGAAGCTGGCGCTAACGGCCCAGCTCGAGGAATCGCTCTTCCGCATCCTGGTCAAGCCGAGCGGCTCGTTCGCCTTCATCTCGGAGACACCTCCGGCTGCGCCCGACGAGACCATCCTCGACGAGACACCGCTCGAGCCGCTCGTGCTCAACGCGATCCGCCGGGCCGACGAGTGGATCGCCTCCCGCGGGCGCCGCGAGGTGATCACGCTTGCCGACGAGGTGACCGATCCTGCCGTCCTCGATTCGCTCACCCGCGTCGAGCGGGCCGTCCTACTGGCGCTGATCAACGGGGCGACGACCGTGCACGATCTGCTCGTCGAGACAGGTCATCCCCTGCCGGAGATCGATGCCGCGCTGGCGACGTTGTCACGGCTGGAATTGATCAGAGTCACGGAGGAAGCCCCAGACTCGCGGCCCGCGAGCGAGTAAACAGCGGGGCCGTGGCTGGCGACGCTCAACGCTGGAGCATTACCACCCCTAGCAGTCGAGCACCGACCCGCTCTAGAGCCTGTTTCGCGGACTGCGCTGCGGTCCGCCGCGTATGCCCACTCCGCACCAGCAACACTACGCCATCGACGCGCGGCGCGATCGCGAGGGCGTCGCCGAAGTCGGGCGCCGGCGCTGTATCGATGACCGTATAGGCTACTTCCCGGCAGACCTTCTCCAGAAACGCCGCGAACCGCGGCTGGCTGAGCAGGTCCGCCGGGTTCACCGCTCCCGCCGGGGACAGGCTCCCCGCCGGGACGAAGAGGAGGCGGTCATAGGCGGTAGCCACGAGCGGCAGCGGCGCTTCAGGATCATGGCTGCGCAACCACTCGGCTAGCCCGGCGTCGTTGGAGCGCCCGAGCAGGCCATGCAGTCGCGGCGTGCGCAGGTTTGCATCCACCAGCGCGACCCGGTCGCCAGCCAGTGCCAGCGCCGCGGCGAGATTCGCGGCGACCAGCGGACTATCGTTGCCAGAACCGGCCTCGGCCACCAGTACCGAGCGGACTGCCCGCTCGCCTCCCGCGAAGACGATCGCCGCGCGCAGCGAGCGATAAGCCTCCGCTTCCGGTGAGGTCGGCTCAGCCACGACAGCGAGCCGGCTATCCGGGTTCCCAGACCGCATGCTGCTCCCCCTTCGTCCTCGGCCTGACGGCGCGTTGTGCTTCATCTGACCGATCGTGGCCAGCGCCAGGTAACGCTGCACGTCACGCTCGTTACGAAGCCGATCGTCGAAGTACTCGACACCGAAGGCCAGTACCACGCCGAAGGCGAGCCCCAGCAAGAGTCCAGCGGCGCTGTTGAGCTTCACGCGTGGGCCGATCGGGATGCTGGGCGGCCCCGGCGACTCCAGCTTGACCACTTCCACCGTCCCCTGGATCCGCTCGCCGCGCGGGTCGGTGAAACGCTCCAGGATCTGCTGGTTCTCTGCGGCCGATCGCGCCACGAAGGCGTCAGCGACCGCGTTAGCGATGGCCGCAGCCCGCTGAGGATCGGTATCCGTGACCACGATCTGGACGAGGTTGCTGTCCTGGTTACGTCCGAGGGTGAGGGTTCCCATCGCGTGGCCGGGGTCGATATCCAGGCCGGCTTGCCTGAGCGCCTGGCTGACGAAGTCCCAACTCCGGATAAGATCCTGGTACGAGGCGAGCCGATTCTTGGCGTAGAGATCGAGCCAATAGTCCGGCGGCTGGGCGACCGCCATCAGGCGGACGCTGACCTGGTAGGTGCGGGGCTGCGCGCTGGTGTAGAGGAACGCGGCCAGCCCGGCGACGAGGGCGGCAACGACGAGGATCCACCAGCGCCGGGCCAGAATCGCCAGGTACTCCTCGGGCCGCACGCGGCTACGACCTCCTCACCGGGATGACGCCGATCACCGGCAGGCCGAGCGCGTCCTGTACCGCCTCGGCCGTGTCGAGCGTATCGGCGAGATAGTCCACCAGGAACGCCACGAGCACGCCACCGACCACCGCTACCGCGAGCTGGAGCGCCCACAGCATCTGCTGGCGCCTGGTATCAGATGCGGCCCCGAGTGGCTGCTCGATGACCGAAATGATCGCGCGCCGCGAGGCGTCGTCGAAGCCGAAGTACGCCGTCCCCCGCTCCTCCAGTGTCTGGGCTGCCGCCTGGGCGATGGCAACTGCGCGCTGGGGGTCGAAGGAGGTCGCCCGGATGGTCAGCGCGCGGTTGCGGCGCTCCACGCTGAGCGCGCCTTGAACCTCGCCGGCCGAGATCTGCATGCCAGTCGTCCGCGCCAGCCTCTGCTCGACATCGGCGGCGAAGACATTGCCGCGCACGACCTCGGTGAAGTCGTCGACCGTATATTCGTTGGTCAGGTAGAGGTAGTACTCATCGTAGCGGAAGACGTCGGGCGGCGCTTCCTGCGGCACGCGGGTGACGATGAGCCGGGCCGTGGCCGTGTAGCTCGGCCGGCTCTGCACGGCTTGCAGTACTACGCCGGCCAGCACCAGGGCCGGCAGGATCAGGGCGATCCAGCGTCGCCGCCAGAGGATAGCCAGGTAGGCCCTCAGCTCCATACGCGCTGCACCTCTTCGGATACCGGGGCGCCAGGCATGGCCCGGCGAGCCTCGAGCTCCCGCTCGATCAGCTCCCGCATCTCCTCTTTGAACCGGGCACGGCTGAACCGCCGGGCCTGGCGCACGATCTCGCCAGTCGAGAAGTGTAGCCGCTCGAAGCGGCGCACCGCCTCGATGAGCGACTCTACTGTCTGATCCGGGAAGAGCACGCCGGTGACCCCGTCGACCACCGTGTCGAGCGCGCCGCCCCGAGCCAGCGCGATCGCTGGCCGGCCTGCGGCTTGCACCTCGACCTGGGCAATCCCGAAATCGTCCTCAGCGGGGAAGATCGCCGCCCGGCAGCGGGCGTAGAGGTGGAACTTCTCGTCCTCAGGTACCTGGCCCAGAAACTCGACCGTCGGCCCGGCCTGGGCCATCAGAGCCGCGCGGTCGCGCCCCTCCCCGACGATCTTGAGCGGGAGCCCGAGGGCGTTGAAGGCAGCGATGGCCAGGTCGATCCGCTTGTACGGCACCAGCCGGGAGACCAGCAGGAAATAGTCGCCGATCTCCCCGGGCGGGGCCGGCCGTGCCCGCTCGACGTCGACCGGCGGGAAGATGACTGTCGCCTCGCGCCCCCACCAGGCCCGGATCCGCTGCGCCACCGCAGTGGAGTTGGCCACGATGACGTCGACCCGCTGCGCGGTCGCCACATCCCAGCGACGGAGCCAGGCCAGGAGAGGAGGCAACGCGCGGCGCAGCAGCGGGCCGATCTGCTCGCGCTCGGCATACTGGCGGAAGGTCCAGGCGAAGCGCATCGGGCTGTGGCAGTAGCAGACGTGCAGCGCGCCGGGCGCCGGGCGCACCCCCTTAGCGAAGGCGCTGCTGGAGCTCAGGACGACCTCGTAGCCATCCAGCCGGAAGCGACGGAAGGCCAGCGGGTAGAGCGGCAGGTAGATCTGGTGGTGGCGGTGCACGCCGGGCAGGCGCTGCATGAACGAGGTTCGGATGTCCCAGGAGCGGTAGGCAGGCGGCATGGCACCGGGGTCGTACATCGAGGTGAAGACCGGGGCGCCGGGAAAGAGCTCGTGGAGCGCCTCGAGCACGCGCTCTGCTCCGCCGTACTGGTTGAGGTAGTCGTGGACGAGCGCCACCCGTCCCAGCACTGCCTGCTCCCCGACTCGCGGCCGGTCTTCTCCAGCCACCCATCATACCCTAACGTCCCAGCGCTGCCCGGTGGACAGGAGATGGCGGCAGATCTCGCGCCGGGCGATGGCGGTTCGGACGCGCTGGCGTGCAAGGCCGGTCGATCCCCGGACTGGAGGGAGGTCAGGGGGCCGGGACGATGACGTAGCGCATGATCGGGCGGCGATCCGAGCGCCGGGCTACCTCGACGAAGCCGGCCCGCTCGAACGCCGGAGCCAACCCAGTGAAACTCCGGACAGCTTCCACCGCCTGGCCGCGAGGATCGACCGGGTAGGCCTCGACGATCCGCGCGCCCTGCTGCGCCGCGTACGCCACGGCCGCCTGGATCGAGGGCACGAGCAGTCCCCGCTTCCGGTACTCTCTCGCCACGAAGAAGCAGACGATCGACCAGACCGGCTGGTCGTCCACGCGCGCCAGAATGCGAGACCGCTCGAGCGCCGGGTACGACTCCCGTGGGCCGATGGAGCACCAGGCGACGGGCCGCTCGTCGAGGTAAGCGAGAACGCCCGGCACCTGGCCGGAAGCGACGATTCCCTGCAGGACCTGCTTCCGCTCCGCGGCGGAGTAGCCGGAAAACTCCGAGCGGCTCAGCCGCCACCAGGTGCACCAGCAGCCACCATTCGCCCCGCGCGGGCCGAACAGCCGCTCGAGATCCCCCCAACGCTCGGCCGTCACCGGCCGGGCATCGAGCTTCATCACGCTATCTGGAACAGTCACCGGCGGGAGATCATCGCCATTTACGCGCCGCCTCCAATCAGAGTCCCAGGGCTGGCCCCGCAGAGTGATCGTCGCGACACTCACCACCAGCGCCGGTAGGAGGCTGAGGCTGTGCCGTGCGGGCACCGCCGGGTTTCTCGCCGAACGGGGAGGTTCGACGTTTCCCGTGCCCGGCTTTGCCGTTCACTTCACGGCTCAGCCGGCTGGGCGAGCTCGCCTCGGAGCAGTTCCCGGATCAGCTCGACGACCGGAACCGGGTCCCTGACCGGCTCGATGGCGACTGAGACGTGGCCACCAGGGAGCGGGGCGACGAACTGGTAGAAATTCCCATAGCGGACCAAGACGAACTCGAGCCCGCCGCAGTCGATGTTCCCTCGCTGGGTGGTCAGGGTCAGGATCGCCGGGTTGACGAGCAGCTCTTCGTACCTGTCTGACTCAGCGCTGCTCGCGCCGCCGATGCCCGCCCTCGTCGCGGACACCAGCTCACCGTCGCGGTAGACGGCGGCGTAGCGGATGGACGGGTGAAGCCCCAGCAGCGCGTCGAGCAGGCTCTGCATGGCCACGCTACCTCCCGGCGAGCCAGGCTCGGATCGACTCTCTATGCTCCGGGTAGTGCCAGCACGTGTTCCCCGCGACCAACACCCAGACGGGGCGACCACCGGTCCAGGCGAACCGGTCTGGCGCGGACAGCTCGTCCTCTGGCAGCGCCTCGATGGCTGCGAGCAACTGCTGGTAGGTCTCGCGCTCCTCGGCCAGCAGCTCATCCAGCGGGCGGTCGCGGTTGGCGAGGAAAACGCGCTCGTTGATCTCGTCGAGATCACCCTGGAGGCCGCGCTCGCCGGTACGCAGTCCATCGAGCACGGTGCGCTCCCAGAAGCCGATGTGCGCCACGATGTCCTTGATTGACCAGTCGCCCATGGCGCCGGGTTCGCTCGAGCGTTCCGGGTCGATCTCGGCCAGCAGTGCCTCCCACTCGGCGCGGGCGGCACGCACCTTTTCGAGCAACTCCGCCTTGGTGATGCTGTCCAGCACCGTAACCTCCCTGCTCCGAGCACCGGGAATCGCTTGCCCCCGGCTGCCCCTCGAGCCGGCCGCTGGCGGCCTCTAACTCGCTGGAAGCCACAAACTCGTTATACGATAGCGAGCGACACCTAACCTGTCAAGATCCTTTCGGCGGTTTGGCTACATCACAGGGCCCGGGCGCCCCGTCGCGAGGGGCACTGTCGCGGCTGGCTCACGTTCGCTCTCGACGAACACGACGGGAGCGGCGTGACGAGCCGGGCAGACAGCGAGGCGGAGGCCGACCGGGCTGGCAGGGCGCGAGGTCGCCCTCAAGCCGGCTGGAGCACGAAGTGAGCGCCGTCGATCTCCAAGCGGCGCGGCTCGGCCAGCCGCTCGACCAACAGGGCCACCTCCACCGGGCCGTCGCCCCGAAGACGGATCCGGTGAGCTACCAGCCCCTCGGAACCGGCCGGCTGCGCGAGGACGATCCGGTGCGGCCCGAGCGTGAAGGTCGCCGTGATCGCCTGGAACTGCTCGTCCTGGCCGCGTTCCGGTTCGCCAGCGTCGAGAAGGCTCTGGTACTCGCGGATCGCCCGCTCCAGGTCGCTGACGGCGACCGTGACCGCCGCGAGACCAATCACACCGAGCGCGTGCTGCGCCTGTTCGCCGCCAGGGACGCGCAGCTCACGTGGGGTGACGTCCTGAATCAAGAAGGGGAGCGCGCCGGTGAGGTCATCGGTCGGGGTGGCGCCGCGCCACTCGACGACCTGCCCATCAGGCCGCCGGCGGCTGCCCGCGGCCGGCCCGTGGTACGGCAGCCCGCGGCTTCGCAGACGCTCGACCTCACCTGGCAGGTCGTCGCTGGCCAGGCAGACGTCGATGACACCAGGCCCGGAGGACAGGAAACGGTACCAGCGGTGGGCATGCGGGCGCTCCGGCTCGCGGAAGGCCAGCAGCTCCAGGTAGGCACCGTCGGCGAAGCCGACCAGCGCGTTGTGAGTCCCGCCCGGATGCTCGCCGCCGATGACGACCTGAAATCCCCGTGCCCGGTACGACTCGACCGCCGCATCGAGACACGCTACCAGCACGACAACGTGATCGACTTGTCCCAGCATCGGCCGCTCCCCTGATCCACCGATTCAGTGCCAGGCCAATCATGCGGCCCGTTGCCTTGGAGAGCAAGGCCAGCGAGCACCGGCGCAGTCGAGTAGCCCCGACAGAGGCACCGGAGTCGCCGGCTCGTGGTAGACTGCCGCAACTGTACTCGTGTGCCCGGGGATGTTCGCCTCGGGATCCGGGCGGATCAGCACCGGATCGGGTGGAAGCTTGAGCCGACGGGTCTACGGCAGTGCGGGGAGAGAGCCGCGACGGCGACTGCCGAAGGACGATCGAGATCGGTGCCGGCATCGGGGGACCGATCGCCGCCGCGGCGGCACGCCAGATCGGGCTGGCGTCGCGCGGCGACGAGCGTGACCCTGGCCTCCGCCGAGCTTGAGCATGGACTCGCTGGGGCAGGGACTAGCACCGAGGAGTGGGGCGAGATTTCCGTTTCGGTTCCTGGCGGATCGACTGGCCAACCGTAGAACCACCAGCCCCGGCTGCGACAGCTCGCCCGTGGCCAGTCCGCTTGGAGCCGTTCGTTACCTGGAGACGCTTGGGACACCGCAAGCCGTGATTCGTGAGAGGAGTGAGTCCAGATGACCAGCACCCCGCTGCACAAGGGTATCCACCCCGTCCTGGAGCAGGACCACCCGTACATCTTTATCGACGCCTGCATGCAGGCCTGGCCTGACGCCGACTACGCGCATGCCCACCGGCATGGGGTGACCGCCTACGCGGTCACCGCCTTTCACCCGTGGGCAGGGTTGGACGAGGCGCTGGAAGGCTTGATGTTCTGGCACCTGAGCGCTCGCCGGCACTCGCATCTCGGGATCGCCTGGATCGCCGAGGACATCCGGCACGCCAAGCGCGAGGGCCGAGCAGTCTTCGTCCTGGCTTCGCAAGGTGGCGACTTCATCAGCAACGCGCTGCATCGCATCGAGGCGTTCTACCGGCTCGGCCTCCGTATGCTGATCCCGGCCTATAGCCGGACGAACGCCATCTGCGGCGGTTGCCTCGACCGGGCCGACGGCGGCTTGACCAGCTTCGGCGAACTCGTGGTCGCCGAGTGCAACCGCGTCGGGCTCCTGCTCGACTGCTCGCACGTCGGCAAGCGATCGAGCCTGGAGATCATCGAGCGGAGCGCGGCACCGGTCGTCTTCAGCCATTCGAACCCCAAACGGCTCGTCGACAACCCGCGAAACATCGACGACGAGCAGATCCTCGCCTGCGCTGCGCGCGGAGGCGTAATCGGCCTGGCGCCGTGGGGTCCGCTGGTGATGAAGCCGGGCAGCCGAACCCGCCCGACCCTCGACGACTTCGTCGAGCACATCGACTACGTGGCCCAGCTCACCGGATCGGCCGACCACATCGGCATCGGCACCGATATGAGCCTGGGCACCTACCCCGACCACGAGCACGACCCCTGGGGCGAGCCGGCCTACGCCGCTGTGACGCGAGAATACGACCAGCATGTCACCGCCGATGTGCGCTCGCCGCTGCGAGCGGTCGAGGGGTTCAGCAGTTACCCTGAAGTGCTGAACCTGGTCGACCGGCTCCAGCGCCGCGGCTACGGAGAGGCGGACGTGCGCAAGATCCTCGGTGAAAACATGCTGCGGGTCTTCGAGCAGGTCTGGAGGTAGCTGGCGACCTATCTCGACAACGGATCGTTCCGAGATGCGGGTGACCACGTGCACGGGGCTGAGCCCAACCGGGGAGTCTTGCCTCTCCTACGGCTGGTCGGCCAGCCACCACCAGGTGAGCGTTCCAGCCACCCCTAGGACACCAGTGAGCATGACCAGCAGGCAACTGCCGAGACTCAGCTCCTGTAACTCCGAACCGGCTACACCACTGTAGAGCGCCGGTACCGACCAGGGAAAGTAGGCGCCCCAACCGAGCGCGGCGATCACCTGTGACAGGAAGAGCACGAGGAACACGGCTCCGACCGGTGGCAGGTAGCCACGTCCAGCACTCGCTGCCCAGGCGAAGGGAGTGATCAGCACGACTGTGAGGCCAGCCGTCGCCATCAGCCGGCCGGCCGCGCAGGCCGCAAGCCAAAGCGACCACCCGGGCAGGCCGACTACTCCGCCAGTGACCAAGCCAAGCGCGTACACGAGCGCGGCCAGCATCGTCGAGAGCGTTGTGACCACGACGAACTTGGCGATGACGATGACTACGCGGGATGTGGGCAGAGCCAGCAAGTCGGCGACAGTCCGGTCAGTATATTCGCGGCCGAACACCCAAACGGCGATGAGAGCGAAGACGATCAGGCCGCCGACCGCTACAGCCTGTGCCAGTAGCGAGAAGTATGTCGGCCAGTCGGCGGCGCCGGCGCTGATCTGCGCCTTGGCGGAGACTAGCCCAAAGCGCCGCGCCCACGCGGGATCCTTCAGGATCAGCATGAACACTCCTCCCATGAGGGGAGCGAGGGAGATGCCGAGCGCGGCCAGCCAGGGCACCTTAGAACGAACTGTCTTGAGTACCTCCGCCCACATGGCGGCCGTGAAACCGGTCATCGCTCGCCTCCAGGCGCCACCCCGATCAGCCGCAGAAAGTACGACTCGAGGTCTTCCTGCTCCACACTGAGCCGCGTCAAGCACATGTTCCGCTCCAGAAGGAGCCGAGCGACATCGTCCGGGCAGGCGATAGCGTGGTCCCCAGTTACCACGAGTTCGCCGTTCTCGCCTGAATCGACGCTGAATCCGGCAGCTTCGAGGATGGCCCGAGCCGCCCGGCGGTCGCGGGCATCGACCACAAGCCAGCGGCGACAACGCCGCACGAGCTCTTCGGTACCGAGCTCCTGGATTAGCCGCCCCTCGTGCATCACCCCGATCCTAGTGGCAATGCGCGCGACTTCGCCGAGCAGATGGCTCGACATGAACACTGTTACGCCGCGCTGGTGGACAAGCTCCTGGAGCAGCGCTCGTATCTCCACGATGCCTGCAGGATCTAGCCCGTTCATCGGTTCGTCGAGGATAAGCAGATCCGGATCATGAAGCAGGGCCTTTGCCAGGCCAAGCCGCTGCCGGTTACCGAGCGAGAGCGTAACGGCACGCCGGTCGGCATACGGGCCGAGCCCGAGGCGTTCGATGGCCCGCTCGACCGCCTTCGGGTCGGCGACGCGGCGCAACCGCCTGAAAACCTCGAGGTTCTCGCGCACCGTGAGTTCGGGGTAGGCACCCGGGGTCTCGACAAGATAGCCTACGCGTGACCAGAGCTCGAGAGCGCCTGGGTACACTCGCACACCGAAGACCCAGGCTGATCCCTCAGATGGCCGGATCATCCCGAGCAACAGGCGGATAGTCGTTGTCTTTCCCGCGCCATTGAGTCCGAGGAAGCCGTAGATCTCGCCTTTCCTGACCTGGAGTGAGAGTCGATCCACCGCGGTTCTATGACCGTAGCGCTTTGTCAGACCAGAGGTGAGAATCGCCCTATCCATCGGCCCTGCCCAGCTCATTCCGCAGCGCGCTGAGCGCCTGGTCGATGAGCACGGGGAGTTCATCGGCGCCTTCGTTTTCGGCCCAGACGAGAACGGCGGTGGTAACCGCGGCGAGACTGGCGGCGACCGCGACGCGCAGGCGGAGGTCGTCCCCCTCCTGGCCAGAGGCGGCGGCCAAAGCGCGGGCGATCAGGCGTTCGGTTGACGCTTGCTGCTCCCAAAGCCGGGCACGCAAGGCTGGGGTGCGCAGAATGAGCCGTGTGCGAGCCAGCAGGGCTTCGCGATCGGCGGCGTAGACGCGCTCGAGCCCCGCTTTCAGGGCGCCCCGGATCTTGTCCATGATGGGCTCGCCGGCTGGGCGGGCAGCAAGCTGTTCAATGATCAGGCGATCGTAGTCGTCGATGAGGATAACGTCTTCCTTTGTGGGGAAGTAGCGGAAGAAGGTCATGTGGGAGACGCCAGCAGCAGCAGCGATCTCTTGGACGGTAGTCGCCTCGTATCCCTTCGCTGCGAAGAGCCGCAGGGCGTGCTCCTGGATGGAGCGGCGTGTCAGCGCCTTCTTGCGCTCTCGGAGGCTTGACCTACTTGATGCACTGGACAGCGTCATGCGCTATCCGCCTCGAACCGGGGTCTTGTGCCCGAGACACTATCAGTTATTCGCTAACACATCTTATTGAATAACACAAATCCTGTCAAGCCCCCGGGGGTCATATGACGTTCAGCGATGTCCTGTTGGGCCGAGGCGAGAACACCGACGGTTCTCGCTGGGCCGAGCTCGGGGTAAGAGCGCAGCAGGATCAGCGGTTCTGCTTCTCCGCCTGGCGCTTGCGTCGCTCGGCGCGGCTGCGCAGCATCGGCAGCAGGTCCTCCTGCCGGGCCGGGACTCGCCCCCGCTTGGTCTGGCGAAAGCGATACGGGTAGCTACGCGGAGTCGGCCGATCCTTGACTGGATTCGCACGGCGCTGAGCGCGCCGGCGTGCCCGGCTGCGCAGCTTGGCGATGACGGATCCGATCGACATTCCACCCTCCCTCCAGTCTCGCTCATCGTCCGGCGACCTGGCGCCGGCCAAGCCGGGCACAGGTCACACCATTCTGGTGTAGCCGCCGGGGGCCTGGTGCGGCAAGTCGCCCGCGCAGGAGCGGAGTGCGCTCGCACGCCCAGCAGTAGCCGTGTTCCATGCTCTGGCCGATTCACAGCAAGAGTGACTTGTTAGGACCACGGCTCGGGATCGACAGGTGGATCACGCCGATCACGTTAGCCAGCGCTACTCGAGCCCTCGCACTGCGCAAGTAGCCCTAGCCTAGGGCCGGTGCTTGGAGGGTCACCCAGGCACCCAATCGGGCACGTCGTCCGTTCCGGCCACGATATCCACCGGCTCGACCCCCAGCAGCTCAGCGACTCGCCGGCTCAGCTCCGCCATCGCCTGCTTCTGAAACCCGGACGCCTGCCACAGCACGGTTCCAGCCTGGTCGATCAGCGAGATCGTCGGCGTCTCCGGAATATCGAAAGCCCGCGACACGGCATAGTCGTCCTCGTCGAGCAAGACGGGGAAGCTGATACCGTACCGGCGGATGAACGAGCGGGTCACGTTGGCCGAGTCCTGGGCAACCCCCCAGACAGTCAGCCGCTCCGCCGGGTATGCCTCGAAGATGCGCTCCAGGAACGGCATCGCAGTCTTGCTCGCCTGGCAGGACGCCTTGTAGATGGCCAGCACCACCGGCCCCCGCTGGAGTGCCTCCTCGAGGCTGTGGCGTTCGCCTTCCACCGCATCGAGGAGGACGAACGCCGGCGCCTTCATCCCGACCTCGACCGGCATCGATCCCGCTCCTCACCTCGCGTCCGACGAACCACACGGCGCAAGGGCAGAGTCCCCCTGCTCACGACTGAGCAACGAGAGCGAGGCGCGCCGTATTCCAGCAGGTGCTGGTTTGTCCTCGATTGCTGCCTCAGGCCCTGCCCGGCTTCGAGCTGCTAGCTGGCTCAGTCGAGCGGAGGCAGACCCAGCCCACAGCGATCGCGCACCACCGCCATCTTCGCGACCGCGAGCTCGCGGGCCCTGGCAGCCCCCCCTCTGAGCGTTCGGATGACGATGCCAGGGTCGGCGGCTAGCTCGTCGAGCCGCTGCTGGATCGGCTGCAGACCGGCGATGACCACCTCGGCAAGGTCTCGCTTGAACTCGCTGTACCCCTTACCAGCGTAACGCCGCTCCAACTCCGGGATCGGCACGTCTGCAAAGAGCGAGTAGATGGTCAGCAGGTTCGAGATCGCCGGCTTGCGCTCTTCGTCGAAGCGCACCTCCGCCTCGGAGTCGGTCACGGCACGGCGAATCTTGCGACGGATGACGTCTGGCGGATCACGCAGCTCGATCCGGCTCTCCGGATCGGGGTCGCTCTTGCTCATCTTCTTCAAGGGGTCGGTCAGCGACATGATGCGCGCGCCCGCTGGCTTGATGTCCGGCTCAGGCACGACGAAGGTCTCGCCGAAGGTACGGTTGAAGCGCATCGCCAGATCGCGCGTCAGCTCGATGTGCTGCTTCTGATCCTCGCCGACCGGCACCACCGCGGCGTCATACAGGAGGATGTCGGCGGCCTGGAGGACCGGGTAGAAGAACACGCCGGCACCCACGCGCTCGCTCCCCTTCGATTTCTCCTTGAACTGGGTCATCCGCCGCAGCTCGCCGTAGGTCGCGAGCGTTCCCAGGATCCAGCACAGCTCGGTGTGCTCGCGCACATCCGACTGGACGAAGAGGATCGACCGCTGGGGGTCGATGCCGGCGGCGAGCAGCGCGCTGGCGACCTCGACCGTGCGCGGGCGAAGCTCGCTCGCGTCGTAGGGCAGCGTCATCGCGTGCAGGTCGACGATGCAGAACATGTTGTCGTACTGATCCTGCTGCAAGACCCAGTTGCGGATCGCCCCGAGATAGTTGCCGATGTGGATACCACCGGTCGGCTGGATCCCCGAGAACGCTCGTGGCTTGCCGGTCATCGCGCACTCCTCCTGCCTGCCATCCCAGAGGGACAGGATACCACGAGCGATCCTGCGAGAGATGCCCGGCAGCCCAGGCAACTGGCCTTCGCGCTCGAGAGGGCTGGGTCACTTCTCACACTGCCTCGACACGAGGCGCTGCGATGCTGCTCGAGGAGGGGCGAGCCATGCTGGGCGACCGGCCCGCCACCCGTGCGCTCAGCTAGGTGGGGCGGCGAGAGATCTTCCCAGCCCGAGGCCAGCCGCCGGTGCGGCTCACTGCGCCACCGGCGGCACACCATTGCGCGCGATGTAGTCGCGGATCGCTAGTACATTGGCGACGAACTGCTGGGTTTCCGGAAACACGCCGTAGCGCGCGACGCTGCCTGGACCCTGGTTGTAGCTAGCGAGCGCCAGCTCGAGGCTGCCGCTCCGCGCGATCAGCCAGTGGAGAAACGCGACGCCGGCCAGGATATTGTCGGAGACGCTGCCGCTGATATCGAGCGGCCGGCCGACCAGGTAGTCGCCGACCCAGGAACCCGTTTCCGGCGTCACCTGCATGACTCCCACCGCTCCGACCGGGCTGACGACCTGTTGCTGCCAGCCGCTCTCCTGCCAGGCCAGAGCCTGCACCAGGGCAGGGTCCAACCCGTAGCCGGCGGCGTGCTGCGCGAGCAACTCCGGGATACTGGCCGAAACCGCACCGGGGACACGGATCTGCTGTCCGACGACGATATGGTTCGGATCAACGATCGGGTTGACCGCTAGAAGGGTATTGAGGCTCACGCCGTAACGCGCCGCGATACCCCAGAGCGTGTCACCGGGCTGTACCGTATAGAAGCCGGTGTCAGGCCCGTCACCCGCTGGCGTCCCCCCGCCCGATGGTGGGATGACGAGCTGCTGACCGGCATAGATCACGTCGGGGTCGGCAATACCGTTCTGCTGGGCCAGCAGCTCGACCGGGGCACCGTACTGCGCGGCGATGCCGCTCAGCGTATCGCCCGGTCGGATCAGATGGACGTCCTCGGCACCGGCTGGGATCGCGCTCAGCAGGGCAGCGACGACCGCCGCGCAGCAACCGATCGTCGCTCGTCGCCACCGTTCGCTGCGAGCCATCGGCTTTCCCTTCCTCTCCACGCCGCCCAGGCCGACCTCCATCTCTGCACGTACACAGTGTACAGACAGTGGGCCAGATAATCAAATATTGTCTAGTTGTCACAGGTATGCCAGAGGGGTCACCCCGCCCGCTGCCCAGCCCGGTTAAGGCAGCGTCAGTGGAAATGCGTGGACGCGGCTACCAGGGGCGCAGTTGCTTGACGGCCAGACACAGCGCGCTTGCCTGCAACCATCGGCAACGGGGCCAGTTGAACCCCTCTGGCGCGCGCGGCGAGGGCCAGGGCAACGAGCCGGGCAGAGCCGTGCCGGCTACCCCGTCGATCCGTACAGGCCCCTCGGGAGATCGCCTGGAATCCGCGCGTGAGCCTCGACGATACCGGTAACCTGGCGCTCCCAGCGCGGACGCGGGCACAACGGAGGACTGTCTCTAACCGGCGGGCGAGGTGGAAACCGGCCGGTCACTCAGGCACCTGATCGACTGACCGGATCGTCGCTCGGTGGATCGGCAGCCGGATCGGTAGAGCCGGTTGCCAGCGTGCCCAACGGCTCCACCCGCCGTAGCGGAGTACCTTTGGCCTGCTCAGCCTTTCTGATCAGCCCGATCGCGACCGTGGCGAGGACGAGCAGGGTGAGGCCTCCGGTGAGGAACGGCACCGGTCGACCAGCCTCGTACAGCACCGAGCTGAGGAGCGCGCTGGTTGCGGCTCCCGCCATGCCAGCGGTCGTATAGGCGCCCTGCACCCGTCCCTGCACCCGGGGGTCGGACACCGACGCCAGGTACGCATCCACCGAGGGAGAGAGCAGCCCGATGATCGCCCCCTCGAGCGCGCCGAGGAGCAAGATCGCCGGTACCGAGGGGATGGAGTACCCGATGACGACCACCCCCAGGGCCAGGCTGAGGACGAGCAGCCGCCGCCAGCGTGGCGCGCGGTCGGCCAGCCGCCCACCGAGCGGCAGGAAGAGGAGATTGGTGACCGAAAAGGTCGTGTAGGAGATGCCCAGCTCGAACTCGCTCGCTCCCAGGTCGGCGAGATAGACGCTCCAGATCCCGGTGAAGATGCCGACCGGGAACTCGAAGCCGAGCGCGAGGATGAAGGCAGCCACCAGCGGCGCGGCCAGCAGCGCCCGGTACGGTACCCGCTCCCCGATCAGGCGCGGGAGCGGCCGGCCGGAGCTGAGCTGGCCGATGGTCGCGAGGACGAGCGCCCCCAGCGCGACTTCGCCCAGCCCGCCGACCACGAAGAGCGGCGCCTTTCCGATGATTCCGGCCAGCACGCCGCCGAGGGCCGGGCCGAGCAGCCAGCCACCGTTGAGCGCGCCCCACCAGGCGGCAAACGCCTGCCCCCGCCGCTCCGGCGGCGTGAGGTCGACGATCAGCGCTCTGGCCGAAGGATAGATCAGCGCCAGTCCGACGCCCTGCGCCAGCCGGAGCAGCACGAACAGCTCAGGCGCGGTCGTGAACGCGAAAGCGGCCGTCGCCAGGCCCTCGACCACCAGGCCGGCCGCGATCGGTATGGCGCGCCCGATGCGGTCGGAGAGGGCACCGGCCGGAAACTGGAGCACCGCCTGGGAGATGAGGAAACCGGAGGCCATCAAGCCGATCAGCGCGTAGGAGGCGCCGCGATCGCGCGCGATCAGGGAGATGAAGGGCACCACCAGGCCGGAAATCAGCCCGGCGAGGGCCGAGAGGAGCAGGAGAACTCGCAGCGAGGGGTCACGCAGCACCCAGGGCAGACGCACGGCCGGTAACTCCTTCTGACCATCGAAGCTGGCTAGTCACCGAGCCGAGCGCCGGGCCGCTCCCGCGTAAGCAGGCCCGGCGGGCGCCGCGGTGAGGGGTAACGAGTTCGCAGGATCGGGAACCGGACGGCGGTCAGACCCACGGCGACCAGGGCGAGGACCGTGAGGATCGTTACCGCGATCGGTGCACCCCAGCCGTCCGCGATTGTCCCGGCCGGCAAAGTGCCGAGCGGCAGCAGGCCCCAGGTGAGGAGATACACGCTCAGCACCCGGCCGCGCACCTCGTCGTCGACATGGAGCTGGAGGAGCGTGTTGTTCGCCGACATGTAGACCGAGCTGACGAACCCCGCCAGGAAGAGGAACAGGGAGGCCAGCCAGGCGACCGGCGAGTGCGCGAACGCGATGACGCTCAGCCCGAAGCCGAGCAGGCTGAGAAGGAGCATCCGCGGCGATTCGGCCAGTGCCCTCAAGCCAGCGACGGCGAGCGCGCCGCACAGCCCCCCGAGCCCGTTGAGGGCCATGAGTAGCCCCAACCCACCAGAGCCGAGGCCCAGCTCATCACGCGCAAAGACGGGAAGCAGGCTGGTGTACGGCATGATCAGCATCGTCGGCAGCGCGGCCAGCACCAGCAGCGCCAGCAGATACTCGCTCTGCCGGATGACCGAAAGCCCCTCAGCGAAGGACGCCAGCAGGGAACGGGGTACGCGCCGGGGTGGTCGAGCCGGGAGATGCCAGGAGATCGCTACCGAGGCGAGCTGCAACAGCGCGCAGAGTGCCAGCGTGGCGGCGATGCCGAGGCCACCGACCAGTGGGCCGGCGAGCGCCGGGCCAATGACGCGCGGCGCGTTCTGTCCAGCCGAGTTCAAGGCGACAGCGTTCGCCAGGTCGTTCCGCTCGACGAGGTCGGCCACCATCGCGTTGCGCGTCGGGAAGACGAACGACATCGCCGTGCCCGCTAGGAAAACCCCCACCAGTAGGTGCCAGGGAGCGAGCCAGCCTCGCCAGAACATGAACGTCACCGCGGCGACCACCAGCGTCACGCTGACCTGCGCCAGGAGCAGCACCAGCCGGCGGTCGACCTGGTCGATCACCACTCCAGCCGGGAGACTGACCAGCAGCATCGGGATCCCGCCGAGAAAGCCGACCAGCCCGACGAAGAAGGGCGAATCCGTGAGGACCAGCGCCAGCCAGCCGATGACGAGCTGCCACATCCAGAAAGACGCGTTCGTCGCCACGGTGGTGAAGAAGAGAACTCTGAAGCCCGGGTAGACCTGCAGCGAGTGGAGAATGCCGGACTTCACACTCGCTTTAGGATGTTCGACAGCCATGCCAGACGCCGATCCCGAACCTGTGCATCGCTCCCTCTGGCCGGGCATCGTACCACAACGCACCCAGCCGACACCCGCTGGATCCGCGCTGCCGGCAACCTCGACTTAGCGGTCGATAGCGATGGACAGCCGGCTCGAGATGCCCGGCCCTGTCGTACAATGGCCCTGGCCAGCCGTCGTTGCCCGCGAGGGCGGAACGAGTGCCGGTAACGTGAAGGGACAGGCAGGGCGATGGACACGATCCGCAAGTACCAGGACTATGTCTGCACCAGCTTCGTTGCCGCGATCGAGCCGGTCGTCGTCGAGCGCGCTCGCGGCGCGACGGTCGTCGACGCTGGCGGTCGCGAGTACATCGACTGCTTCGCCGGCATTGCAGTGACGAACGCTGGACACTGCCACCCGAAAGTCGCAGCGGCGGCCAAGGCGCAGATCGACAAGCTGATCCACGCGGCGAGCTACGTCTACTACGTACCGCCGGTCGCCGACCTGGCCGAGCAGCTGGCCCAGGTCACGCCCGGCGCGCTGAAGAAGACCTTCTTCGGCAACAGCGGCGCCGAAGGGATCGAGACCGCCCTACGCATGGCCAAGGCCTATACCGGCCGCTCGGAGTTCATCGCTCTCACCCACTCGTTCCACGGACGCACCGTGGGCACGCTCTCGGTCACCGGCAACATGCAGCGCAAGAAGCGTGGCGGGCCGTACCTGCCCGGCGTCGCCTTCGCCCCCGCGCCGTACGTCTATCGCAACCCGTTCGGGACGGATGACCCGGAGGTGGTGGCCGAGCGGTGCGCGGAGATGGTGGAATGGGCGATCAAGTACCAGACTTCGGGCAACGTGGCCGCCTTCATCGCCGAGCCGGTGCTAGGGGAAGGCGGCATCATCGTGCCGCCCGCCAGCTACTTCCGCCGGGTCAAGGAGGTGCTCGACCGCTACGGCATCCTCTTTATCGTCGACGAAGTGCAGAGTGGCTTCGGGCGGACCGGCAAGCTCTTCGCGATCGAGCACTACGGCGTGGAGCCGGACATCATGGTGATGGCCAAGGGTATTGCCGATGGCTTTCCCCTCTCGGCCTGCACGGCCCGCGCGGAGATCGCCGACGCCTTCCAGCCGGGCGAGCATCTCTCCACCTTCGGTGGCAACCCGGTCTCCTGTGCGGCCGCGCTGGCGAACTTGGAGGTGATGCTCGAGGAAGATTTGCCGGGGCAGGCTGCTGCCAAGGGGGCCCAGGTGCTGGCCCAACTGCGGGAGATGGCGCACGAGCACGAGCTGATCGGCGAGGTGCGCGGGCTGGGCCTGATGATCGGTGTGGAGCTGGTAACCGACCGGAAGACGAAGCAGCCGGCGGCGAAGCAGGCGGCGTCAATCCGGGCATACGCCCGCGAGCATGGCGTGCTGATCGGCGTCGGTGGGCAGGAGGGCAACGTCCTCCGGCTCCAGCCGCCGCTGACGATCACCGAGGGTGAGCTCGAGCGCGCGCTCGACGTGATCGGCAAGGGGCTGGAGATGGCCCGCTCTGTCTCGTCGTGACGGCCAGGATCCTCTCCACCCAGCACGGCCCGCGGCCTCGCTAGCGTCGCGATCCGGCCGCTATGCGGCTGAGATTGGTTGCGGTGGCTCGAAGCCGCCGCGCGTCCAGCTCGACCGAGCGCGGCAGAGCTGGCGTCCAAATGAATGGAGGCAACACGAGAGACATGCTCGAGCGACACTTCAACGAGGATCGCCTCGCTGCCCTGTATGACTTGTTCTACCCGCCGGAACGGCGAGCGGACCTGGCCTTCTATCTCCCTCTGGTAATGTCCGCCCGGGCGGTGCTGGATGTCGGCTGCGGAACTGGTGCGCTGCTACGGATGGCTCGACAAGCTGGGCATTCCGGGCGGCTGTGCGGGCTCGATCCGGCTCTAGGCATGATCACCCAGGCCCGGAAGTGGCCAGATATAGAATGGGTGCACGGTGACCTCACCACGGTCAGGTGGGAGCAGGAGTTCGACCTGGTAGTCATGACCGGACATACCTTCCAGGAATTCATCGAGGATGACGAGATCCGCGCCGCGCTCGCGGCAGTCCGGGCGGCGCTCGTCGATGGAGGCCGATTCGCGTTCGAGACGCGCAACCCGCTCGACCGCGCGTGGGAGCGCTGGGACTCACAGTACTCAGGCGAGGTCGTCGATGCCACCGGTGCCGTTGTACGGGCTGAGTACCAGGTCGAGACGCCGGTGGAAGGGGACATCGTGCGCTACGTGAGCGTCTTTAGCAGCCCGGACTGGGACCAGCCCGAGGTGAGCCGAGGGGTACTCCGGTTTCTCGATGCTGAGAGACTGGCCGCATTCCTGTCCGACGCAGGCCTGGTCATCGAGGAGCAGTTCGGGGACTGGGCCCGGAATCCGCACACCGCCACCAGCCCCGAGATCATCACCATCGCTCGGAGGATCTGAGCCAGCAGGCTGTGGTCGAGAGGCACGAGAGTCAGGCCACGCACCCTCACCGGCGACAGTGCCGTTTGTGCCGTTTCAACCAATCCATAGGCAAGACCGCGCGTCGCGCTCTGCGTGTTTGGATTTTCAATCTCGCTACAACCGCACCAGTCCGAGCGGTGCCGCTGGGACCCCTCGCGACCACCCGGATGTCACGTTATCAGCAGTCAGTAGCACGACCCCGGCGCCGCTGGGGCTCAATATGGGGCATGGAAGGTGGCAAAGGCGCCAGCCCAGGCAGGTGGATTGGCCACGAGAGCCCGCGTATCGAACCAGCGGTTCTGCCCCTCCGCGATGGCGAGCGGCACGCAGCCTCTCGCGTGCACTGCGTCACTCGTGGCCGCACTCGCAACTTGCGTTGGCAGCGGCCCTGGCGCCTGGCAACCAGCGGTGGACGCAGCCATGCTCGTCTCCGGCGTAGCCACCGTGCCTGGCAATACCGGCGGAGTCGTCGCGAGTAGCACGCCGGTGGGCGTCATTTTTCCTGGCCGGCAGACGGGCTGCGGTGCCACCACGGATATCCCCGGCGGCGAAGGTGGCGTGGTGATTCTGACTGGGATCGGAGACGGGTTCAGCGTAGAACTCGAGAGGACTCCGGTACGACACCGTCTGGACGGCTTCTCCATCTCCAGGTATTGACATCGGGTCACGGGGTTGCTATCATGATAGTGGGTCCCGACGGTTCGCGGGAGGGAAATCGAAAGCCGAAAGGCGAGTAGAAAGTACCGAACAAGGATCGTCGGGACCTGTCTTTTTCCCTCCACCCGTCCCCACCCTCCAGGAAAGGAGATCGCGATGCCGATCTACGCGCTCTTGACCAGGCTCTCCCCAGCAACCCTCGGTGAGTGGGCCAAGTGGGCCGGCAAAGAGACCAGCGCCGACCCGAAAGTGATCGCCGAACTCGGCGAGCAGGTCACGCAGTCGCTCAAACAGCAGGTCCCTGAAGCCAGGTGGATCGCCAGCTACGCGGTCCTCGGCCCGTACGACTATCTCGATATCTTCGAGGCGCCGGATAACGAGACTGCCGCGAAGGTCGCAGCGGTCATCCGGACCCACGGGAACGCCACCACCGAGACTTGGCCACTCACGCCGTGGGACCGCTTCCGCGACCTGCTCCGCGCGATGGGTACACAGGGCATGTAGCTGTCCACTGGCCTGATCGGACACGCTCATCCCCTTCAGTCACCGGGCAAGAGCGTGCTCTGGGACTCCTTGGCGGGTTCGACCCGTCGCTCTCCCGGCATGCGGAGGCCACGGAGCAGCGCGAAGAGCGCCAGATCGTACACGCTCTTGAGGAGGCCTGCCGCGACCAGCGCGAGGCCCGAGACCGGGTTACTCCAGACGAGCCCAGCGGCTGCCGGGGCGATCGCTGATCCGGCGGTGCGAGCGGCGGCGGCTAACCCGGCGGCCGCCGCTCGCTCATCCGGCTCGACGAGCGAGAGCAGGAGCGCCTGGCACGGCGGCACGTCGAGCGTCGCCGTCAGATGCCGAATAACGAAGAGAGTCGCTGCCAGCTCGACGCTCGGCATAAGCGGCACGAGCATCAGGATCAGGTTAGCCGGCAGGTGGGTGAACACCATGGTGTTGACAGGGCCGAATCGCCGGGTCAGCGGGGCGGCGAGCAGCAGCGAGCCGGCCATCAGGAACTGCGCGAGGGAGAACATCATCCCCAGGGTGGCGGTCGAGGCACCGAACTTCTCCGCGAACCAGTAGGCGACTGCGCTCTGAACCGCCAGCCCTCCGGCGAAGGCGTCCACGGCGAAGAGCGCGGAGAGCGTCAGGATGAGCCGCCGCGAGCGGTGCAGTCCCAGGAGCGACAGGCCGCCGGCCTGCACGCGAGGCGGCGGCTCGATCGTCGCCGGCAGGCGGCTGAGCACTGCCAGGAGCAGCAAGCCGATGGCGGCTGCGCCGAGGAACACGGTCCGGTAGGCATCCGACCCGGTCATGCCCAGGGACTCGGGTGCCGAGGCTGCCAGCGCCCCGATCCCGCTGCCGAGCATGCTGACAAGCGTGTGAGCAGCGAGGAGACCTGTCCGCTGCTCGGCGCGGGTCGCTTCGGCCAGCGCGGCCTGCTCGAGCGAGAGCGCCGGGCCGGTATCGTAACCGGTCGGGCCGAGTGCCCCGACGAGCGCCGCTGCGAGCAACAAGGCCGGCAAGCTGCTGATGGCGAACACGAGACTGGCCACGACCAGCGCCAGTGTCGCCACCATCAGCAATCGCCGGCGGCCCAGCCGGTCGGCCAGCAAGCCGAAGAGTGCCGAACTGGCAGCGCCGCCAGCTAGCATCACGGTAAAGACCCCGCCGACGGCCACCGGCTCGAAGCCGAGCGCGCTCAGGTGCAGGCCGAGCACGACGGCCACCGCGCCGAGCGCCACGTGCCGGAGCCCGGCCGCAAGGAGCAGCAGCCAGACTGGCCTCGGCCAGCCCCAGCCGAACACGGCTTCCCTGTTCTTCCCCCTAATCCTGCTGGCCCGGGCTCCTTACAGGGCGCACACCGGCGAGGATTCGTCCGCCGGTGCTCGAGGAGCCGACGGCGATGATACGCTGACTGGGGCCCGCCTCCAGATACTGCCGCTCCCCGTCGGGCGGCGGCTCCCCTTGGCTGTCGCAACTGTGGTGCCGGAGCTCGAGGCGTTGCCTTACTTTCGCGCCCGCGCCTGCACGATGGCCCGGATCACCAGCAGCATGGCGATCGCCACGAGCTGCCCGCCGAGGATGATCCGGTTGACGTCCAGCGCCGGCTGCCAGGTGACTTGACCACCTTTGATAATGTACACGCCAGCCGGCCGCGCGCTCACGCCGAAGCCGCCTCCCCAGCCCCGCCCCTGCGCTTCACCCTCGCCGCTCCCACCCCCGGCGCCGCCGGAGATCTTCGCCACCGGGATGATGGTCACGCCGTCCCGCTCGTACGGATCGCCGAAGACCCGCTTCACGCTCATCGCGTCCTGTGCCTGGGCCAGAAGCTCGCGAATGTCCATGACTGCCCTCCCTGTCGTGTCCTCGCTGCCCGAGTCTACGGGCCGGACCGCCTATTCCTCCGGCTCGAGCGGGATGATGATCCAGAGGATCACGTAGGGAACCACCCCGGGTAGCCCGCCGGGAATGAAGAGCAGGATCCAGATGAAGCGCACCAGCCAGACGGGCACGCCGAACCGCTCGGCCAGGCCGCCCGCCACCCCGGCGATGATGCGGTGACGCCGTGAGCGGTAGAGCCCTCGCTGTGTAGCCATCGCTTCCTCCATTCTTCTACCGGGCGACGGTGCCATGCAGCAGCGGTTCGATCTCCGAGAGGAGCGCGTCCAGCTCGCGGAGATCGAACGCGTCGAGCGGGTTGCCGGCCACGCTGCGCAGGTAGTTCGTCCGGATGACGCCCCAGCGCCGCAGCACCTCCTTGTACATGGCGACACCGTGCAGGGCCTCGTAGTTCAAGAGCGGGAGCAACCGGGCGTGCAGGTCGCGGGCCGTGCGCTCGTCGCCTGCCTCCAACGCCTCCCAGATCCGGACATGCACATCAGCCATCTGGCAAGCCGGCATCGTCCCGCAGGCACCGCGCCGGTACTCGTCCAGCAGGTAGCGCCCGCCGATGCCTCCCATCACGCCCTGGAGACGCTGCCCGGCCTGCTCCAGCAGGGCTGAGATCGCCCGCCCCGGCGGCAGCGTCTCCTCCTTCACGTACCAGGCGTGGTCGATCTCGCTGACGAGCCGCGCGATGAACTCCGGCCCCAGGCGCGTGCCGAGCGGGGCATCGTGGTTCTGGATGAAGATCGGGATCGCGACGGCCTCGGCGAGCGCCCGGTAGTAGTCCCAGAGCGCGGCCGGCGGAACCGGTCGGGCGTGGGGAGGCATCGCCATCACCGCGCTCGCCCCGATCTGCTGCGCATGCCGGGCCAGCTCCACCGCCGCCTGCGCGCTTCCCGCGGTCACGCCGACGACGGTCGGCACGCGCCCGGCGACCTCCTCCACCATGATCCGGGCGAAGCGACGGCGCTCCTCGTCGGTGAGCGTCCAGAACTCGGAGGCGTTGGCCGGGCCGACGACCCCGTGCACCCCAGCATCCAGGCAGAAGCGGATCTGCCGGCGCAGGCTCTCCTCGTCGAGCGCCCCACCCTCGTCGAATGGAGTACAGAGGATCACATACACGCCGCGCATCTGCGATGCCATCGGATCCTCCTTCCCCTTCAGCGGATACCCCTGCCCCGAAGCACGCAGCCCAATCCAGCGAACGGCCGTGCAGCGTTCTTCAACCGGGGAAGTTACCTCGTACCGGCGCGGAGCTCTCGACGGTTTCACCCACCTCAACCAGCTCACCCAGGCGCTCGGCGATCAGTTCCGCCAGGTGCAGCGCTCGCAGCGCGCTCCCCCGCGCATGCAGCCCGCCACGGATCTGCATCAGGCAGCCCGGGTTATCGGCGACGATCAGATCGGCCCCAGTCTGCGTCGCGTTCTCCAGCTTGCGGGAGAGGATCGCCGCGGAGAGCTGCGGGTAGTCCACCGAGAACGAGCCGCCGAATCCGCAGCAGACGCTCGACTCGCGCATCTCGACCAGCTCGCAGCCCAGCACCTCGGTCAGGAGCCGGCGCGGCGCCGTATCGATCCCGAGCGCGTTGTGCGACTGGCAGGCGTCGTGATACGTCACCCGAGGGCCCGGCCGGGTCCACCGCTGCGGCCCGAGGGCTGCTATCCGGTCCAGGAAGGTCGTAAAGTCGATCAGTCGCTCCGCCTGCCGGGTCGCCCGCTCTCGCCATTCGGGTTCCGTGCGGAACAGATGCTGGTAGTCCTGCGCCACCGCCGCCAGGCAGCTCGTCGAATTGGTTACGACCCAGTCAGCTTCGGTCGCCTCCAGCATCTGGATCGTCTGCCGGGCCATGGCCCGCGCCCGCGGCCGATCACCCATGTTCGCCGCCACCAGCCCGCAGCAGTGCTGGTCGGACGGGAACACGACGCGACAGCCGCAGGCCTCGAGGACGCGCACGACCGCCTCGCCCATCTCGGGGAGCACCCGGTCGGTAAGGCAGCCAGGGAAGAACGCGACCGTTAGCCCGGCGGCGCGGCTGCCCTGGAAGCGCGGGGCGGGAGCCGGCCGCTCGTACCCGGCCCGGCCGGCCAGGTGGCGCAAGCGATCGCGCAGGGGTTTGCGCGCCGGGGCGATGAGATGCCGCCGCTCCGTTGCCCCGTTCAAGAAGGGAGTGCGTCCGAGGTACCCTTCGCGGTCGGCCAGCGGGGCGGTCACCAGCGCGGCTAGCCGGGCCCAGCGGTCGCCACTCCCCGGTTTCGTCCAGCGCTCCAGCACCTGCTCCTTCAGCCAGGGCAGCCCCAGGCGTTCGGCCACCCGGGCGCGCACGTCGAGGATCAACCGCGGGATCGGGATAGCCACTGGACAGACCAGCTCGCAGGCGTTGCAGGATACGCAGAGGCTCTGCGGGTCAGCGACCGGCTCCAGACCGTGATGGATCGCCGTGAGCGGCAGGCCGATCGGCCCGGTGTAGATGTGGCCGAAGAGGTGGCCGCTCACCACCTGGTACGGCGGGCAGACGTTGGAGCAGGCGCCGCAGCGGATACAGTAGAGCGTATCGACCAGCTCCGGGTCCTCGCGGGTCGCCAGCCGGCCGTTGTCGAGCAGCACGATGTGCAGCTCCTTGGGGCCGTGCGCGCCGCGCACCGGGGTCAACTCGATGTCCGATGTTCGACTCGGGCCGGTGATGAAGCTCACGCGCACGGTGAGCTTTTGGGCAGTCCCCGAGCGCGGCAGCAGCCGGAGCATGGCGGTCACGTCGTCGAGCGTGGGCACGATCTTCTCTACGCCCAGGACGGCCACGTGCACCGGCGGCAGCGTCGTCACCAGTTCGGCGTTGCCCTCGTTGGTCACGATGACAAGCGTGCCGGTCTCGGCCACGGCGGCGTTGGCGCCGGTGATGCCCATCCCCGCCTCGATGAAGAAGCGGCGCAGCTCCTGCCGGGCCACGGCCACCAGCTCCGGCGGATCGGGTGGGATCTCACGCCCGAGCAGCCGGCTGAACAGCGCGGCGATCTCCTCGCGGGACTTGTGGATCGCCGGCGCGATCAGGTGCGAGGGGTGCTCCCCAGCGAGCTGGATGATCCACTCGCCGAGGTCGGACTCGACGACTTGGATCCCAGCCTGCTCCAGCGCCAGGTTGAGCCGGATCTCCTCGGTCGCCATCGACTTGGTCTTGACCGCCAGCCGTATGCCGTGCCGCGCGGCGATGTCCCGGACGATCGCGCATGCCTCCTCCGGCGTGCCGGCCAGATACACCTGCGCTCCGACCGCCTCGGCCTCGCGGGTGAACTGCTCGATCAGCTCGGGCAACCGGGCGATGGCACTCTCCTTGCGGCGTCGCAGTTCCTGGCGCATGGCCTCGAAGTCGAGCCCGGCGAACGCCTGCGCGCGCCGCTCGCGAAAGGTCGACAGCGCCCGGTCGAGCGCGCGGGCCAGGTTCGGGTCGGCAATCGCGGCATCGAGCTCTCGCTGGAACGTCTTGCTACGGGCCGGCATCGCTAGGCCCCTCCCGTTGCGGCATCACGACTGGTCAGTCGAGAGAATCCTACTCCTTCCGGAGCGTCGCAGTACACGTATACGCTCTACGGGGCAGAGCCGGACGGGCCGATAGAGAAGATGGAGAGCTCGATGCGGGGGCTCGCGCCTAACCGATCGCGGGTTGTATCGCTCGGGATATTCGAGTTGGCCGGGATCAGCCACAGCCCGCGCGCACGGCGAGCCTGGCCAGGAGAGGACCGTGTCTCGAGGATCTTCCACCGCACCTAAGGGGCTCAGCATTTGGCAAGCCGTGGACCTCGGAGTAATCGCCTCCGGCGAGACGCGCTGGTATCGAACGCGGGTCGAGGAGCACGACCCGGCGACTGGCGAGCTTACCGTCGGCTGGCCGATGATCCAGCTCAGCTATGTCTCGGTTCATCGTGGCGACCTGGTCTATCTGGGGGCTCCGATCGCCAGCGACGCGCTCTACGTCGTCGAGTGCCTGGTCATGCAGGCTACGCTGGAACCGCAGGCCCGGCTACGGCTGCGCCCGGCTGGGGAGTGGCACCGCATGCAGCGGCGCGAGCATGTGCGCATCGAGGTGAGCATCGTTCCGGAAAGCGTGCATCTTCTGGTATCCGAAGGCGAGCCAGAGCCGCTCTCGGCACGGATCCTGGACCTCAGCGCCGGCGGCGCTCGCCTGCGCCTCGGAAAGCCGCTCCGCGTGGGCGACCGGCTGGCACTCGCGTTCACCGTACCAGGCTGCCCGGGGCCGATCTCGACCCGCGCCGAGGTTCGGCGCTGCTGGCCGGTCGAGCATGCTGATCCTCCGCGCTGGGATGCCGGCTGCCGGTTCGAGAACCTGGGGCAGCGCGAGACGGACCAGCTCGTGCGGTTCATCTTCACCCGCCAGCGCGAGCTGGCCCGCCAGCTCCGCGGCTAGGGGTAGGACGACCCCATCCGCAGCGACCTGAACCGTCACTGTGGGAACCGCGCATCCACCGCAGAGTCTAGTCGTGAGCCTCCATACCGGCTTCCCCCAGTCACTGAGGCACACAGGCACGACCGCCAGGGCAAGAGCACGTCCCCGCCCTTGCCCCTTGAGATCTGGCTCTCCAGCGCAGGTGAGTCCGGCAAGCACGCTCTGCTCTGCGGGTTACATACCGTCGATGGAGAGTGCTACAGGCTCGCCGAGGAACGCCCCGTATCGCTCGAGCGCCGCCCGGAGCGCGCGCTCCTCGGCGCGGGCGAGAGGCCGGTAGAGTGAGACCGTCACCTCGATGGATCGCCCCCGATTCTCACGCCAGCGTCCCACCATGCGGCCATTGAGCAGGATGACTCGAAGGAACGCTCCTCGATCCGTCACGAAGCCCGCGCGTTCCGGGCCCGAGAGAACGTCCCGGCTCTCGCTGTAGGCGATCACGATCTCGTCATACACGTGGACGAGGTTGGCTGCCGGGGAGGGCGGCGCCTCGCTGGCCGCTGCGGGGTCGAACCAGTAGGTCCGGCCGTCGACCTCGACCCGCTCGAGCTCGCCAGCGACTGCCTCGAGTCCTCGTCGCCCTTCGGCTGCGGTGAGGCTGGACCACTGTAGAAAGTCTCTCAAGGTCGCCGGGCCCCGGCTGGCGAAGTATCGGCGGGCGAGGAGCGCGAGCGCTTCATCCCGGCTCACGGCAGGCCCGGGCGGAACCCGCGCATCGAAGGCCGCGTAGGTATGCTGCTTCCCCCTCCGCGGGCCGCTGACGAGCACCCCGTCGAGCTCGGCCAGCATCAGCAAATGGGGCAGGCGCTGGCCAGCGGGATCGATACCTGCCCACTTGAGGGCATGGGCAAGCTCCTCACGGGTCTGTGGGTGCTCAGCCACCGCCCGCTCGAACGCCCGGTTCGCCCGCCGGCGAACCTCTGCGTCGAGCCCGAGCTCCCGGTGCCGCGAGGCCATCCGGCTGAGGATCCTCGGCGCGGTGAGGCCGAGCAGCCAGCGGAGATCCTCAGGGTGGACGAAGTGCCAGGTGGGCCGGAGGACGTGGGTACGGAGGATCCGGCCTTCTGTGAACGCCCGCTCTACGTCGTGGTCCGTCGCCGCTCCGGCTCGCTGCCCTATTGCCCACTTCGCTGGCGCGAAGTCCTGGGCTTGCATCGCTACGAGCCGTCGGACCACGTCCTCGGGCCGCTCTTCCCGGCGTCCCCAGAGCCCCTGCGCCAGCATCCTGCGCTGTGCAATCGCTTCCACATTCACGGCATATGACCCTCTGGGCCGGCGATGAGCCGGCGAGCGCTCAATCCGCAGCGCACCTCGGACATCGCCGAACCAGCCACCCGGCTTCCGGACAGCGCGCGAAACCGTGTACCCGACACCGCCAGCTTCCGGTTGCCGACCAGCACAGTCCGCTCCTCGAGCACCTCGGTACGCCTGGGCGTCCCCACAACATCTGCCAGGAGAACCCCCTCAGCCGAGCTCTTCGGCGAGCGCGACGATGATGCCCTCAGGGCCGCGAACGTAGCAGAGCCGGTATGTGTCATCGTATTGAACGACCTCGCCCATGAGTTTAGCCCCATGTGGGCGCAAACGCTCGAGGACATCCTCGATATCGTCGACGACGAACATGATGCGACGTATGCCCAGGGTGTTCACTGGCGCGTACGTCGGCTCAGGTTTGACCGCTGCGGGCGTGTGGAACTTGTCCAGCTCGATCCGAGCTCGGCCGTCCGTGGTCCGCATCATCACGATCTCGGATCGAACGTTCTCGAGCCGAACAATTCGGTCCACCCATGATCCCTCCACCGTCATCTGGCCCTCCAGCTCCATACCCAGGTCAACGAAGAACGCTTTTGCAGCCTCGAGGTCGTCGACCACGATGAGAACGTTGTCCATGCGTTTTAGCGTCATGCTCTTCCGTCCCTCACCTCACTGTGGATGTCCCGCGCTCGTCTCCGTTAGACTGCGGACACGCATCTGTTTCCGAACGATCCCGGACTTCCGTCCGGGGGTGGGAACCTCGCTGAGGCATCGGAAACCGGCAGCGCGGTCTGACGGTCCTGCGGTTCAGTCATCCCAAGAGCCGCCTGGCGGTCGCACCTGGCCGCGCCCTACCGGCTCCGATGAGGGCACCTCCGCCTCACCGGCCATCGCTGAGGTCACGGCCGCGCCCCGGGCCTGTCGCAGCGGGATCTCCGGGATAGCGGCCGTGACCAGGAGCGCCAACCCCAGGAAGATCGCCCCCACCGTGAACAGCTCGGTAATAGCGGAACTCAGGCTCAGGCGCAGCGCCAGCAGCACCTGATCGACGAGCTGCAGGCCGGCCGGTCCGAGCTGCCCGAACGCCTCCCGCAAGCGAGCCAGCGCCTCCACCGACACCAGCGCCTGCGGGTCGCGCAAGAGTCCGAGCTGCTCGGGCGTCAGCCGCTGGCGGACCGGTTCGGGCAGATTCGTCGCGAAGGCGCTGGTAAAGCGGTTGGTCAGTACCGAGCCCAGGATGGCGGCGCCCAGCGTCCCGCCGATCGAGCGGAAGAAGACCAGCCCCGCGGTGACTTCGCCCAGCACCTGCATCGGAAAGGCGTTCTGCACCACAATGGTGAAGAGACTCATCGTGGTACCGATCCCCAGGCCGGTGACCACCATGTTGCGCACCACTTCGCCGCTGGTCGTCTGCGGTGTCATCCGCGAGAGCAACAGCATGCCCACGGCAGCCAGGGCCACGCTACCGATGGCCAGCACCTTGTACCGCCCAGTGCGGGCCATGAGCTGACCTCCGATCACGCTGCTGGCGACGAAGCCCAACATCATCGGCGTGAGCACGGCCCCGGAACTGGTCGCCGTGTGGCCGAGCACGCCCTGGATGAAGAGCGGCAGGTAGAGAATGGTGCCGAACATGCCGACGGCCATGAAGAACCCGGCCATCACGGAGAGCGTATAGATGCGGCTGAGAAAGAGCCGCGGGTTGACGACCGGCTCGGCTGCCCGCAGCTCCACCAGGACGAAGCTGACCAGCAGTGCCGCCGCCAATGCGAGCAGGCCAACGATCTGCAGCGAGCGCCAGGGATACTCGATCCCCGCCCAGGAGAGCGCGAGCAGCAATGGGACCGTCCCGGCAATCAGGGTGGCGGCACCCAGGTAGTCGATCGTGTGAGGCCGGCGGCTCAGCCGCCCGGGGATGGTGAGACCGGCCGCGAGCAGTGCTACGGCTCCGACCGGCATGTTGACGTAGAAGGCCCAGCGCCACCCCCAGTGATCGGTGATCCAGCCTCCCATCGTCGGGCCGACGATCGCCGTCAGGCCCCAGACGGCCGCGAAGACGCCCTGCCACTTGCCCCGCTCGGCCGGCGGCAGCAGGTCGCCGACGATAGCCAGCGCGATCGGGAAGAGCGCTCCAGCACCCAGCCCCTGCACCGCACGAAAGACGATTAACTGGGTCATCGTCTGGGACAGCCCGGAGAGCGCCGAGCCCAGCAAGAAGATCCCCATTCCGAGCAGAAAGAACCGGCGCCGACCATAGATGTCGGACAGCTTGCCGTAGATGGGGACGGTCACAGTGGAGGCCAGCATGTAGGCAGTGAACACCCAGGCGTAGTGCTCGAGTCCCCGGAGCTCCGCGATGATCCGCGGCATAGCTGTGCCCACGACCGTCTGGTCGAGCGCGGCCAGCAGCATTCCGAGCAAGACGCCGGCCAGCACCAGCCAGACGCGGCGCCGGCTGACCGGATTCAGGTAAGACTCTGAAGTCATCTGAGTTCTCCCCTTCGTAACGCTCCGCTCCTGCAAGAGCGTGGCGCGCTCCACGACCTCCGACGACCGGTCACAGTTCCGCCGCGGCCGGGATGACCTCGCGACCGATGATCTCCAGCGGCTCGATCCGCTCTACGCCCAAACCCAGCCGAAGGCCGTCTCGATCCCGAGGCTTGCCAGCCAGCGGACTCTGCCGAGCAGCTCGCCAACCTTCTCACCGCACGGCCCGGCGTCGCAGCCGACGAGACCAATCGCCGCTCTGCTCAGCGGATGCCCACTCCCAGATGAGTGCGGGGATCTCGTCGATCTGAGTGGCCACTGGTTCTCCTCTCGCGTTGGCTGGCCCACCATCCCGGCGCCTCGCTGTCCTCCCGCATCGTGGATGGGTCAGGCGGCGCGTGCTGCCTCGTTGCCGCTGGTGGAGCCGCGCGCGGCGACCACCAGCCCCCACGCCAGCGCGATCAGGATGGCGACGTGGTAGACGATATCAGGCACGGTGCGGGGGCCGATGCCGATCGCAATGGTGAACACCCCCACCAGCGTGCCCAGCAGCGCGAACGCCAGGGCGAAAAGGCCGATCGGCCGCGTCCAGGCCGGCAGGACGAGGCTCAACGCCAGCCCGGCCAGCAGCACGGCCGCGATGACTGTCTCGGCGATAGCCGCCTCCCGGTGCCCGTAGCCAGCGACCAGCAGGCCATCGTGGATCGACGCCGCAAGCAGGAAGGTCGCTCCGGTGAAGAGCAGGAAGAGCCGGATCGTTCGCTTCATAAGACCACTCCTCTCCGCTTGCATCGGCGCTCTCCCGATCAGCCGGGACGACGCGGCTCACCCTCCACCACCAGCTCCGTCTCGCGACCAGCGGTCTGAAGCGTACCAGCTTTCGTCGATGGCTCGGCCCGCGCGAGCCGGGCCGTGGTGCCGAGTACCGCGAGCGCGTTGACCGCGTGCAGCGCGGCCGCATAGGGCACGGTGAAACGGAACTCGGCGAGGGCGTACTGCACGATGTACAGCACGAAGAGCAGTGTCGACAGGACAATGCGCTGGCGCCCCAACCCTCCGACCACCGCAAGGATCGCAAGGATGATGACGATAAGGCCGAGCACGTGACCCCAGAAGGCATGCACGGCGAACGACGTCGCGCCGAAGGCAGCCGCGCCTGCCAGGTATAGCTGGATCAGCAGGCCCGCCAGCGTGAGCCAGGCGAGGCCCCGGTGGAGCTGAGACACGAGCGCTCTCATCGTCTACCCCTCTCCGTTTCAGGAGTGGGCCGCCAGTTCTCCGAAAGGAACCGGCAGCCCACCACGCATCACTCGCCTTACGACCCGGTCACGGTGAACTCACCCTGCATCCCGAGGCGGGCGTGTCCGCCCACAGTGCACTCGTACGAGTAGGTCCCCGGTTGCAGCTCCACCGTGAGCTGCGCTGACTCACCGGGCTGGAGCATGGGCGTTCGCTCGTCGACGCCGTCCCCGCGAATCCGGAAGTCGTGCGGCACCTGGCCCTGATTCTCGACGACGAACGTCACCGTACCGGCAGGAACCTGGAGACTATCGAGCGCCAGCTCGAACTCGCTGGCCACGACCCGCACCGTGTTCCCTGCACCCGGCGTGCCGCTCGGCACCACCGCTGTCGCTGCGGCGGGGGGCTTTCTCACCTGCCCGTCCCGCCAGGCACCCGCCCCAACCCAGCAGGCCGCGGCGATAAAGGTGACTGCGAGGCAGGTCACCAGCAGCAGCCCAACGCCGAACAGCAAGGCAGCGAGGCCTTTCCAGGAACGGCGCTCAGCGTTCATCGCGTCTCTCCTTTCCCTCGATCGGTCGTCTCCTCGACCGGACTCTCACGTCACGAGGGAAAGGCTAGGAGCGCGGTGTCGCATGTCCTTCGCGGGTCTGTCGCAAAACTGTCGCAGACTGTGAGGTCGTGAGAGAGAGCGGTTCAGCGTGCCGCCCGCGCGACCGGCAGGCGCAGGGTGAAGCAGCTCCCCTCGCCGGGAATGCTCTCGACAGCGACCGAGCCGCCCATCGCCTCGGTCAGCTCCTTCACCAGCGCCAGCCCGAGCCCGGTGCCGCTCTCATCGCGCTCTCGGGCGTTGCCACCGCGATAGAACCGGTCCCAGATCCGTGCCAGATCCTCCGAGGGGATCCCCTCACCGGTGTCCTTCACCTGAATGATGAGCGCCGAGTCCTCAGCCAGAGCGCTAAGCAGGACCAGGCCACCAGGCGGCGTGTGCCGGACGGCGTTCGCCAGCAGGTTACGGACTACTTGCTCGAGTCGATCCGGATCGACCAGGGCGGGGGGCAGAGCGGCCTGAGTCTCTGCCAGCACCTCTACCCGCCCGCGCTCCCAGGCCAGCGGAGCCACCGCCTCGGCGCAGCGCCGAACCAGCGCGGCGACGTCCGTGGGTTGAATCGCCAGCGGCAGGCGGCCGATCTCGGCACGCGAGAGGGTGAAGAGATCCTCGATGAGCCGCTGCAAGCGCTCGATCTCGCTCGCCATCACTTCCAGGTCCTGGCGGAGCGTCGCTGGCGGGATGCCGTTCCAGTGGGCCAGTGCCGACTCGAGGTAACCGCGGACCGTGCTCACCGGGGTGCGTAGCTCGTGGGAGACGGCCGCAACCAGCTCGCGCCGCGCCTGGAGCAGGCGAGCGACCGCGTCGCGCTCCTCCTGGAGCTCGTTCAGGGTTCGCTCTAGCTCGCTCGCCATCGCGTTGAAGTCCGCCTGTAGCCGGGCCACCTCATCCTCCCCGTTGACCGGTACGCGAGCAGCCAGATCTCCAGCCCGGAGTGCGCTGGTCGCGGTTGCCAGCTCTTCCAGGCGGCGGGTCGTCCGCCGCAGGGCCACGTACGAGATGACGGCAGCAGGCGGCAGAATGAGGACGAGGGCAGCCAATCCTAGCCCGAGGATCGCGGTGACAGGGGCCAGGACACGTGTCGTGAGCCAGGTCAGGAAGGTTGCGGCCGGACCAGCGCCCTCGGGCAACGACTCTGGGCCGAATGGAGGTTCATATGGGCTGGTGAAGTACGCTGCTGCCGCGAGCAGCATGAGCAGCGCCGCCACGCCCATAGCAAGGGTCAACCCGGCGACGAGCTGGGCGTGGGTGAGCGCCCACAGGAGCCGCGTCCGGCGCAGGCGATCCCAGGCTGGCCAGGCGAGCACTGCTGCGCGGCAGAGAAGGTAACCGCCGCTGCTGTTGGCCATCGCTGCCACGGCGAAAGCGAACGCAGAGACGACATAGACAGGCCGGTCGAAGGTGGCGGCGGGGTCGTGGAACGCGATCCAGAACGCAGCGACGAGGTGGCCGCTCAGGACTCCGGCCCCAATGGCGAGCTGAAGCATCACGAAGAGCGGAAGCTCAGCACGCGCAATGCGCCACCGGCTGCCGCTCGGACGGGGTAGGCGGACCGCGCTGAGTAACCCGCTCAGCAATCCGGTATAGACCATGGTGATCCCGAACACGGGCCAGGGATCGCTTGCGGCAGGCGGCGCACCAGGATGGGACACTCCCAGCCCGAGCACTGGACGGAGCACTGCCGCTACGGGGAACGTGAGCGTAAAGGCAAAGATCCCCACCTCGAGCAAGCCGCGGCGCCGGGTGGTACTCGGAAGCTTCAGACGCATGGCCGACGCTCCTAGCCAGGCGGCTGGAGCGGGCGCAGCCGGTAGCCGACGCCCCAGACCGTCTCGATCCGCTCTCCGAGCGGCCCAAGCTTCCGGCGCAGCCGGTGGATCGCATTGTCGACGGCGCGGTCGCCCACCACCGGCTCGTCCCACACGGTATCCAGCAGGTAACTGCGGCTGAACGCCCGGCCGGGGTTGCGGAGGAGCAGGTGCAGCAAGCGAAACTCGTTGGGAGTCAGGTCGAGCGGCCGACCGTCGAGCGTCGCGTCGTGCTGGTCGGGGTCGAGGTGTAACGGGCCGTAGGAGACCGGCATACGGCTGCCTTCGCGGTCGGCCGCGAGCGCCTGGCGCAGCAACTCGGCCCGGCGGAGCAACGCGCGCACCCGGGCAATCAGCTCGCGCATGCTGAACGGCTTGGTGAGGTAGTCGTCCGCGCCCAGCTCCAGGCCGATGACGCGATCGACCTCCTCGCTTCGCGCGGTCAGCATCAGCACCAGCGTGCCCGAGGACCGGCGCAACTCGCGCAGCACCTCGAGCCCGTCGAGTTCGGGGAGCATCCAGTCGAGCACGATCAGGTCCGGCCGCTCGCGCTCGTGAAGCGCCAGCGCGGTTCGCCCATCGGCCGCGTGCAGGACCTGGTAACCGGCAGCCTCCAACTCGCGCCGAATCACGCGGGCCAGGTCGCGGGCATCTTCAACTAGCAGGATCGTCGCCATGGTCGATATCCCACGAGGTCACCGCACACCGGCCATTATGCCCCACCGGCCAACTGGCGGAGATCTCGCGTGCTGGTGCGGAGATGGGGCGACCAGTATCAGAAGCTGCCACCCGAAGCGGCGCTGCCCGAGGAAGCCGCAGTGCCGCCACCGGTCGCAGGGCTGACACTCGCGTGGAAGGCTGCCCAGTACGGATAGAAGCCGCCTTCCCAGGCTTCGGCTCCCAGCGTGCGCCCCAGCCAGGCCGGCGCATAGCCCCGCTCGCTGGCCTCTTTCAGCCGCTTGTCCAGAGCGCCGCCTGCCTGCATCGCGACGGCGTAGGGGACAACCTGATCCAGGTTCAGCTCGAGATTGGGGTCGCGTCTCGCTGCCTCCAGACCGGCGAGGTAACCACGCCAGGGAGCTGCCGCCGCTTCGCCCTCTGTGGTCGTTTCCGGCAAGCCCGCACCCAGCGCGATCGCCATAATCCCCGTACCCCCGAGCAGCGCAACCCCGATCACACCCCAGGGCTGCTGGCCCACGAGCACCGGGAGTAGCGCCAGAAAGGCGAGGACGATCCCGGCGAGCCCGGCCAGGTAAAGCGGTCGACGCCGCGCGCGTGCCGCGGGGTCGAACCAGCCGCGCGCTTCCAGCTCCGCCCGCAGAGCCGCTCGCGCTGCTTCCCATCGCCCGCGTACCCGGCGCAGCCGGTCGCTCGGGACCAGACCTCCGTCCGCCGCCTCCGCCGTCAGCGCATCCCAGACAGCCCGCTCGAAGGGATGCTCGATCAGGCTGGAGTCCAGCAGGCGAATCTGGACCCTCTTCCTTCCGGCCGGCTCGATGGCCAGTGCCCCGCGCCGGGCGAGGTCCAGGATTGTCGCCTCGAGCTGGGCATCCTCGATCCGACCGCGGGCGAGAGCGCCGGCCAGGGCGGGAGGCAGCTCGGCTGGCGCCTGGGTAGTCGGCACGATGGGCGCGATGGTAGACGGGCGGGAACGCCAGCGCTGGGCGGCGAAGAGGCCTAGACCGGCCGCCAGGGCAAGAGCGATGATGTTGAGCGGGACCCCGGCGAAATCGGACATCGCGCGCTCGAACTCGCTGGGCGGCGGCGGGCCGGCGGCCAGGTTGCGAGCCACCGCATCGAGCCCGATCGCGATCCCCTCAGCGATCCGGCCATCGCGCAGCAGCTCCAGCATCTGCTCGGAGATTTGGTCGAGCTGACCCTGATCGAGCACGCCGCCGCGCGCGTGCGCCTCGCCGGCGACGATAGCGAAGTCGCCGTGCTCCAGGTTGCCCGGCACCAGGTTGAAAAAGATGACAAGGCCATCCCGCGCGCCGGGAGTAGACTGGATATCCCAGTCATCCATCAACGCCCGGGCGTCGTTGACCGTTTCCTCGAAGGTCGCGTCTCGAGCGCGCAGATAGACGACGACCGGAGCGCCAGCCTGCTCCACAGCCAGAGCGCGCTGCTCGAGCTCGGCGATCTCGAAGGGGGAGAGGACTCCAGCGCGGTCATAGACATGCCGGCCAGGCTCAGGCTCGCCGAAGTCCTGGGCAGCCACGCTGGCTGTGACGAAAACGAGCAACGGTAACAGGACCACCAGCGAGGCAACCAAGCGTCGCACGCGGTGCCGGGTCACGAATTACCTCCAGACTCTTCGTTTCGTTCTCCACCGCGATCATATTACAGCGCAGCATCGATCGCCCCGGATGCCAGCAGGACGTGAGCGAGGCAGATCTCGTGGGCACTGCCGTGCGAGTGAGCTCGCAAAGATCCCCTGCCGGCACGATCAAACGCTAGGCCCGGCGACCGGCGACGGACCCGGCACAGTCCACATCGATCGGATGCGCGGGCGAGCGGTGCCGCGCGGATGGAGGAGCGGTGAACGATCCGGATCTCCTGGACAGCAGCGGTCCTCATGGACTACACTACCTGCGCCAACGCGATATCGAAGCGGCGGCGAAGAGGAGAGTACCCGGCGGGACCGGTACAGAGAGCCGCGGGAGCTGAGAGAGCGGTCCGTTACCGCCGGCGAAGAAGGCCTCGGAGCTTCGCCCCGAGCCCGCGCTCGCGGGGGTAGGCGGCGACGGCCGGTTCCCGTTAGCGAACCGCTGTGCCTCGCAGCGAGGCACAGGCTGAGGCCGCGACCCGCGAGGGCGCGGCGAAGCGGGGTGGTACCGCGAGAGTGGACCGCTCGCCCCCGTTCGGGTGAGCGGTCTTTCGATTTCAGCGGCAGCGCGGTGATGGTGGATCGAGTAGCGACGTCCATCGCTGGGACAGACGAGGCATCTGGCACCCGGCATCAGTGCCGGGCGAGCCAGGTCGCACTCCGCCACCCGGCGGGTCGATTCCCCAGCCCGAGCGTCCTCGTGTCTCGATCGGCGGTTCCGGGCAGACCCCGCGCTGATCGCTGGCACCGGTCCCCTCTCTGGTGGACCGGCAACGCCAAACGCACGGGGCAGGCAGCCAAAGCGAAACGGCTGCTCTGCCCAGCGATGGTGATGCCGGTTGATGGTGTCGAGATGCGCCAGAGAGGTCGGATCGATGAGCCACGATATCAGGATCGCACTCGTGCATGGCCCACTGCGGGCCGAAGAGCAGCTCCTCCTCGCCGAGTTCGACCGGCGGGGCATCCAGTGTGACCGTATCCACGACCGGACAGCGCGGATCGATCTCACCGGCCCGCCCTGGCCCTACGACGCCGTGCTAGGCCGGAGCGTCAGCCAGCAGCGCGCGCTGCACATCGCGACCGTCTGCGCGGCCTGGGGCATTGCTACCGTCAACCCACCGCAGGTACTCGACGTCTGCAACGACAAGCTACGGACCTCGGCGGCACTGGCGGCAGCCGGCGTGCCCCAGCCGCGCGTGATCATCGCCTTCAGCCCTGAAGAGGCGCTGGCGGCGATGGAAGAACTGGGCTATCCCGTCGTGGTCAAGCCGCCGCTCGGCTCCTGGGGCCGGTTGCTGGCGCGGGTCAACAGCCGGGCGGCCGCCGAGGCGTTGGTGCGGCACAAGACCGAGCTCGGAGGGTTCCACCACGGCACCTTCTACATCCAGGAGCACGTCGAGAAGCCAGGGCGCGACATCCGGGCCTTCGTCATCGGCGAGGAGACCATCTGTGCGATCTACCGGACCTCGGAGCACTGGATCACTAACACGGCGCGCGGCGGCCGAGCTTCCAACTGCCCGGTCACGCCGGACCTGGCCGAGCTCTGCGCGCGGGCAGCGCGGGCGGTGGGTGGCGGCGTGCTCTCGATCGACGTCTTCGAGCACCCCGAGCGCGGGCTCCTGGTGAACGAGGTCAATGCGAACACGGAGTTCCGCAACAGCATCCAGCCGACCGGTGTAAACATCCCGGCGCGCATCGTCGACTACGTGTTGGAGCAGGCGCGCAGCGAGCGTCCATGCCCGGTTGCCTCGATGCCGCTCGCCGCGCACTGACAGGACACCATCGTCCTGCACTGCGACCACGTCAGGGGGATGAGCCTCGGGAGCGCGAGCAGGCGTTGAAGACGTAAAATGAACATGGTGACAGGTTGTGCTGCCGCTCGCCGCATCGCCTGCTGAAACCGAGGGATTCCGCCATGGCAGAGGAGGTCTACCGCCCCGGACTCGAAGGGGTAATCGCGACCGAAACCGCGATCTCCTTCCTCGATGTCGAGCGCGAGGAGATCGTCGTCCGCGGCTACAACCTGCTCGACCTCGCGCGGGAACGGACATACGTCGATGTGGTCGGGCTGCTCATCGACGGGCGGCTACCGGACGACCAGGAGCGCGCGGTGCTGGAACGCCGGCTGCTGGCCGCCGCGGAGGTGCCAGCGCAGATCTGGGAGATATTGCGGCTCCTGCCGCCCCGGATGCACGCCATGGATCGCCTGCGCACCGCTATCTCAACGCTCGGGGGCTTCGACCCCGGGGTGGAGCGGGTCGATCCCGAGCAGGACCGTGAGAGCGGCCTGCGGATCGTAGCTCAGGCGGCCACGATCGTCGCGAACCTGGTGCGCGTGCGCGAGGGGCAGCAGCCGCTGGCCCCCGACCCGAGCCGGTCCTTCCCCGCGAACTTCCTCTGGATGATCACTGGCCGCGATGGCAGCCCGGCCGAGGTGCGTGTCTTCGACCAGGCCCTCATCGCCTACAGCGAGCACGAGCTGCCCAACTCGACGTTCGCCGCCCGGGTCATCGCCTCCACCCTGGCCGATGTCTACGGCGCGCTGACCGGAGCCGTGGCCTCGCTCAAGGGGCCGCTCCACGGTGGGGCGAATGAGGCGGTCATGGCGATGCTGCTCGAGGCCGGCGACGAGGAAGGGATCGAGCGCTGGATCCGGGAGCGGCTGGCCCGCAAGGAGCGGATCATGGGCTTCGGGCACCGCGTCTACATGCGACGCATGGACCCGCGTGCCCAGCTCCTGAAAGAGACGCTGACCCGGCTGGTCGCCGAGCGCGGCGACGCCGAGGGGCAGAAGCTCCTGCGCATGTGCGAGCGCGCCGAGCGCCTGATGCACGCTGAGAAGGGCCTCTACCCGAACCTGGATTACTACGCGGCTCCGGTCTTCTACGTCCTCGGCATCCCGATCGAGCTCTACACGCCGATCTTCTTCGCCGCGCGCACAGCCGGCCTGGTAGCGCACGTCGTCGAGCAGCACGCCCATAACCGGCTCTTCCGGCCGCGGGTGCGCTACACTGGCCCGCGCGGGCTGAAGCCGGCATAGACACCGCGCTGGCCGTGTGAGAGCGAGAGGAGAAGGGGGCACGTGGCGACCCTCACCCACGCGCGACCGGCTCCGGATCGGGCCCTGCAGGAGCTTGCGGACTACACCCTCCGCGCGGAGATCTCCAGCGAGCTAGCCTACGAGACCGCCCGGCTGGCGCTGGCTGACTCGCTCGCCTGCGCGTTCGAGGCGCTGGCCTATCCCGAGTGCACCGCGCTGCTGGGGCCGGTCGTGCCCGGCACCGTCGTCCCCAACGGGGTCAAGGTGCCGGGGACGCCACACGTCCTCGATCCCGTGCAGGCGGCCTTCAGCATCACGGCCATGATCCGCTGGCTCGACTACAACGACACCTGGCTCGCGAAGGAATGGGGCCATCCGTCCGACAACTTCGGCGCGGTGCTGGCCGTCGCCGACCATGTCAGCCGGCTGCGGCGCAGCCGTGGCGAGGCGCCGCTCCGCCTGCGCGACGTGCTCACGATGGCGATCAAGGCGTACGAGATCCAGGGCATCCTCGCACTCGAGAACAGCCTCAACCGCTTCGGCTTCGACCACGTCCAGTTCGTCAAGGTCGCCTCGGCAGCCGTCGCGACCGCCCTCCTGGGCGGCGGGGAGGACGAGGTGCTGAGCGCGCTCTCGAACGCCTGGATCGATGGGCCGGCGCTGCGCACGTACCGCCACTACCCGAACACTGGGCCGCGCAAGTCATGGGCCGCCGCCGACGCGACCAGCCGTGCCGTCCGGCTCGCGTTCCTGGCTCTCCGGGGCGAGCCCGGCTACCCCACGGCGCTCAGCGCGCCCCGCTGGGGGTTCGAGGACGTGGTGCTGCGCGGCGAGCGGGTCGTGCTCGGCCGTCCGCTGGGCAGCTACGTGATGGAGAACGTCCTCTTCAAGATCGCCTTCCCGGCGGAGTTCCACGGGCAGACCGCCGTGGAGGCCGCGTTCCGGCTGCACCCGCTGGTGCGTGACCGGTTGGACGAGATCGAGCGGATCGTCATCGAGACGCAGGAGCCGGCCGTCCGTATCATCGATAAGCCCGGGCCGTTCGCTAACCCGGCCGACCGCGACCACTCGCTCCAGTACATGACAGCGGTGGCGCTCCTCTACGGCGAGCTGCGCTACGAGCACTACACCGAGCCGGTCGCGTCCGACCCGCGCATCCCAGCGCTGATCGCCCGAATGGCCGTGGTCGAGCATCCCCAGTTCAGCCGTGACTACCTCGACCCCGACAAGCGCTCGATCGCGAACGCCGTCCAGGTCTTCTTCACCGACGGCACCAGTACCGAGCGGGTGCTCGTCGAGTTCCCGCTCGGGCACCCGCGGCGTCGCCAGGAAGGGTTGCCGCTCCTACGCGAGAAGCTGCGCCGCGCGCTCGCCGCCGCCTATCCGGAGCGCCAGGCCGAGCGGCTGTACGCCTTGCTGGCCGAGTCGCCGCAGCTACCCGACCTGCCAGTCGATCACCTCATGGACGCGCTCCATCGTGGCTAGCGGAAGGATGGCGTGCCGGTGAGCTGGCTGCAGCAGAGCCCGACCCCGCAGGCTGTGCTGGCCGAGCAGTTCCGCGAGCTGGTGGCCCAGGAACCACTAGTGCTCCCGGGGGCGCACGACGCCCTCGCCGCGCTCCTGGCCCGGCGCGCCGGCTTCCGCGCGCTCTACCTCTCGGGCGGAGCCTACACGGCGAGCCGCGGGCTGCCCGACCTGGGGCTTGTCGGCCTCGAGGAGGTGGCCGAGCGGGCCCGCGACATCGTGCGCGCCGCCGAGCTTCCCCTCATCGTCGACATCGACACCGGGTACGGCGGGGTGCTGAACGCGGCACGAGCCGCCCGCACGCTGGCGGAGGCCAGGGTAGCGGGAGTCCAGATCGAAGATCAGAGCTACCCGAAGAAGTGCGGCCACCTCAGCGACAAGTCGCTCGTGCCTCCAGAGGAGCTCGAGCAGAAGATCCGAGCGATCAAGGCGGTCGCACCGACGCTCTACATTATCGCTCGCACTGACGCGCACGAGAGCGAGGGACTCGAGGGCGTCGTCGCCCGGGCACGACGCTACTTGGCCGCTGGGGCAGACGCGATCTTTCCCGAGGCACTGACGAACGAGCGGGACTTCCGGGCCGTGAGCGAGGCGCTGCCGGGGGTGACGTTGCTGGCCAACCTGACCGAGTTCGGCAAGACGCCGCCGTACACCGCGGCCGAGCTGGCGAGCTGGGGCTACCGCATTATCTTGTTCCCGGTCTCGGCCCTCCGGGTCGCGGCGAGAGCCATGGAGCGGCTCTACCAGCACCTCTGGGAGCACGGAACCACCCGCGACCTCGTGCCCGAGATGCAGACCCGCGCGGAACTCTACGAGACGATCGGCTACTTCGACTACGAGGCGCTCGATAGCCAGGTCGCGCGCTCGACGTTGCCCCAGTGGCCACCGGCCGATACGAGCCACGGCGGGCAGCAGGGATAGGGCCACAGGAGTACAGGCGACTATGAAGCTCGCGTTCATCGGGGCCGGGAGCACGGTGTTCGCACGCGCGTTGCTGCGCGACCTGTTCCTCTTCCCCGAGTTCCACCAGGCCACCATCGCGCTGATGGATATCGACCCTGATCGGTTACGCGATACCGAGCTAGTCGCTCACCGCGTCGCCGATCAGGCCGATGCCCGTCCACAGATCGAGGCAACGACCGACCGGCGCCGAGCGCTCGACGGCGCTGACTATGTCCTCACTATGTTCCAGGTTGGTGGGTACCGCCCGGCCACGGTGATCGACTTCGAGATCCCGAAGAAGTACGGTCTTCACCAGACGATCGGCGACACCCTCGGCATCGGCGGGATCATGCGGGCGTTGCGCACCATCCCAGTCATGCTCGAGCTGGCCCGCGACATGGAAGAGCTGTGCCCGCAGGCACTCCTCCTCAACTACGTGAACCCGATGGCGATGCTGGTCTGGGCCGTCAGCCGGGCGACGCGGGTCAAGGTCGTCGGGCTCTGCCACAGCGTGCAGGGCACGGCGGCTTACCTGGCCCACCTGCTGGGCCTGAAACCGGAGGAGGTTACGTATGTCTGCGCCGGCATCAACCATCTGGCCTTCTACTTGCGCCTGGAGCACCACGGGCAGGATCTCTATCCAGCACTCCGCCGGCTCCTCGATGATGGGGATGCGCCAGCGCACGACCGGGTGCGGTTCGAGATCTTTCGCCGTTTCGGCTACTTCCCTACGGAGTCGAGTGAACACTTCTCCGAGTATGTGCCCTGGTTCATCAAGCGGGACCGGCCCGATCTGATCGAGCGGTTCAACATCCCGCTCGACGAGTACCCGCGCCGCTGCGAGGCCCAGATCGCCGACTGGCTGGAGATGCGCGCGGCGCTGCTCGATCCGGATCCGGCCGCGCTCGCCCGTTACGAGCAGGACCGGCGCCAGCGTCAGCTCGCGATGCTGGAGGCGGTCGGCGAGCACCGGCGCGCCGCCTGGCTGCAACGGGTGTGGGAAGAGGAAGCGCGGACCGGCCGGCCGCATCACTCCGGCGAGTACGCCACGCTGATCATCCACTCGATGGAGACCGGACAGCCGCGGGTGATCAACGGGAACGTGATGAACCACGGGCTGATCGATAATCTACCTCCAGGCTGCTGCGTGGAGGTGCCCTGCCTGGTGGACCGCAACGGGGTGCAGCCGGTGCACGTCGGCCCGCTGCCGCCGCAGCTTGCGGCGTTGATCCAGACCAACGTGAATGTGCAGGCGCTGACGGTAGAGGCGGCGCTGACCGGCCGGCGGGAGCATATCTATCATGCGGCTATGCTCGATCCGCACACCAGCGCGGAGCTAGATCTGGACCAGATCCAGGCACTGGTCGACGAGCTGCTCGATGCCCACCGCGCGTGGCTGGCTCCTTGGCAGGAAGCTGCCGCAGCTTCCTGACCGAAGACTCAGGATCGAGGACATCACACATAGAGTGTGGACGAGCTGGCATTCTCAGCGACGAGCCGGCCGTTCGCGATCACGTAGCGCGGCGGCGCGTGCTCGAGGATGGCCTCGTGCACGCTCTCCGCCTCGAGCACGACCAGGTTCGCCGGCGCCCCGACAGCCAGCCGGTGCCCCTCGACACCCATCGCCCGGGCCGCCAGGGTCGTCGCCATGTCGTAGAGCCGCTCCATCGCCGCGGGCGTCATCGCCCACATCAGGTGCGAAGCGAGGAACGCCACTTCCAGCATGTTATGTCGCCCATAAGGGTAGTAGGCGTCGGCGATGTCGTCCTGGCCCAGCGCGACGATTACTCCGGCGTCGAGCAGGTCGAACGCGCGGGCATAGAGCGGGCCGGTGTGCGGGTCGACCACGAAGCGGAGATCGGCCTGCCTCGCCAGCACCGCCAGCTTGCGGAAGTACGGCTCCGGGTACAGGGCCATGGCCCGGGCATGGCACGCCGTGACCCGGCCCTGCCACCCATAGCGAAGCGCCGCCGTAGCCAGGAGCTCGGTCGTGCGCAGGCCAGGATCGCCGGCATCGTCCACGAGCATCGCCACCGGCCGACCAGTCTCCCTCGCCAGGTCGAACGCCCACTCGACATGCTCCCGCATCGCCTCGTCGGTGTACTCGATCCAGGGGATACCACCGACCACGTCGGCGCCGAGCTGGATCGCTTCCCGGACGTAGTCGGCAGCCCCAGGATCGCGTAGCAGGCCGTCCTGCGGAAAGGCGACGACCTCGACCTGCACGGCTGGGGCCAGCTCGTCGCGAAGGCGCAACACCGCCCGGGCCGCCTCCAGCCGCGCCTTCGTGTCCACGTCGACGAACGCCTGGACATGCGTCACGCCATAGCGCAGGCCGTCAAGCAGTGCCCGGCGAGCGTTGCGATAGATCCAATCCTCCCGGTACTCTGCCTTCACCGCGGCCGCGAGCTCGATGGCCGACATCGCCCCGCCCATCGCGCCGCCCTGGTACTGTGCCAGCGCCCCCTCGCCGACCATGTGGAACGTATAGACCTTACACAGGTGCAGGTGTGGATCGACGAACGACTCGGTGACGAGCCTGCCCCTGGCGTCGAGCTCATCGTCGCCCCGTTCCAGACCGGAGCCGATGGCAACGATCTTCCCTTCCTCGATGGCGATATCGACGAGCTCAGCCGGGCGCTGCCGCGTGCGAGCGTTGCGGATCACGAGCTTCGGCATGGTCGAATCCTCCAGAAATCAGCGGAAACGCGCTCCACGGCAGCCTAGCGCCACCTCGGGCATCCGGCAAGGGCCGCACCGGCCTCACTCCCGGAGCACCCGCACCCCTGGAACTTGACAAAACGCGATCGTACAATCAGCCTACCTGACCTCCGGCGAGCAACGGCTGTCCCCTCGCTGAACCGGAGCGTCACGACGGGCGGGAATCGAGGGTGATCGGAGAGGCACCGTGTGGTGGGAAGCGATATTGAACGCAATCGACCGGCAGCGCTGGCTGGATCGGCCGGGCAAGGTGCTGCGCGGCGCCGTCGGCTCGGCGCTGGCGAGAGGAGGGCTGGCCGGCCGCTGGCTGAAGAATGCTCTACACGGTACCTGGCTCGGGCACCCGCTCCATCCGGTTCTGACCGATGTGCCGCTCGGCGCCTGGACCGCTGTCGCCGTCCTCGACGCGGCCGAGGTCTTCGGCGGCCGGCGTCGCCGCCGGAGCGGGGCCGACGCTATCCTCGGGGTGGGGCTCGCGGCCGCGGTCGGCGCGGCGGCCAGCGGCCTCAACGACTGGCAGCACACGCGAGGCCGTCCGTCACGGATCGGCTTAGTCCACGGCTCCCTCAATCTCAGCGCCACGCTGCTCTACGCAACGTCGCTCTGGTGCCGCAGGAACGGGGCGCGGGGGGCCGGGCAGGCACTCGGCTTCCTCGGCTATGCGCTGGCATTCGCCGCGGCGTATCTCGGCGGCCACCTGGTCTATGGCGAGCGGATCGGGGTCGACCACGCGACGCGCGAGGGACTGCCCCGCAGCTTCGTGCCGGTGCTGCCCGAGACGGAGCTCGAGGAGGGGAAACCGCGACGAGCCATCGCTGGAGAGGTGCCCATCGTGCTGGTCCGATGTGGCGGCCAGATCTACGCCCTGGGCGAGACCTGCTCGCACCTCGGGGGACCGCTCTCGCAGGGCACAGTCTCCGATTGCAGCATTACCTGCCCCTGGCACGGCTCGCGCTTCTCGCTGGAGGACGGCCGGGTCCTCGACGGCCCAGCGACCTACCCGGCGCCGCGCCTCGAGGTGCGCGTCCAGAACGGGCAGGTCGAGGTGCGGGCGGCGCATGCCTGATCGCACGCCGGTTGCTCGACCAGCTTGGGCAGCCCGGTGACGCGCGCCGCTCACATCGACCGTGGGGGCGCCAGCACAGCCGCAACCAGGGCAACCCCGCCGAGGATCAGGCCGATGCCGACCATCCAGTAGAGCAGTGCCGGGTACAGAATGATCAGGATACCCAGGATGATCAGTAGCGCCCCCAGCACGATTGCCGTCACCGGGCTCAGGCCGCGTGCGAGCGCGGATATCCCCCCAGCTAATCTCGTCTGCATCGCTCCAGTCCTTCCGTCTGCCCGCTACCGAACTCGGCTCGCGCGACCATTGGCGAGCGGCGCGACCTGGGCATCGACCTGCACCGCTGCCACTGCGCGTCCGAGATGACGCTCGACGGCGGTCTTGACCCGCTGCTGCAGGGTGTCGGTGAGCTCCGGCACGCTGGTCTCTGGATCGACCGAGACCTGGCAGTGTACCCGTAAGCCGTCACGCCCCTCGATCAGGTGAGACCGGACCTCCCGCACACCCTCGACCTGCGCTGCCTCCCAGGAGACCAGGTCCTGGACGGCCCGGCGGTCGACCGTCACTCGCCCCATCCCATCCTGGCGCACCGTAAGCCTGGGGGGCTCCCTCCGACCTGGCAGCAACTCCAGGACGAACAGCGACAGACCGACGACCAGGAGCACGGCAGCGACGGTGATCGTCCAGGCACGGTCGCTGCCGGTCAAGGCAGCGAAGTCCTCGAGCCGATCAGTGAACCACGGGGCGGGGGACAGAGAAGCCGGCTCGGCGAGCCCGAGCATGACCAGCAGCACAGCGCCGGCCACGATGACCAGCAGGGCCGAGACGACGAGGGCGAGCAGACGGTTGAAGACGTTCATGGCTGCTCTCCTCCGACGCGCAGGTCCTCGACTGTCACGTCGATACCACCCACTTCCTCCACACTGAGATCGTCGAGAGCTGCACGCGCTGCCTCGCGTACCCGCTCGGCGAGCTCCGGCAGATCGACTGCAGCCCCATAGGCGGCGGTGAGATGGATGTCGATATCCAGCGGACCACGCGCACGGGTGACGCCGACACCACGAATCACCTGGTTCGGGCCATAGGTCGCCGTTGCGTGCCGCCCCTGGCCGATCCCGGCAACCCCTGGCACCCGCTGGACGGCGGCCGCAACCGCTCGCGCGATCACGATCTCATCGAGCGCTGCATGCTCAGGCATCACGGCCGCCCTTCGCACCTACTGGACACGTGTGTCGGTCTGTTGTTGCTGTTGAGCAAAGTACAGATCGGTCACGTCGATGTTCACCTCGCGGACGGTGAGTCCGGTCATCGAGTTGACCCGGTTCCGGATGTTCCGCCGGACGGCGTCTGCCACCTGGGGGATGCTCACGCCGTAGTCGACGATCATGCGCAGGTCCACGGCCGCCTCGCGCTGTCCGACTTCCACGCTGACGCCCTGCGTGCCGATGTTGTCGCCCCCACCGCCAGCAACGCGCTGGGTCAGCCCGCTCAACGTCCCACCGACTCCTTGCGAGACCAGCTCGTGCACACCCGGAACTTCTCTGGCCGCGATGGCCGCAATCTTGGCCACCACGTCGTCCGCGATCGTCGTGCGCCCATGCTCGGTCACGAGGTCAGTCGCCCGCGCGGGCGCCGTCTCCTGCGGTCGAGTCTCGGCCACGTTCTGTCGTGTCTCAGCCATCCTGGGCCTCCTTCTGTATGCACACCAACTCCGATTCGGGGAACAGTCGCTGGGTTGAACTTTACAATAAGCACTCGTGCGATGCCACACGGAGCACCCTGCGAGCCAAGCCTGCCGGGTAATCTGGATCACGAGACCCGAAAACGCGCGTTGCTACTGGTTATGTCTGGTACCGAGCCATCGCGCTGAGCGCTGCCAGATCCCCGTCTCACCCGACGGGCTCGCTGCTAAGGAGCAAACGGCGGTTTCTCGCACCCTGCCTCATCTTCCCGCGCTGGGCGAAGAGAGGGTTTGGGGTGGAGACCTGTCAGATTTCGGAGGCTACCTCATACTGGACGGTACGCGTCTGACGGCGTCCGATACGGTACAGGCGGCGAGCTGCGAAAACGCTCCGGCCAGCACAGCTCAGCCCCGGGAATGCAGCACCGTTGATGCCTGTGGAGTCACAGAGAGGAACTAGCTCGATGCAGCCAGGCAAGCAAGGACGCGCACGGCAGCGCGCGCGTGTTCCTCCTCCGGTACGTTCTGATACGCTCTTTCGACCAGTTCCGCAGGAATCTCTGCCGGCTCGGCCAGCTCCAAAAGTTCTGGGTACTCGCGAACGGCCCGGTGCAGGTAGTCCAGAATATGGAAGCCCACCACATCGTGCGTGTCCGGATCTAGCCGATAGGCGAGCCAGTCAGGATCATCGAAAAAGACACTAACTGCTGGTTTCGCGGGGAGATCCCAGAGCACGAGTAACTCATCCGCTAATGGGTTGTAGGTCACAGTGATGCGTGACACTCGCAGCCGTTCGGCCAGTTCCTCGGGAGACGGGATCCTGGGATGATATTCAAAGGCTAGCCAATCGTTCACGGCCATAGCTGTTCCTCCCCCTGATGAATGCGGTTGGTCGGGAAAGCAGTGATGATCCTCGCCGGGTCAGTGGAAAAGTCGACCACAACCTTCAGGTACGCCGCGATGGGGACTGAAAGCACGGTCGTGAACTGGTAATAACAGCTTCCCACAGTGACATGCCCTGTGCTCATTATCCATCACATCGCCGTCGGATGCCATGGTACCTTCGTTCTGGTTTATTGGCACCGGCAGGTACACTGGGGCGCGAGATGGCGATCGTAGTCATCCACTGGGAGGAATGAGCATGGTGCAGCAGCTCACGCGCGAGCAGATTCCGATCGAGGAGCGCTGGGAACTGGCCGATCTCTACCCGACCCCGGCCGACTGGGAGGCCGAGCGGCAGGCCGTGCTGGCCGAACTGCCCCGGCTAGAGGGGATGCGCGGCACGCTGCGGCAGGGCGCCCAGCAGATCCTGGCCGTGCTCACGCTGGCCGACGAGATCGACCAGCGCGTCGAGAAGCTCTTCGCCTACGCGCTCCTGGCCCGGGACCAGGACACGCGCGACCCCGAGGCGGTCCAGCGCTACGAGCAGGCGATGTCGCTGGCGGTGGCTGCCAGCCGCGCCGCTGCCTGGATCGCGCCCGAGCTGCTGGCTTTCACCGACGACGAGCTCCGCGCCTTCCTGGAGCAAGAGCCAGGGCTGGCACCCTTCCGACGCGAGATCGAGCAGACGATCCGGATGCGCCCGCACACCCGCTCGGCGGAGGTCGAGGAGCTGCTGGCCGAGACGGCCGAGCTGGCCCGCGCGCCGTCAAATGCCTTCACCTTCCTCGACAACGCCGACATCCGCTACGGCGTCGTCATCGACGAGGACGGTACCGAGATCGAGCTGACCAAGGGCCGCTACCTCCTGCTCCTCGAGCGACGGAACCGGCAGGTACGCCAGCAGGCGTACGAGGTGTTCCACGCGCCATACCTGGCCCATCGCCACACGCTCGGTGCGCTGCTCGCCGGGAGCACACAGGCGGACGTCTTCTACGCGCGCGCTCGCCGCTACGAGTCGGCGCTTCAGGCCGCGCTGTACCCGAACGCCATCCCGCTCGAGGTCTACACCACACTCATCGAGCTCGTGCGACAGCACGCGCCGCTGCTGCAGCGCTACCTCCGCCTGCGCAAGCAGGCGCTCGGGCTCGGCGAGCTGCGCGCCTTCGACCTCTACGTCCCGCTGGTCGAGCGCCCGGAGCGGACCTATACGTACGCCGAAGCCCGCGACCTGGTGCTGGCAGCCATGGAGCCGCTGGGTCCGGAGTACACCGAGCCGTTACGCCAGGGTCTGCATTCCCGCTGGGTCGACGTCCACGAGACGCCGGGCAAGCGATCGGGCGGCTATAGCTTGGGTGTCTATGGCGTCCACCCGTACATCCTGCTGAACTGGAACGGCACGCTCCGCGAGGTGTTCGTGCTGGCCCACGAGGTCGGCCACGCGATGCACTCCTACTTCTCCTCGCGAGCCCAGCCGCACCCGACCTCGCAGTACACGATCTTCGTGGCCGAAGTCGCCTCCACGTTCAACGAGCGGCTGCTCACCGCTCACCTGCTGGACATCACCGGCGACCCGCGCGAGCGGGCCGCGCTGGTCAACGACGCGCTCGAGACGTTCCGCACGACGCTCTGGCGCCAGACGCTCTTCGCCGAGTTCGAGCTGCTCACGCACCAGGCGGTCGAGCGGGGTGAGGGGTTAAGTCCCGACTGGATGACGCGGGAGTATGGCCGGCTGCTGCGCGAGTATTACGGGCCGGATCTCGTGGTGGATGAGCAGGTGGCCCACGAGTGGAGCCGGGTGCCGCACTTCCACCGCGGCTTCTACGTGTTCCAGTACGCGACCGGGCTGGTGGCGGCAACCGCGCTGGCGCGCGCGGTGCTCTCCGGCGACGAGGATGCACGCCGCCGTTACCTGGCGTTCCTGGCCGCCGGCTCCTCCAAAGACTCGCTCGACCTGCTGCGCGACGCTGGGGTGGACCTGACCACGCCGGAGCCGTACCTGGCCGCCTTCGCCACCGTCGAGCAGGATCTCGACACGCTGGAGGCGGCGCTGCGCGAGCTGGGGCTGATACCAGGGGATGAGCCGTCTCGGTGACTCCGCCCGCGCGTGCCCGCCTCACGCCCTTGAAGGCGCTGACTACTGGACGGTAGGGATGACCGGCCGGTCATCCCTACCGGATGGTCTGCGGGGGAGTGAGCTGCAGACGACCGGCTCGGTCGGTGGGGAAGCGGCACAATGCCTAGCCTATCGTTCTGATCCGGCTCACGGGGGGGATGGCTGGCGAAACCGGGGTCTGGGAGGCTGCCGGGATCGCCCGCCGGTTGGGTCTGAGCCGCGTTGCTCAGACCGCGGCGCATGGCCGAATCGCCACGTGCAGGGCCACCGTGCCCAGCATCAGCCGCCGGAAGCGCACCTCGGCGAGCCCGGCGCCGGCCAGCATGCCGGCCAGCGTCTCGGCGTCGGGGAAGGCGCCCGTCGAGCGCGGCAGGTAGCCGTAGGCGTCGCGATCGCCGCTGACCAGCCCGCCGATGAGGGGCACGATCTGGTCGAAGTAGAGGTGGAAGAGCGGCGCCAGCCACTGCTGCCGCACCGGCGTGGTCTCCAGGATCACGAGCCGCCCGCCCGGCCGCAGCACCCGCGCCATCTCGGCGATGCCGGCCTGGTAGTCCGGCAAGTTGCGCAGGCCGAAGCCGATGGTGCAGGCGTCGAAGGTCGCGTCGGGGAACGGCAGGCGCATCGCGTCCGCGCAGACCAGCTCGATGTGGGGATGTCCCAGCCGGCGGAGCTTCTCCGCTGCGCTGCGCAGCATTTCCCGCGAGAAGTCGAGCGCGACCACCCGCGCGGCACCCTGGCGCGCCAGCTCGATGGCCAGATCCCCGGTGCCGCTGGCGACGTCGAGGACACAGCCGCGGCCGCCGGCCAGCGCCTCGCGCGCCGCCAGCCGGCGCCAGGCCACGTCGCGCCCGCCGGTCATCAGGCGGTTCATCAGATCGTAGCGCCGGGAGATCCGGTCGAACATCGACCGGACTTCCTCAGATGGGCGCAAGGCCCCTGGCCGTCCTCGCTGGCTCTGCTGCGCCATCCCCACGCCTGGCCGAACGCGGCCCATTCTGCCGGTCACCGGCTCTGTGATGTACCACGGCGACCGCCCGTGCGCTACTCGCCCCGGCGATAGGTGCCAGTGAGCACCCCGCGAGCCAGCGCGTGGCCGGCGATCGCCTCCAGCACCGCCGCTCGCCCGGCGCCGGGCGGCAGGCCGAGGGGGGCATCGAGCGCGTAGAGCGTGAAACGGTAGCGGTGCTGCTCGCCGCGCGGCGGGCAGGGGCCGCCGTAGCCGGTCCGGCCGAAGTCGTTCTCGCCCTGCTTCCCGCCGCCCGGCAGCTCTCGCCCCGCCGGCACGCCCTCGGGTAGCGAGCGGGCTTCCGCCGGCAGGTCGTAGACGAGCCAGTGGGTGAAGGTGCCGCCGGGCGCGTCGGAGTCGTCCATGACAAGGGCGAGGGCGCGCGTCCCCTCGGGTGGGTCCGACCAGGAGAGCGGAGGCGAGATGTCCTCGCCGTCGCAGGTGAAGCGCTGAGGGATCGCCGCGTCCGCGGCGAAGGCGGGGCTGGTCAAGTTCATAGTCGCAGGCGCCTCCGGTAGCTCCGGCCCTGCGCGACGGCCCGGCAGCGCGCAGGCCGCACTGGCCAGACAGAGCACCATTGCGAGCGTGCGGGCGATTCGAGCCGGCGTCAGCATTCGTCTCATCGGTACGGTGCATCCCCTGGGTCTCAGTCTACGACACGTGCGACAACCCGGTGCGGCCTCACCGCTCCCATCACTGCGCGGGGCGACCAGCCGGTCGCCCCTACGAACAGGAGAGGCGGAACCTGAGCCCGCGCCCGCCGCGGCAGCGACTCACGCGCGAGCGACCCGCGCTGCGGTCGTGGGCGTCCGCCCTAGTACTCGCATGGAAGAAGCCAGCCATTGACGGACCTGGCGTGAGGCCGCTAAGATTCGTTCAACTGCCTCTGGGGGACGGCCACCGCTCACCGATAGACACGAACGACAAGACCGAGAGCGGCGAGGGGTTTTCATGGAGAACCACACGTGCTCGCGAGAAGCAGCTCAAAGCTCGGCCAGGCCCGAGCTGCTGCGGGTGGACCGGGTCAGCCGGGCGTTCGTCACACCGGCGGAGACCGTCCACGCGGTGCGCGAGGTCTCGTTCGCCGCGCGGGCTGGCGAGTTCGTCTGTATCTTCGGCCCCAGCGGATCGGGCAAAACCACCCTGCTCAACCTGATCGCCGGGCTGGACGTGCCCGATAGCGGCACGATCCACGTGGCCGGTGTCGACGTCGGCGCGCTGGACGAGGCCGGGCGGGCACGGCTGCGGCTGGAGACGGTGGGCGTGGTCTTCCAGGACCACCAGCTCATTGAGGAGTTCACCGCCTGGGAGAACGTGGCGCTGCCGCTGGAGGTGCGCGGGGTGCCGCTCGAGCAGGCCCGAGCGGCCGCGCTGGCCGAGCTGGAGCGGGTCGGGCTCGGGGGCCTAACAGACCGCCTGCCCAGCCAGCTCTCAGGCGGGCAGCGCCAGCGGGTCGGCATCGCCCGGGCGCTCGCCGGGCAGCGCCGGGTGCTGCTGGCCGACGAGCCCACCGGCTCGCTCGACTCGGCCAACTCGCGGGCGCTGTTCGCGCTCGTCCGCGCGCTCTGCGAACAGGGCACGCTGGCGGTGGTCTGCTCGCACGATCCCCTGTGCCAGGAGTACGCCGATACCGTCTACGAGATGGTCGATGGGCGCCTGAGCCGGCGCGAGGTGGTGAGGGTCTGAGCGAATGCCCAGCAGGCGACCGCTCCAGCGCCGATCCGGACGCGGGCGAGGTGGAGTGCCCCGGAGCTCCCGCCCGTCCGGGATCCGCCTGCGCCCCTCGCTCGCTCTCTCCCTCCGGCTCGGGCACCGGTTCATGCGCAACCGGTCGCTGGCGGCTTCCTCCTGGCTCCTGGCGGCGATCGCTGCGACGGTGGTCGCCGCTTATATCCTGATGAGCGCCTACACCCTCACGGGCGAGCAGGTGGTCGAGCGCGACCTGGGGCGCTTCGAATTTACCGCCAATCTGAGCCGGGTAACGTCGCTCGCGCCTCAGGATGCCGGGCTGGTGCGCACGATCGAGGCGGCGGCGCTGGCCGGGGGTGCCTCCGAGGCGATGGTGCTTCTGATCTCTGTAGACGACATCCGACCGGCTCAGGCGAATCCGCCACGCACCTGGTACTTCGAGACCGACTGGTCACGTGCTCCATTCCCCGGCCGCTATGTGCTGCTCGCCGGCCGCTGGCCCGAGCGCCCGGGTGAAGTCACCGTCGCGCGAACCAGACGGGGAGCGCTGGCCTCCCCCGGCGACATCTTGCCCGTGCTGGCCGGCCACGAGCAGTTCCAGGTCGTCGGGCTCGTCGACGACCGCTACGGCGACTACCACGAGATCCTGGCGGCGCCGGGCACGTTCGGGACGATCGGCGAGGCAGCCCTGCAGGCCTTCCCGCGCGTCAGCGCCGTTCCGGTGCTCTACTGGGAGGGGGGTGAGCGCCAGCGGGTGATCGACTCGGTGAGCGCGGAGCTCGCCCAGGAGCTGGAGCTGCCGGCAGGCGAGGTGGCCCACACCCTGGCGGAGGTGACCCAGGACCGCGCGCAGGTGCGAAGCGCCGCGCCGCGGTCCTGGGTCGAGCGGCTGCCGGGGAGCTACACGGTGCCGTCGCTGCTGCTGCCTGCCCTCGCCTCGCTGGCGGTCTTTGCCCTGGGCCAGCGACGACTGCGGCGTAGCGGCCGGCTTCTGGTGGCCTTAGGGCTGTCGCCGGCCCGCGCCGCGCTCGCGCTCGGCGTGGCGGTGAGCGGCTGGATACTGGTCGCGCTCGTGGCTGGGCTGGCCCTGGGCGTGGGGATCGGGCTTGCCGGCAGGCTCGTCATCGAGGAGTTCGAGCTGCGGGCACAGGAGCTCTCGCCGTTCCCGAGCCTGATCGACCCAGTCGCCCGGCTGGCGGTGGGGGCGGTCGCCGCCTGTGTGGCCGGCACCGCGCTGTCCTGGCTGGCACTGGGCGAGCAGCCCCCGATCCAGGACCCGGCAGCCTATCAGGGGCAGCCTGAGACGTCGCGGCGTCGTCGCCACCTCGCGAACGTGCGTCACGGCCTGGCAGTGCTCGTCGCCTGCGTTTCGATCGTGCTGGTCTCCCGGCTGGACAGGGTCGAGGAGGCGATGGTGCTTGCCGGGACGGTAGCCGCCACCGTGCTGCTCCTAGTACCGGAGGCGCTGGAGTGGGCGTTGCCCCTGTTCCCACGTCAAGATCCGCGCCTCCGGCTCGCTCGACGGAACCTCGAACACGAGCGCGCTCGCGGCGCCGTCACCGTCACCGTGCTGGCCGCGGTGCTCGGCCTCTCCCTGGGCTACCTCGGCTTGATCGAGACCCTGATCGCGACCAACGAGCAGCAGCGCATCCCACCGGTCGCACCCGGCCAGCTTCTGGTGAGTGGAGGGCCATCGGCAGGGATACCGGCAGTGGTGCGCGACCGGCTGGGCGGGTACGACCCGCCGGTGCACCTGCGCTATCTCGGGGAGCAGGGTATCCTCGTCATGATGCGGCATGACCTAGGGATCATTCTGGTGCTGGACACGGTGGACGACGTGGGCCGCCTGCTCGGCCGCTCGTTGACGGCTGAGGAAGCGGCGCTGCTGGCCGGGGGCGGCATGCTCGCCTGGGACGGCGAGGAGAGCGGCGAGCGCACGCTGGTCTACGACGAGCGGGAGGTACGGCTCCGGGCACTCGCCGTTCGCATCTATCCTGGATGGAGACACAGCCATAATGGGGTGATGCTGGCCGCCACCGCGGAGCGGCTCGGGCTGCCGGTCAGCGATGGGGGCCTGCTCTTCACCGGGATCCCGAACACCGAAGCCCAGGCGGCGCGACAGGCGGTGCTGGACGCCGGCCTGGACCCCTCTCAGGTCCGGATCTACGAGCGTCGTGAGCTCATCGTGCCGCAGGCGCTCTTCGCTGGAGCCGCCGGCCTGATGCTGGTCGTGCTGCTGGGTAGCATCGCGCTCTCGCGCGCCCAGGTGGCAACCATGCGGCGGTACCTGGGCAGCCTGATCGCGGTCGGGCTCTCGCCGGGCTGGGCGCGGCAGGTGGTGATGGCCCAGAACGCCTTCCTCCTCGCGGTGAGCACGATCCTGGCGCTGGTGATGGCGATCCCAACGGTCGTCATCACGGCCTGGCGGATGCCTGACTTCGTGCTCAGCCTCCCCTGGCCGGCGATAGGGATGGCCATCGCAGCCTGCTACCTCGCCGTGCTGCTCGCCACGGTGCTGGCCTGCAGGGAGCTTCGTGCTTCCGATCGCAGCGCACTCTGAGGAGCACCGCTGGTTCGCGCACCGGTCACTCCGAGATCCGCCGCTCGATGGCGTATCATCTTCCCGGTCCCGCCGCGAGGGCACGAGGGGGAGAGGGATGCCCGAGGGGGCTGCGGCCGAGCGGGTGGAGATTCGACGAGCCGAGCCGGGCGAGGCGGAGGCGCTGACGGCGCTCTCGTTGCGCTCGAAGGCCTCCTGGGGCTACGACGAGGCCTTCATGGCCGCCGCAGCCGCCGAGCTGGCACTATCGCCCGAGCAGCTCGCGCGCTACCCGGCCTACGTGCTGGAGGCGGAGGGCCGGGTGGCCGGCTTCTACCTGCTGGAGCCGGTGAACGAGCGCGAGGTGGAGCTGAGCGCGCTGTTCGTGGAGCCGGACGCGATCGGCCGGGGCTACGGCCGCCGCCTGATGCAGCACGCTATCACCACCGCCAAGCGCCTGGGCTACCGCGCGATGCTGATCCACAGCGATCCCAATGCCGAGCCGTTCTACCGGGCGATGGGCGCCGAGCCGATCGGCACGGTGCCCTCGGGCAGCATCCCCGGGCGGACACTGCCGCTGTTACGGGTCGACCTGGAGCACGCCTGACCGAGCCGGTGACGGCGCCTGCAAATCATCGAGCTGCCCGGAACACAGGCAGCGACGGCGGTTGGTCTGGCGCGTACCGGGGGCGCGAGGGACAAGCCGGGTCTCGGCGGTGCGGTGGGGTCTTGACGATGGTGCAGGGCGCGCATAGTGTAAGCGCATCGAGTCGAGTAGGAGGGAAAGCGAGGAGTGATGGCGATGCGCGAAACGCTGTTGTTCCTGCTGATCGGTGCAGTCGCAGGAGTGCTTGCCTACATCGTGATGTTCCGTAGCGTTCCGCGCCAGCGGTGGGGAATCATCGGGGCAGTGGCCGTCGGCATACTGGGCGGAGTGGTCGGTGGTTGGTTGATGGAGTGGCTCGGCCTGGAAGCAGTGAATTGGATCGGCTCTCTGACGGTCGCTCTGGTCGGCGCGCTCGCGCTCCTGTGGCTGATCCTGCGTGTCCTTCCCAAGCAGCCTGCCTGATAGCGCGATCGACGGCTCGAGTGGTGCGTGGGCAGCGGATCCGCATACTCCAACACCTGTTCGGCGAGGTCGCCGGTTGAGTCGATCATCAGTACCGGTGCAGCCGGGCCGAAGCTCGCAGTGGCTGATCCGACTGCAACGCACGCGCGAAACGCAGAGGACGCTCCGCGTTCTGGTCGTGCCGTGTCACTCTAGGGGCTGGCGGCCGCGGTAGCCGGCATCCAGCTCGTGCCAGTACTCGACCGTCGGCTCGTCCACCTTCCAGCAGAGGTAGACCTCGCGGCCGTCGCGCAGGCTGGGGAAGTCGACCAGGCCCAGGTCCAGATCCTTGACCTCGACGCCCAGCTCGTTGATCACCCGGAGCTTCTGGCGAAGCGCCCGCACGAGCTCCGCCAGCCGGCGCTCGTGGTGCAGGGCCTCGACGGCATGGCCGTTCTGCTGCACGAGCGGCGTCAGGCGTTGCAGCGCCAGCGCCTCCCGGTCGATCTGCTGCTTCTCGGCCTGCATCGCGGTCAAGAGGCCGCGCAACCGGGGAACGAGCGCCCGCGCCTCCTCGACCGTAAAGTACCTGGCGAAGCGCCTGCTCATCCCGGGTCTCCGGTCGCGACGAAGCCGGTTCGCTCTTGCACTCGACCGGCCGTCTGGCCACACTCTACGTCCAGTCTAGCATGCCTTCGCGCCGCGCTCGCCCAGGCACGGCGAGCGCGGCGCAAGGACCGACATGAGAGGGCTAGGGTGAGCGATCCGGCAGCGACGCAGGCGACCGATACCCGGCCACCGGCCACCACGGAGCTGGCCGGGCATCTCCTGCTCACCTTCACCGCCGTGATGTGGGGCGCCTCGTTCGTCGGCACCAAGCTGATCGTCGACGCGATGCCACCGCTGACGCTGGGGTTCCTGCGCGCTGTGCTCGCCACAGCACTGCTCGTCGGCTGCGTCCGGCTCGCCCGGCAGCGGCTGTCTCTTCCTTGGGACGAGTGGCGCTGGCTCGGCCTGCTCGGAGCGCTCGGCGTCGGCTACTTCTACATCGGGCTCAACCTGGCGCTCAACTGGACGACCGCCACGACCGCCTCGCTGCTGTCGTTGCCGTACCCGGTGATGACCGCGGTCGGGGCCCGCCTCTTCCTGAAAGAGACGATCGGCCCGCGGCGCGCGGCCGGCATCGCCGTCGCGCTGGCCGGCGCGGCGTGGCTCACCCTGGCAACGACCCAGGGCAGCCTGGGCGGCGCCTGGATCGGCAATCTCTTGGCCTTCTCGACCACGATCGCCTGGACGGCCTACACGCTGATCGGCCGCGAGGTGTTACACCGCTGGCCGCCGCTCGTCGCCACCACCCACGTGGTGCTCGCCGGCACGGTGACCCTGCTGCCGCTGGCCCTGGCCGAACTGGCGACCGGGCGGGTGCCGCGATTCACCGTCGAGTCGGTGGCTGTGACGGCCTTCCTGGGGCTGGTCTGCACCGGCGTGGCGTACCTCACCTGGAACCGGGGACTGGCGCTCGTGGGAGCGACCCGGGCTAGCGTGTATCTCTACGTGCAGCCCCTGGCCGTGATCCTGCTGGCTATCCCGATCCTGGGCGAGCGCCTGACGCTCCCGATCGTCGCTGGCGGCCTGGTCGTGATCCTAGGCACCTGGCTGGTGATGCGACCCGAACGCGCGCGGCCGTCGCCCGACGAACCTCACTCGTCATACCCTGCGCCGCCGCGTCAACCAGGATGAACCAGGTGTGGGCGTGGACGAGCATACCCCCTACATGGAGACAGGGGGGCTGGGCGCATCGATCGTACCTGGCCGGCACCAGCGGTTCCGGCGATCCGGTACACTGGGTTGACTAGCAGGACGGTGGGTCGTGGCCACCGGGGCGATCGACTGGTGATGCGACCTGGACACGGATGATACCGGCACGGCGAAGGCAGGAGGCACGACCGCTCGGCAGCCGGGGGCGAAGCACAGTGAGAGTACAGGGGCGGGGATGAAGACAGCGCTGATCACCGGCATCACCGGGCAGGACGGCTCCTACCTCGCGGAGTTCCTACTCGAGCAGGGCTACCGCGTAGTAGGGATGCAGCGGCGGAGCAGTACGGAGACCGTCGGGCGCATCGCGCACCTGCTGGACAGGATCGAGCTGGTGCAGGGTGACCTGCTCGACCAGCTCTCGCTGATCGAGATCGTCAAGCAGTACCAGCCGGACGAGGTCTACAACCTGGCCGCCCAGTCTTTCGTGCCCACCTCCTGGCAGCAACCGGTGTTGACCGGCGAGTTCACGGCCCTGGGCGTTACCCGGATGCTGGAGGCGATCCGGCTCGTCAAGCCGGACGCCAAGTTCTACCAGGCCAGCTCGTCGGAGATGTTCGGCAAGGTGCGCGAGGTGCCGCAGCGCGAGACGACGCCGTTCTACCCGCGCTCGCCGTACGGCGTCAGCAAGGTCTACGGCCACTGGATCACGGTCAACTACCGGGAGAGCTACGATCTCTTCGCCGTCTCCGGCATCCTGTTCAACCACGAATCGGAGCGACGCGGGCTGGAGTTCGTCACCCGCAAAGTGACGCACGGGGTAGCCAAGATCAAGCTGGGGTTGGCCCGGGAGCTGCGGCTGGGTAACCTCGACGCCCAGCGCGACTGGGGCTATGCCCCCGACTACGTGCGCGCCATGTGGCTGATGCTCCAGCAAGACCAGCCAGACGACTTCGTGATCGCCACCGGGCGCACCCACTCGGTGCGGCGGCTCTGCGAGATCGCCTTCGGCTGCGTCGGGCTCGACTGGCGCGACTACGTGGTCGTCGATCCGCTGCTGATCCGGCCCGCCGAGGTCGACCTGCTCGTCGGTGACGCGAGCAAGGCGCGCGCGGTGCTCGGCTGGGAGCCGACGGTCAGCTTCGAGGAGATGATCGAGCGGATGGTCGATGCCGACTTGCGCTTCCTCCGGGGCGACGGCGCGCCCCCGGGGATGGTCGGGAGCCCACCGTGCGCTTCCGACCGACCGGCAGCCAGCTAGCTCGCGCCGCGGACACCGGCCTCGTCAGAACGGCAGGTCGACCCTGCCCGAAACCGCTGGCCCGGCAGACCAGCGACGGGACTCCCACAGCTCGTCCGAGAAGCCGTCGAGGAGTGGCGACGTGCCAGCGGCCGGGCAGACAACCACGAGCGAACGCGTGGCCCGGCTCATCGCGACGTACGGTACCCGGCGCCAGGCCTCGACGCTCTCTCGAACCTCTTCAGCCGGGACCTGGCTCCAGCTTACCGGGGGCGGCTCCCAGTCCGGCAGCAGTACGACGACCAGGTCGAACTCCAGCCCTTTCGCGTTGTGCCAGGTCAGGACTTTCACCGAGTTCGCGCTCGTCACGGCGCGGCCATGCGTGACCAGCTCGTTCGATTCGCCGTGCAGGTGCAAGACCGAGGACACGTCGGCCGCGAACTCGTTCGTCGGGGCCAGCACCGCGCAGCGGCTGGCGGGAACCCGAAGCGACTCGCGCTGCTCTCGGAGCGCCTCGATGAGCGGGAACGACCAGGCCGGTACCGTGGTCATCTGGTCGTGCGGGAGCGGGATCCGGGCACCCCACTCCTCGACGAGGATGCGCAGCGGCCCGGCCTTGCCAGCCCGCTTGCGATGGGCCTCCACCAGGTCGCCGTCGGCCTCGCTGCCCGGAACGTAGGCCAGGTAGGCCCTGGCTGCTTGGACGATCTCCGGCGGGCAGCGGTGGCCGGTCGTGAGTCGGAGACGGACGACGTCGCCGAGTTCCTGCTCGACCAGCTTCCAGCGGAATGTCCGCTGGTAGAGCGACTGGCCACTGTCCCCGACGAGCACCAGGAAGCGCCGGTCGCGGCACAGCGCCGCTAGCAGCCGCAGCCCGACGAGGTCGAAGTCCTGCACCTCGTCCGCGATGACGGCGTCGTAGCGCTCCACTGCCGGGTCGGCGACGACGAGGTCGAGCGCGTGCAGGCGCCGCTGGCTAGAGAGGAGCACGTCCTCCTGGAGGAGCAAGTCGCTCAGGTGTTCGTAGACTCGCCAGATGGCCCGGCGCTGGGTCTCGTTGAGCGGCAGGCGCCGGCCGGTGCGGTCGGCAGCCAGGTACTCGTCGAGGGAGCGCAGGCCGCGCCCGACGATGACCTCCTCGATCTCGTCGATCAGGTACAGGTCGGTCGGCCCTCGCAGGCTCTGGGCGAGCCGCTGGTCTTCTCGAGGGTCGGGACTCAACAGGCGCGTGAAGGCCTCATGACGTGCCCGGCGGATGAGCTGGCGCAGTGTCCCTTGCTCGATGAATCCTGGCTGGCCTGCCCCCCAGAGCCGCTGCACTTCTTGATCGAGCGTCACGACGGAGACCGAGAGCCAGTCGCGAGTCTCCAGTAGCTCGCGCAGGATCCGGTGCGCCGTAGACGCGAGCGTCCGCGTATAGGTGACGTACAGGAGGCGAGGCTCGCGCACGCCGTCGGCCCGCAGCCGCTCGAGCAGCACGCCGGCCGCGTACAAAGCGACGACGGTCTTCCCGGTTCCGGGCCCGCCGGTCACGATGAATGGCCCGGACTGGCTCCGGATCTGCTCGAGCACCTGGAGTTGCTGCGGGTCGAGATCGAGCCGGAGCCGCCCTCGCCCGGCGATCAGCCCCTCGAGCGTCTCGCCCTCGCCGACGACGTAGGTCGACTCGTCGAGCAGCGGGTCGAGCGGCTGACCACAGACCGCATCCAGCAGGCGCTGCGCTTGTCGTTCAGGGATCGTACCCAACACCCTGAGAAACCCATCTTCCGTCGCGCACTCCAGCAGGGCCGGCCAGTGTACGCTCTCGATCCGCAGCCGTTGCAGCAGTTCCGGGCTGATGGGACGCGCCAGCGGTCGAGACTCGGTGGATGCGTGCTCGCTCACGCCGTCAGCCGTGCCCTCGGTCGAGGTCGCAGGCGCGTTCGTCTGCTCCGCCCCGTCTCCGGTGGTGAGCCGGGTGGCCAACTCCTCGCTGTCCGGATCTTCGAGTACGACGATGTAGTCGGCGCTCTCGGGAAGCTGCTCTTGCCGATAGGCGTCCTTGCGGTGCTCGACCGCGAGGAGATCCACGCCGCAGTCCCGGATGCGATAGAAGACTCGGTACTTGTTGACCTTGAGCCGGTACACGTCGGGGTAACGCTCGAGTCGCTGCTTGTGCGACCCATCTGAATGCGGGTTCTCCTGGAGCTCGCGTGTCCTGCGCTCGATCTGCTGCTGCGTCGTGGCGGGCAACGAGAGCACCTGGCGGAGAAACGTGTGCGTAAAGCGTAACTGGTAGCGTTCGCACATCGCCGACCTCCCCAGACCGAGCGGAAAGCGGTTCCTCTGCCGGGGTTCAGTTCGATAACCGGTGAGCTCAGTCTCGGGGCGAGCCTACTGGCCTGTCAAGATGTACGGACGCTCAGAACCTCGCCTCTTTACCTGTACCAACAGACCGGAGTTATGCGGACGCTGCGGCCATGCCAGAGCAGGTGCGGACCCGCTGCGACGAGAAGGCATCTCCGGGCCCGTAGACGATCTTCTATTCGCTCCCTCCTGTCTTCCGGGACGCGCGTAGCCAGCGAGCGACCGATACGGTACAGTGTCCCGTCGGTGGAGGGCGTATGCGGGGCGCAGGCGAGCGCACGAGACGTGCCGGGAATGACACACGCCTCAGGGTCGCTTCGACCGCGGTGAGCGATCAGCCGCTGGCACACGCGGCCGCGAGGACGAGACCACAGGCTGGATCGAGCGCCGTCCCCCGCCTGATGGCGCTGCTCGCGCTGCTCCTCGCAGTGGGGTTTGTCTCCTTGCTCATCGGTCGGTACCCGATCAGCCCCTCGGTCGTGCTGGGCATCCTGGCCTCGGCACTTCTCCCAACGACGCCGGCCACGCCCGACACGATGACGACAGTCGTGCTGGACGTCCGAGTCCCGCGCGTGGCCGCGGGGGCGATCGTCGGCGGGGCACTGGCCGTGTCAGGCGCGGCCTACCAGAGCCTCTTCAAGAACCCGCTCGCCTCGCCTGGCCTGCTCGGCGTCACCTCAGGCGCCGGGTTCGGCGCGGCCTTGGCCTTGCTCCTCGGCTTGCCCTGGGTCGCCGTGCAGACGTCTGCCTTTACCTTCGGCCTGCTCGCAGTCGCCGTTGCCTATGTCATCGCGCGCTCGCTAGGCAACGGGTCACTGGTGGTCTTGATCCTGGCCGGAGTGGTGATCTCCGCCTTCTTTCAGGCCCTGATCTCGATCACGCAGTATCTCGCGGATCCCCTGACGACCTTGCCGGCCATTACCTTCTGGCTCATGGGTGGGCTCGGGAAGGCCACCACGCGCGATCTGCTGGTACTGGTGCCGGTCTCGCTCGGTCTCCTCGTCCTCCTTGCGCTCCGCTGGCGGATCAACGTCCTGTCGCTCGGCGACGAGGAGGCGACAGCGCTGGGAATCGACCTCGTCCGCACCCGGCTGGTCGTCGTCCTCTGCGCGACGCTGATGACCGCGGCCGCGGTGAGCCTCAGCGGCATCATCGGCTGGGTCGGGCTGGTGGTACCCCACCTGGCGCGTGCCGTCGTCGGGCCGAACGCTCCGGCACTCCTCCCAGCCTCCTTCCTGCTGGGCGGCTCCTTCCTGATCGCCATCGACACCATCGCCCGCAGCGCGACGAGCGCCGAGATCCCGCTGGGTATCCTCACCGCACTGGTCGGGGCACCGTTCTTCATCGCCCTGCTCGCGCGGGCGCGCCAGGGGTGGGTATGACTCTTGCTGTCCAGACGCTCGAGTTCGACTATCCGCAGCGCGGCCGGGTACTGAACGGCGTCTCTCTCCGGGTTGGCCCCGGGGAGACCGTCGCGATCCTCGGCCCGAACGGATCAGGCAAGACCACGTTGCTCCGCTGCCTGCTGGGCATCCATCGGTCGTACCGGGGGACGATCTCTCTGGATGGGAAAGACCTGCGCGCCCTGCCGCGCGCGGAGGTGGCCCGACGCATCGCTTACGTCCCGCAAACGACCACCCTCGTCTTCCCGTTCACCGTCTTCGACGTGGTCTTGATGGGACGCACGCCGCACCTGAAACCGCTCGGCACGCCGACCCGGCGCGATCACGAGCTGGCCTGGCATGCCCTGGAGCGCGTCGGTATCGCGCACCTCGCCGGGCGCGCGCTCAACGAGGTGAGCGGTGGCGAGCGGCAGCTTGCGCTCATCGCCCGCGCCCTGGCCCAACAGTCGCCATACCTACTGCTCGACGAGCCGACGGCAAATCTCGATTTCGGCAACCAGGCACGGGTGCTCGAGATCGTCGCGGGCCTTGCCCGCGACGGCTACGGCGTGGTGATCACCACACACGTCCCCGACCATGCCTTCCTTGCCTGCACGCACGTGGCCCTGCTCAAGGATGGGCAGATCCAGGCGTTCGGGTCGCCAGAGGACGTGCTCACCAGCGCGCGCCTCAGTGCGCTCTACTCCTTGCCGGTTCAGGTAGCTACCGTCACGCTCGACGCCAGCGCGGAGCGCGCGGCGAAGGTCTGCATTCCCCTGTTAGGACGAGAGGAGTTGCCGTGGTCTTCCAGGCGAGAGCCTTCCGGTACCGGCGAGCGCTGATCGGTCTGGCCATCGTCACTCTCCTAGCGACGGCGGGTTGCCTGTCGCAGACGACGAGCGGCACGCCGCCAGCGCCAGCTCCAGAAGCCGGGGCAACGGGTACCGCGGCGCAGACGCGGGTGGTGACCGACTTCGCTGGCCGGCAGGTCACGGTGCCGGCCAGGATCGAGCGCGTGGTGACCATCGGCTCGCTGCCGGTCGTCAACAGCTTCGTCTTTGCCATGGGACACGGTGACAAGATCGTCACCGGCCTGCTCCCGCGCTACGACCGCGAGCGGTACGAGTACCACTTCGTCTTCGGCCCCCGGATCGCTGAGTCGCCGATCATGGAGGGCCCGGACTACACGCCCAATATCGAAGAGATCTTGCGTGCCGACCCGGACGTCATCCTCACCATGCAGCAGGTGGTGATCCCGCCACTCGAGGAGCGCGGGTTGCCGGTCATCTTTCTCGCCTGGCGAGAGCCGGAGGATATCCGGCAGGTGATCCGGCTGCTCGGCGAGGTGTTCGGGGAAACCGAGCGGGCGGAGGCATACGTCGCCTACTTCGACGAGACCGTCGAGCGGGTGAGCCAGCGGGTCGCGGATATCCCGTTAGAGGAACGCGTCACGGTGCTCTACCTCGACCCCCAGACGATGGCGAACACGCACCTGATTACCGAGTGGTGGATCGAGGCCGCCGGCGGAGTCAGCGTCACCAAGGCGATCCACGTCGGCGAGAGCGTCTCGGTCACGCTCGAGCAGGTGCTCGCCTGGGATCCGGACGTGATCGTCGTTCGGACGAAGGAGGATGCCGAGGCGCTGCGCAGCGACCCGCGGTTCGCCTCGCTCCAGGCCGTGCAGTCCGGCCGCATCCACGTGACGCCGACCGGCGCGCACCTCTGGGCACACCGCACGAGCGAGCAGCCGTTGACCGTGCTCTGGGCCGCGAAGACCTTCTATCCGGATCGTTTCGCCGATCTCGACCTCGCTGAGGAGGCGCGCCGCTTCTACGCCCAGTTCTACGGCGTGGAGCTGACCGACGAGCAGATCGCCGAGATCCTGGCCAGCGGGATGTAGGAGCGAGCGGCGGCACACACACATGCGCCGCCGCTCGTCAGGCATCCTACCCTGCACGCGGGCACGTTCGGCCTAGGCCGGTGGCATGTCGAGATAGATCGTCTTGATCTGAGTAAAGAACTCCATGGCCGCGCGGCCCTGCTCGCGGGAGTAGGAGCTGGAGCCTTTCATCCCGCCGAAGGGCACGTGCGGCTCAGCGCCGGCCGTCTCCGAGTTCACGTGGACAACGCCGGCCTCGATCGATCGGATGAAGTCGAACGCCTTGCGGATGTCCCGGGTCACGAGCGAGGCACTCAGCCCGTAGCCCACCCCGTTGGCGATCTCGATCGCTTCCTCCAGCGAGCGCGCCCGGATCACTCCGACCACCGGGCCGAAGATCTCCTCCTGCGCGATCCGCATCCCCGGCTCCACTTCGGCGAAGACGGTCGGGGCCACGTAGTAGCCGTAGGCGTACTCGCCACCTGAAAGCGGCTCGCCGCCGGTCAACAGCCTCGCGCCTTCCTGCTTGCCGATCTCGATGTACTGCAACACCCCCTGCCGCCGCTCCTCCGACACCAGCGGCCCCATGTACGTGCTCGGGTCGATCCCCGGCCCCACCTTGAGCGAGCGGGCCCGCTCGACCAGCTTCTCGGTGAACTCGCGCAGCACCGGCTCGACGACGATCGCGCGGGAAGTGGCCGTGCACTTCTGCCCGGTGGAGCGGAAGGCGCCCGAGGTTGCCAGCTCCACGGCTAGGTTCAGGTCAGCATCCTCGGCGACGATCAGCGGGTTCTTGCCACCCAGCTCGAGCTGTACCTTGGCTCCGCGCTCGCTGGCGATCTGGTAGAGATGCCGGCCGACCGCGTTCGAGCCAGTGAAGGTGATGGCGTTCACCTTCGGGTGGCGGGCGATCGCCTCGCCGACGACTGAGCCGGGGCCGTGCACCAGGTTCAGCACGCCGGGTGGCAGCCCGGCCTCGATGAAGACCTCCGTGATCAGGTGAGCCGTCAGCGGCGTCAGCTCGGCCGGCTTGAAGACGGCGGTGTTGCCGTAGGCCAGGCACGGCGCCAGCTTCCAGAGCGGGATCGCCACCGGGAAGTTCCAGGGGGTGATCACGCCGACCACGCCGAGCGGCACCCGCTCGGCCCAGAGAAACGTCTCCGGATTGGTCGCTGAGTAGACCTCACCGAAGGGGCGCAGCGGCTCACCGGCGAAGAAGCGGAGGATTTGGACGCCGCGCAGCACCTCGCCCACCCCTTCGCCGATGGTCTTGCCCTCCTCACGGGTCAGGGCCTCGCCTACCTCCTGGGCCCGCGCCTCCAGGATGTTGGCCGCCTTGTGCAGGATCGCCGCGCGCTGGGGGCCTGAGGTGCGCCGCCAGGTCTTGAACGCCTCGGCCGCCGCCTGCACCGCCCGGTCGACGTCGGACTCCGATGAGCGCGGGAAGAGGCCCAGAATCTCGCGCGTATCGGCCGGGTTCTCGTCCGGCCGGGCCTCGCCACCGGACGGCTCCACCCACTCGCCGCCGATGTAGTTCCGGAAGCGCCGCTCAGTCCCGATCACCGCCATGCCGAACCTCCCTCTCCACCTGCACCGGCGGGCCCACAGGCCACGCGTCCCCGCCGCTCTCCACACCTGCCCGCGGCTGCACCCCCTGCTCCACCGGCCGCTGCGCCGAGCGCGCGTCGGGCACTATGGTCGCTTCTTGCCGCCACTCCACTGGGGCTCTAGTCACCAGCGGCAGCCCGACCGCGGTGGCGATACTAGCAGCGACTGGATCGGGAGTGACGACCTGGAGCTGGACGTCATGCTCGCTGGCGATCTGCTGCACGGCCTGGATCCGCGGGAGATCATCCCAGGTCAGCGCCCCCGGCTCGATCAGCAAGACGATGTCACGCCGCGACGGGTCGGCGAGCCGCCCGGCGAGATTGTCCAGCGCATCCCGTCCCCGGAGCAAGATGACCTCGCGCGGCCGCGGGTGGCGTAGCTCCTCGACGACTGACATGAGCACGATCTTCAAGGCGGCCAGGATCGGCACCGCCAGCAAGAGCCCTAGGATGCCAGCAATGCTGGCGCCGGCCAGCACGCCGAAGATCACGACGACCGGGTGCAGGCGCACGAAATGGCCGACGAGCTGGGGAATAACGAAGTGATCTTCCAGCATCCGTAGCGTGAAGTAGACCAGCGCCACCACCAGCGCGAGCTGCAGCGGCGACCAGCCGAAGGGCGCCGACCCCTGAGCCAGCGCCACGATGACCGCGATCGTCCCTGCCGTCCACGGCCCGATGAACGGGATCAGTTCCAGCAAGCCGGTAGCGATCCCAAGCGCCAGCGCGTACTTCACTTGCAGCACGGTGAGCGCAACATAGGTCGCGCTGGCCATGATCAGGAAGAGAATGAACTGCGCTCGCACGTAGGCACCGAAGGTCAGGTTCACCTGGCTCAGGATCCGGCCGATCGCTCGCTGGTAGCGCCTCGGTGCCAGGGATCGGATGCGAGCGACCAGCGAGCCGCCCTGCAGCAGGAAGTAGAAGCTGGCGACCAGGAACACGAACGTCTTGATCAGCACCTCTACGGTGGTCAGGAGCAGCGGTACCGCCTCGCGGCTGAACCGCTCGGCGAGCGCCTGGGCCGCCACATCGAGCCGCTTCAGCAGGGCCTCGGTATCGACCACGATGTCCCCGATCCGGATCTGGGGGCGCTGCTGGAGCTGCTGCTCGGCCGATTCGATCACTGCCGGGAGCAGATTGACCAGCGCCTGCACCTGGTCGATCAACGCCGGGATGACGAGAAACCCGACGATGACCAGAAAGCCGATCAGAAAGACGTAGAGAACAGCAATGACCAGAGCCCGGGGCAGGCCCGTCCGCCGCTCCAGCCAGCCGACCACCGGATGGAGCACGTACGCGAAGATCGCCGCCACCACGAAGGGGGAGAGAATGTGGCTGATGTGGATCAGGATGTAACCCAAGAGAAGCAGGCCGAGCGCGCTCAGGATCAGGAGCTCGCGCGACTGGCGGATACGATCGAGCGGGTGCATAGACAACGCACTTCTCCCGGCGCGTGACTGCTGGGGCGATTCTACCATGCACCAGTCTCGAACACCCGTTTCGACTCCGCTTGACACCGGCGAACAGGTGTTCTATGATGTGTACGTACAGATGTTCGGCACACCTGTTCGAGGAGGCTCCCGGATGACACGCGCGCTCGCTGCGACGATGGTGACCTGGGGAATTGTCAACGCGGTGACGGCGCTCCTGGCGCTCGGGTTCGAGCTCAGCCCTTTGGCGGCGATGGGCCGCGCGCTGCCGCTGGCCCTCGTGAGCGGCCTCGCCGCGGGCCTGGTCTGCTTCACCGAGCAGCGAGCCTGCGATTGAGGAGATCTGGACCGGGGCGAGCGCTGGATCCAGGACACGTCGCGCTACCTAGCCGCGCCGAACGCCGCCTAGCGGGCGCGGGATCGGCGCCAACCGGTCGCCAGGCGGTAGAGCCCCGGCGCCCCACGGGTCTGTGGCAGCAGCCCGCTAGCCAGCACGGAGGCGAGCGCGATCAGGAGCGCCACCAGGAAGACGAACTCGAATCCGAACCGGTCGACCAGGCTCCCGCCGATCAACGGGATGAACGAGACTAGGCCGAGCATCGTGTTGATCAGACCCACGAATGCCGGCCGCGCGTCTGGCCCGGCCAGTTCCAGCGCATAGGTCAGATTGGCGAGCGTTTGCCCGCTCAACGCGATGCCATAGGCGACGAACACCAGGCTGTACGCGTAGTGGATCGACGAATCACCGCCAGGGATCCGGGCGGCCAGCATGTCCCAGCTCAAGAGCGGCGGTAGCGCCAGAGCGAGGAGCGGCATCAAGAGGCGAATGAGCGCCGCCGACTGCAACGCAACCCGGTTACCCCAGCGGTCAGCGAGGCGACCCCAGAAGAGGTTAGAAGCAAAGCGAGCAATCGCCATCGCCGAGAGGTAGAGGCCAGCGATAGCTGGTGGGGCACCGAGCACTTCCTGGGCATAGACCACGAAGAACGGGTCGGCGATGGTACCCAGCGCGAGGAGCATGCGGTAGACCAGGAACCGCTGGAGCGGAGGCTGGCCGAGCAGCTCAGGCACCTGCTGGATCCAGAAGAGAATCGGCGGGCGTCGCACAGGGCGGCGGAGCGGGAGCTCGGACATCTGCGCCGTGGTATACGCGGCCAGGCTGAGGACTGCGAACGAGCCGAAGAAGAGCGCGCCGAACGTGGAGCCCAGCGGTGCGGCCGAGTCGGTCAGCGCGCGGTTGATCAGGAAGCCGGCCAGGAAGGCGAGCACCCCTCCCCAGAAGTTGCGCTGGCTGAAGAAGAGGCCGCGCCGGTCACCCGGAATGACTCTCGCGCTCAGCTCGACCAGGGGCACGAAGGCGAAGCCCGCGGCCAGGTTGTAGCAGGCGTAGGCCAGGACGAAGACCGTCAGCAGGAGCGCAGGGTTGCCCTCGCCGATCACTGCGGTTGCGGCCCCCAGCACGCCCACAGCCGCAGCGCGAACGATACTGGCCCAGACCGCCCAGGGAAGCTGGCGTCGCCGCCCCTGAACCAGCGCCGCCGCCAGGAACTGTGGTAGGAACCAGAGCCCCACGCTGAGCGCCGGCACCAGGCCGATAAGCAGGTTCGAGGTGGTGAGCTGGCTGACAAAAACAACCAATACCAGTGTGGGATGAATGAACGTATCGCCCAGGAGGAGCAGCGCCCCATTCGCCACGCCGAAGGTGAAGTTATGCCGGTAACGGAAGCGCTCGCGCCGCGTGCGCCGCGCTTGCAGTTCCATCGATGCCGTCCTCGATCGAGACAGGAACGATCGCCCGCTACCCCCCGATCGTACACGATCAACCGCGGCAGGCAACGAGGTGGCGGGCTGAGGACCAACGAGACAGAGGGAGACCTTTTGGATACTTCCGCTCTCAGACAGAGAGGGTCAGGCGGATCACAAGCTGAGCAGACTTGACACTTTCCGTCAAGTGCTGCTAGTATCTCGGCACAATTCGTGCCCCGGCGCAGCGGCCGCTGCCCGGGGCGTGGCCAGCGGGACGGCGCCCCGTTGGCATCGGTGATTGTAGGGTAGCCGGATCACCGCCTGCCAGTGGCTGTGCGCTCGCTGGCGGGCGGTGTTTTGCGCGAGAAGGGGGTAGCCAGCGCGATGGCCGAGACGCAGCTCTACCGGATCCGCCACCTAGGGCGGGTTCCGAGTCGCTGGGCGGACGTGGTGGTCGCCGAGTCGTCCGGCGCTGGAGGCATGCGCGAGTCGATCCTAGCCCTAGAGCCCGAAGAGGCGGTGGCGTTGTGCCGGGAAGGCTGGGTGTTGGCCATTGCGACCGTGCGCCCCGGCGTCTACCCGATCCTGACCGGTGCCGAGTTGCTGGTAAGCAGCAGCGGAACCTGGCGGGTGGTGGTCGGGAGCGAATCCGGGTTGGCAGCCGAGGTTCGACTCTGGCGCGCTATGCTGCTCGGCCACGGCGAACAAGAAGTGCTAGCCAAAGTCCTTCTCGAAGGCGCTCAGACCCGCTGGGAACTGTGGCAAGGGGAGACGCTGCTCGCCGAGAGCCAGCTCCGGCCGGTAGAGCCCGAACGCTGCTGGCGAGAGGTGCTCGCCCTAGCGCGGGCCGTGCTCGCCCCCGATATAGACGAGCCCTCTATCCTCGACGAGCTCTCCTGAACGCGACCTTCCGCCTGGCAGGCGGATCGACTCGAACCGGCGAACGACCGGCTCCGAGCAGGACGCGAAGCGAGCGTTCACGGCTGCAGGCGCTCGATCAACCAGGAGCCATCTGGCTGGCGAGTGTACCGGAAGCGGTCGTGCAGACGGTTGCGACGCCCCTGCCAGAACTCGTACTGTTCCGGCACGACGCGGTAGCCGCCCCAGAAGGGGGGCCTCGGCACGTGGCCCTCCGGGAACTGGGTCGCCAGCTCCGCGTGGCGGGCCTCCAACTCGTTGCGGCAGGCGACCGGCTCGCTCTGCCGCGAAGCCCAGGCGCTGAGCTGCGAGCCGTACGGACGCGAGCGGAAGTACGCGTCCGACTCCTCACTGGAGACCTTCAGCACGCGACCGCTGATGCGCACCTGCCGCTCCAGGGGGTCCCAGTAGAACAGCAGCGCAGCCCTCGGATTGGCGGCGAGCTCTCGCCCCTTCTGGCTCTCGTAGTTGGTGTAGAAGACGAAGCCCCGCTCGTCGAAGCCGCGGAGCAGGACCATGCGAACCGATGGCGTGCCGTCGGGAGCAGCCGTGGCGACGGCCATAGCGTTGGCATAGCGGATGTCCGCCTCCTCGGCCTCGGCGAGCCAGCGCGCGAATTGCCGCAGGGGATCGGGGTCGAGATCGTGCCGCCGCAGCGGCCTGTCCGTGCTCGCCTGCCGCACTGGAACCTGGGTCATCCGCCTATCCCCCTCTCTCTTAGCCCGCGCCGGCTGATCTCCCAACCCGGCCAGCCGCTAAGCATAGCGCGGCTGCTTGCGCGTGGCGGGCCAGTCGGTCCGGCGCGGGCGCGGGTTGGCCCTGGCCTCGGGAGCATGCATACTGCGCGCTGGTGGCCCGGATGCCTCGTTGCCAGCGAGACCGGAAGCGCGTCGGATCAGGGAGCGTCGAGGAGCTAGCCGCGGTGCATCCCGACGAGCTGCCACAGGTGCAGGAATGCCCCTTCTGTCGCATCGCGAGCGGAGAAATTCCGGCCTACGTAGTCTACGAGGACGAGCAGACCTGTGCCTTCCTCGATCACCGGCCGCTCTTCCCCGGGCACTGCCTAGTCGTCCCCCGAGGCCACTATGAGACACTGCCCGACCTACCGGCCGCGCTGGTCGGGCCACTCTTCCAGAGCGTCCAGCTCTTGGCCGCGGCGGTGCCTGATGCGATGGGTGCCGACGGCACCTTCATCGCGGTCAACAACCGCGTCAGCCAGAGCGTGCCCCACCTGCACGTCCATGTCGTGCCGCGCCGCAAGGGCGATGGATTGCGGGGCTTCTTCTGGCCTCGCCAAAGGTATGCGAGCGAGGCGGAGATGGCGCGCACGCGCGACGCCATCCGCCTCGCGGTGGAGCGAGCGCTGGCCGGAAGAGATTAGAGGGGCATGACCGGCTCGTCCTGCCGGCTGGATCGATCCGAGTGACGGCGAGCGCCCGTGCTCTCCTGATCCCGCGACGCAAGAAGCTGCCCGCTCCTGGCGCCGACGGCCAGCCGCCACGACGAGCACTACCTGGCAAGAGGCCGGCCACGCTGGAATACCGCTCGGGGCTTGACCGGGAATCAAAGCGCTGCTAGAATGGCATTCAAGAATTCGAATATACGGATGGAGTTACGGAGTTGATCGATCTCGAGCGCAAGCGCGAGCTGTACCGGCTACAAGCAGAGCTCTGCCAGACGCTGGCGGATCCGACGCGGCTGGAACTGCTCGAACTGCTCAGCGAGGGGCCGCGGCCGGTCAAGGCACTGGTCCGGGCAACCGGTCAGCGCCAGGCCAAGATCAGCCAGCACCTCGCGGTGATGCGACAGCGCGGGATCGTCGTAGCCGAGCGGATGGGTACCGAGATGCACTACTCGCTGGCCGATCCGCGGATCCTCGAAGCCTGCCGCATCACCCGGGAGATGCTGGTCGACCGGCTGCGGCGACAGCATGCGTTAGCTGAGGTCGCTCAGGGGGAGTAGGCTAGAGGCATGCCGATCTACGAGTACCGCTGCGAAGAGTGCGGAGAGCGATTCGAGAAGCTCGTTCGCCGTACCGAACCGGACGAGGCGATTCGGTGTCCCCGCTGCGGGGCGACAGAGACGCGGAAGCAGTTCTCGACCTTCGCCGCCCGCGGGTTCGATCGGGCGACCGGCAGTGGGATCGCCTGCGCGCCGGGGAGCAACTTCGGCTGAGCCATCGGCTGAGCGGGCCGTGTGCCTGCAGCGTGGTAGCACGCCAGAACGCCTGTGAACGGAGGTAACAGGGATGGTGACGTATGGCTTCGGAACGAGTATCGACCTTCCTTTTGACCGAGCAGTCGAGCAGGTGCAGGAGGCGCTGAAAGCCGAGGGGTTCGGTGTCCTCGCCGAGATCGACGTCCAGCGGACGCTGCGGGAAAAGCTGGGAAAGGAGATGGAGCGCTATCTGATCCTGGGCGCCTGCAACCCGCAGCTCGCGCACCAGGCGCTCGACCGGGAGCGAGAAATCGGGCTGCTCCTACCCTGCAACGTCGTCGTGCGGGAAGTCGAAGGCGGTAGCTGGATCGGTATCGCTGACCCGCAGGCGATGCTGTCGGTAAGCGGGAATCCGGCCCTGGACGAGTTAGCCACGGAGGCGAAGGCGCGGTTGCAGCGGGCACTCGGCTCGCTGGCCCGCGCGCGAACGGAGTCCTAACCATGTTCTTTCAACAGATCCTCCGGGATGACATCGGTTGTGCGGCCTACCTGGTCGGCTCGACCCAGGCCGGGGAGGCTGCCGTCGTCGACCCGCGGCTCGACATGGTCGACGAGATTCTGGACCTCGCCGACCGCGAAGGCCTGCGCATCCGCTACATCATCGAGACCCACAACCACGCAGACCACGTCTCTGGACATCACCTGCTCGCCGAGCGCACTGGCGCGGCGATCGCGATCCATGAGTTGGCCAGGGCAGCGTATCCCCACCTGCCCCTGACGGACGGCGACGAGCTGGCGCTGGGCGAGGTCGTGCTGCGCGTGATCCATACCCCAGGGCACCGTCCCGAGCACATCGTCATCGCGGTGATCGACCGGTCGCGCGGCCCGGACCCCTGGATTCTGCTGACCGGCGACTCGCTCTTCATCGGCGATGTGGCGCGGCCGGATCTGGCGATCGACGGTCGGGAGGGAGCCAGCACCCTCTATGAGAGCCTGCACCAGCGCCTTCTTTCGCTGCCCGAGGGAACTCTGGTCTATCCCGGTCATGTCTCGGGGTCGCTCTGCGGTCGAGTCGATAACCGGATGACGGGAACGACGCTCGGCTTCGAGCGGCGGTACAACCCCGCCCTCAATATCCTCGACCGCGAATCGTTCATTCGCCATATGACCGAGGGGCTGCCGGAGCGGCCACCGAACATGGCGCGCATCGTGGAGCTCAACCGGGGCGCCGAGCCGCCGCGAATACCGGAAGCGAGGCCGCTCTCGCCGGAAGCCGTGCGCGACGTCATCGATCAGGGCGGCGCGACGGTGCTCGACGTACGCTCTCCGGCCGAGTTCGCGGCCGGCCACATCCCGGGAGCGGTGTCGGTGCCGCTGCGCGGTGGGCAGTTCCAGAACCGCGTCGGGCTGGTGGTGGCGGCCGAGGTACCACTCATCCTGGTCACGGCGTCCGACGCTGAGGCAGAGCAGGCGGTGCAGGCCCTCGCAGTCATCGGCTACGACCGGGTAGCCGGGTACCTGGCCGGAGGCATGGACGCGTGGGAGAAGCAGGGGTATGCCTACGTTAGCCTGCCGGTGCTGACCGTGCGAGAGCTGTGGGAGCGGATGAGTCGTGAGCCATCGCTCCAGGTGCTCGATGTACGCGAGGAGTCCGAGTGGGCTGCCGGGCACATCGCGGGTGCCGTCCACCTCCCCTTCTATCAGCTAGCCCGCGACAATCCACCGATCGAGCCTGGCCGACCGGTAGCGGTCATCTGCGGCAGCGGCACGCGCAGCGCGATCGCGGCCAGTCTTCTCCAGGCTCGCGGCTGGGAGCGGCTGTTCAACGTCTCCGGCGGGATGACCGCCTGGCGGGCAGCCGGCTTGCCGGTGACTCCAGAGCCAGCGTTGGCCCGTTAACGATCGCCAGGGAGAGAGCGAGTCGCCAGCCATGATCTTACGTCGACTTTTCGCCCGGCAGCCGGTTCCCGAGGTCACGCCGGAGGAAGCGCGGCGGCGGCAGCAGGCCGGCTCGTTGATCGTCGATGTCCGGGAGCCCGAGGAGTGGAAAGCCGGCCACATTCCGGGTGCGGTTCACGTCCCGCTCGGTGAGCTAGGCTCGCGCCTGCACGAACTCGACGTCGAGCGGGAGCTGATTCTGGTCTGTCGCAGCGGCAACCGCAGTGCTCGGGCGACAGTGCTGCTCCAGCAGGCCGGATTCCGCCAGGTCTACAACCTGAGCGGTGGGCTGATCGCCTGGACTCGGCAGCGCCTGCCGCTCGTCTGAACCGCCCGAGCGCAGGCGCACCGCCGGCACCCGAACGTCCGAGGGCGGAAAAGCTATGCTATTGCAGGGGCGCGCAGTCGTTCCTCCCCGCGATTGAGCCGGCCGCGCGTCATGTGTGAGAATCGTGGCTGAGCCGAAGCACTCCAGCCAGTGGGAGTGGAAACGATGGCCGGCCACACGTTGCACTGCCCCAGATCAGATCTGCTCTACACGCTAGCCAGCATCGTCACGAGCCCTCCGCGTGAGCGTGGCTGAAGGACGATGGCGAAGCCGCTCCTCGACCGCAGCATGTCCGGACAGCGACCCGCCGCCTCGCCGCGGCGGAGCAGCCGGCTATGGCCGGCGCTGAGCCGGCTCCGGCGCCACGTGCCCACAGTCCTCGACCTGGGCTTCCTGGCCGGCTTCTGGCTGCTCTACTTCTGGCCGCTCCTGGTCCGGCAGGAGTACCTGATCCCCTACGACATCATCGAGCAGCACTATATGTTCCAGGCCTTCGTCCATCGCTCGCTCGTGGCCGGCCAGGCGCCCTGGTGGACACCGCACATCCTCGGTGGTTACCCGCTGACAGCCGATCCGCTGACGATGCTGTTCTACCCGCCGGCACTGGCGATGCACGCGCTGGCCTGGCGTGAGGTGCTGCTGCCATATCTCTATCTCGAGTGGCTGGCTGCGCTGCATGTCCTCTGGGCAGCAGCCGGTACCTACCTGCTGGCACGCTCGCTGACTGGTTCGCGCGCTGGGGCAGTCCTAGCCGCGCTCACCTACGCCTTCGGCGCTTTCTTCGCCATGCACCTCCCCCATCTGAGCGCGCTGGCCGGGCTGAGCTGGCTGCCATGGATCGTGCTCGCCTTCCGGCGGGCACTACGCGAGCGAAGCCTGTTCTGGATCGGCCTGGCGGCGCTCGCCTTCGGGATGATGGCGCTGGCCGGTCACGCCCTGACGATGCTCCAGATCGGCTACCTGCTGCTCGGGCTCACGCTGCTGGCTACCTGGCGTCGGCGATCAGAGGCAGGGCCGGCCCTGGAGGTGCCGGAGGGTGCTGACCGGAGCCACGGCGACGTCACCCAGGCGACCGAGCCCGTGGGCAGCCTGTGCCCGACCGCGGGCGCGGATGGAACCCGGCGGCCGTCCGTGCCCGCCTGGAAAAGCCCGCTTCGGCTCGCCGTGCTGCGGGCGATGGGGGGTAACCTCTTGGTCGGCCTGGCCGTCGTCGCGCTGGGGGCCGGGCTGGCCATGGTCCAGCTCCTGCCCTCCTGGGAACTCGGTGCCCACACCGAGCGGGCGAACTTTCCCTACGAGGAGGCGGTCGTCTCGTCGATCCAGCCGCACTGGCTCGTGACGATGGCGCTGCCGAACTTCTTCGCCACCGACGGCCCGGCGCCGTACTGGGGCTCGGGCGATCCGGCCGAGACCAACCTGTACGCCGGGCTCCTGCCGCTGTTCCTGGCCGCGCTGGGGGTCGCCCGTGCCAGGCCGGAGGACCGGCGCGCGACTGCCCTGCTGGCTGTGGGGGCATTGCTGGCACTCGTGCTCGCCTTCGGGGAGCACACCTGGGTCTACCGGGTCGCCTACGACCTCCTGCCGGGCGTGGATCGGGTGCGGCGGCCTGCCAACTACGTCGCGCTCCTGCATCTGGCGCTGGCGCTGCTCGCCGCCTACGGCGTGAAGGCGCTCGAGCGCGAGCCAGCGGGCGGCGGGAGCAGCGGGATGCTCCTCCGCTGGCTGCGAGGGGCGCTGCTGCTCGCGCTCGGGCTCCTCGTTCTGGGGGCGTTCCTGCTGGCCCGCTCGGCCGGTGGCCCGGGCCAGCAGGTCATGCAGGGGATCGTGGATGGCGTTGTCCTAGCCGGTCTGGTGTTGCTGGCGGCCTACTCGGCCATGCTGGCGCGCGTCCACTGGCACCTGCCGCTCAGCCTGCTGCTCGTGCTCCTGGTCGGCATCGCGGCGTTCGACCTGGGTACGGCCACTGCCAGCGCGACCTACAAGCATCACCGGATGCGACCTGACTCGTACATCGGGCTCGACTGGGCAGGAGACCCCTCGGCGCCGACGGTGCGGCTCCTGCTCGAGGCGCAGCGGAGTGCCCTCCCTGAGCGGTTCCGCATCCTGCCGAAGCAAGCTGGGTCGATCTGGGAGAACGGCCCGCTGCTCTGGAGACTGGACAGCGCCTGGGGCTACAGCGTGCTCTGGCCCACCTACTACCGCGAGCTGTTCGACGCGGCCACCGCGGACCCGAACTCACCGCTGTTCGACCTGCTGAACGTGCGCTACCTGCTGACGCCGGGTCCCATCGAGGAGGTCTCCCCCGGGGCCCACCCAGGCAAGTTCTCGCTGGTGCACCAGGGAGCACCCTGGATCTACGAGAACCGCTCAGTTGGGCCGCGAGTGTGGGTCGCGTCCCAGGCTATCCCCCTGCCTGAAGCAGAGCAGATCCCCTACTTGCGGGAGCACGCCGGAGCCCTGCGCGACGTGGTGGTGCTGGACGAAGGGGTACCGATCCCGCCGATTGGGAGGCCTGGTTCGCAGGGAAGCGGGCCGGCCGGGAGCGCCGAGATCCTGCGCTACGAGAACACGCGGGTGGTGATCCGGGCCAGTCTGGCAGAGCCGGCCTTCGTCGTGCTCGCCGACACGTTCTACCCGGGCTGGGAAGCGTCAGTCGACGGCGCGCCGGCTCGACTCTACCGGGCAAACCATGCCTTCCGGGCGGTATGGGTGCCGGCCGGTGAGCATGAAGTCGAACTCCGCTTCGCCCCGACGACGCTACGCCTGGGCTCGCTGGTGTCGGCGCTGGCATTGCTGGTGGTAACTGGACTGGTGGTGCTGGGACTCGGCCGGCGACGAGGCCGGTCATCCGCACCTGACTCCGGAGTCGACGGCTGAGGTGCCGGACACCCACCCCAGGGACCAGCGCAGCTCGATCCCCATACCCGCATCACCTCGACTAGCCACGGGGTGATCGTGGCATTGCTCGCGGGTAGCGCCGGACACCCGCACGTCAATTCGGTTGGACGCCGGCAGCATCCCCTCCGATCCGCTAGAGGATCGCGCCTCGTCTGCGGCGAGAGGTCACGTTGGGAGTCTCGCAGATTCGCTATCGATAACGGGTATTGACAGGCGCAACAGCCTCGTGCCAGAATGACTTATACATATGGCAGTGTGCCGTTGCTGGCGATCGTACCGGCAGCGGAACGAGGGAAGCTTTCGTCTGATCGATGGTGAGGAGGAGGTCGAGATGAGAGCTCGTCGCGCCCTTTCGATTAGCCTCGTGCTTGCCTTTATCCTGGCGCTAGGCGCTGCCTGCCAGCAAGCCGAGGGGCCCGGGCAGGCCGGGCCGAGTCCGACTCCCGCAGCTCCGGCGTTCCAGCCACCGCAGGACGAGATCGGCGTGGTGGAAATCAAGCCAGGGGAGCCGATCGTCCTAGCCGGAGCGCTGGTAATCGCAGGACCCGACGCCGCGTTGGGAACGGACTCGATGCGCGGTATCGAGATCGCGATCGACGACCTCGGCGGTGAGTTGCTCGGTCACAAGATCGAGCTGATCAAGGAGGACACCGGTTGCAATCCGGAGGGTGGCCAGGCGGCGGCGACCAAGCTGGCGGCGAACCCGAAGCTCGTCGCGATCGTCGGCACCTCCTGCTCGTCCGAAGCGCGGGTGATGGCACCGGTGATCAACGACGCCGGGATGGTGATGGTCTCGCCCTCCAACACGGCGCCGGACCTGACCGATCCCACCAAGCATGTCGAGGCATATCTCCGCACGGCGCACAACGATAAGGTGCAGGGCAAGGTCGCGGCGGAGTTCGCGTTCAACTTCCTGAAGGTCAAGAAGGCTGCGACCATCCACGACGGAAGCCTCTACGCCGAGCAGCTCGCCAATGTCTTCGCCGAGGAGTTCAAGAAGCTCGGTGGCGAGGTGGTAGCCCAGGAGGCGGTCGGGCCGGACGACACGGATATGCGCCCGGTACTGACCCGGATCGCGACCCAGCAACCCGAGATCATCTACTACCCGATCTTCACGAAGGCCGGTGGCTTCGTGACCCGGCAATCCAAGGAGATTCGCGGCCTGGAGAACGTGAAGCTGATGGGCGCCGACGGCCTGTTCTCGCCGGACTTCGTCGAGGCTGCCGGTGACGCAGCGGTCGGGATGTACCTGAGCAGCCCGGACGTGACCGCCTTCGGCTCGGGCTATCAGGACTTCGTCGCCAAGTACGAGAAGAAGTACGGCGAGAAGCCGATCTCGATCTTCCACGCGCACGCTTACGATGCCACCATGATGATCGCCGAGGCGATCGAGAAGGTGGCGGTCGAAGGACCGGACGGCACGCTCTATATCCCGCGCAAGGCGCTGCGCCAGGCGCTCTACGAGACGGCGAACTTCCAGGGCCTTACCGGCAACCTGACCTGCGACGAGAACGGGGACTGCGCCGACCCGAAGATCGCCGTCTACGAGATCGTCAGCGCAGACACGTCTGGCTGGCCAGACCAGGTGGTGAAGAAGGTCTACCCATAGCGCGCGGTGTTCGGCCGCAGGGCTGAGCACTCTCGGCCCTGCGGCCTCTCGTGTTTCTGCACGAGCGGGAGAGACGCGTGGCGAGTGCAGCTCGACGCCTGGCAGTGCTGACCGGTGGCCGGCGGATCGACCTGACGATGGTGATCGCCTGGACTATCGGCGCCCTTGTGCTCGTGCTCGTCCTGGTCGGCTCGTACCAGACGCTCGTGGCCGGCCGGTACACCGCCGGGCAATGGTTCGACTTCATCGTCTTCGGCCTGGCCCAGGGCGGGATCTATGCCTTGATCGCCCTGGGGTACACCATGGTCTACGGCGTGCTGCGGATGATCAACTTCGCGCACGGCGAGGTCTTCATGAGCGGGGCCTTCAGTGCGTTCTTCCTGGCCGATGCCCTGGCACGGCGTGGGTTTCTAGAGTCCAGACCGATCATCTCTCTGCTCGCCCTGCTGGCGTTCGCCGCGCTCGTCTCGATGACGATCGCGGTCATCCTGGAGCGGATCGCCTATCGTCCACTGCGTGGCGCGCCTCGCCTCGTACCGTTGATCACCGCAGTCGGGGCATCGTTCTTTTTGCAGTACACCTTCCGCGGGCTGTTCGGTAGCGGCGTTCGGGTGTATCCCACCGTTCCCCTCCTCGAGGGGACGATCCTCGGCATCCAGATCAAGCTGATCGTCGTTTTCCTGGGTGCGCTGGCGACGCTCGGCATCCTCTGGGCCTTCCTCACGTTCACTCGAACCGGCCTGGCTATCCGCGCCGTAGCGGAGGACATGGAAGCGGCAGCGTTGATGGGCGTCGATGTCAACCGGGCCATCTCGAGCACCTTCGCGGTCGGCGGAGCGATGGCGGGCGTTGCCGGCGTGCTCTACGCGCTCGTGTTCGCCCAGGTGCAGTTCTTCATGGGGTTCCTGCCGGGTATCAAGGCCTTCACTTCGGCCGTCCTCGGCGGCATCGGGAACCTGCCGGGAGCCGCGCTCGGAGGGCTCGTGCTCGGGTTGGTCGAGTCGGTCGGCCCGAGCCTGTTCCTCGACGGGCTAGGCATTCCGGCCGCCCACCAGCTCAAGGACGCGATCGCCTTTACCATCCTCGTACTCATTCTGATCTTCCGGCCCACAGGGATCCTCGGGGAGCGACTGGGCAGCCGGGTGTAGTGGGCATGGAGCAGGCTGTGCGTCGCGCGCTCGTCTTTGGCCTCATCGGTGGATTCGCCGCCTGGCATCTCAGCCTGGTCGGCCTGATCGAGGCGTTCGCGGGCCGCCGGTTGATCGGGCAGGGGGTGACGTTCAGCTACGTCCTGCTGCTCGCCCTGATGCTCACCGTCGGCTACCTGGTGGGACGCCGGATAAGCAACTGGACTGGCCTGCTCGGGGCGGCGCTGGCCGGGTTGCTCGTTGGACTGGCACTTTGGGTGCTCGCCCTCCTCGTCGCTACGGTCGACCTGCGAACGGTCTTCGTGGCCGCTTCGCCTGCGCTGCCGGATATCCTCACGTTCAACCGGGGCACCGGCGCCGTGGGTCTGGCCGTCCTCCTGCTCGTCGGCGCGGCGGTCGGCTTTCTCGGCGGGGGGTTGACCTGGCTCCCAGCGACTGGTCGCCGTGCCGTGCTCACCGCGCTGGCCATCGCCGTCCTCGTCGGCCTGCTGCGCGATGTGCTCAGTCCGATCTTCCCCGCTCCGGTCATGGGCTTCCTCTTTACCCCGACCGGCGGGCTCTCACTGCCGGGCACGGCCACGGTGCTGGCGCTCGCCTTGGCCGTCCCGATTGCTCGCCAGGTTCTGGCGAACCGGGCGAGCAGCCACCGGGGATCGCTCTCGGTGCGGGCACTCCAGCGACGCCGGGTAGCGGCCCGGGTCATCGGCGTCGTCTTCCTGGCGTCGTTCCCGCTCTGGGCCGGGCTCTTCCTCAGCAACGTCAGCGATTTCGTCGGCCTGTACATCCTGATGGGTCTGGGGCTCAACCTCGTCCTGGGCTTCGCCGGCTTGCTCGATCTGGGCTACGTCGCCTTCTTCGCGATCGGCGCGTACTCGATGGCGGTGCTCACTTCGCCGGAACTGGGACACTTCACCCTCGGTTTCTGGGAGGCCCTGCCGATCGCGGTCGCGATGACCGTCGTCTCGGGGATCTTAATCGGACTGCCCGTGCTGCGGATGCGCGGCGACTATCTGGCGATCACCACTCTGGGCTTCGGCGAGATCGTCCGCCTGCTGGTGCTGTCCGACTGGCTCAAGCCCCACCTCGGAGGGGCGCAAGGTGTGACGCGCATTGCCCGCCCGGAGCTCGGCCCGTTCGTCATCGATCGCCCCCAGGAGTACTACTATCTCATCCTGATCGGATGCGGCCTGGCCTGGTTCCTCTCGGTGCGCCTGCGCGATTCCCGCATCGGCCGGGCGTGGATGGCCATCCGCGAGGACGAGGATGTGGCCCAGGCGATGGGAATCAACCGGGTGACTGCCAAGCTCCTGGCGTTCGCCACCGGCGCAGCGATGGGTGGGCTCAGCGGTGCCCTCTTTGCGTCGCTGGTGAATTCAGTCATTCCGCAGAGCTTCTCCCTGCTGGTGTCGATCAACGTGGTCGCGCTCCTCGTCCTGGGCGGGATCGGAAGCCTGCCCGGCGTGGTGGTCGGTGCCCTCGCCCTCGTCGGCCTGCCGGAACTCCTGCGCGAGTTCCAGGAGTACCGGCTCCTGGTCTACGGCGTGGTGCTGGTGGCCATGATGATCTTCCGGCCCGCCGGTCTGTGGCCGGAGGAGACGCGAGTACGCGAGCTGGAGGAGGCCGCCGAGGAGGGCAAGACGAGAGCGCCCGCCGAAGTCGCTGCGGTTACCCAGGACGGAGCGTGAGCCATGCTGCTGGAAGCACGCAGGGTCACCAAGCGTTTCGGCGGCGTCGTCGCGCTCCACAACCTGGATCTCGGAGTCCGCGAGCAGACGATCCACAGCATCATCGGGCCGAACGGAGCTGGCAAGACCACCTTTTTCAACTGCGCTACCGGCTTCCTCGTGCCAGACGAGGGCGAGATCCTCCTCGACGGTCAACCGATTACCGGCTTGCGACCTGACCAGATCGCGCATCGAGGAATTGCCAGGACGTACCAAAACATACGGCTATTCCGCTACCTCACGGTGCTGGACAACGTGTTGATCGGCTTGCACCCCCATGTCCGCTACGGGTTTCTCGACGCGGTCGTGCACACCAGGCGTTACCACCGGAGCGAGCGGGAGGCCGAAGCCGAGGCTGGCGAGCTCCTGCGCTACGTCGGCCTCGGGGGCAAGGAGTTCGTGGTCGCGAACAACCTCTCCTACGGCGACCAGCGCCGTCTGGAGATCGCCCGCGCGCTGGCCTTGCGCCCGCGCCTCCTGCTGCTCGACGAGCCGACCGCTGGCATGAACCCCTACGAGACCGATCAGATGATCACGCTCATCCGACGGCTGCGCGACGAGCGCGGCATGACGATCCTGCTGATCGAGCACGACATGAAGGTCGTGATGAATATCTCCGATCTCGTCACGGTGCTGGACTTCGGTGAGAAGATCGCCGAGGGGAAACCGGCCGAGGTGCAGGCCGACCCGCGGGTGATCGAGGCGTACCTCGGACGAGGGGCAGCGTCAGGTCTGGGCGGGATCGCGGCCAAGGTGCTAAGCGACGAGAGCGCGTCCGATGCCAGTTCTTGAGCTCGAGTCCGTCCATGTGTATTACGGACCGATCCACGCGCTCAGGGGCGTGTCCTTGACTGTCGAGCGCGGGGAAATCGTTACGCTCCTCGGCGCGAACGGCGCCGGCAAGACCACCACGCTCCGCTCCATCTCCGGGCTGATCCGCCCGGCCAGGGGCCGGATCGCCCTCGAGGGGCGGAACATTGTAGGGCTTCCGCCGCACGAGATCGTCAAACTGGGCGTCGGGCACGTCCCTGAAGGACGGCGGATCTTCCCCCGGCTCAGCGTGGAGGAGAACCTGGCGCTGGGCGCCTTTACCATCACCGATCGACAGGAGATCCGGCGGCGGCTGGAAGAGGTACTCCAGCTCTTTCCCCGCCTGGCCGAGCGCCGGCGGCAGCAGGGCGGCACGCTCTCGGGGGGCGAGCAGCAGATGCTGGCCATTGGCCGGGCGCTGATGATGCAGCCGCGGATTATGCTGCTGGACGAACCGTCCATGGGGCTGGCACCGGTGCTCGTCGAGAGCATCTTCGAGGTGATCCAGCGCCTGAACCAGCGAGGGACCACGATCCTCCTGGTCGAGCAGAACGCCCGGATGGCGCTCGAGGTCGCGCACCGGGGGTACGTGCTGGAGACCGGGAGCATCGTGCTCGAAGGCCCGGCCGCCGAGCTGGCCCATGACCCGAAGGTGCAGGCGGCCTACCTCGGTGCCCGGGAGTGAGCGGGCCTACGCGCCGTCTCCCTGACCGCCATCGGCGGCCAGATCGAGCAGCGGGGCAGCCCGCTCCAGGTGCGCGTTCCCCAACCGGGCGATGATCCGCGCCACCTCGTGCGCTGGCGCCTGCCCCATCCCCTGCGCGCTGGCAGCGACGTAGAACTGGTGCGACAGCGCGGTAAGCGGTACCGGGCTGCCGAGGTCTGCACCCAGTCGCACGGCGAGCTCCAGATCCTTCTTCATCAAGTCGAGCCTGAAGTTGGCAACCGGCGTCGGCGGTCGCAGGAGCTCCGGCACGACCTCGTTCCAGAGCTGCCAGTCGCCGCTGCTCGATCGGACGACCTCGAACACCTTGTGCAGATCGGCACCGGCGTTAGCGGCGAGGGTGAGTGCCTCGCCGATAAGCACCAGCGCCGATCCAGCGATCAGGTTGTGGACCAGCTTGATGACCTTACCCATCCCCGGCCCGCCGACCAGGTGAATTTCCTGGCCGAGGACCTGCAGGATCGACAGCACCTGCTCGAACACGGCTGGCTCCGCCCCGACGATCAGCGTCAGGCGGCCCTGCTGCGCCTCCACCGGCCCGCCACAGACCGGCGCATCGACGACCTGGATCTGGCGCAGGGCGGCATCGGCCGCGATCCGCTGGATCATCATCGGCGTCGCGGTGCTGAAGTCGATGACGATCGCACCGGGCCGCAGGTGTTCCAGCGCGCCCTCTGGACCGATGTAGACCTCGAACAGCTCGTTATCAGTCGGCAGGCAACTCATCAGCACGTCAGCCCGGTCGGCCACCAGGAGCGGCGTGGGCATGGCGATCGCGCCCACTGCTTCGAGGGCACGGGTTGCCTCTGGTCGACGGTCGGACACCATGACCTCGTAGCCTGCTTCGAGGAGGCGCAGAGCCATGGGACGTCCCATGGTGCCGAGACCGATGAATCCTATGCGTGGCTTGCCCACCGATCGACTCCTTGCCGGTTGCCTGGACCTGGCCATGGTCACTATGAGATGAGGCGCCCCACCAGGGGCGTCTCGGCCTGGACACTCCGCAACGTCAATCATGCACTGTACGGGGGTAGTGAGGCTAGCTGGCGAGCAGCTCCGGCGGGCTCCCCGGCAGCTTCTGGGCCGGAAGCAGGAGCGTGAGCCCGCGCTGGAAAAGCGTTGCCACACCATCGGCGCTCAGTGGACGGGCGATGTAATAGCCCTGGCCACGGGTACAGCCGAGCGCGCGCAGGTGGACGAGCTGCATCTCGGTCTCGATCCCCTCTCCGACCACGTTGAGCCCGAGGGCCCGGGCGACCGAGACGATCGTCTGGATAATCGCCGCCTGGGCCTGATCCTGCCCGAGCCGCTCGACGAAGGTCCGGTCGATCTTGAGGCAATCGACCGGCAGCCCGCTCAGGTACCCGAGGCTCGAGTACCCCGTCCCGAAGTCGTCGAGCGCCAGCTCGATGCCGTGCGCGCGAAGATCCTGCAGCCGGCACAGCACCGCCTCGTCACTATCTACGAGCAACGACTCGGTGATCTCGATCTTCAAACGGCTGGGCGACAGGCCGACTTCGTCCAGCGTCGCGGCGATCTCCTGCACCAGGCCCGAGTAGCGGAGCTGGCGAGGGGAAAGGTTGACGCTCAGCTTGAGCTCGGGCGGCAGGTGAGGGAACCGGCTCAGCCACTCCCGCATCAGGCGGGCTGCTTCGCGCAGTGTCCAGCGGCCGATCGGGATGATCAGTCCCGTCTCCTCAGCGATCGGGATGAACTCGGCCGGTGAGATCAAGCCGTGCTGGGCATGCTCCCAGCGCAGCAGCGCCTCGAGCTCGACGATCCGGCCGGTGTCGAGCTCGATCACCGGCTGGAAGTTCAGGAAGAACTCCTCGCGCTCCAGCGCGCGCAAGAGATGGATCTCGAGCTCCAGGCGCCGGCGCATCCCCCGGTCGAGCGCCTGGCTGAACACTTTGTAGGAGCCTCCGCTCGCGCTCCGGGCATTGGCCAGCGCCATCTCTGCCTCCTGCATCAGGTCGGCGGGCGTGGACGTCTCGGTGCTCAGCGCGATGCCGAAGCTCGCTGTCAGCATCACCTCGCGGTTCGTGAGCGGGATCGGCCGGTGCAGGTGCTGCATCATCCGCTCGGCGACCTCGATCGCGTCGCGCTCGCACTGGAGCCCCTCCAGCAGGATGGCGAACTCATCGCGCTCGAGCCGGGCCAGCGTATCGCCCCGGCGCAAGCCCTTCCTCAGTCGCCGGGCGACGGTAAGCAGAACCTGGTTGCCGGCGGCCACGCCGAAGCTGTTATTGATGATCCGGAAGCGGTCGAAGTCCAGCACGATGACTCCGACCCGCCCCTTCCGCCGGTGGCGACGGGCCAGCGCGTGCCCCAGGCGCTCGAGGAAGACCCCGCGGCCGGGCAGGCCGGTCAGCGGATCATAGTCGCCCGTCTCCTGCGACGGTGACAGGCCCTGCTGGCGGGCGGCCAGGCAGAGCAGGTTGGCCGCCAGTGTGAGGCAGGAAAGCTCAGCCGGGCACGGCACCCGTGGCTCGGGAATGCAAGCGAAGATCCAGCCGAGGTGGCCGGCAATCGGATCTTCGATGGGCACTGCCCAGAACGCCTGAAAGCCGGCACGAGCGACCATCTCGACCGGCGGCTGCCAGGCCGGGTCTTCGACAGGAGCTGCGATGAGCGCCCCGGCTGGCCTCTCCGGGGGGCCAAACGGGACCCCGGGGACATCGGCGAGGCTGCGGACACGCTTGGCGAGCAGTCGAAAGGCGGGGAGCGCCTCTTCCGGGAGCCGGGGATCACTCGCCATCTCGATCTCGGGGTGAGGCCCTCGGATCGCCATCAGCGTCGCCAGTTCGGGAAGCGCGGCGCCCAGATGCTCGCCGATTGCCTGGAGGACCTCTCCGAACGTGGCCCCGTGTAGAGCCCGGTTGAGCACGCTGTTGACCGCGTCCAGCGAGCGGTGATCGACCGGTGTCACCTCAACTCCACCTCCACGGATGGCCGACCGGAGACGATCGTAGAGCCCAGCCGAGAAACCGGCTAAGGTCGAGCAGCCGCCTGGCACCACGCCTCTCCACTCGGCGCGCGACGGTCGACTCGTCCTTGAGACGGCGGTTCCCCTGCTCTCCCACCCCGGTAGCCCCTTCAATCGCTCGGAGCCGGCTGGCTTCAATCCTGGCCGATGGCATCGCAGCCTCTCTCATGTGGTCGGGTACTGCTCGAGCAGCGCTGAGCCGCAGTCTCCTCCTTAGCTATCGGACGCCGCGGCCGACTTCTTGAGCATTGGCGTGAGAAAAGCGGGCTCCGGCATGCCCCTCCGAGGTGGCTTCAACTCCCGGTGGAGGGGACCCGCTCGGCGCGGACGATCAGCCTCTGGTCGTAGCGGCCGGTGGCGGGATTGTAGTTGCCGGCGCAGGTGATCAACGTCACCACCTCGCCCGGCGTGGGGCCGACAATCTGGTCGACGGGCGCGGTGGCTTCCTCCACTATCTCGCTCGAAATGACCCGGTAGAGGGCGATCGAGCCGTCGATGAGATGGAGCTGGACGATGTCGCCTAGTTCGAGTCGCCAGAGATCCCAGAAGACTGCCGGCCCGACTCCCGCGAAGTCGACATGGCCGGCCAGGACGATGTTGCCCCCACCGCCGGGCAGCTCCGTGAAGTCGTACCAGGCGACGTCGGACGGCGTGTCCGGCGCCTGCATGACGCCGCTGGGATCGAGTGACTTGACGACGACCGGCGCGTTCACCCCGATCGCCGGGATGACGATGCGCGCAATGGGGACGCCGGGGCTGGGCGGCGTGGGGGTCTGGATCGCCGTCGGCGGGGAGCCGGCGCCAGCGGGGATGGTGGGGTCGCCCGTCGATTCGGTGCTAATGGTCAGGGAGGTCGTGGCAGCGGGCCGGTGCCGAGTCGAGCGAGCGGCGGGTGCCTCGGAATCAGCCAGGAAGAGACGGTGTCCGGCGTAGCCGAGGGCCGCACCGACCAGCGCGGTCGCGACGCACCAGGCGAGCAGGGTCAGGAGCGCGGCTATGCGCTGCCCCTGCTGCCGGCTTGCAGCACCGATGCCGGACGCCGGGGGAGGCACTACCTCCCCCGGTCGCTGACGGAAGTCATTCCCATGGTTAGGCCACGCCGGCGGCCCGCCGCGCGCGGCATGTCTGGACATGTCGCCCCGTGCCCTTGGCTCAGTCACCGGCTCGCCGCCGTGGTGACACGGGCACCACCAGCGTCAGCAGCGTGAGGGCGACACCGAAGCCACCGATCGCCATCATGCCGAGCCCCAGTCCGCGCCGGTCGGCGCCCTCGCTCGCGCTGGAGCCCGTGTTCGGCAGGGTGATCGGGGGCGTCGGCGTGCTCCAGGGAGCGACCGTCGGCACCACGGGCGGTGGGCTGGCTGGGGGCGAGCCGGTCGGCGTTGCCTGCGCCGACGGAGTAACCGCAGGCGTGACCGACGGTGTCACGGTAACAGTCGGCGTTTGGGTCGGGGTCGGCGTCGCCGTCGGCAAGGATGCCGCCAGCAGCTCATAGGCGCCGATATCGCAGGCGGCTCCCTGCGGCCGAGGCTGATGCCGCTGGTCGTCTTCCGGGCACTCGCTGTCCGGGCCTTGGTCGATCGCCTGGCTACCGGTACCTAGCGGGTGGAAGTAGGTGAGCCCGCCCGGCTCCGACTGGAGGGGCTGGAGAACTGGATCAGCCTCCACCAGGTCCCCCTCGCCGTCGAGGAGGCAGGAGTTGCGGTCCTCGAGGTTGCCGCCCTCGGATTCCGGCGCGATGCCGCCGCAGTTGCTGCCGCCGGGGGTGCTCGCGATCAGGACGCCCAGCAGGCTGACCTGCCCGCTGTCGTTGTAGAGCGCCCCACCGGCAGATGCGCTGTTCGCTGCCAAGGTGACGAACCGTAGTGCTACCTCGCTCGCGGGGCCGGCCCAGATCCCACCGCCGTGCTGACCGCCAGCGTTGGTGCTGATCGTCACATTGGTCGCCTCGACTGCGCCGAGCGTCCCGATGCCGCCACCGTAGAGGCCTGCCTGGTTCTCGGTCACGCTTGCGTAGCTGAGCGCAATACTCGCAACCGCCGCACCGGCGATCCCCCCGCCGACGCCGGTCTGCGCCTGGTTCCGTCGTACCGCGCTGCCGATGAGCGTGCCCTCGGCGCCGTCCGCGAGGTAGATCCCGCCCCCGTCGAGCCCGGCGACGTTGTCGATGACCACGCTGCGCTCGATCGCGAGTTGCCCCTGGGCGAGGATACCGCCGCCGCGCTGGCCGGCCCTGTTCCCTTGTACCTGCGCATCGACGACCTCAGCGGGGCCGGCAGCGAAGAGACCGCCGCCGTCGAGCTGGGCGCGGTTACCGCTGAGCAATGCTCCTTGCTCGATCTCGAGGGCCTCGGACCCGGAATGGTAGACGCCACCACCATGCTGGCCAGCCGAGTTGTCCGAGACGACCGCTCCCCTCAGGCTCAAACGACCACTCGTATCGATGCCGCCCCCGTTGGCGGCCGCGGTGTTGGTCAGCACACGGACGCCGTTCAGCGTGGCCGTGCCGGCGTTCGCCACCCCGCCGCCGCTCGCAGCCTGGTTGCTCTGGATGACCGTCTGGTTGTCGGCCGTCAACGTGGCGCTGGACGCGTTGAAGATCCCGCCACCGGAGCCGTCGATCGCCTGGTTGCGCTGGATCGAGACGCGCGAGAGTGTGAGCGTGGCCTGGTTAGCGATCCCGCCGCCGTCTCCGGTGCTGGCGGCATTGTCGACGATCGTTCCCCCGATCACGCGCGCATCGCCCCCGTCGAGCACGAGCAGCCCGCCGCCATCGCTGTCAGCCCGGTTCCGCTCCAGCGTGGAGTCGGTCAGGATCAGCCTGCCAGCGGCGATGCCTCCACCGGACGTCGCCTGGTTATCGGCAACGGTGACGTTGCGGAGATCAGGCTGGACGCCTGGGTCGGCCCAGACTCCGCCGCCGGAGCCGCCCTCTGGCGCCGTGCCGGCGACGTTCCACTGGATCGTCGCGCCAGTGACCGTGAGGCTCCCACCGGCATGGGCGATGCCGCCCCCGTTGCGCCCAGCGCTGTTGCCGAGCGCCTGGCTCGCGCCCCCGATCAGCGAGGCGTCTCCGATAACGAGCGTGCCCTGGTTGAAGATGCCGCCACCGTCCTGGACCGCCGAGTTGCCCTGCACGGTCACGCGGTGGAGCTCGGCGGTGGCTCCCTGCGCGTTGGCGATGCCGCCGCCATCGGTACCGGCCTGGTTGTTCTGGATCAGCGTCCCCGTGCGATTGGTGGCGAGCCGAAGCGTGCCGCTGTTGAAGATCCCCCCACCACGTCCAGGGGCCTGGCTCTGCTGCACCACGACATCGGTGAGCTCGAGGGTGCCGGCGTTACGGATCGCCCCGCCATCACCGGCCGGCAAGTCTCCTCCGCTCAGCGTCACCTGCACGACCTCGACGCGCGTGCCGGGGAAGATGTCGAAAATCCGGTCACGCGTGGCCGCGGCGCTCCACTGGATGACGGTCGGAGACTCGAAGCGGCCCCTGATCGTCAGCGTCCCGCGTGGCTTCTGTATATCGAGATCACCGGTGGCCGCCGCGTCTTCCCCATCACCCTCCAGGCTCAACTCGTACGTCGTAGCCTCGAGCCGGATGACGACGCTATCGGAGAGCGCGTTGGCTTCTTGGATCGCGGCCCGGAGCGTGCAGATCCCCGTCCCCGTGTCGCATACTCCGTCACCTGGGTTCGCGTCGACGGCGTCCGATACTTCTGTGACATCGAAGGTGACGTCGACGGCTTCCGTCTGGCTGGAGAGGAACAGGAGCGTCCCACCCGCGCCCAGCGCCAGCGAGAACAGCAGCAGCCCGGCCCGGAGCAGGCCCAATCGCCCGATCATGCGTCTACCCTATCGACCTCACTCGCCTCCCTACCGGCGCAGGTTCACCAGCTCCTGCAGGATCTCGTCGCTGGTGGTGATGACCCGGGAGTTCGCCTGGAAACCGCGCTGGGCCATGATCATGCTGGTGAACTCCTGCGCCAGGTCGACGTTCGACATCTCCAGGTAGCCACTGGCGACCACGCCGCGCCCGCCGCTGCCCGGCGTCCCGACGATCGGCTCGCCGGAGTTGACCGTCGGCTGGTAGCTGTTGTTGCCGACCTTCATCAGCCCGCCCGGGTTGGTGAAGAGCGCCAGCGCCACCTGGCCGATCACCTTGGTGGTGCCGTTGGAGTAGATGCCCAAGACCTCGCCTGTCTGGCTGACCGTGAAGGTCGTCAGCGAGCCGGCCGGCGCGCCGTTGGCCGCCGCGTTGGCTGTGCTGGTGCTCTCGAGCTGGGTAAGCGTGGAGAAATCGAGCGTTAGGGTAATATCGTCCGCTCCGGTAGCAGGCTGCAGGATGAGAGGGTTGACCTGGGAGTTGGTCGCGTCGAGGTTACCGTCTGCGTCGAAGACGAGCGTCCCGTTGTCGGCACCGTTCGCTGGGTCTGGCGTCAGGGTGTCATCCCAGGGAGTGCCGGGATCGTCGCTCGTCGGGTACACAATCTGGTAATTCCACGTGTTACTCGCAGTCTTGGTGAACTCGACCGTCAGCTCATGCCGGAAGCCGAGCGAGTCGATGACCCCAACCTTGGTCGTGAAATGCGGTGGCGTAGAGGCCGGATCGGTAGTCGCGTCCAGGTTCCCCTGCACCGTAATCTCGGTGCTGGCCACCGCGTCGAGCTGCTGGCCGATCGGGATGGTGATCGGCCCCACCGGCCCCGCCGGGTCGACGACGCCGTTGGCGTCGGCCTGCCAGCCGAGGACATAGAAGCCGGTGGAGGAATTCACCAGTCGCAGGTCGGAGCCGATGTCGAAGGCGCCGTCGCGCGTGTAGAGCGTCTGCGCCCCGTCGCTCACGATGAAGAAGCCGTCGCCCTGGATGGCCAGGTCGCTCGGCTTGCCGGTGAGCTGCAGCGCTCCCTGGGTATGGATGGTGTCCACCGCCCCGGTCACCGCGCCGAGGCCGATCTGCAACGGGTTGATCCCGCCGCGCCCTTCCTCCGGCCCGCTCGCGCCCCGCACGAGCTGGCTCAGGATGTCGGTGAAGCGCACCCGGCCCACCTTGAAGCCGGTGGTGTTCACGTTCGAGATGTTGTTGCCGATGACGTCCATCCAGGTCTGGTGGGCGCGCAGGCCCGAAATCGCCGAGAACATGGATCGCATCATGGCTCTGCTTCCTCTCCGTTCCCAATCGCAGCTACATACCGGCTGTTGCCCGTACCGGCGCTCGATGCCGGCATCAGCGCTCTACTCGATCGGCTCACCGGGAAGGGGTACGCTCGCTCCCTCACCTCCATCCGTTCCCTCGCCCGGCTCCGGCGTGGTGTCCGACGATGGCGCGCTGCCCTGGGCCCCGCTCGGATCAGCAGCCGGTGTTTCCTCCTCACCGGTCGAGGCGGCTGCGGCCACTCCCGACGCCGGGTTGGTGATGCTCACGACATCGCGTACCTCGACGTGTTTCCCACCAATCTCCAGCACGACGTTGCCATCGACGATCGTCACGCTCGTGACGACGCCCTCGACGAGCTCGCCCGTGCCCCGCTCGAGCCCGGAGATCTGCTTGCCGATGAAGCTGGCGACCTGTCCCAGCGTGGTGAGCTCGGCCATGGCCGACAGGGTCTCGTTGACTTGCTGCATCTGCTCGAGCGCGTTCAACTGCGCGAGCTGCGCGATGAACTCGCGATCCTGCATCGGATTGAGCGGGTCTTGGTTCCGGAGCTGGGCGACCAGCAGCATCAGGAACTCCTGCTTGCCCAGCTCCTGCGGGCCACGAGTCCGGCCCACCTGCTCTTGCCCGCTACCACTCGTGGACTGCACAGCGCCTACGCTCATGCCGGTGCTCCCTCCTCGATCCCTAGGCCCAGTAGTCGATGCGGGAATCGGATCGGCCGCGGTGCCGGGCCGGCTGCGCCGGATCGGCGTCGATCTCCGGCTGCGCCTCCCGGGGGTAGGGTTGCGGCGCCTGCCAGGCCTGCTCGGGCTGCCTGCCGGCCGGCTGGCCCCAGCCCCCCTCATGCCCAGCAGTGGCCAGGTGGCCCGAAGTCCCGCTCGACTCGGCGGCGCCCAGCGGCCCGGTGACCTGGATCCGCTGCACCTGGAGACCGCTGGCCGCCAGCTCCCGGCGCAGGCCATCCGAGCCACGCTCGAGCAGGTCTCGGACGGCCGGACTCGCACTGGCCAGCACCACCTGAAGCACCCCACCGGACTCGGTCAGGCGCACATCCACCATGCCCAGCGACGGAGGATCGAGCCGTACCCAAGCCTGGCTAAGCCCATTCCGGAGGATGAAGCGGATCTGGTGCGCGAGCTGGGGCACGATGGCCTGCGGCTCTCGTCCTGGGAGTGCTGGCTCCCCGCTGGCCGCATCGAGAACGCTCGCGGTCTGATCCGCAGCCCGGTCGATCCCCAGGCCAGGGGCGTGTGCCGTTCCCCCGGGCGCCTCCGCTACCGGAGCGCCCTCTCGATGGCGAGCTGGACGCAACTCGGGCGGGTGAGCGGTCTCGGAGGGCATCACGCGCTCGAAAGAGAAGGCTGCGGCTACCGCCTTCGCGGCGGGGACGTCATCCCCGGATCCGCTGGAACGGTTAGCCTCCCCACCCGAGGACATCGAGTCGACGGCGACAGCTTGCGCGACATGATGGCCAGGCCCCGTCGACACGGCCACCTGTGCGGGAGCTGGCTCGGATCCTCCAGCCAGGATGCCGGTGAACGGTGAGATCTCTCCGCCGCCCACCATCGCGGCGATTGGCCGAATAGCCTCAGGCGGCAAGCCAGCCCCCTGCACCTCCACACGAGAGGCCCGCGAGGAAGCCTCCGCGCCCGCGGCCGGCAGGACAGTCGACTCTGCGGCGATAGCCAGCGATGGGCGCGCCGGATGCGCCACGGCGGTCGGTGGTCGGGCAGGCACAGGAGCTTCGCCCTGGGCAGGCAGAACTACCCGTCCGCCCGCCGGCCAGAGACGTGGTGAGAACTCGGGCAGCTCGATCTCGGCTCCGACGGGGAGTGCTCCCTCCATCGGCTGTATTGGGATGCCCATCTCCGGCTCCGGCGTGGAGGGTACGGCGAGGATGCTCGGGCCCGCCGGCACTGGAGACGGTCTCGCGTGCCGGCTGCCAGGCTGCGCTGGCGCGCCCGGCCCAGAGAGGAGTCCGGCCACGATCGCCCACGCCAGCAGGCCGAGCTCGACCGCCTCTGGTTCTCTCGTTTCCGGAGGGGCGTCCTTGGTCAAGACCGGCGGCCCTGAAGCGGGTAGCCGTTCGCCTGGCGATGTCCCCAGGCCAGGTTCGCCGCCGGGCCGTTCGCTCAGCAGCGCGAGCAGGAACGCGAACAGGCCACCGGAGGCCACCTGGGTGGACTGCGAGGCAGGCGCTGGCGGCGCGGCCAGGAACCCACCGATCGGTTGCAGGGTCGTCATCGCACGGCCCTCCCTTCAGCCCGGCCGCTGCTATCCACGCCCGTCGCTAGCGATCAGCCGTTGCATCGCCAGCCTCCGTGCCAGCGCCTCGGTCACCGCGTTGTAGCGCAGCGTCGTCTCGGCCAGCAGCCCCATCTCGCGATCCACGTCCACGTTGTTGCCGTCGTTGCGCAAGCGGGTGTTGCTCAGCTCGACGACCTGTGGCTCAACATCAGTCGCATCGATTCCACCGGCCAGCAGGTGGCGGGCATCGGTGCGCACCAGGCTCAACTCGCCAGGCCTCGTCGCGAGCGCGCGCTGGAGGATGGACTCGAAGCGCACCTCCGAGGCTCGGAAGCCCGGCGTGTCCACGTTCGCGATGTTGCTGGCGGTCACCTGCTGTCGCAGCGCCAGCGCGTCGAGCGCGCGTACCAGGATCAGCGTCGGGTCGATCGGTGGGGTCGGCATCAGCTTCCTCCTCAGCCTAGACCGAGCAGCGCCTGGTAGGTCGCGAGCACCTTGCTCACGTATGCCTGCGTCTCGGGGTAGTCCGGCACGCCGCCGGCCCGCTCCACGGCGAACGGACCGGCGTTGTAGGCAGCCAGTGCCAGCCGCAGGTCCCCGCCGAAGCGAGCCAGCATGTCGCGGAGGTAACGGGCACCGCCATCGACGTTCTGGGCTGGGTCGAACGGGTCGCTCACCCCCAGCCCAGCGGCGGTGGTGTCCATGAGCTGCATCAATCCCTTAGCACCGGCCGGCGAGACGGCGCGCGGGTCGAAACCGGATTCCACCTGGATGACCGCGGCGATCAGAGCCGGATCGATCCCGTAGCGCTGCCCGGCGGCCACGATCAGCGAGCCGTAGGGAAGCTGGCTGACCGTTCCCTGGGTGCTAGCTGGACTATGGACGTGAGAAGCCGGAACCGGCTGGGCGCTCATGATCGGCCAGGGGTCGACGGCCTGGCCGTTTCGGCGAATCTCGTAGTGCAGGTGTGGCCCGGTGGACGCTCCAGTGTTGCCGGACTTCCCGATCGTCTCCCCTTTGACGACCCGCTGGCCCGGCTGCACCAGCGCCTCGCTCAGGTGGGCGTAGAGCGTCACCGTGCCATCGGCGTGCCGTATCTCGACTCGTACACCATAGCCATCGGTGTTACCGACGAACTGGACGATACCGTCCGCCGTTGCCTGAACCGGTGTCCCGATGGGGACCGCAATATCGATCCCGCTGTGATGCTGCTCGCCGGGCAGCAGATTGCGCGGACCGAAGTGCGAAGTCACCTCGCCGCGGGCCGGCCAGGCACCGGCGAGCTGCGCCATCACGTCTCCGCCCGGCCGGCTCGCCGGGAGCCCGCTCAGTGTGGAGCTAGCCATCCGGGCGCTATCGAGCAGGCCACGCTCGGCCAGCAGCACCAGGAACTGGGCCGCAGCACCGGTGCTGGGGCCGAGCTGGGGCGAGCGGATGCCGAAGCGAATCGGCATCGTCGCCAGCACCTCGGGGGACAGGTAGATGCCGCTCACTGGCTCGCTCCCTCCTGCTGCCGGTTCTGGTGGTAGCGCGATAGCGCGATCTCGTCGAGCAGCAGGCTCTCCTGGCGCCTCACCTCGCGGCTCGACTCGGCCTGCCATCGTTCCTGGACTTTCTCGAGCTTGCGCTTCTCTCGCTGCTGGAAGAGCAACGTGTCACGGGCAGCCTCTTCTCGGCGACGGGCCAGCTCGAGCGTTCGGGCCTGCTCGCTCACCTGCTGGGCCATCCATCTCTGGTAGAGGTCGCCGGTCTCGAGCACGGCAGGGTCGGCAACCGCGCGTGCCAAGCGCTCGAGGTTCTGGGCGAGCTCGCGCTGTCTCTGCTGGAGGCGATCCAGCGCCTCCTCGGCGACCGACACCGCGTGGCTCTCCTCGGCCAGCCGCTGCTGAGCCTGCTCGGTCAGGCGACGGCGGTACTCGATGATCCGCTCGAGCCGGGCCGCCCGCGTGCGCTGTGTTCTGGTCATGGCGACTCCTCTCCGGCAGGCTGCTCGCGCAGGATGCGCTCGAGCGCGTTCAGCGTCTCTTCCAGGCTGGACGTCTCGCCCGGTGTCTGCTGCAGGAAGCGGCGCAGGCGCGGCATCAGTCGCAGTGCCCGGTCGACGGCCGGGTTGCTGCCCGCCACATAGGCGCCGATGTCGATCAGGTCGCGCGCGCTCTCGTAGGCACTAAGGACGTCCCGCAGATCGGTGGCCAGCCGGCGGTGACGCTCGTCGACGATGTTCGGCATCACCCGGCTCACGCTGCCCAGGATCTCGATCGCTGGGAAGTGACCGCGGTCGGCGAGCTGGCGCGAGAGGACGATGTGGCCGTCCAGCGTGCCGCGGACCGCGTCCGTGATCGGCTCGTTGAGGTCATCCCCCTCGACGAGGACGGTGTAGAACGCGGTCATGGTGCCGGTCTCGTCGTTGCCGGCACGCTCGAGGAGGCGCGGCAGCAACGCGAACACCGATGGGGGATAGCCGCGAGTGGTGGGCGGCTCGCCGGCGGCCAGGCCGATCTCGCGCTGGGCCATGGCCAGCCGGGTGACCGAGTCCATCATCAGAACGACGCTCAGCCCCTGGTCGCGGAAGTACTCGGCGATCAGGGTGGCGGTCCAGGCGGCTTTCAGGCGAAGCAGTGCTGGCTGATCCGAGGTCGAGACGACGACTACGGCGCGCTCCAGGCCCTCGGGGCCGAGGTCGCGCTCGATGAACTCCTGAACCTCGCGGCCGCGCTCACCGATCAGCGCGATCACGCGCACGTCGCACCCGGCATTGCGGCTGATCATGCCGAGCAGCGTGCTCTTGCCGACGCCCGAGCCCGCAAAGATGCCGATCCGCTGGCCGCGGCCGCAGGTCAGGGCAGCGTCGATCGCTCGAATGCCAGTCGGCATGATCTCGCGGATCGGCTGGCGACGCAGAGGATGGGGTGGCGAGCCGTTGAGCCGCGCGCGCTCGCGGCAGGCCACCGGTCCCCGTCCATCGATCGGACGCCCCAGGCCGTCGATCACCCGGCCCAGCAGCTCGCGGCCGACCGGAATGCTGAGCGACTCCGGTGCCGGGACGACCCGGCTGCCGTGCCGTACCCCGCGAAGCTCGGCCAGCGGGATGAGGATCAGTCGCTCATTCTGGAACCCGACTACCTCGGCCGCCAGCCGGCCTTCCTCCGCGCGGGTCGGAAAGATATGACACAGGTCGCCGATCTCGAGATCCAGCCCAACGGCCTCTACGGTCAGGCCGATCCCGCGGACCACCCGGCCCTCGCGGCGCATGGGCTTCAGTTCCTGGAGGCGTCGCTCCAGGTCCGCAATAGGACAAGCCGGCCGGAGGTGCTGTGGTTCAGGCATGCTCGGCTACCTCCAGCAATGCCCGCTCGATCTCGACGAGCTGCGTGCTGATGCGAGCGTCGATGAAGCCGGTCGGGGTCCCGATGACGCAGCTCCCGCGGTCCACGTGCGGGTCGGTCGCCAGCTCCAGCGCCGGCTGGTCACCGTCCCAGACGTACGTTAGCCAGCGCTGCATCGTCTCCAGATCGTCGGGGTGGACGAGGATCTGCGAGATCGGCCCGGCGGGTGCCTGGGCCAGCGCCGCGGCGGCGAGGCGGGCCAGGAACTCGGGATCCTGCCGCACCTCCCGCCGGATCACGACCTCGGCGATCTTGACCGCCAGGCGGACCAGTTCCTGGTAGCAGGCGCGGCGCAGCTCGTCCTCCCGGACGATGGCCCGCTCGACGAGCGACCGGAAGCGGCCGAACGTTCGCTCCATCTCCTCGGCCATCTGCTGCTGGGCCTCACGCCGTGCCTCGGCCAGCGCAGCCTGCCGCATCGCTTCCCAGGCCGCCTCGCGCTCCCGCTCAGCGGCCTCGAGGATCGCCTGAGCTTCGGCGCGGGCCTGGGCCAGGAGCTGGTCGGCTGCCTCGCGCGCCTCGCTCAACAGGCGGACAGCCCGCTCGCGGTCGTGCCGCGAGGGCTGCGGCTCGACCGCGTACCCCTGCCCGGTAGGCGTCCAGTGCTTGAGCACGCTCCGGCTAGCCAAGGAGCCGCTCCTCTCCGCGCGAGATGACGATCTCCTCGGCCTCCTCCAGCCGCCGGACGATCGAGACGATGCGCTGCTGCGCCTCCTCGACCGCGCGGATCCGTACCGGACCGAGGTAGGAGATCTCCTCGCGTAGCAGCTCCGCCGCGCGTGCCGACATGTTGCTGAAGATGTGCTCCTTGAGATCGTCGCGAGCAGCCTTGAGAGCCAGCGCCAGGTCTCGCATGTCCACCTCGCGTAGCACGCGCTGCAGCGAGCGGTCGTCGAGCAGGATGAGGTCGTCGAATGTGAACATCAGCTTGCGTACTTCCTCGGCTAAATCGGGGTCGGTCTCGGTGAGCCGCTCGAGGATGTGCCGCTCCGTCCCTCGGTCGACGGTCATCAGGATGGCGACCAGGTGGCCAGTGCCGCCGACGCTGCGGGTGTCCTGGCTGATCAGCGACGAGAGGCGCCGGCGCATGATCTCTTCGACCCGGTTGATGATCTCCGGTGGCGTCCGATCCATGGTGGCGATCCGGCGCGCGACTTCCGCCTGGAGATCCTCGCCGAGGTTAGTCAGCACCGCGGCCGCCTGGACTGGTTGAAGGTGCGAGAGGATCAGCGCAATGGTCTGGGGATGCTCGTTCTGCAGGAACGTCGCCATCTGCCGCGGGTCGGACTTGCGCAGGAACTCGAACGGCGCGGGCGGGTGGGTAGCCACGACCCGCTCGATCAGGGCCGTCGCCTTGTCTGGCCCCAGCGCCTTCGCCAGCAGTTCCTTGGCATAGTCCACGCCCCCGGAAGCGACATAGCGGTGCGCCAAGACCATCTCGTGCGCTTCGTTGATGACGGATTCGACCTCTTCCTCGGTCAACCGCTCCATCGAGGCGACTTTGACAGTCAACGCCTCGATCTCGTGCTCCTGCAGGTGCTGGAGCACCCGAGCCGAGAGGTCGGGCCCGAGCGCGACCAGCAGCGCGGCGGCCTTTGCGGCACCGGTGAGAGGCTGTCGGTTGGCGCGAACAGAGAGCTGGGTCGCCACTGCTCACTCCTCGTTCAGCCAGGAGCGAACCAGTTGAGCCACTACCGCCGGGTCACGGCGGGCGAGCTCCTGGAGATCCTTGAACTGAGGTGGTGGAGTCGCCGGTGGTGGACCAGGGATCTCGGCGGTGCCCGCCGTGCCGAGTCCCGCGGCGCTCACCCCGGCGAGCGGTTCGGACGAAACGCGGTACTGCGGCACCGGCACCGGCTGGGGCGCGCCTCGCTGGCTCGCCAGGACGCGCCAGGCGATCAGCAGCGCCACCAGCGGGATCAGCACGATCACGCCGATCCTGGCGAAGTCGAGCAGCCGGTCGATCAGGCCGGCACCGGATGGCGCCTCCTCTGGAGTGGTCGCGCTGAAGGGCACGACACTGACCGTTACCGAGTCGCCTCGCTCGGGAACGATGCCGGCTGCCGCGGCGACCAGGTCACGCACCTGCTGGGCGACCGTCGGGTCGACCGCTGAGCCGTTGAGGACGACGGCGACCGAGAGCCGCTCGAGCTGGCCCGGCGCCTGCACCACGCGCTCGACCTGGCGGGAGACCTCGTAGTTCGTCGTGCTCTCGCGCAGCTCGCTGCGTTGCTGGTTCTGCCCCCCGGCGCCTTCCTGGAAGGTCTGCACGTTGCTGTCGACGCCGGGGACGCCGATGGCCCCGGTGGTATTGCCTTCCACCGTCTGGACGCGCTCCTGCTGGCTGCGGACCTGCGGCTGGGTGCCGTTAGGCGAGAAGATCTCGCTGTCGACGCTGCGCTGGTCCCAGTCGAGCGTCGCGTGCACCTGGACCGCCGCGTTGCCGTTGCCGACGATGCGGGCGATCATCGCCTGGAGCTGGGTCGCCAGCGTGGTCTCGTAGGCCCGCTGGGCCTTCAGGTGCTCGTCCATCCCGGCGGTGGCCGAGCCGGCCTCGTTGCCCGACCAGATCGGGTTGCCGGCGTCGTCGACGATCGTCAGGTGCTCCGGCTGGAGGCCGGGCACGGCGCTCGAGACCAGGTGGACGATGCCGCGGACCTGGTCCTCGGTGAGCTGCCGGCCCGGCTTGAGCTGGAGCACCACTGCCGCGCTCGTCGGCTGCTGGTCCTCGGCGAACAGCGACTCCTCGGGGATGACGATGTGGACGCGCGCCGAGCTCACTGCGTCGAGCCGGCTGATCGTCCGCTGTAGCTCGCCCTCGATCGCCCGCTGGTAGTTGACCCGCTGGGCGAAGTCGGTGACGCCGAACGAGGAGCGGTCGAACAGCTCGAACCCCAGGCTGCCCCCCTTAGGCAAGCCGAGGCTGGCCAGCGCCAAGCGGACATCGGCTACCCGATCGGCCGGCACGCTCACCGTGGTGCCGTCGGCGCTCAACCGGTAGGGCACGCCCTGCTGGCGAAGCTGCTCGACGATGGCGGCCGCATCCTCGCCGGAGAGGTTAGTGTAGACCGGCGCATACCGCTGGGGCGGCTGCATGACCAGGAGCAGCGTCACGGCGAACAGGGCGGTCAGCGCAACGCCGATGACCGCGACTCGCTGGTTCGGTGTCAGTCGATCCCAGCGAGTCCGGAACTGTGCTAGTTGCTGCGCGATGCGCCCCATGGCTGCTCGCTCTCCCCGTCGAACCCGGTGCCTAGATCGTCATCGACATGATCTCGCGATAGGCCTCGAGCGCCCGGTTGCGGATCTGGAGCGCCGTCTGCAACCCGATGGTCGCGGTCTCGAGGGCCACCATCACCTGATGGAGATCGACCTCGCGCCCGGCAGCCATCTGGATCGCAAGCTGGTCGGCATGGGAGATCGATGCGTTGAGGTCAGCGATGGCATTGCTCAAGAGGTTGATAAAAGAGGTGTCGCCCTGGATCGCCGAAGTGGCTGCAGCCTCACCGGGCCCGCTGATCGGGCCGATGTTGGCAGCAATCGGAGCGATCGGATCGATGCTCATGACCCCCCCCCTCGAAAACCGATCAACATCGAACTCGTACAGGCGGCACTAGGCCCGGCCGATCGAGAGCGCCCGCATCGCCATGCTCTTGAGCGCGTCGAGGACAGTGACATTGGCCTCGTACGCGCGCGTAGCGGCGAGCAGATCTGCCATCTCGGTGACGACGTCGATGTCCGGGTAGCGGACGATACCGTTCTCGTCTGCGTCTGGATGCGCTGGATCGTAGACTTCGCGCACCGCCTCGGGATCGGTTCGAATGCCGACGACTGCGACCCCTCGGGAGGCGTTCGGAGCAGGACGCTGGCCGTCGAGCTGGTTGCTGAGGAGCGTGGCGAACGGTGGGGCCGATTCAGCCTGGAAGATGACCTGGCGGCGCAGGTATGGGCCACCCTCCGGAGAGCGGGTCGTCTCGACATTCGCAATGTTGCTGGAGATGACGTCCATGCGTAACCGCTGAGCGGTCAGGCCAGAGAGGCTGACGCGCATGGTCTCGAAGATCCCCATCACCTTCCCTCCCCTGGCGCGTAGCCCTTCCGAAAGAACTATCGGCAGCGCTTCCCGTGCTCTTCAGCCCTAGCCTCGAAGCCGCGGTCCGGAGACATGCCCCCGTAGCTGTCCCCATGCGCTACGCGGGCATCGCTCAGCCTGTGCAACCTACGGTACGCCCGCTGGAATAGGCGAGGTATCGCCTAGGGGTGGCAAATGATCGGGGAGGAAAGTCCCTCGAATCTAGTACTGAAGCCCGGGATCCCGTGTCATGAAGGGTGGCAGAAGGAAGGCGTCAGAGAACTGGGCTACTGGCGCGCTGGGCGCGGACGACCAGGCGATGAGCGTACACCCCATCAGGTATGCACGTGATCAATGTCAACACCTCGCTCCCGGTCTGGCGGAGGACAGAGACGTCGTCCTCGGGGATGACGAAGGTTTCGACCACCTGGTACACGAACTCGCCATCAGCACTGCGGATGATCACGGAATCGCCCGGCCGCAGCTCGGCGAGCCGGGCGAAGATGCCCGGGCCGTCACGCGTATCGACATGGCCGGTGATGGCGATGTTTCCCGGCTCGCCGGGGTTCGCGCTGCCGAGCAGGTGGCCGGCCGCGTCGGCCGGGACTGGCCAGTGCCATTGCCCGCCGTCGATCACCGACGCGACTGGTTGCACAGGGACGGAGACTCCGAGACGCGGGATCTCCAGCTCCACCGGTGGCGCGGTGCGCAGCCGGAAGAACAGCGAGCTGCCAGTGATCGGCCCCGGCGCGTGCGCCTGCGGCGGCGGGGTCGGGGAGGTAGCTTCAGGACGTTCGGTCGCTCCACTCGCTGGAGGCTCAGTCGCCTCGGGGGTCTCCGATTCCCAGGTAATCGTGACCTCAACCGGCGACGCGCAGGCGATGAGGACGAGCGCGCCGAGGATCACGCTGGCCAGCGGCAGCAAAGCGGAGCGAGGTCTCATCGCTGCCTTCAGACCTCTTCATCGAACAGCGCAGCCCGGGTTTCGACAGGGTTGGATCTCCGGTAACCGTGCGCCATCGCCTGGCCACGGTCGAGCTCGCTCAGCGCCGCGAGCGTGGCCCGGCGCGCTTGCTTGACCAGCCGAGCGATCTCCTCGTCATACGCCTGGACTCGAGCCAAGAGGTCGACCAGCGTGTCGCGTTCGGCGCTATCGAGCGTCGCGAAGTCGAGGCGACCGATGGCCGCAACCAGCGTCGCGCGGTGATCGGCACATTCGAGAGCCCTGATCCAATCTCCGGCCTGCGCTGCTGCATGCTGCTCTTCGGCCAGGGACAACAAATGGCGAGCGAGATCGAGAGCGGCTTGAGCCATCGTGATCTTGGATCGAAACACGTCTTAGGTGTCTCCGTTTCAGGCGCTCGTTACGGCTGTGGCGTAAACAGGCCGCCGCGAGGTCTCCTGCGCAGCGATAGCTTCCCAGGCATCGAGCAACTCGCTGAGCAGGCTGCGCACCTCAACGACGCCGGCTGGATCCTTGCGCACGTTCGCGTCGATCAGTCGCTGCTGCATATAGTCGTAGAGCCGGCTCAGGTTGATCGCGAGCTCGCCAGCGTCCAGATTCAGGCTCCCCATGAGTTCGGCGATGATCTCCTGGCTGCGAACAAGGCAGCGATGAGCCTCCGGGATATCGCGGGCCGCTATCGCCTCCTCCGCCTCCGCGAGAAAGCGGATGGCACCTCGATAGAGCATAATGACCAGATCTACCGGCGAAGCGGTCTCCACCCCGACCTGGCGATAGCGATCGAACTGGTACGCCATGAGCACTCCCCTTCGGCAATAGCCACGCTACTGGCCGCTGCCCATCAAGCTGGCGAGCTGCATGCCAAGCTGAGCCCCCTGCTGCTGCATCTCCGCGAGCAGCCGCTCCAGTGCGGAGAACTGGCGGATCAGTTGGGCACGCCGGTCCTCGAGGCGAGCCTCGAACCGCTCCATCTGGAGGTCGATCTGCCGCAGGCGTTGCTGGAAGCCATCGCCACGCGTGCTCACCACGCCCTCGGCTCCGAGCGTGGAATCCAGGTAGCGGTCGAGCCGCTGCAGCACTCCATCACGGTAGGTCACCTGGATCTCCGACTGTGCCCCGGTCAGCGTGCTGGCGGCCGTAATGACCAGGCCCGGGATCAAGGTGCTGTTAGTGCCTCCAGCAGTGATGGTGCTGGTATTGGTCCAGAGGACGTTGTTGCTCTCGTCTCGGAACTCGGCCGTCAGGTTGCCGGTGCCATCGGAGATAATCACGTATCGCCCGCTCGACGGAGCCTCGGTCGGTTTGCCGCTGACGGCGACGATGTCCCCGGAGGTGGTCAACGTCGCGCCGGAGGTCGCAGCGAACAGGTCGTAGACCGCGTTCGGATTGTTCGCCAGGGCATTCCGGAGCTTCGTCTCATCGAGCTGGAGCTGGTTAGTCGTGCCGACCGCTGACCCGATGGCTCCGAAGCTGATACCGATCTCGGAGAGCGCGGCATAAGCTCCATCGGGATCGACCGCCGGGGAAGAGATCATCCGGCGCAGCGTCGCCTCGATCGAGCGGACGGCGCCGTCGGCCATGAGCGTGCCAGCCTTCTTGGTGTTCGCATCGTACGAGGTCTTGTCCTGGATGAAGCTCAACACGCTGTTGAACTGCTCGACGAACTTCTTGACGGCGGCGACCGCCGGCTCGGGATCGGCCTCCACCGTAAAGCTGTAGGCAGTGCTGGTGGTGCGCGTGAGCGTCAGCGAGACACCAGGGATGGCATCGGTGACCGTGTTGCTGGCGCTGTACTGAAAGGTCGCGCCGCCGTCGAGACTGTAGACCGCGTTCTGGCCGAGCTGCTGGTTCTGGGGATCGATATTCAGAGCGGCCAGCAGGTTGCCGGTGTCGCTCAGACCGATAGTCTGCGAGCCGGTGGCTTTGCTCGTCAGAATCACCCGATCGGTCGCCGCGTCGTAGCTGGCAGTCACTCCGGCGCTGGAGGCGTTGATCCGGTTGATCACGGTGCTCAGCGAGTCGATCGCCGGGTCATAGGCAATCTCGACACCGTTGATCGTCAAGGTGCCGGCCGCCGTCACCGCAGTCGCCAGGGCAGCATTGGTGAGCGGCTCACCCGACTTGACGGCGCCCAGGCTACGGGTTCCGGTGACCGTGTCGCCCACCCGCGGCGCCGCCAGCAGGCTAGCGACGTCGAGGAAGTTCGACGTGTCCGAGCCAGAGCCGAGCTGGATCGGCCCACCCGGCGTGTTCGCCGCCAGTTGCAGCCGGGTGCGGCCGTCGACGGTGACCAGCGATGCCGTCACGCCGGCCCCGCTGGTGTTGATCCGGTCGATGACATCGTTGAGCGTGTCGGCGTTGGGATCGATGCTGATACTGACCCCGTTGATCGAGAACGACCCGGCCGTGATCGCCTTGCGGTAGTTGCCGTCCTTGAGCAAGGCATTCGGGTCGATGTCCGCGCCGACCGCTCCACTGCTGCGGGCGACGGTGCTGGTCGCGAGCTGGCTGACCAGGATGGAGTAGCTGCCGGGAACGGCGCCGGAGCCGGCGGTCGCGGTAAAGGGTGGGTTGCTGTCGGACGGCTTGACGGCGAAGGCAGTGACCGTGCCACGCAGCAGCAGCGGCTGGAGCGCAGACGAGAGGTTTTGGAGCCGGGCACCCAGGTCGCGCCAGGCATCGCGCTCAGCCTCGACCTCCAGCTTGCGGGTCTGGAGACGTTGAATCGGCTGCTGCTCCAGTTGCAGCAACTTTTCGATGATGTCAGTTGTGTTCAGCCCGGAAGCCAGGCCATCGACCCGAAAGACGCTCATCGCTCTCTCCCATCCCTGCGCCCACGCGACGCACGCCTATGCGCTCTGCTGGCGCTGCCGGGCGAGCTCTTGCAACACCATCTCGAGACCGCCGGGCGGTATCTCACGGATCACCTCGTCGGTGCGCCGATCGATGATCTGTACCACATAGTTGCCGATGCCCGGATGGACGTAGTAGCGGACGTAGATGTCGGCCGGCAAACGACGGACTGCCTGCGGATCGAGACTCAAGTCCACGGTGTGCGCCGGGATATCGGACGCGCGCCGGGATGGTTCGCGCTGAAGCTGAGGCGCGACGCGCCCGGCTTGCCGGCTGTGATCCACTTGAGCCGTCTGATCGCGCAAGGAGTCAACCGATCCGACTGCGGCCACCGGCGTGATCGGGTCAGCCATCGTCTCTCCTCTTCCTGGGTTCGGCACGATGCCAGCAGATGCACGATCGCGGACTGTCACTGCTCAGAATCTTCGGCACGACCGGAGGGTGACTTTAGCGTTCCGACGCCCCACACGCGGCTTATCACGCCCCGCGCGAGTAGCCGTTGCCACTCATGACCGCCAGCGACACCGGCCGCTGGGGAGATCCAGAAACAGGTCGCGAGGTGGTCTCCTTCAGGTCAGTCTCCACCCACCACCCGGCCTGGCTCGGCTCGGTGGCTCCGCCCTCGGCCAGCCGGAACTGCCGCACCGCCGCCTCCAACTGCCCGGCCAGCTCCACCAGCTCCTGCGCCGCC
>NZ_JAMSLR010000070.1 GCF_023806485.1 Thermalbibacter longus
CTTGGACTGGGGGCTCAGGCGCATCGGCGTGGCCAGCGGCAACCGCATCACCGGCACTGCCTCGCCGCTGGTCACGGTGGCCGAGCAGGGCGAGGCGCGCTGGGCGCGGCTGCAGGCGCTGGTGCGCGAATGGCGCCCCGACGCGCTGGTGGTGGGCGTGCCGCTGCACCCCGACGGCGCCGCGCACGAGCAGACGCGGCAGGCGCAGCGCTTCGCGCGTCGGCTGCACGGGCGGCTGGGCC
>NZ_JAMSLR010000071.1 GCF_023806485.1 Thermalbibacter longus
GGTGCAGGTCGATGCGGCGCTCGGCGCTTTTCTTCTGCAGCAAGCGCTCCCAGGCCATGCTGCGGTTGCGGTGCACGCGCGTGCCGCGCTTCAGGTCGCGCAGCGTGGCGATCGCGTCTTTGGGCTCGACGCGCCAGCGCACCCCGCCATCCGCCCCCGGCCCGAGCCGCTCGACGCGGTTGGTCTGCAGGCCGACCAGCTGCTGGCGCGCGTCGAAGTAACAAAGGCCGTCGCC
>NZ_JAMSLR010000072.1 GCF_023806485.1 Thermalbibacter longus
CCAACCCGACCTTCCGCGGCAACCTGCTGGTCACCGAGGGCACGCGCGCCGGCGTGGCGGTGTTGCAGCAGCCCGAGGGCGTGGTGCTGCAGGAGTTGCCGTTCGAGGTCGAGCTGAAGAAGTTCATCGTCGAGTACTACGACACCGGCATGCCGCGGCTGTTTGCCAGCGACATCGTCATCCACGACCGTTACACCGGCGAGGCGCGTCCGGCGCGGGTGGAGGTCAACC
>NZ_JAMSLR010000073.1 GCF_023806485.1 Thermalbibacter longus
CGGCACGAGCGTGGCCGCGGTGGAGGCCAGCATCAGCACGAAGCCCAGCAGCAGCTGCCAGCGGTACGGGTGCGCGAAGCGCCAAAGCCGCAGCAGCGTGCGCGTCGTCGGCGGTGTCTCCACCACCTGCGTGCACACGGAGCACGCCTCGTCGTCGGGCTCCATCGGGCTGTGGCAGACCGGACACTGCAGCGTCTGCGCCGGGATGGCCGCCGACGTCGGATCGGGGCT
>NZ_JAMSLR010000074.1 GCF_023806485.1 Thermalbibacter longus
CCGTCCGCCCCCTCCGTCCGCCGTCACCGCCATCCCGAACGCCCATGCCCACCCATCTCGACGCCCTGGAAACCCGCGCCCCCGCGGAGCGCGAAGCTGCCCTGCTGGCCGCCCTGCCTGACCTGATCACCCACGCCAAGCAAGCCGGCGGCTTCTGGGCCGGGCAGCTCGCCGACGTGGACCCGTCCACGGTCACGACGCGCGCGGCGCTGGCCCGTCTGCCGGTGCTGC
>NZ_JAMSLR010000075.1 GCF_023806485.1 Thermalbibacter longus
CGCGGGTGCGGCCGATGCCGTAGATGGCGGTCAGCCCGATCTCGGTGTGCTTGTGCGGCGGGATGTTGATGCCGGCGATACGTGCCATGGTGATCCTCGCAAAAACTCAGCCTTGACGCTGCTTGTGACGCGGGTCGCTGCAGATCACGCGCACCACGCCGTGGCGGCGGATGATCTTGCAGTTGCGGCACATTTTCTTGACGGAAGCCGAAACGCGCATGGGTTTC
>NZ_JAMSLR010000076.1 GCF_023806485.1 Thermalbibacter longus
TGCTGCGCGGCACCAAGCGCGAGGAAGTCGAGCGCGGCCAGGTGCTGGCCAAGCCGGGCACGATCACGCCGCACACGCACTTCACGGGCGAGGTGTACGTGCTGTCCAAGGAAGAAGGCGGTCGCCACACGCCGTTCTTCAACAACTACCGGCCGCAGTTCTACTTCCGCACCACCGACGTGACCGGGGCGATCGAGCTGCCCAAGGACAAGGAGATGGTGATG
>NZ_JAMSLR010000077.1 GCF_023806485.1 Thermalbibacter longus
CCGCGTCCCGCGGGCGCCGCCAAGGGGGCGCAGCCCCCTTGGCGCCCGGGGCGGCCGGCGCGCCGCCGGCTCACGGCAGCGTGCCGGCCCACTCCAGGATCGCGCGATGGTCCGGCGGCAGCAGCGTGTACTTGACGCCCTCGCTGCTGTAGAAGGTGCGCATCTCGAGGTCGATCTCGCGCGCGCGCTGCTCGTCCTGCAGCCGCCC
>NZ_JAMSLR010000078.1 GCF_023806485.1 Thermalbibacter longus
TTGCGCCCGCGCCTGCGTCTCGAACTGCTCCACCGGCATCGGCCGGCCGTAGCGGTAGCCTTGCAGCAGGTGGCAGCCGTGGCTGAGCAGGTAGGTCTCCTGCCGCTCGGTCTCCACCCCCTCGGCCAGCACCTGCATGCGCAGCTTGCGGCCCAGCGCGATGATGGTGGTGATGATGGCCTCGTCCCGCCGGCTGTGCTGGCCC
>NZ_JAMSLR010000079.1 GCF_023806485.1 Thermalbibacter longus
CCGCGCCCGGCTGAAGCTGGCCCAGCGTCAAGCAAGCGAGCGCCGCCAGCGCCGCCGTCTCGCTGCGCAGCGTGCGCGCGCCCAGCGACAGCGGCGCCAAGCCCGCCTGCGCCAGCGCCGCTTCCTCCGCCTCGGTCAGCCCGCCCTCCGGCCCCAGCACGACGTGACAGGGCCCCCCGTGCGCCGCACCCCAGGCCGGCAGC
>NZ_JAMSLR010000008.1 GCF_023806485.1 Thermalbibacter longus
CACCAGGTAGAGCACGAGCGCCGTCCAGCGGCCGGGATCGCCCGAGTAGCGCGGGTGTGCGCGGTCGGGTGATGTCTCCCAGCGCCACACTTCGCGGCCGCGGAACGTGAGCGGGCGGCGGCCCGTGCGCTCCAGAATAATGTCAGTGTGTTCGTATGTCATCGGCCTCCTCCCTTCCGGCCATGTCTGGTGAAACCCGGTGAAAACCTGTGAAACCCTGTGAAACCCGGTGAAACCCAGAACGTGGCGGCGACCGTGGCATAGTGACGCCCCTCTCCCCTAGGTCTCGAGCCAGTCCAGCAGCGTCTCCGCGTAGGCGGTGACCTGCTCTGCCGGCAGGCCAGTGCCGTGCAGCACCTCAGCGGCGGCGCGGAGGGCGCTCATGCGGAGCATGCGTCGCTCCCGGTCACCAGCCGGGGCTGGTGGGATTGCCGGCGCGCTGGCTACCGGCTCGGAGGCCTCGTGCACGGCTGGTGCCTCGTGCACGGCGACGATCCGCGGGTATTCGGCCGAGCCGTTGATCGAGACCACGGCTGTGGTGCCCGCCAGGAGCTGATCGACGATCTCCTTGCTCCAGGCGAAGTAGACGCCGCTGTCCGTCCGGATACGCCAGTAGGCCTTGCCGTTCTGGCTCTGCCGCTGCTCCACGGCCAGGACGGTGACCGTCTGCCGCTGTGCCATCTCCCGACTCCCTTCCGTGCCAGTCTCCCTGGGCCAGGCGGCCCATTCGACGCGCCGCTGGTGGAGGCCTCCACCAGGGCGCCGCTGGGGCACGGGCTAGAAGAGGTACTCGAGCAACCGGCGGGCCTGCTCCTCTTCCATGAGATCGACCTCGATGCGGTGGAGGCGGGCCGGCTCCGCCTCAGGCTCCGGCTCGGCCTGGGGCTGGGGAGGCCGCTCCCCAGCCGTGGCCTGCTGGCGCTCGACGTAGAGCTCGACCGCCATCGCGTGCTTGCAGACGATCCCCAGCTTGGGGCAGCGGAGCTGGCTGTCCGGGCACGTGCACTCGCCGCTGATGTGATCGACCAGGTAGGCCTGGCCCTGGCCGTTCACGACCACGTAGCGATCCGGCTCGCCGTAGAGCGGGAAAACCTTACCGGCCTCCACCAGCTCGACCGCCTTGGCATACCGCTCGGCCACCGCCTTCGCCTGCTTCGCCGTCATCGCCATTGTTCGCCTCCCGCCTTGCTCAAAGCTATCATTCTCTATTACAAGACTAACACAACGTGAGCACGTTGTCAAGAGTTGTTGCATGGACTGTTGCGATCGTGCTAGGATCGTTCGGGAAGGAGGTGTACGGGTGAGCGTGAAGACGCTCAGGCAGTGGCGCTATGAGAAGGCGATCGGGCTCCGCGAGCTGGCGCGGCTCTCCGGCGTCTCCATTGCTACGCTTACGGCGATCGAGCACGGCCGGAGCCGCGGCTATCCAGCTACCTGGCGGAAGATCGCCAGCACACTCGGAGTCGATCCTCTCCAGATCGCCGAGTACCGGCGCGCCGTCGGGCTCGACGCCGAGCGCGACGCGACAGAAAGCGAGGGTAGCGACCGTGAAGCCTGAACGCCGCAGTGGCTCGTACTCGACCCGCGTCTCCTACGTGGACCCGCTCACTGGCCGCCGGCGCCAGAAGCGGGTGACGGCCAAGACCAAGCGGGAGCTCGACGTCAAGGTGGCGCAGCTCAAGGCGGCGCTCGCCAGCGGCAGCTACACCGAGCCAACCAAGATCCCGTTCGCGTCCTACCTCGAGCACTACCTAGAGACAGCCGACCTGGCGCCGCGCACCCGCGCAGCCTACGGCCTGGTGGTGCGCGCGCTCGTGGCGCCACGGCTCGGCGCGATCCCGCTCAGCAAGCTGACCGGCTGGCATGTCCAGGAGCTCTACAACGCCGTGCGGGAGACCAGCTACGCGCAGCAGGTGCAGGCGGTCGTCTCCGGCGCGCTCCGGCTGGCCGTGCGCGAGGGGCTGCTCGCGCGCAACGTCGCCGAGGGCCTGACGCCGGGGCGCCGCCAGCGGGAGCCACGAGTGCCAGCAGTCTGGACGGCTGCCGATCTCCGGGCGTTCCTCGACGCCGTCCGCGAGCACTGGCTGTTCCCGCTCTTCCGGACGGCGGCGCACACCGGCCTGCGGCTGTCCGAGCTGGCCGCGCTCCGCTGGGACGACGTGAGCCTGGACCTGGCACGGCTCTTCGTCGGCAAGTCGAAGAGCGCGGCAGGCCGGCGCCGCGTCGCGCTCGACAGCGCCACCGTCGCTGTCCTCGAGGCGCACCGTGCCGACCAGGAGCGGCGCCGAGCGGCGCTGGGGAGCGAGTGGCAGGAGCACGGCCTGGTCTTCGACCGCGGTGACGGCCGGCCGGTCTCGCCGCGCACGGTCGAGGCCACCATGGCGCGCTACGTCCGGCGCCTGGGGCTCCCGCCAGCGACGCCGCACACCTTGCGCCACACTCATGCCACGCTCTTGCTCTCGGACGGCGTGCCGCCGCACGTGGTGCAGCAGCGGCTCGGCCATGCCAGCGCGCGCACCACGCTGGACGTCTATGCGCACGTGCTGCCCGTGAGCGAGCGGGAGGCCGCCGAGCGGTTCGCTGCCAGGCTCGCTGCGAGCGAGCGTGACCAAATCGTGACCATAGCGGCCGAGCGGGGCGCGAGAGTGGCGTCAGAATAGGCAGTTAGAGGATCTTGCGCATAAGCGCACTTATGCGCAAGAAATCGACCGCCGACTGTGAGCAATGATCTCGCACGCTAGCCTGGCCGTGACGGCTTTCCGTGTGGTCCAGTCACCCGGAACAGCGGCTGCCTGTGAGTCGTACGCAGGCCGAGCGGCGCCGTGACGCATGGTCAGGACTCCCTCGCGCGCCGCGTCGCGAGCGCGCGCTGGGCCTGCTGGTGCGCGCGCAGCGTCGGGTCCGGAATCCGATCGCGCGTCAAACGCAGTGTCCATGCGACAGCTTCCTCGAGCGTGATCAGGTTTCCCACCGAGACGAAGACCGGCGGTGCGCCTGTTTTGGTACGAACGACCATCCCGATCGTTTCAGTACGGTCCACGAGCGGCGCTGTCGATCCGCGTTCTCGTCCCGGTTCCGCGTATCGACCAACGAGCTTCGACTTTGCGACGCCGATGGTTGGGATGCCGAGCATAACCCCGACATGGCACGCCAGGCCGAATCGCCTCGGGTGCGCCCTGCCCTGCCCATCAACAAAAAGAAGATTAGGTTTCGCCTCCAGGGAGTTCACGGCGTCGACGATAGCTGGAGCCTCCCGGAAAGAGAGAAAGCCCGGGATGTAGGGAAAGTCGACGTGACGCCAGAGCTCGCGCACCTCACGTACCATGAGCCCGTCTGCGTCAGTGGCTACGGCCACAGCGACTGCCTCGCCTCCAGCGATATGCACGTCCGCGCCGGCAACGACCTGTGGTTCGTGCGTCAGCGGCCGCTCGATCACCTGGGCCGCGAGCTCGCGCTGCAGTGCGCGCAGTTGATCGAGGTCAGGTCTGCCCGGAGTCTTACAGGCAGTCATTACGACGAGATCCCCCGTCACTAGGTGAAGCGCGCGTCTGGGGTCAAGCGTGCCCCACGCCACCAGTCGATTGCAGACAGCGATTTGCGTCCCTCTGGGACTACCACCTGTAGGATGACAGGCACGCTTCCTGTTCCGACGAGCAGGTGATCCCGGTCGACGTGTATTTGTCCCGGAGCCAGCATGTAATCGTGATGGGATATGTCGAGCGATGTGACGATCAATCGCCGCCCGTCCACCATCGTCCACGCCCGAGGCCACGGCTGCATCGCCCTCACCAACCGCTCGATCTCTTCGGCCGGCTTGCTCCAGTCGATGCGTGCGTCTTCCTTCGTCAAGGGTCTGGTATAGCTCGCCTGGGTCTCATCCTGCGGAATCGGGACAATGTCCCCTCGCGCGTACCGTTCCACCAGATCTGGTAGCGCCTGAGACGCTAGGACCGCCAGCCGCGCCAGTAGTTCACCGGCAGTCTCTCGCGGTGCGATCGGCACACGGATCTGAGCCAGGATCGGCCCTGCATCCATCCGCGCGGTCATCTCGATGATAGTGATCCCCGTTTCCTCGTCACCGTTCAATATGGCGGCCTGCACCGGGGACGCGCCACGATAGCGCGGTAGCAACGAAGGATGAACGTTCACCGCGCCGCGGAGCGGCAGCCGCAATATAGATTTGGGCAGGATCTCACCGTAGGCGGCTACGACGTAGATGTCCGCCACTACCTGCTCCAGCCGTTCTCGACTGCCAGGTGCGCGCAGTGACTCTGGCTGGAAGACCGGCAACCCCATCTCTTGTGCTGTCTTCTTCACCGGTGGCGACATCAGCCGCTGCCCGCGACCCGCAGGCCGATCCGGCTGCGTCACGACGAGGCTCAGCGTAAACCTGGGATCGCTCGCCAGTGACTGAAGAATCGGCACCGCAAACTCGGAAGTTCCGAAGAAGACGATCGTGATAGCCATCGGCTACGCTGGCTGGCGGGTCGCTCGCCGGACGGCGGTCGTTGCCAGAAACTCGAACGCGCTTCGCACGTTGTGTCCCGTCTTCGCCGACACCACGGCATGTGGGGCCTGTACTAGCCGGGCAAAGACGCGGCCCCAGAACAGCGGGAAGGTCGGGACCAGGTCAGCCTTGTTCCCGACGATCAACAAGCCGGCATCGGGGGCGAATTCACGGCAGCGGCGATACCACTCGATCAGCCTCTCCAGTGTCTGAACGTTCGTCACGTCGTACACGAGCATGGCAGCCTGCGCTCCGAGGTAGAAGACTGGCCGGTTCCCACTCTGGCCCTCGATATCCCAGATGGCGAGCTTCACCGGCGAATCGTCGATTCGGAACTCCTGTGTCGTGATATCGATACCAAGGGTGACCTGCCGCGCCTGGCTGAACTTTCCCCGCGCGTATCGTCGAACGAGCGACGTCTTGCCGACGTTCCCCTCGCCACCGACGATAACCTTGAGCGTTTTCTGCATCACTGCCCCCGGATGGTCCCGACCTCGGGTCGAGGCTCAGTATAGAGCGGCCATACGGGGCCGATCAACGTACAATCGAGTGTCGGAGCGCCGCGTCGAGGAGACCAGAGGTTGCCGCGGCCCACCGAGGACCCGGTGAAAGAAATCGCAATGGACGAAAGGCGACGACCGTTCCGCCTCTACCCGCTCCTGACCCTGGGCATTCTTTTCCTTGCGCTCGCGCTGCGCCTCATCGGCATAGACTGGGATCAGGGACATCTTCTCCACCCGGACGAGCGCTATCTCACCATCGTCGCGGTCGATCGCATTCACTGGCCACAGGATCTATCCACGGCGATCGATGCAACACGCAGCCCGCTCAACCCACGTGCGACCGGCCCCGATGGGCACCCTCAGCCATTTGCCTACGGCACGCTCCCTCTCTACCTGGTGAAGTTCGCAACCTGGATCGGGGATCGATGGTTCGATCTCTCCTTGTGGCCCTATGCCCGTGTTGCATACGTAGGGCGTTTCCTGACAGCCCTCGTCGATGTCGCTACGGTCTTTCTGGCGATGCTCTTTGCTCGCCGAGCATTCGGACGAGCGGCCGCCCTGCTCGCGGGACTCTTCCTGGCCCTCAGTGTCATCATGATCCAGCAGGCACATTTCTTCGTCGTCGATCCCTGGACGACCTTCTTCACGATGGCGACTCTCCTCTGTGCTCTCCGGCTCGCTGAGGACTCGCGGGCACGCTGGGCAGTGCTGGCCGGCGCTAGCTTCGGAGCGGCACTCGCGACCAAGGCCAGCATCGCGCTGCTCGCCTTGCCGGTGTTGCTCGTCATCGGGCGACCGGCCTGGTCAGCGCGGAGGCAGGTACCACTGCTTCACATCGTTCGCCTGCTCGGCGCGTTCGGCGTAGCGGCGTTCACAGTCTTTGCTTTGTTCGAACCCTATACGCTCCTGGCGCCTCGCGCTTACCTCGCCGACATTCGCCTCCAGTGGCAGATCGCTACCGGGGAGGTCGATGTCCCCTACACCCTGCAATACGTCGGGACCACTCCTGGCATCTATCAGGTCGAGCAGCTGGTCAAGTGGGGGCTGGGACCCGGGCTCGGCATCGCGTGTCTTATCGCGCTCTTGGTCGCTGTTCGCCGCTGGTGGCACGGCCGTGGTGTGGCCGATCTGATCCTGCTGAGCTGGATCGCCGCATACAGCGCGAGCATCGCTGGATCGGACACGAAGTACCTTCGCTATCTGCTTCCGATCACGCCACCGCTCGTCATCTTGGCCAGCTCCGTGCTCGGGTCGTGGATCAGCCTCGAGCGTCCGCGAACTCGCCGGCGTCTCGCAGCGCCTACGACTGGCGGCGTGATCCTCCTGACTGCCCTGTGGGCTCTAGCTTTTATGTCGATATACGGGCAACCTCATCCGCGTATTGCTGCCTCCCGCTGGATGCTCGAGCACATACCGGCTGGATCCGTCATCGGCGTTGAGCACTGGGATGATGCCCTCCCGCTGAACCTGCGCGATACGCCGGGATCCGATGACGCGTTCCAACGCGTGACCATGACTTTCTACGATGTGCGGCCGAACGAGGAGGCATTCGAGTACATCGCGCAGACGCTCGACCAGGTCGATTACATCGTGCTGTCGAGTGATCGTCTCGCAGGATCGATCCCTCGACTTCCATGGCGCTATCCGGTGACCGCGGAATACTACCGGCTGCTCGAGAGCGGGCAACTTGGATTTCAACTGGTATACGAGGCTCGATCCATTCCTCACCTCGGCTCGCTGGCTCTCGACGACCTGCACGCAGACGAGAGCTTCACAGTGTACGACCATCCCCGGGTGCGTATATACCGAAAGGTGCAGCAACTCTCACGGTCGCACCTGCGCGAGCGATTCGCATGGGCACTCGCGCAGCCCTTCTCGCCTGGTCGGGACGAGCCTCCCGAGTACAAGACCCTGCTGGGTCGCCCTGTCTCGTCGCTCCCGGCTGCAAGCGATCTGGGTTGGTCGCAGCCGCTCACGGCTTCCGAACCGGTGGCCGTCATCTGGTGGCTGGTGCTGGTCTCGCTACTCGGCGCCTGCGTCTTGCCCCTGATACCGATCCTCTTCCCAGCGTTTCCCGATGCTGGCGTCGGCTTTGCTCGTCTCCTCGGTTTGGTCGTCGTCGGCTATCTCACCTGGTTACTGCTGAGCCTAGATCTGATGCCGTTCACGATGCCCTGGCTGCTCGGGCCAACCGCGATGGTGGCGGTGGCCGCGGCAGTGAGCGCGCGCCTGCCCCCTGGTGAACTCGTGGCCACGCTGGGACGCCGTGGACCCATGATCCTCGCCAGCGAGGCAGCCTTTTGGGCAGCGTTTTTCATATTTCTGGCCTTCAGGTGGCTCAACCCGGACCTGTGGCACCCGTTTTTCGGTGGCGAGAAACCCATGGAGCTCGCCTACATCAACGCCATCGCCCGCAGCTCGACCTTTCCACCCTACGACCCGTGGTTTGCTGACGGCTCCATGAACTACTACTACTATGGCTTCTATCTGGTTGCCCTCCTCTGGAAGCTCACTGGCGTCGATCCTGCTATCGGGTTCCAGCTCGCTATCGCGACGCTTGCCGGGATGTTCGCTAGCGCGCTTTTCAGTGTCGGTTCAGCGATCTCCCGCCACCTTCTTCCGCATGCGCACGCAAGGCGCGCTTCGATACTCGCCTCCGGAGCTATGACTGTTTTGCTCGGCGCCTTCACCGGAAACCTTGACGCGCTGCGCCAGGTACTCTCCCGAGGCACCTGGAGTATCGACTTCTGGCAAAGCTCTCGCGTGGTGACCAATGCGATCACGGAGTTTCCCTTCTTCACCTTTCTCTGGGCAGATCTTCACCCCCATGCCGTCGCGCAGCCGCTTCTCGTCTTGCTCCTTGCGCTGGTCTTCAGCCGCTGGCTAAGCGCCCAGATGTCGCCGCACACCGGGAGCGTGCTGCTTGTCGGGATGGGCGTTCTCGTCGCGGGTTCAATCGCGGTGACGAATGCCTGGGACATTCCACTGGCAGCTCTGCTTCTCGCGGCCTTCGCTGTCGGGCCCCTCTTGACGCTGGAGAAGCCCTCGGTGCGGGCGTTTGCGACCGCCCCGCTGGTGGCAGCAGGATTGCTCGGCGGGTGCTGGCTCCTCTTCGCTCCCTACTTCACCCGGTTCGTAGCGGTCGTCGGGGGCATCGCTCCGACGTCGAACGGCACGGCCACTGATGAGTATCTGACGCAGTTCGGCATCTTGCTCGGCTTGCTGGCCGCGGCTGTCGTCTGGTGGCTGGTTCGTGACGGTTCCACCTGGCAGACGGGCGGCGCCCGCGCAGCTCTCTTCGGTGCCAGCGCATCCCTCGCGGGCTACTGCCTCGGCGCTCTCGCATTCGGGCGTCTCTTCGGAATCCATGTGGAGTTCGAATGGTCCACGCTCATCACGCTGTTGCTCCTGAGCACGCTTGCTCCCTTCGTGGCGTTGGGGCTTCTGGGTGGGGACTCGGGTCACCCAGAGCTTCTCAGCAGTGTGTTCCTCTTAAACGCAACTGCCGGCTTGCTGATCACCTTGCGCCCTACCGCCGGCATTACGCTCCTCCCGTGTCTCTTGCTCTCTATCGCCATACTCCGCGTGAGACAGAGACCAGCGCTCGCCTTCGTCACGCTCTCTGCCGCGGTCGGGCTCTGGATTACCTTCGCTGTCGATCTGGTGCTGATTGTGGACGATCTTTTCCGATCCCCCTGGGAACGGATGAATACTGTCTTCAAGTTCTACCTCGAGGCCTGGTTGCTCTTCGCCGTCGCCGCTGGAGCAGTGACTACCTGGCTGGTGAGTTCACTGTGGCGAGCTACCAGCGAGCAAGCCCAGGTAACTCTGGGGATCATCTCGCGAAGAGCCGCGTCATTCAGACCGTCGTCCGCAGGACTTCGCGCCGCCAGTGCCAGGCTCGTGCCGTATGCGTTGCTCGGCGTCAGCCTGGCGCTCCTCGCAGCGGGGCTTGTCTATCCAGTTCTGGGCACGCCCCAACGCCTTGCCCAGCGCATGCCGACCACACCGGCTGCCGGTAGTCTCGACGGATACTCCTGGATGCGCGGAGCCTCGATTACGAACGCGCTCGGCGAGCCGATCACCTTCACTGGTGACTACTACGCGATCCAGTGGCTGCGCGATCACGCGACCGGTCACGCAGTGATCGTCGAGGCAAGCATCGGCCCCTACCGGGGGAACGGTTCCCGGATCTCCTCAGCCACCGGCTTGCCCGCGGTCCTCGGGTGGGATCGGCACCAGCGCCAGCAACGGCTGACACCCGAGATCGACCGCCGGCTGCTAGACGTGCGGGAGCTGTATTCGACCACGGACCTCGAGCGTAAACGCTGGATTCTCCGGCGCTACAACGTGCGCTACATCATCGTCGGTGACGTGGAGCGGCGGTGGCGCATCAACTGGCCGTTCGCCGGCGCCCAGGCCCAAGCGGAGCCGTATGCCTCCGAGGCTGGGCTCGCTGCATTCGAACAGCTCGAGGGGACTCTGCTACGGCGCGTATTCGAGTCCGGGAAGACCGTCATCTATGAAGTCATCCAGTTCCCGAGCCTGCCGCCGGCAAGCCGAGCCGATTGACGATGAGTGCTGGCGAAGCGTTCGTCCAGGCCACACTCTGGTACGCGATCCTCTCCGCTCTAGGCTGGATCGGCTACCCGCCTTTGTATCGCGCCTGCCGGGTCTTGCCTGACGGCGGGTTGTCGTTGCTCCGCGTAACAGGTTTGCTCCTCACGATTGTCCCGATCTGGTGGCTTGCCGATACGTTCCAGCTTCCGTACAACGCGACGAGTATCGGTATTACCGCCGCCGTCGTGGGCCTTGCCGGCTGGGGTTATGAGCTCGCCTCCCCGCAGGCAGTCCCATTCCTCAAACGACGCTGGCGTCTCGTCTTGGCTCTGGAGGGGCTGACCGCTGCCGCATTCGCGGTGTATCTGGTCTTCCGCGGCTTCCACCCAGACATTGCGTACACCGAGAAGCCGATGGATCTCGCGTTTCTCTCGAGCGCCATGCGTGCCCAGCGATTGCCGGTTCCCGACCCGTGGTTCGCCGGTGAGCCCGCCAACTACTACGTCCTCGGTTACGTCGTCGCCGCCTCTCTTGGCAAGCTCGCGGGCGTCCCTCCAGAAGTGGCGTTCAACCTGGAGCTGGCCACCCTCTTTGCCCTCGCGGTGATCGCCGCATTCGGAACTGGCGCCAACCTGGCTCGACTCTGGACGCCAGGAGGCCACCGACGACACCAATGGATCGGCGGTACGGCGGCAGCGTTGCTACTCGCTGGCCTGGGCAACCTGTACACTCCCTGGCAGCTCCTAAAGAGCCCTCAGGCGACCCTCGACGCGTCGTGGTGGCAGGGCATCGGCTGGCGGGCGTCCCGGGTCATCGTGGACAGCGGCTTCCCTTGGACTGAAGAGTCCAGGCCAACGATTAACGAGTTCCCCGCGTTTTCGTTCGTGCTGGGAGACCTCCACCCGCACCTGCTCGGGTTGCCTATCGTGCTCTTGGCTCTGGCGCTGGCCCTGGTCTTGATCCTCGATCCGCTCAATCGCTGGCTGGTACCGCTGACTGGGCTGGCTTTGGGCAGCATTTATGCGGCGAATTCCTGGGATATGCCGACTGCTGCGCTCGTCTGCCTGGCTGTCCTGGCAGTGTCGCGGGCTGCTGCCGGTCCTGTAAGAAGAGTCCTCAGCGCCGGATTATCGCTGCTCATCGCCGCCGTCGTATCGCTGCCTTTTAGCAGCCGCTACATCCCGTCCTTCGGTGCTGACGCGGGTCTGGTCCCCGAGCCGTTGGCCTCTCTTCCGATCCTCGGTACCATCGCGAGAACTCTGGGAATCGTTATCTGGTCGAGGAGCTCGCTACGAGAGCTGTTGCTGGTGCACGGGCTGTTCCTGGTGATCGGATGGCTGCTCGCGGCCTATGTCTTCCAGCGCTGGCGCGAGCGCCCTTCTTCAACCGTCGTTATCGCAGCGGTCGGCGCGGTGACGGCTCTGGCTTTCATCGCGCGCTTTCCGGCGCTAGCACTGTTCGCGTTGCCAGCGGCTTTCTTGCTCTGGTCGTCAGCGACTTCAGGGGTGTCGAACCCCGTGCGGTTCGCCGCGGTGGTCACTGGAATTGCCTGGGCGATGATCACCGCCGTGGAGATCTTCTATCTCCAAGACGCGTTCGGTGACCGCATGAATACCGTTTTCAAAGTCTATTTCCAAGCATGGTCACTCCAGGCAATCGCGCTCGGTGGTGCACTGCCGGCATTGCTCGGCTGGCTACGCGCCCACCGCCAGCGGTTGGGCACAGGCATCATGGCTTTGGCTGCCCTCCTCGCCCTCGGTGCTGCCACTTACCTGCCGATCTCAGCGTATCGCTGGACTGATGGCTTCGCGCGCTGGTCGGGGCTGGATGGGCTCCAGTATCTCCGGGAAGCAGCTCCGAGCGAGATGGCCGCAATTGACTGGCTTCGGCAGCAGGCGCCACGCGACGCGGTAGTCGCGGAGGCTCCGGGTTGTTCCTACGGCGTCACCAACGGGGTCCCACACAATCGCGTGTCGATGGCAACCGGTATCCCGGCGATCCTCGGCTGGGGTGGTCACGAGTACCAGTGGCGACGAGGTGACCCGGCAGGACTCGCTGAGATCGAAGAGCGGCGGTCGGATGTCGCGTCTATCTTCGAGAGCCCGGATAGCGCCTCCCTAGAGACACTGCTCGATCGATATCGAGTGACGTTCGTGTACATCGGCATACTCGAACGCCACGGGCTCGGCCAACAGTGCACGACGCTTCAGCAGACCGACGTGGCGGGTCTGGAACGTGCGCTGGAGTCGATCGGCTGGCGTCGGCTCTACTCCAACGGTGAGGTGGCCGTCTACGGGCATCCGGCACAGCAGACTTCAACCAGGAACGTCGCCAGCGAAGCGCATCGCTAATGAAGAAACGCGATTGACCGGCGCGCTAGTCTGTGATAGGATTCGCCTCGGTCTCGCCACCGTTGTGGCGAGTTCGGTGTTTCCTGTCCTGACGACGAGGAGGGATCCATCGGCACGTCACGGCCAATCCGTGTCAACGAGCGCATCCGAGTGCCCGAGGTGCGCTTGATTGACGAGAACGGAACGCAGATCGGAATTGTGCGAACCAGCGAGGCCCTGCAGATCGCGCGCGAGCGCGGGCTCGACCTTGTCGAGGTGCAGCCGAATGCGGTTCCACCGGTCTGCCGCCTGATGGACTACGGCAAGTACCGGTACGAGGAGAGCCGTCGAGAACGCGAGTCCCGCAAGCGCCAGCGGACTGTGGAGCTGAAAGAAATCCGGATGCGACCCCGGATCGACACGCACGATTTCCAGACGAAGGTCCGTCAGGCGCAGCAGTTCCTCGAAGACGGCGCCAAGGTGAAGGTCACAGTACTGTTCCGCGGTCGAGAGATCGCTCACCAGGAACTCGGTGAGCGGCTGCTCCAGCGGATGGCGGAGCAGCTCCGAGATAAGGCATCGCTGGATCAGCCCCCGCACCTGGAAGGGCGAACGATGGTTATGCTGCTCTCGCCGGCTCAGACGACGTCGACCAGCGGTTGAGAGATCGCAACCATCGCTTGTGACTACGGTTCGATCCTGTGGAGTGAGAGGCGAATCATGGCGAAAGTCAAGATGAAGACCAGGCGCGCCGCCGCAAAGCGGTTCAAGATCACGGGCACCGGCAAGATCTTGCGCATGCGCGGGGCCCGCGGCCACAACCGGACGAAGAAGTCCGGGCGAACGATCCGCGCGTTCGACAAGATGGTCGAGGTGCACCCGTCGGACCGGCACCGATTCAAGCGGTTGCTTCCCTACGGGTTGTCCTAGCCGACAGTATCGAACACGGCAGCGAAACGAACAGGAATTCCCGCTCCGTTCCTGGTTCACGGTTGATCCGGCTCGACTCGAGAGAGGAAGGGAACTAACGAATGGTTCGCGTCAAGCGGGGCGTAACCAAGCGCCGTCGCCACAAGAAGATTCTGAGGCTGGCCAAGGGCTACCAGCTCACCCGCAGCAAGCTGTACCGCCACGCGAACGAGGCGGTACTCAAGGCGCTACGCTACCAGTACCGGGACCGGCGCCAGCGCAAGCGTGACTTCCGCCGCCTGTGGATTATCCGGATCAACGCCGCCGCTCGCGAGCACGGCATGCCCTATCGCGAGTTCATCCACGGGCTCAAGCAGGCCGGGGTAGAGATTGACCGCAAGGCGCTCGCGGACATCGCGGTTCGCGACGCCACCGCCTTTGCTCAGCTCGTGGAAGTAGCCAGGCAGGCTCGCTAATGCCGTGGCCGAATCCGTCATCACTAGCCTGAGCAACCCCTGGGTCAAGTACGCCCGCTCGCTGCATCACCGGCGCGTCCGGTATCGGGAGCGGGCTTTTCTTGTTGAATCGCCGCGGATTATCGCTGAAGCGCTGGCTGCCGGGTTCAGGCCCACCCTTCTCCTCATCGCGCCAGCGCGTGCTGGTCATGAATACGACCAGCTTATCGACGTGGCCCGCGCGCGCAACACGCGAGTGCTCGCCGTCAGCGAGCAGGTGCTCGATCGGGTGACAGACACCGTAACTCCTCAAGGACTGCTGGCAATCTTTCCCTTCCCGGACGTGGCCCCTGTGCTTCGACCTCGTGAATCACCATTGATCCTGCTCCTCGACGGCATACAAGATCCTGGCAACCTCGGCACCTTGCTTCGATCAGCACTCGGAGCCGGCGCGCACGCGGTCTACCTGGCACCCGGCACGACGGACCCGTATGCGCCCAAGGTAGTTCGCGCGGCAGCAGGTAGCCACTTCCATCTGCCTATCCGGCCTCTGGCGTGGGATAGTCCAGAGAGCTTGCTGGCGAACTGCTCTCAGCGCCTCGCAGCCGAGCCTCACGTTGGACTTCCCTACGACCAGGTCGATTGGACCCGGCCATCAGCGGTGTTGATCGGCAGCGAGGCCCACGGGCTCTCGTCATCGGCTCGAACAATGGCGACGGGCTCCGTACGGATTCCGCTGCAAGGTGGCCTGGAGTCGCTCAATGCGGCGGTCGCCGGCTCGGTCATCCTCTTCGAAGCCGCTCGCCAGCGTCGTGCCGCGTCCAGACGCTAATTGCGCCGATTGCCCATACCGATGGGCTTCTTGCCTCCAACGCCCGGATTCCGGCATGGACTTGAGAAATTTGCAATTTGTGCTATAGTGACGGTGATCTCTATGTGGAGGTCATGTCTAAGAGGGAAAAGGGGGGTAGAGATGCGCAAAAGCGATCTGATCAAGGCGGTTGCCGACAGGTCGGGCATGCGCCAGAGCCAGGTTGCCCCGGTCGTCAACGCGGTGTTCCAGACGATCCAGGAGGCGCTGGCATCGGGCGAAGAGGTGAGCATCGCTGGCTTCGGCACATTCCGGATCAGCGAGCGAGCGGCCCGCGAGGGGCGCAACCCGCAGACGGGCGCCCGGATCACCATTCAGGCCCGCAAGAGCCCGAGCTTCCGCCCGGGCACGCAGCTCAAGCGCGCTGTCGCCGGGCGCTGAGCCCATACCGCTCGTCTACTTCGGCCCCGAGCGCGGCGTCCCCCGTCGCCCTCGGGGCCCTCTCTACCTATCTGATTGAGCGCGGTTTCAACCTCGACGATCCTTCGCCTCAGCCTCGACCGCAGACTGCTCGGCGGCGACCCGCTCGAGGCGCGCCAAAAGTCCGGCGCGCGCCGCCTGCGCAGCGGCCTGCACGGCCCTGCGCATGGCATAGGCATCGGAACGGCCGTGGGCGACGTAGACCAGGCCGTTTACGCCCAGTAGCGGCACACCCCCGTACGTGCGATAGTCGAGCCGTTGCATCTCGCGCCTCAGTGTCGGTCTCAGCATCAGGCCGAGCAGTGCCGTGTACCAATGTCGACGGAGCGCATCTCTGAGCACGCGCTGGATAAGCGCCGCCACGCCCTCGGCCGTCTTCAACAAGATATTGCCGGTAAATCCGTCACACACGACCACGTCCACCGGGCCGTCCGGAATCTGGTGCGGTTCGACATTACCCGCGAACTGCGCACCGAATGCCTGGGCCAGGAGGTGATGGGTTTCCCGGACCAGCCGGTTGCCCTTCTCCGGCTCCTCCCCGTTGCTGAGCAACCCGATTCGCGGCTCCTCCACTCCCCACACGGTGCGGACATAGCCCGCCGCTAGCGCGGCCTGCTGCACGAGCCACTGGGGACGCGGATCGACCACCGCCCCGGCGTCGATCACCAGCACCCATTTCCCAACTGTCGTGGGGAACGGGATGCCCAGCGCCGGGCGCTCGATACCTGGTAACCGGCCGAGGTGTAGAACCGCTGCCGCGACCACCGCGCCGGAGTGACCGGCGGAGACAACGGCACACCCTCGCCCGGCGCGCAGCAAATCCATCGCGACCACGATCGACGACCCCGGGCGTCTGCGAACGGCCGCAACGGCTTCATCACCCATGCCCACCACGTCAGGGGCATGGTGAATATGCACCAGTCCCCCCATCGCTGCGACGCCGACGAGCGGGCGGAGCGCATCCTCATGACCGACCAGAATGACCGGCACCCCGTCTGCGGCCGCTGCCTGGATCGCACCCTGTACCGGCGCCGAGGGCGCATGGTCGCCCCCCATCGCGTCGACGACGACTGGTAGCATCGGCTGGTGCAGAGAGCGCGCTTCTCCGGACACGGCCTGTTCCTCAGCCGTCTCACGCACCTGCACGTAATCTCGCCTGCGGGAACCGGTCACACGTCGCCAGCTCCACCGGCCTCCAGCATCGCGAATGTAGGAGCAGCTCCCACGCTCGCACGGGGTTGACGAGATGACCCCTGCGCCTCGGTGTGAGCAATCTAGATGTCCAGGTTGCGGACTTCGCGCGCATGCGTCTGGATGAAGCGCCGGCGTGGCGGCACAGCACTGCCCATCAGCATGTCGAACGTCTCATCAGCGCGCACGGCGTCCTCGATCGTCACCTGCAGGAGGGTGCGGCGAGCCGGATCCATGGTGGTTTCCCAGAGCTGCTCAGGGTTCATCTCGCCGAGGCCCTTGTAACGCTGTACTTCCCATTTCTTACCGTCGCCGCGGTTCAGGATGGCGTCACGCTCCTCGTCCGAGTAGACGTAGTGCACTTCCTTGCCGCTCTGGAGCCGGTACAGCGGAGGCTGGGCGATGTAGAGGCGGCCATCCACGATCAGGCTCTCCATATGGCGGAAGAAGAAGGTTAGCAACAGCGTCCGGATGTGCGCGCCATCGACGTCGGCATCAGTCATCAAGATGATCCGGTGATAGCGCAGCTTCGAGGGGTCGTACTGATCGCCGATAGAGGTACCTAGCGCGGTGATCAGTGCCCGGATCTCCTCGTTCTGCAACATGCGGTCGAGCCGGGCCTTCTCCACATTGAGTATTTTGCCACGGAGCGGCAACACAGCCTGGAAGCGCCGATCGCGCCCCTGCTTGGCTGAGCCACCGGCCGAGTCACCCTCGACGATGTACAGCTCAGCCCGGGCTGGATCGCGCTCGCTGCAGTCGGCCAGCTTGCCAGGCAAGCTGAACGTCTCCAGAGCCCCTTTGCGCTGCACCAGCTCGCGCGCCTTGCGCGCTGCCTCCCGGGCCCGTGCCGCGGTCACGCACTTGTCCACGATGCGCCGCGCCACCTGAGGATTCTCTTCCAGATAGGTCGTGAAGGCCTCGTAGACGACTGACTGCACGATACCAGCCACCTCGGCATTGCCGAGCTTCGCCTTGGTCTGGCCCTCGAACTGTGGCTCAGGCAGCATCACGCTGACGACGGCCGTCAGCCCCTCGCGCACGTCCTCGCCACTGAGGTTCGTGTCTGATTCCTTCAGAAACCCATTGCGTCTCGCGTACTCGTTGATCGCACGCGTCAGCGCCGCCTTGAACCCGGTCAGGTGCGTGCCACCGTCGATCGTATTGATGTTGTTCGCGAACGTGTGCGTCGACTCGCCATAGCCGTCGTTGTATTGGATCGCCACTTCGACTAGGCAGTTGTTGAGCTCACGCTTGACGTGGAACGGCCGGAGTTGCAGCACGTGCTTGTTCCGGTTGAGATGACGCACGAACGAGACAATTCCTCCCTCGAAGTAGAACGTCATCTCCCGGTCGGAACGCTCATCGAAGAAGGAGATCGTCAGCCCGCTCGTGAGGTACGCCACCTCGCGCAGCCGCTGCAAGACGACCTCCGCGTTGTACTCGATCGATCGGAAGATCGAACGATCGGGCAGAAAGGTCGTTGTCGTTCCCCGCTCGCCGGGTCCGGCCTCTCCGATCACCTCGACCGGCGTGACCGGCACCCCACGCTCGTAGCGCTGGCGATAGATCTTGCCGTCTCGTCGTACCCGCACCTCAAGCCACTCGGAGAGCGCATTGACGACCGATGCCCCCACGCCGTGCAAACCGCCGGAGACCTTGTAACTGCCTCCGCCGAACTTGCCACCAGCATGCAGCGTGGTCATGATGACTTCGAGCGCCGACTTCTTGAGCCTCGGGTGCGGATCCACCGGGATGCCCCGCCCGTTATCGTTCACCGTGACCGAAAGATCCTTGTGGATCGTGACCTCGATTCGATCACAGTACCCGGCGAGCGCTTCATCGACGCTGTTATCGACGATCTCGTACACGAGCTGGTGCAGCCCACGGGTATCGGTACTCCCGATGTACATTCCGGGCCGGCGACGAACGGCCTCGAGGCCCTCCAAGACCTGAATCGCCGACGCATCGTACTTGACTGTTTTGGTGTCCACCATGGTCACGACCCCTTAAGATTCAGATGACACGGTCCTCGAAGCCTGCTGCGCCAGGACAAGTGAGATGCGATCACGGTAAAAGATCATCGAGGCGAGCGCGAGTCCCGTGATCAGGTATGCATAGCTCACGAGCGCGAACGGTACCCCCCACGGAGTGGCAGTGAAGAGACTCAAGGCAATCGGAGCACCTGTCTGGATGATCATCACCACGACGATGAAGCGCACCGCTGGCCAGAACTGCGAACGCAGCAGGTGGTAGCTCAGGTAGAGCGCGCGTAGTGGGCCTGCCTGGGAAAGCACAATCGCTTCCTCCACGAAGAATGTGAGCAGGAACGCCCAGAGTGAAAGCGCGAACAGGAAGAGCGACACGATCGGCAAGATCAGCGCCTCGATGCCGATGATGACCGACAGTACGCTGGTGATGATGGCTGGCATCAAGATCAGCACGAACAGGCCAAGGAGGACGAGATAGACTCCGATCATCGTGAGCCCGTTCCGCAGCGCCGCCCGCGGTAGCCCCGTGCTGGCTGCCGGTTGCCCACGCACCAGCCTTCCCAGCATCGTCAGATAGCCCATACCCACAAGCACACCGAGCGCTGCCAGCGTCAGGGCCAGCGGCGGCACCAGCCACCACGGAACCTCTACGCTCCAGCTCAACGCCGAGAGCTGCGGCATCCGGTCGACGCCGAGTGCGAACACCAGCGTCGGGATCAAGACGCTCAGCAACAGCAGCAAGTTGTCGAACTGTGCCCCGAAATCCTGCACCAGGCTCTGCGCCTGACTGTCGGCGCCCGCCTGGCCCAACCACTGGGTCACTCGAGCGGTGAAGCCCACCGGTGACAAACGCGGGCCGAGCCAGTACACCAGATCGAGCAAGACGAGCATCATGACCAAATACGGCTGGCGATTCAACATTGCGTACGCCGAGCCGATCGTATCGATCACGCCAGGAATCGTTCGCCCCGCGCCGGCCTGGGAGACGTTCACCGCCAGCCTCTCAGTCGCATCAGTAACGCCCGAGCTCTCGCAGCCGCTCGTCGCTGATGCCGAAGTGGTGCGCCACCTCGTGAATCACCGTATCGCGCACGATCTGGCGCACCTCCTCCAACGTGCGCGCCCGCCGGCAGATCGGCCCCTGGAAGATCGTAATCACGTCGGGCGGCACCAGGTTGTACGACGATGTCCGTTCGGTCAGCGGAACACCCTCGTAGAGGCCGAAGAGCGTTCCTCGCACGATCCCTGCCGCTCGCCGGTGACGATAGTTCGGCTCCCGTTCGATCACGATCTCGACATTCTCGAGCGCTGCCGCGATCTCCGGTGGCAACTCCTCAAGCGCCTCGACGACGAGCCGCTCGAATGCCTGTCGTGAAAGTAGCATGGCAGCTCCCGGGCCGACTCACCACACCCGGGAAAGTATACCATTTTCATTGTCCGTACGCTAAAACCTGGCGGCGGTGAAGCCCGCTCACCGTTGGAGGGCCGCCTCTAGCAGAGCCTTGCCGATGGGTAGTGCGACCTCACTGCCTGAACCCGCGTTCTCGACGACCACCGCCACGACGTATTGCGGCTCTTCGCGGCCCGCGAACCCGATAAACCACGCATGGGGAGGGCGGTCACCCACCTCGGCTGTGCCAGTCTTGCCACCGACTATGGCGCCGGGAATCTGGGCACCAGAGGCATACCCCTGCTCGACCGACCAGCGCATCGCCCGCTCGATCTGTGCCGCCGTATCTGCTGACATGGCACGTCGCCAGGTTTCTGGTTGTCGCTGGTCTACCACTTCACCAGCAGGGGTTTGGATCCTGTCCACCAGACGGGGCACCGCGATCTGGCCGTCATTCACCACCGCCGCGGTGACGAGTGCCATCTGGAGTGGCGTGACCAGGAGCTGCCCCTGGCCGAAGGAAGTCTCAGCGAGGCCAGCAGGACTCGTGAGATGCTCTGGACTTACACTCAGGGCACTGGGTGCTACGGGCAGATCGAACGGGATCGGCTCACCGAACCCGAAACGCTGTGCGGCCTCGGTCAACCGGCTGGCGCCGAGTTCCAGCCCTAACTGGGCAAACACGACGTTGAGCGAATAGCCGTATCCCTCCTCCAGGGTATAGGAGACCCGGTTAGGATCAGGACGGTTCTGCTCGATGATGACGCGCGAATCGACGGTCAGGGCACCCTCGTCACGATACACCTTGTCGAGCGTCGCGAGGCCGCTCTCGAGCGCTCCGGCAAGTGTAATCGTCTTGAACGTCGATCCTGGCGGATAGCGGCCTTGAGTCGGGCGCAAGACCAGGCGACCATCGTTCGACTGCTGGAGCGATTCCCAGTACGTACGCGCGGCGGTCAGTTCCTCCTCGGAGGCGGTAGTGCCGACCGAGAGCTGATTTGGATCGAAGGTCGGTGCGCTCGCCATCGCGAGCACCGCTCCGGTATGCGCGTCGAGGACGACGATGCCACCGGGGCGACCACCGAGGAGCCGATCAGCCTGTGACTGCAGCTCCGGATCGATCGTGAGGACGATGTCGTAGCCCGGCGTCGGACGATTGAGAATGCCATCGACCCACTCGCGCAATCGCCGCGCCTCGCTCCGCCCGCTGAGGGCGGCGTCGTAGGAGAGTTCCAGGTTCGTGGCGCCGTAGAGAGCTGGGGAGTAATAGCCGGCCAGATAAGCCGCCGGGCCGAAGGGATAAACCCGCCGAGGCCGTCCATCGTCCCCCATCTGAGTCTCGGCAATGACGGTTCCATCGCTGGCCAGGATCCGCCCTCGCTGGGATTCCTCCTCCAGCGCTTGTCGCCGCGGATCGGCTACCACTTCAGTTCCGGTCGAGTAGATCCGAGACTGGATGCGCTCGCGGTCGAGCGCCTGCACCCGCACGAGCTGTGCCCCGACCAGCAAGAATCCAACACCGAACGCCGCCACCACGTGCACCATCGTCCGATCCATCGTCCGCACCTGGCGGCCGAGCGAGGGCCACAGGGCTATGCCCCACAGGAGCGCAAGCATGAGAAGCAGTGCGAGCCAGCGCGGATCAGTGCGATCTTCAGTGGTCGCCACTCCATACGCGACGATCGCGGTGGCGGCGACGAGTGCCGCAGTGCGGATGAACCAGCTCATCGACGCTCCCCCACCGACTCGCTGGCTTTGAGAAGCAGCCCGACGATCAAGAAGTTCGTCAGCAGCGAGCTACCACCAGCGCTGATGAAGGGAAGCGTGATCCCGGTCAGCGGCAACAGGCGGACGTTGCCGGCGAGAATAATCAACGTTTGCAACCCCAATACCACCGTCAATCCGGCCGCCAGCAGCCGGACGAAGGAGTCTCTGGCTTGCAAGGCGATCAGCATCCCCCGGGTCACGAGCAGCAGGTAGAGTCCGAGCACCGCCACCGTGCCGAGCAGACCCAATTCTTCGCCGATCGCCGCAAACGCGTAGTCACTCGCGACCACCGGGATGAACTCAGGGTGCCCGAACCCCAAACCGGTGCCGAAGATGTGGCCGTGCGCGAACGCGTAGTCGGCTTGGATCGGCTGGAAGCCGGCCTGGAGCGGATCGCTCCACGGATTCAGCCACACCTGGATGCGCACGCCCACATGGCTGAACAGGTGAAGTGCCACGTACACAGCCAGGGCGAACGTGAGCAGACCGGCAAGCACGTAGGCGACCCGACCGGTGGCGATGTACAGCATGGCCAGGAAAATCCCGAACAGTAGCAGCGCGTTGCCCAGGTCTCGCTGCAATACGACGACCAGGATCGACATGCCCCACATGATGAGCATCGGGAGGAGGTATGGCAACGGGGGAAGCGTGAGCGGGCCGAGGCGGTACCCCGTCGCGATCAGGTCGCGGTAGTCGTCCAGGTAAGCGGCCAGGAAGATGACCAGCAAAACCTTGACCAGCTCGCCGGGCTGTACGGTCACCACGCCGAGGTCGAGCCAGAGCCTGGCACCCTGGATTTCGATCCCGAAGATCATCGTCACGAGGATCAGCCCCAGGCCGATGATCGCCGCGGTGTACTTGTAGCGACGCAGCCACTCGAGACCTCGCAGGAAGGTCAGCGTTCCCCAGAGCAGCCCGAATGAGAGGGCCAGGTAAATGAGTTGCCGCTGGGCCAGCGTCGCCCAACCGGGATCATCTCGTAGCACCGGTTGGAGCCGCTGGCTCAGCAGCAAGCCCAACCCGCTCAGCATAGCGACCAGAGGAAACAACACCTGATCTCCGCTGAAGCCGATCAGGCTCAGCCAAACGCTAGTACCCAGAACGAGGCCCATGAACGCGAGGCTGACCCAGATGTCGGCCCAGGTCCAGCGAGTGGTGCCCGTGCCCGAGAGATAGACGGTCAGCAACCCCACGATCCCGAGGAGCGCTGGGAGCACGAGGAGCTGCAGCTCGAGCAACCGGATTCGCGCAGCCACCTGCTTGCACCTCCGCTCGACTCAGCAGTCGAGCAGGCTGATCCAGGATTCCTTCCTGCGGCTCATCCTACTCGGCCGGCAGATAGCGGCCGAGTAGCAAGCTGTAGCGGCGACGCACTTCGGTGGATACCGCATCCGGAGCCGTCACGATCGCCTGGGCCAGCGCGTCACCGCATGAGCAACTCGTCTCCCGTGGTAGCCGCGGGATCAGCTCCTTCAGCACGTCCTGGGCTGTCTGGACGTTGCGCTGCAGATTCTGGATGACCGTCGCCACGTTCACCGGCTCTTCGGTCACGTGCCAGACGTCGTAATCGGTCACCAGCGCCAGAATTGCGAAGCAGAGTTCTGCCTCGCGCGCCAGTCTGGCCTCCGGCATCGCGGTCATACCGATGACGTCGACACCCCACGAGCGATAGATCCGCGACTCCGCTTTCGTGGAGAATTGGGGTCCTTCGATGCAGATATACGTCCCCTGCGGATGGACTCGAGCTCCGGCTCGAGTCGCTGCCTCGAGCAAGGCGCGCCGCAAGTCGGGGCAGAATGGCTCGTCTAACGCAACGTGAACGACGGGGCCACTCTCCTCGAAGAACGAGCGTGCTCGTCGCACGGTACGGTCGAAGATCTGGTCCGGCACCACCAGATCCAGTGGCGCGATCTCCTCGCGCATGCTGCCGACCGCGCTGATCGAGATCACACGGCGCACACCCAGTTGCTTCAGTGCCCAGAAGTTGGCGCGGGCAGGCACGGCGCTCGGGCTGAACTGGTGGCGCAGGCCATGCCGCGGCAGGAAGGCGACCCGAACCCCCTGCAATGTGCCAAGCGTGATCGGCGCGCTCGGTGGCCCGAACGGCGTCTGGACCTCGACTTCCTCGATCTGCTCAAGCTCCGCCATCCGGTAGAGCCCGCTGCCGCCGATTACCCCGATCTCAACCTGCATCGTCTCCCCCTTCGGCCGGCCACACCCGCGCACCATTGTACCCAGCATCGATGGGCGATCGGGAGCGAGCGGCCCGCGCGACACCGCTCCCTCCGTGCCGCATACTAACGTTGGAGGCAGGTGGGTGTGACTCACATGGAACCGCAACCTCACGCGCAGGGACGCCCGTTCGGGCTGGGCCGTGGCACCGGCGTGCCTAGCCACTTCTGGCCGCTGGTCATGCCCGGCCTCGCTGTCGTGCTGAGTCTTTGCCTTGCGGGCTGGCTATTGACTGTCGCTGACCGGCTTCACCAGGTTGGAATCCCAGCCCCCGGGACCGGCGTGCAGGCTGCGCTGTATCCCGGGGCCAACTCACTCCCCCACTCAGCCGTGCGGGCCGATGGAGACTGGGTAACCCAGGAAGTCGGCGGCGAGCGATTCCTTGCCACCCGCGCTCGCGACGCGTCACTGACGATCCCGTTTTACGGCACTGCGCTCACGCTGATCGCGCGGACGGGGCCCGACGCAGGCCGTGTCTACGTCACGATCGACGGCAATGCGGCATCAGGCCTACCGAGTGACGAGATTGGCAGTTTCCTCGACCTGGAAGCACCCCAAGCGTCGACTGAGGAGATTCCTGTCACCAGTGGGCTCCGGCCAGGCTATCATGTGATTGTCCTGCAGAACGGCCCGGACGCCGAGTTTGCCGCCAGCAGCGTGGAGGTGAGCAACCGTCCGGCACTCGGCTGGGTGCTGTCGTTGATGTTTACCTCGCTCGGTGGCCTTCTCTTTCTCTCGGTTCGCCGGTGGTGGCTGTCGCTGGCGGCTGACCGCGGCTGGCTCTCCCAGGCCACTGTGCCAGAAACGGCTGACAACGATGCTCTCGCTTGATCGGTCGGGCCGGCGCACGGTCCCGGCGATACGTCTGAGTCCGCGCTGGCTCAGCCCAGCCGGTGCCGCGCTGCTCGTCGGGTTGGGATATCATGCCGCCGGCTCATCGCTCGCGCTGCTGTCCATAGCTGGTCTCATCGTACTGGGAACGATTGCCCCTCGCGGCCCGCTGATCGTCCTTCCGGCCAGCTTGGGGTTGGTGTACCAGCCGCTCCAGATCGGACTGGGCACGGCTCGCCTGAACCCCGCGGAGATCCTTATCGTCTCCACCGCGGCTGGGGTCTCGTTCCGTGCCGCCTTGGCAGTTGTCCGGTCTCGAGCGAATTGGGGTTCTCAGATCGCGACGCTCCGCGACTGGTTCGTCGATCTCCGATTCTCGGCCATCGCTATCGGTCTGCTCGTCGCGGGTACGGTTTCTCTCGGCACGGTCGCAGACCAAGAGCACTGGCGCGAGAGTTTGCGCGAATTCCGCTGGGTGGTGCTCGAGCCCGTAGTCGCTTACTTCCTGTGCTGCTGGTTCCTGCGCCCGCGCGATGATCGCTGGCGCGCGCTCGACGTTTGGGCCATAGCCAGCGCCGGGATCGCGCTCTACAGTCTCGGCGCTGGACTTGCGGGCTCCGGCCTCGCGGTCGAAGGGGTAGTGCGCCTCCGTGGATTGCACCCGCATCCGAACGCTCTGGCCCTCTACCTGGAGCGACCGCTCGTGCTCGCGGCGGTGCTCGCGCTCGCGCTGGCCGGGCGCAATCGCTGGCTCTGGGCCATACCAGCAGTGATCTCAGCCGGAGCGCTCGTGCTCACCTATTCTCGCGGGGCGCTGCTCAGTGTCTTGCTGACTACGCTTCTCGCGGGCTGGTTGACCAGGCGCTACCGATTGACCCTAGCCCTCACGGCTATCAGCATCTTGGCGATCACGGGTCTCATTCTGGCGGCGCCTGAACGTTTTCTCAGCCTCTTCGAGGGTGGGAGCGGGAGTCTACGCCTCCAGATCTGGAGCGCGTCCCTCGCAATGATCCGTGATTACCCGGTCTTCGGGGTCGGGCTCGACCAGTTCCTGTACCAATACGCTCCCCGCTATGTCGCCCCAGAAGCGTGGCCAGAGCGCTTTACCTCGCATCCTCATAACCTGCTGTTCGACGCCTGGCTGCGCCTCGGCCTCATGGGTATCACTCTTTTCATCTGCGTAGCGGTTGCGCTGCTGAGGTGCGTGGCCGATGCGCGGCGCGAGGGCAAGCCCATAGCGATGGCTGCCAGCTTCGCAGTGGTAGTCGGCGCAGTGCACGGGCTAGTTGACAATGGGTACTTCTTGCCCGATCTTGCTCTCGCCTTCTGGCTACTGGCTGCCATACTTGATCTGGAGTTGAGCCGCCGGCCCGCAGTGGCGCCGGCGGTTGAGGCCGGGTGAAGGAGTCGAGTGTGCGGGTTCTGGTTGCTGGCGGTGCCGGGTTCATCGGCTCTCATTTGTGCGAGTCGCTGCTGCATTCAGGGTTCGACGTCGTCGCAGTCGATAACCTGATCACTGGTCGGCTGCACAATATCTCCAGCCTGCTGGAGCACCCGCGCTTCACGTTCCGGCAGCACGACATCACCGAGCCGCTCGACCTCGAAGTTGATGCAGTCTTTCACCTGGCGAGTCCCGCGAGTCCCGTCGGCTACCGTCGCTACTCGATCGAGACGCATCTCGTCAATTCGATCGGGACACTGCACCTCCTCGAGCTTGCTCGTCGACTCAATGCGCGCTTCCTCTTCGCGTCGACCTCGGAAGTCTATGGCGACCCGGAAGTTCACCCGCAGCCGGAAACCTATCACGGCAACGTGAATCCCGTCGGGCCGCGTAGCTGCTACGACGAGAGCAAACGCTTCGGCGAGTCGCTGACGATGGAGTTCGTGCGCAAGTACGGGCTCGACGCTCGCATCGTTCGGATCTTCAACACCTACGGCCCGCGGACCGACCCCGACGACGGCCGCGTGGTCCCGAATTTCGTGTTGCGGGCGCTGCGCGGCGAGCCCCTGGTGGTATACGGTGACGGTAGGCAGACTCGCTCCCTGTGCTATGTCAGTGACATGGTTCGAGGTATTCGACTGGCCATGGAGCGCGATGGACTTGCCGGGGAGGTCATCAACCTCGGGAATCCAGATGAGCGCACTGTGCTCGATCTCGCCCAGCTCGTCCTCGAACTGACTGGTTCCTCATCGAGGATCACCTTCGCCCCGCCGCGGCCCGACGACCCCATCCGGCGTTGCCCCGATATCGCCAAGGCTCGCCGTCTCCTGAACTGGGAACCAAAGGTGAGCCTGCTCGATGGCTTGCGGCTCACCATCGCCTACTTCGCCGAGACGCTGGATCATGCGCCTGCAGCCGGTGAGTAGCGTCTCTCTGCAACGCATATCACCGCGCCTGGCCGCCGTTGCCGGGGTCCTGCTATCCCTCGCGCTGGCGTTCGCCATTCTCCGGTTACCGCCACCGCTGAACCTGATTGCAGTTCCCGGTGTGCTTCTGGGCACGTTGATGCTGATCGCCCCGTCGCTGGCACCGATGCTGCTGGTTGCTTCGGTGCCGGTTCAGGATGTGGGGGCTGTATCCCTCGGTGTCCAGACCTTGACCGCTACCAAGGCAGCGGTAGGGGCGACAGCGGTCGTCCTCCCTCTCGTTCTGCTCGCCAGGCGCCAGCCACTGCGCCTGCCAGCTTTGGCAGTCGCGATCGTGGGGTACATCCTGACACAGGTGATTTCGCTCCGCGCGGCCCGCGAGCTGCTTCCCGGTTTCGCTGAGATCTACCGGTGGACTGTCATGCTCCTGGCTCTGCTGGCGGTCGTCCACCTGGTGCGTGGGCGCGCGGCGATCATTTGGCTCAGCAGCGTCGTCGCGGCCGGCGCTATCGGTCAAGCAGCGCTCGGAGCCGTGCAGTCCGTGCTGGGACTGGCGCCGGAGAGTTTCGCCGTCGGCGGCGGCATCTTCCGGGCGTACGGAACCTTCGGCAAACCCAATCCGTATGCCGGCTATCTCGAGATGACCGGGTTGTGGCTTCTCCCGCTGGCCATCTGGGCACTGCGCGAAGCGTGGAACGCCGGGTCAGCCTGGCACCGCGCGCGTAGCGATGGCTTCGTCGCCAGTCGCGCCCTACGGCGCGATCTCCTGGTCCGACTCGGTCTGTGCGCATGGCTCACTTTGGGTTCGGTATGCAGCTTCCTAGGTATAGGCCTGAGCTTTTCGCGCGGTGCCTGGCTCGGCGCTGCCGCAGGCCTGGTCGTGCTCGTACTGGCGGCATCACGCCGCGTTCAGATCGCAGGTGTCGGACTGGCGCTGGTCGGTAGCCTCTTTCTCTTGGCCGGCGGGGCTACCGTGCTGCCGGACGCTGTCCGTGAGCGTGCAGTCCAGCTTACGTCACAGATACGACTCTTCGATGTGCGCGATGTTCAGCTCACCGACGAGACCTTCGCGGCGATCGAACGGATGACGCACTGGCAAGCCGGTCTCGCGATGGCACGAGAGTTCCCCTTGACCGGCGTCGGCGTTGGCAACTACAACGTTCGCTTTGCTGAATTCTCTCCTCACCCGGTCTTTCGCATATCACAAGGTCATGCCCACAACTATTACATCCACGCGGCCGCCGAGACTGGATTCCTCGGGCTGGCCGCCTACCTGCTGGTCTCGTTGTTCGCGCTGGTCGCAGCGCTCCGATCCAGCCGCCAGGGCCGATCGGCGCTCGACCGGGCGCTGGGCCTCGGCGCGCTCGCGGCGACCACCGCAGTAATGGTCCATAATGTGGTGGAGAACTTGCACGTGCTCAATCTGTCGGTACAGCTCGCCGCGATATGGGGCCTGGCACTCGTGGCCGAAAGGAGCCGTTCGCTGGCTGGTTCAGGCTGTGGGGCGCTCGGGGCTAAAAGGCAAAGGAGATCCCCCTCGTGATGGACGCCGAGCGGGCGGCGCGCCTGGCACCAACTGAGTCCGGTGAGGTCGATGATTCGAACCAAGACCGGCTGTTGCCCCGCAAGACTTGGGTTCGGGCAGCTATCTCGCTGGTACTGGCCGTCTCCATCGCCGTCTTCGGCATTTGGCGACTCGACATCGACCTCGATACTGTCTTTGCTCAGATTCTCCGAGCCCAGCCGGTATTTCTCGCCGGTGCTCTAGCTGCGTATTATGGGGCGATGCCACTCCGAGCCTGGCGCTGGCGCGTGATTCTCGAGAAGTCCGATACGGCGCCTGACCTTCCCGACCGGCTTCCGGGACTGCCCGGGCTCCTGCGGATCTACCTGCTCGGCTGGTTGGTCAACTGCTTGCTGCCAGCGAAGCTCGGCGAGGTCTATCGCACCTACCTACTCAAGCGACAGTCGGGGATCCGTCTGAGCAGCACGTTCGGCACGGTGATCGCCGAGCGCGCCAGCGATCTCCTCGCCTTGACCACGCTGTTTATCGCTTCCGGCGCGGTCGTCTTCGGCGGTCGCCTGACCGCGACAGTGGGGAGCTGGGTGGAGTGGGCACTGCTCCTCGGTTTGTCCGTCGCGTTCGCGCTCGGCGCCGGCTACGCGTTGCGGCATCGATTCGGGCGGCTGCTGCCCGCCGGAGTTCGCCAGATCTATTGGGGACTGCAGCAGGGTATCTTCGGTAGCGCCGGGCGATTGCCAGCGATTGCCGGCCTGACCGCTATCATCTGGAGCCTCGAAGGCGTGCGGTTTTACGCTGCGGCCAGAGCAGTCGACGTCTCGCTTCCCCTCTCCGCCGCGTTGCTCGCAGCCCTGCTCGCTTCGCTCCTCACCACTGTTCCCTTGACGCCGGCCGGGGTCGGAGTGGTGGAGACGGGCGTTGTCGGGCTGCTGTTGCTCCTGGGCGTCAGCGAGTCTTCCGCTGTCTCGGTTGCCATCCTGGATCGCCTCGTAGCCTACTGGAGTGTTCTCCTGGTTGGCCCACCGATCTGGGTGTACTCTCGGTGGCGATCGCTGCAGCACGATGCGTGTCGCGCTTGATTACACCGCGGCACTCACCCAGCAGGCCGGCATCGGTCGGTACGTCCGGGAGCTGGCTCAGGCTCTGGCGCCGTTGTTCGAGCCTGAGGAGAGGCTCGTCCTCTGGCACGGCCGCCTTCCCAAGCGCTGCGCCGGGCCCCGACCGGGGGGTGCCGCGGTGCAGGACGTAGAGTTGCCATTATCCCCTGAATGGGTAACGCGTCTGTGGCAGCGTCTACGCGCGCCGCTCCCTCTGGAGTGGTTTACCGGCCCGCTCGGCCTAAGCCATGGCCCGGACTTCGTCGTGCCACCGTCGCGAGCTCCCAGCGTGGTCACGATCCACGACCTGAGTTTTCTCGTCGTGCCGCAATACGCGCATCCGCGCCTCCGGGCTTACCTCAGCGCGGCCGTCCCTCGCTCGCTCCAGCGCGTCAGCGCAGTCATCGCCGTGTCCGAGCAGGTGCGCCAGGAAGTAATCGAACACTACCGCTTACCACCCGAGCGAGTCGTGGCCATCCCGCACGGCGTGACGACCGGCCTCGCCGCGCCTCCAGTCGATCAGTCACGGCGTACGCTCGACAGGCTCGGGATCCGCGAACCCTACTTCCTGATGGTCGGCACGGTCGAGCCGCGAAAGAACCATATGACCGCGCTGGAGGCCTTCTCCCTGCTGGCGCCCCGTTACCCTGGTCTCGCTCTGGTTATCGCCGGGCGCCCAGGCTGGCTCTCGGATCCCGTCATGCAGGCGATTCGCGCGGCCGGTGCGCGATTGCCGGTGCGCTATGTCGGCCCGGTCGCGGATGGGGATCTCCCTGCGCTGTACGCCCGTAGCGTCGCGCTCATCTATCCTTCCTGGTATGAAGGCTTCGGCCTGCCCGTTCTCGAGGCGATGGCTTGTGGCACCGCGGTGATCACGAGCGTGGGAGGAGCCCCAGCCCAGGTGGCCGGCGAGGCTGCGCTCGTCGTGCCGCCTGGCCGTCCCGAAGCACTGGCCGAGGCGATGGAGCGAGTCATAGACGATTCTGCCCTCCGCCAACGGCTCGTCCAGGAGGGGCAGCGCAGAGTCCCCAGCTTTAGCTGGGAGCGGGCGGCGCGGCAGCATCTGGAGCTGTACCGCAGGGTGGCCCGGGGGTAGCGCGTCATGGGTGACGGATCGCGGTCGTCCGAGCAGCAGACATCCCCTCCGTCGAGACCGTGTCAGGGCCGCCTCTGGGTTCCGAGCGTGCTGATGGCCTGCGCAGCTCTGCGCGGAATCGCCTGCATGTGAGCCCTGGTCGGGTTCGCGGTACTGGTTCGCTGACGCGGCGAGGACATGGTCGATGATCGAGACTCTGGCTGCCTGGCCCCAAGCACCGCTCGCCTTCGCGCTCTTCGGGCTGGCCAGCGCGCTCGCCCTCCTCGGGCTGGCCTGGAGCGGCCTGCCAGCGGTCGAGCGCGCACTCACTACCTCCGCGCGCCGCGTCTTCACCAATAGCGCGATGCCTCTGGCGGCCCAGCTCTTCAACCGCGCCGTCGACCTCGTGTTCGCGGCCTTCGCCCTGCGGCTGCTCGGCGTGACCGGCAACGGCCAATACGCCATCGCGGTCGTGACCTGGCTCTACCTCAAGACCATTTCCGACTTCGGCCTGAGCGTGCTCGTTACGCGCGAGGTCGCCAAGGCCCCGACGTGCGCCGCCAGGCTCCTAGGTATGACCACAGCGCTGCGACTGGCCGTGCTGCTAGCACTCGGGCCCGCAGTCGCTGCCTATCTCCTCGCGGGACGCCAGTGGTTCCAGCTCTCCACGGACAGCACCTACGCCATCATGCTGCTCTATCTCTCCCTAGTCCCCGGCAGCTATAGCGAGGCGATCAACTCCGTCTTCAACGGACACGAGAAGATGCACCTCCCGGCTGCCCTCACCGTGCTCACGAACTTCAGTCGCTTCGGCTTCGGCTTGGCTGCGCTGTTCGCCGGCTACGGCGTCCCGGGCCTGGCTGCAGTCTCCGTGCTCGTGACCACGATCTCGGCGCTCGCTTTCCGATTGGCTCTGCGACACCTCCGCGTACGCCCGATCTGGTCGTTTTCCCCGAGCGAGGCCCGTAGGCTGCTGGGCCTCGCCTGGCCGTTGCTCCTGAACGGGCTGCTGATTACGCTCTTCTTTCGGCTCGACACGTTCGTCATCCAGGCAGCGCAGGGCGACCGCGCGCTCGGTATCTACGACGCCGCGTACAAGTTCGCGAACCTGCTGCTGCTCATCCCCTCCTATTTCGTCCTCGCCATCTTCCCCATCCTCTCGCGACAGGCTGGGAGCGAGCACCTGCGAGACAGCTTCGAGCTGGCCGCCAAGTTCCTCCTGCTCATCGCCTGGCCTATCGTGCTCGGCACGATGGCGCTCGCGCCGCTCATGATCCGGATTCTCGGCGGAGACGCCTTCCTCCCCGAGGCGGCGACCGTGCTCCGTGTCCTGATCTGGTTCACCCCGCTCCATTATGTGAACGGCGTGGCTCAATACGCCATCATCGCCGTCAACCAGCAGCGGCAGATCGCTAGGGCGTACACCCTCGCCACTGTCTTCAATCTGGTCGCCAACGTGCTGCTCGTGCCGCGGTTCGGTTATCTGGCCGCTGCCGTGATCACGGTTCTCACCGAGATCGTGCTATTCGTCCCGCTCCACCGCGCGATCCAGAGGTACATCGGCCGCGTCGCCTGGCACTGGCTTGCGCTGGCCCCGCTCCCGGCCGTTGCGGCGATGGCAGGGGGTATGCTGCTCAGTCACTGGATCGGGTCGATCCTAGCGGTCGCGCTCGGCTTCTCGCTCTATCTGATTGTGCTGCCGCTGTCGCGGGTGGTCGGCCCGATCGAGTACCGGATTCTGCGCGAGCTGGCCGGCCGGCCGGGGGCGGCCGGGTCACGCGCCTAAGCTGCTCTCAACGAGCTCCACGGCTACGACGCGCTGGTCCTGCAGCCGCCAGAACACAACCCAGCGGCCGTCCGGCGAAACCTCCCATACCGAGTTGAGCACCTGCCCCGGGAGCTCGAGCTTGCGCAGCGGAACAGCGCTCCGGGCGTCAATGAGGACCAGCGTATCCGGCTGCTCGCCCGAGCCGGGCACGAGGACCCAGAACGATTCACCGCTCCCCGCCCAGCGGAAGCCGGAGGCGAGCGGCAAGCGCCAAGTCTCCCCGGACTTCAGATCGAGGATCCACATGCCATCCCGAGCAGGCTCGCCGCTGAGCGCGCGCACGTAGCCGATCCGCCGGCCATCCGGAGAGAGACGCACGTTATACAGGAACGTCCCTTCGACGACCACGTCCACCTGACCGCTGTCGACATCGATGATCCAGATGCCGGGGCGTTCCCCTTGCGGCGTGCGAGCACCGAGCAGCAGCCGGCGGCTATCGGGTAACCACGTGAGGCTGGCAGCCTGCAGCTCGAGTAGCGGCCGCCGCTCCCCTGACGCAAGGTCGGCGATCCAGAGCCGCATCACCCGGTTGACCGAAGAGCTCGGTGTCCGCACCGGGAGCCGCTCTAGCCAGGCGACCTTTCTGCCATCGGGAGATGGCCAGGTCAGCGTTCCACCGTTGGGTATGACATCGATCACATTCCCCGCGAGATCCAGCACGGCCGTCCGCTGGCTCGCGGGCTCGGGAATCGCGATGATGCCCGTTGGCGACGGCAGCCCGAAGCGTTGCGAGAGAAATCGTCGCTGGCCTTCAGGCACCTGAACGAGCCAGGTGCCAGGCGAGCCACCGGCCGGCGCGTCGTAGACCACCAAGCGATCGGCATCCACCCAGGCCAGCAGACCACAGCAGGACGCGAGTTCCACGGACGACCCTTCCGGAACCGGCGTAGCAACGGGCACCGGTGTGACGATCCGCACCGGCGCCGGCTCGGCGGTCGAGGTTGAAGCAGGCGACGGCTGTGGCGTCGGTTCCAGGAGCAGCCTGGGGGTCGGTGCGACCTCGACAGGAGTCGGCGTTGCCGTCGGCGTCGCGCTCCGCGTCCACCGGCAGCCGGCCATCAGCGCAACGGCGACCAGGAGGAGCTGGAATATCCTCATCGATAACCTATCACTACCTGGGCGGCCAGGCGTCCCGCCAGCTATTAAGCGCCGGCCCGCCGAATCTGACCTCCGGCTGGTCCCACGGCGTCCGCCACTGGAGCGGCGCTTCGTACGGCAGAGCGAACTGCGACCCATCGGTACCGAATCCGAGCGTGATCCGGCGCCAGTCCGCGTCGATCAGCGGGACGGGATTGAAGGCCCGGTTCATGGTGCGATCCCGGATCTCGAGATGCAGGTGGGGAGCCCGATCACAGGAGGGACTCGCAGGGTCTCCAACCACGCCGACCTGATCGCCGCGCCGCACCCGCTGGCCGACCTGCAGCGAGGAGCGCTGGCCGAGGTGCCCGTAGAGCGAGCGGAGCCCGTTCGCATGCTCGATAACTACGTTGTGCGGTGCGGCGCCGTACGGCCCATCGACCGCGACCACTACCCCGTCCCCGATGGCCACCACCGGAGTACCGCAGCGCGCCGCGAAGTCGATTCCGAAGTGCAATCCCTGGCCGGCGCTGTACAGGTCTTCCCGGTTGCGGTAGGCCCAAACCGTGTTGCCGTAGAGCTGGGTGACGAACCAGGTCGACGCTCCAGCAGGCATCACGAACGGCAGGCCGAACGGCGGCTGGGCAGCCGCAGGCGACACTGTGCTGAGCGCCAGTGCCCAACCCAGGCCGATCACCGGTAGAAGGAGGCCGGCGCGCGAGAGGGAACGTCGAACCGGTCTGAAACGAGTTTTTCGCATGCCATCTCTGCCTGCGCCGCGCTCTCTGATCGTTCAGGCGTGTTAGACCATACCACACGCCCCGATTTGTGGCGTCGACCCACCGATGGGAGGCTAGAATTGAGCTTGCACCCAGCCCGAGCGCGAGCAGGTTCGGGAAGGGTTTTCAGTACCGAGGCCTGGTCACAGTGTGAGCACCCGCCGTGGCAACTGAGGACACCGCTGGAGAGATCACGGAGCGCGACGAGTGTTGATTCTTCTCTACGGCGACAACCGGCTGGCGATCGACGAGCTCGTTCGGGATCTCCGGACTCAGTACGATCCCGACGGATTCGCGACCAGCCTGTTCTCGATGCCCGGAGACAGCATCGAGGCGATCCGCAGCGCGTGCCTCTCTCCCGGCTTCTTCGGCTCGACCAGGCTGGTTGTCGCCTACGACCTCGTAGCCTCGAGCGGAGGCCAGCGTTCGGGGCGGCAAGCTGCGTCCCTTCCGCCGTCACTAGAGGAACTCCTGCGCGAGATCCCTGAGTCTACTGTCCTCGTGCTGGTCGAGCGCGCGCTCGACCCTGGCCTTGCGCGAGCGATCCAGCGAGCGGTCCCGAGTGCCGTCGTGCAGCAGCATTCGACTCCCCGTGGCCCCGAGCTCGTGGACTGGACGATCGAGCGGGCACGCAAGCACGGGAGCACGCTCGATCGCCGGGTTGCAAGCAGGCTACTCGAGGTGCTCTTCCCGGCGAGCTGGCAGCGTCCGTCTCGCACCGAAGATCTGCCACCGGACCTGTACCGGCTGGATCAGGAGCTGGCCAAGCTGGCCGTGGCCGCACTGCCGGAAAGCGTCATGACGAGGGAGCTGGTCGATCAGCTCGTGATGAGTGAGGACAGCGGCGACGATTGGGCGCTTGCCGACGCGCTCGCCGTCGGTGACCAGGAAGCCGCGATCAGGGAACTAGAGCGCGCGCTGGCGCGGGGCGCCCAGCCGGAGGTCGTGCTGGGCCAGCTCGTGAGCCAGTACGAGGCCTACGCGGCGCTCGTGAGCTCACCGACCTCTCCGATCGAGCGGATCGCGCGCGAGACCGGCCTGAGCGAGGGACGGCTTCGGCGAAGCCAGCGAGTCGTATCACGGCTCGACCGTGCCGCTGTCGCCGAGGCGTTAGGCTGGCTGCGCCGTCTCGATGCAGCGGTCAAGCTCGGCCAGGCTGAGCTTGTTGACAGCCTGCCCGCCGTTGTCCAGCGGCTAGCGCAGCTCTCGGCAGCGCAAAACGGCGCGACGAGCCTGGCTCGTCGCGCCTCGAGGCCGAGTCATCGGCCTTAGGCCTGGGCCGCCTCCAGCCGCGCCTTCACCAGTCGGTTGAACTTCTTCATCAGGCGAGACTTGCGCCGGGCTGCGTTGTTCTTATGGATAATCCCCTTAATTGCAGCCCGGTCGAGGGTGCTGATCGCGTCACCGATCGCGCGCGCGGCTGCCTCCAGATCACCGGCCGCCATCAACCGCTCGGCCTTCTTGATATATGTCCGGGCAGCCGATCGATACACGCGGTTGCGCAGCCGGCGCTTCTCGGCCTGCCTGGCACGCTTGGCGGCAGACTTCGTATTCGGCAAAGCTCACAACCTCCCCGTACGCGGTCATCAAGCACCGTCGCCAGCAAATTCACCGATCCATACTACCAGATCAACGCCGTTGGCGACAAACGTTGCGCACTGGGCTTCTGTTTCACTAACCGGCGGCCCGTCTAGCTCGAGGTAAAGACGGAGGTAGGACCGCCAGGTGTCCCAAACTGTAGCCGCCTGGCTTGAGCCGAGCGCCGGCCAGTTACACCCTGAGCGTCGGTTTCCAGAAGGAAACGTGGAGCGGCCTCGTAAATACTCTTAGAGTGGGCAGTGCGGATTCTCGCCCTAGTAAGGCGTGAAATAAGCCGTGCTGCCTAGAAGCCGCTGCGGTACGGCACGTTGCTAGCCCGCGTTACAGAGAGGAGTTCCGTCCTCTCTGGCCGGAGCATGGCGCACCTTCTGCCGGCTGTGTCGGACGAGCAAACTCGTATACTAGCCATCAGAAACAAGCTCAATGCAAGCCCATGCCTGTACCAGCTTGACCCTAGTTCAGTGCGAAGTGGTCGTAAGAATAGAGGAGCCTAACCAATGTCCGATGCGGTTCATGTGCAAGGAGGACCCTATCTACGATGCGCGCTTATCTGCGAGCGCGTACTCGAAGAAAAGGACAACGTGCTCAGCGCTGTTCGGATCTTCGAGCGCTTCATCGTTGCCGCTACGGGACCGGATGCGCCAGAGAGCATCCCTAGGACCACTGTTCCTTTTGCTCTCCTGATCTCGTTCATTCCCGGGGAAGCCCGTGGGAGTGCCAGGGTCCAAGTTCAGATGGAAGAGCCATCTGGTCTCAAACGCGAGCCTCTAGAGTTTACCGTCCATTTCGACGCGCCGAGTAACCCAGTTAATCTTATCCTGAACTTTCAACTCGATATCGAACAGCCCGGACTTTACTGGTTTGACGTCTTGCTCGACGAAAGGCTCATTACGCGGGTGCCGCTGCTGTTACAATACCAGGCTACACGCTTACCTTCTCAGGGCCATGTGTAGTTGATGCCATTGTGGCCGTATGCGTTCTAGTAACGGCCTCATTATCCACCGTCACCTGCAGTTGCCGAATAAGCGCTGCCAGTTCGCGGCGAAATTCCTGTTCGTCCAGGATATCCTCATGATATCGAACGATAGCAGCGTCGATATTGAAGACAAGTTCCTGGAGCAACTCGTCGAAGATCGGATGCACAGGCCAAGTAAGACGGATGAACTCGCTCTCGAACTCGTCGAAGGAAAGCTTGCCATCAAGATATGCGCTAGCGATTTGGGTCAGCTTGCTCACGATAGGAGCGACAGCCATGGAGTCTCCCTCCTTTCCGGAAGTGAAGTACGTCACTCAGGAAGAAATGCGCATGCTCTTCAAGAATCACAGCTTTCTAGATCGCATTCAGCGGGGCGAACTAACTCCTCGTCTGAAAGGCAAGGCTCGTCATGTGAGTAACCCGAGCCACACCGAACACTGCAGTATGAGCCAGATAGTCTACTACTTTGATCGACAGGGCAGGCCTCTGGTGTTAGCCCACCAGTACGTCCGAAGTGACGGCACCCTTGGCGCAAGCGGCCTCCCAGACCCGAAGCGGCTTCAGATCGGTGATGTCGTCTATAAACTGCTCAAATCGCGTGTCTAGGGGCATGATGCGTGCAGCCCTCCTCTGGAGCTACCAAACGCACGACGAACTAATGATGACACTTTTCTGGTCGCCTGTCATGCGGCCTGCTCCACACTTCCGTTCGCGCGTTCAGCGACATCGTCAGCACGACCACTAGCGCCGCGTTGTTAGTCTTCTACAATTCGGCCCGTGAGCGATGCCGCGCCTGGGCAGACCCAGGAGTTGACCAGCATCGATGGCGATACCAGCCGCGGCGTGGCCGGGAACGCTGCGATCGTCGCGGCCGCGTTCGTGCTGAGCCGGGTGCTCGGCCTGGTTCGCGAGATGCTGATCGCGGCCCGCTTCGGCACCGGCCCCGACTACGACGCATACGTGGCGGCCTTCCGCATCCCCGACCTCCTCTTCCTCGTGGTGATGAGCGGCGCTTTCGGATCGGCGTTCATCCCGGTCTTCGGCGGGCTGCTCGCTCGCGGCGACCGGGCGCGCGCCTGGCGGCTCGCCAATACCGTCCTCACGCTGGCGCTCGTCGTGCTCGCGGCCGCCTCGCTGCTCACCGTTCTGCTCGCGGGATGGCTGATCCGCGCGCTGGTCGCCCCCGGTCTCGCCCCGCCACAGCAAGAGCTCGCAACCGACCTGACCCGTTTGCTCCTGCTCTCCCCGCTCCTCCTCGGCCTCGGAGCAGCCGGCAAAGGGATGCTCGAAGCCCAGCACGCCTTCGCGGTGGCCGCCTTCGCGCCGGTGCTCTACAACCTCGGCATCATCCTCGGCGCCCTCTTCCTCGCTCCCGCCTACGGGCCGTTCGGCCTGGCGATCGGCGTCATCGGAGGCGCTATCGGCCATGCCGGGATCCAGTTCCTCGACCTGCTACGCCGCGGCTGGCGCTTCGTCCCGGCTCTGGATCTGCGCACCGAGGGGCTGGATCAAGTCGGCCGCTTGATGGCGCCGCGCATCCTGGGGCAGGCTGCCTTTCAGATCAACATGATCGTGCTGACGAACTTCGCCTCTCGGCTGGGCGAGCGGCACGTCTCCGCGCTCAACTACGCCTTCCAGCTCTTCATGTTGCCGCACGGCGTGCTCGCACTCAGCCTCTCGACCGTGATCTTCCCGCTGATGGCCCGGCAGTTCGCTGTGGGCGATCTCCCTAGCGTGCACCGGACGCTCCAGCAGGCCCTCTCCCCGTTGCTCTTCCTGACCATCCCGGCGACCCTCGGCCTCCTGCTGTTCCGTACCAGCATCGTGCAGGTGCTGTTCCAGTTCGGCGCCTTCTCGGCGACCTCGACCGAGTTGGTCGCCGCCGCGCTCGGCTACTTCGCCCCCGGCCTGGTCGCCTTCGCCGTCGTCGAGGCCGTCACCCGCGCCTTCTACGCCATGCACGATACGCTGACGCCGGTCTTAGCGGCGGTCATCACTATCGCCGCCAACATCGCGCTGAGCTGGCTGTTGATGCCCTCCCTCGGCCATCGCGGGCTAGCTCTCAGCCTCTCGCTCACCACCACCCTGGAGATGGCAATTCTCCTGCTGGTACTACGTCGCCGTCTGGGCGGCTTCGGAGCTGGGCTCCCCGGATCGCTGGCGCGGATGCTGGCCGCCGGAGCAGTGATGGCCGTGGCCGGTTGGTGGCTAGCTGGCCCGCTGGCCCTCGCTACCGACCCGGCCGCTGGTCGCTCGGTTAGCCAGGTCCTCGCCTTCGCCTACACGCTGGTAGCAGTGGCCGCCTGCTACTTCGTCGCTGCCTACTGCCTCGGCGTCCCCGAGCTGCAGACACTGTTTCGACGCATTGCCTCCAAGCGGCGCTCGACGGCGAGTAACGCCGATTGAGCGCGGCTGTGACGGCTATACTTGCACGGTGACGCCGAAGGCGGCGCGTTCGAGGGGCGCTATGACGGCTCAGGAGCTGATTCGCAACTTCAGCATTATCGCCCACGTCGACCATGGCAAGTCGACGCTGGCCGACCGTCTCCTGGAGTTCACGCACACCATCAGTGACCGGGAGATGGTGGAGCAGGTACTCGACTCGATGGACCTCGAGCGCGAGAAGGGCATCACCATCAAAGCACGGGCGGTGCGCATGGAGTACACCGCCAGCGACGGCCAGACGTACGTGCTCAACCTGATCGATACGCCCGGCCACGTGGACTTCTCGTCCGAGGTCAGTCGCAGCCTCGCCGCCTGTGAGGGAGCCCTGCTCGTGGTCGACGCGGCCCAGGGCATCGAGGCACAGACACTGGCCAACGTCGCGCTCGCCATCGATCACGGCCTGGCCATCATTGCGGTGATCAACAAGATCGACCTACCCAATGCCATGCCAGAGAAGGTGGCCAAGGACATCACCGATCACATCGGCCTGCTCGAGGACGAGATCATCTTCGCCTCGGCCAAAGAGGGGATCGGCGTCCCGGAGATCTTGGAGGCGATCGTCCGCAAAATCCCGCCCCCGTCAGGCGACCGCGAGGCTCCGCTCCGCGCGCTGATCTTCGACTCGCACTACGACCCGTACAAGGGGGTGATCGCCTATGTCAAGGTGGTCGATGGCCGCATCCAGACCGGCGATCCCATCCTGATGATGGCCACCGGCGTAGCGTCCGAGGCGTTGGAGATCGGCCAGTTCCGGCCATTGATGACACCCGTCGGCGAACTGGCCGCCGGCGAGGTAGGCTACGTGGCAACCGGTCTGAAGGTCGTGCGAGACGCGCAGGTCGGCGACACGATCACGCATCGTGACCGCCCTGCCGACCGCCCGTTGCCCGGCTACCGGCCTGTCAAGCCGATGGTTTTCGCCAGCTTCTACCCAGTGAACAGCGACGAGTACCCGGAGCTGCGCGACGCGCTGGAGCGACTGCGACTGAACGATGCCGCGCTGGTCTTCGAGCCGGAGTCCTCCGAAGCGCTCGGCTTCGGCTTCCGCTGTGGCTTCCTCGGCCTGCTGCACATGGAGATCATCCAGGAGCGGCTTGAGCGGGAGTATAAGCTCGACCTGTTGGCGACGGCGCCCAGCGTGCAGTACGAGGTCGTCAAGCGCGACGGCACCACCGTGATGATCAACAAGCCATCAGAGATGCCCCCGGCCGGCGAGATCGAGGAGATCCGAGAGCCCTGGGCGCGCGTCACGATCCTGACCCCCTCCCGCTACATCGGCGCAATCATGGAGCTGGCGACTGAGCGCCGCGGCGAGCTGGTCGAGATGGACTACCTGGACGAGGATCGCGTGCGCCTGGTGTTCGACGTGCCGCTGGCCGAGCTGATCGTCGACTTCTACGACCAGCTCAAGTCGCGGTCGCAGGGCTACGCTTCGCTCGATTACCAGCTCGAAGGTTACCGTGCTGGCGACCTGGTCAAGCTCGACATCCTGGTACACGGACAGCCGGTCGACGCCCTCTCGCTGATTACGCACCGCGACCAGGCGTACTACCGGGGCCGCGAGCTGGTACAACAGCTCCGCACGCTTATCCCGCGCCAGCTCTTCGATGTGCCGATCCAGGCGGCGATCGGCAGCCGGGTCATCGCTCGCGAGACCATCCGGGCGCTCCGCAAGAATGTCCTCGCCAAGTGCTACGGAGGCGACGTGACCCGCAAGCGCAAGCTGCTCGAAAAGCAGAAAGAAGGCAAAGCCCGCATGAAGAAAGTGGGCAGCGTCGAGATTCCCCAGGAGGCCTTTCTCGCCGTGCTGAGCCGCGGGGGCGACGGCACACGCGCACGGGAACGCGTATCGTGAGCGCGCTCGCTGACATCACGATCGTCGGGTTGGGGCCGGGACGAGCTGAGCTCCTGACGCTGGAAGCCCGCGAGGCCCTGCGGGCAGGGCGAGTCTTCCTGCGCACGCGCCGGCACCCTACCGTTGCCGAGCTACCCGAGGCCAGCGCCTCGCCCTCCTTCGACGAGCTCTACGAATGGGCCGAGACCTTCGAGGAGGTCTACCTGGGCATCGTCGACTCCCTCCTGTTCGAAGCAGCGCGTGGGCCGCTCGTTTACGCCGTGCCCGGCCACCCGCTGGTCGGCGAGGCGAGCGCGCGTCTCGTCTTGCAGCGGGCTCCTGAACGGGGTCTGCGGGTGCGGATCGTGCCCGGACTGAGTTTCGTGGACGTGACTTTGCCCCTGCTCGGGATCGACGCGCTGGGCGAGAACCTCCAGATCGTCGACGCTCTGGAGCTGGTCGCCTGCGTCGAGCGCCAGCCGTTCTCGGGCGGTGGCTGGCCGCTCTCACCGCTGCGACCAGCGCTTATCGGACAGGTCTACAGCCGGCTGATCGCTGGTGACGTCAAGCTGGCGCTGTTCCGGCTGTATCCGGAAGATTGGCCGGTGACCTTGGTACAGGCCGCCGGGACAGCAGAGGCGGCGACGTGGGAGATCCCGCTCTACGAGCTCGACCACCGGGAGGTCGACCACCTGACCGCTGTCTATCTGCCCGCAGTGCCTGTCGAGGACGCTCAGAGCGTCGAGGCTCTCCAGCGGATCGTGGCTCGGCTGCGAGCGCCCGGTGGATGCCCCTGGGATCGCGAGCAGACCCACCGCACGCTGCTTCGCCACCTCATCGAAGAGGCCTACGAGGTCGCCGATGCCATCGAGTCCGGCGATCCCGAAGCGCTCCGCGACGAGCTGGGCGACTATTTGCTCCAAGCGCTGATGCACGCCCAGATCGCCGAGGAAGCGGGCGACTTCACCTTGGAAGAAGTCGCCAGGCATGAGATCGACAAGCTCGTGCGGCGGCACCCCCACGTCTTCGGAAATGTCACAGCCGAGACCGCAGGAGCCGTCCTCGCGAACTGGGAGCGCATCAAGGACGCGGAGCGCCACGAGCGTGGAGAAGCCCAGGAGCACCCGCTGGGACGCATACCGGCGGCGATGCCGGCGCTCGCGCGGGCGCAGGCGCTGATCCGCCGAGCTCGCAGGCGCGGTCTCGAGGTGATCCCGGCTGGCGAACTGTCCGCCTGGCGATCGGCATTCGGCGATCGCAGCATGGCCGAGGACAGGCTCCCGCTGGCGCTGGCAGCGTTGTGCGCGCTTGCCCAGGACGCCGGCCTCGATGCCGAGCAGTCCCTACGACGGTGGACGCTCGACACCGAGGCACGATTGCGCCGGGACGAGCCGACAGCGATCGACGGCTAACGTGTGGAACACTCGGTGGGGAACCGGTACTGGGACGAGGAGAGGTGACAGCATGACGGAGTCCCCGGTGACGGCGCGACGGCCAGGCGCGCGGTCTTACACCACCTGTGGAGAGCTCCGGATCGGCGATGCCGGCCGGGTCGTGACGCTCAAGGGCTGGGTGAACCGGCGGCGCGATCACGGCGGCCTGATTTTCCTCGACTTGCGCGACCGGTATGGTATCACCCAGGTGGTCGCCAACCCGGAGCATTCGCCGGACGCACACGCCGTCGCTGAGCGCGCTCGCGGCGAGTACGTGCTGGCAGTAACCGGCCGTGTGGTCGCCCGGCCCGAGGGGACGGTCAATCTCTCCCTACCCACCGGCGAGATCGAGGTGCTGGCTGAGCGGATCGAGATCCTCAACCCGTCCAAGCCGCTGCCCTTCCCGATCCATGAGGAGGCTGAGGTTGATGAGTCGCTCCGGCTCGAGTTCCGGTACCTCGACCTCCGGCGCGAGCGCATGCAGCGCAACCTGATGCTGCGCCACCAGGTAACGCGCTTTATCCGGCAGTACCTCGACGAGCGCGACTTCGTCGAGGTCGAGACGCCGATGCTGATCAAGAGCACGCCGGAAGGCGCTCGAGACTACGTCGTCCCCAGCCGCCTGTTTCCCGGGCACTTCTACGCGCTGCCCCAGTCTCCGCAGCAGCTCAAGCAGCTCCTGATGGTGGCCGGCTTCGACCGCTACTACCAGATCGCTCGCTGCATGCGCGATGAGGACCTGCGGGCCGACCGGCAGCCGGAGTTCACTCAGCTCGACCTCGAGATGTCGTTCGTCGACGTCGAGGACGTTCTGCTTCTGATCGAGGGACTCTACACCGAGCTCTTCGAGCGGTTCTCGAGCAAGCCGATCCGCCAGAAGCCGTTCCCGCGCTTGACGTTCGCCGAGGCGATGCTCCGCTACGGGAGCGATAAGCCGGATCTGCGGTTCAGCATGGAGATCGGCGACGTGACCGACATCGTAACCGGCAGCCAGTTCTCTGTCTTCGCCCGCGCCGTCGAAGAGGGGGGCGTGGTGCGCGGACTGGTCGCGCCGGGACTGTCGGGCGCGTCGCGGCGCCAGACCGATGAGCTGACCGAGCTCGCGCGCAGCTTCGGCGCCCGCGGGCTAGTGTGGCTCGCGTTACAGCAGGAGGAGGGGGCACTCAGCGCCCGCTCTCCCGTCGCCAAGTTCCTCAGCGGCGAGGAGATCGACGGCATTGCTGGCCGGTTGGGTGGCAAGCCAGGAGACCTGGTCCTCCTTGTGGCAGATCAGGCCAGTGTGGCCGCCAACGCGCTCGGCCGGTTGCGGAGCCACCTCGGCCACGAGTTGGGGCTCGTCGACACCGGGGTACACGCCTTCTGTTGGGTGGTCGATCCGCCGCTCTTCGAGTGGGACGCCGAGGCCGGCCGCTGGGAGGCGATGCATCACCCGTTCACCGCGCCGGTCGACGACGACCTTCCCTTACTGGAGACCGAGCCGGGCCGGGTGCGGGCCAAGGCGTACGACCTCGTCGCCGACGGCTGGGAACTCGGAACCGGCAGCATCCGGATCCACCGGCGAGAGGTTCAGAACGCGATCTTCCGCATCATGGGCTACGACGAGTCCGAGATCGAGCGGCGCTTCGGCCACCTGCTGCGCGCCTTCGAGTACGGGGCCCCGCCGCATGGCGGCATGGCACCGGGTCTCGACCGCACAGTCATGATCCTGGCCGGGGAGGAGAACATCCGCGAGGTCATCGCCTTCCCGAAGAACCAGCGCGCGCAGGATTTGATGTTCGGCGCGCCCTCGCCGATCGACGAGCAGCAGCTCCGCGAGCTGCACATCCGGGTGGTGCTGCCGGAGGAAGAGGAGCAGGGATAGCAGGCTCAGTCGACAGCCGTCGCTCGGGGCGGCCTCATGCCACCGCCTGCCGAGGCCGTTCGGTGGCTGCAAGCGAGCCCTCTAGTTCTCCGATTCCGAACCTGGGCTTTGCTGCCGCTCGCTCTCACTCAGTCCTCGTACAGGCGCTCACCACGGTGCAGGCGCTGCGCGATCCGAAAGGTCTGGCTCTGCGCCCGCACCGTGGGCGCGTGCGCCGCGAGATAGCGCGCCGCAGCGACCAGGATGTGCATAGCCTCCTCTGATCGCCCGCGGTGCGAAGCCTGTCGGGCCGCGGCCTCGACCATCTGGATCGTGTGGAAGTTGCGATCCTCCCGCAGCAACAACCGCCCCAGCGCCGCGATCAGCTTCGCTGGATCGCCCCCGCCGGCCAGGTAGCGAGCCACCAGGCGACCAGCCTCGTCGACTTGCTGCTGCCGGTCGAGCAGCGCCGCCAGCTCGTCCAGCAGCGCCTGCGGGTCAGGGGGAGCTTCATCGACCGCGGGTAGCCGCACAGCCGGCACGTTCAGGAACCGGTCGAGGTAGACGCTCATCGCCGCGTCGAACACGCCGCGGAGCAGTTCCGGCGAGGGCGCCCGGCGCAGCCCCTGCTCGACGGCGTTCGCGAACGTGAACGTGTGCAGCGCCGTGTCCCAGTCCCCGAACTCGTTACTCGTCGGGAAGCGGGCGATGCGCAGCGCGGCAGCGTAGGAGACCGTGGCGGCCAATTCGACCTCGGTAGCGCCTTGCCTCAGCGCCTCCAGCAGTCCCTCCGCGATCGCGCGCGGGTCGTCCCCGAGCAGCACCGGAACGAGGTGCCTCGCGCCCTGCCATGTGCCGCGGCGCGCGCGCCCGGCGCCCAGAGCCTCGGGCAGGGCCGCGAACGCCTGGTCGAGAATTGCTACGAGGTCGACTGGATGACGCCACTGGTTCGACTCCTCCATCCGGTCGCCATCGGCATAGCCTGGTACCAGGCTACCGAGTACCGGCTCAGCTAGAGCCCAGCCCACGGCGTCCAGCGCTTCGAGCGCCTTGTTCGTGAAGTCGAGCGGGTGGCCGGTACTGACGTACCGGTGATCGGTGATGGCCGCGAACAGCATGTCGGCCAACTGCCGGCGCTCGGCTCCGGCGTGCACTGCCGAGACGACGCAGCGCTCGGCCCCCTCGGCGTCGCGCACCTCGATGAACCGCCGAAACCAGCGCTTGAGCGTGTCAACGTCATGTGGCCCTCCGGGTAGCGGACGGAGTGGGAAGCGCGGCGACGAGTTCCGGGTATCGTTGGCCACCGCCGACAGCCCGTGGTAGAGCGCCTGGGCCCGATCCTCAGGCGCGAGGTGCGGGAGCAGATTGACCATGCAGGCGAGGATCGTGAGTCCCTGCCCCCAGCCCTCCCGGCGATACCTCGTACCGAATTCGAGGCCGATCCGGGCCGGCAAAGCTGGATCCCCGGCACCGTCGAGCATGGCGATGGCGGCCTTGGCGATCACCAGCGGGATATTGCGCTCCAGGCCCTCGCGCAGCCGGGTGCATTGCCGCTCCTGGGCATCTGCCGGTGGAGTCAGATCGACCCACACCTCGCCCCCGCGGATCTCGACCGGGAAGGTTCGAACATCGCCGGCCCAGGGATCGAACGTCCCACCGGTCGCGATATCGAAGCGGGCATGGTGCCAGTGGCAGGTCAGGATACCGCCCTGGACGGTGCCGCGATGCAGTGGGAAGCCCATGTGCGGGCAGCGATTGTCCAGGGCATAGACGCGCTCGCCCTGCGCGATCAGCAGGATCGCTTGCCCGTCGAGCGAAACGGCCAGGCGCCCGGCCTGCTGGAGCTGGTCTAGACGCGCTGCACGGACGTACCGGTTCGCCATCGTGTCCTCCTGCCCGCTCTCTCCCCGCACATGCTCCCCAGACTCGTGTCCCTCGCCCGGAGCCAGTCAGTGCTGGTGTCCGGGGCCGCAAGCGACACCGCGACCCTTCTCGCTCGAGACGGTACCCGCAGTATTAGCTCTCGCATCGAGAGTACAGCCTATGTACCGCATCTGTCCCTGTCCATCTGGCCAGGTCCTCGCAGAGAACCCTCATCCCATGAGCCTCAATCTGGCAGTCGATGATCAGGAGTGGCCCCGCGCTTGGCGAGTATGAGCCCTCTGACACGGTACCCGAGCGTCTCGTAGAAGCGGATCGCCGCTCTGTTGGCAGCATCGCAGTCGAGGAGAAGGTCGACAGCGCCCTGTGCCTTCGCCCACCCCTCAGCGGCGCGCATCAGGCGCCTGCCGATGCCGCGCCGCGATACTCCGCACTGACCATAATAGCCAACCAGGCCGTTGCCCGGGGGCGGATCATGCCGGACGTGGGTGACGGTTGCGCGAGGCGGACAAGTTGCAGAAACAACACGAGCGGGCCGCAGTCCACGGCCCGCTCGCATGCCGTCCCAAGCTGCTCTTCGTCGGCCAGGGCGTCAGGACGCCGCTAGCTTCCGCGCCAGCTCCACGATCTCTTCGGGAGCCAGTCCCGGTGCGAACTCCTCTTCCACTGGCGGCAAATCGGGCACCGGCCCACCAGCCGGCGGCCCATCGACGACCTCCAGCTCCCCATCGCCGCCTGGCGCCGGGCCGCGCCAGATAGTTGCCAAGTCCTTATAGTCTTCTAGGCTGAACCGGTAGAGCTTGCGGTGCACGCCCATCTCCTCGAACTTCCGGGCCTCCGGGAAGCGGGCGTTCTCGATCTTCGGGATCGGCAGCAGCTTGCTGACCTCGACGCCAGTCAGCGATTCCAGCGCCTTGGCGTAGGCCATCGCGTGCACGCCGCCGCGCACGAGCAGGTACCCGATCATCTCCCTCGCGACCGGGTTGTTCGTCATCTCGTAGACCCGGATCTTCTGAAGACGCGCACCGTTTTCGAGGAAGAAGTTGTGGAGCAGGTCGAGGATAAGGTTCCCACTGGAGAAGACATAGTCGCCACTCCAGTGCGCCCCCATCGAGTTCCCCACCAAAGCCGTCTGCGCTGTGGAGATGAAGTGGTGCGTGTTGCGCGCGTTTACCCCGGCGCTCAAGGGCGCCGTTTCAGGCGCACCCGGCCGCGTTGCCCCGGTCAGCATCAGATTGATCGTCGCGGCAACCAGCTCGATATGGCCGAGCTCTTCGGTCGCGATGTTGGCGATGAGGTCATAGTACGGGCGGAGCTTGTCGCGCCCGCGGAAGTTGAAAGACTGATACGTATAGTTCATCAGCGTGGACATCTCGCCGAAGCGACCGCCCAAAAGTTCCTGCACAGCGGCTGCCGCGTTCGGGTCCGGCTCCTTCGGTTGCGGCAGTTCGACCTGCAGGCGATCGATTCGAAGATACACCCCGATCCTCCTTCCGATCTCTTCGGACAATGCCGTTTCCATCCTCAGGACGCCGTGCCGGTTCGGTAAGGGTGAGATGCTGGAGATCCTGGGCTCGCTCGATCATGGAGCGGAAGATCGTACTGGCTGCCGGCGCAGCGCGCGCCGCGTCTCATCGTCCATCCGGCGGCCCTCGACAGGACCGGACGGGATTCGTGCTGAGCCTCATGACGACCCGGTATTCGCCACCTGCTGTACAGCGCCCGCGCATTGCGGGCATCTCCCGCGCCAGATCACCTGTGCCTCGTCCACCTCGACGCCGGGCAGATCTGGCTCGAGACAGGGCTTCTCTCCCCTGACACAGGGCACATCGATGATCACCCCGCAGTCGCGGCACACGAAGTGGTGGTGCCAGGTCTTCCCCGCCTCGAACAATGCCCGCCCCGGGCCGGCATCCGCCGCCAGAATCAAACCGTGGGCGAGCAGCGCGTTGACCACGTTGTAGACCGTCGCACGGGGCAAGGGCGTACCCCGCTGGCGCAATGCGGCCACCAGCTCGTCGACCGAGCGGTGACCACCCGCGTCCTCCAGCACCTCTAGGACCAGCAGTCGTGGCCGGGTGACTCGCAGCCCGGCCTGCCGCAGTCGCTGAGCCTGGAGTTGCGAATCTCTCTCGGCAGCAGCTTTACCTTCGAGTTTCACCGGTTCATGCACCCCGCTGGACAGCCCTCATTTGACATTGTCCAATATAGTCCCTTCTCTGGACATTGTCAAATTTAGATCTCGGACAGCGTCTCCCCCAGGCTTCGGTCTCAGATCCGTCCACGTGGGCTATCCGTGCGACCGAACGCCCACAGCTTCCCACCCCCTTGCCAGACGGCATGCTGGCCGTCACGCCGGTGAAGATCCGGCGCGCCCCCGAATGGACAGGCCGTAGGCTTAGTTACGGGTGAAAGCGCCTATGGTCAGCGGAGCGCACGCCACGCCGGTTGCAGTTGGAGTACACCCAAACCACTTCACGGGCGATCTGCGCCCCGAACGGCTCCTGGCGAATCTTTGCCCACTCGGCGACGGTGTACACCAGGAGGTCGGACGGGACGGGGAGGCTGATCGTGTCGTACCTAAGCGGGCGCAGCATCCAGGGTGTCGAGTCCTCCTCGACGATCACGATCAGGTCGATATCACTCCCGAACCCCCAGTCGCCGCGGGCGTAAGAGCCGAAGTAGCCTACGCAGCGGATCGGCGGCTGAGGCTGTCCCTCCGCCAGCGCCGCCGCCCACGCGCGCACCGCGCGGTCAACTGTGGCTCGGTCGGGCCAGGTACGGACGGACGAAGTCCAGAATTGCACGGGCGTACTCCACTGCCTGAGCACTCTGCAGCGGGCCGTAGTGCTCGAACGGCGCTCCCTCCGGATGGCTGTCCGGATAGCGCGTGGGAATGTAGAGGGTATCGAGGTAACGTGCTCGCTCAATCAGCTCGGCCGACGGCTGAGCTATTTCCGGCAACTGCGCCAGCAAGCGGGCCACCGCATGGCCCCAGATGTCTTGACCCAGCGCATGGTGTAGCGCCTTTACCGCCTTCTCGGCCGCCTGATGGGCGGCGAAGCACGCCCACTCGTGCCAGCCCTCCTGGCGCGACTGTTCGGCCAGGGCGAGATCGCGCTCGGCCTGGCGAAACCAATCCGCTGCGCGCTGCGCCATCGTTAATCTCTCACCGTCGTTGTCAACACCCGTGAAGGCATCCCTGCGAGTTCACGTATGGGCCGGTCACCCCTGTGCTCGCCATTCTAACCTACCGTCCGGCGGCGAAGTGCACCGATCGAATCGCCTCCTGCCAGTTTTTCCTCCCGAAGGTCGATCACGCTCCTACGCCCTCCTCATCCGGCGAGCGAGCCGAGCGATCCCTCGGCCAGTGGATCTCCTTAGCGGGTACCCGGATCACGTCGTGCCGGCCGGAGCGATGTTCTGGTTGAACCGGAAGACGTTCTCCGGATCATACCGGCGCTTGATCTCCGCCAAGCGCGCATAGTTAGCCCCGTAGGCCGCGCGCACGCGCGCCTCCCCCTCGTTGCCGAGGAAGTTCACATAGACGCCCCCGGTCGAGAACGGCTCGGTAGCGGCGAAGAATTCGCGTGCCCAGGCAATATGCTCGTCATCTTCCGTCGGGTCGGTCCATACCGCGTTGATGTTGATGAGGTGCGCCCCGTCCCTCCCGACGAAGGCGGTCGCGTCCGGTGCAACCCGGCTGACGGCCCCGCCCATCAGCGGGATGAGCGTGTACGAGAGCGGTGACGTGTCGCGCCACGCATGCGTCACCAGGACGTCGATCACCTGGTCGCTCAGCTCGTGCAGGTAGTGCGACTTCCAGTAGTAGCGCCAGCCCGATGGCACCGTCGGATCGAAGAGGCGCTGGTGAGACAGGTAGCGTGTGCGCTCGATGGTGTCGACCAGTGGCGACCCGAAACGTTTCAGTGGCGCGAGTTCAACCAGCGCTTCGTCCACCGGCCCCGCGTAGCAGACGGTCATCGCAATGACCGGCGCGCCGTGTAGCTCGGCTGGGATCCATGGAGCCGGAGGCGCGTGACGGAGATTCACGATCGCTCCCAGGGCATCCGGTGCCTCGCGGACGAAGTCGCGGTAGAACCGCAGGGCGTCACGGGCATGCTTTGCGGGATGCAACACCAGTCCGGCCACCACGTTCGGCCCGAGGGGGTGGAGCCGGTATTCGAATTCGGTGACGACGCCGAAGTTACCCCCACCTCCGCGGATGGCCCAGAAGAGATCGTCGTACGTGTCCGGACTCACAGTGATGAGCTGCCCCTCAGCCGTCACGAGATCAGCCGATAGCAGGTTGTCACACGTGAGGCCGAACCGTCGCATCAGCCAGCCGACGCCGCCTCCGAGCGTCAGACCGGCCAGACCCGTCGTCGAGGCGATGCCGCTGGTCACCGCGAGTCCGAATGCCTGCGTTTCCCGATCGAGGTCACCGTTCGTTACACCCGCCTGCACGCGGACCGTGCGCCGGATTGGATCGACGCGCACGCCCCGCATGCCAGAGAGATCCAGCACAATGCCGTCGTCGCACAACGCAGTGCCGGCCACATTGTGGCCACCCGAGCGCACCGCCAGCGGCAGCCCATGCTGGCGAGCGAAGCGGACTCCATCCATGACGTCGGCCGGCCCCGCGCAGCGCGCGATGAGCGCGGGTCGCCGGTCGATCATGCCGTTCCAGATCCGGCGTGCTGCGTCATACTCGGCGTCACCCGGACGGATCAAGTTCCCGCGAAAGGTCTCCGCGAGCACTCCGATTGCCTGGTCGCTCAGGGCGCCGCGCATTCCGGTCGTACTTCCCACAGCGCCTGTCCAGTTCCCAGCCATCACGGTCCCTCCTGGTGGCCAGCGCAGATGCCGACACCACCAGCCTGGGGCTCACCGAGCTGGGGTACAAGTGCGAAAATTGTGGTACTGCTGCCAGGTGCCATTGGAGTTGGTGCCGAGGATCACCCTGGAGGCTTCCCTTCGCTGCCTTCGGACCGCTCGAATAGTCCTCCGGACTGGACAGCACCATGGCGGCGTGCCCAGTGGCACTGGCGGACGGACCAGAGGCGTATCGCCCCTCGGGAGGAGGCTGCGTCCATGCCCGGGTATCACCAGTTCTGTCCGGTGTCGAAGGGCGCCGAGATCTTCGCCGAGCGCTGGACACCGTTGATCCTGCGTGAACTCCTGTGCGGCAGCCACCGCTTTTCTGAGCTCCTGCGAGGGATCCCTCGGATCTCACCGAACCTGCTCATCCAGCGGTTGCGATCGCTGGAGCGTGACGGCGTGATCGAGCGGCGCCCGGCGCGCAATGGGCACGGTTGGGAGTACTACCTGACACCGGCGGGAGAAGAGCTAGGACCGGTCGTGGAGCTGCTCGGCGGCTGGGGCTACCGCTGGGCACTGGGCCATCTCTCGGAGGAGGATTGCGATCCCGAAACTCTGATGTGGTTTGTGCACCGGCAGATCAAGATCGACCAGCTTCCTGATCGAAGGGTGGTGGTGCGGTTCGAGTTCTCTGACGACCCGAAGGGACGCCGGTTCTGGCTGATCCTCGATCGTCCCCAGGTCGACCTCTGCCTGCGCGACGAGGGCTTCGAGGTGGACCTCGAGGTGCAGACCGATATCGTCACCTTCAACCGCGTCTACCTCGGTCACCTTGACTTGCGGGACGCGATCCGTCGCCGGCTGGTTCTGGTTGAAGGTGACTCTAGCCTCGCGCGCGACTTCCCCGACTGGATTGGCACCTCGCCGTTTGTCCGCTTCGGCAGCCCCGAGACCCACCCTGGCCTGCACGCTCGTGGTATCCGCTGGCCCGCGCTGAGACATGAGCCCGGCAGTGGGACGGGCGCTATGCCAGGGACACCGTAGCGCCGCGAGTGCCCCAGCCTGGAGCCTCACCGGAACTGTTCCGGCCGGGGCCATCCGCCGCGCTCGCAGCGAGCGATCCGGGCACCGGTGAACGCGCAGTCATCCTCTGGACAGCAGCGCGGTGGTTGATCTCGCTCTCGTGTTGACAGGGTGACCGGTTGCCACTACCATGCCTACCGGTTCCGCAGCCAGCGCCGTCTCGGGGCCTGCAGTGGCGCGTCACGCGTCGAAGCGAGTCGAATCCCCTCCCATCTCGCCATCCAGCAAGCAGGTACCGGAGTTGAAGGGATCGAAGAGCCAGGATGAAGATCTGCGTCTGCGTGAAGCATGTGCCCGATCCGAACCTGCCGGTGCAGGTAGATCCCGCGACTCGCCGGCTGATTCGCGACCCCAAGCAATCTATCATCGATCCCGCTGACGAGTACGGCGTCGAGACGGCGCTCCGCCTCGTCGAGGAGCACGGCGGCGAGGTCGTCGCAGTCACGATGGGTCCGCCGGCAGCCGAAGACGCGCTCCGCCGAGCGATGGCTATGGGCGCTGACCGGGCCATTCTCGTCAGCGACGAGGCACTCGCCGGCTCGGATGTCCTGGGCACTGCCCGGGCGCTGGCGGCTGCCATCCGCCCCGAGCAGCCCGACCTCGTGATCTGCGCGACAGAGAGTACGGACGCCTACACCGGGCTGCTCCCCGGCGCGTTGGCTGGTCTCCTCGATCTACCCCAGCTCACGTTTGCCCGTGCTGTTTCAGTCGAGGGAAGTACCGTCACCGTTCAGCGCGCGACCGAGACCGGTTACCAGGTCATCCAGGCGACTCTCCCCGCGCTCGTTACGGTGACCGCCAGCGTCGGTGAGCCGCGTTACCCGTCCTTCAAGGGCCTAATGGCCGCAAAGCGAAAGCCGATCGAAGTCCGCGATATTGCCGAGCTCGGTCTCGAGCAGCACACGGTGGGGGAACCAGGCGCCCGTGAGCGGGTGCTCGAGATCAGCGCCGTTCGCCAGGTGAAGCAGGGCCGGATCGTCGTCGACGACGGGACCGGGGAGAGCGTCGAGGAGATCCTGGCCTTCCTCCGTTCGATCCAGGTCGTGTAGGAGGGGCGCATGGGAGAGCGACGCGTCTGGGTATGGACAGAGACCGCGGGCGACACCCCCCATCGGCTCTCGCTGGAGCTGCTCACCCCGGCTCGCGCGTTAGGCCGCGCTGAGGCCGTCCTCCTCGGCCCAGCAGGTGAGTCCGCCCTTCAAAAGCTTGCCGAGCACGGGGCGACCATCATCCACCACGCAGACGACCCCCGGTACACCCAGTACCTGGTCGAGCCGCAGGTAGCTACGCTGTCGGCCCTGATCGAGGCCGAGCGCCCGGATCTGCTGCTCTTCCCGAGCACACCGGGTGCTCGCGACGTGCTCGCGCGCCTGGTGGGACGGCTCGGTGTCGGCGCCATCGCCAATGCCGTCGCGGTCGACTACGACCCGAGCGGCCGGCTGCTCGCGACCGTGCCCTGCGGAGCCGAAACCCTGGCTACCGTCACCCTCGAAGGCCCGCCGCCCTACCTAGTCCAGATCCGACCTAAGGCCTACGCGGCCGAGGCGGTCGGGGGCGAGGCCGAAGTGCGCATGGTCAGTGTCCCGCTGGACGAGGCGAACTGCCGCGTGCGAGTGATCGAAACAGTCGAACAGCCGGCCGCCGGGCCGAATCTCGAGGACGCCAATGTGATCGTAGCCGGTGGCCGGGGCCTCGGTCGGCCGGAGAACTTCCGGCTACTGGAGGAGCTTGCGAACGCGCTCGGAGGAGCCGTCGGTGCCAGCCGAGCCGTCGTCGATGCCGGCTGGGTACCCTACAGCTACCAGGTAGGCCAGACTGGCCGCACCGTCAAGCCGACGCTCTACATCGCTTGCGGGATCTCGGGCGCAATCCAGCACGTAGCCGGCATGCGCGGCAGCCGCTACGTGATTGCGATAAACCGCGACCCTGACGCCCCGATCTTCGAGCTCGCCGACCTCGGTGTGGTCGGTGATGTCCTCACGATCGTCCCCAAATTGACCGAGCGGATAGCTGCGCGATGACGACACTCCGGCGTCGCACTACCCAGCTCGCCTGGATCGCGGTCATCCTAGGTGCTGGCATCATCGTGGCCGGCGAGCTCGCAGGCTGGGGCTGGGCACGACTGGTGTCCGCCGCACTCGCGAGCGCTGGGGGAATTACGCTCGGCGCAACCTTCGGCCTGAGCCGGCCCGGCAAGGAACGGCTTCGGAGTCGGCTCGCGCGGTGGAGTCTGCCTATGGCGTCGATCCTGGCCGCAGTCATGGTTTTGCCTGCCCTAGCCGCACTCGGGCTGAGCACCCTCGGCGCCGCTATGCAGCTTGGAGACGGGCGTGCCCCGGCGATGTCACTCGCCGGTCTCGCTCTCGCCTTCACCATGCTCGCGGCAACGCTGGCGGTCACCGTGGTCGCGCTCCGAGCGATTCGCGAGGCCCGTACCCTAGCTGCACCGCGCGGAGATGACCGGGCAGAGGGAGAGCGCGCGTGATCCCGACGCGGGAGATCACCTGGAACGTCGACCTCCTCGGACGCATCGCGCTGTACGCGCTTCTGGCGCTCCCGATCGGCTTCCTCGCCTTCGGGTTAGCACGTCGCCTCCGCATGTGGCGACTCGGCCGGCCGGATGACCGGTTCGATCGGCTGGCAGCGCGCCTGTGGGGTGCGGTGGTAGCGAGCATCTTCCATGCGCGCATCGTTCGCAGGCAGAACCTCTACGGTGGGATCGCTCATGCCCTCATTTTCTGGGGATTCGTCGTCCTCTTCATCGGAACCGTCATCGTGATGATCGAGCACGACATTACGGTGCCGCTCTTCGGATTCAGCTTCTACCGGGGCAACTTCTACCTCGGCTTCAAGCTGGCCATGAACCTGGCCGGTCTGCTGTTGATCGCCGGGGTCCTGATGGCCCTGGTTCGGAGACTCGTGCTCAGGCCGGTCACGCTCGAGAGCAGCGCCGACGACCTCGTCGTGCTCGCCTTCCTGCTCGTGCTCAGCGTTCAGGGATTCGTCTTGCAGGCGCTGAGGCTAGCTGTCGAGCGCGATCCCTGGGCAGCCTGGTCGTTTGTCTCGTACCCGATGTCGCTCGTGCTCCAGGGCTTGCCCGAACGGTTGCTTCGCAGTCTCCACCTCGTCAACTGGTGGAGCCACATGCTCACGACGACCGTCTTCCTGGCGTACGTCGCCTTCAGCAAGATGATCCATCCCTTCACCGGGTTGGCCAGCGTCGTCTTCCGCCGGCTGCAACCGGCCGGGCGGCTGGAACCCGTCGAGAACCTCGAAGAGGCCGAGCGCTTCGGGATCGCAGGGCTTCAGGACTTCACCTGGGCGCAGCTCCTGCATGCCGATGCCTGCATGCATTGTGGCCGATGCCTCGAGTACTGCCCCACCTTCCACACCGGCAAACCCCTACGCCCGCGCGACCTGATCCTCGAGATCGCCGGCTACGTCGCCGACCGCGGCGGCATCTTCTCCGGCGAGCTCGGCCAGGGGATGAACACGGCCCGCTTCCGCTGGGGCTCGGGAGCCGAGCGGGAGCTGATCGGAGGGGTCGTCTCGACCGAGGAGATCTGGGACTGCACCACCTGCGGCGCCTGCATGGAGCAGTGCCCGGTGTATATCGAGCACGTGCCGCTCATCGCCGGCCTGCGCAGACACCTAGTCCTGGAGCGCGGGGAGTTCCCCAACGAGCTGACCACCGTGTTCAATAACCTCGAGCGCCTTGCCAGCCCGTACCAGTTTCGGCCGGCCCAGCGGGTCGACTGGACGAAGAAGCTGGAGCAGCCGGTGCCGGAGATGGCCGAACTCGCAGCATCGGGCGAGGAGGTCGAGTATCTCTTCTGGGTCGGCTGCCTAGGCTCGTTCGACGGGCGAAACCAGCGCACTACCATCGCGCTGGCCCGAATCATGCAGACCGCCGGGATCCGGTTCGCCATCCTGGGACGCGAGGAGACCTGCACCGGCGACCCGGCGCGCCGTGCCGGCAACGAGTACCTGGCGCAGCTCCTCGGCCAGCAGGCCGTCGAGACGCTCAACGCCTACCAGGTGAAGAAGATCGTCACCGCCTGCCCGCATTGCTTCAACGCGATCAAGAACGAGTTTCCCCAGCTCGGCGGCCACTATGAGGTGGTCCATCACAGCCAGCTCATCAGCGAGCTTTTGGCCCGAGGACGCCTCCGGCTGGACCCCGACTCAGCCATCGCCCGCGGGAAGGTCACCTACCACGATCCGTGTTACCTCGGTCGCTACAACCGAGTGTTCGACGAGCCACGTGCGGCGCTCTCAGCGCTGCCTGGCGTCGAGCTCGCTGAGATGCCGCGCAACCGCAGTCGGTCGTTCTGCTGTGGAGGTGGTGGCGGCCGCATGTTCATGGAGGAGACCCGCGGCCGGCGGATCAACCAGGCTCGGGTGGCCGAGGCACAGGCGACCGGAGCCGAGGTACTGGCGGCGGCCTGCCCGTTCTGCATGACCATGTTCGAAGACGGCATCCGGGGCGCGGGAGTCGAGGGCAACCTGCGAGTGCTCGACATCGCCGAGCTCGTCGCCGGCTCGCTGGTCACGCCTCAGGAGGACGGTACTACGGCTGCCGAAGGCTCTTACGATCCCTCAGGCTGAAGACACATCCCGGCCCTGCACCCGGCAACCCTTGCCAGCAACGAGGGTCGGACACCCAGTGAGGGCGACGGGCCGGCCCCCCTACGCTTTACCAGCGAGCCGGCATGGGCAGACGAGCGCGAGGCGTTAGTCCCACGCCTGGCTATGCGGCGAGATCGAAGCAGACACAGCCAACAACGTGAACGACTTGCAGAAGGTGACGCCCTCGCGACGAGCCAGTTCTCCGGGCTTCTCAGATCTCCAGCACGAGAAACGGCTGCTCTGGCTGGATTCGCCGCAGGAGGGGCAGGGCTACGTTGTAGACCGGGATTCCGCGTGCAGTTTCTCCATGCGGACAGCCATAGTGCGCGTGCCCGTGAAAGACCAGCGAGGCGTGGAAGCGATCGATCGGCTCGGCCAGCCGGGACGTTCCGAGGAACGGAATCAGATCTGGCGGCTCCCCTTCTACCGTCTGGCGCACCGGTGCATAGTGCAGGGCCACAACTTTGCGCGGCGTGCGCAGCCGTGCCAGGCTCTCTTCGAGTCGCAGCGCCTCCTCGATCGCCTCGTAGACGAATCGCTTGGTCATCTGCTCGCCCCACGGCTGGAGCAGGTACTCGCCGAATCCACCAGCGAATCCCTTCGCGCCGGCGAACCCGACGCCCTCGATCTCGTACGGCTGGTCGTCCAGCCAGTGCACGCCGGCGCGCGCGAGGATCGCCCTGACTGCTTCTACCTGCCCTGACTCGTGATCGTGATTTCCCAGCACGGCCAGCACCGGGATCGTGGAGGTTCGTAACTCCTCAGCCAGAAGCTCGGCTTGAGCAGGCAATCCGCGCTCCGTCAGATCACCACAGATCACCAGCACATCGGCCCGGCGAGAGAGGTCGCTCAGCAGCTCGCGGCAGACACCGATGGAGGATTCGTGCACGTGGAGATCCGCTGTTGCGGCGACACGCATCCTCGTTCCCTCCCTTGTCAGGAACTCAGAAGCTGAGCCCGGGCATCGCGAAAACCCCACTCCTGGACATCGATCTCGTATTCAGTCCTCGAGAGCAAGGTGCCCCGGCATACTGGCTCCGCCACCGGCTGGCTGACGAGCTGTTGATCCACCCGTCCGAGGAGTTCCCGCATTACCCAAGGGGGTATGCGCTCATGCTCGGAGGGGTAGACGAAACGGAAGTTCACGAGATGGGCCAGCAGGACCTCCCAGTGCGGTTCCAGCAGCGCAATCAGGTGAGACCAATCGATAGCCCGGCCGTGCTTCAGGATCAGATGGTGGATATCCGGGCCATCGTAGCGATCCCGCTCTTGAACGTAGGCTTTCGAGAGGATCATCTCCTCCACCGGTACGAGCCTCACCAGCGAGCCGAATACCCGGACAGCAGGAGCTCGTTGGAACCAGCGCTGGTTCACCGGGTGCAGGCCGTTCCCGGAATTGAAGAGCACATCGATCAGGAGATCGTGCCAGCGAGCCTTGGCGAGCCAAACCGGGTCGGTCAGCTCCACCTGCCAGCCAGCCGTCGCGAGCACCTCGAGCACTCGTTCGACCTCTGTGCGAGGGCAAAACAGATCGAGGTCCTTGGTCCAGCGCGAGATCCCTACATACTCCCGCATGGCGTACGCCCCTCCGACCAGGAACGGTATCTCGCTCTCGATCAGGAGCTCGAGCGCTCTGCGGTAGTGCATCTCCGCGCGAGCGCCAGGCTCTCCGGTTGCGTGCACGTCTTCCCCCTTCGCTTCTGGTATCTCCCTAGCAACTGGCTTCTCAGTATGCCTTATGTCTGGTGCGAGAGCATCCTCGTCCGGCTCGCTCTCCCTCTCGCCCGGCTCGCACGAATCGGACGCGATCGTTATCCCGGCCATCGGGAGTACGCGTCTGCTGGTAAGCGGATCGCCGCTCGGGTAAGCTCATTTGTGTCGGAACCGGCGGGACTCCAGCCTTTTAGGCTGTTCGCGGGATCCACAGCCGCTTCGAGTCTGGGATCAGCACGTGGTGTACGACTTCCACACCCACACGTTCTACAGTGATGGCGAACTCTCTCCGGTAGAGCTGGCACGGCGGGCGGTCGAGCGTGGCTACCGCGCCATTGCTCTGACCGATCATGTCGCGGTGGGCGGGCTTCACGAGCTGGTTGGCAGGCTCCAGGCCGATCGCGAGCTGATCGAGCGCTTCTGGCCGATCCGTGTAGTCATCGGTGTAGAACTCACACACCTGCCGCCAGAAGCGCTCTTCGAGGCAGCCAATCTGGCCGGCGAGGCAGGCGCCGAGCTGATCGTCCTGCACGGCGAAACACTGGTGGAGCCAGTACTGGCCGGTACCGTGCGCGCCGGCATCACCACTGGCCTGATCGATGTGATCGCCCACCCGGGGCTGATCTCCGAGGAGGAGGTTCGGCTCGCGAAAGAATTCGATGTCTACCTCGAACTATGCGCGCGCTGCGGCCATGCGCTGACCAACGGCCACGTCGCCAAGCTGGCGCTCCAGCTCGGTGCGCGGCTACTCGTCAACAGCGACGCTCACGCTGCCGCCGACCTCTTGACCCCTGAGCGGCAGCGGCTCGTCGCGCTGGGGGCCGGCGTCGATGAAACGCTCCTTCCCGATCTCCTTGACAACTGGCCTGAAGAGCTCCTCCAGCGCGCGATCGAGCGTCGCGAGGCGTCTAGAGCATGACCAATCGCGAGGTCGCCACACTGTTGCGGCACTACGCCGATCTCCTCGAGATTCAGGGGGAGAATCCCTTCCGCGTCCAGGCATATCTCCGCGCCGCCGAGGTCATCGATCGCCTCAGCACGCCAGTCGCACTGCTGGCTGCCGAGAACTCGCTCACCGCCATTCCTGGAATCGGGAGCGGGATCGCGGCTGCAATCGACGAGATCCTCGGGACCGGGCGGCTCAGCGCCCTGGATGCCCTGCAAGGCGAGCTTCCGGGCAGCCTGGTGACACTCCTCAACCTGCCAGGTATTGGCCCTAAGACCGTTGGACGCCTCTACCGCGAGCTCGGGATCGCGACCCTCGCAGACCTGGAGGAAGCAGCGCTCGCGGGACGAATACGCCAGCTAAAGGGTCTCGGCGCGAATGCTGAGCAGCGTATCCTCGAGGGCATCCGTTTCCTGCGCAGCGTGAGCCGTCGCTTTCTGCTCGGCGAGTTGCTGCCTATGGCCGAACGCCTGGCTTGCCAACTAGCCCAGCAGTTGGGCGCGGAGGTCGCCGTCGTGGGCAGTATCCGACGGATGCGCGAGACGGTCGGCAACATCAACCTCGTCGCCGGCGTTGCCGACCAGGCCGTGATCGTTCACGCGCTCGGCTCGCTGCCGGAGATCATCGAGGTACACGAGCCGACTCCGGCCTTCGTTCCGGCGCTGTCCACGAACGGCGCCGAGGTGCAGGTCGTCGCGGCCACCCCCGAACGGTTCGGCACTGAGCTGGTCCGCTGGACCGGAAACTGGCAGCACGTCGAGGAACTGAGCGCGATTGCCGGCGGCGCGCTTCCGCTCGCGCCGACCGAGGAAGCGTGCTACCAGGCGCTGGGCTTGCCCTGGATCCCTCCCGAGCTTCGGGAGAACCGCGGCGAGCTGGATGCGGCTCTTCGAGGTCGTTTGCCACAGCTCATCACGCTGGAGGACGTCCAAGGAGACCTGCACACGCACACCACTTGGAGTGACGGGCGCGGCTCGATCCTGGAGATGGCTATGGCGGCGCGCGATCGCGGCTACCGGTATCTCGCCGTCGCCGACCACTCCGCCGGCCTCGGTGTGGCCCGGGGGCTAGATGCCGAGCGACTGCGCGAGCAGTGGCGAGAAATCGAGGCTGTGCAGGCACGCGTGCCCGCGATTCGGATCCTCCGCTCCTGCGAGGTCGAAGTTCGCCGCGACGGCTCGCTGGATCTGCCGGACGAGGTTCTGGCCGAGCTGGATCTCGTCGTGGCCTCGCTCCACGCCGGGCTGCGCCTGCCGAGGGATGAGCAAACCGAACGCATCATACGCGCTATCCGCCACCCGCACGTCGATATCATCGCGCACCCGACCGGTCGGCTGATCGACCGGCGCCCCGGGGCCGACTACGACTGGGATCGCGTGTTCGCGGCGGCCCGCGAGGCAGGCAAAGCGCTGGAGATCAATTGTGGCCCGGAGCGCCTCGATCTCAATGATGAGCTGGCACGGCAGGCACTGGACGCTGGCGTGATGCTGGCGATCAACTCCGACGCCCACGCGCCGGACGATTTCGCCTGGATGCGCTACGGGATCGGGAACGCGCGGCGAGCCTGGGCCAGACCTGACCAGGTACTCAATACCATGCCGCTCGAGGCGCTACTGTCCTGGCTTGCACGCTGAGGTAGGCATACGCTCCGGAGCACTCAGCGCGCGTGAATCCTCCATTCACCGAGCACAGCAGCTAGCAAGTAGCGTAGCTTCCGGAACGACCCGCAGAGGACTCACCGTGTTTGCCGGCGAGAAGGCGAAGCGCACAGCGTGATCGATAGCCCAGGGCGCATGATTCTGCTTTGGGTGACGGCGACGAGATCGTTCGCGCGATCCGGGCTGAAACCGGAGCCTGGCATCGGCGCGCTTGACACTGCTTGCGAGCACGGCCTATACTTTCTGATGCTGCCGGGAGGCAGCCTATGCCGAGGTGGCGGAATAGGCAGACGCGCTACCTTGAGGGGGTAGTGCCCGAAAGGGCGTGGGGGTTCAAATCCCTTCCTCGGCACCAGGATCGTGTTCATGGGCGATTAGCTCAGTTGGTAGAGCGCCACGTTTACACCGTGGAAGTCAGAGGTTCGAGTCCTCTATCGCCCACGAATGCGAGTCGCCCGGTGAGGATTGTGCCGAAGTCACTCGGTTGATCAGAGAATCGGCCACGCCGGGCACTTGTCGTGTCAGGGCTGGGTAGCTGGGCAAGCAGGGCGATTAGTCAAGTGCTCGAATCATGGCGCCCCGTGCTGGCTGCGCAGCCGCGATAGCTGAAGGGTCGGGTAGCTCAGTCGGTAGAGCACGTGACTGAAAATCCGCACCCGACGCACTTCCGGCCCTCGATGGCCTGGCTGGGTAGCTCAGTCTGGTAGAGCAGCGGACTGAAAATCCGTGTGTCGGCGGTTCAAATCCGCCCCCAGCCACCGGACACCACAGGCGGCCCGACTCCGCCGGTGTCCGCGTCAGTCGCCGGCCCTGGCACCTCGCCAGGGCTCTTTCTCCCAGTTGACAGCAGAATTCGACGCCGATTCTGCTGTCATTCCCCTGTCAGGCAATCCGACACCCGACAGGGGCAACGCTACGGCACGAGCCTTACTGCTGTCAAGAGGAAGGGAAGGCCGATGCTGCCAGACGACCTTGCGGCGCTCTACGGCGAAGAGGGCTTAGGCCAGCGGCTGCTGTCTCGCGTCGTCTACGACCTTCGCCGGCCAGACCTTGAGCTTGGCCCCTGCTGGATATGGACAGGCGCGGTGACCAGTCGCGGCTACGGCTGTCTCACGCTGCAGCGCCGCAGCGGCCCCAGGCGGCTGAGCGTCCATCGCCTGGCCTTGGCCCTCTGGTCAGACTTCGATCTTGACGGCAGTCTTCAGGCGCTGCATCGCTGTGACCAGAAAGCCTGTATCAATCCGCAGCACCTCTACGCCGGCACGCCGTCAGACAACATGGCCGATGCCTACGTCAGCGGCCTTCTCAAGCTGCCAGAGCGCCATGCCTCGCTCTTGAGTGAGGCTGAGGTCATCGACATCCTCAGGCTACTGCTGGACGGCTGTACGATGGCAGAGGTAGCCCGGCGCTACGGCGTCAGCCACGAGACGATCAGGGCTATCCGTCATGGCCGGTCTTGGAAGCGTGTCCTTCAGCGCCAGCCGGCCTAGCAGCATGACGACAGCCCGCCGAAGCGGGCTGTCGTGACAACAGGACAGGGCTACTGCGTCACGCCGAGAGAACAGGCGGCGTCTCTAGATCGCTTGCGGCTGATACAGCCGGCGGCGAAGCGCCTTCGTGTCAAGCTCCAGCCGATCAGCCAGGGCAAAGGCCGTCTCATACGCCTTGGTCGCCAGGGTATAGGCGGCGTATAGCTCTTCGTCATACTCCGGTGAGCACTCGGTAGCGCCGATCAGGTCATGCAGCGTCTGCAACAGCCGGTAAGCGTCTTCGTGAGTCATCATGCATCCTTTCTGATGCCTCAGGCCCTGTCCTGTCGTCATGAGGAAGTGTACCAGAGAACCTTCTGGATGTCAAGAGTCTTTTTCGAGTACTTGTAGTGTGTAGACAACATTATCATCTTTACTGTAGTCAACAGTCACAGAAGAAGTCATCTTAGCGATGAAGACAGCCAGTATTCTGTTGTCAGATCGTGACAGTGAAGTTGTCTATCGGATGGACAGCCGCTGTCTGGCTGTGCTGTCCAAGGCAAAAAACGCCATTTTCAAACCTGGGTTTTCCCATGCAGACGCGGAAAACGCGAAAAAAAACTAATCGAGTCGAATTCGTGGGAATTTAGCTCAGAAGCTAAAAATCCTGAAAATTTCGTCGGGAAAGCTTCTGAGGGCCGCAGGTCACGAGCCTGCCGTCATCGGCTGAAGTTTTGACCTACTCTCCCCAGTCAAGCAGCCTAAGACGAATTCGGACATTCGGCCAGATTTCGGCCATCGGCTATGTGGCCGAAATCCACCTCGCAGAACCCGCGTACAGACGCGGAATCTTAAGATTCCGGCCATTCGGCCACTTCGGCTTAAGAAGATACAAGCTGTAAATGGCCGAAAAGATTTACTCGGTGAATCGGCGCTGTCATCGTGAGGCTTCACGTCATCCGATTCACCGAGGCGAAGAAGTCTCTTGACTTGAGTCTAGCTTGATTAGTTGGACAGGGCTTGGTGATAGCAGGAGACTTCAGTCAAGTATGTTATCCCTGTCAGAGAAGATAGCTACACGATTAGCGACTAGACAAGGCTGTGTCTAGTTGAAGACTAAGACCAAGATAGAAGACCTGTCAGAATAGCCAAGAGGACAACGTTTACCGGCGTCGCTAGTTAAATTAAGCGACGCCGGCTTAGTCCAGAGACGAAGCCTTCGAGAAGACAGCCGAAGGAATCCTGAGGCTTCGATACCGGTGTCGCTGTCATAATCTAGCGACACCGGGCTTCTTCCTGAGACGGCGAAGCGATAGAGACAGCCGCTGTCCTGAAGCCTGAGGCCTCGATGCCGGCGTCGCGAATCTCATACAGCGACGCCGGGCTTCATCCGGAGAAGACGACCACAGGAAGAAGCCGGATGCCGGCGTCTGTCATCCTGAGAATCCGCGTCTTGACGCGGAAGAAGCCTTGGGACGGCAAAAATTGTGGTATATATTAGAGGGGTCTCTTCCCGCCGGCATCCGGAAGACAGCCGCTGTCCTGACAGGCTGAGGCTGTAGCTGCGTCCTGACGCGGTTTCTGACCGGACATCTTGGCGCTGGCAACAGACCTGTTATCCAATAGGACTAGGCCGGCGACGTTGGGAGCGCAAAAATTGCGGTATATATTAGAGGGGTCGTTTTCTATCCCCTACGTCGCCTCGGCGGCGTAGTCAACGCCGGCGTCTTCCCCCTGTCGCCTGCTCGGCCAGAGCGCCTGTCAGCCCTCGAACACTTCCGCATGACGACGCGGGAAAACGCTTGGGAACCCAAAAATTCCGGTATATATTAGAGGGGTCTTTTCCTGCAGCCCTCCCGTGGCCGAGCTTGACCGCCTGTCCACCTTGCCCATCCCGACGCTGAAGCCGGCGTGGGAGGGAATTATTTCCGGTATAGAGTAGAGGGGTCTTCATCCCGAAACCTCGCCTGAGGCTACGCATCCTGCTACAGCCGCTGTCCAGATTTCCGCGTCTGCACGCGAAAGAAGCCTTGGGCATGAATTATTTCCGGTATAGAGTAGAGGCCCCTTTTCCTTAGCGAGAGAAGATAGCTCCTTGTAGGACGGTGGCTGGCGTCCACCATCAGGGGCAGCCGTCACTGACAGGACGGCGGCTGCCTCGCTTTTTTCCCCTGACGTTGCCTAGGTAGCGACTTAGGAGGCACGATGAAGACAATTACCATCCCTGACCGGATCGAGTACAGCATCACCGATGCAGCCCTGCTACTGGGCGTCAGCGCCGATACCCTTCGGCGTCTGGAGCGCCAGCACAAGATCAAGCCGGCGGTCAGACGCAGAGGACAGCGGCGGTATACCACGGCTGACATCGCGCTGATCGACCTGTACCGCGAAGGCGTCATCCCCGCCTTCGCTGACGATCCCGAGGCATGGGAGTAATCCCCTGGGCATCTGTCAGCCCGTCCCTCTTCTTCCTCGGGCTATCGGCGGCTGACTCCCGCCGGTAGCCGCCGGTGTCAGCACGGGGCTGACACCTTGTGGAGTAGGCACCAGCATGGGGCTGGTGCCGTAGTGCGTGAGGAAGCGGCGGTAACTGCCGTCGCTCACCTGCTAGCGAGCCGGGCTAGGCCGGCTCAGCCATCTTCAGCTTGGCGAAGCCAGTTCTACGCCGGCTGGCTTCGCTGTCGCCGAAGGGAAGCCGGTCTCGCCCTGGCCGGCTTCCCAGTCGCCGTGCTTGCGCCGTGCTCGGCGGCTGACGAACCACGGGGCACTACTCCCGAAATCGGCGGCAGCCGGCTGACTCCCGGCTGCCGTCGCCTTCGCTGGCGAAGCATCGCGGCGACTTCGCCAGGCCGAGCCGGTGCTGAGCCACTCGGCTGCGGATCGAGCCGGCGCTGAGCCACTCGTACACGCCGTGTCAGACCGACGGCAGACGCCAGCAGGCACGCGGGCCACCTGACCTGGCGGCCTCAGCCGCTGTCTGACCCTCGCCGTGTCGGTCTCTCGTAAAGTCACAGACGGAAGGACACGCAAGATGAACCTGCTGGAGCGACGCCAGCAGCTTTACGCAGACATGAAGGCGCTGCTGGATCGGGCTGAAGCCCGAGAAGACCGCAGCCTGACCGGCGACGAGTACGCGCTGTACAAGCGGCTTGAAGCCGAATTCGACCAGTTGACCGAGCAGATGCAGGACAGCCGCAGTCAGCCGGTGACGCTTGACCCGATCCTCCAGGCGATGTTTAACCGCCAGCCTGGCGGTGACAGCCGGGGCTTCCTGACGGCAGAGCAGCGGATGCAGCCGTCGCCGTCGGGGCTGTCCCTGGCCAAGGCGCTGCGCGGCATGGTCACCGGCGACTGGCGACACGCCGAGGCCGAGCAGCGGGCACTCGGCATCGGTGCCAATGGCGCTGTCCTGGTGAACGATGTCCTGGCCGGCGAAGTCATCGACCTGGCGCGGGCTAAGTCTGGCGTCATCGCCGCCGGCGCGCTGACCTATCCGATGGCGGCGGGCACGGTCAAGCTGCCGAAGCTGATCGCTGACCCGGCGGTGGCCTGGCGGCTGGAGCATGCGCAGATCGCCGAGACGACGCCGAACTTCGCTGCCGTCACCTTGACGGCCAAGAGCCTGGCGGCGCTGGTCAAGATCAGCGTTGAACTGCTGCAGGACAGCCCGCTGACGGAGAACGCCGTCAGGACGGCGATTGCGCAGGCGATGGCGGCAGAGCTTGACCGGGCTGCGCTGCGCGGCAGCGGCACCGATCCCGAGCCTCGCGGCATCCGCAACGTCGCCGGCGTCAACCTGGTTGACCTGGGTGCCAACGGCAGCGCGCTGACCAGCTATGACCCGATCATCGACGCCGTGACCGCCATCCGCAGCGACAACCGCGAGCCGAAGGCGTACATCCTGTCGCCGCGTGAGCAGGGCACGCTCTCGAAGTTTAAGGACAGCGCCGGCAACTACCTGACGGTGCCTGACGTGGTGGCGACGCTGCGCCAGGTGGCGACCTCGGCGGTGGAGACTACCGAGCCGGCAGGCACGGCGGGCAACGTGGGCGCGACGATCTACGTCGGTGACTTCAGCCACTGCATCATCGGAATCCGGCAGGAGCTGACCCTGGTACCGCTGCGGGAGCGGTTCGCGGACTACGGCGAGGTGGGCATCCTGGCCATCCTGCGGGCTGATGTCGCCGTGACCGATCCCAACGCCTTCGCCCTGGTCACGCCGGTGATCCCGTAGCCTGACGGCAGCCTTCAGGCAGGAGACGGCAGGGCTTCGGCCCTGTCGTCTCTCTTCGGCCCAGAATCTGCGTGAGCGCAAGAGAAGGAGTGTTCACGGTGCAGCAGGAGTACATGACGACAGGTGAGGCCGCGCTCATCCTTGGCATCTCCGGCCCACGGGTACGGCAACTGTGTGACGACGGCAGGCTTGAGCATCTCGACACGCCGCTAGGCCGCCTGGTACGACGCGAGAGCGTGCTTCGGCTGGCGGCGGAGCGGCAGCGTGATCCCGCTGTCCAACGCTGGGAGCGGCGCAAGCGGCGCTTCTCCCGCTGAGCCCCCTGTCAGACTTCGCTTCTAAGGGTCAGAAATCGGCTAGGGTAGCCCGTTTCTGACCCTTTCCCATGACACAGGTATCTCGATACCTGAGGACGCAGTACGGCACCGGTTTCTGGCTACGGTAGGTCGTTTTTGAACCGTGGAAGGCATGTCCTGAGATGAAGCTGACCCGTCACGAGATGGAGACACACGCTTGGCTTAACGCGGCTGAGGAGCACGCCGAAGTCTTCACCGAGATTCCGGCGGATATCCGCTACTGGCGTCGCATCGCGCAGACTGACCCTGCTGTCAAGGTCAGCGAGACAGCCTACGGCATCCGCGTGAGCTTGCCGAAGGCCAGGCTGAAGGTGAGCTACCGGTCACGGCGAACACGGAAGGGAAGCTAGGCATGGCGGTCTTCTACCTCTGGGCAAGCGATGAGCAAGGGCAACCGCTGCGCGTCGGCATCATCCTGGCAGACACCCTCAGCCAGGCTGAAGAGGTCGCGGTCAACCTGGCCAACGGCCAGGAGACGACGCCGGAGAACGTCACCGCCCTGATTGCCGAGAACTACCAAGACTACTTCGGCGTGGAGCCTGTCGTCATCACCGACCATGAAGGCACCGGGCTGTCCATCGTCACGCCGAAGACGAGCCTGCCGGCAGTGCTTGCGGCGCTGGAAGGAGAGCCTGACGATGCCATCCACTGACGGCTACGAGACGACCATAGCCTCAGCTTTCCTGAAGGCGCTAGAGGACGCGCAGCAGTCTAACCAGGCCGATGCCAGCAAGTACGCTGCGGGCTTCCTGGCAGGCTTCCGGCAGGCCCGCGCTGCCGTCCAGCGGGCTGAAGCCCTCGGCATCCCGCTGGCCGAAGTCGTCACGACCTTGCGCCAGCATGAAGCGCGGCTGATCCCCTGGCGGAACGCCGCCTGTCAGGAGCCACCGCCTGAACTGCGCAAGTGGCAGGCGCGCTCTCCCGCGAAGCAGCGGCACAGTCAGCAGCGGCTCGAAGCCTTTATCCGCCGTCGTCAGTCATAAGCACAGTAGCGGGCTGAGGTAGTCCGGCCCGCCAGAGAGGGTATATCGATGGGTTTCGTGTTTGAACAGGCAGGAGACATGACAGAGGCGTCAGCGATGCAGTGGCTGATCGAGGGCATCCTGCCGGAGCGCGGGCTTGCCATGCTCTTTGGACGCGGCGGCTCGCTTAAGAGTAGCGTCAGCCTGGACATGATGCTGCATCTGGCTTACGGGCTACCGTGGCACGGACACGCGGTGAAGCCGGTAGCCGGCCTCTTCATCGCGGCAGAGAAGCCCGACCTGACACGACAACGCAGCGTCGTCTGGCTGGCCGAGCATGGGCTGAAGCCGTCGCCGCAGGCACGCATCCTCGCGACTGCGCCGAATTTCCGAGATCAGAAGACCGTAGAGACCTTGGTACACGAGATGCGGCAGGCTCGCCTGTCGGTAGGCTTCATCGTGGTGGATAGCCTGTCAGCAACCTGGGGAGCCGGCCAACAAGACGGCGAGATGAGCAACCCGACGGAAGCCTACCGCTATTTCGACGGCATCAAGCGGCTGTCCGACGCCTTCGGCGCGTCGGTCTTGGTGATTCACCATGAGAACAAGCAGGGCAAGATGCGCGACGCTGAAGCCTTCCGCGACATCGTAGACACGCAGATAAGGGCGACTTATCTAACTAAGTCGGGCATGCTGCGACTCGAATGCACGAAGCAGAATGCAGCGCCGCTGTTTCAGCCGGTGACGCTGGCGGTCACGACGGCGACGGCTTCGGTAGGCCGTCAGCACTTCACGGCCCCTGTCCTGTCGAATGGCGCTGCCAAGTCGACGCCGGCGACTGACGACATGCAAGTGCTGCGCCTGATTGCTAAGGCTGGCGGCCAAATGACGACAACAGAAGTCAGTAGAAAGCTGGGCTGGTCGGACAGGACAGGCCGCCGTCGTGTAAGGCGCTTGCTTGATAACGGCTGGCTACGTGCCGAAGGCGTCACACGTGACCGCTTCCTGTCGCTAACGCCGGAAGGCTGGCGACTGGTCAGCGCGAAAGCTGAATAGCCCGAATCAGAAGCCCTCAGCCATCGCGGCTGAGGGCTTTTCTTTTGCCTTCGAAGGCCCCTAGAAGGCCCTCTGATCCTCGCTTCGGCCTCGCGAGTCCTGAGATACTGGCACGCTGTCTACAGCCCTCACAGGCCATCCTGGCGCGTCCTAGCCGGCCTCGAAGAGCCGATCCAGTAGCTCAGACGCCAGCAGGTGATCTTCCGGCAGCACGTGCATGTAGATTGACAGCGTGATCAGCGGCGATGAGTGGCCCATCCGCTCTTGGGCTACTTTGATCGGCACGCCAGCCCAGGCCAGCATCGTACAGTGCTGATGCCGTAGCCCGTGCATGCCGATGTACGGCACGCCGGCCCGCTTCGAGGCCCAGACCAAGGCGCTACGCAAGGCGCTGCGTGACGGCGGCCTGCCGTCCTCATAGCGGAAGACCGGCCCGCTGAAGCCCCCGCGATGCAGAAGCGCCTGGATCGCCTGATCAGGCAGGCTGACGCTGCGCCGGCTAGCGCGGCTCTTGGTCTCCCGCGTGACGAAGCGCCGGCCCTGAAGCTCGATCAGTCCTCGCTGTACCGTCAGGCTGCGATGCGCAAGCCGGATGTCTCCCCAGTCCAGGCCGAGAGCCTCAGATGTCCTCAGCCCGGTGTAGAGCACGACAACGAAGAGGTCACCCCACTGGCCCGGATCGGCCAGCATGGCATCGGTGAACGCGGCGACTTCTTCCCGCGTCCAGACGATGCGCGGCGCGGCCTCCACCTTCGGCCTGGACAGCCGGGCAGCCGGGTTGTCGCCGATGATCCCCCACTCTGTCGCGACTTGAAACAGCCGATGCGAGACGACATACGCCTTCTCCGCGATACGCGGCCCCTTGGCCTTGCCGGCTGCGATGACCTGCGCGATGTCCTGCGGCTTGACCTGGTCTAGCGGCGTCGCGCCGATCTTCGGCAGGACATGCCGGCGCAGCATCTCGCGGTAGTGCTCTTCCGTTGACGGCGAGAGCGAGGCCGATGCCAGCCACTGCTCGGCGAAGGCGGCGACGGTCAGCGTCTGATCTCTCGGCGGCGTCGCTGCCGGCGACAGCGCCAGGCGGCGTAGCTCGGCAAGCAGCGCGTAGGCGTCGTCTTCCGTCGCCGCGTACTCGTAGTGACGTTGTCCCTTGATGGTGATCTCGGCAACCCAGCGGCCATCACTGCGCCGCTGGTAGACGTAGCCCTGAGGTCGTCTCCCCACGACAGGCCCCTTCCGGCAGGCCCGACAGGGAAGCGCGGCAGATTCTGCTGTCAGATTCTGCTGTCAGTCCGGGATTCTGCTGTCAGGCGACAGGCCGAAAAAGCGCAGTCAGCGGAGATGTAGGGTCGGGTAGCTCAGTCGGTAGAGCACGTGACTGAAAATCACGGTGTCGCCGGTTCGATTCCGGCCCCGACCACAACAGGCCCCGCCCTTTGGGCGGGGTTTCCTCATACGTGCCGGCCCTCTCTCGAGTCATTCGATCACCTGGTACACCACCGGGCCTCAACACGAAGCTCGAAGATTACCGCCACTGATCGCCAACCGCGCTCAACGGCTCGGATCGATCTGCTGATCCGGCGGCAAAGACGACCCGTCACGCTCCTTGCGTCCCGCTGCGTAGTACTTCATTGTCTGCAGGTCATCCGGGAAGAAATAGATGACGCGAAACCGTGCATCCCGCGTGAACGGCTCTGACGCCAATCTGAAGCTGAGCACCCCCGCACCTCCGGCGGTCAGGCGCAACGGTATCAAGGCTCGCGCCGCTGTCGGCGGTGGAGCGCTCTGCTCGGCCTGCTGCCAGTATTCCCGAAACCGCGGCAGGGCTAGCAACCGGGCGAGCAGCGCCTGGCACCAAGTCTCGTCGTAGAACTGTGCTAGCTCGTGCCGTAGGGCATAGATCATCGCGAGCAGCGTCGTATCCGGTTCGGCCACCAGCCGGCCCGCCTGCGAGGCCGGATCGAACCAGGCCACCAGCAGCGGATCCCCTGCTAGGCCGCCGAGTGTCGGATCTCGTGGCGATACAGCGAACAGATCCGGAACTCTCCCGTTCCAGGAGAGTAACCGCGTCGTGCAGTCGAGCACGTACGCCGGGAAGGGAAACGCGTCGAGCTCAGCCCGCGAGACGTCCCGCGCCCAGCGGATGTCTTCTTCACTCGGCAGCGGAACCGAGACGCGATAGCCGAAGAGTTCCATAATCTCCCGCCGCTCACTGAAGCGAGCTCCCAGTGCGTCCAGGATACGCTCGACGGTCTCGCGAGAAGGTTGCGCCACGCGGCCGGACTCCACGCGCTGGAGGTAGCCCGTACCCAGGCCCGCTTCCAGCTCGACCCACAATTGCGTTCGCCCCAGCCGCTCGCGAAGCGCCCGCAGGCGGGCACCACCGAGGCTACCACGCTGGATCGTTACCCTCGACATGAATCCTCGATTCGACTTCGATGACGATGACCCGCGCAGGGAACACCACTAGCATAGCAGTAGAGGGAGCGAATAGAGCATGCTGCACAGCGCGTTCATTCGAGGATTTCGTGCAATGCTGCCGCTCTGGCTCGGTGCCGTGCCCTCCGGGATCGCCTTCGGGTTCACCGCCCGGCACGTCGGGTTGGACGCGTTCGAGGCTCAGGCCATGAGTCTCCTCGTCTTCTCGGCCCCAGCTCAGATGGCGACCATCGATCTCCTCGTGCGAGGCGTCACTCCGGTGCTGCCTGTCGTGGTCACCCTCAGCGTGAACGCCCAGCTCGCGCTGATCAGCCTAGCCTGCGGTCGCATCCTGCGACCAGGAATCTGGCCTGCCGCCGCCGTCGCGTTCCTGCTTACCGAAGGCTCGTTCGCCGTCGCGAGCGCAGCGCCGCCGCTTACCCTGGCGAGCCTGGGCGGTGCCGCTGCGAGCATGTACCTAGCTTGGAATCTGGGGACGCTGCTGGGACTGGCTAGCGCGGATCGGCTTCCCGCGCTCACCCACTTCGGGCTAGATTTCGTCATTCCGCTGACATTGATCGCGGTGCTCGGTCGTTGGCTGCGGGAGCCACCAGCCCGCCATCCAGTAGTCGTCTCAGCGCTGGCGGCCACACTGCTGCTACTGGTACTGCCCTCGACAGTTGCGATCCTGTGCGCAGCCATCTCGGGAGCGCTGGCAGGCACGGTGCAATTTCGGGATCGGGAGGCGATGTGGAACGGCCCGTCATCCTGACGATCGTTGCGATGGGGCTCGCGCTCTACTGGGTTCGGCTCAGCGGCCTCCTGCTTTCGAGGATTTCGATGCCCCGAAACCTGGAAAATGCTTTCAAGGGACTGGCACCAGCGACACTGGCCGCACTGGTCGTAGCAAGCCTGCTCGCGCACCCCCAAGAGTTGGGCTGGCGCGCACCGGCCGCGGTCGCGGCGCTAGCGGTCGCGATCCGCTGGCCACGCATGGAGGTGTGCCTCGCTACCGGCATGTTCGTGTACCTCGTGCTCCGGTGGACAGACGTCGGCATGTGAGTAGATCTGGCTTCGCGCTTGCGAGGGGGTAACGGCGATGGAAGAGCTGTTGGGCATCGAAATCACCGTCCGCCACGATCTGCGCCCCGGAGACCTGGGGCGCGTTACAGAGATGCACGGCCTCGTCTACGCTCGGGAGTACGCCTTCGATCACACCTTCGAAGCCTATGTGGCCGCAACCCTCGGCGAGTTCGGCCAGCAGTACCGGCCGGGCCGCGATCGGCTGTGGCTGGCCGAGCAGGGAGATCGGCTGGTCGGCTCGATCGCGATCGTGGGCCGCTCGGAGGACACCGCCCAGTTGCGCTGGTTCCTGGTGCTTCCCTCGTGTCGTGGGTATGGCCTCGGCTCCCGCCTGCTCGCGCACTCGCTGAGTTTTTGCCGCAGTGCCGGTTATCGCCACGTCTACCTCTGGACGGTCCACCCGCTGGAGAACGCCGCCAGGCTCTACCGGCGCTTCGGATTCCGACTCACCGAGGAGCTTCCAGAGAAGCCGCTCTGGGACCACCAGCTGCGTGAGCAGCGCTACGATCTCGAGCTCGCGGATGACTCTGATGATCGCCCAAGGGGCAGGTAGAGTCCTTCCGTATGAGCACTGTCAAAATGATGAGCGGTACCTGGTGCACATGCCCGCTTCCAGGACTGCCCGTCGATTCGTGAGCCGTAGGTGAGCGGGCTGGTCAGGTAGTCTCTCGCGTCCACAGCACCTTCACAGTACGCCGCCCGGAACGCCTGCGCCCTGCGCGCCCCCGAGCGCCTGGCTTGCCCGATCCCGGTGCCGTCCTGTCGCGCCTTACCGGCATCGCCGATACGGTGAGTGCCTGCACGGTGTGCGCGCCTGAACGGTGTCGCGGGGCCGGTCGGGCCGCTCTACCCAACGGTGGCTCACCAAGCTGCGACCGCCAATTGTTGGTCTGCCGGCTGGCATCCATAGCCTCCGCCAGTGCCTGTATCGTCTCCAGAAGTCGTACCGTCGAGTCACGTCCCCGGCTTACTCGGGCTGTATAATCCCGTTGCCTGCGCTGGTAGCTGCCATTCCGTCGCCCCAGGGGCGTCTCCGGAGCGAACTGGAACGGGCCCCATCCCAGCCAATGATCATCGCCGGAGAACCAATCGCTCAACTGGGCGAATCGCTGGCGCACGCGAAGGCGCGTGACCGCATCGACGAGCACGAGGAGGAGCCAGGGAGTCCCGAGCATGAGCAGCAGGAGCGCCAGTTGCTGCGTGAGCGACGCGCTGCGCGTGCTCATCGTGCCCCGGTGCCGAACGCTCACCCGCGACGAGGCGTTCGCCCCCGCTCTATGGCCGAAATCGGGCTCACCGCTGCCCACCGACACAACTGGAATGTGAACCGGTGAGCCAAAGAGACCACCTATCAATGGGATGGTGTGACCAATGCTGGCTGGCCCCGCCCCACTCTCAGGTTGGCCAGCCTGCACTCGGTGCCAGATAATCTCTACAGAGAAGACCCACTGTCGAATCCAGCCCAGCATGCTGTCAAGTAATCGCCGTGCCCAGAGCATGCCTGGCTGGTAGTTCCATCTCGGTTGAGAAGAAGGGGTAATTGAGTTCGACACCTGGCTGGCCGTGAGTGAGGCTCCATCTGTGATCCCGCCCAGCTCCCCTTCTGGCCCCCGGGCTACCGGCCACGGGGAGCGCTGTTGAAGCCCTGGCAGCGGTGGAGGACAGCAACCCGCCTCTGCAACCGCGAGCAGCAGGAGCAACACACAGATCGCCAGCGACCACAGGAGTGCGCGCACTATCCTCCCTCCTCGATCCCACTGCTCATCTTCGGATAACCGTGCAGTGGCTGCCATGGCTAATCCTGCCCACCGAAATGATCGACGGAGGTCATTCGGGGCACGTGCACGGCATGTACTGCAAGTACTGGAGGATGAAGTACTCGAGATAGTTTTCTAGTACGAATAGTGTGAGATGAGGATTATTGTAGGTGCACTGCGAATGAACAGTTTGATAGTTCCTATCAGACCGAATATGAAGAGCTGCGTGCTCCGAGCGGACGCTAGCGCAGAGGTCTCAAGAGTGCCGGAAACCCCTCCCGAAGGCAGCCGCCGAGATTCGGTACCGCCCCGCTCTTTTCCGACGAAGAGGCCGGTGGCCTCGGGATCATCCCTGAGCCACCAGCCTCCCAACATCCACCACTCGAGCGGGCTCGGCACGCCGGCCGCAGTTGCGGCGCCGGTGTCCGCGTCCACCGGTTTCCTCCGCGGCTTCTCATCGGCCCTGGCGTACAATGCTGCCCAACGTGCAGACCAGATGGATCGCGGGGTCCCACTGTGAAGCCAGCGAACCGCCATGTGCCTGCCTGCGACCGCGACGTCAGCAACGAGAGGAGCGACGATGCACGCCGGAACCCCTGGGCCGGCTCTGTTCGAACTCGGGAACCGCTGGCGCGAGACCTACCCGGGCGCATCGGCCGGGATCCTCGTGCTGCGGGGGGTGCGGAATCCCAGCGGCGAGCCCTCCCTCGAGGAGTCGAAGCGGGGGCTGGAGATTGAGCTGCGGGCGCGCTACGCCGGCTTCTCGCGAGCGGATTTGCGGGCGCTGCCGGTGATCCGGGCCTACGAGGCATACTACCGCCGGTTCGGAGATACGTACCACGTCCTGCTCCAGCTCGAATCGGTGGTCCTCAAGGGGAAGCCGCTGCCGCACGCCACGACGTTGGTAGAGGCGATGTTCATGGCGGAGCTGAGCGATCTGCTGCTCACCGCCGGGCACGACCTGAGCACCCTAGCCCTTCCAGTTCGCATCGAGATCGCTGAGGGCCACGAGCGCTATACCCTGCTCAACGGTCGCGAGCAGACCCTGAAGGCCGGGGACATGCATATGGCCGATGGACTCGGCGTCATCTCCAGCGTCCTGTACGGACCGGACGTCCGCACGCGCATCACTCCCGAAACGCGGGATGTGCTCTACGCGGTGTACGCACCTCCTGGCATCGAGCCCGAGGCCGTGGCCGTTCACCTGGATCGGATCGAGGCCTACGTCCGGCTGGCTGCCCCGGATGCGCGCTGTGAGCTGAAGGCGGTGTACCCGGCCGGGTAGCCCTAGTGACGGAGGATACCGGGGCAGAGGGAGCGGCCCCGGGGAGCTTCGGGGCCGCTCCCTCTGCCACCTCAGGCAGGGTGCTCTTGGCTAGTCGGCCGCTGCCGCCACTTGAACGAAGAGATCGATCGCATGCAGGTAGTTCGTGGCGATCTTGTCCGCGGCCTGCTCTCGCGTCAGCGTGCCGTTGAGGAAGCCCTGCACACCATCCCACCACAGGGTGCGCCCGATCGCGAACCCGATGTACCCGGGTACGCCGGCGCCCTGCCGCAGCCAGTGATCCACCCGCTCGGGGTCCGCGCCACGGCCCAACACCACACAGCCTACCCGGTCGCGGCCTCCGCTCCTGACCTGTGCCGCCATCCGCTCGCAGTCCTCGCGGCGATCCAGCCCCTCGATCTTCCAGACGTCAGGCTCCACACCCGCCTCGTAGAACTCTGCTACTGCCTGGATCGTCAAACCTGGACGTACCTCGCGGTCATAACGCTCGCTGTCGCCCCCGACCGATTCGAGCTGCGCCTTCGTGGCCGGTACAAGGAGTTCGAGCAGGAACTTGCGACCCCGCTCGTGCAACCAGTTGTTCAGCCGCTTCAGTCGCTCGAACTGGATCCGCTTGGTTTCGGGATCATCGTCAGGATTGAAGCGAACCAGCACCTTGGAGAAAGTCGGATCGAAATCTTCGATGTGCTTGCCGAAATCTTCGCCGTACTCGAAGTCGAACACCTTCTGCCCGCTCTTCTCGACCGGCATCGCTAGGATGTACCCCTTGGCTCGGGCCTCCCTGGCTACCTGGCTGCCGTACTGCTCGTCGACGAGAATGCCGGCCGCCTCGCGCGGAGCGCCACGCGCGATGGCAGCCTCGAAGCCGGCAAAGATGACCGACTTCGCCTCGCTAATGCGCTGCTGCCGCTCTGCTTCCGGCACCCCCGCCTTCGCGGCCATCTCCTCGAACGAGCTGCGATGATCGAATGCCAGGATGTAGAGTGGCTTGTCATACCCAACAGCCATGGTTGACCTCCTTCGCTCTCCCTGTTCCACGTTCCTAAGCTACCCGATTAAGCCGGAGGAGGCAACTGCTCGACCCCCGAGTAGATCCCGGCCGCGATCCCTGCGAGAAGCGCCGCGCCCCGGGCACCCGCCTCCGTCACCGGTGGATACTCGAACCGCCCCAGTATCTCTCGCTTGATGGCGCGCACGGCTTCGCTCCGCGCCCAGCCGCCAGTGACCACCAGCCGCTCCACCGGCCCTGCTATCGCCTCGATCGTCCTCCGGATCCCCGCCGCGTGCCGTGCGACCGCCTCCAGCGCTGCGCGCCAGACCAGACCCGGTGATACGTCCCAGCCGATCCCCGTCAGCGCCGCGCGGTCTTCAACGACTCCTTCGACTACCAACCCGGCTGCCCCAGCCGGTGCCGCCAGAGCCGCCGCGTCCAGAGCCGCCCGTCCCGATTCGTCACAGCCGAGCAGGTCGAGGAAACGCTGAAGCGCTTTCCCCGAAAGGAAGCCTCCCTGGAGCGCGAGCTGGCCAGCCACGACATGCCAGCCGATCGTGACACCCCCAGCCACCGCGCGCAACACCTGCTCGGCGGCCACCGGCGGCCGTATTGCGCGCACCAGCGCCTCGGCTGTCCCGTTCGAGTCGAACAGGTCGCCCGGGTGGATCGCCCCAGCGCCGACCGAAGCACAGGGATGATCGTGACCGCCAACAGTCAGCACCGCCCCGTCGGCCCGTTCCAGGAGGCCAGGCCTGGCACGGCCCATCGGTGTGCCGGCCGGCACCGGCGGAGGCAATAGGTCGGGCGGCGCGCCTGCCCACAACAGCGCCTCGTCCCACCAGGAACGGGACGCGAGGTCGAGAAAGCCGGTGCGCGAGGCGAGCGAGAGTTCGGCGAACTGCTCGCCGCCGAGGCCATACACGACCCACTCGGAGACGTTGAGCCAGCGTCGCCCTCGCTTCGCCTGCGGGTGATGCGCCAGCAACCAGCGGTACTTGCTCAGCGTGCAGAGCCGGCTGACCGGCAGGCCGGTGCGTATCATGAAGCGCTCTTCCCCGAGTTCCGTAGCGAGCTGCCGAGCCTCGTCCTCCCCTCGAGCATCGTGCCAGGCAATCGCTGGCGCGACCGGCTCGCCGTGCTCGTCGATGAGCGCCCCGGTCTCGGCCATGCTGGTTACCCCGATCCCGATCACCCGGCCACTGGGCACCTGGGCGATGGCCGCGCGGGCCGCCGCCAGCGCCACCTCGATCAAGGCACGCGGGTCCAGCTCGGCTCCGCTCGGCACTGCCCGCCAGGGCGTGCGTGCCCGGCCATGGGCCAGCTCGCGCCCCTCGAGCGAGACGACTGTCGCCTTGCAGAAGGTAGTCCCAACATCGATGCCGAGCAGCAGCTCTGTCGTCATGGCCTCTCCCCTCTAACCGGCCTGTATGGTGAGCCCGGCGAGCAACGCGCGAGCCCTCGCCGGATCGAGGCGGCCGGCGAGTGACGTCTCGACGCTCGCCGCGCCGGCCGCAACCGCCTCGAGCATTGCATCCTGGAGCGCGCGGCCCCGCTCCAGCGCGGCCGCCAGCCCGGCGACGAAGGCATCTCCTGCGCCGATCGGGTTCCGCACGGTGACCGCGGGCGCCGAGACCCACCCTCGCACGTCGGCGCTTGCGACGGCGACGCCGGCCGATCCGGCGGTGACGAGCGCGGCGGCCGCGCCGCGCTCGCACAGGCGCATTGCAGCTTCGAGTGCGCGCGGTCGGACGTCGATCCCGTCCACCTCGACGCGCTCGTCTGCCGATCCATGAACGAGCGCCTCCGCCTCGAATAGGTTGGGAGTTACGATGTCCGGGTTTGCTTCCAGCGCCCGTGCCAGCGTTTGCCCGCTCGCATCCACGATAGTCGTGAGCCCGACCGCGCTCGCCAGGTGCACCAGGCGGGCGTAGGCGTCCGCAGGAGCCCCAGGCGGCAGACTCCCAATAGCGACGAAGACTTGATGCTCCTGAAGGTGAGTCGCGATCGCCTCCTCGAACGACCGCCACTCAGCCTCACCGATCGATGGTCCTGGCTCGTTCATCACGGTCACCCGTCCGGATTTTTCCAGCACGATCGTGTTGACTCGCGCTTCCCCCGCTATCGGCACGCCCACCACGGGAATCCCTTCGTCAAGCAAGTGATCGATCGCAGCGGAACCCGTTCGCCCGGCCGCGAACCCGACCAGCCGTGCCGGGCAACCTAGGTCGCGCGCGGCGCGTGCCACGTTCACGCCTTTACCCCCGGCTGTTACGGTGACACTGGTGAACCGGAGGACGTGCCCTGGCCGTAGCTCGTCGAGTCGAGCGGTGTGGTCGAAGCCGATATTGGGACTGGCAATGAGCACGCTTACCCTCCCAAGCTCGACCGGCAGTATCCCGAGGTGTCACGCCCCTGGCGAGCCGGCATATCTGGCGTCGCTAGGGTCCGGCGGTCACGCCACAAGTCGATCGGCTAGCGGTATCCTCGCGGAGTGAACCAGGTACGTGCGAACTCGTCCAGGAGCTGGCGAGGATCGAAACGAGGTGATCCGGCGCCACGGTTGACAGGATCGGGTACGACGCGGTATGCTTGCCGTTGCTGCGATGGGGAGTCGTCTAACGGTAGGACGGCTGACTCTGGATCAGCAAGTTGGGGTTCGAATCCCTGCTCCCCAGCCCGGGACGGCCGCCGGAATCTTCCGGCGGCTCTCGTTTCTCGTATACTTGCATGTACCGAACCATCGAGACGCCTTGAGCCAGGAGGTAGCGAGACATCGGACGGCGATACCACATCGATACGCCCACCGAGCGCGCCCTGCTCGTCGGGGTACAGTGGCAGGACGACGGCTGGGATATCCAGTCCTCTATGGAGGAGCTGGCCCAGCTCGCTGAGACCGCTGGCCTGCGGGTCGTCGGCGCCGTCACCCAGCGCCTCGATCACCCGAATGGCAAGCACTACGTCGGCGCCGGGAAACTCGCCGAGATCAAGTCCCTCCGGGATGAGCTCGCATATGACGTCGTCCTGATCAATGACGAGCTCAGTCCAGCGCAGCTCCGAAACCTCGAAGACGAGCTGCAAGTAAAGGTACTCGACCGCACGGCGCTCATCCTCGATATCTTCGCCCGGCGGGCCCAGACGCACGAGGGACGGCTGCAGGTTGAACTGGCTCAGCTCGAGTACCGGCTCCCTCGTCTGACGCGCATGTGGACCCACCTGTCGAGGCAAGCGGTCGGCGGGGTCGGGCTCCGGGGGCCGGGCGAGACGCAGCTCGAGGTCGACCGGCGCCAGGCCCGTCAGCGCATCGCGCTGATCCGGCGCCAACTCGCCGAAGTCCATCACCATCGCGAACGCTATCGCCAGCGCCGGCGCCAGAACCAGATTCCGGTTATCGCGCTGGTCGGCTACACCAATGCCGGCAAGTCCACGCTGCTCAATGCCCTGGCCGGCAGTGACGTGCTCGCCGAAGACAAGCTGTTCGCCACGCTGGATCCGACTACTCGTCGCGTTACCCTTCCGAGCGGCCGCGAGGTCCTAATGACCGATACCGTAGGGTTTATCCACAAGCTCCCCACCATGCTGGTCGCAGCCTTCCGGGCCACTCTCGAGGAAATCCTCGAGGCACGCTTGCTCTTGCATGTGCTCGATATCACGCATCCGAAGGCGGCCGAGCAGGCAGCGACCGTCCGCGCCGTGCTAGCCGAACTCGGCGCTGAGGGCTATCCGGTGCTGACGGTGCTCAACAAGATCGACCGGCTAGGAGTGGACATCCAGCCGGCGGAGCTGGCCAGCGAATTCGGCCTGCAGACCGATGCTGTCCCAGTCTCTGCGCTCACCGGCGCTGGGCTCGACCTGCTGCTCGAGCGGATCGAGACGACGCTGGCGCATGTCGAGCGGCTAACCGAGATCAGGGTACTGGTGCCTTTTCAGGAGACCAACCTCGTAGCGCTCTTTCACGAGCGCGGCCAGGTGGAAGAAGTCGCCTACCGGCATGACGGCGTGTTGCTTCGGGGGATGCTCCCGGCCTACTTGCTCCCGCGCTTCGCGCCATTCTTGCAGGCTGGCATGACAGGCACTCGAGTTCCCCGGCATAGCCCGTAACGCAGGCTGAGGTCGGCATGAGCAATTGGGACGAATTTCCTGAACGCGGACGGTATCCTTCCGAGACCTTCACCCGTATAATCCAGGTATGCCTCGGTGAGTGAGAGTCTCATCCATGCATCGGTGCGTTTCTCGGCCGTGAACGGGAATGGAGGGGATAGGGTGGCAGTCGGTGATGTCCTGCAGCGCATGCGCGATGAGTATGGACTGGATCTAGTCGCGATCGTCGGCACCGATGGCCTCCTGGTTGAGTCCGCGCATGATCCGGCGCTCGACGCGGAGTCGGTCGCGGCGAATGCCGTGAGTGGCCTGTTGATGATGGAGGCGCTGGGCCGTGAGCTGGGCGGTGTCAGCGCGCGGCAGGCCATCGTGGAGTTCGACGAGCACGTCGTCCTCGTCACACCCCTCGGCCAGGACACTGCGCTGGTCGTCGTCGCTGCCGGCAGCGCCAATCTCGGCCGGCTACGTCTCGCTGTTCGTCGCGCGCGTGGATCCCTGGAGCAAGAAGCGGCGACGATCTGAGGAGAGTTGCAGCGCCGAACGAAGGACGTATGGAAGGGCTCTCCTACAGCCGTACGGGTGTCGATATCGCCGGAGCCGATGCGGTGAAGCGCCGCATCGCCCGGCTCGCGGAGTCGACGTTCACGCCGGGCGTGCTGAGGGAGATTGGCCACTTCGGAGGATTGTTCGCAGCACCTGGCGAGCAGAACCCGTACGTGCTTGTGTCGAGTATCGACAGCGTCGGCACGAAAGTACTGATTGCCAGGCTCGCCGGTCACCATCGTTCCATCGGAATCGATCTGGTCAACCACTGCGTGGACGACATCCTGGCCTGCGGAGCCCGCCCCCTCTTCTTTCTCGACTACTTCGCCACTGACTGTCTGGCACCCGCCGTGCTCGAAGAACTGGTCACCGGGATGACCGAGGCATGCGCTGCCGCCGGTTGCGCCCTGATCGGCGGTGAGACAGCTCAACTGCCTGGAATCTACCGGACGGGCGTCTACGATCTCGCCGGATGTATCGTCGGCGTAGTCCACCGTGACCGCATCGTGGATGGCTCGACGATCCAGGCCGGCGACGTGCTGATCGGCCTGCCGAGCAGCGGGCTTCATACCAACGGTTACAGCCTGGCCCGCGCGGCACTAGGGCTCGACGACGATCCAGAAGTTGCTCGCGCGCGACTGGCAGAGGTGCCCTCCTGGGCCGACCGCTCGCTCGGAGAGCTCCTGCTCGAGCCGCATCGGTCATATCTGCCACTGATGGAGCCACTCCTGGATGCCGGAGTCATCCAGGGGCTCGCGCACATTACCGGTGGCGGCCTCGCGGGCAACGTCGCGCGCATAATCCCACCCGGCTTGCAGGCCCAGATTCAAGCTGGAAGTTGGCCGATTCCACCGATCTTCAATCATATCCAGGAGCACGGGAAAATCGACACCCGCGAGATGTATCGGGTCTTCAACATGGGCGTCGGCTATGTGGTCGTCGTCCGCTCAGAGGACGTGCCTGCCGTCCGACAGCGACTTAATGAAGGATGGGTGATCGGCAGCGTTGTTCCGGCGGCAGAGGCGGACGATCGAGCGGTGGTACGCGGCCTGTCGTAAGAGCGGTGTAGGTGCCTGGAACTAGCTGGTGTTTTCGAGCATGGTGGCAACCGGTATGAACGAGCACAAGACTGACCGCCTCGTAGTCCCGCCTGATGCAGTTGCTCAGGTCGCAGCCTGCTTGCAACGCCTGATGGCAGACTCCAACGCCTCGTTGAGCATGGTTATCGACCGCTCAGGCCGAGTCATTGCCTCCGAGAGTCGGGATCCTCGATCCGGGATCGCTGATCTCGGTGTCCTCATTGCGGCCGCCTATTCTTCGCTGCAGGAGATTGCTCGTCTGCTGCGAGAAGAGAACTTTCAGACGATTCTGCACGAGGGCCTACGGGAGCGTATCGTCACGGAGACGATCGACGCCCGGTGGTTGCTGGTCGTGCTGTTCGATGAGCAGGTTCAAGTCGGCCTCGTCAGAGTGCTCACGCGGCGAACCGCGAGCACGCTGGCCGCCATCCTGGACCTGCAACAGCAGCCACCGAAGTTCTCTCGCCAGCGGCAGAAGCAGTTCAGACGCGCCGCTCAGGATACGATAGATTTGATCTTCGGAAAGGACCCTGAGGGGCCGGATCGAGAGCGGACCTGATAGGAGACGACACGCGTCCATGGCACTGATCAACGTCGCTGCCCGCGAGATACACGGCAAGATCGTCTACTATGGACCGGGTTTGTCGGGTAAGACGACGAACCTCCAGTACATCCATGCCCGCATTCCGGCTCACAGTAAGGGTGAATTGCTGTCGATCGCGACGGAAGCCGAACGCACGCTCTTTTTCGACTTCTTGCCGCTCGACGTGGGCAAGGTGCACGGTTTTACGATCCGATTCCACCTTTATACCGTTCCCGGGCAGGTGCTGTACGAGCGGACTCGTGTGGCTGTGCTCAACGGTGCTGACGGAGTCGTGTTCGTGGCCGACGCCCAGCGCGAGCGCCTGGCCGAGAACTTGCAGAGCCTGCGCGAGTTGGGCCAGAACCTGACCGCGCAGGGCAAGAAGTTCCTCGATTTCCCGCTGGTGCTTCAGTACAACAAGATGGACTTGCCCAATGCGCTTCCGACACCGGTGCTCGATCGCTATCTCAACCCCATGCGCGTTCCCCGCTTCGAGGCTGTCGCCATCGAGGGCACCGGGGTGTTCGAGACGCTGCGCGCCATCTCCAAGCTGGTGGTCAACCGGCTCTAACCTCCGGCTATAAACTGGCGTGGGAGCTCGCACCCTGGCATCATCGAACCGGCGTGCAAGAGCGCTGGAGATGCGGAGGCAACACTGTGCTACACGATATCCAGCATAGTGAGACTGACCCGTCTCTCGCCCGCGCGCTCGCGGCCGGCAAGATCGAGACCCCGGATCCTGAGCACAGCCGGCACGTGGCTCATCTCAGCTTGCGGCTGTACGACCTCCTTCAAGAGCCGCTGGCCTTACCGAAAGAAGGACGCGACCTGCTAGCCGCTGCTGCCCTCTGGCACGACTGCGGCCAGATGCGTTCAATGGCCGACCACCACCGGTATAGCTTCGACCGGATCATGGCAGTCCCGCTGCGCGGGTTCAGCCGGGAGGAGCAACTCCAGATCGCGAACATCGCCCGCTATCACCGGGCAGCACACCCCTCGCCCCAGCATCCCGGTTACCAGCGGCTTCCGCGCTCGTTGCGGCCCGCAGTCGATCAGATGGCCGCCATTCTCCGCATCGCCGAAGGGCTGGACGCGGGGCACCTCCAAGTCATTAAGGACGTTGACGTCGAGGTGCACGACAGGTACGTCACGATCTACGCCATCTCCGATACATACCCCACCATGGAGATCGAGCGCGCGCAGTCGCGAGCCGGGCTTTTCCGCGAGGTATTCGGGCGTGACGTCGAGATCCTACCGAAAGTGATTCGCTCGCGGACGCGTCGTCCGGTGGAAGGAGCTTGAAGAGCGTGCGCGCCATTCTCTCGGTATGGGATAAGACGGGAATCGCTACCCTGGCACGGCGGCTCGCGGAGCTGGGCTGGGAGATCATCTCGACCGGAGGGACGCAACGAGCGCTGGAAGAAGCTGGAGTCCCGGCCATCCCGGTATCCGACGTCACCCGTTTCCCCGAGCTTCTCCAGGGCCGGGTCAAGACGCTCCACCCGGCAATACATGCGGGTATCCTGGCACGGCGCGACCAGCCGGAGCAGGTCGCGGCGCTCGCCGAGCACCGGATCAGCCCCATCGACCTCGTGGTCGTCAACCTCTACCCGTTCGGTGAGGTCGTACGGTCCGAAGCTCCGCTCGACGAGGCTCTCGAACACATCGACATCGGTGGCCCGGCGCTGCTCCGTGCCGCGGCGAAGAACTTCCCATTCGTCTTGCCCCTCGTCGATCCCCTGGATTACGAGCCTGTTCTCCAGCGGCTCGCCCAAGGCGGCCCAGCCGCCGTCCCACTCAGCGAGCGGCGCCGGCTCGCCGCCAAAGCCTTTGCCCACGTCGCCACCTACGATGCGGTCATCGCCGATTACCTGCGCGACCCGCGCGAGCTCCCGGACCAGCTTCCGCTCGCGCTCGTGAAGGCGAGAGAGCTGCGGTACGGCGAGAACCCGCACCAGCAGGCTGCCCTCTATCATCTGGCTCGGCCGACGGCACCGGCTGGTGTTCAGAGGTGGCGCCAGCTCGGCGGTCCAGAGATGTCGTCCAACAACTACTTAGACGCGGTCGCCGCCTGGCAGGTCGTGTCAGCTCTCCCTCAACCCGCGGCTGTGATCGTAAAGCACGCCAACCCCTGCGGAGCCGCTCACGCGCCGGAACTGCGACATGCCTACGAGCTGGCCCTGGCCAGTGACCCGATCTCCGCCTTCGGCGGGATCGTGGCGCTCAACGCTCCTGTCGATGCCGGGACAGCCTCGGCGCTGGCTGAGCGGGTTTACGATATCGTCATCGCCCCAGCGTTCCTCCCCGAGGCCGTGCATGCCCTGGCCCGCCGCCGAAATCTGCGCATCGTCGAGGCGCCAGAGCCCCCTGAACCGGGCGCCTGGAGCATTCGATCGCTGGACGGCGCAGCGCTCGTCCAGCAAGCGGATTACGAGCCCGCGGAGCGAGGTGAGTGGCGCGTGGTAACCCGGCGGCGGCCGACGCTCGAGGAGTGGGACTCGCTCCGCTTCGCCTGGCAGGTGGTTCGGTTCGTTACGTCGAATGCGATTGTTCTCGCACACGGCACGGCGTCCGTCGGCATCGGCGGTGGCCAGCCGAACCGGGTGGACGCGGTTCGGCTGGCGGTCGGGCGGGCCGGCGAGCGGGCCCGAGGCAGCGTGCTCGCAAGCGATGCGTTCTTCCCGTTTCCCGATAGCATCCAGGTCGCCGCCGAGGCAGGCGTGACCGCGATCGTCCAACCCGGAGGCAGCCGGCGCGACGACGAGGTCGTCCAGGCAGCCGACCAGGCCGGTATCGCGATGGTTTTCACCGGCGTGCGCCACTTCCGCCACTAGGCGCTGGTCACCTTCGACCAGAGCGCACCGAGCGCCCGCCAGTCCTCCTCCTGTCGTCCCATCGGGCGGCGCGCTAGCGCACGTGGCGACGGGTGATAGAGTGGCAGTAGCCAGCGGCCTTCCCACCGGGTCGGCTGCCCCGCAGCTTCAGCGAGCCGAAGCCCATGATGGGCGATCTGTTCCAGGCTAGCCAGTGGCACGGCCCCCAGCGTGACGACGATCGGTGGGTCGACGACTTGCAACCGCCATGCCAGCCATCTCGCACACCGACCGATCTCGGCAGCCTGAGGGCGACGATTTCGCCCGCGCTCGTCGGCGGGATGACAGAGCACGGCATTGGTGCGGTGGACGGCTTCCCGCGGGACACCGGCGACGGCGAGCAGATGCTCGACGTGTTGTCCAGTCCGATCTCCGTGGAGCGGCACGCCGGTCCGAACCGCTCCGTGACGTCCAGGTGCTTCCCCGATCAGCAGGATCGGTGCTGGTACTGGCCCATCGCTCGCGCCCAACACCGGCCTGGAACCACGGAGGCCCGGGCAGCTCCGGCAGGCACTCGCCTCGACGATCAGCCGCTGCCAGCCGCCCGGCAGGGGAAAAAGCAACTCTCGCTCAGGCCAGATCGGGGTCGAGCGCCTCGAGGAGGGGGACGAGCCGATCGTAGTCATGCTTGAAGATCCGCGCCAGCTCGCGCGCCGCGCGCTCGAGCCAATCCCGATCGTGCCCGCGCAGCTCGTAGAGATGGCGCGCGTGAGCCGCGAGGAGTTGATCGGCCGGGATCTCTCCTCGGTATTGGGCCAGGATCGGGAAGTACCGGGGCTGATCGGTGACCTCCCGCGCCTCGGTTGTCGGCACCCGCTCGACCGAATAGTGGAGCGGTGGTGGCAGCGGCGGCAGCAGGTAGGAAAGCCGGTCGTCCCGGCGATAGGCGATGGCTGCGGCGGAGAAGACTGACCGCAGCACGTGTCGAAGCTCGGGGTTTTGCTGGTAGATCGCCTGGTCACGCAGATCAGCCGATCCCCGGCGTACGACCCGCCGCCCCGGATCGATGCTCCCAGTTTCCCCGTAGGTCACGACTGCATAGATCACATCACCTTCCGGCCCATTGACTCTCGCGAGCGAGCCGAGCGGTGGTAGGCAATGCAGCTCATCGCACTCGGCCACGAAGCCGACGGTGCTCGTCTCGATGACCTCACCCAGTCGTAGCGATTCTGGCTGTTCAGACATACCGGCCTCGCTTGCTCCGCTCCTTAGCCGACCGGCGCAGTACGACCCCATGCTCGGCCAGCATCCGGTCGACCAGAATCTCGACCTCCCGTCGCTCCTCGGCCCGGATCACCGCCAGCTCGTGCGCCTCTTGCAGAGCCAGTGGATAACCACGCGCCCGCGAGCACTGGTCGATGATGGCCGCGTGCAGCAGGTCGAGCATGGCTCGGTCTCGTGACACCCAGGTTGGGATCTCGACGCGGGCAACCTCAGCGCCGGTATGGAGATAGAAGAAGTTGATCCGGTCGGCTTCCGGGTACCGCTCCAGGATGGTGGAAGCGCTGGCGTAGACCGGCGAGCGCTCTCCCGGCGTCAGCTTGAATACCTGCTCGAATAGCACCCGGTCGGTCACGTCGGGCAAGATGTCGCAGGCGGGCCGGTGGCCTTCGGTACGGATTCGAGCCCGGCAGTGGTCGCAGTTGACCGGCATGCCCCGCGGCGGGTAATCGCACACCGACACGCGCATGACATTCATCACGTCGCTGGATCCCGGGTAGCTGATGAACCCGGCGACCGGGACACGTGCGTCTCGCAGCGCTGCCAGCGCCTCCAGGAACGGGCCGAGCGCCCAGTTCACGACGAACTCTGGCTGGCTCTCCAAACCCCACAGAATCAGCGTGCCGTCCTGCAGCACGACGACCGGTGGATCGAGCGAGCAGGCGAGCTCAGCCGCCTGTCGCAACTCCTCGACCGCGCGCTTGAAACCCAGTACCGTGCCACTGATGGGTACCCGCCGCGACAGGTCGCTGAGGTACAGATCCTCCTCCCCTGCGTAGAGGCGGGCACGCGACTCCATTCGGGCCTGGGGCGCATCCCCGTAAGCCAGGACCACGGTTCCAAGATTGATAACGTAGTAGCGCAGGGGGCTATGGCGATCCGGGTTCAACACGGACCCATCGGTGGCGACGACAGTATACCGTTCAGGCTGCGGGGGACAGGGACTTACCCCGCGGTAACCCTGAATCGCCCGCGCGAGCAGCCACGATGTCTTAGCGGTACGGAGTCGCTGGCGAAGATCCGTCTCATCGAGGTCGCGTACGGCTGCGTGCAGAGCGGACCAACCCGCATGCTCCCAGCTAGCCGTCTCGGCTGCCAGCCGGCGCAACTCCTCGGCAATCGCGGCGACGTCCAGCGTCACGGTCGCCTCCGGAGGCGAATCGAAAGCTCAGTATACGCCCGGAACGGGTTGGGGGCCTCGAGACCCGATCGAGCGCACGCGCTCGACCCAGCGGTCCGGCTCTCGCAGCTCGTCCATCGAGGGCAAATACTCCGGCCCAGTCCAGACCAGGCGCAGGACATCGTGACCATAACGCTGCACGACCTGATTCGCGAACGACTCGCCCAGCCGGTACTGCTCGAGCTTGAGATCCAGTCCGGTCAGTCGAGCAAGCAACTGCTCGGCCACCGTCCGCTGCTGGTGACGCCGCTCGAACTGCCGCGCAATCTCCGTATAGCTCGGGATGATCGAACGGCCGACCGCATGCATCACGTGGTTGCTGTACCCCTCGATCACCGCCATAGCCGCCTGCAGTCGCTGGAACAGCGCGCGCTGCTCAGGGCTCATGAACAGCTCCAGCCAGGAGCGCTCACGCTGTGCGCGCGAGATCGAGGGCAGATCGCGGATGGCCCGCCAGACCCGCTTGAGCGCTTCTGAGTCCGATTGCAGACGGCTGACCCAGTCGTGAATCAAGCCGTTGATGTAGTCGCGCAGCCAGGGGTGGGCTTCGAACTCGTACGCGTGTGTGGCCTCGTGAAGGGCCAGCCAGAGCCGGAAATCGGCACCGTTCAGCCGCATCATACGCTCGAGCCAGACCACGTTCGGCTCGACGAAGTAGAGCCGACCAGCAGCCAGCGGCTCGCGACCGAGCAAGACCAGGTCGTACTGCCCGAGCACACGTCGCGCAAGATAGCCGAGCAGCACGCCGACTTCGGTGGTCGCCACCGTCTGGCTCAGCCGCCCCCATGCGAGGAGACCCAAACGCAGCGCGGGCTGGTCCGGCAGCTCCGGCATCGTTTCCAGCGGGCGCAGAACCTCCGCAAACCCTTCAAGGTTCGCGTCGATCCAATCGATCCGATCGAAGGCGTACACGTGCTGCGCCGGCGAGGGTAGCGCCTCTCCGGTGTATTCGGCGATCAACGGAACCGCGCGATCTACGAGCGAGCGATAGTAACTGGTCAACTGTTCCCGCTGCCCGGCGGACATGCGGGAGCCCACGTTCATGCGAATGGCGATGGTGCGCGCCCGTTCCCAATCGATTACCTTGGGCCGGCTCTGGGCCGCGGCGTAATCTCTAACCCGAGCCCCGACCCAGGCTCCTACAGTCGCGCCGACGAACGCTCCGAGCACCAGTAGCTCGCGCTGATTGCGCAATCGTCGATCCAAGGGATCCCTGCCCTCTCTCGCTTGTTGTGCCTCAACTCCGAACACGCGTCGTAAGCGTACCTGCCGGCGGTCGGAACCGCCACCACCGGGAGCTCCGACGCCTCCCGTCCGATCGCCGCTGTCGCAATGCCACGCCCCGCGCATCGCTGGAAGCCCGACGGGAACCGTTTGACCGGCCTCCTGGGGGAGAAGCGTTGGCAGCGACGGATACCCTGTTACTGGCCGGGCTGAGGCACCGGCTCTGGCGTCGGCTGTGCGGGTGGCTGTTGCTCGCCAGATGACTCCTGCTGAGGCGGATCTGAGCGCGGGCCCACCAGCGTCACGTTGGAGGACGGCATGTAATGGCTGCGCAACACCAGGTCGTCGATGAGCTGATCACCTTGGAAGACCCGGCGACGGATCTCGACGTCGAAGCCGTCTCGAGCCTGCTCGATCACGACCTGCTGTCCGGGCGCCAGATCCGGTGACTCTCGGTAGACCGGAGTAGGATCAGCCTTCACGACGTTCGTGACGACCGGATCATCGACCTCCACGCGCCAGCCGGGCTTCGTGCCCCAGATCTCGAATCGCACCCACTGCCCGTCGGCCTTCGCGACGATCGCGATCCAGTCATTCGTCGTATTCTTGAATTTGAAATCCAGTCCGTAGTCGGTGTCGACCGTCGCGTCGAGCCCGGTAATACCGCTCGGCGGTTGCCCGTAGAGCGGAATCCAGTACAGGTGCCAGTTCCGCTCCACGATGGGAAAACCACCCCAGAACGCCGCGTGGAACAGGGTCGTCGAGACCTGGCAGACTCCGCCGCCGACCGAGGGAACCGTAGAGACCCGGCCGTTCGTCGCCACGATGCCGTAGCCCACCTTGTAGCCGCTGTCCAGGTTGATCTCGCCGACCGTACCGGTGAACGAGAACGTTCCTCCGGGTGGAACCAGCGCCCCGTTGGCCCGCTGAGTCGCGAGCTCCACGTTGTGCTTACGGTTGGGAACCGAACCACCGTAGTACGTCTGGCCGGAGGAGATGAGCTCGCGGATCACGATCTGCGAGGCCATCGCCGACGTCACCTGCGGCTGCACAGCGCGGGTTACCAGCTCAGCTTCGCCTGCTCGCTCGAGGATCGCCTCACGCACCCGCTCGGCCGAAGCGGCCACGTCGAGCTGACGGCCTGTTTGTTCCGCTTCCACCACCTGTACCTGGCCATCGTAGTATCTCAGCTTCGCGTCCCGCGCCGGCAGATCGACCTGCCCTCGCAGAGCCTCGAGCACCTGAGCCAGCCGGTCACCATCGACCTCGACGGTTAAGCCGGTCACCTGACCCTGCTGTCGCTCGGGAACGAAGGTCAACAGACCGGCAATCTGCTCCGGCGAGATCTCGGTCGAGCCCCCATCCCAGCGAAGCGATAGCGGTCCGGCAGCCACGAGTGCCTGGGCCTCCCGCGCCGCCTGTTGGGCCATGTCGGCCGTCACCGCCGCGGCGACGGGTTTCGCGCGGACTTCGACCTGGTGCTGCCCCGACTCCAACGCAGCCAGCATTGCCTCAACAGTCGCCGCCGGGTCCAACTCCTGACCATCCACGGGCGGATCGACCACGAACCGCCCCGTTTCCCAGCGCACCGAGGCGTCCTTGGGCGCGACGAACGCGCGCTCGGCCACCGACGCGACGTACTCCTCCAGCGCCGATCGATCAGCCTCGACCGAGAGCTTCCCGTCGTTTGCCCTCAGGTTGACGAATCCGAGGAGCACCTCGGGCGAGATCTCCCATCGCAGGTCACGATGCACGAGATAGAACGGCTGACCGAACAGCTCGCGCGCCTTCGGTAGCAGCGGCTCCAGATCGGCAGCCGTGACTCCGGGCTCGACTTCGACCAACTCGAGCGAAACTGGCTGCGCGGAAAGTGTCACGACTTGTCGTTGGAGTGCTCGATAGGAAGCAGGCACATCGATGCCAGTGCCCGGCTGTTCCGGCTCGATGACCACCTCGCCACCGTTCCTGACAACGAACCGCGCGTCCTGTGGCGGCCGCGCGACGTCCGGGGCTATTCGCTCCAACGCAGCCAGCACGGCGCGCTCGTCAAGTTTCGCTTCGACGGGAAGGTCCTGGCCGAAGACGAGCGCATGGAACCAATCGGCCGAGTCCTGCCACAGGTTACCGGTGCGGCCGTACTGGTAGGCGCGAGCGACTGACGCGTCCAGATCCACGGTTAGCCCGAGATCACGGAGCGGGACCTCGTACGAGTGCTCTCGCGCTCGAAGGCTCAACGACCCGCTGCTGAACGAGGCATACCGTTCGCTCAGGTATCCCTTCGCTTGCTCAGGCGTCATGCCGCCCACGTCGATGCCGGCAACCTTCACTCCACGGTAGATCGTCGGGCCATGGCTCAACCCATAGGCGAGCAGTGAGCCTGCGGCGATCGCGAAGGCTACGGCGATAATCGTGCTGATGATGAGAAGGAGGGTCGAGATGGGCCAGCGCAGGGTCGTAAAGGTTGCGGTCGCCTGCAACGAGCGAACTCTGCCGACCATTCTCCCGTCCGTCCCCCTGCCGCCGAGTTCCGACTCCGGATGATGTTCGGACACCGGCCCTCTGAGTGTACATGGCGGCTCGGCGTGTTCGCCAGGGGGAACGAGGGTCTAGTCTGATCGACAGGCAGGGGCGGCTGCGACTCAGTCGAGCCTCGAGGTTCGACCGGCTGGACCCTGCGCCGCACTGAGCGGTGGGGGCTGCTTGTATCGCCCTGCGAGCGGTGTTAGAGTGCTCCCGGCGTGGATTGGGACGCAGCCAGGGAAGGAAGCGACGATGGCGAAGCAGGTCATCAGCACCGATCAGGCTCCCAGGGCGATCGGCCCGTATTCGCAAGCCGTTCGCTTCGGGAATCTGGTTTTCACCGCGGGCCAGATCGCGCTCGATCCTGCCACCGGCAAGCTGGTTGATGGAGGAATCGCCGCCCAGACCGAGCGTGTGATGGAAAACCTGAAGGCGATCCTCGAGGCGGCTGGCAGTTCCCTCGACCGCGTGCTCAAGACGACCTGCTTCCTGGTTAACCTCGACGACTTCGCCGAGTTCAATGCCGTTTACGGCCGGTACTTCGGGGACAACCCGCCGCCGCGTAGCACGGTGCAAGCAGCCCGGTTGCCGGCCGGTGCGCTGGTGGAGGTGGAGTGCGTCGCTGAGTGCGACTGAGCCGATCGGCGAGGATCGCGCGAGTCTTGGCGCCTGTCGCTCTCGCAGCAGACCCGGAGGCAGACTATGGAATACACGCCCCAGGGCCTCGAGCAAGTGCTCGACGAGGTATCTGCCGATACCCTCATGCAACACGTGACGACGATCGCCAGATGGGTGCGGCTCTCGGGCACGCCAGCGGAGGCAGAAGCGTTCGCATACATCGAGTCAGTCGCGCGTGGCTTCGGTCTCGAGGTGACGCGGTATGCCCCAGTCTGCCTCGTGAGCTTGCCGCTCTCGGCATCGCTCGTCGTCGTGAAGTCGAACGAGTCGATCCCCTGCATTACCCACTCATTCTCCGCCTCCACCGAGTCGGGTGGCATCGAGGCGGAGCTGGTCTATGTGGGGAACGCCCGGGAAGCAGACTATGCCGCGACGAGCGCGCGCGGCAGGATAGCGCTTGCCGAGGGGCTGGCGACGCCCGAGAAGGCGGTGCTCGCCGAGCGCCATGGCGTTGCCGGGATGATCCACATCAGCGGCGAGCACCTGCACGAGATGATCATCTCGCCGGTTTGGGGAAGCCCGACCGCTGAAACGATCCATCTGCTGCCGACGAGGCCACACGTGTCGATCGATCGCAAGGCCGGCGACCATTTGAAGAGACTGCTGGAGTCTGGCCCGGTGCGAGTTCGGCTTACGACAGAGGTCGACACCGGCTGGCGTCCCCTGCCGCTGCTCATCGCTGATCTCCCCGCCCCCGACGGCGACGGGAGCTTTGTCCTCTTCAGCGGCCACGTCGACTCCTGGCACTACGGCGCGATGGATAACGGCAGCGCCAACGCGCTGATGCTCGAGGTCGCTCGGATCCTCAGTCGCCACCGAGAGGATCTTCGCCGCTCGGTGCGGTTCGCGTTCTGGTCGGGCCACTCCCACGCGCGCTACGCGACTTCCACCTGGTATGCCGACCATGCCTGGGACGAGCTCTGGGAACGTTGCGTCGCGCACGTGAACATCGACTCTCCCGGAGCGATCAACGCCACCGTACTGAGCGAGGCCCCGACCATGGCCGAGACCCACGACTTTGCCCGTGAAGTTATACGCAGCTTGACCGGCCAGGAACTCCGTTACCACCGCATCGGCCGGCTGGGGGATCAGAGCTTCTGGGGTACTGGGATACCGTCGCTGTTCTGTTCGATTTCCGAACAGGGCGAAGCCCAGGAAGAGGGAGACATCGGGGCGCTGATCGGCGGATCGCGGGCACGTCGCGGAGGGCTCGGCTGGTGGTGGCACACCACCGAGGACACGGTCGATAAGATCGACCCGGCCAACCTGGTCCGCGATACGCGTGTGCTCCTCGCTACGGTGCTGGGCTTGGCGACCGCGCCAGTTCTCCCCTTCCGCCAGTCGCGCGCGGTCGAGGAGATCCGCGACGCGCTGGCCGACCTCGCGACCGTTACGGGCGCGGAGTTGATCGGTCTAGCGGCTCTGCGCCAGGAATGCGACCTGCTCCTCAACGCAGCCAGGCGGCTCGACGCTCGCTGTGAGCAACCGGTCGATGCACAGACAGCAAGGCGCCTCAACCGTTGCTCGATGCGGGTGAGCCGCGAGCTCATCCCAGTGAACTACACCGCGCGCGGGCCATTCGAGCAGGATCTCGCACTGCCCACGAAGCCTCTTCCAGGCTTGCAGCGCCTTCATGACCTCAGTCGGCTGCAGCCGGCCGATCCCGGCTACTATCCGCTGCTCCACTCGCTACAGCGCGAGCGAAACCGCGTGCTCCACGCGCTTCGCTCGGCACGTCGCCACATCGAGGAAACGCTCGACACGAGCGCGTAAGGCCTGCCGCTCAGACCATGGGAGACGCGCGTAAAGAACGGGAGAGTGAGCGGCCTGCATGATGGCAGGCCGCTCTTGCGTACCGTTGCGGGGCTGTGGTAGACTCCTTCCAGAAAACGGGTGAGTAGCTCAGCTGGTCAGAGCGCGCGGTTCACATCCGCGAGGTCAGGGGTTCAAGTCCCTTCTCACCCACCGAGGGATGCATAGGTCTGGGTCGCCAGCGGCGGTAACGCCGCGGCTGTTCTGTTATGCGCACGGGAGATATCCAGGGGCGGGGCGGCCGAGGAGGGGGTTCCTCGGCTTTCCGCGTCAGAGGCCCGGGGCGAATCGGCACGTACGCTGGGGCACAGGACAGCCACCTCGTGCTTTTCCCTCCAGGAAGAGAGTGGGGCTTCGGTGGGATAGTCCGGCCATACCGGATAGGGTAAGGAAACGTCTATGGTGCGTGAGCGTCCGGTCGTTCTCACGCTCGAAGGCAAAGCGCAATTGGAGCATGAGCTCGAGCAGCTCCGATCCGTTAAGGTACCGATGCTCGTCTCGCGGCTGCAGCAACTGAGCAATGAGGGTGACATCTCTGACAACAGCGAGTACGAAGACACCAAGGAAGAACTGGTGCTGGCAGAAGCGCGCATACGCGAGATCGAACACATTCTCCGCCGGGCGCAGGTGATCACCCAGGAAGGTCGTCGCGACGTCGTCCAGCTCGGCTCACGTGTGACGGTCGTCGACGAGGAAGGCATCACCGAGACCTGGGTGATTGTGAGCCCAGAAGAGGCGAACGCGATGCAGGGGCGCATCTCGATCGAGTCTCCTGTCGGTGCCGCCTTGCTCGGTAAACGCGCTGGCGATACTGTTGTTGTCCAGGCGCCCGGTGGCGAGACGCGCTTCAGAATCCAATCGGTCGAATAGCTGGCTACGAAGCTGTCGCTAGCGGCCGCGGCGCCTGAGATCGCCGCGGCCGTACTGTGTGTGCGACCACGGCCACTCGACGCGCAGTGCTGGAGGAGCGATCGACGATGACCCTCAACGATCAACAGGAACAGCGCCTGGCGAAGCTGCGCTCGCTGCGCGAGCAGGGCATCGATCCATACCCGCCCCGCTGCACGCGCACTCACTCCGCAGCGGAGGCGATCGAGCGGTTCCGGCGCATCGAGGCATCGCTCGGCGACGAGCCGGACCCTGAAGCGATCAGCGTCGTTGGCCGGGTGGTGGCGATACGAGATCTGGGCAGGATCATCTTCAGCCACATCCGGGACGGCTCGGGTGCGATCCAGCTCTATCTCAGGCGCGATCTGCTCGGGGACGAGCGGTTCGCCTGGTTCAAGCGGTTCGTCGACCTCAACGACTTCGTCGAAGCCCAGGGAAATCTCTTTCGCACCCGTACCGGCGAGATCTCCGTTCAAGTAACTGGCTTTCGTCTTCTCAGCAAGGCGCTGAACCCTCCCCCGGACAAGTGGCACGGTCTCAGCGACGTCGAGACGCGATATCGACAGCGTTACGTCGACTTGCTCGCGAACGACGAGACCCGGCGGATCTTCGTCGTGCGCGCCAATCTCGTCCGCGCGCTGCGACGATATCTCGACGAGCGCGGTTTCCTCGAGGTCGAGACGCCGACGCTGCAACCGCTCTACGGGGGGGCTGCCGCGCGGCCGTTCACCACCTACTACCACGCGCTCGACCAGACCTTCTACCTGCGGATCTCCGACGAGCTGTACCTGAAGCGACTGCTGGTCGGCGGCTATGATCGGGTCTACGAGATGTGCAAGGACTTCCGAAACGAGGGAATCGACGCGCGCCACTCACCCGAGTTCACCATGCTCGAGTTCTACGCCGCCTACTGCGACTACCTCGATGTCATGCAGATGTGCGAGGAGATGGTTGTCCACGCCGCCGAGCAGTCGCTCGGCACGCTGCTCATCCCCTGGGGTGAGCACACGATCGACCTGACGCCACCGTGGCGTCGGTTGACGCTGCGCGATGCGTTGATCGAGCACACCGGGATCGATTTCCTGGAAGTGAACGATCAGGCGGAGCTATATGCCAGAGCCCGCGCTCTCGGAGCCGATGTCCTACCGACGACGGTGTGGCCACGCATCCTCGACGAGTTATTGAAGACATTCGTCCGGCCTCGTCTGATCCAGCCCACCTTCGTCTACGACTACCCGGTGGAGCTCTCGCCCCTTGCCAAGCGGAAGCCGGAAGACCCTCGCCTGGTCGAGCGGTTCCAGCTCTTTATCGGCGGCCTAGAGCTGGCCAACGCCTATACCGAGCTGAACGACCCGCTCGATCAGCTCGCGCGGTTCCTCGAGCAGGCACGCGACCGGGAGCTGGGCGACGAGGAAGCGATGCCGATCGACGAGGACTACGTCAACGCGCTTATGTACGGCATGCCACCCACCGGCGGCTTCGGCATCGGCATCGATCGCCTCGCCATGCTGTTCACCAACCAGCAGAATATTCGCGAGGTGATTCTGTTCCCTCAGCTTCGAGTAAAGCCCGAACCCACCGGGTTGGCTGAGGATCTTGCCCCCTATCTCGATCTGGCCGCCGCGCCCGATCAGGTCTCGGGGGCTGCCCCATCGATCGACAACGATGTTGGCGGATCGTGACCACGATACTCGAGCTATCCTGGCGACCAGTTCAGCCTTGACAGTATGCGAGGCTACGCCGGCTCGTCGCCGAGACGGTGGTACAGGTAACGGAACACGTCGCGGCAGATAGCCGCCAGGGGCACGATCACGATCATGCCGACCACGCCCCAGAGCGCCCCACCGATCACGATGAGAAGCATGACCAGGGCTGGATTCATCTGCACGACATGGCCGTGAATGCGCGGAACTAATAGATTGTTCTCGAGCTGTTGGATGATGATGAAGGCCACGCCCACCCACAGCAGCTTCGAAGGCTCAGTAGCGAGCGCCACCAGCGCGATGATGATGAACGTGAGAATCGGCCCGAGGATCGGGATCAACTCGAGGACGCCGGCGATCAGACCCAACACGATCGGCTGGGTCATGCCGATGACTGCCATCGCGATGCCTGTTGCCAGACCGATCACTACCCCGAGCAAGAGCTGTCCACGAATGTACGCGGACAGCGTTCGATCGGTGATGGCGACGATCGTGCGGACGTCCTCGCGCCATCCCTCCGGCCACAGGTTATAGAACCACTGCCAGCCCTGGCGCTCGTCCTTGAGCACGTAGAACAGCCAGAACGGGAGGAGCACAACTGCCGAGAAAAACCCGATCGCCGCGCCCACGGCGCTGAAGGTGGTCATCAGCGCGGTACGGATAGCGGCGATCGCCACTGAGCCGAGCGAGGACAAGCTGCTCTCGATCTGGGTCTGAATCTGTGGCGGCACCGTCGCCTGATAACGATCCAACCACTGGAAGATCTGATTGTTTGCCGCCTCTACATAGTCAGGAATCGATTGGATGAACTCGGTCGACTGGCGGATCAAGGGCGGGAACAGGAGAAGCCCAGCCAGCGCAAGCAGACCGCCAGCGACTCCATAGCTCAGCAGGATGGCTAGCGTCCGACAGAGCCCGGGGGAGCGCGATCGAAACGGGATGACCTGCTCGAATGCCGCGACGAGCGGGGCCAGGAGATAGGCAATCACGGCGCCGACAGCGAACGGCACCAGAGCTCCGCGTACCGACCAGACGACCCAGCCGACCACGAGCAGCGCGAGCAAGACCATCAGGACGCGACGGAACCGCCGCGATTCCAGCGGCGAGGGGCTTCGGGCCGTTGGCTCAGTTCGCGTCGAAACTGGTTCAACCATGGAGGCAGGTTCCCTCTCGATCCGCGGACTGGCTCGCTCTTCAGCGACTCGCTATGACTATTGTTGCAGATCGAGAGATTTAGCTACGCCTCGGTGCGGCCCCGGCGGCGTACGAGCTCTGCCGAGAGAAGCACCAGCACCGAAAAGGTAATCAGCATCGACGACACCGAGGCTATCGTGGGATCGATCTCCAGGCGCAGGCCCTCGAACATCCGCATCGGGAGCGTGCGCCCCTGCGCGCCGGCGATGAAGAGAGCGACGATTAGCTCATCGAACGATGCGATGAACGCGAACACCGCCCCCGCGAAGATTCCCGGCGCGATCAGCGGCAAGGTGACATAGCGGAAGGTCTGGAGCGGGTTCGCGCCCAAGTTCTGCGCCGCCTGTTCGAGACGGATATCGAATCCCCTGAGCGTCGCGGTCACGTTCACGATGACATACGGCAGCGCAAGCACCGTGTGGGCCAGCACCAGGCCGAAAAAGGTCTGCACCAGGTGCAAGCGGGCGTAGATCCCGTAGATCGCGATCGCCACGATGATCGTAGGCACGATGAGCGGCGAGACGATCACGGCATTGATCAAGTCCTTGCCGGGGAAGTTGCCGCGCACCAGCGCCAGCGACGCCATGATGCCGAGCACGGTCGCGAGGATCATCACCGTGAAGGCTACGCGGATGCTCTGGATCATCGCTGACGTCCAGTCAGACCGGTTGAAGAAGTTCTCGTACCACTGCAGCGAGAAGCCAGGCGGCGGGAACGAGAGATATTTCGCCGCGCTGAACGACATCGGAATAACGATGACCACCGGCGCGATCAGGAAGAGCAGCACCAGGCCACACAGCACCGCGAGCAGCACGCGAGACCAGGAGAAGGCGAAGCGCGGCGGCCGTGCCTGGCGTTCGGCTACCGGGCGGGTTCTCGGCTGCGCGGCTGGCTGCGCCGTCATGACACGTCACCTCCGAAGATCTTGTCCAGCCCGAGCAAGCGGTTATAGATCACGAAGATTACCAGCGTCACGGCGAGCAGCACCGTACCCAAAGCCGCCGCGAACGGGAAATTGAGCTGCGTGCGGATCTGGTCCTCCATGAGTTGAGCGATCATGATTTCGGTTCTTCCACCCATAAGGGCCGGGGTAATGAAGAAGCCTAGCGCCAAAATGAACACCAGCAGGCTACCTGCCGCCACTCCGGGCAGGCTGAGTGGGAAGAAGATCCGTAAGAAGGCCTGCAATGGCGTTGCTCCCAAGTTCTGCGCTGCCCGGATCAGATCACGGTCGATCCCGCGCATCACCGCGAACGCCGGAAGCACCATGAAGGGAAGCAAGACATGTACCATCCCCACTAGGACTCCGATGCGGTTGTACATCATGCGCAACGGCTCGTCGATTAGACCGAGCTCCAGCAGCCACCGGTTCACCACGCCCTGTCGCTGGAGCAATACCATCCAGGCGTACGTCCGCACCAGGATACTGGTCCAGAAGGGGATGAGCACGAGGATCAGAAGCAGCCGGGCCGTACGGGCACGCAACGTGGAAAGGAAGTACGCGAGGGGGTAGCCGAGGACCAAGCAGATCGCAGTCACCTGGAGAGCGATCGTAAAGGTGGTGCGCATGACCCGCAAATACACATCCACCTCCACGATACGCCGGTAGTGCTCCAGCGAGATAATCCCCTGATCATAGACGCTTGTCACCAGCAGTCGTAGGATCGGGTAGACAAACAGGACCAGTAGCAGTAGGAGCGCGGGGAGTAGTAGCCCGAAGAGAGCTGCTTGCCTGCGCAGATACAGCTTCCTCATCCTCGGGTCAACCGCGATCTGTGCCCCAACTGCCGGTCTTCGTGCGGTGACTGCCACCGAACTACCCCTCCGTGCGGTATATCCCTGCGTCCCTGTCCCGCGATGTTGACCGTCGAACACACCCAGTGTACTGTACCGGGACTACTCGTCGCCGCCCTTCCCCGCACTGGCACGCGGTGCCAGTTCTACCCACGCTTCGGGCTAGTAATCGCGCCGCCGGGGAGAAGGGAGCGAGCAGCCGGTAGCTGCTCGCTCCCCTTCGCTCAGGCCGTCAGCCAGTTGTCGAATCGCTCCTGGAGCTCCTCGAGGGCGTCGAGCCAGAACTCGTTGTCTGCCTCGATCTGCACGTCCTTCTGTGCCGGTGCGCTGGGAAGGCGCTGCTTCAGGTCGTCGGAGAGCAAGTCGAAGCCCTTGCCGTTCGTCGGGCTATATGGAATCAACTTCGCCAGCTCCGCCTGCACCTCTGGCCGGGTGGCGAAGTTGATGAAGTCCATTGCGAGCTCCTTCTCCTTCGCTCCCTTGGGCACGAGGAACGAGTCAGTGCGCAGCAACCCCTCGTTCCACTGGATGGCCACTGGCGCACCCTGGCGCTGGATCGCGTCGATGCGGCCGTTCCAGGCGCTGGTCATAACGACCTCGCCGTCGGCGAGAAGCTGTGCTGGCTGCGCGCCCGCCTCCCACCAGACCGTCACGTGGGGCTTGATTTTATCGAGCGAGGCGAAGGCTCGGTCCACTCCTTCGGGAGTCCGCAGGACCTGGTAGACCTCACTCTTCGGCACGCCATCGGCCATCAGAGCGAACTCCAAATTGCCGATTGGTCCGTCCACCTTATCCGCTGCGCGAGGCCCCGGGAAACCCTCGACGTCCCAGTAATCTTTCCAGCCCTGTGGCGCCTTGCCACCGAACTCATCAGTCCGGTAAGCCAAAATCGTGGACCAGAAGATGACTGCAACGTCGAACTCCCTGGCCACGTTCTCGAGCAGGTCAGCCTTGTCCACGATCGAGTAGTCGATCGGCTCGAGGTAACCCTGGCGCCCCAGCAAACGGGCCTCGAACGTACCTTGCTGGGCAACGGTCCACTCGACGTTGCCAGCGTCGACCTGCGCCCGGAGCTTACCCAAATCGGTGGAGTCCTCGACGATCTCGGCGCCCGTCAGGCGCTTGAACGGTTCCAGCACCGCCGCTCGCTGGGCATCCTGCATGGCGCCGCCGAAGCCCGCGAAGACGAGCGTCTTGCCCTTCCACTTGTTCGGATCGTCGTACCCTGCCACGGTGAATTCTGGGCCCGGCCCGGCTGCCGCTGGGCTCGGCGTAGTCGCAGCACCTCCTCCCGGTGCCGGCGTCTCCTCTTCCTGCTGGCAGGCCACCAGCGCGTTCAGGCTCACCGCCCCCAAGCCGGCGGCGGCCATCAGGCGGAGGAATTGCCTCCGGCGAATCCGGTTGGCCAGCTCCAGCCTCCGGAGTACCAGTTCCATGCGCTCATCGGCCATCCTTATACCCTCCTCCTCGCGCGAACGCGTGTCCTCCAAGACCATTCTGGATTCGGCCATGCGCTCGAGGTACTACCGTGCGTTGTGTCTCTGCTCTTTCCCCTCCTCGACTACGTATCTTCATAACCATTGGCCTCACAGCTTCTGGTATCCCGCCGGGTTCGGAGTAGGGATCCACCACTCTTCTCCCCGTACGGTCTGCACATACTCTGGCCACCGGAGATCGACGGGCGGCGGGAAGTCACGCGGCAGCAGCGGGGCGACCCACCGATCACCGCCGACGCCACCACCGGTTCGCTCTCGGAACTCCGCTTGCGCCCGCTCAAGCGCCTCTGGATACACGATCAGGTCGAGCAGTGTCGCCGCGATGACCTTGCCCGCCACGAACATGCCCGGGTCGATCACCTCCGGCCTACCACCGAGCGCATTGTATGTCCAGGCTGGGTAGGCATAATTCGGGCTGGGCGGCCTCAACCACGGGCGCGCAGTGAACAGCCGCACAGTGGGCGCGTGCCAGGTGTACTCTACATAGTCGTCCGATGTGAAGTTCTGCTGCCATTCTGGTAGCGCCGACCGTAACCGAGCTTCGTACTCTGTGGGCGGAACCAGCCGCTCGATGTCTTCGTTGAACGGCTCTTCCATCGGCGAGAGACCGAGGTTGCGCTGTATCTCCCGCGCGAACTCGCGTGCCGCCTCGCTGTATCGCGGTGGGCCGACGAGCTCGAGATTGGCGTAGGTCAGTTCTGCCATGGCCCGGTTCGGCAGGCCTACGCGCGTCTTCGTCACCCAGCGCACCGAGACCTGGCAACCCGTCGCCTCGGCCGCCTGCTTCGCGTTGTTGGCCAGCACCCGGTAGATCTGCTCCTGGATGCCGAGCGTCGGCGACCGCCAGGCATACTGGATCTGCGCGAAGCGCGGCGGCAGGTTGTCGGCCGTCGCGTCACCGGCCGCCAGCACGAACTCGTTGAGAGTCCAGGAGCCAGTGTGTGGGAACATCGCCTCTTTGGTGTACTTGGTCATCGTGTACATCAAGCATAGAGCATCGATCGCGCCCGGACAGCGCGCCGCCGCGTGGGAACCGCCGACCCCCGGGAACAGGCTTCGGTCGATCCACTTCTCAGGTTCCGCACATTCGAACGTGAATACACAGCTCCAATAGGACCCGCAGTGGGTATCCCAAGCGACCGTGTTCGTTGCTTTCGGCTGATACGCCGGATGGTAAGCGACGAAGGCATCGAACCCGTCGTAGTAGCCCTTAGCAGCGTGCACCGGCTTGGAGCCGCAGACCTTCTCGGCAGGCTCGCCGAAGAACCGCAGCGTGCCGCGCAGCCCGTGCCGCTCCATCGCGACCTTCGCGGCGAGCACGCCGGTGAGCGCGGCCACGCCGAGCATCGAGTGGGGATCGGTATGGCCGGCAGCCCACGGGTGCAACCCTTCCCGCGGCTTCCTGTAGGGTACAGGCTCTTGGGAGTTGCCGGGAACCGCGTCGTACTCCGCGTACGCCCCGAGAACCGGCCGCCCGGAGCCCCAGCTCGCGACGAAGGCTGTCGGCATCTCCCCTGAGCCCTCTTCGACCTCGAACCCGTGGCGGCGCAGGAGATCGACGTACGCCCTCGCCGACTTGTACTCGCGCCACGACGGCTCAGCGTAACGCCAGATCTCGAGGTCGAACTCCGAGAGCCATCCCTGGTTCTCCTCGATCCAGGCGAACGCGGTCTTCTTCGCGGCGTGCAACTCTGTCACTGGCCTTTCCTTCCCCACTCCACTGCCCTAGACTCTGGTTACCTGAGCCACGCGACCTGTCACAAGCGCGAGCGCGCCAAGCCAGCCCATCACGCCTCCAGCTCGAGCCCCTCCGGCGAGTAGTAATGCGTATATTGCCAGACCGCGGCCGCAACGAGGTCGTCCTCGGAGAGCTGGCGGCTGAAGCGTCCTGGCGAGAGGGCTCGGATGTCCAGCGAAGGCTCGCCGTGGACGATCCACTCGGCTAGCAGCCGGCCCAGCGCGGGCGAGAACGAGAACCCGCTGCCGTTGCAACCGGTGAGGGTCCACAGCCCGCGCACGCCCGGCACTGGGCCCACCAGAAATAGCCCGTCCGCCGTCATGGTGAACAGCCCGCCGCGGTGCTCCTGCACCCCGACCCGCCGAAGGTCGGGAACCGTACGCTCGACCTGGCCGGTCAGTCGCTCCAGCACCGCGAAATCCAGCGGCACATCGTCCATCGAGAACGACTCATCCCGCCCGGCCGGATCCAGCGGAAGCGGGTCGCTCTCGAATCCGCCCAGCATGATCCCTCCCCGGGCCGGCCGGACGTAGACCGCCACGTCGATGATCCGCGCGATCGGGTACGATGGCTGCATGCCGAGTACTGGATCAGTTATGTAGAGTTGATGTCGCATCGGAACGATGGGGACTTCAGCCCCAGCCAACCGACCGACCTCCCGTGCCCAGGCGCCCGCTGCATCGACAACGACCGGCGCGGCGATCTTCCCGCTGGGGGTCACGACGCCGGCCACCTCCCCAGCGCGCACGCGAATCCCCGTCACCGGCACATGTCCGCAGACCGCGGCTCCGCGCTTCGCCGCCCCCTCCTGGTAGGCCTCGAGGAGGCTCGCTGGTTCCTCGATGTAGACGTCTCCGGGAATCCAGCACGCGGCGCGGATTTCATCGGGCTCCACGTAGGGCGCGAGGCGGCACACCTCGGTGGCGGCGACCAGCTCCAGTTCGACGCCCCAGCGGCGCGACTGCTCGGCCTCGCGCAGAATCAAGGCCGCGTGCGCCTCCGTGCGGGCGATGAGCAGGCTCCCCGAGCGTTCGACCGGCAACGGCGCCCCGGTCTCCTCACTGAAGCCGAGCACGGTGTCGATCGCTAGCCGGGCTAGTCTCGTCCGGAGTTCATCCCCTTGGATCAGCTTGAACAGGCCCGCCGCTCGGGGTGAGGTCTGCGAGCGCGGCGCATAGCGGTCCAGTACCACGACACGACCAGCGCCCTCGCGTGCGAGGAAATAGGCCGTGCTCAGGCCGAAGGCTCCGGCTCCGATCACCACGACATCAGCTTGGCTCGGCACCCGGCCACCCATCGATACCTCCACCATCCGGTCAGGCGCTTTCGCCAGAGCCATCCCGGACGATGACGGCGTCGGCGGTGCCCCAGCTCAGCCGTACCCGGTCGCCGCGACGCCAGCGCATGGTCTCCAGACGGCTCGGTTGCTTCACCGTCAACCACGAACCGTGTTCCAGGCGTACCCGGAACTTAGTCGCCTCGCCGACGTAGATGATCTCCTCGATCGTCCCCTCGACTACGTTGTCACCGGAGCCGTCGCCGATGACGATCCGCTCAGGCCGCAGGGCGACCGAAACCTGGTCGCCTGGCTGAACACTGTCCGAGACAGGAATCGAGACACGCCATCCTTCCGGTGTCACGAGGAAGAATCGCCCATCGCCAGGCTCCACCCGGCCACTCAGAAAATTCGACTCACCGATGAAGTCAGCGACGAACTGGCTCACCGGCTGCTCGTACAGCTCGCGGGGCGTGCCGACCTGTTCGATCCGGCCACCGTTCATGACCGCGATGCGATCGGACATGGTCAGCGCCTCTTCCTGGTCGTGGGTAACGTAGATTGTCGTGGTATTGGTCGACTCCTGGATGTGTTTGATTTCGAGCTGCATCTCCTCGCGCAACTTCTTATCGAGTGCCCCGAGCGGTTCGTCCATGAGGAGAACCGGCGGGCGGAACACCAGCGCGCGCGCCAGCGCCACCCGCTGCTGCTGCCCTCCGGAGAGCTGGCGTGGAAAGCGTTCCTCGAAGCCGGGTAGCCGCACGAGCTGCAGCACCTCGCGCACGGCCTGCCGGATCTGCTCCCGCGACCACTTTCGCATCTTGAGCGGGAAAGCAATGTTCTCCGCGACGGTCATGTGTGGGAACAGCGCGTAGTTCTGGAACACCATGCCGATGTTTCGCTTGTGCGGCGGCTGGAAGGCGATATCCTCGCCGTTGACCAGGATTTGCCCCGCGGTCGGCAGCACGAAGCCCGCGACCATCATGAGTGTGGTCGTCTTGCCGGATCCCGAGGGGCCGAGGAGCGTAATGAACTCGCCTGGCGCGATATCGAGCGTGACCTGATCGGCAGCGACGACGTCGCCATACACTTTGGTCAATCCGATCAACTCCAGCCGCGCACCGCGCTGCTCGCGTTCCCTCCTCGCCGCAGCAGGAGCTTGCTGCACTCCGGCCATCGCTCCGCTCCCTGTCTTACCCCGATCTCGCCCCACCGGCCGCCGACACGGTGCCGGCTAGTCGGAGACACGGTCTTATGCCATCAGTTCCCAACGGCTCTACGATGCAGGGTTTGGGTATAGGAACTCCCCTGATCCAGCCCCTGCCATGACTGATGCGACACCGCCCGCTTAGGTATAAGCTAGCCTGGCAGCGCTGCAGCCTGGCGCGACCAAGCCAGCCCTCGTCTCACGCCAGTGTCGACGTGATTCTAGTAGTTACACTAGCCGCTCTCGTGCGTTGCGTCAAGGGTCGAGTGCGCGATCGGCACCGTCACGGCGCAAGCGTGCCTTCTTCCGGCGATTCTTCTGCCTCGTGTGCGAAGGGCAAGCGTTCGCGCAGCGAGATGAACGTGCGGCTGACCACAGCGCTCAATTCGCTGACCTCCTGCGACACCAGCTCGCGAATGTAGGTGTTCGTCTGCCCCATCCGCCGGAACTTCCGGTACCGTTCCCGCACCAGCTTATCCGGTGGCATCTCGATGACCTCGGCGAGCGCGCGGACGATGGCGTCCAGCAGGAGAGCGGCAGCATAGTCATGGTCGCGATGCGCTCCGCCTTCCGGCTCCGGAACGATGCCGTCCACGACTTCCAGGCGCTTCAGATCGGCAGCGGTGATCTTCAACGACTCGGCGACCTCGGGCGCGCGCGAGGCATCGCGGTAGAGGATTGCCGCCGCTCCTTCCGGCGAGATCACGCTGTAGATCGCGTTCTCCATCATGAGAACGCGGTCGGCCACCGCCAAGGAGAGTGCCCCTCCGCTTCCGCCTTCGCCAGTGATCACGGCAATTGTGGGAACCGGGAGAACGCTCATCAGCGCGAGACACTCGCTCAAGGCCATCGCGATCCCGCGCTCTTCGGCTCCCTCGCCGAGATACACCCCGGGCGTGTCGATTAAGGTGATCACCGGCAGCTTCAGGCGCGCAGCCAGTTGCATCAGGCGCATCGCCTTGCGGTAGCCCTCGGGCAGTGCCTGGCCGTTGCGCCGGGCAGGATCCCCATGCCCGCGCTCGTGCCCGATCAGGACTACCCCATGCCCCGCGATCTCCCCGAGGCCGCCTACCATAGCCGGGTCATCGCCGAAGAGCCGGTCGCCATGGAGCTCCACGAACTGCGGGCTGATCCGCCGGATGTAGTCGAGCGTCGTCGGGCGCTCCGGATGCCTGGCAATCTGGACGACCTCCCACGCTCGCCGCCCGCTGCCGTTGGGGCCGATCGCCTGCTCCTCCCCTTTGACCGGCAGCGGCGGCCGCGCGCTCACCAGGCGCAAGACCATCGCGATCGCATCGCGCAGCCGTCGCCGGTCGACGATCTGATCGACGAACCCGTGGCTCAGCAGGAACTCCGCGCTATGCGACTGGCTCGGCGCTTGTCCCGCTGTCTCCTTGACGACCCGCGGTCCCGCAAAGCCGATGAGTGCCCCTGGCTCCGCCAGGATGATGTCCCCCTGATTGGCGAACGAGGCATAGATGCCCCCGGTCGTCGGGTGGGTCAGGACTGAAATGTAGGGCACATTGGAGTCATGCGCTCGCTTCGCTGCTGCGGTCGTCTTGGCCATCTGAACCAGGCTGAGGATACCCTCCTGCATCCGGGCACCGCCTGAGGCGGAGACGGTGACGATCGGGAGGCGGCGCTCGGCTGCGCGCTCGAAAGCGAGCGTGACCTTCTCCCCTACGACCGAACCCATGCTGCCCCCGAGGAAGCGGAAATCAAGGACAGCCAGAACGACCTCGCGCCCGCGAATACGCGCCGTCCCGGTAACGACTGCCTCGCGCAGGCCGGTCTGCTCACGCGCCTGGAGGATCCGCTTGCGGTAGGGAAGGCGATCGGAGAAGACCAGTGGGTCGACCGACACGAGGTGCCGGTTGAACTCGTCGAACGTCCCTGGATCGACCAACAGCGCAATGCGCTCGTCCGCTGACAGGGGAAAGTGATGACCGCAACTCGCGCAGACCCGGTAACGCTGATACACGGGATCGGTCGTCAGGTCGGCACCGCACTGGGGGCACGTCAGCGGCTCGGCGATCGCCTGCTGAGCTGGTGGGTTCGACACCTGGCTTTTCTCGGACATCGAACTTATCTCCACGTTGATTGGCCTCGAAAATCCCTGCTTTGATCATAGCGCACGATCCGCAGGATACCCACGGTAATGGAGTACAATCCTCCCGGTTTTCGGGCCATCTGGCCGTTCGCCTGGAGCAACGATGGGGTGTTGATCGGCTTCGCTGCGATCCATCAGCGCACCAACACGTTCTCCCGAGTACCTGGGACGCTCGCACAAGATCGACTGCGCTTGCGGGCGTTCGGTAGAGAGATCCTCCAAACCTTCGCGCATACTCGATCGGTGGCGGGCAGTTTCCTCGCGTCGGCCGAACGACTCGGCATTAGAGCCGTGCCGCTGCTGGCAGTCTACGCGCGGGCCAGCGGCCCCGTACCCTCGAGCGAGCTCCAGGCGCTGATCGACCGGTTGTCCGCGCAGATTTGCGGCTACTCGAGGCCGCTCGATGGCCTGTTCCTCCATCTCTCCGGGACGATGTTGACCGACGGCGGGGTGAGCGCCGATGCCTGGCTTCTCCAGCGGCTCAGAGAAACCGTGGGCGCGAGCCTGCCGATCGCGGTCTTCCTCGATCAGGTCGCGAACGTCGATGCCGAGCTCGTCAGCGGGGCAACGATCGTGGCCGGGCCACAGCAGTGGCCGCCAGTGGATATTCCTGTCCGGGTCGCAGACCTTCTGGAACGGCTGGTCACTACCGTTGAAGGCCGAATTCGGCCGGTCACCGCCGTGCACCGTGTGCCTTTGCTCCTGCCGCTAGCCGCCCAGCGGACGGACCGAGAGCCACTGCGAGCCATCGCCGGGCACGTCCGCGAACTGGAGTCGAGATCTGGGGTAGTGGCGGTGACCTGCTTCGGCGGCTTCCCCTACGCGGACGTTCCCATGGCTGGAGCGGCGGTGGTCGTCGTCGCAGACCGCTCCCTCACGCGTGCTGAGGAGATCGCTGCGGAAGTGAGCGAACATCTCTGGGCACGCCGTAGCGAGCTGCTCGAGCCCGGCCTCAACATCGAGCAAGCAGTCCACACCGCGATGGCGACCGATCAGGGGCTGGCCGTTATCGCTGAGCTCGGGGACGCGCCCGAGGCGGGAGGACCCGGTGAGGGAACCACCGCGCTCTGGGCACTCCTCGACCTCGGCGCAGAGGACGCCGCACTGGCCATCGTCGTGGATCCAGCCGCCGTTCAAGACGCGGTGAAGGCTGGGGTCGGCTCGGACGTCGAGCTCTCTGTCGGCGGCAAAACCGACCGCCGGCACGGGTACCCGATCGATGTGCGCGGTCGCGTCCTGCGCATTTCGGACGGCACGTATCGTCGTCGTGGCCCACTCGACAGCGGTCTGATCGAGAGCGCAGGCTCGAGCGTCGTCATCGAGGCACACGGACGCCACCACGGTCGCTTCGCGTTGATCCTGACCAGTGAACCGGTCGCGGCCAACGATCCGGGCCTGCTCCAGGCGCTGGGCGTGCCGATCGAGGAACTTCGCTGCCTCGTGCTCAAGTCGGCTGTCGAATACCTGGCAGCCTGGGAACCGGGCGCCGTGTCCGTTCTCCCGGCAGCCACGCCGGGTATCACCACACCCGACCTGCTGTTCTTCCCCTACGAGCGCATCCCGCGCCCTATCTGGCCACTCGACCCGCTCTGATGCGATGACTCGTCGTCGCGGGCTAATGGAGAGCACAACTCCCAGTACCTGGAACAGCAGGAACCGGGAGGGCCATCCACCCCGCACTGTTGCTCGGAATCCCTAGAGCAATCGCCTCAGATGTTCCAGCAAGGCCGCGACGCCTTCCACTCCGTCCACCAGCGCATCGGCGACCTCGACCAGTTCCGAAGGCGCCTCATCGCTACGAACACCGATGCTCATGGCCTCGATCCGGCCCGCTGCACGCAAGCTCGCCAGCATTTGCATGGCGTCGACATCCGTCCGATCGTCGCCGAGGAATACCACCGCTCGCAACCCGCGGCGCTCGATCAAGTCCGCGAGTGCCGTGCCCTTATTGCGGTCGATGGGAGGGCGTAGCTCGATCACCATCCGCCCTCGGGTGAGGCGCAGGCGATGCTGCTTGGCTAGTGGCTCCAGCGCGCCGAGGAGCTGCTGCTCGACCGCTGCCGGATCATCGGTCCTCCGGAAGTGCACCGAGAGGGATAGCGCTTTCAGCTCCACCTCTACGGCCGGCGACGAAAACCGGCTCGCCAGTTCTTCCGCAATCTTTTGAATCCGCGGCACCCAGTCCAGAGCATCGGGATCGACTTGGTAGACGCCGTGTTCCCACCGTTCCAGTCCATGGTTCCCTATGTAGACCAGGCCGTCGAGCCCGACGCGCCTGCGGACATCGTCGATGGAACGACCGGTAATGATGGCGATCACGTCGATCTGGCCAGTCAGCGATTCGAGAACGTCTCGAATCGATGGCTCGATTCGAGCCTGATTCGCGGATGGGACGATCCGAGAGAGCGTCCCGTCGAAATCGCTGCAGAGCCCGCACGGCCTAACACGCAAGATACTGGCGGCACGGCGGGCAATAAGGTCAATCACACCCATTTCCCTCTCCAGGATCGGCCTGACCGGAACCGCCGCCTGCAAGCCTAGCAGGTCCTGACAGACAGGCATGGAGGTAATCGGTATACTAGCCGCGAAGCGGCCAGGTTGGTCGTGGACGGCTCAGGGGGACATGCCGGCCGTAACCACGCTGCTCGACGATATTCTGCGATACCTCGCGAGCATCGGCAGCTTTCAGCGCGACATCAAGCTGTTCCTGATCTATAGTCTGTTCTCCAACATCGGCATTGGGGCCTTCGCGCTCCTCTTCAACCTCTACCTTGTCGAGCTGGGCTATCGCGAAGACGTGATCGGGCTCTTCAACGGGCTCTCGACCGTTGCGCTCGCCGTGGGCGCTTTGATGCTCGGCCGGATGCTCAACCGTTTCGGCTCCTGGTGGTGCATCACCTATGGCACGGCCGCCTACGTTGCCGCCTCGGTTCTGCTCGCCTTCATGACCGATCGGCTCGCGATCCTGGTGGTCGGCGCTCTCCAGGGGATCGGTACCGCCTTCATCTTCGTGCCGTTGATGCCGTTCGTGATCGAGCATGCACGGCCGGAGACACGGTCGACCGTCGCCGCCCTCTCGCTCTCGCTGACCTCCGTGTCCGCTACGGTCGGTAGCCTGGTCGGTGGCTGGGCTCCCCGTCTCCTCGGCCCGCTCTTCGGGCTGGCGGTGCCGGGAGTTGGAAGCTTCCGGCTGGGACTCCTGCTGAGTTTGATCCTGACGGCCCTCGCGCTGGTGCCGATGCTTCTCATGCGACAAGCGCGCTACCAGCAGACCCAGTTCACCGCCCAGCACCTTCTCGTCACCAGCGAGGAGCGCCGCGAGCGCGAGGCGCGCCGGCACGCGCTGGCCTTCGTCCTCACTGGGGGACTACTGAGCCTCGGCGCAGGCGCAGTGATCCCGTTCTACAACGTGTTCTTGGCTTCGATCGGGCTCCGGGCGAGCACCATCGGGGTGATCTACGCGCTCGCCAGCCTGCTCGGAGCCGTGCTCGGCCTCTTCGCTCCGGTACTGGCCCGGCGCCTAGGCTCGCTGGATGCTATCCTCGTGATTCGCCTGATGCCGGTTCCGTTTTACCTGCTGCTGCTCCTGATGCCGACCGTACCGGTCGCCATAGCCGCCCACATTGTCCGGGCGATCTCGATCTCGATGGCCTGGCCAATCGACTCGACCATGGTCGCGGACATCCTGCCACCGAGCGCGCGCGCCAACGCGTTCAGCCTGCGGAGCGCGGCCTGGAATCTGGGCTTCGCGCTGGCCAGCTTTCTCGCGGGTCCCGTCATCGTCGCGTCCGGTTACGGGCCGGTCTTCCTCGCGTTCGTCTTCTTCAGCGTTCTCAGCATGGTCGTCTTCGCCCTGAACTTCCGCGGACACCCTGCCGCTGGCCGACGCGAGCAAGCAGTGGCCAAGGGAAGCTGAGCGTTGCGCACAGCCTTTGGCCGCTACAGCATCGGCTCGACTTCATCGGCAATCATCCGCGCGATCTCCAAAGAGGAGGTCGCGGCCGGCGAGGGTGCGTTGCGCACGTGCAGGATTCCTGGCTGGCGATCCAGCACGAAGTCATCCACCAGCTCCCCATCCGGAGACAGAGCTTGCGCACGGACGCCCGATGGCCCTGGCAGCAGGTCATCGTCCACCAGCTCCGGTACGTAGCGCTGGAGCGAGCGCAGGAATGCACGCTTGCTGAAGTCTCGCCACAGCTCGGCTAACCCAGTCCGCCAGTACTTGCGAGCCAGCTTGCGAAAGCCAACGTAACGTACCGCCTCCGCTAGCTCCGTGAGGTTCACGGCGGTTCGTTGATAGCCCTCGCGGGCGAAAGCGAGCACGGCATTCGGCCCTAGCCAGACTTGGCCGTCCATCCGGGGAGTGAAGTGCACGCCCAGAAACGGGAAGCGTGGGTCGGGTACCGGGTAGACGTTACCGCGTATGAGGCTGGCCCGCTCGGGACGCAGCACGTAGTAGTCGCCGCGGAACGGGACGATCTGCGGCACGGGTGGGGCGCCGGTGAGCCTGGCGATCCGGTCGGCGTACAACCCCGCGCAGCTCACGATCGCGCGGGCCTCGACGTCGCCAGCCGTGGTCTCGACCACCGTCGAGCAACTTCTCTGGTGAATCACCACCACCCGGTAGCCAGTGCAGATCTGGCCGCCACGCTCCAGCACGTCATCAGCGTATGCCCGCGCCACCTGCGAGAAATCGACGATCCCGGTTCTCGGCGACCAGATGGCCCGCACGCCGGTCACGTGCGGCTCGAGTTCCCGCAACTCCTCGGGCCCCACCATGCGCAGACCGGGCACGCCGTTCGCCTGCCCCCGACGGTACAGTTCCTCGAGACGTGGGATCTCTTCCGGTGACGTCGCGACCACCACTTTTCCGCAGAGGCGGTACGGTATACCTTTCTCGTCGCAGTAGCGGATGAGTCGAGCGGCACCGGCAACGCAGGCGCGCGCCTTGAGCGAGCCGGGCTTGTAGTACAGGCCCGAGTGGATCACGCCGCTGTTGTGGCTCGACTGGTGCGCGGCGATCTCCTGCTCCTTTTCGAGCACGACCAGGCGCAACGAGGGCCGGCGGATCAGAAGCTCCCGGGCGACCGCTAGGCCGACGATCCCCGCGCCGATAACGGCCACGTCTACCACGACTCCGCACCTCCCGCAGGTTCTCGCCTGACACCCGGTTCCTACATGCCAGGTGGTTCGCGGTCGAGCACGAATCGGCTCGAGCCGCACGCCTCGCACTGCTCGGGCCGCTGGAAGCCCCGGACGAAATAGCCGCAGTCTTCGCACGTCCACCGGGTGATGGCGAATAGCCGGACAAGGTCTGCACGACTGATGATGCCGACCAGTTGACCCTCCCGCAGGACAGGCACCCGCCGCACGCGCCGCTCCGACAGAAGCCGAGCCACCGACTCAGCCGACGTGTCCTCGCTGACGCTGATCACGTCGCGGCTCATGATGTCGGCTGCCGTGCGCCCACGCTTGGAGATCACGTCGTACTCCGAAACGATCCCGATCACTCGCCCCTCGTCGTCAACGACCGGCATTCCGGTGATCTGGTGCTCGGCGAGGAGTCGAGCCACCCGGTCCACCGGTGTATCCGGCCGCACTGAGATGACATTGTCGGTCATGATGTCGCGCGCAACGATCGTGTTGTACGTCTCAACCATCGCTCTCGCTCCCTCCGGCCGGTCCGCTACCGGTGATCGACATGCTACCAGAGGGTACCAGGTCTGGCGTGCGGCAATGTCCCGGGCAGATTTTGCTCGCTGAGCGGATGCCCGCTGAAATCGGCATGCGCCCCTGTATACTTTCGTGGGCAGTCGCTTGGACGCGACGATGGAAACGTTTCGAGAAGCGATCTCCCGGATGAGCGAGCGCGCTGACATCGTCATCATCGGAGCCGGCATCATGGGCTGTAGCGTGGCCTATCACCTCGCTGCCCGCGGAGCTGGCCGGATAATCGTGCTGGAAAAGGACGAGATCGCTCGCGGGGCAACCGCCGACGCCGCCGGTGGTATCAGGCTCCAATTCTCCACTGAGACGAATATCGTCCTCTCAAAGCTAAGCTTCGACATCTGGGAGAACTTCGCCGAGCTGTTCGGCGTCGATATCGGGCTGCACCAGCAAGGATATCTCTTCCTGTTAACCGCCCCGGACGACGTGCCCGTGTTCCGGGCAAACGTCGAGTTGCAGCGCGCGCACGAGGTGCCGGTGCGGTGGGTCGAGCCCGACGAGATCCGCGAGTTGAATCCGGCGATACGCGTGGACGACGTGCTCGGTGGCACCTACTGCCCGCGCGACGGCTGGTGCGATCCCTATAGTGCGACGATGGGCTTCGCGCAGGCAGCGCGACGGTTGGGGGTGGACATCCGGGAGGATTGCCCGGCCGTCGGCTTCGACGTTGCCCGCGACCGCGTCCAGGCCGTGCTGACGCCGGATGGGCGGATCGAAACCTCCCTCGCCATTATTTGCGCCGGCCCCTGGACTCAGGAGGTCGGCAAGCTGGCTGGTGTGGACCTACCAGTTCTGCCCTACCGGCGGATGAGCTTCGTAACTGAGCGCTTCGATCCCGTGCCGAAGTCGATCCCGATGACGATCGAGTTTGAAACCTCGCTCTATTTCCATCCGGAGGGCGAGGGTTTTCTCTTCGGCATGGCAAATCCGGACGAGCCTCCGGGCTTCGACAAGCGCGTCGACGAGGCCTGGATGGTGCGTACGATCGAGGCTCTCTGCCGGCGCGCCCCGACCTTCGAGCAGGCACGGATCAAGCGAGGCTGGGCAGGCTTCTACGAAATCACGCCTGACGACAACCCGCTGCTCGGCTACGTCGACGAGATCGAAGGACTGATCGTGGCTGCCGGCTTTAGCGGGCACGGGTTCATGCAAGGCCCCGCGGTTGGACGCTGTATCGCCGAGCTGGTGATCGACGGAGCGGTGCAATCGGTCGACATCCGGGGCTTTGCGCCGGGGCGATTCCGCGAGGGTAAGTTGATCCAGGAACATAACGTCATCTAGCGCGCTGGATAGCGTAGAGCGACCATGATCATCGGAGTCTGTCGCCTGGCAATCGAGATCCCCGAGGCCCATTCGCTGAAGGAAAAGCGCGCGGTGATCAAAGCGATCACGAACCGCGTCCAGCACCGGTTCAACGTTGCCATCGCAGAAGTCGACGGTCACCAGCAGTGGCAGTATGCCGAGCTCGGCTTTGCGTGCGTTTCGACCTCAGCTAGCCATGCCGATGAGATGATGCAGCGAGTCGTGGCATTTATCGAAGATAACTTGAACGGCGGTTACCTGGCGGACTTCCACACGGAGATCCTGAGCCTCGACTGAACGGGAGCTCCTTAGCCACCGCGCTCTAGCGCGACGGAGGCGATCCGCTCGCGTACCCACGCACTCGCGAGGGGGGCCAGTTCGCGACTGATCATCGCGAGTTCCTGCAAGATCTCGGCGATTGGCCGGCCGGCTCTAGCAGGGATACAACCCAAACGCGCGATCAATTCCGACCGGTACCATGACGTGAGTTCCCGCCGAAGACTTCGCAGGGAGGCTCGGTCCTGTGCCAACCCAGCGTTCTCGACGAGCTCCAGAAGCTCGCGGTTGCGAAGCGGAGGAGACAGAAACGGCTCGAGCGCCTCACGGTCTCGACGTATCGCCTCCGTATCGGCAGCCCAGCGCTCCACCAGGCTGAACGCTGATTCGGCCGCTGCGGCGCGGGACACCACTTCATCGCGTAGCGCGTCGAGGTCGAGCGGGGGCGGCCCGTCGAGCGAGAGCAAGGGCCGGCGTTCCTCCTGCCAGAACCAGGCGCAAGCACACGCCAGGCGGACGTAGTACACCGCCGCGACGAGCTCGTGTGCTGGCCTCACCGGCAGCCGGTCGATCCCGGCCAGCACCCCCACCAGGCGCGCCACTGGCAGCCCGGCGAACATCCGTCGAGGATCGACGGCGAGTGTCACGATCTGCTCCGGGCGCAGCCCAACACTGGGGTCGTTAACCAGGCGATGACGGTAGTGCTCCGTCAGGATCCCGGCCGGGCTTACGACGAAACCGTCCACCACGCGGGCCTGCCGGATATCGATATCCGGAAGCCGTTGTGACAGCGCGTGCTCCAGTGCCGGATTTCCCGAGTCGAGCAACGCGCGCAAGGCGCTCGCCCGGATCTGCTCAGGCTTGACGACCTGCACCGCGAACTTTGCGTCGGCCGGCTGAAGCGCGAGCGCCCCATCGATCGTGTCGTAGATCAACAGGAAATCGGGATTTGCCAGGCCGTTTCGTCCCGCATGTCGCTCGATGGCCGGCTCAGCATCCAACCAGATCACCCCGCTCAGCCGCGCCGAACCGGCCCCATCGAGGGGCAATTGTCGACCCACCCAGCCTGCCAGTTCTTCGGCGACCAGTCGCGACCAGCGCTCGCCGATCTGCTGGCTGGCTCCGCCTCGATCGCTCCATGCCTGGAGCCGCCGATCGAGCAGGGCCGCCAGCAATGAACCACCTGGCACCTTCGCGCTCCGCAGGTGAGCCGGAACTGCCATCTGTCCCCTTCACGTTCGCATCGCGTCTCACAACGTCGCGCGCTGGCTGGACGGGTATGCTCCGAACGCCTGCATGTACTCAAGAGCTCCGGCGTGCTTCGGCATCAGCGCGGCGGCTCAGTTCCAGACGGCGTTCCTCGATGAGGCGGAGGACACGTCGCCGGCGCAGTCGCTGCACCGCGAGCTCCCGGCGCAGCGTGACCTCGCGATGGCGCAGATAACGTTCGACCTCATCGCGCCCCTTGGCGAGCAGATGACCTAGGTCCGACCGCCGGAGTCGTTGTAGTTGTTGACGCAACTCGGCGCATTCGACGCCGCGTTGGGCCACGCGCGACCGAAGTGCCTCGATATCGTACGGCCGATCACCATCATCTTCGCGCGCCCAGATGGCAAGCAGCCGGCGGAGCTGGTCCACATCGCCGGCCTCCCGAGCCTGGTTCACGATTCGCATGATCGCCTCGCGCTGGGCCCGATCATGGCCGTCCTGCGCCAGGTCGGGGTGGATTAGGCGAGCGAGCGTCCGGTACAGCCGGCGGAGAAGCACGTCGTCGTGGCCGTTTGCCGAGCCCAGCAGCCGCCCCTGCGTGGTTTCGCGAGCCGACTGCTGAGCGCGGAACTCGGCGCGCCAGGCCGCCTCTTCAGCGTGCTCCTGTGCGGCCTGCGCATCCAGCTCCGAATCGCTCAAAGGCCGCGACGCGCGAAGTAGGCGGCGGAGCCGCGCCTCCAGGGCATTGACCTCCGCCTTGAGCTGCTCGATCTCCCGATGCAGCGGTCCGAGTCGCTCCTCGATGACCCGGCGAAGCGATTGCTGCTCGAGTTCCTCTTGAGTGATCGCCTGGCGCAAATGACTGATCGTCGCGTTACGCCGCAGCAACTCGAGTTCGAGTTCGATTCGTTCTAGCTCGGTAATCGTCGCCGGAAGTCGTCGTTCCATACGAGACATGCCACTCCAAGCCTGCAACCGATTGATTGTAGCCACCCGGATCGCCGGATGCCAGGATGCTCGCCTCGGGATGTGTACGTTCGCATTCCCCCATGGTATCGCTTGCATTCAGGATGACGTCGGGTATTCTGGTGCTGGATCGTCCATGAGTTCCTGGGGATGAGCGCGCGTGTGAAAGGCTCGAGTCGTGGCTATCCGGACGCCGTGGCAGCAGATCGTCGCTGGCCTCGAAGCAGAGGGCATCCCGTACGTATTCGGACTGCCTGGTAGCGCGAAGCAGCTCTATGACGCCCTGTACGATTCGTCCAACGTTCGAGCGGTACTGGTTCGCCACGAGACGTCCGGAGCCTTCATGGCGATGGCCTTTGCGCGGGTATCTGGCAAGGTCGGCTGCTGCTTCGGCTGCCCCGGGCCGGGCGTAGCCAACCTGGTGCCCGGCATCCTCGAAGCCTGGTCGGGCTGCACGCCGGTGCTGGCACTGGGAGTACGCGCGCCGTCGCGCACCTACGGCATGGGCGCATTCCAGGAAGCCGATCACCTCTCCATCATGCGTCCGATCACCAAGTGGGCTGTCACCGTAGAGCGACCGGAGCGGGCCGGGTGGGCGCTCCGTCGCGCCGTCTCGCTGGCCACGACCGGACAGCCGGGCCCAGTCTACCTGGAACTGCCGTCGGATATCGCACTCGAAGCTGTCGAGATGCCCGACTACCGGCCGGCCGACCACGCTGTGCGCCCGGCGCCGGACCCCGACCGCATCGAGCGGGCGGTGAAGCTCCTGATGCAAGCTGAACGTCCCGTACTGGTCTGCGGGGGCGGAGCAATTCTGTCCCAGGCCTACGCCGCCGTCGACCGTTTTGCCGAGTCGCTCGGCATGCCAGTACTGGTGACGCCCGCTGGGCGCGGGATCATGCGCGAGGATCACCCACTTTTCGCCGGGCTGGTCGGGCTCTATCGCACCGAGTACCCGAAATCGGTCTACGAGGAGGCGGACCTTCTGATCACCGTCGGCTCGCGCATGGAGGAGTTTCAGTCGGGTGCGTGGCACTATTTCCCAGCACAGGCGACATTCGTGCAGATCGACATCGAAGCCTCCGAGATCGGCCGGAACTGGATCCCGGACCTGGCAATCCAGGGCGACGCGCGTCTCACTCTGGAGCGCCTAACCGTAGCTGCGCGCGAAGCTGGTCTACGTCCCAACCAGGCGAGGCTAGCCGACCTCGCCGAGCGCAGGGCCGCGGCCCTGGCGCAGATGGAGCGCGACGCCGCGGACGACCGCGTGCCGCTCCGAGGGAAGCGCGTCGTGCGGGCGATCAACCGGACGTTCGGGCGAAATACCATCCTGGTCAAGGAAAACGGTGCGCAGGACTTGTGGGCTTACTACTGGCCCTACTACCAGGTACTCGATCCCGGATGCGTGGTGCCGCCGGCCGAGCAGACCGCCATGGGTTTTGGAGTTTGCGGCGCCATCGGGGCCAAGCTCGGGCGGCCCGACCGTTATGTGGTATGCACGACCGGCGATGGCGCCTTCCAAATGGGCTTGCACGAGCTGCCCACCGCGGTGCAGGAGCAAGCACCGGTGACCTGGGTCGTCTTCAATGACCGGGCTCTCGGTTGGCCGCGCTGGACCCAGCGAACGGCCCTCGGTGGACGAGTGATCGCGACTGAGTTCTCCGCCACGTTCGATTTCACCGCGGTTGCGCGGGCAGCCGGATGCTGGGCCGAACGCGTCGAGCGTCCCGATGAGTTGGAACCGGCCCTGGAGCGCGCCAGGAGAGCCAACGATGCTGGTCAACCAGCGGTCGTCGACGTGCAGGTGGATAGCGAGGAGCATCATCCTGGCTTCAACGAGTTCCACCGGCTCCGTTAATCCCGCGACGGTGTCTCATCCCCTGTGCAAGCGCGCGGCACGGGCGATGCAGTAGACTTGCAGTACGAACGGCGTGATCCATACCACCGGTCGTCCCGGCAGTAGAGGGGTAGCGGGAGATGCTCGACCATACCGGGCGTTATCGTGTGCGTTACGAGGATATGTTTCGAGCGCTGGGCCACTATCTGGATAGTCAGCGGTTCACGAGGATCGCGATCGTCGAAACGCCAGAAGGCTTCCTCGTGAAGGGCTACGTGGCCGGAGACAGCCGCGAGGGAGGCTTGCACTTGGCCCCGCAGACCTACCTGTTTACGAACGAGGATCTCGACATTTTGCTGGAGCAGGCTTACGGGCGACGACGCCAGTCACGCCCCCAGCACTGAGCGCCGGGTAGCAGGCTCAGGCGTTCGTCCCCCGTTTTCGCGTCTCCCTGGCTCTCTGGGCATTGCCAGTGTCGTCTGGAGCAAGAAGGACATGAGCGAGCACGGATGTGCCATCGCGTCTCAGGACGAGAGCGACACGTGCCCGTCATGCTGCGGCTGTTCTGCCAGCGAAGTGCGGCGCAGGCCTTGACACGGCCAGTCGCTGCGGCGAAGATAGTTCCATCAGGCCGTTCAGGCCGTTGTGCACGTTACCATCGCCGGTCAGAGAGACGGCGGCGGGTGCCGGCTTCGTCCCCGAGCCAGAGCAGGCAACGGGGAGTAGCCGGTCCACATGGGGGAACACCGGTGCAAGTCCGGGGCTGTGCCGCAACTGTGATGCCGCGCCGAGCGCGCGGCGAAGCCAGGTCTACCATCGCCGCCGTGTCCGACCTGCCTCGAGCTAAGGGGGGAGGACGCCAGTGACACGCTGTGCCTCATCACAGTGATCCACCGGCAGCCCGCCCCGAGCGGGCTGTTTCATTTTGTTCACTCGCTGGAGATCGATCGCCCGGGCCGCCGTGCAGGGTCGTCACCGTGCACCTGGACCACGCCTGTCCCCCTAGGACTCGTTACGGTCGCTCGACTTGCGTCAGGCGATCGCCCTGCTGGCCTCGAGCAGCTCGTGGCGCTGCGGATGTGAAGTGGAGGGATCATGGTACGCTGCCTTATCGGAATTGTCCTCGCATGGGCGCTGCTCCTCGTTCCGGCCGTGCCTGCATCGGCCAACCTGGCCCCGGCGGCAGCCCTGGCCGACGCAGTTGAGTGGCTGCGCTCCCAGCAGCGACCCGATGGTGGCTTCGCTGGGCTCAGCGGTGAAAGCGACCCCTCGACCACAGCCGACGCAATCTACGCGCTGGTGGCTACTGGTATCCCAGTTGAGAGCGTGAGGGCAGGTGGCAAGAGCCCGCTCGAGTTCCTGCTCACGCAGGCCGAGAGCTACAGCTCGACCACGGGTGGCGCCGCCAAGCTGGCGTTGGCCGTCATCGCTGCCGGGGCAGATCCCCGCCAGTTCGGCGGCGTGGATCTGGTCGCGCGCATCGAAGGCGCGTACGACACGCAGACCGGACTGTACGATCCCCAACTCTTCGTTAATGCCTACGCGCTGATGGCTATCGCCGCGGCAACCGACAACATGGTCCCTCAGGTTCCACCGGCAGCGATCCAGGCAGTCTTGAGCCGCCAGGGGCCCGACGGAAGCTGGGCCTGGGATGGCAGCACCGACCCCGGCGCAGGAGACAGCAATACGACTGCGATCGTCATCCAGGCGCTGATCGCCGCCGGTCTACCTCGAGACCACCAGGCGATCGCCGCTGGCCTGGCGTACCTGCGTTCGGCACAAGCAGCAGATGGCTCGTTCGCCTACCAGCCCGGAGTCGACCATCTGGTTGGAGATGCCAACTCGACCGCGCTCGCTGTGCAGGCCATTCTGGCCGTCGGCGAAGACCCGAACAGCTCGGACTGGCGTCACGCGCTCGACGCCCTGGCTCGTTTCCAGAACCCAGGTGGCGCCCTGCGCTGGCGTGACGACGCCCCAGACGATAGCTTGCTCGCTACGCTCCAGGCCATCCCGGCGCTGGCCGGCAGAGCCCTGCCCGTTCTCGACTCGGATGTCTCGCTGGTCGATCGGGCACGAGCCGATGAGATCCCGAGCAGCTCCGAACACTGCGCATACGAGTTGGTCACACGCCATAACGTGTGCGACGTGTTCCGTACCTTCTGGGAGTCGAACGGTGGGCTGGCCAACTTCGGGTACCCGTTGACCAGGCCCTACTACGAGCCAGCCCTCGGGACAGCGGTGCAGTACTTCGAGCGGGCTCGCTTCGAGCTGCACCGTGGGAGCGACGGAAGCGCGCTTGTGCTGCTCGGTCGCCTCGGTTCCGAGCGCGCGGTCGGGCGAGAGACCGAGTCACCGTTCAGACTGTCGAGCCCGATCGACCGCCCCGACTGCCTCTACTTCCCGGAGACGGGCCACAACCTCTGCGCCGGCTTCCGCGCGTACTGGGAGTCCTTCGGCGGCTTGGCCGTGTTCGGCTATCCGATCAGTGAGGAGTTCAACGAGGACGGGACAGTGGTGCAGTACTTCGAACGCGCGCGCTTCGAGTGGCACCCCGGGGTCTGGTCCGAGCGGTACGACGTGCTGTTGAGCCGGTTGGGCGCTGAGGTCGTCGAGGCTCGCTGATGCGCCGGCTCGCTGGTCACCGGCCGTCACCCGTCGCTCGGGCCCTGCTGGCGCTTGCCCTGGCCTTCGCCCTGGCTCTGCCGGCGGCGGCACCCGGCGATGTCGTTGCCCAGCGGCCGAACGGCGCTGGCCTGGTCATTCGCCACGGCGACGGCCGTGTGTTCACCTACTACGTCGAATTCACCGAAACAGAGATCACCGGGCTGGAGCTACTGATGCGCTCCGGTGCAGCCCTGGCCTTGGCCAATTTCGGCGGGCTGGGGACAGCAGTCTGCGCCATCGACGGCGAAGGATGCCCGGCCGACAACTGCTTCTGCCAGAGCTATGCCTCGCCGGCCTACTACTGGCACTATTTTCGCTTGGAGCCGGGTGGAACGTGGGTTTTGCAGCAGGTCGGGCCATCGAATCGGCAGGTGCGTGACGGCGATGTCGATGGCTGGTCCTGGACGAGCGGCGAGAGCGGCTTGCCCGCGATCTCGATCGACGAGATCGCGGCCCAACACGGCGTGGACCGCTCGGCCAGCACTGAGCCGACCGCGACTCCACTCGCCCCGTCCTCGCCAGCGCCGCCCGCGCCGACCAGCACGCCGCCGCCTGTCACCCCGGTATTGTCCCCAGTAGCTGGGACCGCTACGCCCCAGCCCGAGGGTTCTCCGACAGCGCTGGCTACACACACACCGTCGCCGGCGGCTCCTATGCCGGGTACACCTGAGGTAACGGCAACTGCCCGTGCAACTCCGGTGCCGGCGCCGTCACCGGCTAACCCGTCGACTGCCCTGGGAGCGGACACGCCGGCTGCCCAGCCTACGCCAGCAGCGCCCTCCAGTTCGCCTCAAGCGTCATCTCAAGTCTCGAACTATTTCTTCTTCGCAGCCATGCTATCGGCTCTGCTCGGCCTGGCGGGGTGGCTTGCGTGGCGCCGCAGCGACGACTCGTCGGAAGGCAGCGGCACATGAACGCGCTGATTTGGCTCGCGTGGGCTGCGGCCACGATGCTCGGCGTCGCGGTCACGCGCAACCCGCTGTATCTGAGCCTCGCGCTGGCAGCGTCGGTCAGCACCTACCTCGCAGTCAACCTACGCCGGCCGCTCGGCCGGCCACCGGCCAGGTTGCCGTTGCAGATCGGCCTGGTCGTCGCGATCTCTAGCATCGTCTTCAACGCCCTGACCGCGCACGTCGGCGACTTGGTACTCGGGCGCCTGCCTTCGGGCTGGCCGATCGTCGGTGGGCCGATCACGCTCAACGCCGTGCTCTACGGGTTACTGACAGCAATCGTGCTCCTGACTCTCCTGATTACGGGCGCGGTGCTCGACGGCGCGCTCGACCGCGCTCAGGCCTTGCGCCTCGTTCCGCCCGCCTTCGGCTCCGCCACCACCAGCCTGGCCCTGGCACTCACGGCCTTACCGATGGCCGCCCGCGCCGTGCGCGAGGTTCAGGAGGCCCAGCAGGCACGCGGGCTCTCCGGCCCGGCAGCGCTTCGCCTCCGCGCAATCCTGGTGCCTGTGCTGCACCGCGGGCTGGAGCACGCCATCGCGGTCGCCGAAACTCTCGAGTGCCGCGGCTTCGGCGCCGACGCTCCCTCGCGGCAGGCGCGCTGGCTGATGCTCGCCACGCTCGGGAGTCTCTGCATCCTGGTGCTCGGCATGATTACGGGAGACGGCCGGCTGGCCGGAACGGGTCTTCTCGCCGCTAGCCTCGCGATCTGCTTTATGGGCCGAGGTACCTGGACAGGTGTCCGGCGCCTGCGCTGGTACCGTCGGGAGAAAGGTCTGCTCGCGGTGGTGTTGGGCAGCATCGTGATTTTGATCGGCACCCTGGCTCTGGCACCCGAGCAACTGTCGTACAGCACCTACCCGTGGTTGCGATGGCCTCCGTTCCAGCCGGTCATCGGACTGGCTTACCTGTCGCTGGCTGCGCCCGCTCTCTGGCTGTCCGGGGGACGCTCATGATTCAGGCAGAGTATCTCAGCTACCGCTACCCACGACAGGACACCGCTGCCCTCCAGGACGTGTGCTGGCGGGTAGAAGAAGGGGAATTCGTCCTGCTCGCCGGCGCCTCGGGGTCCGGCAAGACCACCCTGCTGCGTAGCTTGAACGGGTTAGTGCCACACTTCCACGGTGGCACCTTCGGGGGTCGGGTACTGGTCGCCGGCCTGGATACGCGAGAACAGAGCACCGCGCAGCTCAGCCGGCAGGTCGGCTTCGTCGCGCAGGACCCCGAGTCGCAAACCTTGCTCGATCGAGTAACCGACGAGATTGCTTTCGGCCTCGAGAATCTCGGTTACGACGAGCGGACGATCCGGCTTAGGTTGGAGGAAGCTCTAGACCTGCTCGGGATCGCTCACCTGCGAGACCGCCGGCTGCAGACCCTCTCGGGTGGCGAGCGCCAGCGAGTCGCGCTGGCCGCGACGCTCGCATTCCGGCCGCGCATCCTTGCCCTCGACGAACCTACCTCGCAGCTCGACCCCTGGGCGGCTGAGTCAGTTATCGACGCGCTCAGGCGGCTGGTCGATGACCTGGGGTTGACGATCGTGCTAGCCGAGCAGCGGCTCGAGCGCGTCCTGGGTCTGTGTAGCCGGATCACGCTCCTCGGTCCGAATGGCCGGTTGGAACGCGATGGTTCGCCGGAGGCAATCGCGCCCGAGCTCCCCTGGCCGCCGCCGCTCGTTCGGTTAAGCCTGGCGTTAGGCTGGCGACCAGTGCCGCTCACGGTCCGGCAAGCACGAGAGCAGGCGCGTCGTCATGGGCCGGTTCTCTGGGCAGGCGATCCTGCCCCCAGCGCTCGCCGCCCGGACGGCCCACCGGTCGTCGAGCTCGAGCGGATCTGGGTACGAGCGAGCCAAGGATGGGCACTCGAAGACGTATCGCTCGCGATCTATCCTGGTACGGTTACGGTCCTGATGGGCCGCAACGGGGCCGGCAAGACCACGCTCTTGAGGCAGATCAACGGACTCCAAAAGCCTGATCGGGGTCGCGTCGTTGTCCTCGGTCGCGATGCAGCTCGCCTGTCCAGGATAGAGCTCGCCCGAATGGTCGGCTACGTTCCCCAGCATCCCGCGAGCATCCTCTTCAGCGAGTCCGTGCGCGAGGAGCTGCTGGTGACGCTCCGCGCTCGCGGGCACCGGGACAACGGGGTAGAGTGGACGCTCGAGCGGCTGGGGCTAGCGGGGCACGCTGCCCGCCATCCCTATGATCTCAGTGGAGGGGAACGGCAGCGCGCTGCTCTGGCTGCTGTGCTGGTCGGCGGTCCGCCGATCCTGCTGCTCGATGAGCCGACCCGCGGCCTCGACCCAGAGCGCAAGGCGAACCTCGGGCATCTTCTTCGGGAACTGTCATCGGAGGGTCGGGCCATCGTGGTCGCGACCCACGATGTCGAGTTCGCGGCCACCTGGGCTGACCGGATCGTCTTCCTGGCCGCAGGCCGCGTCGTGGCTGAAGGGACGCCAGCCGAGCTCCTCGCTGGTACCCTGGCCTACAGCTCGCAGATCAACCGCGTGTTCGGGGGATCTTTCCTGACCGTCGAAGACGTTCTCGTGGCGACGTGCCAGTCTTCCCGCCCGAGGGAGACCGCGAGAACCTCCCGACAGGATCGCCCCGGCGTAGAACGCTCGCCTAGGCTGGTGGCGAGCCACGGATCTGCGAGGGGAGGCGCAGTGCCACCGGAGGCTTCGGAAACGCGTGCAGATCAGGAAGTCGAGTTACGTCGGTAAAGCACCAGCGGAGCCACACTGTCTGTTCGAAGTCCCACCCCCAGAGCTCGGTCCAGCCCTCTCGTGTCTCGACGCGGACCTGCTCCGAGGCCAGCAGCCCGCCGAACGTCAGGTGAACGGCGTCCCAGTCCTGGGCCACGCGTGACCAGTGCGGCACTAGGCGGCCATCCTCGCCTCCTGCCGGGTAGCTGGTGCAGAGTCGGTGCCAGTCCTCTGGACCGGTGACCTCGAAGACGCGTGCGCTCGGTGATGCGACCAGCCGATAGAGGGTCAGAGGCAGGGGAACCTGGTAATCCCCTGCGCCCAGCGCCAGCGCCGCCAGAACGGCACTGGAGCCACCGATAAGGGTAGATGTGAACAAGCCGCTGGCGGGCTTCTGCGCATATCGCTCCCAGGCATCCGGCGCTGTGCAAGGAACGACGAGCTGTTCAGGCACGGGGGGCTGGCCCCGGCGCGAGATCCAGAGCTGCGACGTCCGGTCGAGCGGGCCGAACCACCATTTCGCTCGAGGTTGGGCGAGAATGGCACGGGCCATCGTGACGAGTTGAGGACCTTCCGCCAGGACGGCTCGGAGAGCTCGGTTATGGTCGGCGCGCCAAACTGTCAGCGCGCTGATCGCGATGGCCGAAGCGGCGTGACAGAGGGCTGGTTCAGGCGCCTGGCTCTGCGGCACGCCAGCTTCTCGAAGTACCAGCAGGAAGGCGCACCCGGCCGGCGCCGCGCAGAGTGCACGAGGTCGATCCTCCACAGTTACCTCCCTGTCCCGACCGTTTCGGCGGTCGTTGCCCGTGCACTTGCGCCATCTTATACTGGAGATTGCCGGGTGGATCAGCCGCAGACGCGGGCAGGCAAGGAGTGACGGGTGAAACTGATGGTGGTCATCGTCCAGGACGAGGACGCCGACCGGCTCGTCGGTGAGCTGGTCGAGGAAGGGTTTCGCGTCACCCGCATCGCCAGCACCGGCGCATTGCTGCGTCGCGACAACACCAGCCTGCTCCTCTGCGTCGAAGACCACGAGGTGAACCGAGCGACCGCCATTGTCCGCCGCGTGTGCCGCCGGCGCAAGCAGGTCGTGGTGCCCTACGCACCGGCGTTGGAGCCAGGGCTGCTCTACCTGCCAGAGAACTTCGAAGTCGAGGTCGGAGGAGCGATCATTTTCGTCTTGCCGGTGGAGCGTGTCGAGCGGTTCGGCGAGTGATCCTAAACCGGCTACGGGCGTTGACTTCCCGGTCTTCATCTCGTATGATTGGCCAGGACTCGAACATGGGTTCTACTTCATGAGCACGCAGCAGGAAAGGCGGTAAGCGAGCATGGACCGAGAGCGCGCGCTCGAACTCGCTATCTCACAGATCGAGCGACAGTTCGGGAAAGGCTCGATCATGCGCATGGGCGAGGACGCTTCTCGCCTCCAGGTCGAGGTCATCCCGACCGGCTCTATCGCGCTCGATCTGGCACTCGGTGTCGGCGGCATCCCCCGCGGCCGGATTACCGAGATCTACGGTCCCGAAGCCAGCGGTAAGACAACACTGGCTCTCCATGTGATCGCGCAGGCCCAGAAGATGGGTGGCGTGGCGGCCTACATCGATGCCGAACACGCCTTCGATCCTGTCTATGCCGAGCGCCTGGGAGTCGACCTCGACGATCTCCTGATCGCCCAGCCGGATACCGGTGAGCAGGCTCTGGAGATCGCCGAGACCCTGGTGCGGAGCGGTGCCGTCGATGTCGTCGTCATCGACTCGGTTGCGGCGCTGGTGCCACGGGCTGAGATCGAGGGCGAGATGGGGGATGCGCACGTAGGGCTCCAAGCCCGGCTGATGAGCCAGGCCCTGCGCAAGCTCACCGGCGCGATCAGCCGCTCCAAGACGGCGGTGATCTTCATCAATCAGCTCCGGATGAAGATCGGCGTGATGTACGGTAATCCGGAGACGACCACCGGAGGCAATGCCCTCAAGTTCTACGCCTCGGTGCGGCTCGACATCCGGAAGATCGATGCGATCAAGGAAGGCGCCGACACCGTCGGTATCCGGGCACGGGTCAAGGTCGTCAAGAACAAGGTCGCGCCGCCATTCCGCCAGGCCGAGTTCGACATCATGTACAACGAGGGAATCTCGATCGCCGGCAATATTCTCGATGTCGCGACCGATCTGGGTATCATTCGCAAGAGCGGTGCCTGGTACTATCTGGGTGACGAGCGTCTCGGTCAGGGACGGGAGAACGCGAAGGCATTCCTCAAGGCGAATCCCGAGCTGATGGCAGAGATCGAGCAGCGCATCCGCCAGGCCTCGCCGGAGCTGCGCCATCGGATTCACTACGACGGCGGCGGCGAGGAGTCGGCAGAGGCCGAGCCATTGCTCGGGAATCTGTTCGCCGAGGCGGAGTCGTAGGGGCTGTTGGGTCGGCGCGGTGGATGCGGCGGTCGAAGTTGAGAAGCTGACCAAGCGTTATGGCGACAAGCGAGCGGTCGATGCTGCCAACTTCGCCCTCTACCCTGGCCAGCTCGTGGGACTGCTCGGGCCCAACGGTGCCGGCAAGACAACGACGCTCGGCATGCTGTCCGGCCTGATCCAGCCCTCGTCCGGAACCATCCGCCTGTTCGGCCAGCCGCTCGAGAGACGCAACGGTGATCTGCTTCGTCGAGTCGGATTGATGCCGGAGGTCGCGGCCTTTTACCCCTACCTCAGTGGTCGCGACAACCTCCGGGTCATGGCCGCCACGTACGGCGTCGACGCCAGGCAGATCGATGGATTGATCGAGCAGGTCGGGCTCACCGAGAACGCGCATCGACCGTTCAAGACCTACTCGCAGGGCATGCGACAATTGCTGTCGCTCGCGAACGCCCTACTCGGCGACCCCGACCTGCTGCTGCTCGACGAGCCGACTAACGGTCTCGACCCACACGGCCAGCAGCGAGTCCACAACCTGCTGCGCGAGCTCGCCGCCCGCGGCAAAGCGATCCTCCTCTCGAGCCATCTGTTGCGTGATGTCGAGGAGATCTGCGAGCGGGTGATCATTATCAACCGGGGTCGGATCGTCGCCGACGGCCGGCTCGACGACCTCCTACGCGCGAGCGCGCGAATCTTGTTACGCACCACCGACGACGAGCGCGCGCTTACACTGCTCAGCGGAGCAGACCGTCCTGGCTGGATCGGCAACATCGCTGTCGAAGACGGCCGCCTCGTCCTGCAGGCTGCACCGGAGCAGGCAGGCGAGCTGAGCGCCTTCCTCGCCCGGCACGACATCTACCCGGTGGAGCTCATGCCCCAGCGCGAATCTCTCCGTTCGCTGTTCGCCGAAGTTACCGGAGAGACAACGGATGGGAGGCCAGGCGCGTGAGCGGTATCTTCCGGGCCGAGCTCATCAAGGTCTTGCGCCGGCCGATGACCTGGATCGCCCTGGGCATCGTCCTCGCGATCCTGGCCACGGTGCAGGCGCTCCTGATCGTTCTCGCGTTTCTCCCAGCTCCGGAGGGAGCCGGCGGTGACCAGGCCGGACCCGGTCAGCTCTTCGTCGATCTCACCGTGCTGCCAGGAGGACTGGCGAACGGGCTCAACTTCCTTCCGGGTCTGGGAATCTTCGCGCTGGCCGTCGTCGGTGCGAGCGTGGCCGGCAGCGAGTTCTCCTGGGGTACAGTGGTGCCGCTGTTCGCTCGCGGCGCAGACCGGCAAGCTGTCGTCGTGGCCAAGATCCTCGTCTTAGCTCTCGTGGCAGTGATCTGGCTGCTCGCGACGATCGTTCTGGCCTTCGTGCTCTCGGCGGCTGCTTCGTTGATCCACCTGGGACGCATTCCGCTCGATTGGCTCGATCTCGGTATGGCGCGGGAGCTCGTTTTTGGCGTGGGTCGCTCGCTGCTGGCGATGCTCCCCTACCTTGCAGCAGCCGTCGCGCTCGCGCTTCTGTTCCGCTCTCCCGCCATCGCCATGGCCGTCGTCCTCGGTTACCTGATCGTCGAAGAGGTGGGCCTGGCAGCCTTCACCGCACTTCGAACGGTGGCCGACGGTGGTCTGGGGCAACTAATCGACCTGGTGAACGCCACTGCCATCGGTGCCAATGCCGACCGGTTGACCGGCCTCAACACGCGCGCCCTCTCTCCACTGGCACAGGAGACCGTCATCGAGCACCCGTACCGGGCCGCGCTCATCCTCGTCGGCTACACGATCCTGTTCATCATCATCGGCATCCTGTCGCTACGGAGCAGGGATATCACCCTCCGCCCCGCGTAGCCAGGCTATGGCATGGCTGTGAACGTCCACAGAGCGCACTGCTCGTCCGGCCCACGCGTTGCTACATGGCCATCGCAGTCGGCAAAGCGCCCGGGAAGACCAGGACGATGGCGCCATACGCGATGAGGGCTGCCGCGGCGGCGACGCGGGCGTGTGGGCTGATCGGCAACGACTTCTCGGCGAAGATCAGCAGGGTGATCAGCGCCATCAGCCCGACATTCATCAGGCCGAGGGGCAGGAGAATCGCGAACAGAAGCCAGCAGCAGCCGAGGCAGTAGAGACCGTGGCGAAGCCCCATCTCGAGCGCGCCCTGGTAGCCATCGCGCCAGCGGGTAAGGACGAAGTGCAGAGGAGTGCGGCAATGCGCGAGGCAGGACCGCTTCAGCGGTGACAACTGGTAGAGCCCGGCAGCCACGATGAGCGCGCCGCCGGCCCTCGCCGCGTTCATGCTGAGCCAGGCCGATCCCTGCATGGCACGCTCGGCGGCGAGGGCCACACCATAGATCAGTATCCCGAACGCGATCCAGATGATCAGGTAGCCTGCCACGAAGACCCAGGTGGGTACGAACGTCTGGCCCTGCTTACGCTTTGCGGCTTGCACGCGAGTAAACATCAGGATCATGGGCGCCGCGGTCGGGAACATCATCGCGATCATCATGACGCCCCACACGGCGAGGAAGAGCAACGGTCCCAGGCCCATGGTCGGGCCCATCATCTCCTCGCCTCCCACCCCAGGCCGCCAGCGAAGAAGCACGAGCCAGCTTACGGCAGCGAGGACCAGCAGCAGCATGAGAATAATCGCGCGTTCACGGCGTAGCGGGGCCGGTAGCGAGGCGGTTCCAGCCGGCTTCTCCGTCGATGCCTCACCCATTGACCCGTCTCCTCGATTCGCCGGCTTCACCATCGCGCTGGAACGAGCACGGCGAAGGACGTAGCCCACTCAGCACCCTGGACGGCTCATCCCTGCCACGAGAAACGGCTGATCATGCCGGAATCGCCCTGCCAGGAGGGCATCTCCGGATCCGACCACCTGCTACCGGTCGTCTTCGCCGGTTGCCCGTCTGCCACCGCAAAGACGGCCATCGCCTCGGCCGCTTCCACGCGTGTCGCTCGTCCGCCTGCACCCTGGCGCGGAGCCCACTCTAGACGGCCAACCTGCCCAATCGTGGCTGTGATCGCGCCGTTGCGCTGGAGTTCGATGTCGGCAACCTCGGTCGGCAAGAGCTTCGACACGGCGGGTCCGAGCGCGGCCATCGGCCCGCCCTTCTGGCCCGAGAAGATTGCCTCCAATTCCCGCCGCTGCTCCTCCGTCGCCCCGGCGTCGATGTAGAAGCGGATCGTGAAGTTGCCGTTAGCGAACGGGCCGGGGATGTTCCCAGCCATAACGACCCGGCGGCCGGAGAGGTCGACACCGTCTGAGCGACCCTGCTCGACATCGAAGAGAATCGCCGTCCCGCACCAGCCCTGATCCGGCTGGACGGTCACATCGAGCCAGCAAGGGCATAGGAGCTTGCAGTTACACACCTCGAGCATCTGTCCCGAGACCTACCAAGCCATTGTTCAGCTCCTTCGGTGTGAAGAGAAACGTCATGAAGAACATGTAGAACATGTTCGATCCGCTGAACAGATCAACTCCTGCTCAATAGGTGTTCACTTTGCACCCAACGGGTTGCACACGACGCCAGCTCGGCGGCACCGCTCGGGGTCAGGCGCTGCCTGACAGAAGAGCGCTGGTGTAGCCACCAGCGGCCACGCCAGCGCGTCGAGGTCCTATCCGACAAAGGACGCGACTACGATCTCTCAGCTATCTCGGCGACGGCTCTGCCAGCACATCCCAGCACATCCCGGTCAGGAACCGATGCGGCGAGCGGTGTAGTAGCGAGGCCCCCAGTACCCGTCCCACATATTGCTGATAACGACTCCTGTCGACTCGTTCGCCGCGTGGATGAACTGGCCATTGCCGATGTAGATGCCCGCGTGCGACAGTCCCCACATGTAGGTGTTCTGGAAGAAAACGAGATCGCCCGGCTGGAGGTTGTCGGGATCGACATAGACACCGCTCACAGCCTGACCTTCCAGGCCACGCGGGAAGCCTCCACCCGTCACCTGGTTCACCACGTAGTAAACGAAGCCGGAGCAATCGAACCCAGCGGGGGTAGTTCCGCCCCAGACGTATGGATAGCCCAGATACTGCATCGCCGTGGCGACGATCTGCTCGCCGAGGCCGCTGGGAGGCGTGGCACCCTGCCCGGAATCGTCTGAGCTGGACGGCGCGGCGGCAGACTGCGCAGTAGGCTGCTCAGGCTCTCGTTCGGTGGGCGCCAGGTACCCGCCGTGTGCCCAACCCTGGATGCCGGCGTAGTCCACACCCCACCAGGTGATCCCCTGGTCGTCCGTTCGCGGGCCATCGATAATCCGCATCACTGTGCCCTCGGGCGCAACGGTGGCGATGGCAGCACCGTAGCCCGCGTCATATCGGATGTTCAGCCCCTGGCCATCAGTGTTTACGACCTCGACGTTGCCCCCGACGGCGATGCCGGCGGAGGAGCTGGGCTCCGACACGGTCTGCATTTCCTGGGACTGCGCCACTGCGCCGCCCACTTTCACCGCTAGGAACGAGCTGAACACGTACCCGGTGGTGCCAGCATAGGTGACTGGCGTCCAGGAGTTCCCCTCACCGTCACTCACTGTCTCCCCGGTGACCGAGACTTCGGCCCCTTCGGGGATGATCGTCACCGTCGCCGAGCCAAAGCTCGCTCCATCGCGTAGCCGCAAGCCGTGGCCATCCGTTCCGTGAACCACAGCCACGTCACCAGCGGCGGGCAGGGCCCGGGAAAGATAGTCACTGATGACCCAGCCACTTACCCCGTCACGGCTGACCTTGTACCACAGCGTGCCGTCAGGAGCCGCCTGCGGTCCTGCTTCGACGAGGACACGTGTCCCCTCGGCGAACGCAGTCACCGGGGCTCCCTGAAAGCCGGGCTCTGCGCGGACATTGACGCCGTCCCCGTTGGTTCGGGTCACGATGCCCACGTCGCCGGCGACGAGGTCGGTATCAGCAAGTGCTGGAGCGACTGTGAGGAACAGACCGATGATCGAGGCGAGAACCGCGTACACCCACGTGGGGCGCTGTCGCCGCTTCCCCAATCGACCTCCCCTTCCCCTAGGTCAACTAGCTCGCTGGCGCCTTGGCGGTACGGTACGCGTTGCTTGTCGCTAACCTCGCCTCCCGGCAGGGAACACGAGGAAACGAGTCATCTGCCAGCTTCGCTCGAGTCTCCCTCTCCTCTGCTTGCCGCACGGTAGCGCCGTCCCCGCACGCTACCACCTTGTCCGCAGGCTACCACGATAAGAACGTGCTTGTCAACTAGTGACCCGGTACTTATGTCCTTATGGCATCAAGACGGGGGAATCACGCCTGTACGCTGCGCAGATCGGTTACCAGTTCTGCCGAACCGGCAGTCCACGCTCTGCGAGGAATCGCTTGGCCTCGGCAAGCGTGTGCTGGCCGAAATGGAAGATCGAAGCCGCCAGGACGGCCTGAGCGCCACCGAGCGCCAGTGCCTCGTACAAGTGGTCGAGCGTGCCGGCTCCACCCGAGGCGATCACCGGCACCGGTACCGCATCGACGACGGCTCGCAAGAGTTCCACATCATAGCCAGCTCGCGTACCGTCGGCATCCATGCTGGTCAACAAAATCTCGCCCGCTCCCAGTTCCACGCCATGGCGTGCCCAGGCAATCGCGTCCAGCCCAGTCGGCCGGCGACCGCCATGCGTATAGACCTCCCAGCCACCTTGCGGCCGGCGGCGGGCGTCGATCGCCAGCACGACACACTGGCTGCCGAAGCGGCGAGCGCAGATCGAGATAAGATCGGGGTTCGCAACCGCGGCGCTGTTGACGCTTACTTTGTCGGCTCCAGCTCTCAACAGGCGGTACATATCGTCCGGTGACCGCACTCCGCCACCCACGGTCAGCGGGATGAACACCTGGCGCGCAGTGCGTCGCACCACATCCACCATCGTCTCCCGGCCATCGCTCGTGGCAGCGATGTCCAGGAAGACGAGCTCGTCCGCCCCTTCAGCATCGTAGCGGGCGGCCAGTTCGGCCGGATCGCCGGCATCGCGCAGGTTAACGAACTGGACTCCTTTGACGACCCGGCCTCCAGTGACGTCGAGGCAGGGGATAACGCGGTATTTCAGCATCAGGACGATTCCCCGGCGCGACCTTCTGCTCGCTCCATCTGCTGGCGTGCCTCGATGATGCGCTCGAGCTCCTGCTGAGCCTGCTCCAGGCGCAGCCGCGCCCGCTGCTCATGCAGGCGCCAAAGCTCACTCCGCAACTGGCGGTCGATTTCGCGCAGCTCTTCGAGCCGGACCTCGATCAAGTCTACTCGATAGGTGAGCTCCCGATCCGCCGCCGCGAGTTGATCGAGCTGCTCTCCGGTGCGACTATGGCGTTGTTCCGCGATCGCCGTGATATCGCGGAACTGCACGTCGATCTGCTGTCGAAGCTCCTCCAGCCGCTCGTTCGCGAGCTCGTCGCGCTCGAGCGCGTGCGAGCGCAACCGCTCGATCTCGGCTGCCAGTCGGTCGATTTCCAACGACAACTCGCTGAATCGGGGATCGATCGTCGCAAAGTCCTCGCGAAGTCCTTCGATTTGGGCCTGGAGCATCTGGTGCTTCGCCTGCCCCTCCTTGATCGGTGGCTTGAGCGCTTCGACTTCCTGGAATACCTCGGTTACGCGCCTCCGGACCTCCTGCTCCACGATCCGCAGACCATCGTGCACCTTGTTCAGGTCACGGCCCAGCCGCTCCACCTCAGCCGTGACCGCGTCCACTGAGGAACGCAGTGATTGCCCGACGACCGAGAGCCGCTCGACGTGCGACGCAAGGTGGTCGATCAGGATGCGGAGCTCATCGTATCGCCGGGTATCCTGCCCGGTATCCTCGCGCTGCCGGCGCACCGCCTCCAGCAGTTCAGCCACGTGCGCTTGCAGCGACCGGATCGGGCGCGTGGACTCGTCGATGCGCTGTGACAGTTCGGTGAGCTGCTGGCGGAATCGTGCCTCTTCGAGCTGGCGCGCCTGCGCTGCCTGCGCCACCTCGTGCCGGTGCTGCTCCAGCGCTTGCCGCTGCTCCGCCCAGTCGGCCTCGCTTGCCTTCAGCTCCTCCTCCAGGCGTAGCTGTCGACTGACGAGCTCGCGGATCAGGTGACGCAGCTCGTCGATCTGGGCCTGCAACGCCTGCTGGCGTGCCTCCTCGCGGCGCCGCCGTTCTTCGTCGCGTGCCAGGTTGATGAGATCAGCCCGCTCAGGCCGCGAATCCATCATCCCCGTCCTTTACCGGTACTCCCAGTGATGTGCCAGTCCGCAGGCGTCGCAAACTGGAGAGACCCATCGTACAGCGCTCGGCCGACGATCGCTGCCTCGACCTTAGGAATCTCAGCTAGACGCCGTAGATGCTCCCACGCGGCCACCCCACCTGACGCGATGACGTCGACCCCGAGCCGGGCAACCGCAGCGATCGCGTCGAAGTTCGGCGCGTTCAGCGTGCCGTCGCGTTCGATGTCGGTGTAGATCACTCGTTCTATCCCACGCGCGCGCGCCTCGACGATCACGGCCTCGACAGGAAGATCGGTAAGCTCCAGCCAGCCACGCACGGCGACCCGGCCACGCCGCGCGTCGACTCCCAGCACGATCCGGTCAGCGCCGAATCGCTCCACAGCCTGCGCCACGAGCTCGGGCGACTCGACCCCGGCGGTCCCTAGCACCGCGCGAGCGATCCCGACCGCGAAGGCCGCGTCGAGGTGCTCGATGGTCCGCAAGCCGCCGCCCAGTTGCACCGGCATCCCCGGCACCGCAGCGACGATGCGCTCGACCAGCTCCAACTGCGCGGGGTAGCCTTCCTTCGCCCCGTCCAGATCCACGACGTGCAGCCAGGGCGCTCCTCGGTGCTGCCAGGATCGCGCCACCTGTACCGGGTCGTCGGAGTACGTGCGCTCCCGGCCGAAGTCGCCCTGAACGAGCCGTACGCAGCGGCCATCCCTGAGATCGAGAGCCGGGATCACGATCACGCTGGCGCCTCCGCGATGACCGAGCGCGACGCCGCGCGCACCAGCTCGACGAAGTTGGCCAGGAGCTGGAGTCCCCAACGACCGCTCTTCTCCGGGTGAAACTGGGTGCCCATGACGTTGCCTTGCGCAACGACGCAGGGGAAGCGGACGCCGTATTCGGTCTCCGCGGCATGCCAAGCCCGATCGCTCGGATCCACGTAGTAGGAGTGCACGAAGTAGAAGTCGGCACCATCGGGGATATCCCGGAACAGGGGGTGTCGCTGTACCTGCCAGACCGAGTTCCACCCCATGTGCGGGATGGGCTGTCCTGCTGGGAGCCGGCGTACGACCCCGGGAATCACGTCCAGGCAGGGATGCTCTCCGCCCTCGTAGCTTACGCTGAGCAGGACCTGCATACCCATGCAGATGCCGAGATACGGCGTACCCGCCCGGATCGATTCGAGCAAGACTGGCACCAGGCCATGGGACCGGAGATGGGCCATCGTATCTTGGGCCGCGCCGACGCCCGGCACGATAACTCCCTCGGCCTCGCCGATCACAGAGGGATCGCGCGTAACGCGGGCATCGACGCCGATGCGCTCCAGCGCATTCACGACGCTCGCGAGGTTTCCGGCGCCGTAGTCGACGACCACGATGCTCATTCCGGGCTCCCGTCTGGTCCAGGGTCGTCCAGCGCGCGCAGCGTGGCTTCCACGCTCGCTGCCAGCGCAGTCAGATTGTAGCCCCCTTCCAACACCAGAGCTAGCCGGCCTCCGCACAGCTCGTCGGCCCATCGACGCGCCCGCACGGCCATGCCCGCAAAGCCGAACTCGGTGACGTCCATGCTGGCCAGCGGGTCGAGGCGATGCGCGTCGAAGCCGGCCGAGACCAGCAGCAGCTCGGGACGGTATTGGGCCAGGCGGGGGCCGATGACCTGATCGAAGAGCTCGAGGTACCCCTCGTCGCCGGTGCCCGGCCTGAGCGGCAGATTGAGCGTGTAGCCGAACCCGCGTCCTCGCCCGATCTCGTCCCCGCGGCCGGTTCCCGGGTACAACGGCCACTGGTGCAACGAGATGAAGAGCACCGTGTCCGTCTCGTAGAACGCGGTCTGTGTCCCATTGCCGTGGTGCACGTCCCAGTCGAGGATAGCCACGCGCGACAGGCCCCGGCACACGAGGGCGTATTGAGCGGCCACCGCGATGTTGTTGAAGAGGCAGAAGCCCATCGCGCGCCGCGGCTCGGCGTGGTGCCCCGGAGGTCGCACCAGGGCGAATACCCGCCGCGATTGGCCATCGACTACCCGGTCGACTGCCTGGACGGCGGCACCCACGGCCAGAAGCGCCACCTCGTAGGACTCGCGGCAGACGTACGTATCAGGGTCGAGCCAGCCGCCTCCCGCGCGGGCAAAGGCTTCGATCTCGGCTATGTAAGCCCGGTCGTGGATCAGCGCAAGCGTCTCGACTGAAGCTGGCTCAGGTTCCAGCACCGCGCGCCCCTCGAGCAGCTTCGCCTGTCGTAGCCGCTCCTGGATCGCGCGCAGGCGCTCAGGCCGCTCAGGATGACCGTACGTCTCGTGGAGGAGAAATCGATCGGAGGTGATCAAATCAGTCGGCATTCAGCACGTCCAGGATCTGCTGGTGCAGCCTGCCGTTGGACGCCACGCAACTAGTCGAGTCGAGCGTTAGGGGACGACCCGCGTAGTCGGTCACGAGGCCCCCGGCCTCGCGCACGATCAGCGCGCCAGCCGCTGTGTCCCACGGCGCGAGTTCTGGCTCCCAGAAGCCGTCGAAGCGGCCCGCAGCCACGTAGCACAGGTCGAGCGCTGCCGAGCCATCGCGCCGTATCGCCCGCGTAAGCGTCGTGAAGCGACCGAAGTGCGCCAGCGCCCGCTTGCGGCGCTCCAGATCGTACGGGAAGCCGGTTGCTAGGAGCGCCATGATCATCGTCTCCTGGTCGGAGACCTGGATACGCCGGCCATTGAGGTACGCTCCGGCGCCTCGCTCTGCCAGGAACAGCTCGTCGAGCACCGGCTGGTAGACGACGCCGAGCACTGGCGTGCCGTCGACAATGAACGCGATCGACACGGCGAACAGCGGATAGCCATGCGCATAGTTGGTTGTGCCATCCAGGGGATCGACGACCCAGAGGTAGCGCGCGTCCTGTTCAGTAGAGCTTGCTCCGCTCTCTTCGCTCAAGATCGAATGCTCGGGAAACGCTGCCTGGATTCGCCCGACGATCAGCCGCTCGCTCTCCATGTCAACTTCGGTAACCAGGTTGACAGTGCCCTTGAATCGGATCTCCTGAACCTGTCCTAGCCGCTCGCGGAGCAACCGCCCGGCCGATAGTGCGGTCTCGACCGCGACGCTCCGCGGAGAGTAGGCCATCGCCAGTTCCCCTTCCCGCTCGCCTTCACGCCTGCGCGCGGATCAGCGTCCGTGTCACCAGTGGGAGTTGCGCCTGCACGTCGAGATCCAAGCCCGCGGTGACGCCCCGCTGGTAGAGGAAATAGGCAGCGCCGGCGATCATCGCGGCGTTGTCGGTGCACAGGATCGGCGGCGGGTAGCGCACGGGGACACTCACGGCCTCCGTCAACCGGCGCCGCAACAGGGCGTTCGCGGCGACCCCGCCAGCCAGAAGCACCATCGAAGCACGGAAGTCACGGGCCGCTCGCGCCGTCTTCTCGACAAGCACCTCGACGATCGCTTCCTGGTACTCAGCGGCCAGGTCGGCGACCGGCATATTGGCAGAGTAGACCGGGGGCTCGTACTCCGGGAATGGCTGCCGAGACGAAGAGCGGCGACTGCTCTGCACTGGCCGGCGGTACTGCTCCACGGTGCGGAGCAGCGCGGTCTTCAGACCACTGAAGCTGAAGTCGTAGCTGTCGCCCAACCAGGCACGCGGCAGCGGGTAGCGCCCGGCGCGCCCTTGCTCGGATGCGCGCTGGATCGCTGGCCCTCCGGGGAATCCCAAACCGAGTACGCGCGCTCCCTTGTCGAAGGCCTCACCGGCAGCGTCGTCGAGCGTGCGACCCAGCAGCGCGTAGTCGCCATGCCCGCGCATCAAGATCAGCTCGGTATGCCCGCCGGAGACGATCAGGCAGACGAGCGGAAATACCGGCGGCTCGACCTCCGGCTGACCCGGGAGCGTTAGCCAGTTCGCGTAGATGTGTCCCTCGAGGTGGTTGACCGGGATCAGCGGTTTCTCCCAGACATACGCCAGCGTCTTGGCAACATTGATCCCGACCAGCAGCGATCCCGCCAGTCCTGGCCCCTCGGTCACCGCGACCGCGTCGATGTCCGAGGGGCCGACCCCTGCCTCCTCGAACGCCAGGTCGATCGTTGGGATGATCGTCGTCACGTGCCGGCGCGAGGCAAGCTCAGGGACGATCCCTCCATACCGCTTGTGCAGGTCCACCTGCGACCGGATGACATTGGAGAGGACCCAGCGACCGTCGCGAACGACGGCTGCCGAGGTCTCATCGCACGACGTTTCGATGCCGAGAATAATCACGCCGACCGCTCCACGATATCGATCCGCTCGCGTGCCAAACGCTCCACCAGTCGCCGTTTGAGCTCCAGCAAATGCTGCCGGTAGGCCGGATCTCGCAGCGAGGGCGAAGTCATGATATAGGCATCCTCCGCGTTGTCGCTGTAGTAGCGTGGGCGAACGCCCTGCCTGGTGAGTCCGTACTTCTCGTACAACGACTGCGCCGCGCGGTTCGATACTCTGACCTCGAGTGTGAGGAACTCGGCGTTACGCCGGATCGCCTCGCTGACGAGCGTCAGGAAGAGCACCTCGCCGAGACCGAGTCCCCGGTGCTCCGGCGCGACCCCGATCGTGGTCACGTGAGCCTCACCATACAGTGTCCACATTCCGGCGAACCCGACCAGCGGGCGCGTAGCCAGCCGCACCGGCCGGCGCAGGCGTGGCAGGAGCGCTAGCGGCCCTCGAGCGTCCTCTCGCTCGGCCTCGGGCTCACCCGCTGTCGCCAGCTCCTGGCGCAACACGATGTAGTAATTGCGCTCCGGCTCTCGAAGCTCCCGGTAGTATGCTGACTCCGGCCAGGGATTGCTGAAGCATCGCCGTTCGAGCTGCGACACCTCCGGCACATCGTCGCTCTCCATCGGCGCCAGCACGTAAATCCGCTCAGTTCCATCCGCCGGGGCTGACATCACGATGGCACGATCCAGTCCTGTTGCTGCGGCAACTGCCGCCTCAGCGGCTCTCTGGCAATTCTACCGAAGCGGCGACCTCAGCAGTCCCGGCATGGACGTACACCGGCTCCAGGGTCTCCAGCCGGTCGACGGCACCGCTCTGCCAGCGCTGGAAAGCCAGATCGGCCAGCCAACCAGGGCGCAGAGCGCGCCACGACGGCGGGGGCAAGATCACCCGCGGGTGGCTCGCCAGCCGCTCGGCCAGCTCAGCATGGAGCGCACCCGCCAGCACGGTGGTCTCGGTGAGGCCCTCGCTGAGTTGATCGGCCCTGACCGTCTTCAGCACGCTCTCCCGCACCCATTGGCCACCCCGGTGGTAATAGTCAGCGTATACCACCCGGCCACGGCCGGCCGGAACGAACGCCCTAATAGGATGGCGGCGAACGGTATGCGGGTAGGCAAGCACGTCGAGCGTCATGATCCCGACCAGCGGTATGCCGAGCCCATAGCTGAGCCCTTTGGCAACGCTCATCCCGACACGCAGCCCGTTGAAGCTCCCAGGGCCCAGGGTGACAGCCACCGCTTTGAGCTGCCGAACGTCGAGACGGTTGATGCGCAGCAGATGATCGAGCTGGCTCAGCACGCTGGCCGTCTGGTTCCGGCCAGCATTCCAGTTCAGCTCGCTCAGCCAGGCCCCGTCGAAGAGGGCAAGGCCCGCCTGCTCGGTCGAAGTGTCAATCGCGAGGAGCAGCCGGTCGACGTCGACCACCGGCAACCTCCACTCTCAACTGGTCGACCAGTCGCTGGTACCGCTCGCCATACGGATAGAAGGCAAGGCGCCGCTTGCTGTCGGCCACAAATTCGAGATCGATCAGCAGGAACTGCTCGAACACGTCGAGAGCAACGCGCTCGGGCCACTCGATGACGACGATCCCCTCCGGATCGTCCAGATAGTCCAGGAGCCCGAAGGTCGCAAGCTCACCTGGATCTTCCAACCGGTACAGATCGATGTGGTACAGGCGGACTGGCGTCTCGTCGGGTAAATGCCCGGCATGCTCCATCGCCAGCACGAAGGTCGGGCTCTGGACATAGTCCTCTACTTCCAGCCCGCGAGCGATTCCCTGCACCAGCGTCGTCTTACCGGAGCCGAGCGGGCCACGCAGCAGGTACACGTCGCCGGGCCGAGCCAACCGGCTGAGCTGGGCGCCCAGCCGTCGCGTCTGGTCAGGGCTATGACTGATAATGTCCAGCGCCGGGATTCGTGATGGCATACCGATCCTTGCCTCTACTCCTGGACACTGTACCGCCAGCGCACCGCTCCGTCGAGCCCTCAATCGACCGGCGGCCGGAGCTGCGCCCATGGGCGATACCGCTCGAACGCCGCCGCGGCGCGCAGCACGGTCACATCCTCCCGCCACCGGCCGACGATCTGGAGGCCGACCGGTAAGCCCTCGCTCGTAAAGCCACAGGGGACTGTCGCCGCTGGCTGGCCGCTGAAGTTGAACGGGTAGGTGAACGGCGTCCAGGAGAGATAGGTGGTCGGATGGCCTTGGATCTCGCCAGGGTGGTCGGCCCCCGCGGCGAATGCCGTTACTGGAACTGTCGGCGTTAGCAGGATGTCGTAGCGCTCCATCAGGTGGCGCAAGCGGTCGGCATAGGCCGAGCGTTCGGCGTAGGCCCATGCGAGGTCGACTCCGCGCACGTTCAACCCGGCCTCGATGACAGCCAGCCGGCCCGGATCGACCAGCTCGCGCACCTGCTCGAGGTCGTCCCGGTGCACGGCGGCCATTGCCGTCGACCAGATCAGGTCCAGGGCCGTGTAGGGGACGTCGAGCGGCTCGGGGAGCGCCTCTACCTCACATCCCAGCTCGCTGAAGGCTCGAGCGGCATCCTCGGCCAGCCTGTCCACCTCCGCATCGACCGGCAGGTCTCCAGCTCTCGAGATCCAGCAGGCGCGTAGTCCTCCGATCTCGTCTTCGAGGCTCACCAGATAATCGATTCCCGTTGGGTTGAGAGAGTTTCGATCTCGCGGATCGGGACCTGCCATGACGTTGAGCATGAGGGCGGCGTCCGCCACCGTGCGGGTCATCGGCCCCATGTGCGCCAGGCTCTCTACCGCGCTCGGTGGATAATACGGGATCAAACCGAACGAGGGCTTGAAGCCGAAGATGCCGCAGAACGCGGCCGGGATGCGGATCGACCCTGCCCCATCGGTTCCTTGGGCCAAGGGGCCTAGGCCAGCAGCGACGGCCGCGGCCGCTCCGCCGCTCGAACCCCCGGCAGTGCGACCGATCTTCCACGGGTTGTGAGTCGGCCCGACGACACGATTCCCGGAATCGCCTTTCCAGCCTAGCTCAGGCGTGTTCGTCTTGCCCAGCAGCACCCCGCCTGCCGCGTACAGCCGCTCGACCACCGGGGCGTCCGCCTCGGGAATCCAGTCCTTCCAAAGCAGCGAGCCGCGAGTGGTTCTGACCCCGCGAGTCGGTGTCACGTCCTTGATGGAGAGCGGCACTCCCAGCAGCGGCGGTTGATCGTGGCCGGCTGCATAGGCCTGCTCCGCCTCCAGTGCCTGCTTGCGGGCGAGGTCAGCGGTCACGGTGATGAAGGCAGTGAGCGTCGGGTTGAGCCGCTCGATCCGCCCGAGGATCGCATCCGTTACCTCGACCGGGGACAGCGCCCGCTTGCGAAAGAGCTCGCGCAGCTCGATGGCCGAGAGGTAGCACAATTCAGCCTGCGACATCGGCACCCCTCCATTTCCTTAGCTTTTGAAATGCGCGTAACCACCCGGCTCGATCTCCTCGAGCTTCCCCAGCACGTTGCGAAGCTTGACCCGCGGGCCCTCGGCTCCCGCCTCCACGATATGACCGATGCGGTACGGCGGCCGCAGCCCGGCCCGGCGGAAGGCTCGGCAGACCCGTTCGAAGACGTGCTGCGGGGCGGTGAAGAGCAGCTCATAGTCTTCTCCACCGCGAAGGGCCAGGTCGCGCCAATCCGGGAAACCCCACTTGATCGCGTTGGGGATGGGAACCCGATGCAGGTCGACAATCGCCGAGACGCCGCTCCGTTCACAGATCTTCGGCAGGTCGCCCAGTAAGCCGTCGCTGAGATCCATCGCCGCGCGCACGCCGCATCTCCGGAGCAGCATACCTTCTCGCACCCGAGGCTGGGGTCGATGATAGGCCTCCTGCATCCGCGGGCTCCCGTCGAGGGTCTTCAGTCCTCGCTCGAGAACGCGTAGCCCGGCCGCCGCCAGACCCAGCGGCCCGGTCACCCCGATGACGTCCCCCGGTCGTGCTGCCGCGCGGGTCAGGAGCGGTCGAGAATCGCGAGGTACGTCGCCAACGACGGTAACGGCGATCAGAACCCCGTTCGGCGCCCTCGTCGTGTCGCCGCCAGCGATCACGAGCCCGAACCGCTGGCCCAGCTTGCGCGCGCTGCGGTAGAAATCGAGTACCTCCTGGTCGCGCTCGGAGCCGCGCAACCCCAGGTCGACGAGCGCCAGTCGCGGGCGCGCGCCCATCGCCGCGATATCGCTCAAGTTGACCGCCAGCGCTTTGTGCCCCAGCGAACCCCAGTCCGTCCAGTCGAGGCGGAAGTGCACACGCTCGACGAGCACATCGGTGGTGATGACGACGTCGTGGCCAGGACGAGGTCGCCAGACCGCCGCGTCGTCGCCGATCCCGATCCGCAGCCGGCTCCAGGTGTCGCGACCGACGAGCCTGCTGATCTGGTCGATCAGCGCAAACTCGCCGACCTCCCGTACCAGCCGACCACTTGAAGCCACCCGCATGTTCGCTCATCCCCTCCGCTCGACGACCACTGGAGATGCCGTAGCACGTTTCAGCGCGCGGCGATATACCTCGAGTGTCTCGGAGGCCGTTCGTTCCCAGGAAAACCCCCGCGACCGCTCTAGCCCCGCAGCGGCGAGCTGCGCTCGCAATCGAGGAGAGCCGGCGAGCTCGCGCAGCGCCCGCGCCAGCGAATCAGTATCGCGTGGATCGACCAGGATCGCGGCGTCTCCTGCCACTTCAGGGAGCGACGAGATCGACGATGTGATTACCGGAACCCCACACGCCATCGCTTCGAGCACCGGCAGTCCGAAGCCCTCGTAGAGTGACGGGTAAACGAAAACTGTCGCCGCGCTGTACCACAGTGCCAGCTCGTCCGGGTTCACGTAACCGGCGAAGCGTACCTGATCGGTGAGATCCAGTTCCTGCACAAGTCGAAAGATCGAGGATTCGCGCCATCCCCGTGCCCCCGCTATTACTAGCGGCATCGAGATCTCGGCTCTAACCCGGGCGTACGCATGGAGGAGTCCTTCGACGTTCTTGCGCGGCTGCAGTGTGCCCAGAAACAGAAAAAACTCGTTGGGCAGGCCATGTGCCCGGCGAAACGCTTCGAGCAGGCGATCATCGTGGACTGGCCGGAGCGAGCCATCGAGCCCGTTGGGCACGACGACCACCTTTTCTGGAGGCACTGCAAGAAGCTCGACAACGTCGTCGCGGGTCTGGGTAGACACCGCGATAACAGCGTCGGCCCGCCGAGCTGAGAGCTTGGTCAGAGCGGCGAGATAGCGCTGCTTGAGCGGCGGGTAGTGCTCGGGATAATGGAGGAAGGCCAAATCGTGCACTGTCAGCACCAGTGGCCGCGGCCCGGCGAGCGGAACCACGTTGACCGGCGCATGGAGGAGGTCCACTCGCCGGCGTCGCGCGGCAACCGGGCCGATAGTTTGCTCCCAGACGATCCGCACGGGTGGGCGCTGGGTCGGCAGGCGGCTCACGGCCCAGGTCACCCGCGCCGCGATCCCCTCGCGCGCGCCGCAGTACGCCAGCTCGTTGGTGAAAACGACGAGGTCCAGGCGTGGATCGGCCTCGGGCAGGTACCGAACCAGCGCCTCGATGTACCGGCTGACCCCAGCTCGCCGATACCCGGGCGCAAACGAGAGTAGATGACCCAAGAGACCAGCGCGCATGCCGTCGCTCCTCGCGCCGATTCTACCCGGCTCTCAGTCTCTGCTCCCACTGCTATACTGGTGCAGATGCAGTACCTCCCAGGTGGCAGGGAGGCGCACAGGCGACGACGAGGGTGATGACCGAGACACTCAGCGTTCAGGAGATCATCGAGCAGTTCGCGGTCTTCTACCCGTTCACGTTCGACCGCTTCCAGATCGAGGCGATCGAGACCTTCCTGGCGGGCGAGTCGGTCATGATCGCGGCGCCGACCGGCACCGGGAAGACTGTGGTAGCCGAGTTCGGCGTCTACGAGTCGTTCCGGCGCGGCAGCCGGGTGATGTACACGACGCCGATCAAGGCGCTCAGCAACCAGAAGTTCCGCGATCTGCGCGCAATCTACGGCGACAACGTCGGGCTACTCACCGGTGACGTCACCGAGAACCCGGATGCGCTCATCCTGGTGATGACCACCGAGGTGCTGCGCAACATGCTGCTCCAGACTCCATGGGAGCTGGACAGTGTAGACTGCATCATCTTCGACGAGATCCACTACCTCGCTGATCCCGAGCGCGGCACCACCTGGGAAGAGTCGATCATCCTCTGCCCGGAACACGTGCAGCTCATCTGCCTCTCGGCGACCGTGTCGAACGCGCAGGAGATCGCCGATTGGATCAGCCGCACTCACCGGCCGATCCGGCTGATCACGCACGACGAGCGGGCGGTACCCCTAGCACTCTACTACTTCTACGACCACAAGCTCCGCCTGGTGATCGACCACCACGGCGTCCAGGTCAACGACTTTTCCAGAGTAGGTGGAGAGATCCGGCGCCAGATCGCCCGCGGCGGGTTGACAGCCGAGCAGCGGCGCCAGGCCGAGGAGGCGGAGCCACCCCCCTGGGAGATCGTCCAGGCACTGGCCGCCGAGAACATGCTGCCGGCCATCTACTTCCTGTTCAGCCGTCGCGACTGTGAGGACTACGCCCAGCGCCTGGCCATGATGCGCGTCAACCTCGTGCGCGAGCGCTCCATCCGCGCGCGCATCGAGCAGGTGGTCGAGACGTTTCTCTCCGGCATGCGTCCGGAAGACCGCGAGCTCGCCCAGGTGCAGACGATCGTGAGCCTCGCCCGGCAGGGCATCGGCTTCCACCATGCCGGCCTGCTACCGGTGCTCAAGCAGCTCGTCGAGGTGCTCTTCAGCCGGGGACTCATGAAGGTCGTCTTCGCCACCGACACGCTGGCACTCGGGGTGAACATGCCCGCGCGCACCGTCGTGATCGGGCGGATGACCAAGTGGGACGGCCGCCGGCGCCGGCTGCTCACGCCGAACGAGTTCCAGCAGATGGCCGGGCGAGCCGGCCGTCGGGGCATGGACGAGCGCGGTAACGTGGTCGTGCCGTACAGCCCTTGGATCCCGTTCCGCGAGGTGCTGGAAGTCGCGACCGGCGAGCTGGAGCCAGTGCGCAGCGCCTTCACCGTCCGGTACAACACCGTGCTGAACCTGTGGGATCCGCCACGCGGCGAGCGAGTACGGCATCTGCTGCTGGAAAGCCTGGCGCAGTACCAGGCCGCTCAGCGAGTACGCCAGTTGGAGGACGACATCGTCGCGATCGGCGAGCAAATCGAGCAGATCCCGCGTGGCTGCCTGATCGGGCTGGACGGCGACGAGCTGCTCTACGAGTATCGCAAGCTCGTCGCCTCGCTCAACGCCGCCCGCGGCCAGGAGCGCCGGGCAATTCAGGAGCTGAAGGCCCTCAAGGCCGACCTCGACGAGCGCCCTTGGGCAGTGCCCACCAGACCCGTCCTGCGCCGCGCCTTCAAGACGCTGCCGCTGGGCTACCCGCTACACACCCGAGAACGAGGTTGGGTTGTCTACATCGGCCGTGGCCTGCAAGGAGGCATCGGCCTCGTTCTTACGCGGGCGCACGCCGTCGAGCTCCTGACGGAATACCGGCAGATCGACTACCTGCCGGTGGGGATTGCTCCGCTCGAGCTACCAGAAGCCCTCCTCGCCGCTGAGCATCCGGTCGAGGACGCGCGCCGGCTCGTGTCCGAGGCTGAACTGGAGCGAATCTGGCAGGAATTCGAGCGACTCGAACTGCCCGATCTCGAGAGCATGATCAAAGCTCACCGCGCGAGCCTGGAGGAGCGGTTCGCGCACCAGCGCGCGCGGATCGAGGACAAGGTGCAGCGGCTGCGCGAGGAAGTCCATGAGCTGGCCCAGGCACGGCACCGCCATCCTTGCCATTCGTGCCCCCGCCGAAAGGAGCATCAGGGCTACCTGGCCACCATCGCGAGTTTGGAGCAGCGCCGAGCAGCGTTGGAGCAGCAACTCAGCCGCGAGGTGGCAAACGAGGAGCGGCGGGTGCGCGAGCTGATCCGTGGCATCCGCCAGGTGCTGGAGTACTTCGGCTACCTGCACCACGGCTACCCCACGGCCAAGGCCGACACCCTGGCTGAGGTCTTCGACACCAACGGACTCGTCATCTGCGAAATGATCGACCGCGACTTCTTCAAGAACCTCGACCCTGCCGACACCGCCGAGATCTTCTCGTGGTTCGCCTTCGATCGCGACGCGCGCTTCGCTAACAGCTTCGTGCTCCCTACCCGGCTGGTGCTCTTGCGACGACGGATCGACAGCCTGGAACAGGAAATCTTCGAAGTCGAGCGGCGCAACGGCCTCTTTCTCACCACGGGCTATAGTTCGGGCTTCTACGGAGCGATGCGTGCCTGGTGCCACGGCGAGACGATGGCGCGGATTCTGGAGCAGATCGAGCTCAGCGAGGGCGACATCGTCATGACCTTCAACAAGACGCTCGACCTGATGCGCCAGGTACGGGAAATGCTCGAACACGTCATGCCCGAGCATCCGTTGCGCGCCAACCTGGAGGCGGCGGAGACCCTCGTGCGCCGTGACATCATCGAGCAGTCTCTGTTGATCGGCGTCCTGCCGGTGCCTGGCCCGGAGTAACCCCGGCGTGGCCCGGCACCGTGAGCTCACGGACGAGACCTGTTAATTCCGCGGCAGTCAGCCCCTCGACGACCTTCCGTCCGAAGGCGCGAGAGAAGCTTCGCAGCACTTCCGCCTCTACCTCCGCGAGCGACACCGGGGCGCCGAGCAGTTTCGCCAGAGAGGTCACGCCGCGGTCGGGAATGCCACAGGGGATCATGTACTCGAAGTACCGGAGATCGGGGTCGACGTTCAACGCGAATCCGTGATAGGTGACGCCCCGGTTCACCGCGATGCCGATGGCTGCGATCTTATCGCGCCCCACCCACACGCCTGGTCGCGCCGGATCGATCATGGCCTCGACGCCGAAGTGAGCGAGCGCATCGATCACCGCGCGCTCCAGTCGCTCGACGAATCGGCGGACGCTCCGCTGTTCACGGCCGAGATCCAGGATCACGTAGGCGACGAGCTGGCCCGGCCCGTGGAACGTGATATCCCCTCCACGGTCTACCGCATAGAAGCGCGCTCCGAGCACCTGGAGCATCGCGTCGTCGATCAGAAGGTTCGAGCGCTTCCCGCCGCGCCCGACGGTATAGGTCGGCGGGTGCTCCAGAAGCAGGAGGAGATCAGGAACCTGCTGCAGCCGTCGCGCCGACGCGAGCGCTCTCTGGAGCTGCCAGCACTCCAGATAGTCGATTCGCCCCAGTCGCACCGCGTGGATCGTTGCTGCAGGCATACGTGGCCGGCCACCTCGCATTGCCGAGCGAGAATGAACTCGTTTCGCTAGGACTCACCAGTCTGGCCGAGCCGCCGCTGCCGGAACGCTGCGACCTGCTCGCCAGCTCGGTAGGACGAGCGCACCAGCGGCCCCGCCTCTACGTGACCGAAGCCGAGTTCGTAGCCGATCGCGCGCAGCTCGTCGAACTCTTCCGGCAGGTAGTAGCGATCGAGCGGGTAGTGGCGCGGCGTCGGCGGTAGATACTGCCCGATCGTCAGAATGCCGACGTCGCGTTCCCGGAGGTCGCGCATGACCTGGACGAGTTCCTCCTTCGTCTCGCCCATGCCGACGATCACCCCGGACTTGGTGATGATCTCCGGATCAATCGCCTTGACCTGGCTGAAGAGCTCCAGGCTCCACTCGTAGCGATCCCAAGGCTGGATCTTTCGGAACAGCCGGGGAACAGTCTCCACATTGTGGGCAATGACGTCCGGTCTCGCCTCGACGACCAGTCGCAGTGCCTGCCAGTTACCTTGGAAGTCAGGGATCAGCACCTCGATGCCGCACTCCGGCAACCGGCGGCGAATCTCGCGAATCGTCGCGGCGAAGATACTGGCCCCGCCGTCGGGCAGATCGTCGCGGTTGACCGACGTGATCACCGCGAAATCGAGGCCCATCGCCGCGATCGCCTCGGCCACGCGGACAGGCTCCTCGTAGTCGACAATGCTCGAGCGCCCCCACCGCACGTTGCAGAAGCGACAAGCGCGGGTACAGAGATCACCCAGAATCATCACCGTGGCGGTGCGCTGGTTCCAGCACTCGTAGATGTTCGGGCAGCGCGCCTCCTCGCAGACGGTGTGGAGCGAGAGCCCCCGCATGATCCGCTTGAGGTCGCGGAAGTTCTCCCCGTGCTCCCGGCGCACTTTGAACCAATCGGGCTTCTTCTGCAGGAGAATCGGCTGAATCGTCCGCGCCACGTCCCCGCTCCTCACCTGCGTTCACCATCACGCCTCGCGGGCGGGCACACCAGGAAGCTCCAGGAGAACTCTAGCACGAGATCCGAGCGTGCATCCGCGTCAATCCTCATCGCGCAGTGTGGAAAGGACTCGCGCGTCCACGTCCTCACCCAGCGCCAGCCCGTTGATCATCACGCTGATACCAGTGAAGTAGTGCAGCACCGCCAGCGCCTCGATGAGCTGGGCACTGGTGATACCGAGCCTCTTCAGTCGGGCGGTATGCACCTTGATCCCGAACTGGTTGTTCGCCAGCGTGACAGCCGCCCAGGCTAGCCACTCCTTCAGCTCCGGAGACAGCTCCCCCTCATCCATGATGCGGGCACGCTGCTCGACGAGCGCTTCGAGGACGACGGGATTGTGAGCGAATGCCTTGTACGCGTTCGGCACCTGCCCCGCACCGAAACTGGCCTTGATTCGGTCGTAGGGGCGCCGAACCGGCTCTGGTGCGTCCTGCTCGTCGATCAAACGGACGGTCGCCATCGCGCTGACGTCTCCTTCCCCGTGCTCTATCCGTGGAACCAGCCGCCCGACGGGCGGGAACCGCCGAGCGCAGTTACCTGCGTTCGGGCCGGGATTTGAGATCCAGGATCATCACCTGGTGCTCGATATGGCCCATGTAGAAGCGTCGCCCTACTGGTTCGAAACCGAGCCTACGATAGAAGTCCAGCGCGTGCGTCTGCGCGTTGAGCGTGACGTAGCGCGCTCCCTGCGCCTGGCTCCAGTGGATCAAGTGCTCCATGATGGCTCGCCCCGCGCCATGTCGCCGGTATGGTGCGAGCACCGCCACCCAGGCGACCTGCGCCTCGTCACCGAAGAGCGTTACCCGCCCGGTTCCCACCGGCCGCTCATCGATGAAGGCAAGCACGTTCAGGCTGAAGGCGTCGTCAGGGTCGTCGCGCACGTAGGGAGTAAGCTGTTGCTCGTGGTGAAAGACTTCATCTCGGATGGCGTAAACCGACTCTAAATCCTCCGCTGTGCGCACGGCCCGGATCTGTATCGCCGGCCGGGGCTCGCTCGTGGTCGCGTCCTTCAGCACGGTCACAGGGCCGCTCCAGCCAGGAGCCGGGATTCGGCTGCTGCCAGCCTCTGCCGTTCAGCCTCGATCCAGGCGACTTCCTCGGCTAGTCGCGCAACCGCCTGTTCGAGTGCCCGGCTGACCTGCCCTGGCCCGGTACCCCCGGGAATCTCGCGGGCGCGGATAGCGTCCCAGACGGTCAGCGGGGGCCGGCTCTCGGCCAGCAGCGGGTGGAACTGGCTCCACTCGGCCGGCGTGAGGTCGGGGAAGTCCTTCTTGTGCGCCTCGCAGTAGGCCACGACCCGGCCGACGAGTTCGTGCGCCTCGCGGAACGGCATCCCCTGGCGCACCAGGTGATCAGCGAGATCTGTCGCCAGGCTGAAGCTTCCAGCCGCTGCCTCGGCCATCCGATCAGTGCGGAAACGGAGAGTGCGCAACATCGGCGGCAGTACCTGGAGGATAAGAGCCACGGTGTCGAAGGCGTCGAAAACCCCCTCCTTGTCCTCCTGAAGATCCTTGTTGTAAGCGAGTGGCAACCCCTTCAGCACAGTCGCGAGACCAGTCAAATGACCGAGTACCCGACCGGTCTTGGCACGGATCAGCTCGGCGACATCCGGGTTCTTCTTTTGCGGCATGATGCTGCTGCCGGTCGCATAGGCGTCGTCGATCTCAACGAAGCCGAATTCGCCGGTCGACCAGAGGATCAGCTCTTCCGCCAACCGCGAAAGGTGCGTCATCAATAGGCTGAGGGCCGCGAGAAACTCGAGCACGAAGTCGCGATCGGACACCGCGTCGAGACTGTTCTCGCAGATGCCGTCCATCGCCAGCAGATCAGCAACGTACTGGCGGTCGACGGGATAGGTCACACCGGCGAGAGCTCCGCTGCCGAGCGGGCTGCGGTTGACACGACCATACAGATCGCGCAGCCGCTCGAGATCGCGAAACAGCATCGCCACATAGGCGTGCAGGTGGTGCGCGAGCAGGACCGGCTGCGCTCGCTGGAGGTGCGTGTAGCCCGGCATCACCGTCTCGCGATGCCTTCCAGCCAGGTCGAGGAGCGCTTGGACAACCTCACTGATCCCCTTGCTCACCACCAGAATCGCATCGCGGGTCCAGAGGCGTAGGTCGAGCGCGACTTGATCGTTCCGGCTGCGAGCGGTATGGAGCCGGCCGGCGGCCGGACCGATCAGCTCTCGCAGGCGGCGCTCCACGCTGAGGTGGATATCCTCGTCTTCGAGGCGGAACTCGAACTCTCCCTGCTGGATCTCGCGCAGGATGATCCCCAGCCCCTCGACGATCGCGACCGCGTCGATCTCGGGGATGATGCCCTGCCGCGCCAGCATCTGCACGTGGGCCAGTGAGCCCAGAATGTCGTGGTAGGCCAGACGACGGTCGAACGAGATCGACGCATTGAGCTCGTCGACCAGCCGGTCGGTCGGCTTGCTGAATCGTCCACCCCACAGCTTGAAGGATGACAACGGTTGTTCTGGTGACTCTCTCAAGTCCGGCGCTCCTCGCTCCTTCTGTGCTCTCTTCGCTTCCCGCCCAGCCCCACCGGCGGAGTCAGGACGCTGTGACCAGTGGCTGACCGGATTGATCGACCGGTACGACCGGTGAACCGGGCTCAGGCCCGGCAGCGTCCCTACCCTCGGCAGCCAGTACCCTTCGCAGCGCCACGATGGCGACCTCGAGCATGCCATCGTCCGGCTCGCGCGTGGTCAACCGCTGGAGCGCGATGCTAGGCCAGGTGACGAATCGCACGACCCGGTAACGATAATGGGCAGCCGTCCACCTGATGAACTCGTAGGCGAGCGCGGCGATAACCGGCACCAGGACGATCCGTGAGAGCACTCGCCAAACCAGTGGCGGCCGGCCGAGCAGGGCAAAGACGAGTATGGAGATGAGCACAACGATAAGAATGAACCCGGTACCGCAGCGCGGGTGAAGCAGGCTATGATGGCGCACAGTCTCGACCGTGAGTGGTTGCCGCGCCTCGTAAGCGTTGATCGCTTTGTGCTCCGCTCCGTGATAGCCGAACACGCGACGGATATCCGACATCTGGCCGATCAGCCCCAGGTACCCGATGAGCACCGCTAGCCGAATCATCCCCTCGGCGAGGTTGCTCAGCAAGTCGCTAGCGATCCAACGATCTGCCAGGCTTACGACCGCGAGCGGTGCCACGAAGAAGAGCCCAATAGAGAACAGGAGCGACACTGCGACGGTCAGCCACAGAAGGCTAGTGGCCTGGCCCGGCGCGCTGCGCCCCTCCGCACTCGGCTGTTCCGCGACCAGGCTCACATTGGCCGAAAACACCAGAGCCCGCATCCCGAGCACGAGCGTGTCCCAGAGCACGAAGACGCCACGCACCAGCGGGATACTCCGCATTCGCTGGGCGAGCGTGGCCGGGCTCAGTGGTTCGTGCCAAACGGCTATCTCCCCGCTGGGCAAGCGGACGGCAACCGCCATATCGCGGCGGCCACGCATCATCACTCCTTCCAGCACCGCCTGGCCGCCATACACGCGTTGCTCAGCCATGAAGCCTCACCTCACGGTTGTACGAGGAGCGGTCTGGATAATCGCTCTGGCCGGTGATTCTACCAGACCGGTTCGGAGCCAGCGGCTGCCGATTGCCCGGCTTTCGCGCTGGTGATACGCTTTTTGCGAACATCGTGGAGAGCCGCTGGGTGGAGGGGCCGTCGATGCGTGTCGAACCGTTGATCTTCGAGTTGAGCAAACCAGGGCGTCATGGTGTCTCGGTGCCTGATCTCGATGTCCCCGAGGCACCGGTCCCCGATGAGCTGATCCGGGAGGAACTGCCGCTTCCGGAAGTCAGCGAGATCGACGTTATCCGGCATTTTACGCGCCTTTCCCAGCTCAACCATGCCGTCGACATCGACATGTACCCTCTCGGCTCCTGCACGATGAAGTACAACCCGAAGATCAACGAGGTCGTCGCGCGCCTGCCTGGCTTCGCCCAGATCCACCCGCTACAGGACCCGCGCACTGTGCAGGGCGCGCTGGAACTGATGTATCGCCTCCAGTGCTACCTGGCCGAGATCGCCGGCTTCGATGCCGTCACGCTCCAGCCCGCCGCTGGCGCCCACGGTGAGCTGACCGGAATCCTCATCGCCCGTGCCTACTTCGACAGCATCGGCGACCACCGGCGCACGACCGTTCTCATCCCCGACTCCGCACATGGCACCAACCCGGCGACGGCCGCCATGGCCGGCTTCAAGGTCGTCGAGGTGAAGTCGGACAAGCGCGGCAATGTCGATATCGACGAGCTACGTCGACTGGCCGGCCCGGATACCGCGGCGCTGATGATCACGAATCCCAACACGCTCGGCCTATGGGATGAGCACATCGACGAGATCGTCGAGATCATCCACGGCGTCGGGGGGTTGGTCTACAACGACGGGGCGAACTTCAACGCGATCCTGGGCATAGCCCGGCCTGGCGACCTCGGCGTCGACATCATGCACTTCAACCTGCACAAGACCTTCTCGACCCCTCATGGTGGGGGCGGCCCGGGTTCCGGCCCAGTTGGCGTGAAGGCACATCTGGCCAGATTTCTTCCGGGACCGGTCGTGGCGCGGAACGAGGGGGGCGATCCAGAGTACACCTGGGCTTGGCCGGAGGCCTCCATCGGAAAGATCCACTCGTTCCACGGAAACTTCGGCATGCATGTTCGCGCCTATACCTACATCCGCATGCATGGATCCGAGGGGCTTCGGCAGGTTAGCGAGGACGCCGTCCTTGCCGCCAACTACCTGCTGGCACGCCTGCGTCAGGCCTACGACCTTCCGTACGACCGCACGTGCATGCACGAGTTCGTCCTATCGGCCACACGGCAGAAGCAGCGCGGTGTTCGTGCCATGGACATCGCCAAGCGCCTGCTCGACTTCGGCTTCCACCCCCCAACGGTCTATTTCCCGCTGATCGTGCCCGAGGCGTTGATGATCGAGCCGACCGAGACCGAGAGCATCGAGACACTCGATGCATTCGCGACCGCCATGCTCCAGATCGCCGATGAAGTGGAGCGCGAACCTGAGCACGTCCAGCATGCGCCACATCGCACGTTCTACAAGCGGCTGGATGAGGTGCGGGCAAACCGGGAACTGAACCTTCGCTGGGACCCGCAGCAGAGCGCGCCGCTCCCCGCAGCAGCGGACTGAGCTCGCCTCGTCCTGTCTAAGCCACCACCTCGCCGTCAGGATCGCCGGCGACCGATATACAGTCGCCCTGGCGCCGTCGAATAGCCTTATGGCAAAATGCCAGCCAGGCGAGACGCGTCTCGCCCTGATGAGAGAGCATACGGAGGGAGCGCGTTCGGATGGATAAGAAGACGCTGATCGACGGGCTCAACCACGACCTCGCTGGGGAGCTGCAGGCCATCGTCATGTACATCCACTATGCCGCGGCGGCCACCGGTGTCGAGCGCCTCGAGCTGGCCGAGTTCTTCGAGCGCGAGATCCAGGACGAGCTACGGCACGCGCTGTTCCTGGCCAACAAGATTACCGCCCTCGGCGGCACGCCGACCGACGAGCCACTGCCGGTACCGAAAGCCAAGAACAACCAGGAGATGATCAAGAACGTGCTCGACGCCGAAGTACGGACGATCGCGGCCTACAGCGAGCGAGTGAAGCAGGCTGAGGAGATCGGAGATCTCGGCCTGTCGAACGACCTCCAGGACATCATCTCGGACGAGACCCGCCACAAGGAAGAGGCGGAGAAGCTCCTTCGATCCTGAAAGGTGACCACCAGCACTCTGGCCATCCTCGGGCTCGCGCGTTACCCGGGCATCGGAGCGCCGGACAGGGCAGGGACCACCCACCTTGGCCGGCGCGATCTCTTGCCCCCGACTCCGCGGCGTCAGTGGCTTTCGGGCAATGCCCTCCCCGCCCGTGCCAGCGCCTCGCTCAGCTTCTGATGCTCGACCGCCAGGGTAAGGTCGCCGCGGGTACGCTCCAGGACCCCCCGGACCATATCCGTTGTCCGGCGCAACGCATTCGTGACCGCATCGGGATAGTCCACCTGGACGAGGACGCCGTAGATCTCGTCCATAACCTCCAGCATCTTCTCGGCACGCTCGAGCTGGCCGTGCCGTATCGCATCCAGCACGTGGCGACGAAGTTCTCCGGCGGCTTCTCCGAGGGCATTGAGGTAGCCGGCATCGTCGACCTGCAATGCCTCTGGCCCCGGTAGCGGGTCTCCCCCGATGATCGCCCTCGTCAAGCAGGCTTCGGCGAACTCCTTGTGCGCATCCTGCACATAGCCGGACCAGTAGATGGCTGGGTAATCCGCCAGGTGACTCGTCAACAGTTCCTTGATCCGCCGGGCCTCTGACAGAAGATCATCGGCCAGGGCGAAATCACCCCGATGCACAGCCCGTATTGCGTTCGCGCTGAGCCGGGTGAGCTGGCGGGTCTCGGCCAGCGCGCGCTCCCGGGCGCTGTTGACTCGATCGAGCCTGGCGAGAATGCTCTCGCTGACGCGCGAAATGTCCGCTGGTTGCAGCATCGTCCTCGGTCTCCTTGCCAAGGCATCCTCAGAGTTCGGGCATCTGCTGCCGCGACACGTCCGAAGCGACACGGCACGCTACACCTCTTCGCGCTGGCCGACTGGCGTCGCGGCCGGCAGGACGGCACCTGCCTGTTCGAAGATACGGCGCAGGATCACCAGCGTCGAGGCGTACGTGGAGTCCATCCCGTAGTAGGACAGGCCTCTCGCGCCCAGCGTATGCGCTCGGCTGTATGGCGTGTCCGATGCGTAGTGGATAATCCCGAGGTCGACAGGGATCTCCGTCAAGTTGACGTGCTCTCCCTGCCCGTAGCGGGTGAGGAACGTGTCCTCGTAGAGCGCGTTGAGGTACGGCCCCGTCTCCATCTCGACAACCGTGTAGTTCTCGCGGTAGAAAAAGTCCAGATAGCCCCGGTTCTGCAGGTAGGTGCCGAGTACGGACACGGCCCGCTGCCGGTCGAGCGCCGAGCCGTAGATCAAGTAAGGCCGGAGATCCTCGGCGCTGAAGCAGTTGCGAAACCAGTACGTGTTACCGCTGTGCTCGTCGTAGACGACGTCGGAGAGCATCACGTCGCCGATCCGGGCGTTCAGCGTGGCCGCCTTGCCGAGGATGTACACCCCCTTGAGGCGATAGGTGCTCGCTGCGATCTGCGAGAGCAGGTGATAGGCTCCGAGTCCGAGCGGGTAGTTGATGTTGAGGATCACCGCATCAGTCGAGCGAAGATCGAACTCGCCCAAGCTCTGGAGCCGCGGGTCGAAGTCCTCCGGGCAGAGCCGGTTCAGCTCGATGACTTGCACCCCGACGTCGACAGGCCCATCTGGCTCGATCGTCGTAATCCCCCGCTCCCGCTCTTCCTGGTCGCGTCCCGCCCGCTCGTCTGGCCATGTCACGTAGTACAGTCGGGCCGTGTAGTAGAGCAGGTTCTCCCAACTGCTCCGCACCTGCCCCGCCTGGAGCTTGCGTAGCTCCGGCAAGAGCTCCGGATGCTGTGTCTCTTCGATGAAACGCACCAGCGCATCGCGCCGGCGACGGGCGGTACCCGAGAGAATGTTTGCGATGCTGTGCATGTTCGACGAGACGAAGTAGAGCGGGCGATCGAGCAATCCGCGTTCGCTGATGAAACGCTCGACCGGCGACCACCAGGCCCGTGCGGAGCGAGCGTATCCGACGTAGCTGCCGGCCAGGAACTGGATCGTAAGCCGCTTCTTGGCCCGGGCGACTTTGCTCAGATACTCCCAGAAGCGGTCTCCCCAGGCCTGGCGCAAGCGACGCCAATCAGCCTCACTGATCGAGAGCCCGGTTCGAACGCGCTCCTCAGCGCCAGATGCTAGCGGCTCGCGCAGCGCGACTGATACCGCTTGACGGAGGTCCTCGTCTCGTTCCGCCAGGCTGTACATCTTGTTCCACTCGATCTGCCACGCGACGATCGTTGGGATAACATCATCGAGATCCGAGGCTGAGGCCACGTAGGCAGCTAGCGTGCCCTGACCGTCGCTGTACCATCGGCGCCGGCGTCCCGGTGCCGTGACCGGCTGCCAGCGCTCGAGGTCGGCAAAACCGTGCCGGGCAAAGGTCGCCGCTGACTGGCCCAGCACGATGCGCTCAGCGTCGACGATCGCCGTTGGCAAGCGAAGCGTGCTGTACATGACTGCGTTCATGTCTGGCGCCGGCTCGCGGGCTCCCTGGTGCAGGAGCGACGCGACGTTGAGGTGAGCCGGCACCAGCGTCTCGACCGGCACCGGGCCCGAGCTACGCAGCAGCGTGTTGTACGTCTTGACGTACAGGTCGACCTCACGTTTGCCGGCTGGGTAGCCGCCGGCAGCCGTACCGCGCGGCCTGGCTTCCACGTCGACTCCCTCCCAGCGAGCGGCTCTCCGCGGAGTATACCGCTCTACCTACGCGCGCGGCGGGCTGTGAAAGGGAAGCTCCGCACTGGGTCCGCCGGCGAACTAGGCAGTGCTCCGCCTCGGACCTAGTCGAGCGACCGCGGGTGGCGTCCTCCGCGTAGTCCTCCCACGATCCTTCACCGCTCCTTCGGGCCTAGCTGCCTCGGCGATCGGGAACAGAGGCTCGAGCGGGATTTAACTCTCGCGGTCGCGGCCCACTGTCGTCTGCTGGGAGAGGAGCTCACGCGCGTAGAGGAGGGGATCTGCTCCCCTCCTCTACACGTTGCCGGTGTTCCGGCAGGGATTTAGACGACGCCGAGCAAGCGGAGGAGCAGGAGGATAACCAGGATCGCGATAATTGTCCCGAGCGGCCCGTAGCCCCAGCGAGCGCTGTAGGGCCAGACCGGTAGTGCGCCGATCAAAGCCAGAACGAGGAGAATGACCAGGATCAGCCATAACAGGCTCATTCGTTGAGTTTCCTCTCACGCTACGCCTCTCGGGGACTTGAGGTGCCGGGGAAGCCAGGTCCCGTCACCCGTGATCCGTCGAGGCCCTCCATCGCGGAACCGGCGGCACATCGGTCGGCGCGCACCTGCCAGGCGGGTCGACACCTGCCACAGTGACCCGCCAATCAGGCCTCGGCCGCTCCCCACCATACCGCCATCCGTACGCGCCCTCGCGCGTCCTCTGTAGCATACCTGCCGCAGCGATTTATGTCAATAACCGACAAAGCGATTCGCGAGGGCACGGAATTGGCTGCCGGATTCCATCAAGGGTACTGTGCAAATGGACAGTACGCAGCTGTTCTCTGTTCCTTCAATACAGCCGATAAAGCCCGGAGAGCGCTGGAAGCAAACACCTGCCCAGCATTACTGATAACGGTGACAGATTCTGGCATCCCGCCAGCGACGATAAAGCATCCAGCCTTGAAAGCAGAGATGTCGGGCGAACTCGCCTGGGATCCGGGAGTGGCACTCGGGTGGCCGCAGCAGCCTCATGTCATGGTCAGGAATCCCGAGAATAGAGCAGGCGATGAGGTAGCCAAAGTAGTGTGAGGGCATCACCCCTGATCCGTTGTAACCAGCCGCAATGTAGAGGTGCTCATCAATGCGGCCTGCGACAGGCCACCAGTCGCGGGTGCGCGCCGTCACGCCATGCCACTCGTACTCGACCGCCACGCCGTCCAACCAGGGATAGCGCCGGATCAACTCCCGCTGACCAACCTCTCGAGCGTGCCGGTCGAGCGGCCATGTCGTTCGCTCGAAAACGCGGTGACCCAGAACATGCCGGTAGAAGAATCGACGATCCGGGGTGCCACGTACGGTGTGCGTGTAGTAGCCACCCTCTTCGAAGCGAATCGGCCAGCGCTCTAGCCCGCTGCGTGCCCACTCGTCATCGGTGAGTGACCGTGTGACAATGACCCGGTGATGCAGTACGGCAATGATGTCGCGCGCAAGTCCTAGCTGGGGTGTGTAGGCGTTCGTCGCAACGGCGACGTCCCGCGCAACGACCCGTCCACCTGGCGTATGAAGCGTGATCGGCTCCGAGCCCCTCCCGCGCTCGATCCGCAGGACCGGCGACCATTCATACAGTTCAACGCCATGGCGCCGGTTCGCCTCCACCAGCCCCGCGATCAACTTACCCGGGTGCAAGGTGTTTGTGTATCGGAGCGAGGCGGCCGAATAGAACGGAGAGCCGATATGTTCGCACAGCTCATCGCCGAAAAGCACTGCATCCGGCGGCACTCGCCGGCCTGTGTACAGGGTGAGGGCCGGGACCGACTCCACCAAGTCAAAGCCAAGGTCCTCGATCTCAGCGAACGCTTTGAGAAGCTGGTAGCCTCGATCGGCGCTCGACGGCAACGTCTGGCCGCGGAAACGCGGTCCGACCGCGCCAGAGTTGCGCGAGCTCGCGCCGGAGCCCATCCGCTGCATCTCGAGGACCGCCACGCGCAGCGACGGCTGGTTGCGCTTAAGATAGTAGGCGATCGCGAGGCCGGTGAAGCCGCCGCCGATCACGGCTACATCCACGTGCATGTCCCGCTCGACCCGTGGACAGCGTGGAAGGTCTGGGATTGTGTGCATCCAGTAGCTCGGCGAGCGCTCAGGTTCTTCGCCCGGTCGCGGACGCGGACCCGGCAGCCGGTCTGCGGCCAGCAACGGGATGGCGATGCCGGCCAGGCCAGCCAGACCTGCCCACCAACGGCGGTTCATCATGCTCTTCCCTTCTGCCCCGCGCAGTTCCTCAACCACCCGTTGCGATCAGCCGGTTCCGCACCTCCAGCAGGCGCTGCCCGGATCGGGAAGATGCCGGGCCGGGCCATCGGGCTTCACGTCGGGCGCCGCCGACGCGGGCCAGGAGGCAATCCGAGCACGATGGCCCAGCGCTCATCCGGCACTCGGGTCGTACCCGTAGGCGCGGCGGGCTTGGTCCAGGCTGATTTTGCCGTCCTCCAGGTCGCGCCGGACCAGCTCGCGGTCGCGCTCCCGCGGGTCGCCGTAGCCGCCGGCCCCTCCGGTCACCACGCTGACCACCTGTCCTGGTTGGAGCAGGGCGCGCCCGCTTGCCCCGAGCGGCTGCCCATCGACCGTGATGATGGCCTTGCCGCCGGGCCAGCCACCGAAGAGCCCCCAGGGCGGGCTCAGCCGACGACTAGTCGAGCCCCGGAAGGCCGCCACGTGGTCCAGCACCCGGATATCACGCCGGATGGCCAGTCCACCGCGCCAGGTACCCGGCCCCCCTGAATCGGGTACCAGCTCGTAGCGTTCAACTAGTAGTGGGTACTCGACCTCCAAGCTCTCGACCGGCAGGTTCGAGGTGTTGGTCACGTGGGTCTGGACGCCGTCGAGCCCGTCCTTGGTGGCGCGGGCACCGAAGCCACCGCCGATCGTCTCCAGGTAGGAGTAGTAGCGCCCGGTACGGGGATCGACCCCGGAGAAGGTGATGCTGGTGTTGGAGCCGGTGCAGGCGGCGATGACCCGCTCTGGCACGGCCTGGGCCAGCGCCCCGAGGATGAGGTCCACTACCCGCTGGCAGGTCTGTGTCCGCCCGTTGATGGCGGCCGGCGGGGAGCAATTCACGATGGTGCCCGGCGTGGCCTCCACGTGGATCGGCCGGTACATGCCGGCGTTTGGCAGAATTGTCGGGTCCACAACGATCTTCACCGCGTAGTAACAGGTGGCCAGCAGGGCCGTCCAGACCATGTTGAGACCGGCTCGGACCTGCGCCGGATTGTCGCGAAAATCGAGGAAGAGCTCGTCGCCGCGCACCTCGACCGTGACGCGCAGCGTTAGCTCCTCGTCACCCAGCTCCTCGTTGTCGAAGCGGTCCTCAAAGGCGTAGCGTCCATCTGGGATCTGCTTGATCCCACGCCTCGTCTGGCGCTCGGCGTAGTCGAGCAGGGCGTCGCTGGCGGCGCGGACCGTCTCCACGCCGTACTTGGCGCAGAGGGCCTGGAAGCGCCGGACGCCCAGCCGGTTGGCCGCGAACTGGGCCCGCAGGTCCCCGAGCCGCTCGTGGGGAACCTGGCAGTTGAGCAGGATGAACTCGAGGATATCCTCGCAGAGCACGCCACGATCAAAAATCTTGACCGGTGGGATGCGTAGCCCCTCCTGGAAGATGTGCTCGTGTCCCCGGTCGACGAAGTCGGCGTGGTGCGACAGGTTGGCTGCGAAGGCAACGACGCGCCCCTGCGCAAAGATGGGCGAGAGAACGACGATGTCGGGCAGGTGAGTGCCGCCGCCGGTATAGGCATCGTTGCCGATAAACATGTCCCCCGGGTCCAGCGTCTCGATCGGGTGGCGCCGGAGCACCTCCTCGACGATCCCCATCAGGGAGCCGAGGTGGATCGGGATGTGCTCCGCCTGGGCCAGGGTGCGCCCCTGGGCATCGAAGAGAATAGTCGAGCAATCTCGCCGTTCCTTGATGTTGGTCGAATACGAGGCGCGAATCAGTGCCATGCCCATCTCCTCGACGATCGAGGAGAAAGCGGAGCCGATGATCTCGACCGTAATAGGGTCGAGGTTTCTGGCTTGGGACACAGCGTTCATGGCCGAACCTTCCACTATTCCTCGCTCAGAATCAGATTCCCGTACTCGTCCACGTTCGCCCACTGGCCAGGAAGGATGAGTATCGTCGAGTCCATCTGCTCGATGATCGCTGGGCCGGGGATCAGCATCCCCGCACCGAGGCGAGCACGGTCGTAGAGTGGGACCTCGCCCCAACCGCCGTTCTCCGGGATATAGGCTCGACGAGCGCCAAGACGGGCGTCATCGAGGGAGCCACCTTCAGGGATGCGGCGTGGCTTCGGCTTGGAAACGACTCCGCTCGCCTCGAGTCGAAGGGTCACGAACTGAACCGGCTCGCCTGGAGCAGCGTAGCCGTAGGCCTGGTCATGCGCGTCGTGGAAGGCTTTCAGCACTGCTGGCAGGTCGTCGGCCGTAAGCGGGTGATTCGGGAGCTCTATTGGGAGTTCGTAGTTCTGTCCGATGTATCGCATGTCCGCAATCCGGCGCAGCCGGCGATCAACCTCAGCCAGTCCCTCCTCGCGGAACCAGTCCTCGGCGACGCGCTCCAGTTCGGCGAACGTGTCGCTAATTGCAGGCAATGACTCCGGGATCGCTGGCGCGACCTGCGTACGCGAGAAGTCGGTACGCAAGTCAGCGACAAGCAGGCCATATGCGCAGAGGATGCCCGGGATAGTCGGGACCAGTACTCTCGGGATTTCTAGTTCCCGAGCCAGGTGCGCTGCATGCAGCGGACCGGCACCACCGAACGCAACCAATGTATAGTCACGCGGATCGTAACCGCGCTCGACCGAGATCACCCGGATGGCGCGGGCCATGTTCGCCGTGGCGAGCGCGATGATGCCCTGCGCCACCTCCTCGCGGCGCAGGCCCAGCCGGGTGGCCACGGCGTCGATGGCACGATCGGCCGCGGTCGCGTCAATGGGCATGCGCCCCCCGAGAAGGGCCTCCCGGCTGAGGAGGCCAAGCGCCACGTTGGCGTCAGTCACCGTCACCGCCTCACCGCCGCGACCGTAGCACGCGGGGCCGGGATCGGCTCCGGCGCTCTGCGGGCCGACTTTTAAGTGCCCGCCGCTATCGATCCAAGCGATCGAGCCGCCGCCAGCGCCCACCGTGTGGATGTCGAGCATCGGCGTCCGGATCGGATAGCCGGCCACTTCCTGCTCCATCTTTACGCCGGCCTGGCCACCATTCACGAGCGCGACGTCAGTGCTCGTGCCCCCCATGTCGAATGTAATGATGTTGGGAAAGCCTGCTGTCGTGGCCACAGCGACGGCTCCAACCACCCCTGCTGCCGGGCCGGAAAGCACAGTGCGTACCGGCAACCGTGCAGCCACTTCGAGCGAGATGATGCCGCCGTTTGACTGGGTGATGTACGGTGAGATCGGCATGCCGTAAGTAGCGAAGCGGTCTCGAAGACGGCGGATGTACCTGCTCATGATCGGGCCAACGTAGCTGTTGACGACCGTGGTGGAGAGCCGCTCGTACTCGCGGAACTCCGCGAGCACGTCGTGAGAGAGGCTGAGATAGACGTCAGGTAGCTCCTCCGCTGCGATCGTAGCTACCTGATCTTCGTGCTCGGGCATCAGATAGCTGTAGAGAAAACAGACAGCAAGTGATTCGACCCTAGCCGCTTTCAGTTGACGAATAGCTTGACAAACCGCTTCGTGATCCAGCGGCCGGAGAACTTGCCCGGTAGCTAGGACGCGCTCGGGCACCTCATAGCGCAATGCTCTGCGGACGAGGGGAGGCGGCTTATCGACCTGGAGGTCGTAGAGGTCCGGTCGGCGCTGTCGACCGAGTTCGAGCAGGTCGCGGAATCCGTCCGTTGTAATGAGACCGACCTGGGCACCATTGCCCTCGAGGAGGGCATTTGTCGCTACCGTGGTTCCGTGTCCTAGGTAGGACACCTCGGTAGCAGGCACACCGACCTGCTCGAGAATCCGAACCACGCCGTCGGCGATAGCCTCACTTGGATCACGCGGAGACGACGATAGCTTGTAGACAGCTAACCCTCCTTGCTCGTCCAGGAGGCACACATCAGTGAAGGTACCTCCCGCGTCCACGCCGACCCGGACCGCCATGCACCCCCCTTTCACCTGGTCACGAGTTGACAACGAAACTCGCAGCAAGTATACTCGCTTCGTGAACAAAAGTATATACTCTGATATACTCCTTATCGTCATCTAGGTACGCAGGAGTAGGTAGGCAGGAGACTCTATGCGAAACGGCGTTCGCAGCGCTTCAAGAGCGGTGCCCCGGAAGGCCGACATTGCGTACGAGCGGCTGAAGGAGCTTCTTCTCACCTTACAAATTCAGCCCGGAGCTCCAATCGATGAGCGTGAGTTAATGAGATGGCTATCAGTGGGGCGTACCCCACTGCGCGAGGCGATCCAGCGGTTGAACCACGAGGGGTTGATTATCCAGGTACCGCGCCGCGGAAGCTGGGCGGCACCTCTCTCGATCACGGACGTCCAGTACCTGATCGAAGCGCGTCGTCTAGTTGAACCTCCGGCGGCACGACTGGCGGCGGCTCGGATCACTCCAGAGGAGATCGAGCAGCTTCGTACCGTGCTGGAGCGTGCCGACGCGCTAGTCGCAGCGGGTGACAACGCCGAGTGTGTCCGGCAGGACCAACTGTTTCACGCGCTTGTCGCCGCTGGTACGCATAATCCAACGCTCGCTCGGATGGTGCAGCAAGTTAATCAGGAACTCCTTCGATATTGGTACGTATCATTTGTTTGGGTCGGCGGACTTAGCTCGTCTTTCACGCATCATCACCTCATACTTGATGCAATCGCGCGCCGGGATGGGGTCGAAGCTGAACGCCTCATGCACGAACATATTGACCTGTTCCGGGAGCGCATTCGAGGGATGATTGGGGCAGAAGTACCCGCCGGGGCTTCGGTCGTACCGTAGGCTTGCCAAAAAGTCGAGGGGGAAATGGAGGGCGAAGTGAGCGATATCCTGCGGGTTGGGGTCG
>NZ_JAMSLR010000080.1 GCF_023806485.1 Thermalbibacter longus
GGCCGGCCACTCGCTGGGCGAGTATTCGGCGCTGGTGGCCGCAGGGGCCCTGACGCTGGCGCAGGCCGCGCCGCTGGTGCGGCTGCGCGCGCAGGCCATGCAGCAGGCGGTGCCGGTGGGCGCCGGCGCGATGGCCGCCATCCTGGGGCTGGATGCCGACGCCGTGCGCGCCGGCTGCGCCGAGGCGCAGGCCGCCTTCGCGC
>NZ_JAMSLR010000009.1 GCF_023806485.1 Thermalbibacter longus
GCTGGCCAACCGGCGGCCAGAGGCCTATCGCGGATTTCCGGTTACGGTTTGACGGAGGTCGCGATGCTCGACGTTGCCGTGGTCGGGGCCGGCGTCGTCGGCGCGTCGATCGCCTGGCGATTGAGCCAAGCCGGCGCTCGGGTCAGGGTTATCGAGCGCTCGCGGCCGGCCGCTGGCACCAGCGGGGCGAGCTTCGCCTGGGTGAACGCCAGCGCGAAGTCCCCACGGGACTACTTCGAGCTGAACCTCGCCGGGTTGCGGGAGCACCAGCGACTGGTCGAGGAGCTCGGCGGGGCGCCCTGGTACCACCCTGGCGGCAATCTCGTCTGGGTCGCCGAGGACGAGCTACCGGTCATGGAGCGCCGGGTCGAGGAGCTCCTCTCTTGGGGCTACTGGGCTGAGTGGCAGTCGGCCCAGGACGTGCAGGCGAACCTGGAGCCTGGCCTTCGCTGTGCCGACCCAACGGCACGACTCGTCTTCTACCCTGAAGAGGCGTGGGTCGACGTCCCGTTGCTGGTGGGCACGCTGCTCGACCTGGCCCGCTCCGCGGGGGCGGAGGTCATCGAGGGCGATCCGGTCGTTGCGATCGAGGTGGCCGGAGGCCAGGTTCATGGCCTGCGCCTGCGGAGCGGAGCGGCCTTCGCGGTGCATGCCGTGGTCAATGCGGCCGGCCCCTGGGCCGGTCGGATCGCAGGGTTGCTCGGCCTCCCGCTGCCGCTGGCTCCGTCGGCCGGGCTGGTCGTCCGCGTCGCCGTCCCCGGAGAACCGATCCGCCGCGTGCTGCACACGCCGATCGTCAACGTCCGGCCAGACGGACCGGGCCATGTCCTGCTCCACCACGACGACGCCGACGCGCAGCTCGGGGATCGCCGCGAGGTAGAAGCGCACGACCCGCTGAGCTGGATGCTGCTGGAGCGGGCGCGCCAGGTGCTGGACGGGCTCGAGGAGGCCGACGTCGTGGCGGCGACGGTCGGCATCCGGCCGATCCCGGCCGATGAGCGCTCGTGTATCGGCGCGGTTTCGGCGGTCGGCGGGTACTACGAGGCGGTGACGCACAGCGGGGTGACGCTGGGGCCGCTGATCGGGCGGCTGCTCGCGCAGGAGATCCTGACCGGCGAGGTCGAGCCTGTCGCCGCGCCGTTTCGCCCGGACCGCTTCCCGCGCGGGTAGCGGTCCTGCCCTGAACCGCGCCTTGGCCCGCAGCGAGCGGACACCCGGCGGTGACGAAACCGGCTCCACCGGGTAGCCTGGGTATCACAGGGTAGTCTGGCAGGCTGCTCGCCTGTCGATCTGTCGGGGCGAGTAATCATTCGTTCCTACATGTCTACAGGCCGTAGCGTTCGAGACGTTCGGCTTCGGCTAGACCGGGCAGTCGCCCGGCAGGCGCAGAGACCGTGCCCGTGGGGCTGTCGCTCTGCGGCGCGATCGGTGGTACGCAGTAAGCCCTCGTGCCTGGGCAGTCCGAGGGCTAACGTTCGGGCTGCGTCAGGGCGAGCAACCCGCGGACGTCCGGTGCCTCCTCGATCTGCTCGATGGCCGCGATCAGCTCCTCGACCCGTGTGGGCGGGAGCGCCAGCCTCGCGCACTCGCGGAACTTGGCCAGCAGGTCGTCCCGGGTGAAGGGGCGCTGGGGGCTGCCGCGGGCGAAGCTGGCCTGGGCGCTCAGCGTCCGGCCATCGCGGAGGCGCAGCGTGACCCGGGTGAACATCTGGTGGTAGCCGGCCGCCTCGGCGTCTGGATCGATCGCGACCTCGACGCGGCGTACCAACGCGCTCACGTCGGGCTGCCGCACCCGCTCGTCGGTGAACTGGGCCAGCCCGGCTGCCCGATCAAGCAGCGTCACGGCGACGGCGTAGGGGAGACTGAACTTTGCCTGAAGCTCGTCCGCCGGAATGGCGTGCAGCAGCGCGTTCGGCATGTGGCGGTTGACGCCGACCAGGATCGAGTCGACCTGCTCCGGGCGCACGTCGTGCTCACGCAAGAGGTCGAGCGTGGCATCAATGGCTGGATGGGTCAGCGACCCGGAGGGCGCCGGCTTCAAAGAGACGCCAGGCTCGAGCAGGCTCCAGGGGTTGCCGAGCCGGCCGCGCACGACTTTCTCGTCGAAGCCCCCAGCGTAGGCGCTGAAAAAGCCGCGCGGTGCCTCCAGGGCATTCTCGGCTGCGGTGAACCCGGCAGCCGCGAGCTGCGCTGCCACGACGCCGTTCTCGGCCGCCCGCCCGGCGTGGAGCGGCTTGGTCATGGTTCCGAACTGCTCGCGCAGCCCACCGGCCATCGAGGCCGCGAGCGAGAGAGCCCGCGCAATGACCTCCGCATCGCGGGTCAAGAGCCAGGCTGCCCCGGCGGCCGCGCCCAGCGCGCCGACCACCCCTGTCGTGTGGAAGCCTGCTTCGTAGAGCCGCGGGTTGGCCGCCTCCGCCAGCTTGCAGGCTATCTCGACGCCGAGCGCGTAGGCGGCCAGCGCCTCGTGGCCGCGAGCTCCCGTCACCTCGGCGACTGCCAGCACGGCTGGCAGCACGGGCGCCGACGGGTGGGTGAGCAGCCCATAGACTCTATCCGGCTGCTCGGCGAGCTGCGTGTCGTCGTAGTCGAGCGCGTGGGCGGCGGCTCCGTTGGCCAGCGCTGCCTGCTGGGCCGATGCCCGGAGTGTCGAGCCGATCACCGTGGCCTGAGCGGCCCCACCAGCGCCAGTGATCTGCGCGCGCAGGATAGCGCTCAGCGGCTCCTGTGACCCGGCGAGCGCGACGCCCACGGTATCCAGAACATGAACGATCGCCTCCCGGCGAACGGCGTCCGGCACGTCCTCCGGACGCAGCGCGGCAATCCACTCAGCCACATGCCGTGTCAGGCTCATGGTTCGCGTGACCTCTCGTCGTTCCTCACATCACTTGCGGGGGCATCTTCCCGCCTATGCTTTGCCGGCTGCAGGCTCCGGCATGCTCAGCGACCGCTCATGCAGCGAGAACCCCGACCGGTATGAGGATGACCGCGTAGACGATCACCAGCACCAGCCAGGCGATCACTGCGGTGCCGATGGCGCGGCCGGTAGTGAAGTCGAGCGCCTGCCGGATTGCGACGACCGTCGTGATGAGAGTCCAGATGAACACGATCAGGGAGATGAGCACTCCGAGGATCGGGATCCAGCCGAGCACGAGGAGCAGACGGGGCGCCTGGGCGAAGCCGAGCGTCCGGAGAAGCTGGCCCCAGGTTGCCTGCGTCTGAGGGCCCGCGAGGAGCCGGCTTCCCACCAGGTATGCCACGCCGGCGTAGGCAGCCCAGCTCACGATGGCAGCTATGACTCCCAGGATGAAGGCCGCGATTCGACCGGAGCCGAGGGTTCCGATGCCAGCGGCGATGGCTGCTAGCACCACGACCAGGAGCGCGGACGATGTCGCCGCCTCATCGTGCTCGACGGCCTCGTAGGTCGCGGTGTCCAGCCGAGCCGCGCCGATGATGCGTGCCGTAAGCGATGCTTGCATCGGTCAACTCCTTCCCGTAACGCGCTGCATACCGGTCTACCAAGGTTATACCCGGTTAGTGCTGTTCGCGCTTCCGCCTGGTGTTGCGGCTGCACTCTCCCGTAGCGGCGTCACCAGCTCGGCCGGATTGCGATGTCAGTATCCAGGCCGGACTTCCCCTAGTCAATCAGGAAGACGTTCAACCGATCCCGCTGCATGGGCACCTGCGGCGTTCTTGCCCTCCCCCGTAGAATTATCGGTGGAGCGAGGGAGAACTCGTCTCAGCACTGCCCGACCGGAACGGAGGGACCGGTGCACGGAGAGTACAAGACGCCCGGAGGCAAGCTGGTCGTGGTGGACTTCGACGTGGTCGACGGCCGTCTGCGCGGAGTGCAGGTGACCGGCGACTTCTTCCTCGAGCCACCGGAAGCGCTGGAGCGCATCGCTGGTGCCCTGGAGGGGTTGGCGGTCAGCGAGGTCGGGGAAGAGCAGATCGCGGAGCGGATCCGGGCTAGTCTCGGCGAGGGCGTCGAGATGATCGGCTTCTCGCCGGAGGCGGTGGCACGTGCGGTGCGGAGGGCGCTGCCATGAGTGAACAGGTAGTCATCCGCGCGGAGCCGAGCGAAGCGCAGGCACGCTGGCGGCAGTACCGCTGGCAACTCCTCTATGGCCAGGCGTTCGATCCGCCCATGCAGATGGCGCTCGACGAGGTGCTGACCCGGCGAGTCGGCGCGGGCCAACGCTTGCCCACCCTGCGCTTCTGGGAGTGGACTGCGCCGGCTGTCGTCATCGGGCGCTTCCAGTCCCTGCGCAACGAAGTCGACCAGGAAGTGGCACGGCAGCTCGGCATCACCGTCGTGCGGAGGATTACCGGCGGCGGTGCCATGCTGACGGAACCGGGTAAGGTGATCACCTACTCGATCTATGCGCCGCCGGAGCTGGTGGCTGGCATGTCGTTCGTCGAGTCGTACGCCTTCCTCGACGCCTGGGTGATCGAGGCGCTGCGCTCGCTCGGGATCGATGCCTGGTACCAGCCGATCAACGACATCACCTCGGCCGAGGGCAAGATCGGCGGTGCGGCCCAGGCTCGCCGCTTCGGCGCCGTGCTGCACCATACGACGATGGCCTACGACATCAGCCCGGAGAGAGTCGTCCAGGTGCTGCGGATCGGCCAGGAGAAGCTGAGCGACAAGGGAATCCCCAGCGCGGCCCGGCGGGTAGCGCCGCTGCGCCAGCAGACGAATCTGCCGCGCGAGACCATCACCGAGCGCATGATCGAGGTCTTCTCCGCTCGGCACGGCTTGGAGGAGGGCCGGCTGCTGCCGGAGGAGATCGCGGAGGCCGAGGAGCTGGTCCGCATGAAGTTCGGCACCGAAGAGTGGACCGCGATCCTGCCGTAGGCGCTCTCGACCGATAAGTCGAGCCTCGCTGACCGCAGCATGTGCGTGGCCGGTTGACCAGGACACGCCCCGCTCGCGCCCCGTATTCACCGTCCAGCCCGGTAGCCATACACTAGACCTGTCGAAACGGGAACGGTGCGAGGGGAACGATGGGTATCTACGAGCTGCTCGGGGTGCGGCCGGTAATCAACGCGGCCGGGCCACTGACCAGGCTCGGCGGCATGCCGCTTCATCCGGATGTCCTCGCAGCGATGCGCGAGGCAGCGCAACAGTGCGTGCCGATGGAGTTACTCCAAGAGGCGGCCGGGCGCTTTCTGGCTGAGGTCACCGGCGCCGAGGCCGGCTACGCCACCGCGGGCGCGGCCGCCGGCCTGGCGCTCGCCGCGGCGGCCTGCATCGCGCGGCTCGACCCGGCGGCGATGGATCGCTTGCCCGACACGTCCGGGCTCCGGAACGAGATCGTGATCCAGCGTCCGCACCTCAACGCCTATACGCGGGCGCTCCGGCTCGCCGGCGCCAGGCTCGTGGAGGTGGGCTACCTGGGCTTCCCAGGGCAGGGCATTACCTGGCCCTGGCAGATCGAAGCCGCCATCACCGAGCGGACGGCCGCCATCGCCTACGCGGTGCAGCCGGAGCCACGCTCGGTAGGGGCGGTGCCGCTCGACCAGGTGGTCGCCATCGCGCGCCGGCACGCGTTGCCGGTAATCGTGGACGCTGCGGCCGCGCTGCCGCCGGTCGAGAACCTGCGCCGGTTCATCGCGGCCGGGGCCGATCTGGTGGCGTTCAGCGGCGGCAAGGCGATCGGTGGGCCCCAGGCGACGGGCATCCTGGTGGGCCGTGCCGAGCTCATCGATTCGGTCGCGCTTCAGCACCAGGACATGGATATCTACCCTGAGACCTGGGCCTGGCGAGAGCGCTTCCTAGAGACCGGCCGCCTGCCGGGCCCGCCACATCACGGGCTGGGCCGGGCGATGAAGGTCGGCAAGGAGGAGATCGCCGGGCTGATCGCCGCGCTGCGGCGCTTCCTCGCGCTCGACCATGCGGCCGAGCGGCGCCAGCAGGTTGCCCAAATCCAGTCTATCCTCGATGCGGTCGCCGACCTGCCAGCCGTGCGCTCGACCGAGCTGCGCGATGACCCCGAGGGTGGCTGGCCGGTCGCGATCGTCCGGCTTGATGAGCGAGCCCTGGGGCGGCCAGTCGAGAGGGTGGTCAATGAGCTGTTGGCCGGCGAACCCGCGATCGCTGTCTCTCAGAGCTACCTGCATCTGCGGGCCATCGGGTTGAACGCGTCGACCATGCAGCCAGGCGAGGCCGAGCGAGTGGCCCAGCGACTGCGGGCAGTGCTGGGTGCGAGCTAAGTCCGAGGCGGACGGGCGGAGAGGAGGCGTAGATGGTCACGGACGCATCGGTCTTCGGGGCCGGCCAGCGTGCACGCTTGGGTCGCACCGTCCACTGGCAGGAGATGTGGCGGCACGAGCTGCTGGAGGCGCTCGAGCGCGACCCGGTGGTGATCGTGCCACTGGGGTCGGTGGAGCAGCACGGACCGCACTGCCCGATGGACGTCGACATCAGCCACACGCAGGCGCTCGCGGTCGAGACAGCGCTCGCGATTACTGAGTTCCCGGTGATCGTCGCACCGCCGGTCTGGATTGGCCTGACGCATTACAACATGGGCGAAGTCGGCACGATCACCGCCAGCGTGGAGACCTACATCGCCCTGGTCTCGGAGGTCTGTCGCAGTATCTGGGCCAACGGGTTTCGCCGGATCGTCCTGCTCAACGGTCACGGCGGCAACCGTGACATCATCCGGGTCATCTCGATCAAGCTGGCGGAGGAGGATATCTGGGTGCTGCCGATCACCTACTGGGAGATGGTACCGGAGATCCTGCACCGGCATGCCGAGACCGACCGTGGCTTCATCGGGCACGGCGGAGAGTGGGAAACCTCGCTCCAACTCTTCCTGCGGCCCAGCCTGATCGATCGCTCCCGCATGGTCGCCGACCCTGAGCGACGGCCGAACTTCACGCCGGACATCCTCGCCTTCACCGGCTTCCCTGAGCGCCGCCGGGAGCGGGAGCACGGGGTGCACGGCAACCCGCTGACGGCCTCGGCGGAGAAGGGCGAGCTGCTCTTCAACGCGGCGAAGGAGCGGCTGATCGAAGTCTGCCGGCAGTATCACGGTCTGCCGGTCTGGCAATACCGGCAGTTCGGCTCGCACTGCCCGTAAAGGTGACCTATTGCAGGAGCCTGGAGCCAGTGCCGCGTCGTTGCTTCGCCTCCTCGTGAATGCGCGCGATCTCCTCGTTCGTGAAGGTCCGGTTGATGAACGATGTCGGGGTGGGATCGCCAGGGCGCGGCCGGCGGTAGCCGCGCAGCAGGATGCCCTCGTCGGTCTGGAGGATCACGACGTCCTGCAGATCGTGCTCATCGATGAAGTGGCCGATCGCCCGGAGCACGTCCTCATAGCGATAGACCAGAGGCTCGTCGCTCGAGGTCATCTGCACCCTCCGCTCGCTGCTGTTCCGCCGGCACGACGCCAGTCCGTCGAGTCGACCCAATTCAGTAACGAGTTCTCTCGCCCGCTCTTTGCCGCGACCCAGAGCCAGGTATCACAGCAAGCCAACGAGTCAGCGCAGGCGAGTGCGCTTGTTCGCGACGTAATCGAGTAGCACGTACTCGCCCAGGTGATCCGGAGTCGCGAAGAAGGCGCGTCCCTTGTTGATGCGCGCCATCTCGCTGACGAACCCGGCCATGTAGGGGCTACGCTCCAGCATGAACGTGTTGATGACGATCTGCTCGCGGGTGCAGCGGGCCACCTCCTTGAGCGTCTCCTGGAACGTCTGGTAGGTCGGCGGGTACGAGAAGCGCACCTGCTCGCCGTCGAAGTAGGCCGTGGGCTCTCCGTCGGTGATGACGATGATCTGCTTGTTACCACCGCGATGCCGGGACAAGAGCTGCCGGGCTAGCATGAAGCCGTGCTGCATGTTGGTGCCGTAGTTGTACTCGTCCCAACTGATGTGCGGCAACATCGACGGCTTCAGCTCTGTCGCTACGTAGGAGAAGCCGACGATGTACAAGTTATCGCGCGGGAACTGAGACCGGATGAGGCTGTCGAGCGCGAGCGCCACCTTTTTGGCCGCCAGGAAGCAACCGTTATAGAGCATCGACCGGCTCATGTCGACCATGAGCACCGTCGATGACTGGGTCATCAGTTCCGAGCGGTAGACCTCGAAGTCATCTGGCTGCAGCCGCACCGGGCTGCCAGGTCCCTCGCGGTAGACCGCGTTCATCACAGTCTTCGGCAAGTGCAGCAGGAAGGGATCGCCGAACTCGTAGGGCTTGCTGTCGTCGCTCGGCTCGCCACCGCGGCCGGTACGGTCGATCTGGTGCTGGCCGAAGCGATCCTTCTTGAGGTGCTGGAAGATCTCGCGCAGCGCCTTCTGGCCGATCTTCCGGACGCCGCGCGGGGTCAGCTCGTAGCCACGGCGGGTGCGCTGGATGTAGCCGGCATCCTCCAGCAACCGGGTGAGCTGGCGGAGCTGGTCCATCTCGGCGGCGAGCTGGTCGCCGAACAGCTCACGCACCTTGTCCATGTCCACTCGCTGCAAGTCACGCCAGTCGCGGACGCCCTCGAGCTGCTCCTCGAGTTCCTGCATCTCGCGCAGGTGCTCCATGAGCCGCATCGCCTGGCTCAGCGTTAGCTCTTCTCCCCCGCTGAACTGGTAGGACTGGGCATAGGGATTGTCGGGCATGAGCTGGCCGAGGTTGTAGGCGAGCTGGGCCAGCTCTTCCCGGATGCCCGGGTCTTGCAGCGCGGCATCGAGCGCGTCCTGAAGCTGCTGGCGCATCTCCGGCGTCATCGAGTCGAGCAGGCTCTGCATCGCCGCCATCTGGCGCGCCAGGTAGTCCAGCAACTCGTCGAGGTTCTTGAGGTCCTGGCCGAAGTAGTGACCATACTTGTGCATGAAGCGCTCGAAATCGGGCTGGCCGCCGCGCTGGCGCTCCTCCAGCATCTCGTTGAGGTCATGGAGCATGTTGCGCAGGTTGGCCAGGTCCTCTGGAGTCATGCTCTGGATCGCCTGCTGCATCCCCTGGAACGTTTGCTGCAGCATCTGCTGCTGGAGCGAGGCCAGGAGTTCCTGGAATTTCTGCCGGGCGGTGGGATCCATGAACTCGTAGTCCATCAGTGACTTGATCCGCCCGGCGGGGTCAGGTGGCAGCGCGTCCAGTTGCGACTGCTTGCGGGCCGCCATGCGCTCCAGCAGTTCGTGGAGCGACTCGTCGTATGGCTCCTCCTCAGCCTCGGAGGCGATCTCACTGGCCTGCCCGCTGGCCTCGAATGGGGGCTCGCCGCGCTGCCTGGCCTGCTGGCGCGCCAGCCGCTCGCGGCTCTCTGACAGGCGCCGCTCGATTCCCTGCCGCTCGGTGTCGATCACGTCGTCGAGCCGCTGGTTCAGGTCATCGAGCACCGAGCCGAGGTTGTAACGACTGAGTTCCTGTTGCCGGCGCTCGCGGATGCGTTCCAGCAAGTCGCGCATGCCGGGGAAGGGCGAATCGGGGCGATCGGAGCCCCAGCGAAAGAGGCGCTGGAGTGCCCGGGTCAGATCGCCGTCGGCCAGGACATCGTCGGCGATCGCGTCCAGAATCTGCTCGGCATCGAGCTGGTCGATCTGCTGCGTGCCATCCCAGCGGTAGTAGCGGAACCGGCGGCTGGACAGCGACATGGTCTTTACCCCCGATAACGGGCCTCTCCCCGAACGCCGGCCCGGTCCTTGTTGAGCCGGCGGTTGAGGTGGAGCCCCTCCAGAACGAACTCGACGGCGGCAGCGATCAGCTCGGGTTGGCCGGCAGCGCCGAGCCGGTTCGCTGCTGCCCGCAGGCTATCGATATGCGAGACCTGGTGAATGTAGCGCATTGCGGGCAACATGTCGGAAGTCTCGACCGCTAGGCCATTCTCGAAGGCCAGGATCAGGTCATCGAAGTCGCGCGTGGAGAAATACCGGTTGAACGTGGCCAGGACTGCGCCGTTGATCAGCTTCTCGATAACCCGCTCCTCTTGAACCTCGCCCAGCGTCTCTAGCTCGATCTTGCCCATCGTCGAGGCGACGACTGCCGGAAGGTCGCTGATGCGGGGCACGGCGTGCTTTTCGTCCAGCCGGATGGCGCGCTTCACCGCGTTGCTGACCAGGGTCTCGTAGTTGGCCACCGACATGCGCACGCTCACGCCGGAGCGCTGGCTGACATCGTGGCTGCGACGGGCCAGGTGCGTGATCTCGGCAATAATCTCCCGCATGTACTCGGGAACGGTGATCGCGATACCCGGCACTTCGAGCGGCGTTCGCTCCTGCTCCATGATCTTGATCTCGAGGTCGATACTGGCCGGGTAGTGCGTCCGGATCTGTGCGCCGTAGCGGTCCTTGAGCGGGGTGATGATCCGCCCGCGGTTGGTGTAATCCTCCGGATTGGCACTGGCGACGATATAGACGTCCAGCGGCAGGCGAACTCGATAGCCCCGAATTTGAACGTCGCGCTCTTCCATGATGTTCAGCAGGCCGACCTGGATGCGCTCGGCCAGATCCGGCAGCTCGTTGATCGCGAAGATGCCCCGGTTCGTCCGTGGGATCAGCCCGTAGTGAATGGTGAGCTCGTCCGAGAGATAGCGCCCCTCGGCTACCTTGATGGGATCGACCTCGCCGATCAGGTCAGCGATCGTCGTATCCGGAGTCGCCAGTTTCTCCGCGTAGCGATCCTCCCGCCGGATCCACTCGATCGGCGTATCATCGCCCATCTCGGCGATCAGGTCCCGGGCATACCGGCTGACCGGCGCGAAGGGGTTGTCGTTGATCTCGCTACCGGCGATGATCGGGATCTCCTCATCGAGGAGGTTGATGAGCGCGCGAGCCATGCGAGTCTTCGCCTGACCACGCTCACCGAGAAAGATAATGTCCTGTCCCGCCAGGATCGCGTTCTCGACCTGTGGGATGACCGTGTCGTCGTAGCCGATGATGCCGGGAAAGATCGGTTCCCCTGACTCGAGCTTGGCAATGAGATTCTTACGCATCTCCTCGCGGATCGGGAGCACCGTATATCCACTCTCGCGAAGCTCGCCCAGTGTGCGCGGTTTGCTCATCGATATGCTCTCCTCGACCGGGTGTCTACGAAGGCGCCGAACCGCTCGGCGCCGTGAACTCGACTCTACACGTCGCTTCCTTGGTAAGTGAGTCAATCCGCTACAATCCTACCCCAGTCTGCCCATCTGTCAATGTTCTATGTCAAGTACAGGGCTGGGTTTCGGGCGTCGCTATCGCGATCGACGCAGCCGTGGATGTGCCACCGTTCGGGCTCGGCAAGGCTAGGCTCCGGCCTGTGCATCCCCTCCCCGAGGAGCTGCGCCGGCATCCTTCTCGATCGCGCGCTGGCGATAGGCTGCCACTGCCTGCCGAACGGCCTCGCGGCTGGTGATGCCCTGGGCCAACCAGTGGAGCAGCACCCGTTCCCTCCGGGCCAGCTCGGCACTGGCCGCTCTCCGCTCGATCCCGAACCGCTCGGCCAGCAGCCGGACGAGCGCAGCAGGGTTAGAGACCAGGGGGGAGAGCGGGGTCATTCGCTCAGCCAGAACCTGGATGCCGAGCCGCCCATCGGCTGGCAGGGGCGCTTCCATTCGCATCAGCCGCCGTACCGGGCCGCGCGACCCGAGGCCCACGCCGAGCGTCAGCACTAGGTCGATCGAGGCCAGGTGAGGCTCGGGGACTTCGAGCGGGAACCCGCGAAACAGGTCGAGCACCTCTCTGGCTCCACCGGCATGAACGGTGGTGGCCATCGCGAATCCGTTCTGCAGCAGCTCGAACAGCCGGCGTACCCCGCGTCCCCAAAGGTAAATCGGCAGGTGACTGCTGATCTCGTTGCACAACAGGTACGTGCGTGCCGGGTCATCCTGATCGACGAACTCGAAGCGCTCGTACCAGCCGCGGAGATAGCGGCGCGTAGTGTTGGGTGGGATCAGGTCGAGCAGCGCAGTGAGCAGCGTGGTCTTGCCAGCCCGCGGCTCCGGGGCGGCCACGATCACGGTTGCGTGGTGCTCGACAGCGATCCAAAGGAATGCCGCCACGCGAGCATCCAGCATCTCGCTGGCGATCAGCTCGATAAGCGACAGCGGATTCGATGGAGATTCGCGGTAGCCCCACCAGCCCGGCGGCTCGTCCGGCCAGGGGGAGCGACTGCACTCACTCTCGGCCACGAGTATCCTGTCATGTCACGCTACATCCCCGCATCTGCGCGGCGGACGTCACGCTTTTCCCGGCACGCGCCCAGACGGGACGCATCATCGGCGACAACGGCACTGGCGACGAGCCAGCGACCAGTCATAGGAAGATCATACGCGAGCCGGCACGTCACCGGCTGGGCGAAGGAGCCTACCCGCGCTGGTCGAGCGGAACGTAGTGCTGGTCTACCGGGCCGGTGTACTCGGCACGCGGCCGGATCAGCCGGTTGTCTGCCTGTTGCTCCAGGACGTGCGCTGTCCATCCCGAGATGCGACTCGCGGCGAAGACCGGCGTCATCAGCTCCTTATCGATGCCGAGGTAGTGATAGACCGAAGCGGCGTAGAAGTCGACATTGGGATGGAGCCCCTTCTCGCGCTGCATGACCTCGGCAATCAGGGTGGAGAGCTCGTACCAGCGCAGGTCGCCCGCGCGCTCTCCGAGCTGGCGGGAGAGATCGCGCAGCCACTTGGCTCGCGGGTCCTCACCCTTGTAGACGCGGTGGCCGAACCCCATGATCCGCTCATGCCGGCCGAGCTTCTCCAGGATATACGGCTCGACGCGGTCCGGCGCACCGATCTCCTCGAGCATCTGCATCACGGCCGCGTTAGCGCCTCCGTGAAGGGGGCCCTTCAATGCCGCGATGGCCGCGGTGATGGCCGCGTGCATGTCGGCCAGCGTCGCCGCGGTGACTCGGGCGGCAAAGGTGGAGGCATTGAACTCATGGTCGGCATGGAGCACGAGCACGCGGTTCATCGCCGTCACTTCGAGATCGTCTGGCTCGCGGTCGTGCAGGACCATCAGAAACGAGCGCGCGGTGCTGTGCTCCTCCATCGGCGGGATGACCGGCGGCAAACCACGGCGCAGCCGCCCGATCGTCGCTACGATGGTGGGTACTTGCGCGACGAGACGGATCCCCTTGGCAACGCTAGATTCGCGGTCAGTGGCGTTGGGGCGTTCTTCGGTGAAGGCGAGCGCCGAGACCGCGGTGCGCAGGAGATCCATGGGAACGGCAGCAGATGGCGCGTCCTGAAGCAGCCTGAGCACGCCATCCGGCAGAGCCCGGCTCGCAGCGAGCTGGTCCTGGAACTCGGCCAGCTCGCCACGGGTCGGTAGCCGGCCATGGTAGAAGAGGAAAATCACCTCTTCGTAGAGTGCATGCTCGGCGAGCTCGTCGATATCGATGCCGTGGTAGGTCAGCGTCCCATCGATGATCGAGCTGAGCTGGGTCGTACCGGCAATCACGCCTTCCAGACCGCGGGCGACCATCGGTTTCCCCCTTCGCGTCGTACGTGCACTCGCGAGCAACTGGGGCGAGTGGCCTGCTGCTCGCTCGAGCCAGAGCGGCCATCTCGCTGCTCGTCGTCACCAATACCGCAGTCGCCGCATCCCGTAAAGCTCCCAGCCCCACAAGCACACGCCCCAGCCCGTCACCAGCCCGATACGGCCCGGTGACGCGAGCGCCGGGAATCTCTTCGAGTTGCGGGTGGGTCGATGCCCTCCGCTGGGCGAGAGCCGGACCTCAACCGGATGCCGGGCTGGGCTCTGGAGCTTGATGAGACTGCGTCGCTCGCACTCGCGCACGGTGACCCGCACGGGCTCGCCGTTCCGGCCGGTTCGGGAGTTCTCCGATCAGCCCCAGTTCAGCGAGGACCAGAGCGCGGTGCTTGCAATACGGGTAGTAGGCGCTACCGGGGCAGGAGCAGAGCAGGTCTCCATCGAGGATCGTCACCTCATAGGCAGTTCCGGGCTGGCTATGGCTGGTCACGGCCCAGGTACGAGCGTCGTCGTTGAGCCGGAAGGCACGCAACCCCTGCCGGCGGGCCTTCTCGGCTAGCCGGCGCCAGGTCTCTACCCCCACCACGCTTTCAAGTCGCTCGATCGTCGCCTGTGTCATTGTCGGGTCCATGATGCACCTTCTGTCGACTTCCATCAGAAAGTATGCCATATCGGCACAGTCAGGGCAGCGCTTTCGCCGCACCGACCCTGTTTCGGTCACCTGCGGCCATGTACCATCAGGCCGGGCGGAGGAGGCCACAGTGCGGCGCGGGGATGCTGATAAGAGACGAACTCGACCCGAATGTTCGATCCTGCGGTCCTGCCGGCGCTGGGGTGCCATCGGGGTCGGCCTGCTGGTCGCGCTGCAGCCCACGGTTGCCTCGGCCCACGTGCGATGGTTCGTTCCGGAAGAGCGGCAGCTCCAGTTGCCGGACTGGTCGCTGTTCGCGCGCTGGCCGACCCTGGCAGTGCTTGGGCTGAGCCTGGTACTCTGGCTCGCCCTCAAAGGCCTGGAGCGACTGGTCGGCACGCCCCACTTCCCGAATCCCCCGCTTCTGGCTCATATGGAGCCGCATGCCACCACGGTGCTGGCGCTGCAAACCGGGATCAGCCTGGTCTGGTTCGCCTACCAGCGTACCCTGTTCGTCCCACCGCTGGCCCTGCCGCCGACCTGGTTCGGCTGGCTTCTCGTCGCCCTGCAACTCGTCGTTGCCTTCACCTTCATTACCTCGCTGTTCGATCGTGCCGGGGCCGCACTGCTCGTTCTCGTGTTTCTCCTCGGGTTCGCCGTCTTTCCTCCCGAGGCGATGCTCGAGCAGCTCCTCTACGCCGGGATCGCCGTCGCGCTCTTTGTGCTCGGCGTGACGGTACCGCCGGCAGGGGTCGCCCGCCGCCTGCTCCCGCTGGCCCGGTTCGAGCGGCAGGCCGTGAGCGCGCTGCGCGTGTTGACTGGCTTTTCGCTGGTGATCGTGGCCTTCTCCGAGAAGTTGCTCAACCCCGACCTCTCGCAGTCGTTCCTGCGGGAGTACCCGCACTTCAACGTGCTGCGGGCGCTCTTCGGTTGGACGTGGGCGACCGATCGACTCTTCGGGGATCTCGCCGGAGTCGTCGAGGCGACGATCGGCCTGTTGTTGATCTCCGGCGTGTTGACGCGGGTCGTTATCCTGGCGATGTGGGTACCGTTCAATCTCACCGTACCACTGCTACCGCCGATCGAGCTGCTGGGTCACCTCCCCATCTTCGGGATCATGTACCTGCTGCTCCTCTACGGCTCCGGGGTAGCGCCCGACACCGCGGCCCGCCGGCTCGAGCCCGCGCTGACCGGCGAGCTGGAGGCCTCGCGCCGCCGGATTCGTGGGGAGGGTGACAGACGCGCTGCTGATCGAGGAGAGACCGGTTAGTCTACCCGGCTGGCATTGTTGACCGGTGGAGGATGCGAGATGGCTTCGGAGCTCAGCGCGAGTGCCCAGCGGGTACAGGAGGCGCTGGCAGATCGCGGCTTGCCTGGCCGGGTAGTCGAGCTTTCGCAGACGACGCGCACGGCCGTGGAGGCCGCTCGGGCGATCGGTTGCGACGTGGCCCAGATCGTGAAATCGCTCGTCTTCTGCGGTGCTCGGAGCGGTCAGGTCTACCTCGTCCTCGTCCGCGGGGTGGACCGGGTGGACGAGTCGCGCCTGGCTGAGGTGGTTGGGGAGCAAGTGACGCGCGCCAGCCCGGAGGTCGTGCGAGCGCGCACCGGGTACGCGATCGGTGGCGTGCCGCCGGTCGGGCACCGGGAGCCGCTTCCGACCCTTATCGATGCGGCCCTCCTGGAGATGGCCGAGCTGTGGGCGGCGGCCGGTACGCCACACGCGGTCTTTCGCGTGCGGCCAGACGAGCTGGTTCGAATTACCGGTGGCCGGGTCGTCGTAGTGGCCGCTGGCAGGTAATTGCCGTCGTTCTGGCGAGGAGAGCTCGAGAAAGCGGTGACGGCTGAAGGAGAGGCATGTCGCCTGCTCAGTTATACTGGGGATGAAGTGCGCCAGTGGCGGCGAGGCCACGCGGGTCGGCGCCAGTGAAGGGAGTGGAGATGGCTGGGGAGACCTACGACATCGTCTTCCTCGGAGGTGGCACCGGCGGGTACGTCGCTGCTATCCGGGCGGCCCAGCTCGGACTGAAAGTGGCGGTGGTCGAGAAGGATAAGGTCGGCGGTACCTGCCTGCACCGTGGCTGCATCCCGAGCAAGGCCCTGCTCAAGAGCGCCGAGGTCCTCACCCTGGCCAAGCGTGCCGCTGAGTACGGCGTCAAGATTAGCGGCGTGGAGGGCGATTACCCGCAGGCGATCAAGCGTTCCGGCCGGATCGTCGATCAGCTCTACAAGGGCATCCAGTTCTTGTTCCGCAAGCACGGCATCACGGTGATCGAAGGGGTCGGCCGGCTCAAGGATAACCGCACGGTCGTGGTGAACGGCTCCAACGGCAACGTCCAGGAAGTATCCGGCCGCAACATCATTATCGATACCGGCTCGCGGCCGCGCCCGATTCCTGGCATTCCGTTCGATGGGCAGCGAGTCATCAATAGCGACCACTCGACCTGGCTCGAATGGCTCCCCAAGCGGGTCATCATCCGCGGCGCAGGCGCGACCGGAGTCGAGTTCGCGACCGTGTATCACGAGTTCGGGGCCGAGGTCACGCTGGTCGGTCGGATCGTGCCGAACGAGGACGAGGAAGTCTCACAGCACCTCACGCGCACGTTTACCAAGGCCGGCATCCGGATCATCCCCGACTACCGCCCGAGCGCCGAGGACTTCGACATCACCGAAGGCGGCGTTCGCATGCGGGTCAAGCGCGATGGCAAGGAAGAGGTCATCGAGGCAGACACGCTGCTGGTTGCGCTGGGCCGGCAAGGGAACATCGAGGACATCGGCCTGGAGGAACTGGGCATCAAGACGAAGGACAGCTATATCGTCGTCGACGACTTCTACCGCACCGGTGTCGACGGCGTCTATGCCATCGGGGATGTCATCGGCCAGCAACTCCTGGCACACACGGCGATGCACCAGGGAATCATCGCAGTCGAGCTGATTGCCGGCGAGAAGCCGATGAAGCTGGACTACAACCGGGTGCCGGTCTGCACCTACTCCCACCCCGAGATCGCCAGCATGGGGCTGACCGAGCGCGAAGCTCGGGAACAGGGCTACCAGGTCAAGGTCGGGAAGTTCCCCCTGCGTGCCAACGGGAAGTCTCTGATCGAGGGCGAGGCTGATGGCTTCGTCAAAATGATCGCCGACGCGGAGACGAATGATCTGCTCGGCGTGCACATCATCGGTGGCCACGCGACGGAGTTGATTGCCGAGGCGGCGCTCGCGAAGCTGCTGGAAGCTACGCCCTGGGAGATCGGCTTGAGCGTTCATCCCCATCCGACGGTGTCCGAGGTCATCGGCGAAGCCGCGCTGGCGGTCGACGGCGTGGCGATCCATATCTGAGAGGGCCGGGCCCGGCAGCGCTCCTTCGCTGAGCTTGCCGGTACTCTCGGGATCGTGCGAACACGGGCAGAGCGCGATGATCTCCGGGGATCCGGAATCGCGCGTCTGCCCATCCTGGCATAGCCGCCACGGAACAGATCGACTCTGGCCAGCCGGGTGCGGAAGCGGGAGGGAGAGCCGGTGCCAGCGGCTGTGTCGATCCTCACCGACCTGCTGATTATCTTCGTGGCTGCCAAGCTGGTTGGAGAGCTCTTTACCCGGATCGGCCAGCCGGCTGTCATCGGCGAACTCCTCGTCGGGGTGTTGATCGGCCCCTTCGCCCTTGGACTGATCGGGCGTCCAGGCCCAGAGCTGCTCGAGCTCTTCCACGACGACCCCGCGGTAGCGACCGAAGCGCTTCATCTCGCGCTCGAGGTATTTGCCGAGGTGGGGGTAGTCGTCCTGCTGTTCTTCGTCGGCCTCGAGACGCGGCTGGACGACATGCTCAAGGTCGGATGGCGTGCTGCGATCGTCGGCGTACTGGGAGTTCTGTTGCCCTTCGTCGCTGGCACGGCGCTGATGCTGGCGCTGGGTGAGCCCACGATCGAGTCGCTCTTCATCGGCGTGGCGCTCGTTGCTACGAGCGTGGGCATCACCGCGCGCGTGCTGCGCGATCTGGGGGTGCTCGACGCGCAGGAGGCCCGGATCATCCTGGGAGCGGCCGTGTTCGACGATATCCTGGGCCTGCTCATGCTTACGATCGCCTCGGGCATCGGCAGTACCGGCGAGGTAAATGTGGGCCAGGTGATCACGATCGCCGTGCTGGCGTTGGGCTTCACGGCGGTGGTGGCGCTCGCCGGGACGTGGGCTGCCCGCCGGTGGTTCCACCTTGTCGACCGCCTGCAGATCGATAACGCTCCGGTTGTCGTAAGCCTGGCGCTGATGCTGGGGCTGGCGGTACTGGCGGCCGCGATCGGCCTGGCGGCGATCATCGGTGCCTTCCTGGCCGGGATGATGCTCGCGGAGATCGCTGAGGAATACGAACTCGGGCGCAAGATGCTGCCGCTCTACGAGTTTCTCGTACCATTCTTCTTCGTAGTTACCGGTTCGCTGGTCGATCCTCGCCTCTTCCTCCAGCGCGAGACGATCGGCCTGGCGCTGCTGGTAACGATCGTCGCGATCGTGACCAAGGCCGCTGGCGCCGGGCTGGGCGGTGTCGGCCTGAGCGGGCGCTCGATGTCGATCATCGGCGTCGGTATGGTTCCCCGCGGCGAGGTCGGGTTGATCGTTGCCAGCATTGGCCTCTCGATGGGCGTCGTCGAGCACAGGCTGTTCTCGGTCGTCGTGGTGATGGCCGTCGCGACGACGCTGATCGTTCCCCCGATCCTGAACTGGCTTCTGCGGCCGCTGGTCGAGGCCCACCGCCTGCAAGCGGCCGAGGTTCCAGGGCATGCGGATCGCTGACGGGCCATGTGCCCGGAGCAGCCGGCTCTTTATCCGCCGGTAGTTGACGTCCGCCCGGTTCAGGGGCTAATCTAGGTATTGATCAGTTTCCGTTGCAAGGAGGTGGATCTGCGCGGGCGTGGCGTCCGTCTCCCTTCTCACAGGGGAGATCCCGCATGCCTCGTTGGACGGGCCTGCAAACGATTCGGGCTGCTCGGGGAAGGAGGTGACCCGAAACAGGCATCAGCGTGCCCCCCGCTCTACCCTAAAGAAGTATCGACCTGGATACCCCGGCCACACCGCAAGGCCGGAGGTGAGGGAAGGGGGAACGACCATGGAAAACCTAGTTGCCGAGATTATCGGCACGCTGATTCTGATTCTCCTCGGCGATGGTGTCGTAGCCGGCGTCTTGCTCGCGAGGTCGAAGGCGCAGGGTGGCGGCTGGATCGTGATCACGACAGGGTGGGCTCTGGCAGTCGCGGTCGCGGTCTACGCCGTGGGACGGATAAGCGGCGCCCATATCAATCCGGCCGTGACCATCGGGCTGGCTGCCATCGGCGAGCTTCCCTGGGCGGATGTCCCGCTCTACATCATCGGCCAGTTCATCGGCGCCATCGTCGGCGCGATCCTGGTCTGGCTGACGTACCTGCCCCACTGGGCCGAGACCGATGACCCGGACCTCAAGCGGGCGGTCTTCTGCACGGCTCCAAATATCCGCAACTATCCCATGAATCTGGTCACCGAGATTATCGGCACGGCCATGCTGCTCTTCGGCGTGCTGGCGATCCTGGCCAACGAGGAAGTGGTCAACAGCGGTCTCGGGCCGTTTCTCGTCGGGGCACTAGTGTGGGGAATCGGTCTCTCGCTCGGTGGTCCGACCGGATATGCGATCAATCCGGCTCGCGATCTTGGGCCGCGGATTGCCCACGCCATTCTGCCGATCCCGGGGAAGGGCCACTCGGACTGGGAATACTCGTGGGTTCCGGTTGTCGGCCCGATCATCGGCGGCGTTCTCGGTGCCCTACTCTTTCAGGTGCTCCTGGGGTAAGGTCAGAGCGGGCTCTCACAGGAGGAGGATTCGCGGAGCGAACTGGAGGTGTTGCACCCACGACCCCCGCTATTGCCGGCGTGCCTGCACAGGTGAGGGAGGACCCCGATGAAGAAACTGATCAACGATCCACAGAACGTGGTCCCCGAGGCGCTGGAGGGCATGGCAAAGGCGCACCCCGACCTGGTCAAGGTGCACTTCGAGCCCAACTTCGTCTACCGCGCGGACGCCCCGCGCCAGGGTAAGGTGGCGATCATCTCCGGCGGCGGGAGCGGGCACGAGCCGATGCACGTCGGATTTGTCGGGTATGGGATGCTGGACGCGGCCTGCCCTGGCGCGGTCTTCACGTCGCCGACCCCTGATCAGATGTACGAGGCGGCCAAGATGGTGCACGGCGGGGCTGGCATCCTGCTGATCGTCAAGAACTATGCCGGCGACGTCATGAACTTCGACATGGCTGCCGATTTGCTGCGCGGTGAGGGGCTTCAGGTCGAGAGCGTGCTGATCGCCGACGATGTCGCCGTCGAGAGCAGTCTCTACTCACAGGGCCGGCGCGGCACCGGCACGACGGTCCTGGCCGAGAAGATCCTGGGCGCGGCGGCCGAGCAGGGCTACGACCTCCAGCGGCTGGCCGCGCTCGGCCTGCGAGTGGCCGAGAACGGCCGGTGCATGGGCATGGCGCTGACCTCCTGCACGGTTCCCCATGTCGGAAAGCCGACCTTCGAGCTGGGTGAGCAGGAGATGGAGATCGGCATCGGCATCCACGGCGAGCCGGGGCGCTACCGTGAGCCGCTGGCGCGTGCCGACGAGATCGTCGAGCGCCTGATGGAGCCGATCCTGAGCGACCTGCCGTTCCAGAGCGGTGACCGGGTGATCTGCATGGTGAACTCGATGGGCGGCACACCGTTGATCGAGCTGTACATCGTCTACCGCAGGGTGGCACAGATCTGCGAGGAGCGGGGAATCCAGATCGTTCGCAACCTGATCGGGCCCTATATCACCTCGCTGGAGATGGCCGGGACCTCGATCACGCTGCTGCGAGCCGATGACGAGATGCTCTCGCTTTGGGACCACCCGGTGAAGACGCCGGCTCTGCGCTGGGGAATGTGAGTGGCAGCGAGGCACCCTAGACTGCCGAACCCCGTGGCGAGCCCATCGGAGGGAGGTGGGAGTCGGATGCCGTTGACACAGGAGGCTGTACGGGCATGGTTGCAGCGCTGCGCCGCCGTGCTCGAGGAGAATCGGGACTACCTGACCCAACTGGACGCGGCCATCGGCGATGCCGACCATGGGGTCAACATGGACCGCGGCTTCAAGGCCGCCATGACGAAGCTGGCGTCGCTCGACACGCAGGATATCGGCACGGTCTTCAAGACTGTTGGGATGGCCCTGGTGTCCACGGTGGGCGGCGCCGGTGGGCCGCTCTACGGGACATTCTTCCTGCAGCTCGGGGTGAAGACGACGAACAAGCAGGAGCTAACGCCCCAGGATTGGGCTGAGGCGCTGGAAGCTGCGGTCAACGGGGTCATTGCCCGCGGCCAGGCCCGGCCTGGCGACAAGACGATGGTGGACGCCCTGCTGCCCGCACTGGAGGCGTACAAGGCCGCGCTCCAGGAGGGAGTCCCATTCTCCGAGGCACTGGCCCGTTCGGCGGCCGCGGCCGAGGAGGGCATGAAGGCTACCATTCCGATGGTCGCGAAGAAGGGACGCGCGAGCTACCTCGGCGAGCGCTCGGCTGGACACCAGGATCCCGGTGCGACCTCGTCGTACCTGATCCTGCGGGCAGCCGCCGAGAGCTGGGCTGGCGCGACCTAGCTGTCAGCCGCGTTCTCACCGCTCGCAGGGGGATTGCGTGGAGGTGCCAAGCTCTGTATTCGAGCTTCTCCGTCGCTTTGGTCACGACCAGCATATGAAGGGAGAGCAACCGTGGCTGGGCCATACGTCATGGCAATCGACCAGGGAACGACCAGCACCCGGGCGATGGTCTTCGATCGGGAGAGCAACGTCATCGCCCTCGATCAGCGGGAGCACCGCCAGATCTATCCCCAGCCCGGCTGGGTCGAGCACGACCCGATGGAGATCTGGGAACGAACCCAGGAGGTGGTCCGCAACGCGCTCGCCAAGAGCAACCTGACCGGCCGCGAGATCGCGGCTATCGGGATCACCAACCAGCGCGAGACGACCATCGTCTGGAACAAGCGCAGCGGCAAACCGTACATGAACGCCATCGTCTGGCAGGATACGCGGACCGATCAGATCTGCACCCAGCTCGAGCGCCAGGGCTATGCCCAGCTCTACCGCGAGCGCGCCGGCCTGCCGATCAGTACCTACTTCTCCGGCCCCAAGCTCCAGTGGATCCTGGAGAATGTGCCGGAGGTGCGGCGCGACGCCGAACGCGGCGAGGCTCTCTTCGGCAATGTGGATACCTGGGAGATCTGGTGGCTGACCGGCGGGCCGGACGGCGGCGTCCATGTCACCGACGTCAGCAACGCCAGCCGCACCATGCTGATGAACCTGCGCACGCTCGACTGGGACGACGAGATCTTGAAGATCCACGGCATTCCCCGCCAGATGCTGCCGCAGATCCGGCCATCGTCCGATCCCCAGCTCTACGGCAAGACCACGTCCTTCGGCCCGCTCGGCGCCGAAGTGCCGGTCTGTGGGGATCTCGGTGACCAGCAGGCGGCGCTGGTCGGACAGGCCAGCCTCGACGTCGGTATGGCCAAGAATACCTACGGTACCGGCTCTTTCCTGCTGCTCAACACCGGCACCGAGATCGTCCCTTCGAAGAGCGGGCTGATCACCACCGCGGCTTACAAGTTCGGCAACGGCCCCTGCATCTACGCGCTCGAGGGCTCGATCGCTATCACCGGCGCGGCTGTGCAGTGGCTGCGCGACAACCTCGGCTTGATCAAAACCTCGCCGGAGGTCGAAGAGCTGGCCCGCACCGTGGAGGACAACGGCGGCATCTACTTCGTGCCCTACTTCTCCGGCGCCTTCGCGCCCTACTGGCGGCTGGACGCCCGTGGCGTGATCGTCGGGCTGACCCGGTTCATCAACAAGGGCCACATTGCGCGGGCGACCCTGGAGGCGACCGCGTACCAGACCCGCGACGTGGTCGAGGCGATGGAGGCCGATTCGGGCATCCGGCTGGCCGAACTGCGGGTGGATGGCGGCATGGTCTTCAACGAACTGTTGATGCAGTTCCAGGCCGACATCCTCGGCGTACCGACCGTGCGGCCGGTGATCGCCGAGACGACCTCCCTCGGCGCGGCCTATGCCGCCGGGCTTGCGGTGGGCTACTGGAACAGCCCCGAGGAGATTCGCCAGTACTGGAAGGAAGACAAGCGCTGGCAGCCTCAGATGGACGAGGCCCGGCGTGAGAAGCTGTATGCCGGCTGGAAGAAGGCAGTCGAACGTAGCTTCGGCTGGGTGGAGTACTCATAGCGAGTCGTCGCGCAGTCTGGAGCTGGACATCGGCATGAGCCAGGGTGCCGGGCTGGATTGGGAGGCTGCCTGGGCACCCTGCGACGACGAGACCTGCGCCTGGGTGCTGGAGCGCGTGCGGCCTGGCGAGCGAGTGCTCGACATCGGCGCGGGTGACCTCCGGCTCGCGATTGGGATAGCCGAGCGTGGCGCCTTTGTGGTGGCGATCGAGCGGCGGGCCGACGTGCTCGAACTCAGATTGCGGTTGCTCGGAGAGGGGCGGCGGCTGGTGTGGGACCGTCCGCTCTCGCTGCTCGGTGGGCGCCTTACGGTCATCTGGGCCGATGCTCGTGACTGGCCCTTCCCGCCCGTTGACAGCGCCGTACTGTTGATGCGGCATTGCTCGTGCTTCGCCCATTACGTGAGCAAGCTTCGGGCTCTTGGCTGTCGCCGGCTCTTCACCAATGCCCGCTGGCGCCTGGGGGTCGAGGAGGTAGATCTGCTGGCGGGCCAGCGCTTCGACTCTATCGAGATCGGGTGGTATGCCTGTTGCTGCGGCGCCGTCGGCTTCCGCGAAGGGGAGCCAGACCGGATCGACGCGGCGACGCTAGAGCGAGTTCACGAGGTCGAGCGCTGCCCGGCCTGTGCTCGCAGGCCGTGACCCGGCTCGCGTGCCTCCGGCGGGAAAGCCTGGCGCACGGGCTGAGCTCTCTTCCGTGCCTGCTGCCCGAGAAGCGTAGGAAGCCTCCCCGGGGCGAGCCGAGCACGGAGTCGAATCGATGGATGGAGAGCGGCGATGGTCGCGCTGGTAATCGTGGCACACAGCGCCAAGCTGGCCGAAGGGGTGCGCGAGCTGGCCGCGCAGATGACCCAGGGGCGGGTACCGATCTTCGCGGCCGGCGGCGTGGACGACGACATTCTGGGCACCAACGCCGAGCGGATTCGCGAGGCGCTCGAGGCGGCGCTGGCCAGCAGCCAGGAGGTGCTCGTTCTGATGGATCTCGGGAGCGCAGTGCTCAGCGCGCGCATGGCGATCGACCTGCTGCCGGAGGAGCAGCGATCGCGCGTGCGGCTGAGCCAGGCGCCGCTGGTCGAGGGGGCAGTGGTCGCGGCGGTGGAGGCCGCCATCGGCAAGGGTCTGGACGAGATCGAGGCCTCAGCCGTGGAGGCGGCCCGGATGCCCAAGGTCACGTAGCAGACTGCGGCACTGTACCCTGCTCGCCCGAGCGGCCAGGCCGGATCACCTTTGGGTGGGCGGGAGCAGGTGTGTAACGAGCACGAGGCTGCTCTGGGAGAGAGCATGGAGATGCAGAAGGTGACGGTGACGTTGACCAACCGGGTAGGTCTGCACGCGCGCCCAGCGGCGCTCTTCGTCCAGACTGCAGCCCGCTTCCGGTCGAACGTCACTGTGCGCTCGCTTACTCGCGGTACCCCGCCGGTCAACGCCAAGGCCATCCTGAGCGTCATGACGCTCGGGGCCGAACAGGGGCATGAACTGGAGCTGGTGGCCGAGGGGCCGGATGAGTCCGAGGCGATCGCCGCGCTGAAGGAGCTGATCGAGTCGCGATTCGGTGAGGAGTAGCCCGTGGACGGCGAGCGCGTGCGCGGTCTCCCGGCATCACCAGGGATAGCCGTCGGGCCGGCGTGGTGGTACCGGCACGGCGAGGTCCGCGTGGTCCGCCGTGCTGGCGAGGATCCCGAGGTCGAGCGAGCGCGCCTGTGGCAGGCGCGCGAGGAGTCGGCAGCGGAGCTCGACGCGCTGATCGCGGCGCAGCGCGACCGGCTGGCTCCCGAAGAGCTGGCCATCTTCGAGGCCCAGCGGCTAATGCTCGACGACCCGGACCTGCTGGCCCGGGTCGAGGAGTCGATCGAGGGCGGCGCGTCAGCCGAGGCTGCGTGGGAGGAGGGGATTCAAGCCGTCGCCGCGCAGTTGCGCGCGCTTCCTGATCCGTATTTCCAGGCTCGGGCTGCCGACGTCGTGGACGTGGGCCAGCGGGTGCTCCGCCGGCTGCTCGGCGTGTCGGAAATGGCCGAACTTCCCGAGCGGCCGGTCGTGGTGCTGGCTGAGGATCTCACGCCGTCGGACACCGCCACGCTCGATCCCGATCGCGTGCTGGCGCTGGCGACGGTTGGCGGCGGGCCGACCTCGCACGCCGCGATCCTGGCCCGGAGGCTAGGCATCCCGGCCGTCGTCGGCGCCGGGGCCGCGCTCGGAGGGGTGGCGGAGGGTACCGTGCTGGTCGTCGATGGCGATACGGGTGAGCTCATCGTTCCCCCCTCCGTTGAGGAGCAGGCCGGCGCGGAGGCTCGCCGGCAGGTCTGGCTGGCCGCCCGCGCGGCTTCCGGCGAGGTTGCGGCCGAGCCAGCGGTCACGCGCGACGGCCACCGCATCGAGATTGCTGCGAACGTCGGCAGCCTCGAAGACGCACGCGCGGCCGTGCGACTCGGTGCCGAGGGGGTCGGGCTGCTGCGCACAGAGTTCCTTTACCTGGATCGGGCCACTGCGCCGGACGAAGAGGAGCAACTGGCAGTCTATCGAGCGCTGCTCGGGGCGTTGGAGGGCCGGCCGGTGGTGGTGCGGACGCTCGATGCCGGCGGCGACAAGCCGCTTCCGTATCTCCCGCTCGAGCCGCAGCCGAACCCTTTCCTGGGCGTTCGGGCGATCAGGCTGGCCCGTCGTCACCCCGAGCTGTTGCGGGTCCAGCTCCGCGCCATCCTGCGCACCGGCTACCCGGCCGTGCGGGTGATGTTCCCGATGGTCGCCGCCGTCGAGGAGATCCGTTGGCTGCGTGGCCTCTTCGAGGAGGTCAGGCAGGGACTGGAAGCCGCAGGTACCGGGCTCCCACGTGACCTCCAGATCGGCATGATGGTCGAGATCCCTTCGGCCGCCGTACTGGCCGACCGCTTCGCGCCGTGGGTCGACTTCTTCAGTATCGGGACGAACGATCTGGCGCAGTATGCGCTGGCCGCCGACCGCACCAACCCAGCAGTAGCGGAGCTGGCAGACGCCTTTCACCCAGCCGTGCTGCGGTTGATCCGTATGGTCGTCGAGGCCGGGCACGCGGCCGGTCGCTGGGTGGGCGTCTGCGGGGAGCTGGCCGGCGAGCCGCTAGCCGCGCCACTCCTGGTGGGCCTGGGCGTGGACGAGCTGAGCATGACACCGGTTGCCATCCCGTCCGTCAAAGCCGCCATCCGGCGCTGGGCTCTGGCCGAGGCGCGTTCCCTGGCCGAGCAGGCGCTGCGGCTCGACAGTGCGAGCGCGGTCCGAGATCTGGTGCGCGCGGCGACCCCGCCCGTGGTTCCGGGTGAGGACGGCGGTTGAGACGGCTCTGCTCGGCTCACTTCATCATCTGTTCCAGGCTGCGGCTCTGGCATCGGAGAGGCTGGCGGTCGCGCGAGGGCGATGCGCAATCGGAGGTGAGTGCATGGATTCGCTAGGAGAGCTTGCCGCGCGGTTGCTGAGCCACCTGGGGCCGGACCTTCGGCCACTCGACGTGGAGCTACTGCCCGGACAGGTGCCGGGCGAGTTGCCGCTCGAGCTGCCGCTCCCGCCGGGCGCGCGGCTGCTCGGCAGCGTAGCCTATCGCTCCGACGGCGCGCTGCAGCAGGCGATCGTGCTGCTGGACGTCGAACTCTCGCCTGAAGACGCACTCAGCTTCTACCACCGCGAGCTGCCCGCCCGGGGCTGGAGCGCGCTTCCTCGCGCCCCGCAGCCAGGCGGCTTCGTCCTGAGCTCCATGCTTGCCGTGCAGACCTTCTGCCAGGTTGAGCGTGACTCCTGGTTGTCCGTCACGGCGCAGCCGCACTCGGAGAACCGCACCGAGGTTCGCATCCAGATCGATCTGTCGACTGCTGGGCCCTGCTCCGGGGCTCCAGAGCCTGCCCCATATGTCTCGTATGCTGGGGAGCGGCTTCCGCCGTTGACTGTGCCGCCAGGGGTTCGGCTCTATCCGGGAGGCAGCGGAGGCTCCGACGATCACTGGTTCGCGCATGCCCTGGCCGAGACTGACCTGAGCGCGGTTGAGCTGGAGGCGTACCTCGCCGGGCAACTCGAACGCCACGGCTGGGAGCGCGTAGCGACGAGCAGCGCGGGGCCGGTGGTCTGCAGCGCCTGGCGCGTGGCCGGCGAGGACGACTGGCAGGGGATACTGGTCGTCGCTGAGTGGCCTGGCCGTCCCCTGCGCTCGCTCCTGGCCACGGTCGAGCGCACCCCAGTCGCTCGCCGGGGCTGGTGGGCACCGCTGGCGTAACCTGCCGTGTTACCGGTCCCGGCGGAGCCAGGCGCGCAGGCGATCGAGCCAGCCCGGCGGCCCGGGCAGCTCTTCCAGGAATTGCTGCACCTCGCGGTCGTACTCTCGCGTCTCCAGAGCCACCTGCGTACGATCCCCTCGCCGGCGCGTCGTGACGACGATGTGCCCGCCTCCGCCGAGGAAGGCACGCCGGTTCGGCATAACCTCTGAGCTCGTCAGGCCGAGCCGGCTCCGTGGGCCGAAGGCTCGTTCGGCGCGCGTCAGCACTTCATCGGCCGGGAGCCTGGTCTCGGCCAGATAGCGCATGGCTGGCGTCCTTCCCGTGGAGAGATCGCCAGTCCTCCGTCACAGGCCCAGGAACCGGTGGAGGTCGTGGATATCCCCGGCGAGCTGGGCGATGGCTTCTCCGTCGTACCCTCTCGCCAGGAGCGGAGCGACGACATCGTGCTCGAGGTCGGGCACGCTGCTCGCCAGAAACGTTGCCGTGCCCTCGATCGTAACCGCGTCGAGGCTTGCCGGTAGCACGACCGTCTGCCCCACCCTCACCTCGACCGCTGCCGAGCCCCCGCTGACCTGCGCCTCTCCCTGGATGCAACTCAGGATGTGGAACGTCTGCCCCACCTGCCGCGCGCGCCGGGCCGAACCCTGGACGCTCCAGCGCTCCAGCAGGAAGTAGCGGCAGGCAGCCAAGACGGTGCAGCCCGCGTCCACCTCCAGCGGTCGGGTGCGCCGGGCGTGCCGGTCGGATCGCAGGGCAGCGAGCGCCTCCTCGACGTGGAGCTGGCGAGGGCGACCATGCGGGTCGCGACGCCCCCAGTCGTAGAGCCGGAAGGTGAGGTCGCTCGACTCCTGGATCTCGTACAGCAGCACGCCCGCGCCGATGGCGTGGACCGTTCCGGCCGGGACGATGACCGTATCGCCGGCGCTTACCGGCAGCCGCTCGATCAGCGTGCCGATCTCTTCTCGCTCCAGGGCCAGGCGAACCCGCTCCGGCGTGACCGGCTCCTGGAACCCGGTGATGAGAAAGCCTTCCGCGGTCGCGTCCAGGATATGCCAGGCCTCGGTCTTGCCTCGCTGGCCTAGCGGCGCGGCTCCCTCGTCGTCCGGGTGGACCTGTACCGATAGGGTCTCCTCGGCGTCGATGAACTTGGCCAGCAGCGGGAAGTCGTTGAACGGCTGGCTGGCGGCCCGGCCGCGCTCGCCGAGGAGGCCGGCCGGGTCGCGCTCGACGAGTTCCTGGAGCGTCGCGCCGGCCAGCGGGCCATTGACGACCCGAGCCACCCCCGTCGTCTCCCAGGACTCCCCGATTCGCCCAGCGTCGGGGAGCCGCTTGCCTAGACGCGTCGCCAGCCGGCGCCCACCCCATGGCCGCTCATCGTAGCGGGGCTCGAGCGCGAGCGGATAGTCTGCGCTCACCGCGCTCACTCCTCGATCTCGACCAGACTGACCAGCGGAATCGGCCGGGCCGGCGGGCGCTCCGTCATCGGCACGATCTCGGAGAGCGGTATACCACGCTCCGCATGGAGCAGCAGCGCCATCGCGCCGGTGCAGAAGATCCCCTGGCACAGCCCCATGCCCGCTCGCGTGCGACGCTTGATGTCGTTGATCGTCAGCGCCCCTTCCTCGATCGCCTGCCGCACCTCGCCGATGGTCACCTGCTCGCAGCGGCAGAGCGCAACCCGGGCGAGCGAATTGTCCCGCCCTTCTGCCGTTGCAGCCCGACCCCACGATCTCCAGGGCGAACTCGTGTCTGCTTCTACCTGAGCGCGATCGCTTGTCCCTAGGCGTAGCCGATCCACCTCGACGGATCGCTCCGGCGAGCGCGCCCGCGCGAGCGCCTCCTGAGTCGCGGCGATCCGCTCCGGCGAGGCGCCAGCGGCTGCCAGCCCAGCCAGCCGGCCCTCGGCGAACGACTCCGCCAAGTCGGCGGCTCCGGCCGCCTCGCCAGCCACGTAGAGGCCGGGCCGCGAGGTCTCCAGCAGCGCGCTCCGCAGCGGGAGGTGACAGCCGAGCCGGGCGCTATAGCCGAGGTCGACCTGCGCCTGCAGCGCCAGCTCGGGATCTGGCTGGCGACCGAGCGCGATCACGACCGCGTCGGCCTCGCGCCGCTCACCGTTCGCGGTCACCCACTCGACCCGCCCATCGCCGCTCACTACCACCTGTGCCGGGTCGGACGCTCGTAGGACGACCTCGGCCCCGGCTGTCTCCAGATCGGTGACGAGCTCGGCGGCGTCCAGCCCCTCCCCGACGACGGCGACGCGGCGGCCGGGGAGCACACGGTGGAGGTGGAGCAAGATCTGCGCTGCGCGGGCTGTCAGTACCCCCGGCAGCGTCCAGCCCGGGAACGGCAGGGCGAGGTCGACCGAGCCGGTGGCGACCACGATCTTCTCGGCCTGCAGGAGGAAGCCGCCGCCTGGCGTGGCCACGGCCAGGCTACCGTCCTCGAAGAGCCCCCAGGCCACCGCATTGGTGAGCACGGACACGTCCGCCGCAGCGAGCCGCTCTTCCAGCCTCTCCACGGCCTGGCAGGCGGGCAGTCCGTCGAGCCCATCGCCCAGACCGCGCAACGCCGCGATCCGCCAGCGGAGCTGCCCGCCGACGGTCGAGTTCTCGTCGATCAGCGTGACGGCGGCACCAGCTTCACTGGCGGCCAGCGCCGCGGCGATGCCTGCTGGACCAGCGCCGATCACCGCAATTCCCGTCGTCTTCATCCGGCCCGCCCTTCCCACCTGCCGAGCCCGGCCTGTGTCCAGACGACCTGCCCCTCGCGCACCGGAATCAGACATGCCCGCACGTTCGGCTCGCCGTCGACGGTCATCAGGCAGTCGGCGCAGCGGCCCAGCGCGCAGAAGACCCCGCGCGGCTCGCGGCCCCCGGGCATCGTCCGGCAGACGAGGATGCCGTGCGCGAGCAGCGCGGCGGCGATGGCCTCACCCTCGCGAGCGAGCAGTGGCTGCCCGTCGACCGTAATCTGAACGGGCCGGCTCTCCGGCAAGTCGCCGAGCACCGGATGGTGGAGGACCCTGAGATCGCCGGCCTGGTTTCGGTGCGCCTGGTCCACGATGTCACCCCTCTCACCTCACGGCGCGGTGCCGCTGTCCTGGGCTCGATCTTCACCCGGAGCCCTCCGGGCGTCAACCGTTGACCCAACACCAAAGTGTTGTAAGGGCCAATGATCATTCGCCCTCGCTCATGTGCTGGGGAGCGTTCACGACCGGCTGCGTGGGAGCGCGAAAGGGAGCCACGGACAGAATCACGGCACGATTACCCTCTCGCGCGAGACGGCCTCCTGCGGCCTCGCGTGGCTGCGCGCGTCGCGGGCTCTCGACGAGGTGTGCGAAGATAGGAGCGGTCGAGGGAGGAGTAGCCAGCCCCGGGCATGCCGGGAGGAGGTGACTGATGGCTGAGCGACGGCCGGCACGCGTTCTGCTGACCGGGGACAGCATGATCACCCGGCGGGTGACCCGCGCGCTCGACCCAGCGGTGCAGAGCTTGATCGAACTCGTCCAGAGCGCTGACATCGCCTTCACGAACCTCGAGGTGCTGCCGAACGACTTCCGTGGCTACCCGGCCGAGGAGTCCGGCGGCACGCACCTCGCTGCTCGCTCCTGGGTGCTCGACGACCTCCTGGACTTCGGCTTCACGCTCTTCGCCTGCGCCAACAACCACAGCCTCGACTACGGCGTCGAGGGACTGCTGGCGACGATCGAGGAGCTGGAGGCCCGTGAGGTGGCCTTCGCCGGCGTCGGTCGCAACCTGGATCTCGCCCGCGCGCCGGCCTACCTCGAGCACCGGGGCGGGATCGCTGCACTGCTCGCGTGCGCCTCCACCTTCGCTAGGGGGCAGCAGGCCGGCGCCCAGCGGCCCGAGTTGCCTGGGAGGCCTGGGCTCAACCCACTGCGAGTCGAGACGACCTACGAGGTCACTCCCCAGCAGCTCGAGGCGCTGCGCGAGGTGGCCGAAGCGCTCGGCCTGGAGCAGCAACGGCTCGAGCGGATCCAGCTCGGTTTCGCCTTCCCGCCGGACGACCCGGACGTCTTCCCGTTCCTGGAGGCGCGGTTCCGCCCGGCCGAGCGCCCTGCGGTACGCACTGCGCCCAACCGCCGGGATCTAGACGCGATCCTGGCCTGGACGCGCGATGCCCGCCGCCGGGCTGACCTGGTCATCGTGAGCGTCCACGCTCATGAGCAGGCAGCGACCAAAGAGGAGCCCGCCGAGTTCCTGATCACCTTCGCACACGCGGCGATCGACGCCGGGGCGGACGTGGTGGTCGGCCACGGGCCGCACCTCCTGCGCGGGATGGAGCTGTACCGGGGCAAGCCGATCTTCTACAGCCTCGGGAACTTCATCGCTCAGAACGAGCTGGTCGAGCTGCTGCCGGCCGATGCCTATGAGCGTTTCCGCGCAGACCCAGCGATGACGCCCAGCCAGGTCTTCCTCCAGCGGAACGAGAACGAGCGCAAGAGCTTCCCGGCCGACCGCCGCTACTGGCAGACGGTGGTACCGATCTGCGAGTTCGAGGGGAGCGAGCTGCGGCGCATCGAACTCGTGCCGGTGAGCCTCGGCTTCGGCCAGCCGGTATACCGCCGCGGGCAGCCGCGCCTGGCCGACGGGGAGGAGGCAGCCGAGATCCTGGAGCGCTTCGCGGCGCTCTCGCGGCCGTTCGGCACGGCGATCCGCATCGAGGGTGGCCGCGGCCTGGTGGAGATCGACCACAGCGCGTGACACGAAGCTGCCGCGCCTGATGGGAGGCAGTGCGAGCGAACCTCAGAGGATGCACGTGGTCCGGTTTCATCCGGCAGGGAGAAGCCACCTGGGTCAGGCCAGTAGCGACTCCTGGGCCAGCAGGCGGCCGCGGTCGGTCAGCTCCAGCCGGCCGTTCTGCCGGGTGACCAGCCCCCGCCCCTCGGCCAGGCTCACGACGCGGGTGGCGAACTCCCGATCCCAGCGCAGCTCCTGCCAGAGGTGCTCCACCTGGAGCTCCGGCTCGGCGCCGGGCTGCCGCTCATGGTTGAGCAGGTGGATCGCCAGCATTCGCTGGGCGAACTCCCAGCGCTGGCGAACCCGGCGACGCTGGCCCGCCAATAACCCGCGCTCCGGCGCGAAGCACCAGGCCAGGCCGAAGATGACACCTGCCATCGTCGCCATCGAACCGGCGATCGACGCGTCGAGCAGGAAGGCTAGCCAGTACCCCGAGAGTGCCGCGGCGACGCCCAGACCGGCGCTGAGGAGGAGCATCCGCGCAAGGTCGTCGGTGAGCAGGTACGCGGCGGCAGCAGGGGCGATGAACAGCGCCACCGTCAGGATCGCGCCGACGGAGTCGAAGGCGCCGACAGCGGTCAGCGAGGTCACGCCCATCAGCCCGTAGTGGATGACCGCGGGGGAGAAGCCGAGGGCAGCCGCCAGCCCCGGGTCGAAGGTGGCCAGCTTCAGCTCCTTGTAGAACAGGGCCACCAGGGCGGCGTTGATCAGCAGGATGATCCCTCCGGCGTAGAGGCCCTTCGGGCCGATGTCCCAGCCGGCCACGACGACCCGGTCGAAGGGGGCGAAGGCTAGCTCGCCGAGCAGCACGACGTCGGTGTCGAGGTGGACGCTGCCGGCGTAGCGGGAGATGAGAATGACGCCGATGCTGAAGAGCGCTGGGAACACCAGCCCGATGGCGGCGTCCTCCCGTACCAGGCCCGTCCGGTTCAGCAGCTCGACCAGGAGCGCGGTGAGCAGCCCGGTCAGCGTCGCGCCGAGGATCAAGAGCGGCGAGTTGAGATCCTCGGTCAGGAAGAAGCCGACCACGATGCCGAGGAGCATTGCGTGGCTGATCGCGTCGCTGATCAGCGCCATCCGGCGCAGCACCAGGAAAGCGCCGGGTAGCGCGCAGGCGGCGGCGACGATCGCGGCGATGAGCTGGATCTCGATCTGCGGCGCTGTCATGACTGCCCCTCACCCGTCCCTTCGGGGCGGCTCGCTGCCGGGTGTCCTGCCCCGTCGCTGAGGTCGTCTCCCTCCGTGGCTGGTCGCACGCGGGCCATACCTGTGGCCGTGATCGCCCAGCGGTCCGCGCTCACCTGCCGGACGTAGCCCGCCGACTCCAGGTCATGGAGCACCTGCACGACCTGATCCGCTGACCAGCCGGAGGCGCGTAGCACAGCGCTCGGATGGCCGTGCTCGAGCGAGCCGTGATGCTCGGCGAGCGCAGCGAGCTGCCGCAGCATCCCTTCGGCTCGCACCTGGCCGCGCCGAGCGCGCTCGCGTGCCCAGTTCCAGACCAGACCACGGTTGGGAGCGAACAGCAGTGAGACGAGGACGAGACCACTCACTACCAGCACGATCGTCGGACCGGTCGGGAGTCGCGGAGTCAAGCTGCTCACCAGCGCGCCGGTCATGCCGGCCACCACCCCGAACAGCGCGCTGAGCAGCACCATCAGCCCGAGCCGGTCAGTCCACTGGCGCGCCGCCGCGGCCGGAGCGACGACCATGGCGCTCATCAGTACGACGCCGACCGTCTGGAGGCCGACGACGATCGCCAGCACGATCATCGAGGTCAGGATCACCTCGAGCAGGCGGACGCGCAGGCCGAGCACGCGGGCGAAGTCAGGGTCGAAGACGAGCAGCTTGAACTCCTTCCAGAGCAGTAGTACCGCCAGCAAGACGGCGACCACGCCGGCTCCCATAACTATGACGTCGCGCCGGAGGAGCGAGGCGGCCTGGCCGAAGAGGAAGCGGTCGAGCCCGGCCTGGCTCGCGTCAGGCTGCTTCTGGATGAAGGTGAGCAGCACCAGGCCGAAGCCGAAGAAGACCGAGAGGATGAGGCCGAGCGCGCTGTCGAGCTTGACGCGCGTGGTGCGGGTGATGGCGTTGACCAGCAGCGAGCCGAGCCACCCGGCCGCGACCGCGCCGGCCAGGAGCACGGCTGTCTCCTTGCTGCGGGTGAGCAGGAAGGCGAGCGCGATCCCCGGCAGCGCGGCGTGCGACATGGCGTCGCCGAGCAGGCTCTCGCGGCGAAGCACGGCATAGGTGCCGACCACTCCGCTGCTCAGACCGAGCAGCATTGCCCCCAGCGCCACGGTGCGTAGCGTGTAGTCGAGAGCGAGATCAGGCAGCGCCAGCGCCATGGTTGCCTCCTCCGCTCCTCGACCGGTCTGGGGTGACGATCGCTGGAGCGGCCTCTTCCACCTCTCTGGCGAAGGCCGCCATCGCGAAGCGACCGCCGTAGGTCAGCCTGAGGTTCTGCTCGTTGAAGACCTCGGACACTGGCCCGCAGGCGATGCGCCGGACATTTAGGAGCATGACCCAGTCGAAGTATTCCGGCACGGTCTGCAGGTCGTGGTGGACGGCGATCACGGTCTTGCCCTGGGCGCGGAGCTCCTGGAGTAGCGTGACGATAGCGCGCTCGGTGAGCGCGTCGACACCCTGGAAGGGCTCGTCCATGAGATAGATGTCGGCATCCTGGACCAGCGCCCGGGCTAGGAAGACCCGCTGCTGCTGGCCGCCGGAGAGCTGGCTGATCTGCCGGTCGCTAAGCTCGCGCATGCCCACCTGGTCCAGCGCGGCCAGCGCCCGCTCCCGCTCGCGGCGGCCTGGCCGGCGAATCCAGCCGAGCTCTCCGTACGTGCCCATCATCACGACGTCGAGCACGCTGGTGGGGAAATCCCAATCCACGCTGCCGCGCTGCGGCACGTAGCTGATCCGCCGCCGCTGTTGCTCTACCGGCTGCCCGAAGATCAGCACCTGGCCCGCCACCGGCCGGAGGAGCCCGAGGATCGCCTTGAGCAGCGTGGTCTTGCCCGCGCCGTTCGGGCCGACGATGGCCAGCAGCACCCCGGGCGGGACGCTCAGGTCGACGTCCCAGAGCGCCGGCTGCTCGCGGTAGGCGACCGTGAGGTCCTGAACCTCGACGGCGGAAACCGTTCTGTTCTGTCGATCACCCATGCTCAGTCCTCTCCGGTCGACAAGCATCCTCGCTGGTTAGCTCGTGCTGGCCAGCGCCTGCACGATCGTCTCGACGTTGGAGCGCACCATACCCACGTGAGTGCCGGCCGGCGTGCCGGGGTCGCCGAGCGCGTCGGAATAGAGCTGGCCGCCGATCCTTACCGCGAAGCCACGAGCGCGGACTGCTTCCTGTACTGCCTCGATGAAGCGAGGTGGCACCGAGGTCTCGACGAAGATCGCCGGGATGCGTCGCTCCACGATCAGATCGGCCAGCGCCTGCACGTCGGCGACTCCGGCCTCGGCTGTGGTACTCACGCCCTGGAGCCCGTAGACCTCGAAGCCGTAGGCACGGGCGAAGTAGCCGAAGGCGTCGTGGGCGGTGATCAGCACGCGCCGCTCGGGCGGGATCTTCGCGATCTCCTGGCGAACCCAGCGGTCGAGCTCGCCCAGTTCGGCCAGGTACCGCTCGGCGTTCGCCTGGTAGACGGCGGTGTGGGTCGGGTCGACTGTGATCAGCCCGTCGCGGACGGCCTCGACCGCGATCATCCAGAGTCGGACATCGAACCAGACGTGTGGGTCGTACGCGCCTTCGAACTCAGGTGGCTTGCGCAGGAGCGAAGGGTCGATCCGCTCGGCAATCGCGACGGTCGGCACCCGCTCGCTGACGCGGGCGAGCACGTGGCTCATCTTCCCCTCGAGGTGGAGTCCGTTGTAGAAGATGATGTCCGCGCTGGCCAGACGGAGAACGTCACCCTCGCTGGCCTTGTAGAGGTGCGGGTCGATGCCCGGCCCCATCAGCGTCACGATCTCGACCCGGTCGCCGCCAACCTCGCGGACGGCGTCGGCCACGATGGTAGTGGTCGCCACCACGCGCACCTGCCGGGTGGCGATGTCGCCGGTTTGGCCGGCGACCGGACGGCATGCGGCGAGCGGTCCGCTGACCGCCAGGATGAGGAAGCCGAGCAAGATAAACGGCAAGCGGCGTGCCCGATCCCCCGCTGCCCCAGCCCGCACATGCTTAGGTTGCCATGCCAGCCGCATACGCCCGCCCACTTTTTCCTCAAAGGAGACCCGATCCGTTCGGCCCACCCGACGCCTCGCCGGTCTTGCCTGTCACCAGCCTCATGAGCTCGCCTTCGGGGTCTACCTTGCTCCTGAACGCTATGCACGGATCCGCTCGACGGCACCAATTAGCTATCGCTAAATTCTGACTTCAGGATAGCTACTCGCGCTGCCCTTGTCAACCCTGCTTTCGGCCGGGCCAGCTCACAGCCGCGCCGGCGCGCTTGACCGGTGAGGACTGCAGCAGGTAGCCTCTGGGCGGCGAGCGTGACGGGTGGAGATGGTGAGGGGCTGGGGCGGTACGATGACGGAGCAGCTCGGAAACGGCGACCTCGGGGGAGTGCTGAGCCGGGAGCAGATCCAGACCTTGCTTCGGCGCGACCCGCCGCTCGTCTCTGGCATGCCGGACCCGGAGATGCAGCTACAGCCGAACGGTGTCGATCTCACTGTGGCATCGGTCGCGCGCTTCAGCGGGGCCGGCGCGGTGACAGTGGATAATGCCGGCCGACGCCTGCCAGGAACCGAGTTGCTGCCGCCTGATGCCTCGGGCCGCTGGACACTCGCGCCCGGGCCCTATCTGGTGCGCTTCAGCGAGACCGTCAATCTTCCCGCGAGCTGCATGGCATACGCCCGGCCGCGGTCGAGCCTCCTGCGCTGTGGCGCTGCGCTGCACACCGCGGTCTGGGACGCTGGCTACTCCGGCCAGGGTGTGGCGCTCCTAGTGGTCTACAACCCGGACGGCTTCGTGCTCGAGCAGCGCGCGCGGATCGTGCAGCTCGTGTTCCACTGGCTGGGCCAGCCGGCCGCCGAAGGTTACCGGGGCGCCTACCAGGGAGAGACCGGCCAGCCAGCCCCCTGATCGCTCAGGTCGACCAGGATGGTGCGAGGTGCGTGGTGGACCGGCACCCCTTCTCTGGAGAGGCCGGCTGGACGGCAGCTTGCGCGGCCGCTGGCGAGTCGACCATACTCGGGTGAGAAACGTCGAGCGCGGGAGGATCGGGTGAAGCTCGCTAAGCAGCTCGTGAAGCTCATGATGCGCCGGCGCTGGCAGCCGGTCGAAGTCGCTGCCGATGGGTACCGGCTCGAGGTGCGGCCATACCACGGCAAGATCGAGGCAGGGTTCGTCCTCTGGCGGGCAGGCGAAGACGGACGCCTGCAACCTGTTGCCAGCGGCCACACCGAAAACGGCTACCTGCTAACCGCCGAAGGCTTCCGGCTCGATCTCCCAGCGGAGACGGCTCGAGCGATCGAGCGACTGCTCCAGCGGGCGCCGCGCTGAGCGGGCGGGGTGTCGCCTGCGACGGTGAAGCCAACGCTGGAACAGGCCGGGGCGAGCGCGGAGTCATCGAGGGGTGAGCGCGCTCGCCCGGCCCGCCGGGGTTCGGGGCCGGCTAGTCCTGGGCGATGATCTCGCCGTCTTCCCAGGTCGGATCCTCGGCCAGATGCTCGCGCAGCCGCCGGTACCACCGATCCTGTTCCGGATCGGCGGCGTTGGCGTAGTAGCTGTCGCGGTCCTGGAAGACGGCGACCATGATCATCTGGTCGGGCTCCTTCTCCGAGCGAAAGAGGTAGCCCGCCAGGGCGCCTTTCACCTTCGGTCTCCGTTCCCGATTCCACTCCTCCATCAGGCTGATGAGCGCCTGCTCATGCCCTGGCATCACACGCACGTGAGCGACGGTCCCGAACATCGCTTTCTCCTCTCCAAAGCGGTGGTCCATGGAGTTCCTCTTGCCCGCCGTGCTGCAGCCGGCAAGCATCTCGCCGAGGGATAGAGAAGCGCGCTACATGCAGCATAATGCTGCAGGAGGCGAAGTCAACCATCACTTTTACCAGAAGGTGAACGAACTTGATCATTGATCCGAATGTTAGTCCAATGGATATATATGAATCTGAATCCGCTGGATTATATCCGGGAAGAACATCCGAAATTTGTGCAGGGGTGAACAATCATTCACCTCTACACAATTCTCAGCATAGTGACTGCGTGACTCCGGGTGTACGCTCCGCTGACGAGTGGAATCGGCCGGTCACGGAGGCCAACCTCTCTGCCCCTACCACAGGCTACGGATCATCCCGCCGTCCACCTGGAGCGTCGCTCCGGTGATGTAGCTCGCGCGCTCGGACGCGAGGAAGACGACTGCGTCGGCGAACTCCTCCGGCTCGCCGTAGCGCCGGAGCGGGATCTGGGCCAGCATGCTCTGGCGGACCGTCTCGACATCGACCCCTAGCCGGGCCGCGTTGGCCTGGTCGAGCTGGACGATCCGCTCGGTGGCGATCCGGCCCGGCACCACGTTGTTGACGCGGATATTGTCGGGCGCGAGCTCATCTGCCAGCGTCTTCGCCAGGGCAGCGACTCCGGCGCGGAAGACGTTCGAGAGGATCAGGTTGGAGATCGGCTGCTTGATCGAGGAGGAGGTCATCGTGATGACGACGCCCCCGCCGCGCTGGCGCATCGAGGGCAAGGCGGCCCGGATCAACCGGATGGCGCTGAGCAGGGTCAGCTCGTACCCGGCCTGCCAGGCCGCGTCGTCGAAATCATCGAACCGGCCGGCCGGCGGGCCGCCGGCGTTGGTGATCAGGATGTCGATCCCACCGAACTGGTCGACCGTTCGCTGGACAAGGTTCGCGATATCCTCGGCCCGCGTGAGGTCGGCGGCTAGGGCCAGAACCTCGGCGCCGAGCCGGCGGGCTTCCTCGGCGGTGGACTCGATGGCGTCGAGTCTCCGGCTGCAGATGGCGAGGCGCGCGCCCTCCCGAGCGAAGGCCAGCGCTACCGCCTTACCCAGCCCCTGGCTCGCAGCCGGCACCAGAGCCACCTTGCCCCGCAGTCCTAGATCCATCGCCAGCTCCTCTCTCCCTCGAGCGCCGGTCTGATCCGTCCTGTGGCGATTATCGATATGGGCTCACCGGCTGGCAACCGGAGGCCGCGTCAGCAGTTGCGCCGAAGGAAGAGCAGGATCCGCTCGAGAGCGTCGTCGGCCCATGCCGAGGCGAGGAGCCGGCAGCCGGTCTCGGGAACCGGCAGCGTGCTGAGGATCGTTGGTTCTCGGCAAACCCAGAAGAATTGCTGTACGTTCTCCAGATCGGCTCGGCCGAGGGGAGACGCCAGCACAAACTTCCGTCCCGTGTGCCCGCGCAGTGCCGCCTCGCAAAGCTTGTAGCGGATGTGCCGATCCACGCACTGCCAGGCGCTGAGCTTGAGCGGCCGAACAAAGAAGAGCCAGCACGGCTCGTTCAGCGTCGGTACCAGTAATCCGGTCCGTGTTCGCCCAAGTAACGGTAGGACATCTGCCGTGTGATCCCGACCCATTGCCCGCCGACGTGGGGCCGCTCGACGACTTCGGCCCGGCCGCGCGAGGACTCTCTGCATACCCAGCCGGTTCGATCCTCACGCGTCCGGGCGGGGCAGGCGGGCTTGGACCGGCAGCAACGGGGGAAACGGTCTGTGCGGCTCCGCCTGGTACCAGTAGGCGGTGCTGGAGTAGTCGTCGCAGCGCCGGTTGGCGTGCCCATGCTCGATGGTCACGCGGATCGACTTCTGGAAGTGGATCGGGTCTTCGATATGGTAACGGTAGAGCGAGATCTTGCCGCTCCAGTTCGGCCCGCCGGGCATGGTGAGGCCGAAGTACGGCGACGCGAACGGCTCGCTCGGGCACCAGGCCAGGTTGAAGTAGTCCTCGGTTCCGGTGCCGTGCAGGCTCGGTGGCCAGGTTTCGCCGTCGATGAAGATCATCTCGTCTCCCTCGCCGTACCAGTTCGACCCCTCGATCTCGGTCAAGTTGTGGATGTCGAGGTGGCAACCAACGTAGTGTCCCCACCCTTCCGCTTCCAGGATCACGTAGTTGCCCTCGCCGCTCGCGTTCGTGCCGCCGAACTGGTACTCGTCGTGGCTCATGCCGGCCGGTGAGATCCCATCACAGGGGTTCTGCCGCCGCCACTGCGCGTGGAAGCGCCCGAGGTCATCCGCCAACCGCTCGTAGCTCTCGTAGTCGATGGCGAAGTACAACCGCACTGGCTCTGCGGCGCACTCGCTGGTCACCTGTACGACGGCCCGGCTCGAGAACGGCATCGGGAAATAGCAGACCATCCCTCGCCCGTTCTGTGGCGCCATGGCGAGTGGCAATGAGGCAACGTTGCGTGTCTCGGCGTGGCCGAGGCCGAAGAAGTCGCCGAGTGGCACCTCGACGCTCGGGTGTGGCTCGCCGTCCCACCACATTCGGAGCACGCAGCGCCGCAGGTAGTGCGGTTCCTGGCAGGCGGACGTCATCCAGACGTGTGTGATGCAGCCAGCGCCCTTCGCTTCGAGCAGGGTCACGGTCTCGCCCGGTTGGATCCAGATGTAGTCCTGGTTCCCACCGCTACGGTCATAGCTAGAGGCTCGTCGGCTCCTAGCGCGGCGCAGGCGCGCCAGGCTGCGGAGCGGCCCTCCGATCGTGCCGTCGCTCTCTGTCATCGCCGTGCTCCTCCCCCACTGGTTGTCGACGGAGCGGAGTCTCCTGCTAAGCTGGTGCCGTGTCAATGAGCGGTGCGCTCGAGGAGATCGCCGATGGAAACCGATGCGTCTCACGCCACACGTGTATCTGGTGGGCGCCGGCCCGGCGTTCGCCTTCAGGCGGTCAACCGATCCTGACGGCCAAGCAGACGTGCGGATCGCTGACCGATGACCGTCTGAAAGGACGCGGATGCCTATTCCCGACCTTGGGTGAGGTTGAGACCTCGGGGCAGGTTGCGAGTTCGAGGTCTGTTACAGTACGAGAGAGGAGACGTCGATGGGCACAGTTCGACGCATCCAGCACGTCTCGATCACGGCCCCGCTCGATGGAGTCGAGACGGCGCGGCAGTTCTACAGTGGCGTGCTGGGCTTCCGGGAGAAGCCGGTCCCGGAGACGCTGGCCGGGCTGAACATCCTGATCTGGTTCGACGTCGGCCCGGACGAGCTGCACGTTGTGGCCGAAGACGACCCCGGGCGGGGGCGCTCGCGGCGGCACCTCTGCTTCGAGGTCGAAGACCTCGAAGCAGTGCGCGCGGCGCTTGAGCAGGCCGGCTACGAGCCGTACGACGCCGCGCCGATTCCCGGTCGCCCACGGTTCTTCTGCCGCGACCCCTTCGGAAACCTCCTCGAATTTATGGTCTTCGAGTGATCCGGGTCTGAGCGGGAGCTCGCCCTGATGCACCGGCGTCCGCCGGGCAGCGGTGGTGGCATCTGGTTCCCAGCCTGGCGTAGCGCGGGCGCGACGTGCCCGGTAGATCACTAGCCACCTCGGGAAAGACAGGGGCCACGGCGGCCCCGATTTCTTGTCTCGTCGGTACGGTACCTCGCGCGCATGCTTCAGGAGCACTGGCCGGAACACCTGCGACGTGCACACCGGCTAGCTGTGGCCGCGAGGGCGTAAGAACCGGCCCGCTGGGGCCGGTGCCCAGTGCGCCTTCTACCCGCGACGTGCACGGCTCGAGCCGGCCAGGCGCCGGGTCTTGACAAGCGTTCGATCCTCGATTACGATCATCGATAATCGGTTATCTATTCTCTCCGGCTAGCACTGAGATAGCCTTCCCGCCCGGCGGGGGCGGCGCGGCGTAGACAACGCGGCTGGAGGCGCGGTGAGCTGGAACCAGTTCGTCACGGTGACTCTCAACGGCCTGACGCTGGCCGCGCTCTATTTCCTGGTGGCGGTCGGGTTCACCCTGATCTTCGGCCTGATGCGGGTCGTCAACCTCGCCCACGGCTCGCTCTATCTCTTCGGTGGCTACGTAGGCTGGACGGTGGCCGACCGCACCGGGAGCTGGATTCTCGGTGCCCTGGCTGCGGCCGCCGTGGCTGCGGTCGCCGGTTTGGCCCTCCAGCAGGCGCTCCTGCGCCCAATCCAGGGGCAGGATCTCCGCGAGGCGCTCGTCACCATCGGAGTCTCGATCGTGGCCGCCGACCTGATGCTCGCCCAGTGGGGCGGCTTCACCTACGGTTTCTCCCCGCCGGCAGCGATCAGCGGTGGTGCTCGGCTGCCGGTGCTCGGCATCGGCTACCCGAAATACCGGCTGTTCATCCTCGGCTTCGCCCTGGTCGTCGGGCTGGCGCTGTGGCTCCTGCTTACCCGCACCCGGCTGGGTATCACGATCCGCGCCGCAATCGACGACCGCGACATGGTCTCGGCGGTCGGGGTCAATGTGCAGCGCCTGTTCGCGCTCATGTTCGCCTTCGGCGCCGCGCTGGCCGGGCTGGCGGGGGTGGTCGGCGGTTCGGCGCTCTCCATCGCCTCAGGCGAGGACGCTCGCTACTTGCTCGCATCGCTGATCGTGGTGATCATCGGCGGGATGGGTAGCCTCGCTGGTACGGCGGTGGCCTCGCTGCTGGTCGCGCTGGTAGAGCAGTACAGCCTCGCGCTGTTTCCCACCTATGCCGCCATCGTCAGTTTCTTGCTGATGGTGCTCGTGCTTGCGTTGCGCCCCCAGGGACTCTTCGGGAGGCCGGCATGAGCGCGCTGATCTCGACCCGTACCGCGCTGGCGCTCCTGGTGCTCGGGCTGCTGGCAACGTTCCCGCTCTGGGGCAGTGCCTACTTCGTGGGGCGAGTGTTCAGTCCCGCGCTTTTCTTCGGCATCGCCGCGCTCAGCCTCGTCCTACTAGCCGGCTATGGTGGCATGGTCTCGCTCGCGCAGATGACGATCTTCGGGCTGGCCGGCTACGGCTACGGGGTACTCACCGTAACGCACGGTCAGCCGTGGTGGGTCGGGATCTTGGGCGGGCTCGCGGCCGCGACGCTGGCTGCCTTCCTCTTCGGTCTGGTTGCGGTACGCACGCAGGGCATCTACTTCCTGATGATCACCCTAGCGCTGGGGATGGTCGTCTACGCGCTCGCCAACCAGAACCGCTCCGTGTTCGGCGGGCATACCGGCATCCTCGGTATCAGGGCTCCGGAGCTCGGTGGCCACCTACTGACCGAGCGGGCGCTCTTCTACGAGGTCTGCCTGGTGACGGCAGTGCTGAGCTACCTCGGGGTGCGCTACCTCTTGCGGACGCCGTTCGGCCTGGCCCTCCAGGCGGTGCGCGACAACCCGCGACGGCTGGCCGCGCTCGGCTACCACGTGGCGCTGCACCGGCTGGCGGCGTTCACCCTCGCTGGGTTTCTGGCCGCGGTCGGCGGGTTGCTCGGCGTTTGGTACAACGGCGCGATTTCTCCGACCGCTATCGACGTCACCCGGCTGATCAACGTCCTCGTGATCGCCGTGATCGGGGGGCTGGCCTCCGTCGAGGGGGCGTTCCTGGGCGCTCTGGCCTTCATTCTGGTCACGAACTTCGCCAGCTCGTTCACCGAGCGCTTCAACACGGTCATCGGGCTCACCTTCCTGGCCATCGTGCTCTTCTCGCCGGAAGGGTTGAGCGGGCTGGCCGCTCGTCCCGTGGAGGTGCTCCGGCGCTGGCGCGGTAGGAGGTGGCGGGCGAGCGACACGCTGGATGTGCGGCAGGCAGTCGGTCGTCAAGACGAGTGAGAGGAGGAGAGTCTATGCTCGATCGGTACGGTTCTCAGCGGTTGAGCCGGCGCGAGCTCTTGCGACGGGCCGGGCTGCTCGGGCTGGCGATGCCGGTTGCCTCGGGGTTGCTCGCTGCCTGCGCGCGTGAGGAGGCGACACCGACGACGGCACCGTCCGCGGCGTCCCCGACCGCGGCCCCGGCAGCTACGCCAACGGCGGCCGCAGCTCAGACCCCTGCAGCGGCGGCCTCGCCCACGGTCACGGTCGGCCCCGCGGCCGGCGAGATCGTCATCGGCGTGCTCGCCACGCTCGAGGGGGCGTTCGCGCTGTTCGGCGACGAGGGCGTGCGCGGCGTCGAGATGGCGATCGCCGAGTTCGGCGGTGAGATCGGCGGCAAGAAGCTCCGCATCGTGAAGGAGAGCACCGACGCGACGCCCCAGGTGGCGCGCGAGAAGGCGCGCAAGCTGATCGAGCAGGATCGGGTCGACCTCATCGTCGGGCCGCTCTCGGGCGACGAGGGGCTGGCCATCCGCGACTATGCCAAGACGGTGCCGGACAAGACCTTCGTCAACGGCACCTCGGCAGCGCAGGACACGACGCTGCGCGACCCCGCGCCGAACTTCTTCCGCTTCTCGACGGACGGCGTGCAGTGGATGGCAGGGCTCGGCACCTACTGTTACGAGGAGAAGGGCTACCGGCGCGTCGCGACGCTCGGTGAGGATTACTCCTATCCCTACAGCCAGGTCGCCGGTTTCCTGCTCGAGTTCTGCCGCCTCGGCGGCGAGGTCGCCGCGCAGTTTTGGGTGCCGATCGGTACGCGGGACTACAGCTCGGTCATCAGCTCGATGCCGACGGACATCGACGCCATCTACGTGATCCTCGGCGGCTCCGACGCGGTCAACTTCCTCCAGGCCTACGCAGACTTCGGTGGCCAGGCGGCTCTGATCGGCGGGAGCTCCACGATCGATCAGAACGTGCTGGAGGCGAGAGGGAATATCCGCCAGCGCGTCATCGGCATCCCCGGCGCCGGGCCGGTGGCCGCCGATAACCCGGACAAGGCCTGGCAGGACTGGGTCAACGCCTATAAGCAGCAGTTCCCACAAGGGCTGACCACACCGTCGCTCTTCTGCTGGGGGTACTACGTCAATGCCAAGGGCTTGCTGCTGGGGTTGCAAGAGGTCGACGGCGATCTGAGCGATGGCCAGAAGAAGCTCCAGGAGGCCCTGGCCAAGGTCGAGTTCGATGGCCCGACTGGGCATATCGCGCTCGACAAGAACCGCCAGGCCATCGCCAACAACTATGTGACCGAGGTGGCGGAGGGGCCAGACGGCAACCTGTACAATAAGCTGGTCAAGGTGGTCGAAGGGGTGAACCAGACGCTCGGCTTGCCCGAGGAGCAGTATCTCGCCCTCGGATCGTTCACGCGCGACAACCCGAAGTGCGAGGACATCCACCGCGTCTTCGGTTCGTAGGGACGAGCGGCTCTCGATGGTCACGGTGCAGGCCACGACAGCGCAGGCGATCGGACACGCCCTGGAGCTCCAGGGCGTGAGCCGCCGCTTCGGCGGGTTGCGGGCCGTGCAGGACGTCTCGCTCAGCCTGGCTCCCGGTGAGCGCCGGGCGATCATCGGCCCCAACGGAGCTGGCAAGACGACCCTCTTCAACGTCATCGCTGGCGACTTGCGGCCGACCAGCGGGACGATCCGGTTCTACGGTGACGACATCACGCACCTCCCGCCACACGATCGCGTTCGGCGCGGCATCGCCCGAACGTATCAGACGCCGCTCGTCTTTCCGCGGCTCAGCGTGCTCGACAACCTCTATCTCGCTGTGCGCGGGGTTCGACCCCGGCGGATGAGCCTCCGGCGCCCGCGGGCAAGCGATGCGGAGATGGTCAGGGCGCGGCAGCTCGCCGAGCAGGTCGGGCTCGGCGACGCGATCCACGCGCTGGCGGGCGCGCTCGCTCACGGCCAGCAGCGGCAACTCGAGCTGGGGATGGCGCTGGCGGCGGATCCGAAGCTCCTGCTGCTGGATGAGCCCGCCGCCGGTCTATCGCCAGGGGAGCGCGAGCTGCTGGCCGGCCTGCTCCTGGGGCTCGACCCGGGGATGACGATCCTGCTGGTCGAGCACGATATGGACGTGGCCTTTCGCGTGGTCCGGCAGGTGACCGTGATGCACGAGGGGCGGGTCATCGCCGAGGGCACGCCGGAGGAGATCAGCGCCGATGAGGTGGTGCAACAGGTCTACCTGGGATCGCGCCATGACTGAGCCGCTCTACGCGACGGGCTATGCCGCCTGCGCTCTCGTGCCCCGGTGGTGCCGAAGTACCGGGACGACGGACGTGCTGCGGGGAAGGTACGACCATGCCTGACCACCTGCTAGAGATCCGCGACCTGCACGCCTATTACGGCCAGAGTCACATCCTGCAAGGCGTGAACCTGACACTCGGTCGCGAGCCGCTCGCGCTGCTCGGCCGCAACGGCATGGGCAAGACGACGCTCTGCCAGGCGCTGGTCGGGCTCCTCCCCACGGTGCGGGGCTCGGCCCGCTTCGACGGACAGGAGCTGATCGGCAGGCGGCCGCATGAGATCGCGGCCGCTGGGGTGGGTTATGTCCCGCAGGGGCGGCGGATCTTCCCCTCCCTCACGGTCGAGGAGCACCTCCGGCTGGTGTTCCGGCGTGCCGGGGCCGGCCGGGACGGCTGGACACCGGAGCGCATCTTCGAGTTCTTCCCGCGGCTAGCCGAGCGACGGAGGCACCGGGCCGGAGCGCTCTCCGGTGGCGAGCAGCAGATGCTGGCGATCGGCCGCGCGCTGCTCACGAATCCCCGTCTCTTGATCATGGACGAGCCGTCGGAGGGGTTGGCCCCGGTCATCGTCGACCATCTCGTCGAGGTGCTGCGGGGACTCTCTTCGCAAGGGCTGGCGATGCTGGTCGTGGAGCAACGGCTGGCCGTGGCGACAGCGCTCGCTGAGCGCATCGCGATCATGGTCACCGGGCGGATCGTGCTGGAGACCACTGCCGCGGCGCTGCTGGCCGATGTGTCGATCCAGCAGCAGTACCTCGGGGTGAGTCCGCGGCGCGAGGTGGCGTGAGTTCCGGGCTGGAGGGTCAGGCATGGCGACAGTCGTCCTGCTGGGCACGCTGGATACTAAGGGGGTCGAGTACGACTACCTGCGGGCACGTATCCGCGAAGCCGGCTGCGAGGTCATCCTGATCGACGCCGGAGTGCTGGGCCGGCCGCTCGCGACGCCCGATGTCTCTCGGGAGGAGGTCGCCCGAGCGGCCGGGGCCGACCTGGCTGAGCTGGCTGCCCGAGGCGACCGGGGAGCCGCGATCGAGACGATGGCTACCGGCGCGACCGCGATCGTGCTCGACCTGTTCCGGCAGGGCCGGCTGCACGGGATCCTGGCGCTGGGTGGATCTGGCGGCTCGGCGCTGGCGACGCCGGCGATGCGCGCGCTCCCCGTTGGCGTCCCCAAGCTGATGGTCTCCACGCTCGCCTCCGGCGACACGCGGCCCTACGTCGGCGCCAGCGACCTCGCCATGCTCTACCCGGTCGTCGATATCGCCGGCATCAACCGGATTTCCGAGCGCATTCTGACGAACGCCGCGGCTGCGATTGCCGGCATGGCTCGGGCCTACGAGTCGTTCCGGCCCAGCGCCGCGAGCAAGCCGCTGATCGCGGCGACTATGTTCGGGGTAACGACACCCTGCGTGACCGAGGCGCGCAGGCTGCTGGAGGAGCGCGGCTACGAGGTACTGGTCTTCCACGCCACCGGAACCGGCGGCCAGGCGATGGAGGCGCTCGTCGACGCCGGCTACCTAGCCGGCGTGCTCGATGTGACCACGACCGAACTGGCAGACGAGCTGGTGGGGGGCGTGCTCTCGGCCGGCCCCCAGCGCCTGGAGGCGGCCGGGCGCAACGGGGTGCCGCAGGTCGTCTCGCTCGGGGCGCTGGACATGGTCAACTTCGGACCGATCGACACGGTGCCGGAGCGCTTTCGCGGGCGTACCCTCTACAAGCACAACCCCACAGTGACGCTGATGCGCACCACCCCCGAAGAGTGTGCCGAGCTCGGGCGGATCATCGCCCGGAAGCTCAACCAGGCGCGTGGCCCGCTCGCGGTCTTTATCCCGCTGCGCGGCGTCTCGATGATCTCGAAGGAGGGCGGGCCGTTCTACGATCCTGAGGCCGACCGGGCACTAGTCGAGAACCTGAAAGCGAACCTGCGTCCCGACATCGAAGTCCACGAGTGGGATACGGATATCAACGATCCGGCCTTCGCCCGGGCGATGGCGGAGCGGCTGGATGAGCTGATCCGGGCTCGGGCGGCCGCGCGAGCGGAGGTGCAGGGATGAGCTGGAGGCCGATGACGCGGGCGGACGCGCTGGCTCGGCTGCGCGCGACGATTGCTTCTGGAGGGGTGATCATCGGCGCCGGGGCCGGGACAGGGCTCTCGGCGAAATGCGCCGAGGCCGGTGGGGCAGACCTGATCATCATCTACAACTCAGGCCGCTACCGCATGGCCGGGCGCGGCTCCCTCGCCGGTCTGATGCCCTACGGCGACGCGAACGCGATCGTGGTCGAGATGGCAGCGGAGGTCTTGCCCGTCGTCAAGCACACCCCGGTCTTGGCCGGGGTCTGCGGCACCGACCCCTTCCGGCTGATGCCAGTGTTCCTGCGCCAGCTCAAGGAGATGGGCTTCGTCGGGGTGCAGAACTTTCCCACCGTCGGCCTGATCGACGGGGTCTTCCGCCAGAACCTCGAGGAGACCGGCATGGGGTTCGACTTGGAGATCGAGATGATCCGGCAGGCCCATGAGCTCGATCTCTTGACCGCGCCCTACGTCTTCGATCCCGAGCAGGCGCGGGCGATGACAGAGGCCGGAGCCGACGTGCTCGTGCCCCACCTCGGGCTGACGACCAAGGGGATGATCGGGGCGAAGACCGCAGTCAGCCTCGACGAGGCGGTCGAGCTCGTGCAGGCGATGTGCGACGCGGCCCGGGCGGTCAACCCGGAGGTCATCGTGCTCTGTCACGGCGGGCCGATCGCCGAGCCGGAGGACGTGCAGTACGTGCTGGAGCGCACCCGGGGCGTGGTCGGGTTTTTCGGCGCCTCCAGCGTCGAGCGGTTGCCGACCGAGCGGGCGATGACCGAGAACATGCAGCGCTTCAAGGGACTGAAGCGGCTCGGCTAGACGCTGGCACCGGCGGCTGGGCCTTGCAGAGCTCGGAGATGGTCACTCGGTCGTATGTATGGTGTCGGTCGATTCCGGACGCTTGAGGTGGATGGTTGGAGGGAGCATGACGACAGGTTCGAGGCGGGGAACGGCTTCGTCGGGCGCGGGGGCACGAGCGAACCGGCGGCCCATTGCTCGCCGGGTGCTCCGAGACGAGATCAAGGAGTACCTGATCGAGGCGATCCTTCAGGGCACGTTCAAGCCTGGGGATCGGATCGTCGAGACCCGGATCGCCCAGGAGCTCGGCGTGAGCCAGGCGCCGGTGCGCGAGGCGCTGCGCGACCTGGAGATGTTGGGCGTCGTCGTCAGCTCGCCGTTCCGCGGCGCCCACGTCCGCGAGTTCACCGATGAGGAGCTGGTCGAGATCTATCCGATCCGCGCCGCGATCGAAGGCGTGGCGGCACGCGCCGCTGCCGATCGGATCACCGCCCAGCAGATCCTCCAGTTGGAGGAGCAGATCGACCGCATGCGCGAGGCGTCGATCGACGGCGACGAGGCGACCGCGATCGAGGCGGATGTGGCCTTTCACCGGATCATCGTCGAGGCCTCCGGCAACCGGCTGCTGCAGCAGTTCTGGACGAGCTTGAGCCTGGCGACCACGACGTATCTGACCTTCACGGCAGTCAAGCGCGCACTCGGTGGGCTGGCCGAGCGTCACGAGCCGGTGCTCGAAGCGCTGCGCGCTCGCGATCCTGATTTGGCCGAGCAGGTGATGCGCCGGCACATCGAGGAACCGGGACGCTGGGTGCTTCAGGCATTGAAGGGTGTGCAGGCGGAGGAAGCAGCGCGGTAGGGGCGCGGCGTGCCGCGCGCCTGCCCGGTGAAGGAGAGCAGGATGGGGGCGCGACTGATCGATCTGAGCATGCCGGTGCATAACGACATGCTCACCTTCCCACGGATCGCCAAGCCGAAGCTGGAGATGTTCGAGACGTGGGAAGAGTTCGCCGAGAATATCGGCGCCGCCGAGTACGGTGCCACCTGGCTTACCGCCAGCTACAAGATCGAGCTAAGCGACCACGTCGGCACGCACATCGATGCCCGCAAGCACCTCGTCGCCGAAGCACCCGGTCCCGAGGGCATCCCGCTCGAGTACTGCTACGGCGATGGCGTGCTGCTCGACTTTCGCCACAAGGAGAAGGGCGCTGGCATCACCGCGGCCGAAGTCCAGGAGGCGCTGGACAAGATCGGCTACCGCTTGAAGCCTCTGGATATCGTGTTGATCTGGACCGGTGCCGGAGCGTACCAGGACGAGCAGCGCTACCTGACCGACCACTGCGGGATGACCCGCGAGGCGACGCTCTGGCTCATCGACCAGGGTATCAAGGTGATGGGCATCGATGCGATCACCTTCGACCCGCCGGTCTGGGCCATGTTCGAGCGCAAGCAGTTCTGGGAGGCCCACCTCGTGATGCGGGAGCGGGAGTACTACCACATCGAGAACATGACGAATTTCGATCAGATCCCCGCGCCCTTCGGCTTCAAGGTAGCGGCCTTCCCCATCAAGTGGGTCGGAACGACCGCAGCCCCCGTGCGAGCGGTCGCGATCGTCGAGGAGTAGCCAGCGATGGGCTCGATCGCGACCCGCCCATTGATCCACTGGTTCGGCGATCCCGCCTGTGCCGACGTGCAGCTCGCCGGTGGGAAGGGAGCCAGCTTGAGCCGGATGGCCTCGGCTGGTCTCCCGGTGCCACCCGGCTTCGTCGTCAGCACGACGGCGTTCGCTCGCTTCCTCGACGCGCACGGGGTGACCGGACGGATCCTCGAGGCGCTGGAACTCGTTGACCCGGCGAGCACCGCCAGCCTGGAGGCGGCCTCGCGGGAGATCAAGGCAATGATCCGCTCGCTCGAGGTACCGCCTGAGATCGCCGAGGTCATCAAGGAAGCCTATGCGGAGCTCGGGCGCGGTGAAGACGTCCCGGTCGCGGTGCGGTCGAGTGCGATCGCCGAGGACTCGCAGGCGGCGTCGTACGCCGGGCAGCAGGAGACGTACCTCAACGTCGCCGGCGAGCGGCAGGTCATCGAGCGGGTGCGGGACTGCTGGGCCTCGCTCTTCGGCTCGCATGCGCTCTTCTACCGCTCCGAGAAGGGCTCGTTGCGTGACACCGCCATCGCGGTGGTTGTCCAGCGGATGGTTGTGCCGGAGAAGTCCGGCGTGCTCTTCACGGCTGATCCGGTGCAGCGGCGCCGGGATTGCTGCGTGATCGAGGCGACGTGGGGCTTCGGCGAAGCCCTGGTGTCCGGTCTGGTGGTGCCGGACAACTACCTGGTCGCCCGCGCCGACCGGCGACTGCTGAGGTCGTTTGTCCCGGCCAAGACGGTGATGCTGGTGCGCGACCCCTCTGGTGACGGCTTGCGGCAGATGCCGGTTCCCCCGGAGGCGGAGCGCGAGCGTGTCTTGACTGACAGCGAGGTGCAGGCGCTGATCGAGCTGGCCGAGCGAGTGGAAGCCTATTTCGGAGCGCCGCAGGACATCGAGTGGGCGATCGAGGGCGGCACGGTCTACCTGCTGCAGAGCCGCCCGATCACCACGCTGTAAGGGGAGACCATGCCGACGGTCGACGAGTTACTCGAACGGGCCAGCGCCTGGATCGAAGGCTACTGGAACGCCGACCACCTGCGGCGGACGCTCGACTGGCTGCTGGTGCTGGCGCCGGACGCTCGGGGCCACTTGAGGCTCGCCGCGCTGACGCATGACATGGAACGGGCCTATCCCGGGCCGGACTCGCCGGTGGCCGACGCCCGGAGGCCGATCCCTGACCGTGACTATGACCGGCTGCACCAGCAACGCTCGGCGCGGATCGTGGCCGACTGGCTACGCGGGCAGGGCGCCGAGCCCGCGCTGGTGGAGCGTGTCCGGGAGCTGATCGAGGCGCACGAGGAAGGGGGTTGGCCGGAAGCCGACCTGCTCCAGGCGGCCGATAGCCTGAGCTTCCTCGAGACCAACGTGGAGCTTTTCATCGGATATGCGCAGGAAGGAAAGCATCACTACACGCCGGAGCGTGTCCGTGAGCGCATGCGCTACATGTACGAGCGCATCAGGCTGCCGCAGGCGCGCGAGCTGGCGAGACCGCTCTACGAGGCCGCCCTGGCGCGGATCGACGATGCCTTCGCGCGGCAGGCGTCTCGCCCTGGAAGGGAGAGTGCCGGGTGATCATCAGCCAGGAATTTACGCTGAACGCACCCCGAGAGCGGGTCTGGGACTTCTTTCTGGACGTTCCCCGGTCGAGCGCCTGCATGGCGGGAGTCGAGGAGGTCACCCAGGTAGACGAGAAGACCTACCGGGGGCGCATCCAGGTCAAAGTCGGGCCTCTGCGGGCGGGCTTCAGCGTGACGGTCGAGCTCTCGGAGGTGCAGCCGCCCGAGCGCCTGGTACTGCAGGTTCAGGGCGATGACCGGGCCACCGGAAGCCTGGTGCACGCCGTCGTCACGGCCGCGCTCCAACCGCAGGGGGAGCGCACGCTGGTCAGCTACCAGATGGATCTTTCGATCCGCGGCGCGCTGGGACGCTTCGGCGGCACCGTGATCCAGGACGTCGCGCGCAAGATGACGGCGCAGTTCGTCGAGTGCGTCGAGCGGTCGCTCGCTGCGCAGGCAGGATTCGACGGGCGGCAGGATGGCTGAGTTCGCGGTCGTCGAGCCGGCAACTGTCGATGAGGTACTGGATCTCCTAGCCCGGTACGGCGAGGAGGCGAAGCCGGTAGCCGGGGGTACGTGGCTGGCGCTCGTGTTGCGCCAGGGGCTGCTCTGGCCCTCGCTGCTGGTGAGCCTGCGGCGCGTCTCCGGGCTGGCGGGGATCACGGTGGACGAGGTGGGGAACCTGCGGCTGGGGGCGATGACCCGTCTTCGGTCGATCGAGACCTCACCGCTGGTGTGGGAGCGGCTGCCGGTCGTCGCCGAGACCTACCGGGAAGTGGCCAACGTGCGCGTCCGGTACCAGGCTACTGTCGGCGGCAACCTCTGCGACGCGGATTACGCCTCCGACCCGCCAGCGTTGCTGACAGCGCTCGATGCGCGGGTGATCGCGGTGAGCCAGCGCCGGTGGAGGGCGATCCCGGTGCGGGACTTCATCCTTGGTCACTACCAGACGGTGCTGGAGCCGGACGAGCTGGTCACCGAGGTGGTCGTGCCGGCGCTGCCGCCGGACGCCGGTGCCGTCTACGTGAAGTACCGAACGCGCTCGCACGAAGACCGGCCGTGCATCGGGGTGGCCGCCGTGGTCGTTCCGGACGCCGAAGGGCGCCTGGCGCGGGCGGAGGTGGTCGTCGGCGCGGTCGCCGAGCGTCCCCAGCGGCTGCCGGAGGTTCTCGACGCCGTGAGGGGCCGCGCGCTCGACGACGCGAGCATCGGCGAGGTCGCCGAGCGCTACGCGGCGGGCATCGATCCACTCTCGGACCTGCGCGGCTCGGCGTGGTACCGCAGCGAGATGATTCGCGTCTTCGTCGAGCGGGCGCTCCGTGCTGCCCGCGAGCGGGCGCAGTGGGAAGGGAGACAACCGTGAAGCTCGCGACCTTCGCCATCCCGACACCGGCCGGGCCGGTACGCCGGATCGGCGCGCTGGTCGATGGGCGGCTGGTGGACCTGCAGGTGGCCTACGCCGGTTATCTGGAGCGAACCGACCCCGGCTGCGATGCCACACGCCTGGCGGCGGCGCTGCTCCCCGACGATATGGTGCTCTTCCTCGGCAACGGGACACTCGGCCGGGAGGCGGCGCTCCGGGCGATCGAGGAGAGCGGGCGGGGCGAGGAGGCACTGGGGAGACGGACTGCCTACCGGCTCGAGGAGGTTCGCTTGCTGGCCCCGGTGCCGCGCCCGCGGGTCATCCGCGACTTTCTGACCTTCGAGGGCCACATGCGCAACGCGAGCCGCGCGCTCGGCCGGGGCGGCGAGATCCCGCCGGCCTGGTACGAGGTACCGGCCTATTACAAGGGCGACCCCGACACGGTGGTCGGCCCCGACCACGACGTGGTCATGCCACGCTACACCGAGAAGTTCGACTTCGAGCTGGAGCTAGGCATGGTCATCGGGCGGCGCGGGAAGGACATCCCGAGGGAGGAGGCTCCGAAGTACATCGCCGGCTTCACCATCTTCAACGACTTCAGCGCTCGCGACCAGCAGATGCGCGAGGCGCCGGTCGGCATGGGGCCGAGCAAGGGCAAGGACTTCGACACCGGCAACGCTATCGGCCCGTACCTAGTGACGCCGGACGAGATCGACATCAGCGACGTGCGGATGGTCGCGCGGGTCAACGGTGAGGTCTGGTCGGAGGGCCGAAGCGCGGGGATGCACTTCTCCTTCGCCGACCTGATCGCCCACGTCTCGCAGAGCGAGACGATCTACCCGGGAGAGCTGTGGGGTTCGGGGACAGTGACGAATGGCTGCGGACTGGAGCTCGGGCGCTGGCTCCAGCCGGGTGACGTGGTGGAACTGGAGGTGGAAGGGATCGGCGTACTGCGGAACCGCGTCGTGCGCGCGGAGTAAGCGGCCAGTCGCGTCGCGGCGTCGGGCGCTGGGGCACGCTCTCCCCTCGAGGCGGTACTCCGTGCCCTTCGGTGGCGTGGTGCGACGCAGCGACGCTCGAGAGCGAGCTAGGGCAGCGTGAGGGAGACAGGACGGAGAGGAGGTCGCCGGTGTTCGTGGTGGTGGCGCACTACTACGCCAAGGAGGGCAAGGACGACGAGATCGCGGAGATCCTCCAGCGGATGATCCCGATCTCGCTGGCCGAGCCTGGCTGTCTTGTCTATTATGTCAATCGTTCGCTCGACGATCGACGCAAGTTCCTGCTCTACGAGCAGTACCGGACCCGTGACGACTACGAGGCGCATAAGGCCTCGGCGGCGTTCCAGGAGAACATCGTCGGCAAGGTGATCCCGATGCTGGAGAGCCGGGTGCCGGAGTTCTACGAGCTTGTGGAGCCGGCGGAATAGGTGTTGTGCCCGGCCGTGGCGGGAAGGGCAGCCGGGTGGGGAGCGAGCACGGAGTTGCGCGCGGTGTGAGGCGGATGAGCTGGAGGGAGGCCGGACATGGCTGCGACGACACCCGAGGTCCAGTTGCCGGTGACTTTCTTCGGCGATGATGAGTTCCCGGTCGAGTGGGAGAGCGAGGAGGAGAAGCAGCTTCACTGGTGGTGGGATGACCTGCACTGCCCACAGCCGCTCTCGCCGATGTGGTTCGACCTGGGCGGCTGGTGGTCCACCTGCGCCTACATGTTCCGCCGCTTCGGCGCGCCCTTCGCGGTGGACTGGAAGGCCAAGCTGGTCAACGGCTACCTCTACACTGCGGTGGTGCCCCCCGACCCTAAGTATGCCCAGGAGATCGCTCCCTACTACGGCATGGTCATGCCGATCTACGCGGAGCGCGGGCTCGAGTGGTGGGAGAACCGGCTGCGGCCGGAGATCCTGCGCAACTTCGAGTACCTGGACAACTTCCCCTATGACTCGGCCAGCCTGCCCGAGCTGATGGTCCTGTTCGAGGACGCGCTCGACATCCAGGAGCGCCACTGGCGCATCCACTGGATCCTGAACCTCTCGCAGTTCCAGGCCTCGCTGGACTTCCAGAACGCAGTCCAGGAGGTCATCGGTGAGGTGGACAAGGATCTGCTCGGCCGGATCATGGTCTCGGACGACGATCGCAACTGGGACGCGATCCGCGAGCTGTGGGAGGCGAAGGAGCGGGTCAAGCGGAACGCTGTGCTCACCGAGGCCTTCGCAAAGGAGACGCCACGGGAGGTTCTGGAGGAGCTCGAGAAGACGGCGGAGGGCCGGGAGTTCCTGCGCTGGCTGGACGAGTACAAGCGCGAGTACGGCAACAAGGCCATCTACAGCCACGAGTACGTCTATGTGACCTGGCGGGAGAACCCGGCGCCGATCATCGCGGCCATCCAGGGCTACCTGGCGACCGACTACTCGTTCCCCGAGGCGCTGCAGCGTCTCCGAGAGGACCGGGACGCGGCGATCCGCGAATTGATGGGCATGATCCCGGCCGACGACGTGCGTGGGCGGGAGAAGGTGCAGGCGGCGCTAGAGCGCGTGCTCCGGATGATGCCGCTGACGCCGGATCACCACTTCTACATCGATCAGGGCACCTTCGCGCGCATGCGCTACGTGCTGCTCGCGATCGGCCGGCGCCTGGTCGAGGCTGGCTTGCTGGACCAGCCGGACGACACGATCTTCCTGAAGTACCACGAGCTGCGCGTGCTCGCCGCGAACCCGTCGGCGATCCCGAACGCGAAGGAGATCGTGCGGGAGCGCCGGGAGGCCCGCGAGCGCGCGATGGCGATCCGGCCGCGCGAGTGGGTCGGCACGGTCACCCACTGGTCACTGTACGAGGAGCCGTACAAGCAGGGTGTTTGGGGTTACCCCCAGAAGTTCTACGACTCGCTCAAGCGGGAGAAGCGGGAGCCGGCCGCGCAGGTCGAGGGGCTCCCGGCCTCACCGGGGGTGGTCGAGGGCATCGCCCGGCTTGTCCTCACGCCGGAAGAGCTGGACGTGTTGAAGGAGGGGGAGATCCTGGTCTGCCGGATGACCAACCCGGCCTGGGTGGTCGCGTTCACGAAGATCGCCGGGCTGGTGACCGACTCCGGCGGGCAGCTCTCTCACCCGGCGGTCGTCTCCCGCGAGTTCGGCATCCCGGCGGTGGTAGGCACCACCAACGCGACGCAGATGATCAAGACTGGGGCGCGGGTGCGGGTGAACGGCAACACTGGCGTGGTGGAGATCCTGGGGTGAGCGTCGGCCGAGCTGTCCCGATGATCGACGCGGTCGAGCGGGTGACCGGCCGCATCCGGTTCTCCCAGGATGCGAGCCTGCCGGGCATGCTGCACGCCGCCGCCGTGCGCAGTGTCGTGCCGCATGGACGCATCGCGCGCGTCGACACCGCAGCGGCCCTGGAGGTGCCAGGCGTGGTCGCCGTCGTGACTGGGGAAGACCTGCGCCGTCTTCCCGGCCTGCGCCCGGTGTACGGCCCGCAGATCGAGGATCAGCCGGTGGTGGCGCTCGACCGCGTGCGCTATGTGGGTGACATCGTGGCGCTGGTCGCGGCGGAGACACCGCGGGCAGCGCAGGAGGCGGCGGCGCTGGTCACGGTCGAGTACGAGGAGCTGCCGGCGGTCTTCGACCCGCTCGACGCGTTAGAGCCCGGTGCGCCGTTGCTGCACGAGCTGGAGCCGGAGCGCCCACACGAGGGCACGGCGCTCTACTTCGGCATCCGCCCCCAGTTCGGCACCAACTGCTGCAACCTCTTCCGGATCCGGCGCGGCGACGTCGCGCGTGGCTTCGCCGAGGCCGACCTGGTGCTCGAGGAGACCTTCCGCACGCCTGCGATCCAGCACGTGGCGATGGAGCCGCACGCTGCCCTGGCCCTCTGGGAGGACGGCCGGCTGACGGTCTGGTCCGGCACCCAGACGCCGTTCAATACGCGGCAGATCCTAGCCGGGATCTTCGGCCTGCCGGTCGAGCGCGTGCGCGTGGTCGTACCCCCGATGGGCGGCTCCTACGGCTGCAAGGTCTTCCCGCGCATCGAACCCCAGGCCGCGCTGCTGGCGTACGTGACCGGCCGGCCGGTCAAGTTCGTGCTGCGGCGGGACGAGGAGTTCGTTACCCTGACGCGGCATGCCACGGTCGTGACGATCCGGCTGGGGCTGAAGCGAGACGGCCGCATCACGGCGAGAGAGGTACGAGCCTACTGGAACACCGGCGCCTACGCCGACTGCGGCCCCGACGTGGCCCGCAAGGGCGGCTTCGGCATCGTCGGTCCCTACCGGATCCCGAACGTAGCGGTCGACTCCCGCTGCGTCTACACCAACTTGCCGCCTGCCGGCGCGTTCCGGGGCTACGCGGTGACCCAGGCCACCTGGGCGTCGGAGTCGATGATGGACCTCGCCGCCGACGCGCTCGGGCTCGACCCGCTGGAGTTCCGGCTGCGCAACCTCTTGCGCGACGGCGAGACCTTCGCCACCGGCGAGACCCTGCACGACGTGCACTTCGCCGAGTGCCTGGAGCGCGCGGCCGCGGCGATCGGCTGGGAGGGACCGCAGCGCCGCGAGCTCGGCGATGGCCGGGTGCGGGCCAAGGGGCTGGCCGTGGTGATGAAGGGGATGACCACGCCCAGCCGCTCCGAGGCGAAAGTGGGGGTCGACCGGAGCGGCCAGGTGACCGTCTACTCCTCGACCGTCGAGCTGGGCCAGGGGGCTCGCACCGTGCTGGCCCAGCTCGCGGCCGAGGCGCTCGGCGTGCCGTATCAGCAGGTTCGTGTCGTCGACCCCGATACCGACCGCACGCCCTTCGACAACCGCACCACGTCCAGCCGCTCGACCTACATGATGGGCAACGCGGTGCGGCAGGCCGCGCTGGCGCTGCGCGAGCGGTTGCTACTGGCCGCGGCTCAGCGGCTGGAGGTGGAGCCGGCAGATCTGGAGCTGGTGGATGGGAATGTCCGGGTAGCCGGCGCGCCGGCCTCGGCGCTCACGTTCGGCCAACTCGTGGAGGCGACCGGGCAGGAGGAGCTGGTCGAGCACGGGGAGTTTCGCAACCAGGGTGGCCTCGACCCCGACACCGGCCAGGGCATCGCCTCCTCGCACTGGCACCAGGGCGCTGGCGCAGTCGAGGTCGAGGTCGACACCCGAACCGGCAAGGTGACCATCCTGCACGCGCATGCCAGCGTCTACGCGGGGCAGGTGGTCAACTGGCACACCGCCGAGCTTCAGAACCTCGGGTGCATCGTCTTCGGCGTAGGCAGCGCGCTCTTCGAGGAGCTGGTCTACGACCAGGGGCAGCTCGTCAACCCGAACCTCTCCGACTACCTGATCCCCTCGTTCCTCGACCTGCCGGAGCGGATGACCCATGACCTGATCGAGCGGCCCGGCGCGGAGATCCACGGGTTGGGTGAGACCGCGTTGCCGCCGATCCCGGCGGCGGTAGGCAACGCCGTAGCGCGGGCGATCGGCGCGCGGGTGACGGAGCTGCCGCTGACGCCGGAGCGCGTGCTGCGGGCGATCCGGGCACGCGACGGGGAGCGAGGCTGATGGAGCAGACGATCACGGTCGAGCTGAACGGCGAGCGACGGGCGCTCACCGTGCGGACGGATGCGACTCTCCTGGAGGTGCTGCGGGATGGGTGCGGGCTGGCCAGCGTGCGCGAGACCTGCGGGATCGGCATCTGCGGAGCGTGCACCGTGCTGGTGGACGGTGTGCCGATCAGCAGTTGCCTGCTGCTCGCGCCGCTGGCCGACGGCTGCCGGATTACCACCGTCGAGGGGCTGTCGCGCGGCGACGAGCTGCACCCGGTGCAGCGGGCCTTCATCGATCAGATGGCCTTCCAGTGCAGCTACTGCACGCCGGGCATGGTGTTGAGCGCGGTCGCGCTGCTGGCGGAGCGCCCGGATCCGAGCCCGGAGGAGATCGCCGAGTACCTGGCCGGCAACCTCTGCCGCTGCGGCTCCTACCCGCGCATCCTGGCGGCCATCTCCGACGCCGCGCGCCTGATGCGCCAGGCAAGCCGCTGAGCGCGACCGGCGGGGCTCCTCTTCACCTCTGACCCTGCGGCCATCCCCTTCTCCCAAACCTTCGGGAGAAGGGGATAAGAGTTGAGAGCCGCCCGACGCTCTTACATTCCCGACTTTCTCCCCTTGACATCACCCCCCGTACTAGAATAAGGCTAGCGAACTCACTAGCTCAACTGTAGGAGGACGAGGATGACAGGGCTGGTCTCGCGTCTCACGATCCTCGTCGCGGTGCTGGTCGTCGCAGTCGGGGCGCTGGCCTGGGGATACTGGGCGGGCGCCCGCTCCCGGTCGGAGGCCGGCGAGCAGCCGGCCGTGCTTCCCGTGCTGACCCCTGCGCAGGAGCAGCTCGTGCGGGAAGCGGCCCTGGCGCACCCGACGGTCCAGGCGGTACTGGCGACGCTCCCGTCGCGCGAGGTGGCGATCTCCTACGGCACGGTCAACGATCCGGCCGGTGAGCTGGCCGGGGGCATCGCCTGGATGCCGTTCGACTCGCCGCAGACCGTGCGCGGCGAGTGGCTGATCCCGCTCGACTGGCAAGCGCGCTGGCCGCCGTCGAGGTTCGAGCAGGCGACGTATACCGTGCGGAACGCCGAAGGCCTGCTGGTCTGGGTCGACCTTGGGAGCGGGCGTGTGGTTCGCGTGGAGGCGACCGGCGCATACGCGAGCGTCGATCCGGCCGAGGACCCGAGGGCACTGCCGAGCGAGCTCGAGGGGCGCGCTGCCGAGCTGGCGCTGGCCGCGCCCTGGCTCGAGCCGCTGCTGGCTCAGGGGAAGCCCGAAGTCAGTGGGGTCAGTCCCGTTCATACCGAGCACGCGGGGCCCGCTGGCGCTCGCACGCTGGCATTCAGGTGTGGAATGGCAAGGCCGGCTCGCGGGGGCTGGCTCAGGTGCCTGAGTCGTCGCGCGAGCGGCGCCCGGTGTCCAGCCGGGGCTCGGGCAGCGCGTCGTCGCTCGGCGCGCCGGCGGCGAGCCACTCGCTGAAGCTCGGATCGTGGCGAGCGAGCTGGTACTCCTGATAGATCTCCTGGCAAACAGCCCGCACGCCCCCGCTGCCCGGCGTCGCGAGCACGAGCTCGAGGAGCCAGGCTTCGAAGACATCAGGGTCGGGATCGGCCTCGATCACCCGCTCCAGCACCTGTCGCTTGAGGCCGAGACCGATGCTGTCGGGCGTCTGGTCGCGCTTGCGCCGCTTGCGCCGCCCCTCGGCCGCCTCGAGCGCCTGGAGCAATGCCCGGCTGAAGGCGGCCGGGCGCAGCAGCGCGGCATGCTCGGTCAGTCCAGCCATACCGACCCTCCCTGCTCAGGCCTCGCGGTCGCGCGGCACGACTCGCGTGTCCAGCGGGAAGCCGAGCGGGCCCGGCCGCTGGTACTCCCGGTCGAGGGCGACCAGATCGAGCTCCACCGTCATGAGGTCTTGCAGGAGCAGATCGCCGAGCGACCAGGTCGTGATCGTCGAGAAGGTCTTCAGGTAGCCCCGGCAGCGCTCGCACACCTCCACGCGCTGCGTGTCCTGCTTCCCTTCCTCGGCCAGGTAGCGCAGAGCATGGTGGTCAGCGTTCCCGCAGAAGGGGCACTCCTGGTGGGGATAGGGCCACTCGCTCGCGCAGCGGCCGCAGCGCAGCCAGCGGCTGCGCTCGAGCCCGCGTAGCTCGGCGAGCGCTGGCCAGGCACCGCAGACCGGGCAATACCCGGCGCGCCACTCGAGCTGTCGCACCAGCTCGCGTGCCCGACGCCCGCAGGTTACGAGCACTGGCAGGGCCAGCGCCTGGCCGACCACCGTCAGCAGCGAGGCCGGCACGCCCGACTGTACCGCCAGCCGCTCGAGTTCGACCTCGCGGTGCGCAATGCTCGCCGCGAGGAGCGCGACGGCGTCGAGCCTGCCGCCGGTCACCGCGGCCCAGAGCTCCTGCCCGCCCTCGACTGATTGCGATGCGACGACGCGGGCGAGCTCCTCGAGCACGAAGGTGAGTCGAGCGCTCTCGACCCCGATCGCGCGCTCGTGCAGCAGTGGAGGCCGAGATGCGCCGTACGGCGGCACCTGGAAGTCGATCGCGACCGCGCTCTCCCACGCTGGATCGGCAGCCGAGCGAAGCGCGGCCGCGTAGAGACGCGCTAGCGGCGCAGCGACCTCGTCCTCCTGCGCCAGCGCCTCGAAGCGGTGAAGGCTTGTCCCACTCACTCTATCGGCATCCCGGCGAGCCCGCTCGCGTTACCCGGGCGCGGCGTGTTGTAGTAGATCACTCGCGGCCCGGTGGGCCGGAGCTCGACAGACGCCCCGCGGTTACCGATATCGCCGCCGGGGCCACCGCCACGGGCGCGCGAGGCCTCGGGGCTGCAGGCTCCGAGCGCCAGGGCCAGGACGAGGAGCACAACCGACGCCACATGCCGGACAAAGCGACAGACCCGTACCACGTCAGGCTGCCTCCGACGACAGCAGCATCGCCATCCGCAGCAAGAAGCCACCGACGAGCACGAGCACCGCGGCGCTCGGCAGCGTCAACCGGCCGAGGAGTCGCGGTCGCCAGGCGAGCGCGAGCGGGACGAGAGTCCCCAGGAGCACCGCCACAACAAGCAGGACGCCATAGACGTTCTGCAGGACGAGGCGCCGGACGTCAGCGTCGAGCGTCGCGGCTAGGATGACGACCACGAGCAGGGTGAGGGCCAGCGAGCCGGCCATCAGATTGCGCAGCCACTGTGACACCGCTGGGGAGCGGTCTCGGGTCAGGAGTAGCAGGAGCGCGCTGGCCATCGCGAAGCCAGAGGCGAGCAAGAGGATGCCGAGCCAGGGTGTATCTCCCCACAGCGGCCGGTTCGTGGCTGAGAGCAAGACTCCCTTGTATCCGGCATAGAACACCCCGGCGATCCCGGCGAGAGCCGCCAGCACCGTTCCGAGAACGCCTCGTGCCAGGAAGGCGAGCCCCGATGGAAGCGGGCCACGATCGGCGAGGCTCCCGACCAGTGTCAGGAACGAGAAGCCGCCCAACAGGAAGAGCGCCCACGCACCGTCAGCCATCGGCGCCCACCACTTTTGGAAGGTGGGGCCGAGCGTCTTGGAGAAGAGCAGCATGTGCCAGAACCGTTCCGGCCGCTTGAGATCGAGCGTCAAGAGCAGGCCGCTCAACGCGCTGCCGACCGTCGCAACGGCGAAGCCATAGCGCGCGATGAACCGGTCATCGCGGCTGCCGAACAACCAGAGCAGCGCCGCGATCGCTGCTGCGGCGCCAGCGATGCCGGCGATGAAGAACTCCGAGACAGCCCACCAGCCCCAGTGGGGTGACTTGGTGAAGAAGGTATCCGGCATCGCTTCCCCCTATCCCTCGGTCTCCGGCGCTTGCTGCCGACGTTCCCGCTCCTCGGCGGCCAGCCGATCCATCCGCTGCTTGCGCAGTCCGGCCAGCCCGAGCAGTCCGAGGGCGACCGCACCGGCCGCCGAGAGGGCGCTGGCCGGGGCAGCCTTCTGGGATGGGAGCTGCGGGTTCGAAGGCAGCCCGTACACCTCGGGCTCGTCGAGCAGGAGATAGAAGGAGTTTAACCCGCCGAGGATCGACTCGTCGTGCCCGTACAACCGTGCCTGCGTCACGCCCTGGGCTTGCAACTGTTCCAGCCGTGCCTGTGCCCGCTGTCGCAGCTCGGAGATCGGCCCGAACTGGATCGACTGTGTCGGGCAGGCCTGGGCGCAGGCCGGTACCATGCCCGCTTGCATGCGGTCGTAGCAGAGCGTGCACTTCATCGCCGTGTTAGTCTCGGGGTTGATCTCGATGACCCCGAACGGGCAGGCCGCGATGCACGCCCGGCACCCGTTGCAGACGTCGGACTGGATCACGACAGTATCGAACTCCGTGCGGATGATCGCGCCGGTCGGGCAGACTTCGAGACAGGCTGCCTGGACGCAGTGCTTGCACACGTCGCTCATCATCAGCCAGCGCCCGGTGCTGCGATCGGGGCTGAACTGTTCGATGAACTTCACGTGGCGCCACTGGATGCCGCTGAGCGCGACTGTGTTGTCGTAGCTCACGCCGCTGAGCGTGACCTTGCCGCCGTTGCGAGCTGGGAGCTGGTTCCAGGCTTTGCAGGCAACCTCGCAGGCTTTACAGCCGATGCAGACGGACGTGTCGGTGAAGAAGCCCATCGGTTCTGGCATGGCATGGCTCCTTCAGCTTCTCCCGCGCGCGGCGAGATGCCTCGCGCGGGCGCCTACCTCGCTCCTCACTGCAGCTTCTCGACGTTGCAGCACAGGGCCTTGCTCTCGTGGATCGAGACGTTCGGGTCGCCCACCATCGCCGTCAGGTCGTTGACGATGTCGCCGGTGACGATGCCCATGTAGCCCCAGTGCCAGGGCATGCCGACCTGGTGGACGACTTTGCCGTCGATCATCAGCGGACGCAGCCGCGGCGTGACGAGCGCCTTGGCGACGATCGACCGGCGCTTGGTCGTGATCTTCACGAGGTCGAGGTTCTTGATGCCCTTCTCCTCGGCCAACTCCGGGCTCATCTCGATGAAGAGCTCGGGTTGCAGCTCGGCGAGCCACGGGAGCCAGCGGGTCATCGCTCCGGCTAGGTGATGCTCGGTCAGCCGGTAGGTGGTGAGCACGATCGGGAAGTTGGGATCGCCTACCTGGGCGAGCTGGTTCTCCTCGTGCTGCCAGTGCTTGGCCACCGGGTTGTGCTGCTGCTTCGGGTAGAGCAGGTTGACGACGGGCGACTCCATCGGCTCGTAGTGCGTCGGCAGCGGCCCATCGGCGAGCCCGGTGGGCACGAAGAGCCAGCCCTTGCCGTCGGGCATCATGATGAAGGGGCTCTTGCCGTCGTGGGCGTCCAGCCCGGTCGCGCCTGGCTTAGCCGGAGTATCGGGGGCCTTGGTGGCCGCGAAGTCGGGCACGTCGTATCCGACCCACTTCTTCTGCCCGGCGTCCCACCAGATGTACTTCTTGCGCTCCGACCACGGGTTGCCGTCCGGATCGGCCGAGGCGCGGTTGTAGAGCACGCGGCGGTTGGCCGGCCAGGCGTAACCCCAGCCCAGGTTGGTACCCGGCTTGTTGTCCGGATCCGGCTCGCGGTTGCGGGCCAGCAGCTTGCCCTCCTCCGGGAAGACGCCGCAGTAGATCCAGGAGGCGCAGGTGGTCGAGCCGTCGTCCTTGAGGTCGCCGAAGCTCTTGAGCAGCTCCTTCGTGCCGGTCTGGTAGCCGTTGATCTCGCGGATGATCTTGAAGACGTCCGGCTCGCCCTCGATCCGCGTGTTGGTCGGATAAGTGCCGGGGTCGTAATCGAAGTCCCAGAAAAGGTTCTTGATCCCTTCGTCTCTGGGCAACGTGCTGTCGGCGTAGAGCTTCTTGAGCCGCAGCGCGAGCTGGTGCGTGAACCAGGCGTCCGAGCGGCAGTCCCCGGGTGGGTCGGCGGCTTTCTCATGGAACTGGATGAGCCGCTGCGTGTTGGTGAAGGTGCCTTCCGTCTCGGCGACCTGAGCCGAGGGGAAGAGGAAGACCTCGGTCTTGATGTCCTCCGGCTTGATCTGGCCGCTCTTCACCTCCGGCGAGGCGTACCAGAAGGAGGCTGTCTCGGTCTCGAAGTTGTCCTTGACCACCAGCCAGTCGAGCTGCATCAGCGCGCGTCGCTGCAGCGCGCCGTTGATCGAGGTGGCCGGGTTCTGGCCGAAGATGAGCGCGCCCTTCACCTCTCCCTTCGCCATAGCGATCATCGTCGCCATGTGCGAGTAATCGCCGGAGATCTTCGGGTGCCAGTCGTAGCCGAAGTCGTTCTCCGGGGTAGCCGCGTCTCCGTACATCGACTTGAGGTAGCTCACGATGAACTTGGGGAAGTTGGCCCAATAGCCGGTTGGCCGCGTCTCGGTCAGGATGTAGTCGGCCAGCGTGTCGTGCGCCTTGCGGGCGTCCGGGTGGTTCATGTAGCCGTGGATCGAGTGGTACAGCGTCGGCACGTCGGTCGAGCCCTGGATAGTGGCATGGCCGCGCAGCGCGAGGATGCCGCCGCCCGGACGGCCCATGTTGCCCAGGAGGAGCTGGAGGAGGGCGGTCGTGCCGATCGTCTGGACGCCGTGGGTGTGCTGGGTCCATCCCATAGCGTAGACGAAGGTCGTCGTGCGCTCCCGCCCGGAGTTGGCGGTGACTGTCTCCGCCACTTTCAGGAAGACGTCCTTCGGGCAGCCGGTGATGCGCTCGACCATCTCCGGCGTGTAGCGGGAGAAGTGCCGACGCACGATCTGGAACACGCTGCGCGGGTGCTGGAGCGTAGGATCTTTCTCGGCGGCCGGCGGCACCATCCGCTGGATCATCTCGGCGAAGGTCGCCGCCTTCTTCGCCTCTTCGCGCGCCTTGGCCGGATCCCACGGCTCGACGCGCTTGTACTGCCAGGTGGCGTTGTCGTAGATGTACTTCTGCTCGCTCCCCTGCGGCGCTTCTTTCAGGCCGGAGAAGACGCCCTCCAAGTCCTCGGTGTCCTGGAAGTTGTCGTTGATGATGGTCGCAGCGTTCGTGTAGTTGACGACATAGTCCTTGAAGTACTTCTCGTTCTCGATCGCGTAGCTGATCAGCCCGCCCAGGAAGGCGATGTCGGTGCCCGAGCGGATCGGCACGTAGAGATCGGCCATCGCCGAGGTGCGCGTGAAGCGCGGGTCGACATGGATGAGCGTCGCGCCGTTGAGCTTGGCCTGAGCCACCCAGCGGAAGGCGACCGGGTGGTTCTCGGCCATGTTCGACCCCATGATGACGATGCAGTCGGCGTTGACGAGGTCACCGGGGAAGGTGGTGGAGCCGCCGCGCCCGAGCCGTGCCCCCAGACCGGGGACGGTCGAGCTGTGTCATATCCGTGCCTGGTTCTCGATGCGGACTATCCCCAGTCCGCGCATCAGCTTCTGCTGGATGTGGTTCCACTCGTTGTCGATCGTCGCTCCGCCGAGGGAGAAGATGGCGGTCGTGTGCATGACCCGCTTGCCGTTGGGTAGGGTCTCGACGAAGGTCTCGTCGCGCGTCTTCTTGACCAGCTCCGCCACCCGGTCCATGGCCCAGTCGAGATCGACGACCTCCCACTGCGTGGCATTGGGTGGCCGGTGAAGGACCTTGGTGAGCCGGTTCGGGTTCACGTGGAGCTGATACGTCGCTGCGCCCTTGGGGCAGAGGTTACCCATGTTGATCGGGCTCTTCGGGTTTCCCTCGATGTTGACGATCTGCCCGTCGACCACGTGAACCAGCGTGCCGCAGCCGACCGCGCAGTACGGGCAGACGCTGGGGAATACCTGAGCGTTCTGGATCCGCAACTGCTGGGCGCGTACCTGTTTGGGGCGAACGTCGATACCGAGACCCAGCAGTCCCCCGACTGCCGTCCCGGCCGCTGCCCCGCTCACCTTGAGGAAGCGCCGGCGCGAGAGTACGACAGCCATCAGCCTCCTCCTTCTACTCCCCGGCGCGCAACCTGCCGCGCCGGGCAAAGCATTAGGGTGATGGAAAGCACGTTTCTAACCGAGAGAATAGTCATCGATAACCGATGTTGTCAAGAGGGGGGCAACCGAAAGGTCGAGCAATCCGTTCCGACCCTGCCAGCTGCTGGCGCGCTTCCCGCTTCGAGGCGCGTACCGTCTTCCCGGTTTATGGTTCCCTGGTACGGGGACATCACTCCCGGCCCTCGCCCGCGCGTTGCCAGCGAGGGGTAGGGCGAGGAGAACAGGGTTCCCTCTCTACCGGACAGGAGGTGATCGTGTCGCCGAATCCCCGTCGCTCGCTCGCTGTCGTGCCGCTGCTCCTGCTGGTCTTTGCCTGCAGCCGTGGCCCGGCGCCGACGCCAACGCCGACTCTCACCCCGAGCGACCAGGTCAAGATCGCTGTCCGCTCCTACCTTGCGGCGATCTACGCCGGCGAGGCCGAAAAAGCCTGGGACATGCACACCCGGGAGACCAATCAGGGCGAATCGTTCGATCAGTTCGCCGAGGCGGTGGACGTCGCCGCCAGTGTGGGGGACCAGATCGAGATTGTCCAGATCGACGAGCCGGAGATCAACGGCGAGGAGGCTCGCTGCACCGTCGTGCAGCGGCTGGGCCCGCGCATCTCCGTCTACACCTTCACCCTCCGTTACGAGGACGGCGAGTGGCGCATCCATAACCCGGCGCAGTTCAACCCCTGAGCCCCGGGTGTGCGACACTTCGGCGGGAGCGTCCGCGAGGCGCGGGAGGAGCGAGGCGATATGGAAGAGCGGGAGCGAGCGCTGCACGTCGTCGCGGTCGGCGGCGTGGTGGTGCGCGGCGATGCCGTGCTGCTGGTGCGCATGGCTTATGGCCCGGCGCGTGGCCAGTACCTGTTCCCCGGCGGGCTGGTGGAGCCGGGGGAGACGCTCGACCAGGCGGTCGCGCGCGAGGTCCTCGAGGAGACCAGTGTGGCTGCCGAGCCGATAGGGGTGATCGGCCTCCGGACACGCTACGACGGGCCGCGCTCGGATACCTACGTCATGTTCCTCCTGGAGCACCGCTCGGGCGAGCCGCACCCGGACGGCCAGGAGAGCGACGACGCCCGCTACTTCGGCCTGCCCGAGCTGGAGGCCGCTGGCGATGCGGTCACCGGGCTCTCGCGCTACGTCTCGCTTCGGGTACTGCGCGGGGAGTACTGCCTCCAGCGCTTCGCCGCCGACTTCGACTACCGCGCCGCCGGGCGCGACCCGGAGCGCTGGCGGATATTCTGCTGATGGTCGGCTAGGCGAGCGGTCCCTGGACGACGAGTGCCGGCGGCCGCGCTCAGACGATGTCACGGTACGCGTCCGGGTGGAGCGGCACCTCGATCACGAACGGAACATCGGCGCGCAGCGCCTGTTGGGCCGCCTCGGCGATCTCTTCCGGCGTACCTGCGCGGACGGCGTCCGCGCCACAGGCGCGCGCGGTGGCGACGCAGTCGATCGGCCCGAAGTCGACTCCGTGCCGGGGCAGCCCGCGCGACTCCTGCGCCAGCCGGATCAGCGAGTACGACTGGTCGGCGATCACCACGACGATGATAGGCACGCCGATGCGGCAGGCCGTCTCCAGTTCGTGGCTGTTCATCGAGAAGCCGCCATCGCCCAGCGCGGCCAGCACCGGCACGCCCGGCCGGGCCAGCTTAGCGCCGATGGCGGCCGGCAGCCCGTAGCCCATCCCGGAGAGCCCGTTGGACATCCAGAACGTCTCCGGGTAGCGGCTGGGCCAGAACTGGCCGAACAGGTACTTGTGCGAGCCGACGTCGGTGGTGACGATGGTCTCGGCCGGCAGGACGCTCGCCAGCGCCTGCACGATCTCGACCGGCTTGAGTCCCCGCCTGGGCGCCCGCGACTCCCCGCGGGCGATCGCCAGCCGCTCGGCGCGGATGGGCGCGAAGGGGTCACCCCAGGCGCGCGGGGGATCCTGCCGGCTCAGATGCTCCAGGAGCTGGCCGTGGTCGGCCAGCAGCAGGTCGTGGCGGGGTAACTCGCCGGCCGCGTTGGCCGATTCGAGCGCCCAGAGCACCGGCAGACGCGCGTGCCAGGTCTTGTCCACCTCGACCGGGTCGAAGCCGAACCCGACGAGCAGGTCGGCCTGCTCCAGCGCCTGGAGCATCAGGTCGTCGATCGCCATTCCCCCGATAACTCCGACGAAGTTCGGCGCCGTCTCGTCGACCAGGCCCTTGACCTTGGGGGTGACCGCGACCGGAAGCTTCCAGCTCTCGAGCCAGCGACGCAGCGCCGGGGCGTTCGCTGGCCGGACGCCGAGCCCGAGCAGGACCAGCGGGCGCTCCGCCTGAGCAAGGCGCTGGGTGAGCTCCGCCGCGGCGGAGACCGGATCGCCGACCGGCGCCGGCTCCGGTGGCTGCCAGGGGATCACCGGCTCGGCGGCGGGCAGCCGGGCGTCCTCCGCCGACAGCGTGAGGTAGCTGGGGCCGAGCGGCTGCGCCAAGGTGGCGGCGACGGCCCGCCTGACCGCGCTGCGGGCGTTGAGCGGGGTCATGCGCTCGACGTGCTTGGTGACCGGGCGATAGATGTCGTGGAGCGGCAGCCGCTGGTGGGTATGGCTGGGAGGCCAGCTCGCCGGGATATCGGCGGAGATCGCGAGCAGCGGCTCGCGGTCGAGCCAGGCGTTGGCGAGGGGCAGCATCAGGTTGGCGGCGCCGGGGCCGAGCGTGGTGAGCGCCACGCCCGCCGTACCTTTGAGCTTGCCGTAGACCCCGGCCATGATCCCGGCGTCGGCCTCGTGGCGGCAGAGGACGTAGTCGATGCCGCGCTGGCGGAGAGCCTCCATCAGCACCAGTACTTCCCCGCCCGGCAGCCCGAAGACGCGGTCGACCCCGGCTGACGCGAGCTCTTGGGCAACAGCTTCAGCAATAGTCTGCTCTGCCATGCTCACCCCTATCGTGACGGTTCTCCCTAGCGCCAATTCGAGTCATGGAATGACCCGAGATCATGGGATGCGACAGCCCAGCGTATCATCGTGGTTACATCGAAGACAGGAAGCCCGGTCAGCGCGCGAATTCGGTGCGCGTAAGGGGGCATGTTTGTACATTCGAGCACGATCGCCCCAACACACGGGTCACGCTCGAGCAAGAGCCGCGCGGCGTCCTCGTGTTCCCGCGTGGCTCTCTCAACATCGAGCTCTTCCAGGTTGTCGAGCAGCACCGACGTGAAGTGACCGCCGGCTTCTTCGAGACCGACCACGGTGATCGGAGTGTCCTGTGGTACGCGCGCGGCGGCCAGATGCTGAGGCGTCAGCGATCGGCGCTCGACGGTAAGCACGCCGATGCTTCGCCCTCGGGGCAGTAACGTGGCGACGAGCGGGATCTGCAAGAGGCTGGACGTGAGCACGGGGACGCCAACACTTTCCTGAAGCTGTTCCTGGTACAGGATAAGGAATCCGCAGCCTGTGGTAATCAGCTCCACCCCTTGTCCTTCAAGATCGCGCGCTGCGTCGATGAATTTCTGGACCAGGTCGGTCTCGCTGAGATGGCGGACCACCAGGTCAGGGGTGGCGCCTGACACGACACGATAGGCGACCGGAAAGGGCCAAGTGCTCGCGTTCCCGATGTCCCCAGGGATGCGTGGGAAGCGAGTATCCAGCATCAGGATGCCTACTGGAATTCCATAGGTCTTCTTCCCGCCGCGCGCGACTCGTCCAGATTCTCGCGACTCGGTAGCGATCATGATGGCCTCCCGAGGCTTCGCGCTGACTCGGTCGGTTCACTCGAGGAAACTGATGCAGCTCCCAGCGATCCCAACCAGCAGCGAGCGCCAGCTACGCGTCTACATGTTTAGCTCGTCCCGGTAGATGACACCATCACGCATGACCAACCGAATGTCGGTTTGAAGAGCGGTGATATCATCCAGTGGGTTTCGCCCGACAACAACCAGATCTGCGAGTTTACCTGGCTCGACGGTGCCAATGAGATGGTCCAGCTTGAGCAACTCCGCCGCCGTGCTCGTCGCGGCTACAATGGCATCCTCGGGCTTCATCCCTGCCTCGACCATCAACTGTAGCTCGAGAGCATTCTCACCGTTCTTCATTCGAGAAGGTGCTCCTAAGTCGCTTCCCATAGCGATCTTCACGCCCATTTCCATGGCCATTCGGAAACTTCGGCGATGCGGCTCGAGCAGCGGTTCCGCACGAGCTACCCGCCATGGTTCAGCCTTGCGACGTACCGCGTAATAGTAGAAGGGACCGAACGTCGGGACGAGGTAGGTTCCCTTCTCCTTCATCATCTGGCAGGCTTCCTCATCGAGGAAGATTCCGTGATCGATCGAGGTTACGCCTGCGGCGATCGCATTCTTAATACCGGTGAGCCCGATAGCGTGCGTCTGGTTCAGCTTGCGCGCTCTCGTCGCTTCGAACACCGCTGCGCGAATCTCTTCTGTGGTGAATCCTTCGACGTCTACATCGGCCCCAGCGGTAGCGACGCCAGCGGACACTGCGAAGATCTTGATGCTATCGGCTCCACGCTTGACGAGCGTGCGAACCGCGCGGCGTATCTCATCGACGCCGTCAGCCTCGATTGCATAGTGATGGACATGCCCACCGGTCATCGTGAGCCCGCGTCCACTCGCCAGGATACGAGGCCCGAATGATATGCCCTGGTTGATTGCGTCGCGTACATCGATATCGAGGTCGTACTGTGCCCCTGCTGACCGCACGGTGGTAAAGCCGGCTAACAGCGATCGTTGAACCGCCTCGAGCGACCGCAGGGCGAGAACGCCAACTGGATCGTGCTCGTGCGCAGGGTCATAGTCTCCACCAGCGAAGTGCAAATGAGTATCGATCATGCCCGGCATCAGCACCATGCCTTGGAGGTCGTAGATTCGGTCGACGTCCGTATGAGCGATCGAGCCTCTTGGCCCCACGCCTACTATACGGTTGCCTTCTACCAAAACATCGTGGTGCTCGAAGTACCCGCCCTTCCCGTCGAGCATCGTGGCGTCGGTGAACAGTACGCGCATGACCTACCCCCTCTCGCCTCTCGGGTGCCGTCCTTCTCCCGTAAGTTCCGCGTCCGACGAACGAAATTGGTGATGCTAGCGATCCGGAAAGCGGGCAAGCTCGGCGAAATTCAGGATGACATTGGCGACATACTCGATGCCGTCATCAAAATACGGAACGAGCATGAATTCATCAGGTGCGTGTCCACGCCAGTTAGGCGGGCCGATCCCGGTGATGGCGCCAGCGATACCGAGCTTTCCCGCGAGCCACGTTGCCTGGCGGCCCGAACTCTCGTGCCGCGGTTTGATCGCTACCGGTTTCCCATACACGTGTTTGGCTGCACGCATGATCGCCTCAGTTACCGGGGAGTTCAGCGCACTTTGAGTGGGATCGGTCGATGTGAGTCGTGTAACGGTAATTCCTTCGAACTGATGTGCTCTGAAATGTCGCTCAACCTTCTCATAGATGTCATCGGCGGTCTGGTTCGGCACGAGTCGAAACTCTAACCTGGCGATCGCCTGAGCTGGCAGCACTTCCTTCCAACCCGGTCCCGTATAGCCGCTATCCAACCCTGTTATCGTGAGACTCGGCTCGAACAGTAGCTTGCGTAGAGCTTCTATTCCCGTGACGTTATCCGGAAATTCGGAGATGCCAAGCTCTTCTGCATAGGCTGAGTCATCCCATGGATAGGATCGAAGGATGCTGAACTCGTCCGGATCGGGGGGACGCACGTGGTCGTAGAAGCCCTGTATCGTTATTCGTCCAGACGTATCGCGCAGGCTCGCGAGTGCATGCACGAGGCGCCAGCCGGCATGTGGGGCTAGCCGCGCCCTCGAAGAGTGCAGATCCTTGGATGAACCAGTCGCCTGGACTTCGAGGACAAGCATGCCTGAACTGCCGAGCCAAATGAACGGATGATCAGTTGGGGCGAAACCGGCATCGAAGCTGACAACTGCGTCAGCCTTGAGTAGACCGGCGTGCGTGTCGAGGAATTCGTCTAGTTGGGGACTGCCACGTTCCTCAGCACCATCGAACAGCAGCTTGATGTTCAACGGGTACTGGCCAAGGACCCGGCGAAGCGCATCCAAGGCCGCCAGGAGGGCGGCCAAGTTCCCCTTTGCGTCCGTTGCTCCGCGTCCAATGATCTTGTCCCCAAGTTGCCGAGCCTCGAAGGGGGGAACCGACCATGCTTCGACCGGTTCCGCTGGCTGTACATCGTAGTGGCTCGTCAGCAAAAGGGTGGGGGCGTTCAGGTGGGGCACCGATTGACCAAAGACCATCGGGCAGGCCGGGGTCGGCAGAACCCGTGACTCGAAGCCAAGGTCCTCGATGAGCGTGTCAATTCGCCGCGCACATCGATCCAAGAAATCTGGTCGACTTCCAACTGACGGTATCTGTATCAGCTGCTGAAGTACATCGATATAGTGTTCAGAGCGATGCTTGACTACTTCAGCAATCTCTGACCGGGGATCTCTATTGGTCGCGCCCATCCACCTGCCCTTATCTACGATGTACTCACCTGACGTGCTCTCTTCGAAGCCGGGTCTAGTTCATCTCGGATCCAGTCACCGACGAGGTTGATAGCCATCACTGTGATGAAGATGGCTGCCCCTGAGATCCCAGAGATCCACCAGGCGGTGGCAACATACTGGCGGCCTTCCGAGACCATACCGCCCCAGGTAGGGATCGAAGGCGGGACTCCGAGTCCCAGGAAACTCAAGGACGCTTCAGTGATGATGGCCCGTGCAACTTGCAAGCTGGCGACAACGACGATCGAGGACGTCACATTCGGCAGGATGTGACGGAGCAGAATCCGGAGACTATGACACCCGATGGCCCTCGATGCGACGACGAATTCCTGCTCGCGCAAGGCCAAGACTTCGCCACGAACGATTCTTGCGTAGTAGACCCACCCGGTGATTCCTATGACGAGGATGACGTTCCTGAGACTGGGGCCGAGAACGGCCATGATCGCGATCGCCAAGATGAGTGATGGCAATGCATACTGGAGGTCGGCAATCCGCATGATGATGGAGTCGACGCGCTTACCGTAGTACCCGGCGAGCAGGCCGAGTGCGACTCCGATGCAGCCTTGGACGGTAACCGCTAAGATGCCAACGGCCAGCGATATTCTCGAGCCGTAGATTATCCGGCTCAACACGTCGCGACCTAGAGCGTCAGTCCCGAGAAGGTAACGAGGATCGCCCCCAGTGCTCCAGGCTGGTGGGACTAAGCGTCGTGCTATGTCTTGGACCGCCGGGTCGTGTGGAGCGAGAAGCGGCGCAGCAACACTGGCGATACCGATACCGATCAGCACGAACAAACCGACCAAGGCAGGCAGGTTCGTTCGCAGGGACCGCAGGTATCGCCTGTACGCTGGCGGCTCCTGGCGTACTTCGAAGCTTGCGAGTCGCGTCTCAACCGTACATGAACGGATGTCGGCCATCGACCATCTCCGCTAGTAGCGAATGCGTGGATCGAGGTATGTGTACAAGACATCGACAAGAAGGTTCAGGAGGACGATCACTGCGGAGATACTCACTACAAAAGCTTGTAGGACAGGAATATCTCGCCCTCTGATCGCTTGGATCGCAAGAAGGCCCATACCCGGATAACTGAAAACTGTCTCTGTGACGACCGAGCCTCCTAGGAGATAACCGATCTGGAGCCCGATCACTGTCACCACTGGAATGGCCGCGTTCTTTAGCGCATGTCTGGTCAGAATCGTTCTGTCGGCCAAGCCCTTCGAGCGAGCTGTGCGAATGTAATCGTGGCTGAGAACTTCGATGAGACTGGAACGCAGAATTCTCGCTACCATAGCGGATGTGTATAGACCAAGGGTTACTGCCGGAAGGATGATGTATTCTGGGCCACGGTAGCCCGACGTTGGCAGCCAACCAAGCTGAACTGAAACGATCAGAATAAGCATGATGCCTAACCAGAACGTCGGCATCGATTGGCCGAACAAGATCGCCATCATGCTCAGGCGATCGAAAAACGAGCCCTGCCTCGTCGCGGCGAGGATGCCCACCGGAATCCCCAAGCCGAGCGATACGACCGCGGAGGTAACTGCAAGGCGAAGCGTGGCGGGTATACGCTCCACAACGAGGTCGAGGGCAGGGCGTCGAATCCTGTACGAATAGCCGAAGTCGCCTTGCAGCGCGCGACCGAGAAAGAGTCCATATTGAACGAGAATGGGTCGATCGAATCCCATGCGTTCGCGGATCTCCTGCACCTGTTGGGGTGTTGCATCCTCCGGGACCATCATCGCTGCAGGGTCACCTGAGAGGTGTATGAGGATGAACACCACAAAAGAGATGCCGAGCATCACGAAGAACGCATGTAAGATTCGATGCAGAAGGAATGCGAGCATCTCGCCTCCGAGAGAGCGCCGTTATCGCCCGATGTCGCCCCCGAAGCGACGTGACAACGCCCGGGGTGCGAACGTTGTATGTCCCTCAGGCAGCTGCGGTTAGCTCCAGCTCATCTCATGGACATTGAGCAGCTCGTCCGAGCGAGGCTGCCAGCGCAGATCTGCCTTGACTCCGTAGATGTCTTCCTGCACGTAGAGGAAGATCCATGGAGCCTGCTCGTGCAGGTATGCCATGAGCTCGTGATAGATCGCTTCCCTTCTTTCGGGATCGAACTCGCTCATTGCCTCTTCGATCATGCGATCGCTTTCGGGTGAGTTGTAGTAGAGGCCACGACGCTTGCTGTGGAAGTGCCCGCCCATGACGCCATCCGCATCGAGCGTGGACGCACCCCAGCCGAGGAGGTACAGCCCAGGAATTTCCAGATTCAACCAGCGTGTGAAGTACTCTTGGAACTCAGCTGGCCTTACCTCGACTTGAATGCCAACATTCGCGAGATACCCTGCCACAGCCTGTGCAACCTCGAGGTCCTGCAGGTATCGGCCAACGGGTGTATCCAAGGTTGTCTGGAAGCCGTCTGCGTAGCCGGCCTCGGCCAACAGTTGCTTTGCCTTCTCAGGGTCGAACGGGTACGGCTCGAGGTTCGGATTGAAGCCGAACTCAGCTGGACCTGAAACTGAGGCGATTCGCAGCCCGTGTCCCCCGAGAAGGTTGTCGATGATCGATTGGACATCCACTGCGTAGTTTAGTGCTTGCCGTACGCGCACGTCGTCGAAGGGCGGATTCCAGGTATTCATGCCGATGAAGATGGTGCGAGTACTGGGCACCGTGCGGATATCCAAGTCTGATCGCTGTTCGATGGTCGGTATATCCGTGATGGGGATCAGCGTAGCGAGGTCGAGCTCGCCAGCCAACAGTGACGCCACGCGTGTCGCGGCCTCTGGAATTGGACGGAACTCGACGGATGGGATAGACGGGCTGCCGCCCCAGTGGTCCTCAAACCGTTCTAGTATTATGTGGTCGTCCTTGACCCATTCCACGAACTTGTAGGGGCCTGTACCGATCGGTGAGACAGCGAACTGTTCTGAACCCATCTCTTGATACTTGTCCGCTGGAAGTGCGTAGAGATAGCCGAGTATCGTAAGCAGAGGAGGAAATGGTTCTCTCGTAATAATGCGGACAGTATAGTCATCCACCGCTTCAACGCGATCGATCACTTCCACTCGCGTGCGCGATCGCGAATTGACGGACGGGTCGAGTACTCGTTCGATACTGAACTTGATGTCTTTCGATGTCAGCGGGTTCCCATCATGGAAAAGCACGTCACGTCGAAGCTGGAATTCCCACGTCAGCTCGTCGATCGTTTGCCACGATTCCGCCAGCGCTGGGACGAGGTTGAGCTCGTGATCGCGCTCCACGAGCGAGTTGAAGACATTTCGAAAGACAGCGATGGCAACCGTGGACGTGTCCTCGTGGGGATCGAACGAGGCGATGTCGACACCCTGCGCGATGACGATAGGGCGTGTAGACGATCCAGTAGGTGTTTCACCGCCAGGTTGCGTGGCGACCGTTGGGGTCGATGACGTACCAGGGCCAGCGTCTTCACCTCCAGGAGTCTGCTCATCGGAAGCTTGACTGCACGCCGCCAAGAGCGCTGCCGTGCCTACAAGGCCGCCCGCCGCAAACTGGAGAAAGCGACGCCGGGATTGGACACGAGCGAGCGCCCGTCGAGCCGATACCGTGTTCCCCTGCTCGTTCATGGTGCTCCCTCCTCAGTGCAATCGCCGCGGCAATGCGGTGCCGAGCGACTGTCGTGAACTTGCGCCAGCGGCTCCGCTACAGGTACAGCTCGCCGTCGCGGACGAAGTGCTTTCCGTCGCGGATGACGTGAACTATGGACCGGAGTGCACGCACGTCGCTGAGCGGATCCCCGTTGACTACGATGACGTCAGCCGCGAGCCCAGGGGTCAGCGTGCCGAAGCGATCCTCCATGCCCATGATCTTGGCCGCGTTACCGGTTGCGGCGACGATGCAGTCCATCGCGCTGATGCCGGCAGCTTCTTGCATGAGGAGCATCTCTTCGACCATTTCACCGGCGCTGTCGGTGCCGACCCCATACCGAACGCCTGCCTGTACTGCTTGGGCGAAGCTCTCTTGCTGGGGACGCAGAGCGAGGTCATAGATCAAGTCACAGGTCGCTTGATCCCCGGCCTCGCGGTAGTACTCGGCAACTCGATAGAGCCCACTCATCGTTGGCACGAGATCGACCCCTCGTTCGATCATCATATGGATCGCTTCTTCATCTAAGAAAACGCCATGCTCGATCGAGTCGATCCCTGCCCTGATCGCATTCTTGATGCCTTCGGTGGCATAGGCATGGGCACAGGTCTTCTTACCGTGCTTGTGCGCCTCCTCGATCCCCGCGCGGAGCTCTTCCTCGGTGAACTCGACGTGCTGTGGGTGCTCCTGAGGGTAACGGGCAAGGCCAGCTGTGGCCATGAACTTGATGTGGTCGACGCCAGTCAGGAGTTGCTCGCGCACCGCCTTGCGTACCTCATCGGGGCCGTCTGCCTGGCGAGCCATCCAGTATCCGTGTCCGCCCGTCATCGAGATCGCCTGCCCTGCTACGAACATGCGTGGTCCAGGGAGCAATCCTTCGTTGATCATGCGGCGCAAGGTGACGCTGATGTCATAGCCGGCGCCAACCTCTCGAGTGGTTGTGATGCCGGCTCTGAGCTCGATCAAGAGATTGCTCGCTGAGAGCACAGCCAGGTACGTCGGGGATTCTCTCACCAAGCGATTCGATGCTTCGCGGTACGACGAGACGCCTGGGGTGACGTACCGGAGCCGCTTGCGATACGCGTGATCGTGCAGGTTGATGAGACCAGGCAACACCGTCTGCCCAGTGGCATCGACCACCGTATCGCCAGGTTCGCCACGATGCGCTCTATCCTCGACGCTCGCGATCCGGTCTCCCTCGATGATGACCGTGCCTCGTTCGATCGGATCTCGACCGGTACCATCGATGATCGTCCCGTTGGTAATCACGATTCGTGCCATCTGTCGTTCTCCTTTCGTTCTTCCCTCGCCAAGCGATCGTCTCTTTGTAAACGCGCACTGATACGTCCCGTTGACAATCGCGGCTAGAAGATGACCGATTCTGTCAAGCGGAGATCACTGCGGAAGCGCGTGGCCGTGAGCGCTGAGGCGTCCCATGTAACTGGCGCCCCATGGACGATCCATTCGGCCACCAATAGCCCCACCGCTGGGCTATGCATAACGCCGTGCCCGCTGAACCCGCACGCCACGTATAACCCCTCCTTATCCTCAACTGGACCGAGAATCGGATGGTGATCGGGTGTGAGCGACCGTGCCCCGGCGTACGCGCGCACGACCTTGGCTTCGACGAGGACGGGCATCCTCCGCGCGGTTGCCTCGTGGATACGGGCGAATCGATCCCAGTCGACGGTGGCCTCCAATCCCGGGCGATCGTCCTTGTCTGTACCGCCGAGTAGCACTTCGTACCCGTGTGTGTGGGCATACCACCCGGTATCGACGTCGACGGTGAGCGGTACACTGCTCGGCACGCTGGGCGGGCGCTCCACGACGAAGACCTGGCGCTGGTACGGGAAGACGGGAAGATCGATACCGGCATACGCCGCAACTTGCCGTGTCCACGGCCCGGCTGCCAGGACTACGGTTTGGGCCGTCCAGGTCTGCTCAGGTGTCTGCACCCGCCACGCGGAGCCATCCATTGCCGAGAGGCCAGTCACAAGGCTCTCGGTGACGACTTCTCCTCCGAGCTCACGGAACCGTGCCAGAAAGCCCTGCACCACGGTGTACGGGTCGAGCGATCCGTCCAGTGGACAATAAGCTCCGCCGATCAAGTCGTCGACGCGGAGGGCCGGGTGGAGTTCGGCAATCTCATCAGGAACCAGAAGCTGCGTCGGGACTCCGCACTGGCGCTGGAGTTCTGCCTGCCGTTGAAGGGTCTCCCAATGTTCCGGGCTGGTCGTTACAAATAGGTAGCCGTGCTGCCTGAACCCGGGATCGACGCCGAAACGCTCGAGGAACTGTTCGAAATACGGGAGACTGAGCTGGCTGAGGCGGATGTTGGCCTCGGTGCCGAACTGCAAGCGAATACCACCGGTTGCCTTGGAGGTCTCTCCGGCACCCGGAGATTCCTGCGCTTCTAGGAGGACAACGTGGAGGTTTGCATCGAGTTCCTTGAGGTGGTACGCGACGCTCGCCCCCGCTACGCCAGCGCCGATGACGACGACATCTGCTGATCTCATCCGTTCTCCTTTGCCGATGATGGTCGCCCCGGCCATCCGGTAAACCAGTGCCGGAGCCGGCCGGAGGCGACCTCCGCGAGCACATCGTCCAGGTATCTCATGATGTGCTCGCGCATCCGGGCGGCCGCACTTGCGGCATCACCTCTACGAACGGCGCTAAAGATCTCCTCGTGCTCCTGCATCTGCTTCTGCGGGTGGCTCATGATGCTGGCTGAGATCATGCGAATGCGTTGCATTTGGGAATCGATCGTGGCCATGAACGACGAGAGCTGCTTGTTGCTGTGCTTGTCGATGAAGAATCCGTGGAACTCGTTGTTGGTGAGGAAGAATTCCGGGAAGTCCTCGCGGGCAAGGGAGTCTCGCGCCCGGTCGAGAATTTGATCCAACGCGGCCAGATCATCCTCGGTCAGTCGCGGTACGACCTGCTCGACGACATAGGGCTCGATGAGCGACCGTGCCTCGTAGATGTCGCGGACATCTTCGACGCGGAGCTCAGCGACGATCGTCTCCTTGAACGGCGTGATCACGACGAGCCCGTCACGCTGAAGATGAACCAAGGCGGTACGGATCGGGCTCTTGCTGATGCCGAGCATGGCTGCGAGTTTAGCCTCGGTGATCAGCTCACCTGGCTCAAGCTTCAACTCGAGGATCATCCGCTTGATGACCTCATAGGCTTGTTCGGCCAGTGAGGTCCGGGTAAGCGGTGTAACCGGGGTCTGGGTCGCCACACCTGCTCCTCGTCCGTTGCGGTCTGATGTTGTAGACATCATATACCAGATACCGACCGCTGTCAAGGCCCTACCCAGTCTCGGCGCCGGATATCAGGGGGGGGAGCAGCTCGAGGAGGGAGAGAGCAGCTGCGTGCCGCTCCGGCAGCGAGCTGCCTGTTTGGTAAGCAAGAGGTTGACAGGGCCGGTGGGCGGGAGTACGGTGAGGGCGAGTTCGACAGACCATCGAGAGGATGAGGCGCTTCGATCGCTCGCAGGGAGCGGGCGCTGACTGGAGGTCGACCCATGGCGACGATCGGATTCATCGGCCTGGGCAACATGGGCTTCCCGATGAGCCGCAACCTCCTGCGCGGCGGGCACCGGGTCGTCGGCTACGACATCGCCGCGCCGGCGCGCGAGCGGTTCGCGGCGGCCGGCGGCGAGGTGCGGCTGGGCGTGGCGGAAGTGGTTCGGGAAGCGGACGTGGTGTGCACGAGCCTGCCGGGACCAGTCGAGGTGGAGGAGGTCTACCTCGGTCCAGGTGGCGTAGCCGAGACCGGCCGGGCGGGCCAACTGGCCATCGAGCTGAGCACGATCGGCCCGACGCTGGGCCGGCGAGTGGCCTCGACGCTGGCAGAGAAGAGTGTGGGCTTTGTAGGCGCGCCGGTCTCCGGCGGAGTGGAGGGCGCTGAGGTCGCGACGCTGACCATCATGGCTGGGGGCTCGGCCGAAAGCTTCGCCCGGGCCGAGCCGCTCTTCGGCCTCCTGGGCAAGAACATCTTTCACGTGGGTGAAGACCCGGGGGCGGGGTATATCGTCAAGCTGCTCAACAACTTCTTCATCGGCTTCTACACCGAGGCCGTGGCCGAGGCGCTAGCGCTAGCCGATCTCCTCGGGTTCGACAAGGAGAAGCTGTTCCAGATCCTCAACGTGAGCTACGGCCGGAGCGGCATCTACCAGCGCAACTACGAGCTGTTCATCGCCAAGGAGCGCTACGAGCCGGGGTTCGCGCTGGGCCTGTTGCTCAAGGATCTCGCCCTGGCGCGGTCGATGGCCGAGGAGTTAGGGGCGCGACTCCCGATCTTCGAGCGCCTGCTGGAGGTGTACCGCCAGTCCGTGGAGGCCGACTTCGGGACGAGAGACATGGCCGCGCAATATCTCTATGTCAAGTCACTGCAAGGCGGGGCCTGAGCGACTCGGCGTGAGCGGCTACGGGCGCGCTGTCTTCCCCTGCCAAGCTCGGGGCTCGTCCGGGAGCTGTGCAGTGATGGAGCGAGCGGGCCGCGAGCAGCGCACCGTGGGTCGGCCCGGAGGCGGCGACTCGCCGGATACCCTGCTCCGCCGGCGAGCGCGGTGGGCGGTCGCGCTCGTCAGGCCTTGCCCGACGATGTGAGCACGAACTCCACCGTCTGGCCGGGAGTCAGGCCGCGCTCCGCACCGTGGGCCAGGCGGTCAGCGCGCACGACGATGTTGAGGTGGTTCGGCTCGTGTGAGGTATCGAAGCCAGCGACCACGCCGACAGTCTCGCCGGCGATCGAGCACGTGTCCCCGACGATGACGATCCCGCCGGTCGGAAAGCGCACGAAGCCGAGGTAGGCCGCGCGCTGCACGGTCTTGCCGGGTTGGGCATCGGGCTCGTCGGTGACGGCCAGCTCGGCTATCGAGCCGTCCGGAAAGGCGCGCGAGCCGACCGGTTCGAGCTCCAGCCCGCGTCGTTCGAAGGTGACGCGCAGGACAGCGACGAGCTGGCCGCGGAGCGGCGCCTTGGCTGCGAAGGGCTGTGGCGGCACGATCCCCAGGGCATAGGGGTCGCGTGTGCGCTCTGGATCCTTCCCGCTCATCTTCCCTCCGCGCTCATCAGGCCTAGCAGTCCCTCGAACGAGCTGCAGCCATCTGTCCTGCACTCGCGCTGCCTCTCACCGGCAGCCTAGCAGGCCAGGGCGGACCAGTGCAAGGTGGATGCCGGCCCATCGATCGCTCGGATTGGAACGGTCCGCCTTCCACGGCTCTGATAGTCATGTTTTGGCGGGTTGCAGGTGCCTGCTCCAGCGCGTAGGATGCGGCAAGCGGGAGGGATCGTGGCCAGGGAGGGAGAGGAGCGAGGCAATGTTCGGGCATGCGCGTCACGTGCTCCACGTCTGGGACTACCACCACGGGCAGGCGACGAGGATCGTGGTCGGTGGCTGCCCGCCGCTGCCAGGCAAGACGATGGCCGAGAAGCAGGCCTACCTGGCCGAGCGGTACGACCACCTGCGGGCGCTGATCTGTCGCGAGCCGCGCGGGCATCGGAACATGCTCGGCGCCTTCCTTACCGAACCGGCCACCCCGGGCTGTGATGCCGGGGTGATCTTCGTTCACCCCGATGGCTACTTCGAGGCCTGCGGCGACTCTACTTTCAGCGTCGCGGTCGCGCTGGTCGAGAGCGGCATGGCCCCGCGACAGCTCGAGGACGGCGAGCAGTTGCTGCGGCTCGACACGGTGCTGGGGCCGGTGCCGGTGACGGTGGAGCTGGCCGGCGGGCGCGTGCGCTCGGTCACTATGCGCAGCGGCTGGTCGCACGCGCTCGGAGCGACCACCCTGGAAGTCGAGGGGCTGGGCGCCGTGCAGGCCGAGCTGGCGTGGGGCGGCCTGCTCTACGCCTTCGTGCCCGCGGCTACGGTTGGCTTGCGGCTGGGCCCGGATATCGCCCCGAGTGAACGGGAACAGGTGCTGGATACCGGCACGCGAATCTGGCGGGCGGCTCGCGAGCAGGCGCGCGCCGACGTGCCCAGCGTGCAGGCAGGCCGGCCGGTCGACCTGATCACGCTGTACGAGGACGTCGACGCGCAGGGGCGCCCGATGCCGCCGGGAGATGGGCAGCCGGCCGGTTCCCGCGTGGCGAACTTCTACGCGCCTCGCACTATGGGGCGCACGCCCTCCGGCACCGGCACTGCGGCGCGGGTGGCCCTGCTGCACCAGGCCGGCCGACTGCCGCTGGGTGCGGAGTTCTACCACGAGAGCCCGCTCGGCCTGCGCTTCACCGCGCGGACGGTGGCTGCCGGCACCGAAGGCGTCGTCTCCGAGATCTCGACGATGTCCTATTGTATGGGGATCGCGACGCTGGTACTCAGGGACGACGACCCCTTCCACGAGGGGTTCGCGATCTGAGTCCTCGGAGGCCGATCAGGCTCTGCCGGCGACCACGAGGGGTAACCGCGCTGGAGCGCTCGCCTGGCCATCCTAGTAGGCCACGCGATGCAGCCCGGCTGTCAAGACCTGGATGCCGGCTACGGCGTCCTCAGTCGTGGTGAACTCGGCTGGGGTATGGCTGCGGCCTCCCACGCTCCGGACGAACACCATCGCCACCCGGGCGATATGCGCCATCCGCTGGGCATCGTGCACCGCCCCGCTGGGCATGGTCGTCACCGGGATCTCCTGTTCGGCCGCAGCGTCGAGGAAGAGCTGGACGAGTTCAGGGTCGGAGGAGCACGGCGGATGGCTCGTCGTGATCCGCCAGCTCACCTCGCGGCCATGGCGCTGAGCGATCGAGCGCAGGGTCTCCTCGTGGGCGGCGCAGAGTTCGGATAGGGCTGCGGGGTCGGGATGCCGGACATCGATGGTGAAACTGACCTTCTCTGGGACGATGGCGGGAAAGTTGGGCTCGACCAGCACCCGTCCAACGGTGGTCACGGCCGGACGACCGATCTCGCGTGCCCGGGCGATGACCGCGCTGATCATCTCAGCGGCGGCCGGCATCGGATCCTGGCGCAGATCCATCGGCATGGCGCCGGCATGGTCGGCGCGACCGCGAACCTCGACCAGGTAGTGGCGGATTCCCGGGAAGCCGGTCACGACTGCGACCGGGAGCCCCTGTTGCTCGAGGATCGGGCCCTGCTCCACGTGGAGCTCGATGAAGACGTCGATGTCGTCTCGCTTCGCCTCCGGAATGCGGCGGGGATCGAGCCCGACCGCGCGCATGGCGTCGGCAATCGTGACGCCATCGTAGTCGCGCAGCGTCTCGGGCTCGTCGGGGCCGATGAGGCCAGTCACGGCGCGCGATCCCCAGAAGTTGGTGGCCGGGAAGCGGCTCGACTCCTCCTCGCAGAAAGAGACGAGCTCGAGTGTGCGCCGGGGCGTGCCGAACCGCTCGCGGAGCGTCCGGAGAGCGACGAGTCCAGCGATGACGCCGAGCGCGCCGTCGAAGCGCCCGCCTGGCGCCTGGGAGTCGATGTGCGACCCGGTGACGATACTCGGCCCTCCCTCGAGCCCTTCGAGCCGAGCCCAAACGTTGCCGACCGCGTCTTGTCGAGCGTGGAGGCCAGACTCCTCGGCCCAGCGCATGACCTGCTGCTGAGCTCCGACCCACTCCGGCGTATACACCTTGCGGACGACGCCGGTGTCGCCCCAGGCGCCGTAGCGCGCGAGCTCGTGGAGCAAGCGCTCGACGAGCTCGGCGTCGATCGCGATTGTCTCGCTCATCTGCTCCCTCCCCTCGTGGCTCGACCCTCTGGCCCATTGTGCCGCCGAACGGCCCGCGAGTCCAGGACGGCAAGCGAAGTCCGGTGTGGGAGCATTCGACCACTGTATCCCACCCCTTAGGGAGAACGCTGCGTTCAGAGTGTGGCGTCCTCCATACGGTAAACACTCATCCGATGCCGCTGTGACCGGGTCACGCATCACGCTGGAGGCAGCATAGAGTGAGCTTTATTGCAGTAAACCTGTCCGGTTGCCTGGAGAGTTCCAGCCTAAAGCAAAACGAGCGGTTACAGGCCCAATGGGGCATGGCCGCACCGGTGACCGAGGGTACGAGCGTCGACTGATAGTCGGGACTCGTTGGCGAGAAGCCGCGAGCGATGTACCCTACACAGGCCAGACAGGCGAGCGAGGGACTCCTCTTCGCGAAGCGAACCCGGAGGAGAGCGTAGCCTGGCGGGTGTGCTAGCGCGCTTAGTCGGCCGGCAAGAGGGCGTGCACCGGCATGCATAGCCCGACGACTGTCGGGTAGAGCCCAGTGGTAGGCCGGGTGGGAATCGAACCCACAACCCGCGGATTAAAAGTCCGCTGCTCTGCCAGTTGAGCTACCGGCCCGAGGCGTACGACACCCCGCGCACAACCTCATTCTACCACTACGGCACCCTCGCTCTCCGCTTCCCGGCGCCGCAGCCCGCTCGACCCGGCGGTGCCTCGCCGGCTCCCGGCCCGCTCGAGCCCGCGATCCGGTGGCCCGGGAGCCACGCATCGAGCGCGTGCCTGCGCCCGCCCTGCCGGTCATGCCCTCCCGGCACCGCCGAGCCCTGGCCTGGCGCCAGGGCCCGGCGCGGGCGGTCGCTTGCGGCATCCCTGTCGAACCCAGCAAGCTCGTGGATTCCTGGCGTCCGGAAACCTTTCTAGAATGCGCGCTGCATGCATCGACCGTCTCCCGGGGAGCGAGGCCAGTCCCGTGACGCGCTGGTCGTATCAAGAGCGGACGGCGCAGTCCCGCCAGCCGTGCGGTACGCTGTACCTGTGATGCCGCCAGCAGGCGATGCCGTGGCGGGTATACTCCGGCGGCTCGGTAGACCGGCAGCGGCACGGGTCAGCTACCGGGTCGACGCGAATCCAGAGAGGCAGGCACGATGACGATCGACGAGGCGACTGCCCTCCGCCTGGCGGGTGAAGCTGTGGATCGGGCGGGTGGCAGTCGTCACATCTATCGCAATCCACGTCACCCCTTCGCGCCCAACGCGATCCGCTCCTTCGAGATCGAGGGGTACCGGGTGGTAGTCCGGTTCGGCGAGATCAGCAGCCCGGCCATCGTCGAGGTCGAAGGCTGGGTGTTCGAGATCCAGGAAGAGGGGTTGATCACGCTCTTCCGTCCCTCCCGGGAGTGAGGACGACGGTGGATCGACACCTCGCGCGCTCGGCCGGGGTGCGCACGGTGGCAAGATATCCGGGCGATCGAACGGGAACCGGGCGGAGGCAGGCGTGGTGCCCGAGAGCTTGATCGGCCGGCTCGCGCTCGGCCTGGCGCTCAGCGCAGCCATCGCCGGGGCCGGAGTCTGGCGCCGGGCGCTGACCTGGAGCGGGGCTGCCGGGGCGCTGGTGTCCGGCACCATCGTCTTCGGGCTCGGCGGGCTAGCTTGGGCCGTCCCGATGGTCGCCCTCTTCGTGTCGGGCAGCGCGCTCTCGGCGCTGGGACGCGAGCGCAAGCGCGCGCTCGGCGAAGTCGCGGCCAAGGGCGCCCGGCGCGACCTCATGCAGGTGCTGGCCAACGGCGGAGCCGCGACCGCGCTTGCGCTGGCCGCGGGCTCGGCCGGCCTGGCTACGTCGCTCTTCCCTGCCTATCTAGGGGTTCTCGCCGCGGTCACGGCTGATACCTGGTCGACCGAGATCGGCGGGCTGAGCCGTCGCCCGCCGCGGCTGGTCACGACGCTGGCCGTCGTGCCGCCAGGGACGGCCGGCGGGGTCACCCCGCTGGGCCTGCTCGCAGCGACGGCCGGCGGACTCTGGATCGGCGCGGTCGGCTGGCTCTCCCTCCTGCTGGAGGGCGGGCCGGCAGCGATCGGGCTGGGTGCCGCGCTCGCGCTCGGCGCGCTGGCGGGGCTGGCGGGATCGCTCGTCGACAGCGTGCTCGGGGCGACGGTGCAGGAGGTGCGCTGGTGCCCTGCCTGCCAGGCGGCCACGGAGGCAGCGGTGCATCGCTGCGGAGCTCCGTCTTTGCCTCATCGCGGCTGGCCAGGGCTGACCAACGACGCGGTGAACTTCCTAGCCTCGCTCATCGGGATTCCGGTCGGGCTCTCGGTGGCGATGCTGGCGTGATCGCTCGGTGCCACTCGCCGAATCTGCTCGCTGCCGTGGTGCAGGAGACCCCCGCCCGACCAGCCGCCAGTGGCCAGGTGGAGGACTTGCCCACTGGCTGGGCTCGAAGCTCGAGGTTGCCTGCCCTCAGGGCACCCTCCGCCCCGGACGGCGCCGAAGGCGACGTGGCTAGCTCCCTGGCTGGTCGGCAGGGGCGACTACGTATGCGACCACCTCCCCTGTGTTGCGGCGGCCTGCCTGGAATCCCGGCTGCCTGGGGCGGGCCCGGTGTCAGAGGTCTTCCGCTCTCCCTCCCGGCGTCACTGGCGGCGGATCGCTAGCTCAGGTCGGCCAGAACGTCTTCCGGCTCCTTGCGCAGGCCGAGGAAGATCGGCGTATCGAGCTGGGTGTAGCGGCGCACCTCGGCGGCGCGGAGCCGCTGCACCATCGTCACCAGCGTGGCGACGTCGTCGTCTTCGAGGGCGACGATGAACTCCTGATCCTGCACTCCGAAGGAGTTGACCGTATTGGTGAGGACGCTCGGGAACTCGTCGCCGAGTCGCCCGTGCTCGATCATCAGCTCGCGCCGGCGCTCGAACGGCAGCAGGTACCACTCCGGCGTCTTGATGAACGGATAGACGCTCAGGTACCGCTTGGGGGGTACGCCGCGCAGGAAGGCTGGCCCGTGGGTGGGGTCGTACTGCGAGGCTCCGGCGACGCCGAGGTAGGCGTAGCGCATCTCCAGCGCCTGCCCCAGCGGTGTCCGGTTGAGCGCGACCGCGAGTCGCTGCAGGCGCTCCGGGTCGTCGGCCAGCAGCCAGAGGATCAGGTCGACGTCGGCGCGAAAGCCGATGGTCGAGTAGGCTCCCCGCAGGCGCACGTCCTCGGTATCGCCCAGCACCCGCAGGAACCGCTCGCGAGCTGCTCCCTGAGCGTCCGGCGGCAGCTCCCGCCAGCGCGGCGTCGCCTTGTAGAGCCAGAAGACTGTGTAGACCGGCTGTGCGCTCATCTTCCCGTGCTCCCCGTCAGTCGGCCAGCGGAGGGCGATCTCCCTCCCAGCCAGATTATGCCACCGGGGTGGGCACGGTCTCCCCCGCAGGCGCCTCCGGCCCGGCCACCGCAATCGCCATCCGCTCCGGGTCGAGGTACCGCCGTGCGACCTGCTGGATCTGCTCAGCCGTAATGCTCCCGATCAGATCCGGCAAACGATCGACGTAGTCCAGTCCCAGACCGTAGCAGGCGAGGTCGAGGGCCAGGGAGGCGATCGCGCCGCTGGTTTCCAACCCCAGCGGCAGGCTGCCGAGCAGATATGTGCGGGCATCGCTGAGCTCGCGCTGGTCAACCGGTTCTTCGCGCAGGCGGATCACCTCGGCGATGATCTGCTCGATCGCGCGCTCGATGTTGACCGGGTTGACGCCGGCGTACGCCATCCAGAGACCTGGCCCGAGGCCGGCCTCGAGCGTGCTGCTGGCGTAGTAGGCCAGCCCGAGACGCTCGCGCACGCTGGCTCCCAGCCGGCCCATCAGGCCGAGACGGCCGAGGACGATGTTGGCCAGCCGTAGCGTCTCGTAGTCGGGGTGATGACGAGGAATGACCGGCAAGCCGAGCGCGATGTCGGCCTGGCTCTTGCCGGGCAGGCTCTCCCGACGGCGCACCCGGCCAGGGGGCGGTTCGACCGGCGGGATGGCGAGCTCCGGCGCCTCACCGGGTTCCCAGCCCGCGAACGCCGCTTCGATCAGCCGCCAGGCTTCCTCGACTGGCACCCCACCGGCAACGGCGAGGTACGCTCGGTCTGGCCGGTACAAGCGACGGTGGAAGTCGACCAGCTCCTCGCGGGTCGCGTCGCGCAGTCGCTCCTCGGTGCCGAGCACCCGGTGGTGGTAGGGGTGCCCCGGCGGGTACAGCAGGCTGCGCAGCGTGTAATCGGCCTGAGCGCGCGTGCTGTTGAGCGCCTGGCGTAGCGCGGTCAGCGCTTGGGCGCGCACGCGCTCCAGCTCGTCTTCGGGGAAGGTCGGCCGCAAGGCGACTTCGGCTAGCAGCTCGACGATGCGCGGCAGATCGTCGCGCAGGCAAGTCGCGCTGACGTCGACGGCGTCGCGCCCCACGCTGACCGAGAGCGCAGCGCCGAGCGCGTCGAGCTCCTCGTTGAGCGCGTCGAAGCTGCGGGCCTCGGTGCCGTGGGTCAGCATCTGGCCGGTGAGGTAGGCGGTGCCCGGCCGGTCACCGTCACGGGCGGCTCCAGCCGGGAGGCGTAGCGCGACGGCCGCCACCTCGCTGGTCGGGTCGTGGTGGCCGAGTAAGGTCAAGCCGTTAGCCAGCCTGTCCTGCCGGATCGTCAGGCTTACCCGGGGATAGATGACAGGCTCGGGGCCGGGATCGACCAGGAAGTGCGGCCGCGCGGCCAGCAGTTCGGCTGGCGGTGCGGCACCCAACGTTGCCCCAGCCGGTTCAAGCCAGCCGACGGTGCGTCGCTCCGGCACGAGGCAGGTGTTGGCCACTCGCAACAGCTCGTCCGGCGTGACGCTCTCGAGCTCGTCGAGCAGTGCGTCCGGGTCGCGCTCCGGCGCGACGGTACGAAGCATGCCCAAGTAGTAGCCCAGCGCGGTGACCTGCTCGTGTGCCTGCGCGAACTGCGCGCGGAGCTGGCGGATCGCCCGGGCCAATTCGTCTGGCGGTACTGGCTCCTCGCGCACCCTGGCCAGTTCGCGCTCGACGATGGCTTCGACCTGGCCGGGATCGGCCGTCGGCGTGAGGGTGGCCGAGACGGTGAACAGGTAGGGGTCGATAGTGAGGGCGAAGCTGGAGGCGGCGCTGCTGCACAGGCCGCTCGAGACCAGCGCGCGGTAGAGTCGAGAGCTTCGACCCATACCCCCGCCGCCGAAGCTAACGGGCTTGGCGCCGGACAGAACAGTATCGAGTACAACCAGCGCCGGGGCGTCGGGACTGGCGGCAGGGGGAGCGTGCCAGGCCATGAGCAGCACCGGCGTCGGTGCTGGGCGGCGCACGGTCACCCGCCGCTCGCCCCACTGCTCGGGCTCGCGGGCGCGCACCGCCGGCGGCTCGGGGCCGGCGGGGATCCGGCCGAAGGGGTCTTCGACCGAACGGAGCATCTGCTCGGCGTCGAAGTCGCCCACGAGCACCAGCGTGGCGTTGTTAGGGGTATAGAACGTGCGATAGTGGCGGTAGAGCTCCTCGCGAGTGATGGACAGGAGATCTGCGCGGTGCCCGATCACCGGCTGGCCGTAGGGGTGTGCCCGGAAGGCGGCGGCGAGCACCTCTTCGCGCAGGAAGTAGGCGGGCTGGTTCTCGTTGCCTTCGCGCTCGGATAGGATGACCGTCCGCTCGCGCTCGACCTCGGCGGGGTCGAAGGCGGCGTGCTGCGTCCGGTCGGACTCGATCTCGAGGGCTAGCCGGACGGCGGTGTTCGGTAGGGTCTCGAAGTAGGCCGTGTAGTCGATCCAGGTGAAGCCGTTCAGGGTACCGCCCCAGCGGTTCACCTCGCGGAAGATGCTGCCCGGTGGGAAGCGGGGCGTGCCCTTGAAGAGCATGTGCTCCACCCAGTGGGAGATACCAGTGAGGCCGGGCGGCTCGTTGCGCGAGCCGACGCGGTACCAGACCCAGCAGGAGACGACCGGAACCCGATGCAGCTCCCTCAGGACGACGGTGAGGCCGTTATCGAGCCGGGCGGTGATGGTGGTCGGACTGGCCATGCGCGCGATCCTTCCGCGTTCGGGCGGTCACGAGACGCCGGGCTCGATGATGCCAGCGGGCTGCCTTCGGTGCCAGCGGGTAGCGCACGAGTAGCCGGCGGGGGCGGGTTCGAACCAGGAGGGGCAGCCAGGTGGCTGAGCGGATGCCTATCGCGACATATCCCTCGCTATACTCCGTACCCGGGAACTCAGCCACCCGGCCCCACCGAGCCGGCTACTGCGCCTACCCTGTCTACTCTGCGCGCAACAGCCGCCGCAGCACGTACTGCAGGATGCCGCCGTGCCGGTAGTACTCGACCTCCGTCGCGCTATCGACCCGGGCGATCACCTGGAACTCTGCGGTCGACCCATCAGGCCTCGTCGCCCGCACGCGCAGCAGCTCTCCCGGTTCCAGCCCATCGGCGATGCCCAGCACGTCGAAGACCTCGTGGCCCGTCAACCCCAGGCTCTCGGCGCTCTCGCCCGGCAGGAACTGGAGCGGCAGGATACCCATCCCCACCAGGTTGCTCCGGTGGATCCGCTCGTAGCTCTCGGCGATGGTGGCCCGGACGCCCAGCAGCATCGGCCCCTTAGCAGCCCAGTCGCGCGAGCTGCCGCTGCCGTACTCCTTGCCGGCGATGACCAGGAGCGGCACGCCCTCCGCCTGGTAGCGCGTCGAGGCCTCATAGATCGTCATCAGCTCGCTGCTCGGGAAATGGGTCGTCCAGCCGCCCTCGCGCCCACCCGCCAGGCGGTTGCGCAGGCGGATGTTGGCGAACGTGCCGCGTACCATCACCTCGTGGTTGCCCCGCCGCGCGCCGTAGCTGTTGAAGTCCTTCGGCTCCACCCCACGAGCGATCAGGTACTGGCCGGCCGGGCTGTTGACCGGGATCGAGCCAGCCGGGGAGATGTGGTCAGTCGTCACCGAGTCGCCCAGCACCGCCAGCACGCGGGCTCCGCGGATATCGGCCAGCGGCGGTGGCTCCAGCGGTAAATCCTTGAAGAACGGTGGCTCCTGAATGTAGGTCGAATCAGGCTCCCAGGCATAGAGGTCGCCTTCGGGTACCGGCAACGAGCGCCAGTGCTCGTCCCCGGTGAAGACATCGCGGTACCGCTCGATGAACAGCTCCGGCCCGATCGCCTTTTCCATCGCCTCGCGGATCTCCTGCGGCGTGGGCCAGATTTCCCAGAGGTAGACCGGCTCGCCATTCGGGTCGTAGCCGACCGGCTCGGTCGTGAGATCGATGTCCATCCGACCAGCGATGGCATAGGCCACCACCAGCGGCGGCGAGGCGAGATAGCTGGCCCGCACCTGCGGGTGGATCCGTCCCTCGAAGTTGCGATTTCCGCTCAGCACCGAGACGACGACGAGCTCGTGATCCTGCACCGCCTGGGCGATCGGCGTCGGCAGCGGCCCGCTATTGCCGATGCACGTCGTGCAACCGTAACCGACCAGGTGGAAGCGCAGCGCCTCCAGGTACGGCAGCAACCCAGCCCGTTCGAGGTACGCGGTCACCACGCCTGAGCCCGGTGCCAGGCTCGTCTTGACCGCCGGGCTTACGTCCAGCCCTCGCTCGACCGCCTTCTTCGCCAGGATTCCAGCGCCGAGCATGACCTCGGGGTTGGACGTGTTGGTGCAGCTCGTGATAGCAGCGATCACCACCGAGCCGTGGCGCAGCTCGACATGCCGGCCATCCAGCCGCACGTCGACGGCCTTCGGGCGGGGATCGACCGGAACCACTGGAGCGCTCGGCTCTTCTTCCTCGTTAACCGTCCCGCCCTCCCAATCGAAGCGCTCAGCCTCCTCCTCAGACGGCTGTGGCTCCGGGAACTGATCGGGGAAGGCCGCTCGCAGGCTCTGGCGCACTTCGGAGAGCCGCACACGATCCTGCGGCCGCCGTGGCCCCGCCACGCTCGGCTCGAGCGTTGACAGGTCCAGCTCGACGACCTGGTCGAAGAGTGGCTCCGCGCTGTCGTCGCTGCGGAAGAGCCCCTGCTCCTTGGCGTAGGCTTCGACGAGCTGCACGTGCCCCTCGCTGCGGCCGGTGAGCCTGAGGTAGCCGAGCGTCTCCTCGTCGATCGGGAACATCACTGCCGTTGCGCCCATCTCCGGCGCCATGTTGGAGATGGTCGCGCGGTCGGGCAAGCTGAGGTAGCGAAGCCCCGGGCCGAACACCTCGACGAACTTGCCGACCACGCCGACCTTGCGCAGCAGCTCGGTGACGGTGAGCACTAGATCCGTGGCGGTCACGCCGCCCGGTGGCTGGTTCACCAGTCGAAGCCCGACGATCTCCGGCATCAGAAGGTAGATCGGCTGGCCGAGCAGCACCGCCTCGGCCTCGATGCCGCCGACTCCCCAGCCCAGCACCCCCAGGGCATTGATCATCGTCGTGTGCGAGTCGGTGCCGACGAGCGTGTCCGGAAAAGCGACGGGCACTTCCCCGACGCCGCGCACCGTCACGACCGAGGCCAGGTACTCCAGGTTGACCTGGTGCACGATACCGGTGCCTGGTGGTACGACCCGGAAGTTCCGAAACGCCTGCTGGGCCCAGCGGAGCAGGGCGTATCGCTCGCGGTTGCGCTCGTACTCGCGCTCGACATTGCGGCGGAAGGCGATGTTCGTTCCGAAGACATCGACCTGGACGGAGTGGTCGATGACCAGGTCGGCCGGCACCAGCGGGTTGGCCTTCGCCGGATCGCCGCCGAGCCGGGCCATCGCCGCGCGCATGGCGGCTAGATCGACGACAGCCGGCACGCCGGTGAAGTCCTGGAGCACGACGCGCGCGGGCAGGAAGGGAAACTCCCTCCCCTCCTTCAGGCCAGGTCGCCATGCAGCAACGAGATCGACGTCATCCGTGCTGAATGGAGGGCTGCCGGCGTGCCGGAGCACGTTCTCGAGCAGCACCTTCACCGTGTAGGGAAGCCGCTCGAACCCGGCGGCAATCCGATCGGCAATCGCCGCCAGGCGGTAGTACGCTACTTCTCCCTCTGGGGTCACTAGCGTCGCGCGCGCTCCCAGGGGGTCGAGGTTCCGGTGCTCCATCGCCTGCCTCCCTAGCTCTTCCGGCTCCTGTTCGCCTGCTCGCCGGCCAGGCGTTCCCTGATCCGGCAGCCCGATGTCGATTACTACTTTACCCGCTCGCACCACCGTGGAAAGAGCGTCTCGAGCCAGCAGTCGCGGCCGCATCCGGCATCAGCGAGCAACATGTCTAACTTTTCCCGACAGACAGGCACAGGGTTTCTGCCTAGACTAGCTGGCGTAACGGGATAAGCCGGACGACCTGACGAGGCGGTCTTGGCTCGTTCCCAAGCTGCTGGTCCATCCCTTGCCCCTCTCGGATCGGCGGCAACAACCTCAAAATGCCTCTTTCTTCCCCCTCTTCACCCCTGTGTCGGGACAGCGGTAAACACTCCGCTGTCCCGCCCCGTTTGTGCAGCCTATCACAATCTTCACGATGCCGGCTGGACCAATCGGGGGCTGGACGTTAGGCCCCTGCGCCGGGGTGAACGTATTCGGCGGGGTTAGCGAGGAAATGCCGTCGACAGGCCGGGCAACAGAAGTAGTAGCGCCGCCCCTGGTACTCGGCCGTGTGCCGCGCACCAGCGATCTCCACCGTCATGCCGCACACCGGGTCGACCGCGGTCGATGGCTCAGCCGGCTCGCGCAGCTCTGGTATGCCGCCCGCGAGAGGTTGCAGTGCCGGCTTGTGCGCGATGATCTCGGCCAGAATGCTCACCGCGATCTCCTCAGGGGCAACCGCGCCGATGTCCAGGCCCGCCGGGGCCTTGACTCGTGAGAGCAGATCAGGCGGAAGTCCCGACGCCTCGAGCGTTGACCGAACCGCGTCGAAGCGCCGGCGACTGGCGACGAGCGCCACGAACCCAGCCCCGGCCTGAAGCGCCCGCTCGACCGCCTCCTCGTCGTACTGCCCCATAGTGGCGACTACCGCGACCGTCTGCCGGCCGCGCACCAGCTCGTCGATATCGAGGGTGGCCAGCGTCAGGTCGGCCTCCTCGACCGGCCCGACCGTGCCAGGCCGAACCGCCACTACCCGGTAGCCCATGGCGCGCCCGAGCCTGATCAGCGCCTGCGCGACGGGGCTCTCGCCGAAGACGAGGAGCTGCAGCGCAGGCAGGAACGGCTCGAGGAAGACCTCCAGCGCCCCGCCGCTGTGGCAGGTCATCGGCACGACCACCACATCGCGGCGGTCGCTGGCGAGCTGGCCTTCCGGATCGAGCCGCAGAATGCGCGATCGCCCGTCCGCCAGTGCCTTGAGTGCCTCCTGGATGACCGCCGGCTGGGCACAGCTTCCCCCGACCCAGCCGAACAGCGCGCCATCGGCAGTGACGATCCCCTTCGCACCGGGCTTGGCCGAGGTGGGCCGCTGGCTCCAGATCACTGTGGCCAGCACGAAGGGCCGGCCGGCCTTTTTCAAGGCTGCGGCCCGTTCGAAGATATCCTGCGAGAGCATTGGCCCGCTCGCGGCGAGTGGCCGGCCGGCCTCGTCGATCGCCATAGGGCTGTCTCCCGGACGCGAGCCAGGGAAGCTCCGATCGCTTCACACATGGTAATTATGCCAACTGAGTCCAGTTGTTCTGTCGACGTGCGGTTCTACCGGTACTCCCCTGGCCATGCCACGACGCACTCTCTGCACCGGACGGGACGCCGGACAGAGGGCCGCTTCCTCCAGGTGCGGTCTTCCCTGCTACTCAGCGACCCCCTTCTCGAGCAAGATCTGGTAGACCTTGGCCGGCGTGATCGGGATGTCGATGTGGCGCACGCCCAGATGGCTCAGCGCGTCGACCACCGCGTTGACGATGGCCGGCGGAGCGCCGATGGTCGGGCTCTCGCCTACCCCCTTCGCGCCCAGCGGGTGATGCGGTGACGGCGTCACGGTCTTATCGGTCTTCCAGTGCGGCGTCTCCATCGCCGTGGGCAGCAGGTAGTCCATGAAGGTGCCGGTGAGCATGGTGCCGTTCTCGTCGTAGACGATCTCCTCGAAGAGCGCCGGGGCTAACCCCATGGTCAGCCCGCCGTGAATTTGCCCCTCGACGATCATCGGGTTGATGATGGTGCCGCAATCGTCCACGGCCAAGAACTCCCGTACCTTCACCTGACCGGTGCCGCGGTCGATATCGACGACGCACACGTAGGCGCCGAAGGGGAACGTCAGGTTGGGCGGGTCGTAGTAGCAGACCGCCTCCAGGCCACCCTCTAGACCTTGCGGGAAGTTGGTGTAGGCGGCGAAGGCGATCTCCTGCATCGTCTTGAACCGATCCGGGGCGCCCTTGACCCGGAAGGCGTAGTCGCGCCACTCAAGGTCGTCCGGGCTCACCTCGAGCAGGTGGGCAGCGATGAGCCGGGCCTTCTCCCGGATCTTGCGCGCAGCCACCGCGGTGGCCGCGCCGGCAGTCGGCGTGCTGCGGCTGGCGTAGGTACCGAGCCCGTAGGGCGCGGTGTCGGTGTCACCGTGCTCGACGATGATGTTCTCAACCGGCAGGCCCAGCTCCTCGGCCACGATCTGGGCGAAGGTCGTCTCGTGGCCCTGGCCCTGCGTCTGCACGCCGATGCGGACGATGGCCGAGCCCGTGGGGTGGACGCGGATCTCGGCGCTGTCGAACATCTTGATCCCGAGGATGTCGAACGTGTGTGACGGGCCGGCGCCGACGATCTCGGTGAAGGTCGAGATGCCGATACCCATCAGCTCCCCGCGGGCGCGCCGCTCGGCCTGCTCGCGGCGCAGCTCCTGGTAGCCGATCGCGTCGAGCGCCTTCTGCAGCGTGGCCGGGTAGTTGCCACTGTCGTATTCCCATCCGGTCGGCGACTTGTAGGGGAACTGCTCCGGCCGGATGAAGTTCTTAAAGCGGATCTCCGCCGGGTCCATGCCCAGCTCGTCGGCTAGGATATCCACCATCCGCTCGATCGTGTGCACCGCCTCGGTAACCCGGAACGAGCAGCGGTAGGCCACACCGCCGGGCGGCTTGTTGGTGTAGACTCCGTCGACGGCCACGTGAGCCGCTTCCATATCGTACGAGCCGGTGCAGACGCTGAAGAGACCGGCCGGGAACTTCGACGGGTTCGCGGCGGCGTCGAACGCGCCATGGTCGGCGACCGTGTGCACGCGCATGGCCCGGATCTTGCCGTCCCGCGTGGCGGCCAGCTCGGCGTGGATGTGGTAGTCGCGGGCGAACGTGTCGGCCTGGAGGTTCTCCGAGCGGTCCTCGATCCACTTGATCGGCTTGCCCAGCTTCAGCGCCGCATAGGTGGCGATGACGTAGCCGGGGTAGACCGGTACCTTGCCGCCGAAGCCACCGCCGATGTCCGGCGAGATGATCCGGATCTTGTGCTCGGGGATGCCGCTCACCAGCGAGAAGACAGTGCGGTGCGCGTGCGGCGCCTGGGAGGTCATCCAGATCGTCAGCTTGTCCGTCGCCCGGTCGTAGTTGACCACGCAGCCGCAGGTCTCGATCGAGCAGACGTGGATGCGCGGGATGTAGAGATCCTGGCTGACGACGACCTGGGCTTCCTGGAAGATGCGGTCGGTCTTCTCCTTGTCGCCCGCCTCCCAGTGCCAGATGTGGTTGGTCTTCTGCTCGCGATCCGGCCGGACCAGCGGCGCGCCGGGCTCCAGCGCCTTGAACGGGTCCAGCACCGGCGTCAGCGGCTCGTACTCGACCTCGACCGCCAGCACCGCATCGGCCGCCGTATAGCGATCGGTGGCGACGACCGCCGCCACCTCCTGGGCGTAGTAGACGACCCGATCGGTCGGCAGCACCATCTGGCGGTCGCTCATCAGCGTCGGCATCCAGGCGAGCCCGGCCTTCTCCAGCTCGGCGCCGGTGATGACGTCGACGACGCCGGGCATGGCGAGCGCCTTGGATGCGTCGATCCGCTTGATGCGGGCGTGCGCGTAGGGGCTGCGCACGATGTCGAGGTAGAGCATGCCGGGGAGCTTGATGTCGTCGACGTAGGTGCCCTTGCCCCGGATGAAGCGGGGATCCTCCTTGCGCTTGACCGGATGGCCGAGGCCACGGATCGGCGTGGTTGTCATGGGCTTACTCTCCTCCCGCGATGCCGGCGGTGGCCGGCGCAGTCTCGCGCATCTTGCGCGCCGCGTACTGGATAGCCTTGACGATGTTGACGTAGCCGGTGCAGCGACACAGGTTCCCTGCGATCGCCTTGCGGATCTCCTCCTCGCTGGGATCCGGATTCTCCTGGAGCAATGCCACGGCGGTCATTATCATGCCGGGCGTGCAGAAGCCGCACTGGAGGCCATGCTCCTCCCAAAAGCCCTCCTGCACCGGGTGAAGCTGGCCGTCGCGCTCGAGCCCCTCGACCGTCTGGATCTCGCCGCCGTCGGCCTGCACGGCGAAGACAGTGCAGGACTTGACCGGGCGACCGTCCCAGAGGACCGTGCAGGCGCCGCAACTGGTCGTGTCGCAGCCGATGTGGGTGCCGGTGAGGTTGAGCACGTCGCGGATGAAGTGGACCAGCAGCATCCGCGGCTCTACCTCGGCCTGGTAAGGCTGGCCATTGACCGTGAGCTGGATCGGGACTCTCTCCATCGGATTCCCTCCCTCTGTCAGCTTGCTGCCTGTGCCCGGCTCAGCGCGGCCTCGAGGGCACGGAACGTCATCGTGCGGGCGACCGCACGCTTGTACTCGGCTGGCCCGCGCAGGTCAGTAGTGGGATCGGCCGCCTTGGCTGCGAGCTCGGCGGCCGCGCGGAAGAGCTCGCCAGACGGCACCTGGCCGAGCAGTGCGTTCTCGGCCTCCGCGGCGCGCAGCGGCTTGTAGTACACGTTGGTGAGCCCGATACCGGCACCGGCGATCTTGCCAGCCTCGTCGAGGACCAGGAAAACCGCCGCAGCCGCCACTGCGTAGTCGCCCACCTTGCGCTCGAACTTTACGTATGCTCCGCCGGAACGCGGCGGGGGCGCCGGCACCCGGATCTCGGTGAGGATCTCGTCCGGGCCGAGCGCCGTGGTGAAGGTGTCGACGAAGAAGTCGTCGATCGGGATGGTCCGCTCGCCGCCCGGCCCGCGGGCAACCACCTCGGCCCGGAGCGCCAGCATGGTTGCCGGGTGGTCGTTGGCCGGGTCGCCGTGGGCCAGGTTGCCGCCGATGGTGGCCAGGTTGCGGACCAGCGGGTCGGCGATGACCTCCGCGGTGTCGGCGATGATCGGGTAGCGCTGGCGGATGAGCGGCGAGCGCTCCAGGGCGACCTCGCGCACCAGCCCGCCGATGGCGAGGATGCCGTTGCGCTCCTCGATAGCGTCGAGGCCCGGGACGCGGTTGATGTCGACGATGACGGCAGGCTCGGCGAGGCGGAACTTCATCATCGGGATGAGGCTCTGGCCGCCGCTGAGCACCTTGGCCTCACCGCCGTACTGCTGGAGCAGCGCGATGGCCTCCTCGATCGATGCCGCCCTGCGATAGCTGAACGGTCCTGGGATCATGGCTCTGACCTCCTCCCCGGTTTGCCGACAACCCTGAGAGGATCGCCTGGGAATAACGCGCCGAGCGCGGCGAGCGTCGCTTGTGGGTCTCCTCGGTTGTCGCGCGTTATTTTCTCTAGGGATAAGTTTACCGAGGTCCGGACTGTCCCAGTACCCTACCAGCGCGGGCTCAGCGTCCACCCGGATGGAGGTCTCCCTCCCTCCATTCGCAGGGTTGGACCTCGCGAGTGGCCTGGGAGAGCATATCGCCGGGCGAACCGGTAGAATAGCGCCGACAGGAGGCATCGCATGGCCGTGCATGCGCTCAAGCACCGGTTTACGGTCTCGGAGTACCGCCGGATGGTGGAGGCGGGCATCTTCGGTGAAGATGACCGTGTCGAACTCCTCGAGGGAGAAATCGTCCAGATGAGCCCGATCGGCAGCCGACACGCGGCATGCGTGGCTCGGCTTACCACGCTCTTGGCCCGCCTCCACGATCGAGCGATCCCCTGGGTGCAGAACCCCGTCGTGCTGGGCGAATACTCGGAGCTTCAGCCAGATATCACGCTGCTGCGCTTCCGCGAAGATTTCTATGCCCAGACGCTTCCCGGCCCACACGACGTCCTGCTGCTCATCGAAGTCGCTGACAGCTCGGTGGAGTACGACCAGGAAATCAAGGTGCCACTCTATAGTCGCGCGGGAGTGGCCGAGGTCTGGCTGGTGAACCTCGTGCAGCAGCGGGTAACCGTCTACGGGGCTCCCTCACCCGTGGGCTACCAGGAGGTTCGAGTCGCGACCCCGGGCGAGACGGTGAGCCCCCGCAGCTTCCCAGAGCTGGAGATCAGCGTCGGCGAGCTGCTGGGCTAACCTCGCGACGGCATCGGGCGGCGACGCGGCGCGGGCGGGTAAGGCCCGCCCGCGTGTCCTCTTAGAGGCTGAGGTGCTGGCTGAACCAGCCGAGGATGCGCTCCAGGAGATCGCGCTGGTGGTTCCGCTCCTCGAAGCCATGACCCTCGCGTGGATAGGTCACGAGCTGGCACTCGACCCCGAGCGCCCGCAACGCCTGGTACATCTGGATGCTCTCGCTGGCCGCGACGCGCCGGTCGTCCTCGCCGTGGACGATCAGTAACGGCGTACGGACGCTGCGCGCGTAGCGGATCGGCGAGCGGTCCCAGTACGGTTCCGGGTCCTCGTAGGGCGAGCGCTCGAAGTACGAGAGGTTCGCGCTCGGGATGTCGCCCAGGCTGTTGTCGCTGATCAGGTTGCAGAGGCCAGCGCCCATCACGGCAGCCTTGAAGCGGTCGGTCTGGGTGATCGTCCAGGCCGTCATGTAACCGCCCCAGCTCCAACCGCACACGCCGAGGCGGTTGGGGTCGGCGATGCCGCGCGCGATCAGCGCGTCCACGCCGGCCATCAGATCGCGAAACTCGCCGCCGGCCACGTCGCCGAAGATCGCGTTGGCCCAGGCGGGACCGCGCCCGGTGCTACCCCGCGGGTTCGGGAGCAGGACGGCGCAGCCGAGACGAGCCAGGGGCTGCGCCCAGTCGTGCCAGGAGCCGAGGAACTCGTTCGACCACAGGCTCGTCGGGCCGCCGTGGATCTGCACGATGAGCGGGATGCGCTCTCCCTCCCGGTAGCTCGTCGGGAGGACGAGCAGGCCCTGGACGATGACGCCCGGGTCACTCTCCCACTCGATGACGCGGCTGCGATCCCTGAGAGTGCTGTCCGTGCTCGTGCCGGCATCCTAAGGGATATGTCGTCCGGAGCAGCCCTCCAGGCCACCACCTCCGGAGCGTGTCCGGCGTCCGACCACACGCCAGCCAGCCGATCTCCTCCCGCGCTCGCCGTCACCGCCCCGTGAAACGTCCCGGCTGGGCCAGCCGGCAACAGGCTCTCTCGTCGCCCGTCCCAGCCTATCCGGTAGACCGTGGCCTCCAACCCTTCGAAGGCCACAGCCAGCAGCGCTCGCCCACCCTCTAGCGGGCGCATCGCTTCGATCGTCCCCGGATAGTCGGAGGTCAAGCAGATCGCGTCACCCCCATCGACAGGCCGCGCGAAGACATACTCCCCGTGCACCACTCGGCCTGCCGGCGCCCGGTAGGCCAGCCATTCGCCGTCTGCTGACCAGACCAGGTCTTCCGCCAGCCCGGTCAGGCGAAAGACCGGTTGTGGCTCGCCACCGTCGCGGTGGAGGATCGCGACCTCCGTTTCCCGGAAGATGTCATCTATCTTCGGGGTGGGACTGGTGTTGATGGCCAGCCGGCTACTATCCGGAGCCCAGGCGTAACCCCGTACCTGCCGGTCGGGCGGCGAGATCGCCTTGCCCTGACCTGTCTCCGGATCGATGACCCACAGCCGCTGGTACTTGTAGTCGGTATCCCAGACGCGCTGGTCTTCCTTCGCCTCTCGTCGCCGCTTCTCCTCCTCCGTCTCGGGATCGGTCATCAGCACGGCGAGCCAACGGCCATCGGGCGACCACGAGAGCATGGCCAGCTCACCCTGCTGGTCGAAAACGCGCACCGCCTCGCCGCCGTCGCGCGGTATGACGTATACGCTCAGCTTGCCCCGCTCGGCGCGGTCGGACAGAAAGGCAAGACGGCTCCCGTCCGGTGACCAGCGCGGGCACTCGTCCTGCCACAGCCCGCTCGTGAACTGCCGTGGCTCACCCTCGCTGAACGGCACGACCCAGATCGCCGACTCCCAGTGTTCACCGCTCCGGCTAACTGGGCGGAGCACGAACGCGATCAGCGCGCCGTCCGGCGACACCTGCGCGTCCGACGGCCGCCGATAGCTCACCCACCGCTCGACCTCGAAGCGCCGCGCAGTCGTGTCCGAGTCCATGTCCTCCCCTTCCCGACTCATTGTCGCCATTCTCTACGGCTAGGTACCTCTGGCCAGTCGGTTTGCCGCCACGCTGCTGCCGGAGCCAGATCTCACGAGCTGGTCAGGAGCTCTCTCAGAGGCTCTCCTCGAGAAGCGCCTGATAGTCCACCCAGGTGTCGACATCCCTGGGATATGGCGCATCCACGTCGACCACCAGCGCCGAACCCAGGAGCCGATCTACCAGCTTCCAGGCCGCCTTGTCCCCCCGCAGAGCCGCCAGCTCGCCGAACAGCTCCCGCCCGAACAGCAGCGGGTGCCCCAGATCACCCCGGTAGCGCACGAGGGCGAGGGGTGCCCTCCGCTCCAGCCAGGCAGCCCCTAGCCGGTCGATGACCGTCGCTGAGATCCCAGGCTGGTCGCCGAGGACGACCATCACTGCCTCGGCGCGCGCCGCCACCGCGTCCAGACCGGCGCGGTAGGAGGCGCTGCAGCCGTCGCTCGGCTGCTCGCTGACCGCCAGCCACGCGCGTCCCCAGTCGCGCTCCCTTGCCCAGCTTGCGAGCGCCGGATTGAGCACGACGACCACCTGATCCAGCAGGGCAGCGCGGCAGACCTCTGCGACTACCCACTCGAGGAGCGTCCTGCCCCGGTAGGGCAGGAGCTGCTTGGGCTGGCCCATCCGCTCCGACCGGCCTCCGGCCAGCACCAGCCCGGCGATCGATGTCCGCCCCGGCGCCGCTCCCCGCGTCACAGCCAGCCCTTCCGGTTGGCGATCATCACCGCCTCGAGCCGGTTACGGGCACCCAACCGTCGCAGCACCTCCTGCACATAGCCTTTGACAGTGTTCTCGCTCAGGAAGAGCCGCTCGGCTATCTCACGGTTGGACAGCCCCTGGGCCATCAGCCGCAGTACCGAGAACTGGTGCGGCGTCAACGGGTGCTTGGGCGGCTGATCCCCCTGCCGCAGCCGCTCCAGCACCACCGTCGCCACTCGCGGGTCGATCACCGCCTCACCCCGAGCGACCGCTTTGAGGCTCTGCTTCAGGTCGAAGTGCACGATGTCCTTGAGCACGTAGCCCCGGGCACCGGCCAGTAGGCAGCGGTAGACCAGCTCCTCCTCACCGAAGGCGCTCAGCACGAGCACCTTGACCTCGGGCGCGCGCTCGGCCAAGAGCCGACACACGTCATCGCCGTGCATCGATGGTAGGCGGACATCGAGCAAGACCACGTCCGGCCGCACGGCGTCCACCATCGCCACCCCGCTCGGCCCGTCATCGGCCTCGCCCACGACCACGAAGTCTGGATCACCGTCGAGAATATGCTTCAGCCCCGTGCGGACGATCTCATGGTCATCGATCATCGCCACGCGCAGAGGCGTGACCACAGCGCGCGCCACGTCTCACCTCCGCGGCTCAGCCGGGATCACGGCACGGAGAACCACACCACCGTCCTCGCCGTTCTGCAGGTGGAGCTGCCCGCCGAGCGCCGCCACCCGCCGCTGCATCGAGCGCAGGCCCAGGTGCCCCGGCCGGTGCAGCGTCCACTCGAGCAGGCTTGCCGGGATACCCCGGCCGTTGTCCTGCACCACCAGCGTCACCGCCTTCGGGCTGTACTGCAAGCTCACGATCGCGAGATCTGCCCCCGCGTGCCGCCGCACGTTGGCCAGCGCCTCCGCCACGATCCGCAGAACGGTCTCCTCCGCTTCGTGCGCGAGGCGACGCGGCCGGCCATCGACGACGAGGTCGACCTGGAGATCCGGCCCCTGGAAGGACTCGACCAGCTCGCGCAGCTCGTGGACGAGCTCCCGTCCGGCCGGTGGTTCGGCCGCCAGGTCGTAGACCGCCCGGCGGATCTCGGCCGCGCCGCGCGCTGCCAGGTCGCGGATGCGGCCGAGCGATGCGGCCAGCTCCGGCGGGATTCCGTCCCGCTCCAAACACCAGGTGGCCTCGATGCCGATGCTGAAGATGATCTGCGCCACCCGGTCGTGCAGCTCCTCGGCGATCCGGTTCCGCTCCTGGTGAATCAGCGCCTCAACCTGGGCCGCGTTCAGCCGGGCATGCAGGGACTGAAGATCGGCGATCATCTGCCGCTGCTGCTCGTAGAGTCGCGCGTTCGCGATCGCCACGGCTACTTGATTGGCGAAGGTGCTGAGCAGCCGCTCGTGGCCGGCGTCGTAGCCGTCGGGACGGTTCGCCACCCCGATCATCCCGATCGTCTCGTCGCGCACCTTGAGGGGCACGCCCAAGAACGTGCGCACTGGCGGGTGCCCGCGCGGTGAGCCGATATGCAGGGGGTCGTTGAGCACATCGTTCGACAGGTTGGAGCGCCCCTCGAGGATGACCACCCCGAAGATCGTGCGACGGATCGGGATCTTGCGGAAGCGTTCGTAGAACCCGGGCCGATCGGGGACGAAGCCGCGGATAGCCGCTACGTCCATCGTGTCCGGCCCGTCGACCAGCCCGATAAAGCCGAAGGCTGACGTGGTCAGGGCAAGGCAGTACTCGAGCGCCCGATCCATCACCTGGCTCAGCTCGCGCAGCCCGGCGATCTCGACCGAGATCGCGTACAGCGATTCGAGCTGAGCCTGCCAGCCGTCGGCGTCGACGGTCGGATGAGGCAGCGAATCTGGCAGACGGTACACCACGACCGCTCTCTCCTCACGCGCGACGGAGACAGTGTAGCATCGCCTGCGTACCTTCCGCGAGTACATAGGCTGTCTCCCTGGACACCAGCCGAGGCCAGGGATGAGCTGCCTCCCCGAGTGCGTGGACTCGATAGGTGTAACGCCGTTCGCCCGCCTCCAGCCCGCGCATGCCGACTCGAGGGCGTCCGGGCCAACCGGCCATCCCGCTTCGCAGTCCCGGCAGCGCGTGCTACTCTTCCCTCGACATCGGATCGCGCGAGGGAGGACAGCATGGTGATCGGCAAGCTCGCCGACCGGCTGGTCGCCGAGGGCTACGCCCACCTCTGGATCTGCTACACCGACTACAACGGCCGTCTCGCCGGGCGTAGCATCCCGCGCTCCCGCTTCGCCCACGTGGCCGAGCGAGGCACCAACTTCGCCAAAGCCAACTTCAACTTCACCATCCTCGACCAACAGGTGCCGGATCCCCGCTTCACCGCCGACACCGGCGACGTGCTCGCTATCCCCGACTCCGAGGCCGTCTACCCGCTGCCCTTCCACCCGGGCACCGCGCTCTCTTTTGCCATGCTGCACGAGGAGGATGGGTCGCTCTGGGACGGCTGCCCCCGTGCTGCACTGCAGCGAGCAGTCGCCGCGCTGGCTGAGGCCGGGCTCAGCGCCCGCATCGGGCTGGAGCCAGAGTTCTACCTGTTCGAGGACGAGGACCTTACCCCCGCGACGCGGGCCGGGATGTACACCATCGCCGGGCTCGACGCCCAGGCCGCCTTCATCGAGCAGCTCACCCAGCATCTGGTCGAGATGGATATTACCCTAGAGCAGATCGGAAAGGAGTACGGGCCAGGCCAGTACGAGGCGACGGCCACCCCGGCCGACCCGGTGACTGCGGTCGACCGCTACCTGGTCTTTCGACTGGCGGTGCGCTCCATCGCCCGCGCGCACGGCCTGCGCGCGTCGTTCATGCCTAAGCCAGACGCTACCCTTGCTGGCTGCGGGCTGCATGTGCACGTGAGCCTGCGCGACCTCGCGACCGGTGCCGACCGCACCGCCGACCCCGACCACCCCAGCGGGCTCTCGGCCGAGGCGCGCTCCTTCCTGGCGGGCTGGCTCCAGCACGCCGACGCCCTGACAGGCCTCGGCGCTCCGACCGCGAATTCGGCCAAGCGGCTCCAGCCGGCCTCCTGGGCGCCGGCGCACGTCTGCTGGGGGATCGGGAACCGGGCGGCCCTCGTGCGCGTGCCAGGCCTCGGTGCTCGTGCCCGCCTGGAGTTCCGCTCCGGCGATAACACCTGTAACCCGTACCTCTACGTCGCTGGCCTCATCTGGGCCGGGCTGGACGGGTTGCGCCGCGGGCTCGACCCCGGCCCACCGGCCGAGGCCGATGTCGGCCGCCTGCCAGCCACCGAGCTGGCCGCCCGCGGCGTCCGGTTCCTGCCGCGGAGCACCGAGGCAGCCCTGGACGCCCTGGACGCCGACACGGCACTGGCAGAAGGGCTCGGGCCGCTCCTGCACCAGGAGTTCCTCCGGGTCAAGCGCGCCGAACTAGCGATGTACCGGATCCAGGTCACCCCCTGGGAGCGCGCGGCCTACTTCGAAGCGCCGTGAGCCTTTCCCCGTCGGAATCCCCAACCCTACGAGAATCACCCCAGCACGAGGCATAGGGCTTCGCCGCGCGCCCGGCCGGCTGAGAGGCGTCCGACCGATCGCGGGGCGATCACGGCATCGACGGTCTCGCCGAGCGCAGAGCCCGTACACGCAACAGTAGCGCCGACACGAGCAGCCCGATCCCGAAGACGCTGAGGAGCGGCTGGAGCGGCTGCAGGTACGCAAGCGCGCCGCTCGTCCCCAGCAGGAGTAGCGCGAGCTTGTTGCATGTGGGGCAGGCAATGCCGAACAGCGTGAGCATGCTCCCGGCGAGCGTGCGCCGCTCAGCCGTGGGACAGGCTGCCGGATAGGCATAGGTGGCCGCCAGAAGGCCGCTGAGCGCGACCACTACTACGAGCGCCAGGTAATCCAGCGGCCGTGGTGGCACCATCCGGGTGAACAGCGGGTTCGGCAACAGATCGGTCGGCACACCCAGGACGAGGAGACTCACCCCTGCCCCAGCCAAACCGTAGAGAATGTGCCGGCTCATGTGACCGTTGCCTCCCGTCTCCTCATGCGGATCGTACCACAGGGCCATCGCCGTAGCGCGGGTATGTTGCGCTCCTTCCCGGCATGGTATCGTCTGCCTTCAGCGGGAGAGTGGTGTTTCCGGCCCCTGTGGAGGATCGCTCCGAGTGCCCTTGCGCTTGCCGCACGCGTTCGCCGCGCTCCGGTACCGCGATTACCGGCTGCTCTGGATCGGCCAGTTCGTCTCGATGATCGGCGTCCAGATGCAGACCGTGGCCCTCGCCTGGCTGGTCTACGATCTCACCGGCTCGGAGGCCCAGCTCGGCGGCATCGCGCTGGCCCGCGCGCTCCCGACCATCGTGCTCTCGCTCTTCGGAGGCACGCTCGCCGACCAGGTCGACCGGCGCCGGCTGTTGATCGTGACCCAGAGCACCGCCGCCGTGTTGCTGACGTGCCTCGCGCTGGCGGTCTCCGCGGGTTGGACCTCGATGCCGTTGCTCTATGGCTTCGCTCTGGCTACCTCCAGCGCGATGGCGTTCGACAGCCCGGCCCGCCAGGCACTGATCCCAGCGCTCGTGCCGCGCGAGCGCCTGACGAACGCGCTGACGCTGAATGTGCTCGCGTTCGACACGGCAGCCGTCCTCGGCCCCTCGATCGGCGGCGTTCTCATCGGCGCGTTCGGCACCGCCGCCGCGTTCTGGACGAATGCCGCGACGTACTTGGTAGTCGTTGTCGTGCTCCTTCTGATGCGGAGCAGCGTCGCGCCGCCGTCCCCGATCCGCCGCGGCTGGGCCGCCTTTGTCGACGGGCTCGCCTTCGTCCGCGAGCGCCCGATCCTCTGGCAACTGATGTTGCTAGATTTCTTCGCCACTTTGCTGGTGTCCTCGATCGGGCTGCTCCCGGTCTTCGCGAAAGATATCCTGCGCGTAGGCCCGGACGGGCTCGGGCTCCTGTTCGCCGCCCCGAGCGCGGGAGCTATCGCCGGCTCGCTGCTGTTCGCGTTCTTGCCGACGCCGCGCCGGCCTGGCCGCATCGTCGTGCTGGTCGTGGTCGGCTACGGGACCTCGCTGGCGCTCTTCGGGCTCGCCCGCTGGTTCCCGCTGGCACTGGTCTTGCTGGCGGTGGCCGGCTCGCTCGACGCGATCAGCATGGCCATGCGCCACACTGTACGACAACTCGCGACCCCGGACGCCTACCGCGGTCGCGTGGGAGCTCTCGCCTCCATTTTCGCCACCGGCGGACCGCGGCTCGGACAGTTCCAGGCTGGGATGCTCGCGAGCGTGATCGGGGCCCAGTGGGCGATGGTCGGCGGCGGGATCGCTTGCGTCCTGATGGCGCTCGGCTCGCGGTGGTGGGCACCGAACCTCTGGGTCTACCGCGGCGAGGAGCTACGGGAGCAGGTAAGCTCCGATGCCCGCCAGCCGTCTCGTCCGGCTGCTCCCGAGTACGACGCGGCCACAGGGCCAGGCGAGTGAGCCAGCGCATCACGGCGACCCTTCCCCGAAGGCATGCGGTGGACGACGCGGCACAGGGTGGAAATTCTTGCGTGAGCGCCGTCTCCCGACCGCAGCGGCGGTGCGGAGCGTCCCCGACTCGCGTCCCAGCGACCGTCAGGATCGGGACTAAAGTACTATGCGGTAAGTACTATTCCATCCGTACTGGCAGTGCTATAGAGTGATCGTACCGTGCGCGGGCCGGTCGCTGGTACTCCAGTCACTCGCCTTATCCTCGGATCTCGCAGGGGTGACCGGAGTACCAGACCACAGACACCAGTTCGGGGGCATCCCACGTACATATCGGCTGTGGGTGCCTGGAGCGCCCTATCTACCGAGGTAGATGTGACGATGGAGACGGAATCCAGGCTTCGCGTGCTCGTTGTGGATCCCGATACGACTCGCCGCGAGCGAATCGTGGGTCTCCTGGGGAATGCCCCCGTCGCCGCCGTAGCAGACTGGGAGACCGCCCGTGACATCGTCAGGCAGCAACCGCCTTCGCTGCTGCTCGTTGCCAGCGAGGTGGTGGCCAGGCCCGAGCCGCTGGGGAGCGCGCACCTCCCGTTCGAGCTGGCGGAGTCGGTCGTGAAGGTCGTCATCCTGCGAGAAGGGGAGGGGGTGACGCCGGAGTTCCTGGCCTCGGGCTTCCACGCGGTGCTCTACGACCCCGTGACACTAGTCGACTGCGAACGCGTGCTGGCCCTGGCGAGCGCGATCCTGGAGCATACCGCCGATGCCGCGCGTCGCCGCCTTCGCGTGATGGAGGCGCTGCGCCAGCTCGAAGTCGAAGTCCTGGCCCTGGCAGACGTGACCCCGAACTGGCTCGGGCGCAGCCTGGAACTGCTGCGGCGTCTCCTCGGGGCTCCGGCCATTGCGCTCTGGGAACTCGTGGACGGGCCAGATCAGCTTCGCTGCCGGAGCGCCGTCGGACTTCCGGATCAGTACGTAGCGGGCGTTGAGCAAGGCTCGCTGGGACGGGCGAAGGAGATTCTGGACCTCCTCGTGCAGGCGCCGCTCCGCCCGATCGAGCTACACCCGGAATCGCCCGATCCACGCGTGGTCAGTCCGGTCGACGTTCGCCAGGATCTCGGACTGCGGCATGCACTTGCGATTCCCCTGAGAGAGGGGGCCCGTATCCGCGGCTTCATGGCGGTGTACTTCTCGGAGCAGGCTCCGTTCCTCTCCGAAGACTTGCCGCTCTACGACGCGGCCGCGAGCATCCTCGCCGCCGCGCTGGCGATCTCTCGCGCGCGTCACCAGCTCGTCGTCAGCCAACACGTGCTCAGCGAGCTGATCGAGGGACTGTACGTCGGCGTGGTCGTCTGCGATCTCGAGGGTACCGTCCTGATGGCGAACCGGGCTGCGGCGCGCCTCATCGGTCTCGCCGATCGATCACCGGTGGGATTCTCGCTACCCGCGGTCGTGCGGACACGAACCGAGCTCCCTTGGGAGACCTGGCGACAGCTCTCGCCGGGCACCACGTCCGACGCCGTCATCGCCCAGGTGATAACCCCCGACCACCGGCTCCGCGAGATCGAATTCCGAGTCCAGGCGATCGAGCTGCCGGACGAGCGGGCAGGCTGGGCACCGCGTCTCCAGGTGCTTCTGCAAGATGTGACGCTGGAGCGGCGCCGGTTACTGGAACTCGAGCTGCTGCAGGATCTCACGCGGATGGTCACCGATCATCGCGACCTCGACGCGGCGGTCCGCATGGTCGCCGAGCGGCTCCAGCGCGACTTCGGGTACGCGTTGGTCGGCCTCGCCGTCCTCAGCCCAGATCGCCAGCGCTTCATCGGACGCGCGATCCGAACGGAGGGAGCGGTCTCGTTCAACGAGTGGCTGACCACCCGAGGCGTGACTGGCCGGGCACTGCGCGAGAACCAGTCGCAGCTCGTCGTCAACGTCCGCGAGGATCCGGACTACTTCGAGCCACTCCCTGGGCTCGCGGTCGAGAGCGAGATCGTCGTCCTGCTGCGGCGCTGGGGCGAGCCGATCGGCGTACTGAATATCGAGAGCAATGCCGGGCACCGGCTCGACGAGGAAGACTTGCGGCTAGCCGAGAACGTCGCCGTCCACCTCGAACTGCTGATGGAGCAGGTCGAGCTGACGGATCGGTTGTCCCGCCAGGCGCTCACTGATCCCTTGACTGGGCTTGCTAACCGCAGGGCGTTGATCGACCGCTTGCAACAGGTGACGCGCGACCGGCGGATCGAGACAGCCGCGGTCATGCTGATCGACTTCGACGGTTTCAAGCAGCTCAACGACCAGCGTGGCCACCTCTTCGGCGACGCAGTGCTCCAGCAGGTGGCCGACCGCCTCGTCCAGCACACCCGGCCAGACGATCTGGTCGCCCGCTACGCCGGGGACGAGTTCGCAGTGGTCGTCGTCGATGTCGGGCTTTCGGAAGCTGTCGAGGTTGCCGAGCGACTGCGGCGGGCGGTAGCCCGGGAGCCGGTCGTGCACGAAGACGTGGCCGTAAACCTGACTATCTCCATCGGGCTCGCCATCTACCCCGACCACGGGAAGACGCCCGACGATCTGATCCGCGTCGCTGACGAGGCCATGTATCGCGCCAAGCGACGAGGCGGAAACAGCATCGCCCTGGCTGGCGAGCCCGGGTGACCGCCGCCTCGAAGGGTGATCGCTCCTCCGTGCCTGGGGACGAGGCCCTCCTCATAGTCTGAAGCACCTTGTTCGCCGCGCTGTGGCATCGCGGGACGTCCCCACCCGCTCGACCGGGTGCCGAAGACGCGGCTGAGATGAAGGAACGCCAGCACGCTGCGGACCCACACGCCTCCGCGCTTTACCAGGCAACCCTCGTTACGCGAGCGAGCACCACGGAGCCTCGTGCCGAGACTGCACCGTTCGAAGGTCGGGCCGCTCAGGGGAGCCGCAACAGCTCGCGCGAGACGCTGTTCAGCCGCTCCGCCCCGTCCTCGGTAACCACGACCAGATCCTCGATCCGGACGCCCCAGCGGCCCGGGATATAGATGCCGGGCTCATCGGAGACGACCATGCCTGGCTCCAGGGGCTCGTCGTTCCCTTCGACCAGGTAGGGGTCTTCGTGCACCGTCAGACCGACGCCATGTCCCAGCCGGTGGATGAAGTAGGAGCCGTAGCCGTGCTCGTGGAGGATCTGGCGCGCTGCACGGTCGACATCCTGGCAGGGCACGCCGGGTCGCATGGCGGCAAAGGCCGCTTGCTGCGCCTCGAGCACCGCCTCGTACGCATCGGCGAAGTCGGAGGATGGCTCACCGGCCACCGGCGTGCGGGTAATGTCAGAGTAGTAGCCGTAGTAGCTCCCGCCGAAGTCGATCACGACCGGATCGCCCGGCTGGATCACCCGGTCGCCGGTCTCGTGATGCGGCGAGGCACCGTTGGGGCCACTGGCGACGATGCAGAAGGCGACTTCGTGCAGGCCCTGAGCCAGCAACAGCTCGGTCAAGCGGGCTGCCACCTCGCGCTCAGTGCGGCCGGTCAGCCGCTCGTGGGCACAGAAGTACTCCCAGGCGGCGTCGGTACGCCGCGACGCCTCGCGCAGCAGCGCCAGCTCCCCGGTATCCTTGGCCATCCGCAGCCGGCGGAGCAACGGGCTAGCCCGGCGGAAGGACCGCTCGGGCAGGCGATCCTGGAGCTGGAGCAGGAAACCGCTCCAGAACTGGTCGTTGACCGCGATGGCCCGGCTCCCCGTCGACTGAACCAAGGTCACCAGGTGAGCGATCGGGTCATCGCCATCGGCCCAGACGACGAGCTGGAAGGCGCTCTCGAGGTCAGCGTACAGGGGGGCTTCCAGCTTGGGAACGACCAGCACCGGCGGCCCGTCCCGCTCGATCACGAGAGCAGTTAGGCGCTCGCTCAGGTGTCCCGGCCTGCCGGTGAAGTAGCGGAAGTCGGCCGAGGGGCCGATCACCAGCAAGTCGATCGCCGCAGCCGCCATGAGCTGGCGAGCGCGGGCCAGGCGCTCCGGGTTCGGCGGGAGATGCTCCATCACCTAACTCCTCTCTAACGGGTATATCCGTTCGGCGTTCGCGTGCAAGATCATCGCCGCCACTTCCAGGGCTTCCGCATCGGTGAGCAGGTCGTCGTCGACCAGCGCGCCGAGCGCTCGGGTCAGCGCGGCGCGCCAGAGGCGGGCAGCGAACCACTGGAACTCCGGTAGCCCGTGCCCGTCGGTCGAAGCCAGCACCTTGCTCGCCGGGGCCAGCCCGAGCGCCTCCTGCACCAGCGGTACCGCCTCGCCCGCGACCAGGGGCAGCGTTAACCCCAGATCCACATACGCATTTGGGTAGATACTGGCCAGGTAGGCCGCCTCGCGGACGAACGGGTAGCAGTGGAGCAGGACGATCGGGACATGCCGGTAGCGCTCCTCCTGGAACAGCGCGCGGAGCAGGGTGGGGTTGCTGGTGGGCAAGAACACGTCGTCGTCGCCCAGCCCGACATGGAGCTGGAGCGGCAGCTCCAGCTCCACGGCGACCTCCAGCGACTCCCAGAGCAGGGCGTCGATCAGCGTCTTGTGCTCCAGCCGCGAGAAGCTGCCAGCGTCGAGGTCGGCGATGACCTGGAGGAAGGCCTCGTCAGCGCTCGCGGCGTCGACTCGCTGGATCTCGAGCCCGCTGCGGTAGGCGGCGATGCTCTTGAAGGCCACGGCGCCCCCGGCCGCAGCGGCGACCAGCTCCTGGCCGAAGCGCCCCCGGAGCTCGTCCCACGACCTGACCTGCGGCAACAGGCGCTCGGCGACGGTCTCGATGCGGACGACGGGGCGCACTGGCCTGCCGATCAGCTCGGCCCATTCGCCGGGCGTGTAGCAGCGCTCTTCGTCGTAGAGGTAGTCGTCATAGCACGCCGCTAGCTTGGCGTCGTCCGCCAGAAGGCGGTGATAGGCCGGCGGCTCATACGAGGCGCGCGCCTCGAGCACCGCGTGCTCGGTTGGGTCGGTGCCGAGCAGGCTGGCCAGCGAGCGGATCATCGCCCGGTAGGCGACCGTGTGCGGGACATCCTGCTCGACAACGTCGGGGATCGTCGACTCGGTGAAGGGCTGCCGCAGGTGAGTGGCCTTGATCTCTTGGCGGAGCCGCAGCGGCGCATGGCAGTGGTGGTCGACGAGCGGCATCTCGGCGATGTGCTCGGGCAGATAGTGGCGCGTGCTCATGCAAGCTCCTTCGGATCGGATCCGCCACCGAAGCAGGGTAATTACCGCGGAGGATGCCCCGCGCGTCAAGGTGCGCTGACAGTCCGCCGAGCGGTGTACCAGGGGAAAGGGTGTTGATGCCTTCCCGGGACGGTAAGGGCTGAGCCGCCGTCGGGGCAGCGCCCGGCCGAGCAGTGCCGCCCGCTCCGATGGGGCCGCCGCCCGCCGCCGGGGAAGCGCTGGCTGCACGGCGCGCGAATGGTTGCTCCGAATCGGATCGATTCACGAGTCGCACTCGCGCCCGTTGCAGGCTCGCTCGCGCCTGTGCGGAGAGCGCCCACGGCGCTGCACGGTTGCAGTGCCGCCTATCCGCGGGTATACTTCCGTACGGTGAGCGAGGCAGGGGCCGCTAGCTCAACTGGTAGAGCAGCTGACTCTTAATCAGCGGGTTGGGGGTTCGAGTCCCTCGCGGCCTACCCGAGAAATCCCGATCAAGATCGGCAAATCGAGACGCCCCGGCAGACCGCGCGGGGCGTCTCGGCCTTCGACTGTAGCCAACACGTTCGCCTAATGCCCCAGGACGGTGTCGATCTCCCCCACCGCCTCACGGATCAGCTCCGGGGCGATGCCGTTTTGACGACCATTCTGACGACCAATCGGGGCTCGGCATGCCCTGGGGCATGCCGTCGCCGTCTGCGTCCGCGAGCCTGACCCCTCTCGGTACCCGGCGTGCTGCTCCGGCTCGGTGCCCAGCGCGCTAGGGGCGACCAGCCCCGGGGTAAAGGTCGAGCCGCTTACCTGCCCCACTCCCGTGGCTCGCTCGCACCCTTTTGCCTCGATCGCTCCAGCGGCTGGCGTCGAGCGTCTCCTGCTCGCAACCTCCTCAATCGCCTGGTGCATCTCCCCGGCAGGATACCCTAGCATCGCCCGAACCCGGCGATCGCCGGCCATGTTCATCCGCAGAGCGTGCGCTGCTGGGCACAGGATGGTCGCCGTGCCGGAGCGGAAGGCTCTCCTCGCCATCTGTTGATGGCGCCATGCGTTCGGGGCTGCCTCGCACGCGTGGATTGGCCAGCGGTGGCGATGACGGCCAAGGGCGCTTCCTGGAATCGCCTGCCGGCCGGCACCTAGAGCTCGATGCCGCGAGGGTAAGAGTGACTAGGTATCCTAAGGCTTGACAGAGCGACGGAAGCACGTTAGAGTAAGATTGTAAGCAGGGCAGATCGGCAGAGGGGAAGTTTCCCCTCTTCACTTTGGAGAGCCGAACTGGCTCGGTTTCTTCCGAGGCTCGACGCGGCAGTCATTCCAGAGGCGTCGATCGGGCACGAGAATGGTATCGACAGCTCTCCAGCGAGAAGCGGCCGCCCGGCGGCCCCGGCGGCTTATCACGTGGGAACTCTGGCTTCTCCTCCCGGCAGTCACGTACATCTTCCTGCTCATCGGTTTTCCCCTGCTACTCTCGATCTACTATAGCTTCAGCCACATCTCGGTCGGCCGGCGCGACTTCTCGTTCGCCGGCCTGGCGAACTTCCGCGCGCTGTTCAGCGACCAGGTCTTTCTCCAGGCGCTCAGAAACACGATCCTGATCACCGTGGTGGTGCTGGTCGTCGTTCTGGTGCTGGCGACGATCCTGGCCACCGCGCTCGCCGAGCGGTTTCGCGGCCGGGCAGTTATCCGCTACCTCCTGCTTCTTCCCTGGGCCGCGCCGGTCGTGATGAGCACGATCGCCTGGAAGTGGGTCTTCGATTCCCAGTACAGCGTCGTGAACTGGGTGCTGCGCCGCCTGCACATCATCGGCCCGTTCGAGTTTCCTCAGTGGCTCGGTGTCCCGAGCTTGGCTATCATCTCGATCATCGTGGTGCAGGTCTGGCGCATCCTGCCGTTCGCCACGGTGATCACCCTGGCCGGGATGACCGCTGTCCCGCGCGAGCTGATCGAGGCCGCGCTGGTGGATGGCGCGGGGTTCTTCACCCGCCTCTTTCGCATTACGCTGCCGATCATTCGGCCGATCATCGGCGTCGCCGTGCTGTTTACCGCGCTGTTCACCTTCACCGACATGGCCGTGGTATGGATCCTGACCCGCGGCGGGCCGTACAACACGAGCCATGTGCTGGCGAGCTGGGCCTTCCAGGTCGGTATCCTCGCCGGTGACCTGGCCAGGGGCGCTGCGATCGCCCTCTTCATGCTGCCGGCACTGGCGGTGATCGCTGTCTGGGTGCTCCACCTCGTCAGCCGGGAGACGGCGCAGTGAGCGCGTCGAGCCATCTTCGCCCATATCTCATCAAACTGGTGCTGGTAGCCGTTCTGGCGATCTTCCTCGCCCAGGCGCTCTTCCCCTTCGCCTGGATGGCGATCACGGCGTTCAAGCGCGATAGCGACCTGTACAACCCGACCAACAATCCCTTCCTCTTCAACGAGCCACCAACACTGGCCCATTTCCGTCTTCTCTTCAACGAGACGAAATTCCTGCGATGGGTCGCGAATACCGCCGGAGTCGGCCTCTCGACAGTGTTGATCACCCTCGTACTGGCCGTCCCAGCAGCCTACGCCCTGTCGCGCCTGCGCGGGCGGCTCGGCCAGCAGCTCGCCGTCGCGATTTTCCTTACCTACCTGGTGCCACCGACGCTGCTCTTCCTGCCGCTCTCCCAGATCGTCAGCACGCTCGGGTTCCAGGATAAGCTGTGGGCCTTGGTGATTACCTACCCGAGCCTCAGTACCCCATTCGTCGCCTGGTTGCTCATGGGCTTCTTCCGCTCGCTACCCCAGGAGCTCGAGGAGGCCGCCCTCGTCGACGGCGCCGATCGGTTCACCGCCTTCCGCCGCATCATGTTGCCGCTCGCGGTTCCTGGGATTCTTACCGCTGTGATCTTCACGTTTACCTTGGCAGTGAACGAGTTCATCTACGCGCTCACCTTCGTGTCGATCTCGGACCTCAAGACCGTCAGCGCCGGCGTGCCGACCGACCTTATCCGCGGTGACGTCTTCTTCTGGGGAGCAATCATGGGATCCGCGCTCGTCGTGAGTCTTCCGGTCGCGCTCCTCTATAACGCCTTCCTCGACCGCTTCGTGGAGGGGTTGACCGCGGGAGCGCTCCGCTAGTTCCGGCAGGAGGCGATCAGCGGTTGGTTCCGGTGTATCTCACGTGAGGAGGTCGAGCGATGCGACGACTCACTCGCCGCCGTCTGCTCCAGTGGATAGCCGTCTCCGCCGCTACGGGCCTGCTCGCTGCCTGCGGTGGCGAAGAGACGACGCCGACTCAGCCGAGCGGGGCCGGTGCCCAGGCTACACCGACAACTGCTCCAAGTACACCGACCACCCAAGCAAGTCCCGCCGCGGCAGCGTCGCCCACCGTCATCGCTTCCCCCACGCCATCCGGGCCGAAGGAACTCAGAATCCTTCAATGGAGCCATTTCGTGCCCGACAGCGATAAGTGGTTCGACGAATTCGCCCAACGGTGGGGCCAGGAGAATAACGTCACAGTCGTGTCCGACCATATCAACTATGCCGACATCCCGGCGCGGGCTGCCGCTGAGGTTTCGGCGCAGAGCGGCCACGATCTCTTCGCGTTCGGATTCCCGCCAGCTCAGTACGAGCCAGAGGTCGTCCCGCTCAACGATCTCATCGAGGAGTTCAAGAGGGAGTACGGCGACCCGTACCCGATCCTCGAGCGCTCCTGCTATAACCCCAAGACTGATACCTGGTTCGCTTTTATGGACTTTTGGGCTGCCGACCCGGTGAACTACCGCATCGACCTGTTCCAGCAGGTCGGCGGGAACCCCGATACCTGGCAGGGGATTCTCGAAGCCGGGCGCCAGCTCAAGCAGATGGGAAACCCGATCGGCATCGGCTTCTCGCCGGAGATCGATACCGGCATGGCGATGCGCGCTATCATGTGGGGCTTCGGCACCTCGATCCAGGACGAGAACGGGGAGATCGTCATCAACAAGCCGGAGACCATCGAGGCGCTGAACTACGCTCGCCAGCTCTTCCAGGAGGCTGAGACCGAGGAGGTGCTGGCCTGGGATGCCTCGTCCAACAACCGGTTCCTGGCCTCCGGGCGCGGTGCGCTGATCCTGAACGCGATCTCCGCCCTCCGGACTATCGAGGGCACCTACCCGGATCTCGCGCCGAACATCGGTCTCGCCAAGGCGGCCGCCGGCCCGGCCGATCGCCGCGGCTGCGCCCACTGGTACAACTGCTTCGTCATCTGGAAGTTCTCGCCCAACGTCGATCTGGCGAAGCAGTTCCTCAAGGATCTCGTCGCGAACTATCGCGACAAGTTCCTGGCGAGCAAGTTCTACGACATCCCCTCCTTCCCGAAAGCGGTACCGGACTGGCAGGACCTGGTCCAGAACGACCCCAACGCCAAGCCCACCGACAAGTACGCCGTGCTGGCCACCGCCCCCGAGTGGACGGTCAACGTCGGCTGGCCGGGCTACATGAACGCCGCCGAGGCGGAGATCTTCGACCTCTGGATCATTAACGACATGTTCACCAAGGTGGCGACCGGCCAGGCGGAGCCTCAGGCAGCGCTGGACGAGGCCGAGCAGAAGATCAACGACGTGTTCAAGAAGTGGCGCGACCGCGGCCTGATCTGAGCCCGACGAGGATCAACGTTCCAATAACGGGCGGCTCCCCCAAGGCTAGGGGGAGCCGCCTTGCCGTGTGCCGTGTCCTTCGTCCCGCCTTCGAACGGCTACCGGCGGGACGATACCGCGCCAATGGCCTTACCGGCCCTTCCACTGGGGCTTGCGCTTCTCGAGGAAGGCGTTGACCCCTTCGCGGAAGTCCTCGCTCATGTAGCAGGTTAGGATCAGGTCCTCGGCGCGCGGCGGCCGCCGGTGATCCAGCACGCGCCGCACAGCCTCCTTCGTTGCCTGGATCGTCAGCGGCGCGTTGGCAGCGATCTGTTCCGCCAGCTCCTGGGCCCGGTCGAACAGCGCCTCCGGCTCGACGATCTCGTTGACTAGTCCGATCGCCCTGGCTTCCTCGGCCTCGATCATCCGCGCCGTGAACAGCAGCTCCTTGGTGCGCGCCGGCCCGATCAGGTCGACCAGCCGGGCGTAGTTGCTCATCGAGAGGCAGTTGCCGAGCGTGCGGGCGATCGGAATGCCGAAGCGGGCGTCGGGCGTGCAGATCCGTAGATCGCAGGCGAGCGCGATGCTGGCTCCTCCACCCACCGCATACCCGCGGATGGCGGCGATGGTCGGGCGAGCGAGCGTCTCCAGCCGGCCGATCACCTGATCGATCCTCGCCTCGTAGTCGAGCGCATGCTGCGGATCGGTGAAGGTCCGGAATTGGCTGATATCGGTGCCGGCCACGAACGCCCTGTCCCCGGCCCCGGTCAGCACCATGACCCGGATCTCCGGGTCCTGCTCCACCAGCTCGCAGGCGCGCGCCAGGCCGTCGTACATGGCGAACGTCATCGCGTTGCGCGTCTCCGGCCGGTTGAATGTCAGCCAGGCCACCCGCCCACGACGCTCGAACACCAGGTCAGGGGTACCGATCTCCATCGCTCCTCCGTCTCGCTGCATCTACGCCTCTGCCCACTCTCGAACGCTCAGCCTGCCGCCTCTGCCTGGCCAGCAGGGCCACAGCCGATCACGCCGCGCTCGCGCAAGCGGCGCATCTCGTCGCCGGTAACGCCGATCTCCCTCAGCACCTCATCAGTATGCTGGCCGAGCAGCGGCGGGGCGAGCCGGATCGCGCCCGGCGTCTCGCTCAGCTTGACCGGCAAGCCCAGCAAGCGGACGGTTCCCATCGCCGGGTGGGGAAGCTCGACCACCATCTGCCGGTGCCGCACCTGCGGGTGCTCCATGGCCTGATCGATACCATAGATCGGGCCGCAGGGGATCCCGGCCTCGTTCAGGATGCTCTCCCATTCGTCGATGGTATGCGCCTGGAGACGCTCGCTGATGAGCTCGGCCAGCAGCTCGCGGTTGCGGTGCCGGTCACCGTTGGTCTTGAAGCGCGGGTCATCTAGCCACTCTTCCGCCCCGAGCACCTCGCACAGCTTGCGCCAGCGCTTCTCGCCAGTCGCGCCGATCGTGAGGTACCCGTCGCGGGCACGGAAGACACCATAGGGCGCGTTGAGCGGGTGGTGATTACCGGCCGGCGGCGGTGCCCCAGCACCGTTCAGGTAGCGCACTGCCTGGAAGCTCAACATCCCGACCATGCCTTCCAGCAGCGAGGTTTGGACGTGCTGGCCACGCCCGGTGCGCTCCCGCGCCTGCAAGGCCGCCAGTACGCCGTAGGCCGCAAGCAGTCCGGTGAGCAGGTCGGCAATCGGGATGCCGACGCGCACTGGCTCGCCACCCTCGAAGCCGGTGACGCTCATCAACCCCGAGACTCCCTGGATGATCTGGTCCAGCCCAGGACGGTCAGCGTAGGGCCCGTCGGCGCCGAAGCCGGAGATGGAGCAGTAAATGATGCGCGGGTTGCGCTCGGCCATCGCACGGTAGCCGATCCCCAGCGCGTCCATTACGCCAGGGCGGAAGTTCTCGACAACCACGTCGGCGGTCTCGGCGAGCCGGCGAAAGATCTCCTGGCCCTCCGGCTGCTTGATATCGAGCTCTATGGAGCGCTTGTTGCGGTTCGCCGCCAGGAAGAAGGCGCTCTGACCATCGAAGAACGGTGGGCCAGACGCTCGCCCGTCGTCGCCCTCGCCCGGCTTCTCGATCTTGATGACGTCAGCGCCGAGGTCACCGAGCCACATGGCGCAGGTCGGCCCGGCGAGGTGCCGTCCCAGGTCGAGGACCCGAATCCCTGCCAGCGGCATATGCTCTGCCTGCAAACCTTCTCCCACCGTGCTGCCCTCCCGCTCGGCCTGCTCCAGTCGCGCCCAGTGTAACAGAAGCGCCGCTCCTCACCCTCGCTGGAGCCATCTCACCCAGCCAGCTATCATGCCGCGCAGGCTGACGATGCCGGCTGCTGGAACGGTTCAAGCCGGGAAGGGCACGCGCGCAAGCGGAGAGAGGAGGCAGCAGGGTGACTGTGTACGCGCTCGGAGAGCGCCGACCTCAGATCGATCCCAGCGTCTACATCGCGGAGGGCGCCCGGGTCATCGGCGATGTCGTACTCGGCCCCGGTGCCAGCGTCTGGTTCAATGCGGTGCTGCGCGGCGATACCGAGCAGATCCTGATCGGCGAGGGCACGAACATCCAGGACGGCGCCGTCGTGCACGCCGACCCGGGCTACCCGTGCGTCGTCGGTGCCCGCGTGATTGCCGGCCACGGGGCGATCCTCCACGGCTGCCAGATCGGTGACGACTGCCTGATCGGGATGGGAGCGATCGTGCTCAATGGGGCCCGGCTCGGCCCCGGCTGTATCGTCGCCGCCGGGGCGTTGATCCCCGAGAGGCGGGAGATCCCCGAGCGCTCGCTCGTCATGGGGGTGCCGGCCCGGGTGGTTCGCGCGGTGACCGATGCGGAGGTGGAGGAGATACGCGCCGCGGCGGAGCGGTACCGCCAGCGGGCCGCGATATACCGCTCGACGCTCCGCCAGGTCTGAGCGACCCAAGGGCTGCTGCCAAACCGTGGTACGGCGGCCGGTAGCCTGCGGCCCTCCTCTGGCCCGAGCCCAGCCGGTCCACCCACCTGTTCCGCCTAGACTCGCGCGAGGTGGTGTGGGGCCAGCCACCGGAGCATTGGCGGCGCCTGATATCCGGGAAGAGAGCGGCGAAGAACCGGTAGGGGCGAATGATGATCCGCCCCTACATTTGGGGAGGGGATACCTGGCGACGACCGGGGATCTCGAGACGGCGCACCAGGGCGCGGCGTTCCGATCGGACCGGCAGCCGGGTCTCACTTCCGCGCGGGTGTCGCATGCCTCTCAATCTAGCCGACCTGCCCCTGGCTTCCACGTGATCGTCGAGCGAGCCGCTGTCCGGGCGTCTTCCTCCAGAACATCGACGCGCTCGCACGCGATCATGAAGGAAGCGCAATGGTCTTGACATGAGAGCCAATTGGTCCTAACATCATAACCAATAGCCGAGTGCAGCCCTATCCAACTGCGTGGAGGCATTGTGGCGGCCACCCGGTCCTGGTTTGATCCTGGGAACGGTGTCCCCAAGTACCGGCAGCTCCAGCAGGTCCTCGAAGAGCTGATCGACCGGCTCCAGCCGGGCGACCCGCTCCCGCCCGAGCGCCAGCTCGAGCTCGAGTACGGGGTCAGCCGGGTCACCGTGCGCCAGGCGCTCCAGCAGCTCGTCCTCGCCGGCCGGCTCGAACGCATCCAGGGCCGCGGCACGTTCGTCGCCCGGCCGAAGCTCGAGCAGGTCCTGGCACTCACCTCGTTCACCGAAGACATGATCCGGCGCGGGCTGCGCCCCGGCAGCCGGACACTCGGCGTCGAGCAGGTCCCGGCGAGCGGATCGATCGCTCAGCACCTCCGGCTCCCGGAGGGCGCGCCGGTCCTGATGCTCCAGCGACTGCGCCTGGCCGATGATGAGCCGATGGCGCTCGAGACGGTCTTTCTCCCGGCCAGCCGCTTCCCCGACCTGACAGAGACCGACCTGACCAACCGCTCGCTCTACGCCTGGCTCGCCGAGCGACACGGGATCGAGCTCGGCCACGGGACGCAGACGATCGAGGCGACCGTACTAGGAGCCGAGGAGGCACGGTTACTGGAGGTGGCACCGGGGATGCCAGCGTTCCGGCTGGAGCGCTTGAGTTACGACCAGTTCGGCCGGCCAGTAGAGCTGGTACGCAGCCTGTACCGCGGCGACCGGTACAAGCTCCACGCCCGGCTCGAGCGGCCGCGGGGAGCAGCCCCGAGCAGCGCGTCGCTGCGGCGGCGCGAGGCGGGAGGGGACGACCGGTGAGCCAGAGCCGGCGCCCGGCAGCGCGCCACGCAGTCTTACCCGATCACAGCCCGGAGGCCATCCTCAACGCCCTGCGCACCGGTCCCTATGGCCACTGCGTGTATCGTTGCGACAACAACGCAGTCGACCACCAGGTGGTCTTGCTCGAGTTCGAGGGCAAGCTGGCGGTGAGCCTCACCATGCAGGGATGCTCGCACGTGGAGGGGCGCACCCTGCGCTTCGACGGCACGCGGGCAACGCTGCTGGCTAACGAGTCGCGCCGCGAGCTGCTCGTCGCCGACCATCTCACCGGTGAGACCGACCTGATCAGGCTCCCCGAACCGGTGGGCGGGCACGGCGGCGGCGACGTCGGACTGATGCGCACCTTCGTCCGAGCCGTCCGCGGCGAGGTAGCTTCGGTGCTGACGACGGCGCGGCAGTCGGTCGAGAGCCATCTCATCGCCTTCGCCGCCGAGGAGGCGCGCCTGAGCGGCAAAGTTATCGAGATGGACCTGTAGGGGCAGCTCGTCGGCAGGAGCCAGGCATGACCGTCCTCGAGCGCGAGATCCACGAGCAGCCAGAGGCGCTGGCCCGCCTGATCCAACACGGCCGCTCGCTCGCCGAGGATCTGGCTGCCCGGATCGCGAGCTTCGCACCCAGCGGCGTCGTGATCGCCGCGCGGGGCAGCTCGGACAACGCCGCGCGCTACGCGCAGTACTTGTTCGGAGCGCACAACCGGCTGGTCGTCGCGCTGGCCACTCCGTCGCTCTTCACGCTGTACCAAAGCCCGCCGTCGCTCGCCGGCAAGCTTGTCATCGGCATCAGCCAGTCAGGCCGCTCGCCGGACATCGTCGCGGTGATCGCCGAAGCCCGGCGCCAGGGCGCGCTGACGGTCGCGCTCACGAACGCGATAGAATCGCCCCTGGCCCAGGCGGCCGAACACGTCTTCCCGCTCCACGCCGGGGAGGAGCGCGCCATAGCGGCGACCAAGACCTACACCGCCGAACTGGTGGCGCTCGCAATGCTCAGCGCCGCGCTCGAGGGCGAGCCGGCACGCTGGGATGCACTCGCGGCCGTGCCCGGGGCAGTACAGCGCGCAATCGAGCTCAACCTGCCGGTGCGCGAGTTAGTCAACCGGTTCCGCTATGCCAGGCACTTCGCGGTCATCGGTCGCGGGTTCAACTACGCGACCGCCTTCGAGATCGCGCTCAAGATGAAGGAGACGAGCTACGTCATCGCCGAGCCCTACTCGTCGGCCGATTTCCTCCATGGACCGATCGCGGTGATCGACGAGGGCTTCCCGGTCGTCGCGATCGCCCCCTCGGGCAAGGTGCTGGCCGATATGACCTCGTTGATCGATGTGCTCGACCAGCGGCGGGCCGAGCTGATCGTCATCTCGGATCGACAGGATCTGCTCGGCCGTGCCCGGGCTCCCTTGCCGCTGCCCGCCAGCGTGCCGGAGTGGCTCTCTCCCGTCACCGCGGCGGTTCCGGGCCAGCTTTGGGCACACGCGCTAGCGGTTACCCGCGGGCTCGACCCCGACCGCCCCCGCGGCCTGCGCAAAGTCACCGAGACGCTCTGAGGGGGGCACATGCGCTACACGCTAGCCGGCGCGCTCGTCATCGATAACCGGCAGCGCCGGTCCGAGTGCCAGGTGGTGATAGAGGGCACGCGGATCGAGGCGATCGGCCACGAGGTCGCTCCCGCCGGCGCCGTTATCGACGCGCGCGACGCGCTGGTCGTGCCGGGCTTCATCGATGTGCACACGCACGGCGGTGGCGGGTTCGCCCTCCACACCGAGAGCCCAGGTGAGATCGAGGGTTATGCCCGCTGGGCGCCACGGAGCGGGACGACCGCCTTCCTGGTTGCTGTGGTCGGCGTGCCGGGCGGCCTGCCGGAAGGCCAGCTCCGGGCCGCCGTCGAGGCGATCGACAGGCACCGCGGAGGAGCCCAGCCAGTCGGCATCCACCTCGAGGGGCCGTACATCAACCCGACGCGGCGCGGCGCGCACCATCTCTCCTGGTTGCGCCGGCCTGACGTGGCCGAGCTGGAGCGGATACTGGAAGTGGCCGGCGAGTGGCTCCGGCTGGTGACACTGGCGCCTGAGCTACCGGGTGCGGATCTCTTGATCCGGCGGCTTGCGGAGACCGGGGTCACCGTCAGCATCGGCCATACCGATGCCACCTACGAGCAAGCGCGGCAGGCGATCGAGGCCGGCATCAGGCACGCCACCCACTGCTTCAACGCAATGCCGCCGCTCTTGCACCGCGCGCCCGGACCGCTCGGGGCCATCATCGAAGTGGAAGACGTGACCGGCGAGCTGGTCGGCGACTGCATCCACGTGCTGCCACCGGCGATGCGCGCGCTGATCCGGGCGCTGGGCCCGGATCGCACGGTGGTCGTGACCGACTCGCAGCCGGCAGCGGGCCAGCCCGAGGGTGCGACGTTCTCCTTCGGTGGCCTCACCGCACAGGTGACCGGCGGCGTGGCGCGCCTGAGCGACGGGACGATTGCCGGCAGCGTCGTGACCATGGACCAGGCACTGCGCAACCTGGTCGAGCAGGTCGGTATCGCGCTCGAAGACGCTGTGGCGATGCTGACCGCCAACCCGGCGCGCGTCGCCGGTGTGGCGTCCCGCAAGGGGCATCTGCGGCCTGGCTACGACGCCGATCTGGTGATCCTGGACCGGGAGCTCCGCGTGCATGCCACGATCTGCCGGGGCCGCGTCGCCTTCGCGACAGGGGAATGGCAGCGGCGGCTCGCGGGCCTCCTGCGCGACGACGCAGAGAGCGGAGCCTGACGCCGTCGCCGGGACGTGCGTGAGAAGCCTGTGCCTTCAACTCGCGCGGGACGCTGGAGAGAGGAGCATGCGCCGGCCCGACACAGACCACTTCGATGAAGCCCGCCTCGACGAGGCCTGGCAGGTTGTGCTTGAAGGCCTGCGCCAGGGCGCATTCGGCGGCGCGGTGGCGCTCGTCGCTCACCGGGGCACGGTCGTGCTGCATCGGGCGGCCGGCTGGGCCTGTCGCGAGCCGGAGGCGATCCCGATGACGGTGGACACGATCTTCGACCTCGCCTCGCTGACGAAGGTGGTCGCGACCCTCCCCGCGATCCTCCGCCTCGTCGCGCGCGGCGATCTCGAGCTGGATCGGCCGGCCGGGCAGGTACTGCCGGAGTTCGGGCACGACGACTGGAAGACCGCGGTGACGGTCCGCCGGCTCTTGAGCCACACGACCGGCCTACCGGCCTGGCTCCCGCTCTACCTCGACGCGCGCGGCCCCGACGAGTACGTCGCCGCCATCGCCCGTCTCCAGCCGGTCGCTCCTCCTGGCGAGCAGGTCATCTACAGCGACCTCAACTTCATCCTGCTCGGCGAGGTAGTGCGACGGGTGAGCAGCCAGGACGTGGCGCGCTTCGCGGCGGCTGAGATCTTCGCCCCGCTCGGGATGCGAGACACGCTGTTCCAGCCGCCGGCCGCGCTGCGGTCGCGCATCGCGGCGACCGAGCACGGCAACGGCTACGAGATGGGGCAGGCCGGCGAGCGGGCCACGAGCTTCCCCTGCTGGCGGCGCGAGCTGATCTGGGGCGAGGTCCACGACGGGAATGCGTGCTATGGCCTGGGCGGAGTCTCCGGCCACGCCGGACTGTTCAGTACCGCGGCGGACCTGGCACGCTACGGGCAGATGTGGCTCCAGCGCGGCTCCTGGCAGGACACGCAGGTGCTACCGGTACGGCTGGTCGCTGAAGCGACCCGGCCCCAGGCGCCGGGTCGCGGCCTCGGCTGGCTGCTCGCCGGGCCGGAGCCTCAGCCCGAGACGTTTCCAGCCAAGGGGCTCACTCCGTCCGCCTACGGGCACACCGGCTTCACCGGCACCTCACTCTGGGTCGATCCTGAGCTGGAACTCATCGTGATCCTGCTCACCAACCGCGTGCACCCGAAGGTCCGCGTCGAGATCGCCACCATCCGCCCAGCCTTCCACGAGCGCGTGGCCGCGGCGTTCCGGAGGTCTCGCGATGGCTAGCCCGGCCGGCACGACAGCGAGACATGGCGATATCTGCGTCGGGCTGATGTCCGGCACTTCGGCCGATGCGATCGATGCCGCGGTGGTGGGTATCACCGGCGCCGGCGCGACCGCTCGCCTGGAGCTGCTCGGCTTCGGCACAATGCCCCTGCCTCCTGAGGTCCGGCGAGAGCTCTTCCTCGTCTTCGATCAGGCGGAGCGCGCGGTGGAGCGGCTCTGCTCGTTGAACGTAGTCCTCGGAGAACTCTTCGCCGACGCCGCCCGCACAGCCTGCCGGCAGGCCGGCGTACCGCTCGCCCAGGTCTTCGTCATCGGCTCTCACGGGCAGACGGTCTGGCACCAGCCGGAGAGGGACTCCACGGTGCCGATCTCGACACCCTCGACGCTCCAGATCGGCGAGCCGGCTGTTATCGCCGAGCGCACCGGCGTCCCGGTGATGGCGAATTTCCGCGCTGCCGATATCGCCGCCGGCGGCCAGGGCGCGCCGCTCGTCCCCTACTTCGACTGGGTCACCCTGCGCCATCCGGAGCGGAGCCGGGCCGTCCAGAACATCGGCGGCATCGCGAACGTGACCTACCTCCCGGCCGGCGGTGATATCGAAGACGTGCGCGCCTTCGACACCGGACCGGGCAACGCACTGATCGACGGGGTGGTGACGCTGCTGACCGGCGGCACCGCGACGTTCGACGCGGACGGGCGCCTCGCGGCACAGGGGAGCATCGACGAGGGCCTTCTCGCCCGGCTGCTGGCCGATCCCTACCTGAACCGCCCGCCGCCGAAGACGACCGGCCGCGAGCGCTATGGCCTGCCGCTCTGCCGGCGACTGCTGGAGGAGACCGGCCTGCCTGAAGGCGCGCTGGCCGATCCGGCAGCTCCGTTCTCGCTGCGCCAGCGCGCGCTGGATCTGGTCGCGACGGTAACTGCCTTCACCGCACGCTCGATCGCGGAGGTCTATCGACGCTGGCTGCCACCCATCGACGAGGTGATTGTCAGCGGTGGAGGCAGCCGGAACCCGGCGCTGCTGTCGATGCTGCGCGCGGCGCTCGATCCGGTGCCAGTCGTGACCCTCGAGGCCTACGGTATCGACAGCAAGGCGAAGGAGGCAATGGCGTTCGCCCTGCCGGCCCACGATGGCCTGCTCGGCCTGCCGACCAACGTCCCCGGCACCACTGGAGCCCGGCGCCAGGTCATCCTCGGCACACTCACGCCGCCGACCGGCATCGTGCCTCGCAGCCAGGGAAAGGAGGGACAGGTATGACCTCGAACGATCGTGACATGCCCCCGCTCATCCCGGCTCCGCGTCACTTCGCCTACGGGACCGCAACGGAGGCGTTCCTAATCGACGCGACGACGGAGATCGTCATCGGGGCGGAGGCCGGCGAGGAGACGCTCTTCGCGGCGAGGCAAGCACAGGCAGCGGTGCGGGACGCGACCGGGCTGACGCTCGCCCTCCGCAGGGCGTACGCCCCGCGCGACGGCGCCGGCCGGCTGGCGCTGCTCAGGGTCGACCGGGACGAGGGCATCCCCCAGGAGACGCTCGCCGAGCTAGGTCCGGAAGGCTACACGCTGGAGGTGACGCCCCAGCGGATCGTCGTCGCGGCCAATACGGAGGCAGGGCTCTTCTACGGCGTGCAGACCCTGCGGCAACTGCTCCGCACACAGGGCCGGCGTATCCCGGCCCTTGCGATCGGCGACTGGTCGGCGCTCCCCCACCGCGGCGTGATGCTCGATATCTCACGCGGCAAGGTGCCGACGTTGCAGACCCTCTGCGCGCTCGTCGATGGCCTCGCCGAGTACAAGTACAACCACCTTCAGCTCTATACCGAGCACACCTTCTTCTTCCCTAGTCACCCGGCGATCAGCGCCGGCGCGGACCCGCTCACGGCCGACGACATCCTGGCGCTGGATCGCTATTGCCGTGAGCGGCACATCGAGCTGGTGCCGAACCTGCAATCGTACGGGCACCTCCGGCGCATGCTCTCGCTGCCGCAGTACGCCCACCTCGACGAGGTCGGCTGGCAATGGAGCCTCACGCCGGCCCGCGAGGAGACGTACCGGCTGCTGGACGAGCTGTACGCCCAGTTCCTGCCCGCCTTCAGCTCCCGCTGGTTCAACGTCAACTGCGACGAGACCTGGGACCTCGGCACCGGGCAATCCAAGGCGCTGGCCCAGGAGATCGGCAAGGGCCGGCTCTACCTGCGGCACATCCTGCAACTGCGCGAGCTGGCCGCCAAGCACGGCCGGCGCATCATGCTTTGGGCCGACATCCTGCTCTACCACCCGGAGCTGGTGAGCGAGCTACCCTCGGACGTGCTGCTGCTCGACTGGTGGTACGAGGCCCAGGATCGCTACCCGAGCACCGAGCGGCTCGGCGCGCTGGGGCGCGAGTTCTGGGTCTGCCCCGGGACTTCGAGCTGGAACACGCTCTTCCCTCGCCTGGACAACGCCCTCGCCAACATCCGCAACTTCGTCCGCGATGGCCTGGCTGCCGGGGCCACCGGGATGCTGCTGACCGACTGGGGCGACTACGGTCACTACCAGCCGCTCTCGCTCTCCTGGTACCCGTACCTCTACGGCGCGGCCACAGCCTGGACCGGAGCTCAAACCACGCCCGAGGAGTTCGACCGTGCTTTCGCCCCCCTCTTCCTCAGCCGTCCGGCCGGTGACCGGAGCATCCAGGCCATCCGGCGGCTCGGCCGCGCGGTGATGGCCCCTACGCTCGGCCTGCGCAACCGCTCGAACAGCGCCTACGCGCTCTTCGACGACCCGCTGGCGGGGAAGCTGATCGCCACGGCCGACCCGAGGGCGCTCGACGAGCTGGAGGCGGCCGCGCACGACGCGCTCCAGGCCTGGGCCGAGTTGCCGAACCCGGCCTTGCGCCACGACTACACCTTCGTCGCCCGGCTGATCGCCTTCGCCGCCTCCAAGGTGCTTCTCAGCCAGCGCCTTCGCCGCACGCTGCGCTCGCTCCCCGCCCCAGCCGGCGACTCGGCCCGCTCCGAAGGGCTAGCCCAGCTCAACGCCGGCATTGCCGCGCTGCGCGCCTCTCGTTCCCAGCTCGCGGCGCTCGCCAGGGAGTTCGAGCTCTGCTGGCTTCGCCACGCGCGGCGGAGTGAGGTCCACCTCACGCTCGACCGGTTCGCGGCGCTCGACCGGCGCTACGAGGCGGCACTCGCCTGGCTGGACAAGCAGCGCGGCCGCTACGCGAGCGGCCAGCCGGTCGACGCCGAGGCGACCAGCTACGATCCAGGCCCGTACTACCCGCTCTGGGAGGAGGGGCTCCAGAGCATTCTGCGACTGGTCGACCTGATCGGGAAAGAAGAGCTGCCACCCGATCTCCGGCAGTACCTGGAGCAGGAAGAGCTGATCTGACGCTCGCGCCGAGCCTGCCCGAGCCAGAGCGCCCTTACCCTGCTCACCGGGCCGCAGCGCGATCGATCAGGACCCCGCTCCGCTCACCCCAGCGCCTCCGCCAGCCGCCGCGCGATGGCCAGCGCGCCCAGCGCCGGATCATCCACCACCGTCGCGGGGCCGAGCGGCACGCCAGCGCGCTCGTACACGGCCTGGCGAAGCAGGGCGCTGGCCCGCAGCACGCCGCCGCCGAAGGCGACCGGCGGGCGCTCCAGCCCGAGGCGCCGGGGCACCGCCGCCAGGTGCAGCGCGAGGTCGTCGGCCGCACGCTCGAGCACCCGGCGGGCATCCGGGTCACCTGCCTCGGCCAGCTCCAGCACCCGCGTGGCGAACCGTGCCACGCTTCCCGGTGCGCCCGCCTCCCGCTGGTAGATCAGCCCGATGAGCTGCTCCGGTGCGTCCAGCTCCCAGAAGGCGAGGGCGGCCCGGAGCAGGCCCGGGGCATTCGCCCGCCCATCAGCCGTCCGCGTCGCGAGCCTGAGCGCCTGGACGGCGATGTCGAACCCGCTGCCCTCGTCGCCCAGGATGTAGCCCCACCCACCGGCACGCGTCGTTCGGCCGTCGGGCGCCCGGCCGAAGCAGATCGAGCCGGTGCCACTGATCAGCGCGACTCCCCAGCCGTCCGAGCAACCGGCAGCCAGCACCAGCTCAGAATCGTTGACGATGACCATGCGCCGGCCCAGCCGCTCCCGCTCCAGCCGTCCGCTCAGCCGCTCGCGGTCGTCCGGCCGATCGACTCCGGCCAGCCCGAAGCAGGCGGCCGCAACCTCGTCTTCCCCCGGCATGAGCCGGGCATCGGCGAACGCCGCCCGGATCGCCTCGACGATCGCCGTGACCGCCCGCTCCAACCCCACCGACTGATAGTTGCTCGACCCGGCGGTACCGGCGCCCACCACCCGGCCAGCCAGATCTGCCAGCAGCGCCCTGGTCTTGGTCGCGCCGCCGTCAACGCCCAGCAGTAGCCTGGCCATCGCGCCCACCCCCGATCGCGTCGCGCACCCGCCCCTCGCTAGCAGCCAGCCGCCGGCGTGCCTCCTCCGCATCGACCCCCGCCAGCGCCATCACGATGGCGGTCTTCGGCTCTCCGGCGGCCGCCTCCAGGAGGCGCTGCGCCTCTGTGGCATCGAGCCCGGTCGCTAGGGTGACGATCCGGATCGCCCGCTGCCAGAGCTTTCGATTGCTCGGCCGCACGTCCACCATCAGATTGCCGAAGGTCTTGCCCAGCCGGATCATAACGGTCGTGCTGAGCGCGTTCAGCACCAGCTTCTGAGCCGTACCCGCCTTCATCCGGGTCGAGCCAGCGATCACCTCCGGCCCCACCACCGGCGCGATCATCAGATCGACTAGCTCCTCCAGTGGCGAGGGGCGATTGCACGCCAGCCCGGCCACGTAGGCCCCCCTGGCACGGGCCTCGGACACCGCCCCCAGCACGTAGGGCGTGCGGCCGCTGGCGGTGATGCCCAGCACCACGTCAGCCGGCCCGACGTCAATCGCAGCCACGTCGGCGGCCCCGGCCGCTGCGTCGTCCTCCGCCTCCTCCACCGCGCCGGTGAGCGCCGCCGGGCCACCGGCTACCAGCGCTACCACCCGACCCGGCTCGATGCCGAAGGTCGGCGGCAGCTCCAACGCATCCAGCATCCCCAGCCGGCCAGAGGTGCCGGCGCCCGCGTAGATCAACCGGCCGCCGCGTCGCAGGCGCTCGGCCACGACCTCCGCCAGCCGAGCGATGGCGTCGCGCTCGGCCATGACCGCCGGCACCACGCGCGCGTCCTCCGAGAGGATCAGCTCGACGATCTCCTCGGCCGAGCGCGTGTCGATGTCGCGCGTCCGCGGGTTGATCGCCTCGGTCACCGCACTGGCCAGGTCGGGCACCTCACCGCTCATCTACTGGCCCGCCTCTCTATCGGTTCACCGCCGCCAGCCCGGATCGTTCGCCATTCGGTGATTACCGCCCGCAGCTCCCATCATAGAGCAAGAGCGGCCGGCAGCGCTCGCGAAACGCCCGTGCGTCCTCTGTCCAGCCTGACAGCACCTCGGCCGGCGTAGCACCGGCATCGAGCGCCCGCCGCGGCCGGTCGCTGCCGAGGAGCAGGTCGACGACGTGGCTTCCCCGTTGTCCACCACCTAGGCCCAGGCCAGAGGATGCTTGCGGCGCAGGGGGTCGAGACCCGGGAAGATCCCTGGCAAGGGCCGGCTCATCTGGCTGGAGAGGCTCTCACCCAGCGGGGCTGGAGGCCCATCGGGTGAGTCCGCCATCCGCTCGCCTGCCAGCGTCTCCTCACAAACGCCGTGCCACGGGCCGCACGGCGCCGCCGGCCAGACGCGGCCACTCGGGTGCCGGAAGTCGACCAGACCGCCGGGCGAGTCGCCGGTGCCTGCGGGATCGGTGGCCAGCTGGGCACGCTCGGCCTTGGCGGGCGAGCAGCCACGCTCTGAGGAACCTTCGAGGCTCGCCCGAACCTGCGGGGCATGCGCAGGGCAATGCGATTGCCCGATCCAATATTGGAGGGCCGACGCTTCTGTGGCGGGGAGCGGGTACCGAGTGGCGAACCGAGCACTGGACAGTCGGGGTGTCGACGACAACGACCTGACCAGACTTGGCTCCTATCGATCCAATAGCCCTATGGTCAGAGCCGGCGACCACTCAAGCACCCGTTCCAGCGGCGAGCCAACCGCGGTCGAGATCCCCCGCCTGCGACTCCGGCCGCTGCGCGCCCATCCAGCGCACGAACTGTAGCCAGGCCAGCTCGCGCGCCGTAAACCGGGGGACATGCTCCGGGTCGACCGGCGTCTCGAAGACCGCGCGCCGCGGCAGACCGAACATCAAGTCATCGGCCACCAGGTCGGCCCGCTCGCCCAGCCGAGAGCGGGGAACGAGGGCCATCCCACCACCTTCGACGAGAAGTGCTACTCCTGGCTCCAGCTCCGCCCAGCCGATGACCGGCACCCCTCGGCGCCACAGCGAGGCGATCAACGCTGCTAATCCACCGGTCAACATCAGTACGAGTCTCCATCCCCTTCTCGAATCGAGACGACCCCGCGTCGCTCCCTCCGGCACGTGCCTGGGCCGTTGCGGCTCAGCCGCTCGCATGCCCGGCCCGCTGTCTCTCCAGGCGCGCCGCCGTCGCTCGTGCCAGCTCGCTCAACCACACCATCGGCGCACGGACATGGTGTACGTACACCCCGTATCGTACCAGCAGTCGCCGGGCCCCGCAAGAGCCTCCTCTCCTCGCCGGCCAGCGGGAGACCACGGCACCGGCGAAGCATACACTGCCGGGACCTGAGAGCATTTTCGGCTCGGCGGGGACTGCTCTAGAGGCGAGAGACGGCTTTTGGTAGGGCTACGCGGGAGGCTTGCATCATCTCCGATGTGTCTAAGGTCTCAGCGTTGTGGATCGCGGTTGGGTGACCCACACAACTCCGCTTCCTCGCTGGTGCCAGGCAGCACGCCCAGTCATCAGCCAAGATTCCCCGCGGGATTCGGGTCGATCTGGGAGTGGGCTCACATTCCCGGCTCACGGTACCAGGCAGTCATAGCCATGCTGCCTCGGGACGGCCCTGGGGTGTTTCCCAGGCGACGGTGATCTAGGTCATCCCATCCTCCGTACTTTCGGGTGACTGGCCAGTCGTGTGATACGGATCGCCGTCCTGCCCAGCAGGAAGGGAGACAGTGTTATGCGCGGGCTTCACGGATTCGACCTGGCACGCATCGTCAACTCCCCTCCATCGCATGGGTTCTCGCGACGGGCCTTCCTCAAGGCAGTCGCTGGCACGGGAATCGCAGCCGCCAGTGCTAATCTGCTCCCGCTCACCAGCCTCGCCTCAACGGGAAGCTCGGTCACGGAGATCCTGACGATCGCGGCAATTGCCGAGCGCCTGGCAGTGACGTTCTATACCAACGGCATCATGAACGCCGCCCGGCTCAGGCTCAACAGCCGTCGTATGCTCGACGAGCTGAAGGCATTCGCCATCGAAGAGCAAATCCACCATAACTTCTTCGTCGCGGCCGGCGCCGATAGCGCCACGGTCGAGCAGTTCACGGAGTTCAGCTTCCCGCACGGCCTGTCGACATTTACCGATCTGCGGCTCTTCCTCGAGACCCAGCAACAGCTCGAGGGCGTCTTCGATGCGGCGTTCATCGCCGCTGTCTTCGAGTTTGCCGATGCCGGGCGACCGGAACTGGCACGCATCGCGGCGATGGTGGCGATGATCGAAGAGGGCCATCGCGCGGTCGGCCGCCGGCTCGGCTTCGAACGGGGACTGCGCGACTTGGCGCCGGCGGAGGAACAGGCCTTTGCGCCGCAGCTCATCCGCTCGGTCAGTGACGCGCCGCAGGTCGTCGCTGAGGCGGGCTATCTCAGCCCGGAGCCGGGCAACTCGTTCACGTATACGCCGATCGACTTCGACGACCCTGAGTACGCGTCGGTCTACGATAGGATCGAGTATACGGAGCCGTTCGTCGCGTCGTAGTCGCTACCGAAAGGGTGGACGTACAGGCAATGGCTCCGTGTGCCCGGCGCTTCGGGCCGTGGCACCGGGCCATTGCCTCACCATGCCACGAGCCAGCAATGCGCCGAACCGGTGTCGCCGGGCTCACTCGACGACCGGTAGCGCCAGCCCGGCCGCCCCCCGCACCGACCCCACCGCCGCCGGATAGTACCGTTCCAGCAACTCCAGCCCGATCGCCGCCCGCCGCACCCGCTCCCGCCCCAAAGCGACTGCCACCCCCTCTAAGTGTCCCCCGCTGGGATACAGGGCGGGCGCGTTCCGCACCCCGAACTTCAAGTACACCGGCGCGCAGACCCGCACCAGGTCGGCGATCTCGTAGTACCGCACGAAGCCCCCCACCTCGTCCGGCCCCTCCACGTACACGTCCAAGGGCACGTCCACCGCCGCCCGCAGCGCCGCCAGTTGCCCCAGCGTCAGATCCGTCGGCACGTTGTAGCTGTCCGCCCCCAACCCTACCACCAGCCGCACCGCCGCCGCGTTCGCCGCCCCCAGCAGCACGCTCACCTTGAACTGCATCGTCGGCGGCAGCACCCCCGCCCGACGCAGCTCCGCCGCCACCCACAGCGCTCCCTCATCCGTCAAGAGCACGCTCCGGATCCCCAGCTCCGCCGCCCGCTGCACCTCCTCCAGGCAGGCCACCAGCCCTTCCTGTCCCCGCAGCTTGGCCGCCACCACCCCACCGGCCGGTGCCCCCACCAGCCCCCCGATCCCCCAGTTCGCGGTGGGCCGGGCGAACAGGCTCACCTCCACCTGCGCCCCCGCCCCCAGCCGGGCCATCTCCCGTACCTCAGCTGCGGTCAACAGCAGTACCCCGCTCCCCTGCGACACCCGGTGCACGACCACCCCCAGCCGCTCGGCCTCTTCCAGCACCGCTTCCATGACCCGGGGCCCCTCCACGCTGGGGATCTCGATCCGGTACTGGGCACCGTCGGGGAAGCGCTTGGGGCTGCTCGGCAGCTCGTCCAGATCCCGCCCGGGCAGCCCCAACTCCTCCAGGAACCGCCGCGTCCGCTCCATGCCGGCCGCTCCCTCCCGCTCGCCTCGCTACCGGCTCCCGCGCCGCCGCTTCTGCCAGATATCGAGCGCGACCGCCAGCAGGATCACCGTGCCGGTCACCGCCTGCTGTGCGTAGGTGCTCACGCCCAGCAGCACCATCCCGTTCTCGAGCACGCCCATGATGGCCGCGCCCAGCACAGCGCCGAGCACTGTGCCCTCACCGCCCATCAGGCTGGTCCCACCGATCACCGAGGCCGCGATGACCGGCAGCTCGAAGCCCAGCCCGGCCGAGGGCTGCGCCGAGACCAGGCGCGCCACCAGGATCAGCCCGGCGAGCGCCGCCAGCGTCGAGCAGGTGACGTAGGCGAACAGCTTGACTCGGTCGACCGGGATGCCGGCCAGCCGCGCAGCCTCTGGGTTGCCGCCGACCGCGTAGATGTACCGACCGAGCGTCGTCGCGTTCAGGAAGACGACACCAGCGACGGTGAGCGCGACCATGATGACGACCGGGATCGGGACGATCCACAGGTACCCCTGGCCCAGCGCGATGAACGGCGCGTAGTCGTATGGGATCGTGACCGGATAGCCCTTCGTCAGCACGTACACCAGGCCACGCCCGATGCTGAGCGTGCCCAAGGTCACGATGAACGGCGGCAACCCCACCCGGGTGACCATCAACCCGTTGAACAGGCCGAAGGCGATGCCCACCCCCAGCCCGGCCAGCATGGCCAGCGGCAGCGGCCAGCCCGCCTGCAGTAGCATGCCGGTCGAGAGCCCAGCCAGCGCTAGCACCGAGCCGACCGAGAGGTCGATCCCGCCGGTGAGGATCACCAGGGTCTGCCCGATGGCGACGATCGCCGTCAACGAGAAGGCCCGCGCTACCCCGAAGAGATTGCCGGTGGTCAGGAAGGCCTCCGTGGTCAGCGAGAGGAAGACGCAGAGCAGCAGCAGAGCGCCCAGGATGTTGAACTCCTTGAACCCAGTCAGCCGCTGCAGGGCCCTGAGCGGCGCGGCCGGTCGTGCTGGCAGCGGCAACGCCGCGCCGCCGGTCGCTCCCTCCTGGGAAAACAGAGCCGGTGCCGGATGATCGGCTGTCGCGGGATCGCGCTCAGGGGTGCCGAGAGAACTCATGACGCATCACTCCTCCCGCGCAGCACGGGTGTGTACACGAAGGGCTGGAAGTGCCCGAGCAGCAGCACATGCAGGTGAGGGAAATGCCGGCGCGCGTACGACACCAGGACGCCTGGATCTTCGAGGTTCGCCGGGAACAGATCGTAGTGCATCGGCACCAGCACCTCAGCACCGATCTCTACTGCTAACCTGGCGGCCTCACGGGCGTTCAGGTTGCCGACGATGTCCTGCCCCTCGCGGAAGTAGTCTCGCCCGTTGATCGGCAGCAACGCCACCTGCGGCGCCAACGCCCGCACCGCCTCGATCAGCCCGTCGAACATCACCGTGTCGCCAGCGTGGTATACCCGTACGCCGTCTAGCTCCACCACGTAGCCGAGGAAACGATACTGGCCATCTGAGTACTCGCGGCCGAAGGTGTAGGCATCGCTGGCGTGCAAGCCGTGCATCGCCGGCACCGGCCAGACCCGAGCAGCGCCGACCGTCACCGGCCCGCCCGGCTGGACCCCGAGCACGCGCTCGGCGTCCACCCCGAGCGCGGTGACCTGCTCGACGATCGGGGCGGGGACGATGATGCGGGCTCCGCGGGCACGCTGCGCGATGAGCCGGCAGGCCGGGCCGTCGAGATGATCCAGGTGCTCGTGGGTGATCAGCAGCAGGTCGACGAAGTCGAACGCCTCAGGATGATCGGCTGGTGGCACGAGCCGGTCGGGGTGCTCACTGAGGTAGGGATCGATCAGGATCGTGAGGCCGGCCCCCTTGAGCGCGAAGCTCGCCTGGCCCATCCAGAACAGCGCGATCGCGCCCGCCGGCGGCTCAATCCGCCTAAGCCGCTGCGCGAAGCTGTCGTTCGCTCCAGCCATGGGCCATCTCCCAGGCTCGCTCGCGCGGCTACGCCCCGTCGACTGTCGCCTGGCGGCGATGCCACTCCTCGGCGAACAGGTTGAAGAAGATCCGACGCCGCGGATGCGCCTGCACCACGTCCAGATCCAGCTCCACGCCCAGCCCCGGCCCCTTGGGCAGGGCGAAGTAGCCATCCACCACTTCGGGGTTGCCAGGAGCAGCGGCTTTCACGTGGTCCTCGGCGAAGTCGTTGAAGTGCTCCTGGATCTTGAAGTTGGGGGTACAGGCAGCGAGGTGTAGGGCCGCAGCCGTTGCGACCGGGCCACAGACGTTGTGCGGCGCGATCAGGACGTAGTATGCGTCAGCCCAGGCAGCCACCTTCTTGGTCTCCAGTAGCCCGCCGCAGTAGGTGATGTCCGGCTGGATGATGTCGGCTGCCTGGAGCTCGAAGAGCTCGCGGAAATCATAACGGGTGTGGATACGCTCGCCGGTCGCGACCGGGATGTTGACCTTCTCGGTGACTTTCTTGAGCGCCGCCAGGTTCTCCGGCGGCACCGGCTCTTCGATCCAGCCCGGCTGGTAGGGCTCCAGCAGGCGGGCCATCTCGATGGCGGTCGCCGGGTTGAAGCGGCCGTGCATCTCGATCAGGATCTCGACGTCCGGCCCCGCGGCATCGCGGACCGCCTCCACTAGCTCAACCGAGCGGATCTTCTCCGCGCGATCCAGCTCGTAGAAGCCGTGGCCGAACGGGTCGAGCTTGAGCGCCCGATAGCCCTTCTCCACCACGCGCCTGGCCGCGGCGTGGAACTCGGCCGGCGTCCGCTCGACCGTGTACCAGCCGTTGGCGTAGGCCTTGATCTTGTCGCGCACGGCCCCGCCGAGCAGCCGGTACACGGGCAGGTTCAGCGCTTTGCCCATGATGTCCCAGCAGGCGATCTCGATGGCGCTGATCCCGGCCATCATCACGTAGTCGGGCCGCGCGTAGTCGTTGCGCATCATGCGCCGGACCAGGTCTTCCACGTTGAAGGGATCGCTGCCGAGCACGTGGTTCGGCACCGCCTCCTGGTAGTAGCCGAGCAGCGCGTCGGTGTGATTGAGCATCCGCACCTCGCCGACGCCGATGATCCCCTCGTCGGTGAACACCTGGACGAAGGTCAGGTTGCGCCAGGCCGTCCCCATCACGTACGTCTTGTGGTTGGCAAAGCAATGGACATCCCGAGCGCCTGCCGCTGCGCCTGACCCGCCAAGAGTTGATGGGTGCGACTTGTCACGGCGTACATACGTCGGGTATAGTCCCGGCTGACAACGTGGTCTGGTGCGTCTGTATGCAAAAGCAAATCCGCGTCCGGATGACCGCTTCGCCAGGGAAGCAGTGAGATGGCCGACAACCGCGGTATGCCCCATTGCCGGTGGAACCGGGATCACACGAAGGCCCTCTGCCCACACTGCCCAGGCGGGAAGCTCGGTGACGTGCTCACCGAGCCGCACCCCCTGAGCGGTCAGCCGATCGTCGTGCTCGAGCTGCCGCGCGGCTTCGTGCAGCGGAAAGATGGCATCTGGGTGCGGAGTAAGGCCGCGCGCGCTCGTATCGGTGAGATGCCGGTGAATCTACACCTGGTACGCGATCCGGATCGATACCGGAGTGGGCAGCCGGCACAGCGGTTCCGGTATGATCTCGCGCCGCCGCCGATCATTGCCCGCTCAGCGCGGGACGTCGCCGCCTGGCTTGCGTGGGCATTGCGCGAGATGGGCCTGTGGGGCGTGGCTGGTGAGCCGTATCAGACTGATGCTACTGTTGAGGCACCTAGGCCGCAGACCGCGATGCCGTGCTATGTCGAATGCCCTGACTGCCGCAGTGTCGCCTACGTGAGCTATCCCTCTTGATGCCGTACATACATCGTGGTAAGCTAGCGGCAACGTAAACGCTGCGGTGGACACCGCCTACACCTGCCGGCTGGGTGACCGGTCGGGGGTCGGAAGGCGGTGTCGAAAGTGACCCGATCCCCACGAACAGCTCAAGCCCTCGAGGCGCTCCGGGCGTTACCGCCGGAGGAGCTCCGGGAGCGGAAGCAGCGCGCCGCGCGCGCGTCGGCGGCTGCCCGCCGCCAGATTGCGGATGAGGCGGTTACCATCACCGTCCATATCCGCCCGGCCCACGCGCTGACGCCGGAGCAGCTCGCCGCCTGGCGGAGCTTCTGGCGGGCTATATTGGCCACTGAGCCGGAGTTGCCGGCCCCCGACGGAGAGGAGGCCGGCAGCGATGCATAGATGGCCGACGCCCCCGGGCGGGCGGCCGGGGGCGACAGCAGGCGGGCGCATATCCGCATTACGCCCCCATCATACCCCATCCGGGTATACCCCCACAAGCGAGAGGGGGCGGCGATGGCGGTGATCCATCCTGGCGCCCCGTGGCCCTACGAGCACCTGGTCGGTCATGCCTGCTTCTACTGCCACCTGCCAGTCGAGCCGCCTGCGGTCGTGTGGTTCGGCTATGAGGGGACGCTCCTCTTGCACCCCGGCTGCGTGCTCGACCTCTTCGTGCGCGTCGCGCGCGATGTCCACGAGATCGAATGCACGACCGGTCGCCCCACGACGGTGCTGGCGCTGCGGCGCCAGATCGAGCAGGAGGAGGGGCGGCGATGATCGACGTCACCGCGATCCTCCAGGCGCTCACCTGTGGTAATCCCCGCTGTGAGTGCCAGCGGGCGATCAAGCGAAGCCAGGGGAAGGTGCACTGTCCGTGTCATGCCGACCGCGAGCCCAGCCTCAGCGTCACGACGGCTCGCGACGGCACGATCCTCCTCAAATGTTTCGCGGGCTGCCGCAACCGAGACGTGATCCGCGAGCTGCAGGATCGAGGTCTCTGGCCTCGCCGCGAGCCTGCCCGCGAGACACGCTACGAGGTCCGTGACGTGGACGGCACGCTGGTCGCCGTCCACGTCCGGATCGACCGCCCAGGCCGCGAGAAGCAGATGTGGTGGGAGGGGCCGGACGGCCGCCGAGGCCTCGGCGGCCGGCGCGTCGAGGGCTTGCCACTCTACGCGATCGAGCGGCTGGGCGACGCCGAGCAGGTGGTGATCACCGAGGGCGAGAAGGCGGCTGACGCGCTCCTCAGGCTCGGCATCCCAGCGGTCGGCACGGTCTGTGGCGCGGACACGATCCCATCAGTCGAGTCGCTGCGACCGCTAGCCGGGCGGCTAGTCTGGTTGTGGCCAGATGCTGACGACGCCGGTCAATCCCACATGCGTCGGCTCGCCGAGCGGCTGAGCGCACTCGGGTGCGAGTACGTCTGGGTGATCGACTGGCCCGACGCACCGCTGAAAGGGGATGCAGCGGACTTCGTCGCTCGTGGCGGCACCGCCGAAGACGTCCTGCGCCTCATGGCCGAGGCCGAGCAATGGGTGCCAGGTGTCCCGGCGCCGGAACCTGGCATGGCAGACCGTGTCGATTCTCCACCAACTCCACCGACTGGTATACCCGGTGGAGCTGGTGGAGCTGGTGGGGCTTTTCGGCTGACGGCGCTGGGCGACCTCCTGGACGAGCCGGAAGAGGATATCGCCTGGCTGGTGCAAGGCATGCTCCCCAGCGGCGGCGTCTCCCTGCTCGGCGCGAAGCCGAAGGTCGGGAAGAGCACGACGGCTCGCTGCCTGGCGCTGGCCGTGGCGCGGGGCGAGCCGTTCCTGGGCCGGGAGACCGCTCAAGGCTCAGTCGTCTACCTGGCGCTCGAGGAGAAGCGGGCCGAGATCGCCAAGCACTTCCGGCGTCAGGGCGCAAGCGGCGGCGATCCCGTGTACGTCCACGTCGGGGTAGCACCCGAGCGCGCCTTGGAGGCGCTGGCTGCCGCGATCGAGTTGCACAAGCCGGCGCTAGTCATCGTCGATCCGCTGCTTAAGCTCGTGCGCGTGCGGGACGCGAACGACTATGCCGAGGTGACGCGGGCGCTGGAACCCGTGATCGAGCTCGCGCGAACGAGCGGCTGCCACATCCTGCTGATCCACCACCTGGCCAAGGGCGAGCGGACTGGGGGCGACGCGATCCTGGGCTCCACCGCGCTCTTCGGGGCCGTGGATACGGCGCTCCTCATGCGCCGGCACCAGGACGGCACGCGCACTATCGAGACGATCCAGCGGTACGGCGACGACCTGCCGGAGTCGGTGATCGTGCTCGACGAGCGGACTGGGACGGTGACGCTGGCCGGCACCGTCGCCGAGCGCAAGCAGGCCGAAGCGGAGGCGGCGATCCTCGAGGCCGTGAAAGACGCTGCGCTCACCGAGCCGGAGATCCGCGAAGCCACGCAGATGCAGGCCACGCTCTGCGCTCGCGCCATCCGCTCGCTGGTGGAACGCGGGGTGCTGTCGCGGAGCGGTAGCGGGAAGCGCGGTGACCCATACCGCTACGCGGCCTCGCCCGGATTCTCCACCAGCTCCACCAGCTCCACTTTCTCCACCAGCTCCACCAGCTCTACCGAGCCCACTCAATTCTCCACCAGCTCCACCCAAACGGGCCTGGTGGAGAAATCTCCGCGTCAGGACGCGGAAAACGAGGGCAATGTCGATTCTCCACCCGCTCTACTATATGGGGTGCTTGGTGGAGAATCTGACGGTGCCTCACCGTCCGTTGTGCGGCCTCCCCGCTGCCGCTGCGGCGGAGTGCTGGAGCCGACAGACGATCCCCAGTGGCTACGGTGCTCAGCATGCCGGAACTACGCGCGGGCCGGTGATCCGGCGCTGCGGCGGCAGGGGAGCGGAGGCCGGCCGTGAGCACGCGCTCGAATCCCGCGACGCTGATCGCCCAGCTCGGGCCGGAAGTTGCGCTCCTGGCCGCGTTTAAGGATCTTTACAGCGACTACAAGGCCTGGTGCGAAGAGCAGGGCGAGCAACCACTAGGAACGCGCGCGTTCGGCAATCGCCTGAGCGAGCGAGGCTTCAACCCGACGCTGATTGCCGGCAAGACGAAGGCCCGCGCCGGTATCCGTCTCTTGTCTTCTACTCGTGATATCTCGATGCCGCCGTATGCGCCGAATGCGCCCAAAAGTGACTATAACGGAGAAACATATATAGACACGACGGCGTTATACGCACTTGAGGGCGCATCGGGCGCATTGAGCGGGGAACCGAGCGCCGAGCATACTTCCCCGAATTTCGGAAACGGTCACGACCCACCGGGCGACGCGGCGCGGTGTCGCCTGTGCGGCCTGGCGTTGCTCACGGAGCAGTCGATTGCGGCTGGGGTCTGCGCCCGGTGCCGTGAGGCGACAGGAGTAGCACCATGAGCCAACGCGAGGCGCTCCTGCGGGTGATCGAACTCCTGGCCGCTGCGGCCGAGACGGCGCACCGGGCTGAGCTGGTGCAGGTTGCGCTCCTGATCGAGTCCACGCTGCTCGACGCTCAGCGGGCCTATCGACGAAGGTACGAGGTGGTGAGCGATGACCAGTGACAGCGACCCGGTAGTGCACCACCCTGTACGCCAGGTGATGGCGGCGATCAAGGCGGCTGGCTCGCCAGCGGAGATCGCGCGCGTCGTCGGGGACTATCTCGACGCACTGAGTGTCCGGGCTCCGCCAGGCCACCAGATCGCCGAGACAGGCGACAGCCTGGGCCCCGACAGGACGCTCGGTCTCTCGCCTGTCCAGGCGCTGGTGGCGGCGGTTGTCCGGTGCGCCGTAGCTGACTGCCGCCAGGGCCGGCGCGAGGCCTGCCGCTGGCTGCGTGGCGACGCGCGTGCGTGGCTCGCCCTCGTGCTCGGCGACGCAGCGCTCGACTACGCCACCCAGCGGCTCGCAGACCTGGCAGATCAGATTGAGCGTGTGAACAATCGACCGAGAAAGGAGCAGCGCGATGAAGACGATCGACGACCTGATCCGGAAGGCCGATGCCGTAGCTGAGGAGCTGAGCGGCCGGCTCCAGGCGCTCGAGCAGGGACTCGACGAGCAGGGACGACGTGTCCGGCCCAGCGACCGCGACTACGAGCGCGAGCGCGTGATCGCTGAGGCCGAGCGCCGGATCGGCGCGATCGAGCAACAGCTCGCCAGCCTGCTCGACTCGGCTCCTGACGAGGCCGAAGCCGTGCTCCGACGGCTCGCGTTGACCGGCGTTGACGCCCTGGACTACCGCCAGCGCATCGAACGAGCTATCGAGAGGGCTGGCGGCGACAGCCCTCGCGCTTTCCGGTCGGAGCTCCGGCAGGCAGTCAACGACCGCGACGCGCGCCGTGCCGCGTGGCTCATCCGCGAGTGTGGCGTCTACCTCACTCGTGACCGCGCGGAGGCATTCGCCCGTGAGGCGCTTGAGGCGCTCGAGACCTTGCTGCCGCCCTCTGATGCCGAGTGCATCCAGCTGTACCGGGTGCTCCGGTTCGAAGGACGGCTCGCGCTCGAGAGTCGTCTCCTGTTCGCGCGTGGTGCGGTGCGGCGCGCCAAAGGCGAAGCCCCGCGGCCGCTCAGCGTCCGGGAGATGGTGTGATGGGACGGCGGCGACAGCCGGCCTCTGAGCAGCAGGCGCTCTTTACGGCGCTGGTCAAGGCGCTCGTCGCTGCGATCGGGGCGGAACTCCGCGGTGACCGGGAAACGCGTGACGCGCTGGCCGCTGAGGCGCAACGGCTCGCAGCGACGCTCGACTGCCGATGGCCGGGCTGGCGTGCCTGGGCATCGCGCAACTTGCGACGGAAACGGTGACAATCGATGCCAGCGGACGCACTCTCGCCGAAACAACGAATCTTCGCGGCAGCGCTGGCGCGTGGCGCGAGCCTGGCCGAAGCTGCGGCAGAGGCCGGCGTCTCGAAGCGGACGGCCGTCCGCTGGCATCAGCACCCCGCTGTCCGCGCCGCAGTCGAAGCGCACCTGGCGCGGATGGAGGAGGCCATCACCCTTGGACTGGTCGCTGGAGCGAGCGAGGGCATCACCCGGCTCCGGCAGGCGCTCGGTGAGCCTGACCAGCGGCTGGCCGTCAGAGCGGCCGATCGCCTGGTGAGCCACTACCTCACCCGCGTCGTGGCGCTGCGGCAGGGAGCGCTGTGGGATCAGGCCGAGATCGAGCGCCTGACGCGGGTGATGGAGCAGGCACTGGTGAGCACGCTCGCCGAGTTGGGGCTCGGCGAGCGTGAGGCCGAAGCGCGGAAGCTGCTGGCTGAGGCGATCCAGCGTGCCTTCGCTAGCACTTGAGCGGACTGCTCCCCACGCGCGGGCGCAACAGTCGAAGGGGGCTTCCGGGGGAAACCGGGGATTTCCGGGGACACGCCCCACACACCATTTTGTTTTCGGCAGAAAATGCCGCCCCCAGGTGCTACCCCAGGGGCGGCGGGTACAGGGAGGGGGAAGTGGGGTATGCTACCGCTGGTACCGCTCGGCTGCGCCCACCAGCGGCCAGCCGCGGCGGTACAGGATCAGGCGGGCCAGGACGGACTCGGCGTAGACGGCGTGCACGCGCTCCGGCTGCAGGCGGCGGAACGGGCGTGCTGTCCACACGGTCACCTGGCCCGCGTCGTCGAGGCGCAGGCGGGCCGGCCGCCAGCGGTCCGACGGCGCGCGCTGCA